>NZ_JBIAOK010000001.1:0-242289 GCF_042878735.1 Streptomyces sp. NPDC003456
TCATGGTCGGCGAAATGCAACTGGAACGACGACACACCCGGCAACGTCCCGGCAGGCGCCCGGATCTCCGCCGGGAAATTCGGCAGCGTCGACAGATCGTTGCCGAACGACGCCGTCTCCGAGGTGAAACGGTCACCGGTAAGCTGCATACCGTCACCCGAATCACCCGCGAACCTGATGACCACCCGGTCCAGGCGGCGGACTTGCTTGTCACGTGTTCCTGGCGCGCCGGGGGGAGTTGCTACCACGGACATTCTTGTGTCGGCTCCTGTCGGGGCTGGTCCGCGCGCGCAGGCAGACACGTCGGCGGACGCGCGTCGCGGTGCGGGTCGTGCACCTCGCCGGAGGCTATGCGGCACGGGTCGAGAGCCACTCGTGCGGCCGCCCGGCAGGGGGCAGGAGCGGCCCTCTCCACCACCCCGCGACCCCCCGTCGAGGAGGGGGCGGGACGCTCGGCGTGAGCTCCAGTGACGGGCGTGAGTCCTCGTGGGGCGACGGACCGCCCGTCGGCGCCCCACATCCCCCGCAGGGCGCCGGCGGGCCGTTTCGCGCGCCGGACCGTACAGACGAAGGGATGCACCAACGGTGAACAGCAGGTGGTTCCGGCGCTTCACCACCCCGGGGAACGGGCCGCGGCTCGTGTGTTTCCCGCACGCGGGGGGTTCCGCGACGGTGTACCGGGGCCTGGCCCGGGCGCTGCCCGCGGACCTCGACGTGGTGTGCTTGCAGTACCCGGGCCGTCAGGACCGGTACCAGGAAGCGCCCTTCACGGATCTGACCCTGCTCGCCGACGCGGCGGCCGGGGAACTGGCGCGGTTGCTGGACTCGGATCCGGGGCGGCCCTACGCCCTGTTCGGCCACAGCATGGGCTCGCTCGTCGCGTTCGAGACGGCCCGGCTGCTCGCCCGGGGCCCGCTGCCGGGCCCGCAGCGGCTGTTCCTGTCCGGGCGGGGCGCGCCGGACGCACGCAGCACCGCCCACTTCGCGCTCTACGACGACGAAGACGTGCTCGCGGAGGTGCGCAGGCTGGGTGGCACCGACCAGTCGATGCTGGACGACCCGGACATCATGGCGATGGCGCTGCCGGCGCTGCGGGCCGACTACCGGGCGCTCGGCAGGTACGAGTGGCGCGAGGGCGAGCCGCTCACCGCCCCGATGACCGTGCTGATCGGGGACAGCGACCCGATGGTGACGGTGGAGGAGGCCGGGACCTGGCGGGCCCACAGCCGCGGGGACGTCACGGTGAAGGTGTTCCCGGGCGGTCACTTCTACCTCTTCGACCACCTCCGGGGCATCGTCGAGACCGTCACCGAAGGGCTCCGCACCGGGACAGCCTCGCCCTGACCGGGCGCCCGTCCGCACCGCCGGGGGCGATCCGGCAGAGCCCCCGCGCGGACCGGCGTGCACTGCCGCGCGGGACCTCCTCGTGCCCGTCGCCGTCGCCCCGGGTGAGCGGCGACGCGCCCCGTGCTCAGAGGACCGCTCCCTCCTTGGTCCGCCTGCTCAGGGCCGGCCGGCTGGAGCGGCCGAGATCCTTCCACATGTCCGACAGCCCGACGACCGTGCGGGCCGCGAACAGCCTGCGGATGGACACCTCCTGGTGCAGCTCCGCCCGGATCAGGCCGACCAGCCTGATCGCCCGCAGCGAGTTGCCGCCGAGGTCGAAGAAGTCGTCGTCGATACCGACCCGGTCCACTTCCAGCACCTCGGCGAAGGCCTCGGCGAGGACGCGCTCGGTGTCGTTGCGCGGTGCCCGGTACCTGTCGTCGTCGAACGCGGGCCGCGGCAGCGCCGCCCGGTCGATCCGGCCGTCCGCGGTGAGCGGCAGGTGGTCCAGGACGGTGAACGCCGCCGGCACCGCGGACTCCGGCAGCCGGTCCGCGGCGAAGCGGCGCAGCTCCTCGGCGGACACGGCCGTGCCCGCCACCGGAAGGGCCCAGGCCACCGGGCGCTGCCGCCCGGAGCCGTCCTCCTCCAGTGCCACCAAGGCCTGCGCCAGTGCGGGGTGCTCGGACAGGGCCTCCTCGACCTCGGCCGGGTCGACGCGGACACCCCGTACGTCTGCCGCCGTGCCGGCGCGGCCGACGTGGGCGAGCCGGCCGTCGGCGGTCCACCGCACGCGGTCCCCGGTCCGGTACATGACGGTGCCGGCCGGGCCGAACGGGCAGGGCACGAAGCGTTCCGCGGTCGCCGCCGCCCGCCCGGGATAGCCGCGGGCCACGCCCGGGCCGGCCACGTGGAGTTCGCCGGCCACGCCGGCGGGGACCGGGGCGAGACCGGGACCCAGGACGTACAGCGCGGTGTGGTCCGCGGGGCGGCCCGCGGTGTCCGCACGACCGACGGGTTCACCGGCCGGGAGGCGGTGGCGGGCGGCGAGACCGGTCGTCTCCGCCGGGCCGTGTGCGGTGACGACCGTCAGCCCGGGGCATGCCTCGCGGACCCGGCGCAGCGCGGCCGGGGACACCCGGCCGTTGCCGGTCCACACCTCGCGCAGTCCGGCGAGACGCTCCGGGTGCGTGGCCGCGAGGGCGGCGAACCGGGCCGCGGGGAGCCACAGCGTGGTGATGCCGTGGGCCGCCCGCAGGCCGGCGGGCGCGTCGGTGTCCAGGGCCCCTTCGGGTGCCACGACCACCCGGCCGCCGTTGAGCAGGGGCGTCCACACCTCCAGGGCGAGCGCGTCGCAGGTGAGCGGCGCGTGCCACAGCACGGTGCCTCGGCCGGCGTCCCGGCACCGGCTGTCCAGGACGAACCGCTCCAGGTTCCGGTGCGTCACGGCGACCGGCCCGGCGGCACCGTCCCGCCCGGTGCCGTGCAGGATCGCCACCAGGTTGTCCGGGTGCGGCGGGACGGCGGCCCCGGGCGCCGGGGTGCCGTCGTCGGGGTCCGCTCGCAGGTCGTCCAGCAGCAGCACCGGCACGCCCGGGCCTGCCGGGAGCGTGGCGGCCGTGCAGCCGTCGGTGAGCAGGACACCGGCCGGGGCGGCGTCCGCCGGGACTGTGCCCGCCGGGGCGGCCGGGTCGAGGGGCAGGGCGGCGGCGCCGGCCTTCGCCACGGCCAGCAGGGCGACGGCCAGGTCCACCGACCGGGGCAGCGCCACCGCGACGACCGTCTCGGGCCCGACGTCGCGGCGACGCAGCGCGGCGGCCAGCCGTCCGGACCGTTCGTCCAGCTCGCGGTAGGAGACCTGCGTGCCGCCGGAGATCACGGCGACGGCGCCGGGATCCCGCTCCGCCTGGCGGGCGAACAGCTCGGGAACCGTCAGCCCGGGCAGCGGCGGGTGCGTGGCGTTCGGCGCCGTCAGCACCCGGTCCCGCTCGGCGCCCTTCACCACGTCGAGGGCGCCGACCGGCTGCTCGCCGGCGGCCGTCACGGCGCGGATGTACGCGATCAGCTCCTCGCCGATGAAGCGCAGCTCGGCGCGGGAGTACAGGGTCGCGGGGGCGTCGAGCCGGACGAACAGGTCGCCGGCGGCGCTGCCGTCGGTGTAGACGCCGATCGCCAGTTCGTCGAAGGTGCCGGTCGTCGCACCGGAGTAGCGCGCCGGGCTGTCGGCGAAGCGCAGCTGCTCGGCGAACTCGACGACGTTGACGACGGCGCCGTAACTGCCGCGCCCGTTCAGGACGGTGCCGCTCGCGCGCTGGATGTCCGAGTAGTGGCAGGCGGTGTGGTCGAAGACGTCGTAGGTCTCGTCGACGATCGCGTCGGCGATCTCGGTGAAGGTCGCGCCGAGCGGGACACGCACGCGTACCGGCACCACGTTCACCGCCAGGCCGGGCGTCCTGGCGGCCACCCCGATGCGGTTGCCGACGGCCAGCGAGAGGAGGAACTCGGGGCGGTCGCAGCGGTGCCGCAGGAACACCGCCGTGGCCGCGGTCAGCAGCTGCGACCTCCACAGGCCCATGGACTGCGCGGTCGCGGTCCACGCGTCCGCCTCGGCGCGCGGAACGGTCAGCGTCCGGCTCGCCATGCCGATGGCCTCGGCCACCTCCGACCAGCGGTCGGCGCCGCTCATCGGCTCGCAGAGCGCGGAGCGCTCCGCGTCGGACAGGGCGACGCGCGGAACCTGCGCGGGTGCGGGCGCGTCCGTCAGGTACGCACGCCAGAAGTCGGTGTCCTCGGTGAACTTCGGGGAGGCGAGGTAGTCCACCGCTTCGGACGCGAAAGACTCCGCATCCCACGGCTGCGGCAGCTCGGGGACCTCCTCGCGCCGTGCCAGCGCCGTGTACACCTCGGCGAGGCGTTTCGACAGCAGGCCGCCGGCGCCGAAGCCGTCCGAGACCAGGTGGTGGTAGGCGATCACCAGCAGGGAGCGGGTCGCGGCGAGTCTGACCACGCCCAGCCGGAACAGCAGGTCCCGCCCCAGGTCGAAGGGCTCGCGCACCATGTCGGCCAGTGCCTCGCGCGCCGCCTGCTCGGGATCGTCCTCGGCGCTGAGGTCGAGGAGGAAGGGCCGCCAGTCCCCCAGTTCCCGGGGTACCAGTCGCAGCCCGCCGCCGTCGTCGGCGAAGGTGACGCGCAGGACCTCCGCCTCCTCCATCACGTGCAGGAACGCGGATTCCATGATCGCCGCGTCCAGATCGCCGTCCACGTCCCACATGGTCAGCGCATGGTTCGGCGTGTCGGGAGCCATGTGCTGCGCTCGCCACATTCCTTGATGCGCAGACGACGTACCGAACGTACGCACACAGATCAACCCCTCAGCAGACAGGCCCGGGTATCGGGGGGATTTCGCAGATCACCCCCACCCTCGGGGGCGCGGGCCGGCCGCTCAAGACGACCGGGTGCCCGGCGGGACGAGCAGTCGCCCGACTGTGGTGTCCCGCCGGCGGGACGGTTCTACGGCGCTGAACGGCGCTCGCGGCACGGCGGGTTCACCGCGGGCCTCACCGGGCCGTCAGGGAGGTGATGTGCTGGGCGATCCGCCGTGGTGACGGATGCCGGAGCACCAGATTCGCCCTCAGCGCGAGCCCGGTCGACGCGGACAGGCGCTTGCTGAGCTCCACCGAGAGCAGCGAGTCGAACCCGAGTTCCTTGAACTGCTGGTCGGGGTCGACGGATCCGACGGAGGGGTGTCCGAGGACGACGGCGACCTTCTCGAGGACGTGGTCGAGGGCGAGCGTCGCCGCTTCGTCGCAGCTCAGGGCGGAGAGCTGTTCGGAGAGGGGGACGAGGTGGTCCTCGCCCGCGTCCGGCTCCGCGGGGGCCGCCTCCGCCACCGCCGGCGTGTGCGAGGGCTCGAGCCAGTACCGGCGCCGCTGGAACGCGTACGTGGGCAGATCCACCCGGCGGCGCGTGCCGAACAGGGCGCCGAAGTCCACGGTTGCGCCCCGGACGTGGAGCCCGGCCAGCGAGCCGAGCACGGCCTCCACCTCGCCCCGGTCCCGCCGCGACGACGACAGGACCAGCGCGCCGTCCACGTCCTCGACCATCTCCTCCACCGGGACGGTCAGCACGGGGTGCGGGCTCATCTCGATGAACACCCGGAAGCCGTCCTCGGCCAGCCGCCGGATCGACGAGGCGAAGCGGACCTTCCGGCGCAGGTTGTCGTACCAGTACGCGCCGTTCAGTTCCGCGGTGTCGATGACCTCGCCGTGCAGGGTCGAGTAGAAGGGCAGGTCCGACGATGCCGGACTCACGTCGAGGAGCGCGCCGGTCACCTTCTCGCGGACCCGGCTCACCTGGTGGGAATGGGAGGCGTAGTCGACGGATATGCGCCGGGCCTGGACGCCGTCGGCCCTCATCTTCTCGACGAACTCGTCGAGTGCGTCCGGTTCGCCGGAGACCACCACGGAGCGGGGGCCGTTGACCACGGCGACGCTCACCCTGCCGCTCCACGGCGCCAGCCGCCGGGTCACCACCTCCTCGGACTCCGCGACCGACGCCATGCCGCCGTGACCGATCAGATCCACCAGGGCCTTGCTGCGCAGCGCCACGATCTTGGTGGCGTCCCGCAGGGAGAGCGCGCCGCACACGTAGGCGGCGGCTATCTCGCCCTGGCTGTGGCCCACCACCGCGGCCGGTTCCACGCCCCAGGAGCGCCACAGGGCGGCCGTGGACACCATCACCGCGAACAGCGCCGGCTGCACCACGTCCACCCGGTCCACGGACGGCGCCCCCGCCGCGCCCAGGATCACGTCGAGCAGCGACCAGTCCGTCCACTCGGCCAGCGCGGCCGCGCACGCGTCGAGGCTCTGCGCGAAGACGGGGAAGGCGTCGTACAGTTCCCGGCCCATGCCGACCCACTGCGAGCCCTGCCCCGGGAACATGAAGGCGACGCCGCCGAGGTTCCCGGCGGCGCCGCGCACCACCGCGGGGGACTCCGCGCCGGTGCTCAACGCCGCCAGGCCCGCGAGCAGTTCGTCACGGTCACGGCCCAGCACCACCGCGCGGTGCTCGAACTGCGACCGGCCCGACACCAGCGACCAGCCGGCATCGGCGAGGTCCAGGTCCGCGTCGGCTGCGGCGCGCTCGCGCAGTCTGCCCGCCTGCTGCCGGAGGGCCTTCGCGCTCCTGCCCGACACCACCCAGGGAACCAGGCCGCCGGTGACGCCCGCGTCCGGGCCCGGCGCGGGTGCCTGTTCCTGCGGCGGTGCCTCTTCCAGGATCACGTGCGCGTTGGTGCCGCTGACCCCGAACGACGACACCCCGGCCCGCCGCGGGCCGTCCGCCCGGGGCCACTCACGGCCCTCCGCCAGGACCTCGACCGCGCCGGACGACCAGTCCACGTGGCGCGACGGCTCGCCCACGTGCAGGGTCTTGGGCAGGTGGCCGTGGCGCATGGCCAGCACGGCCTTGATGACACCGCCGACCCCGGCGGCGGCCTGGGCGTGCCCCATGTTCGACTTCAGCGACCCCAGCCAGAGCGGCCTTCCCGCGGCCCGGCCCTGCCCGTAGGTGGCCAGCAGGGCGCCCGCCTCGATGGGGTCGCCCAGCGCGGTTCCGGTGCCGTGGCCCTCGACCAGGTCGACCTCCGCGGGGGCGACCCCCGCGTTCTCCAGGGCCTTGCGGATCACCTTCTCCTGGGCGCGGCCGTTGGGGGCGGTCAGGCCGTTGCTGGCCCCGTCCTGGTTCACCGCGCTGCCGCGGACGACGGCCAGGACCGGGTGGCCCGCCCGGCGGGCGTCGGACAGCCGCTCGAGCAGCAGCACCCCCACCCCCTCGGCCCAGCCGGTCCCGTCGGCCCCGTCGGCGAAGGCCTTGCACCGGCCGTCGGCCGACAGAGCGCGCTGGCGGGAGAACTCCACGAACATCGCGGGCGTCGGCATCACCAGCGCGCCACCCGCCAGCGCCAGCGAGCACTCCCCCGAACGCAGCGACCGCACCGCCATGTGCAGGGCCACCAGCGACGAGGAGCACGCCGTGTCCACCGACACCGCGGGGCCGGTCAGCCCCAGTTCGTACGCCACCCTGCCGGACGCGACGCTCAGCGCGCTGCCGTAGAGCAGGTAGCCCTCCAGCTCCTTGTGGCCGCCCTCCAGGAAGCGCCATCCGTACTCGGACGAGCTCACCCCGGAGAAGACGCCGACGTCCGTCCCGCGCACGTCGGCGGGAACGATGCCGGCCCGCTCGAAGGCCTCCCACGACGTCTCCAGCAGCAGGCGATGGTGGGGATCGACCGCCAGCGCCTCCCGCGGGCTGATGCCGAAGAAGTCCGCGTCGAACCCGGCCACGTCGGCCAGGAACCCTCCCTGGCGGGTGTAGGAGGTGCCGGAGGTGTCCGGATCCGGGTCGTACACGTCCCGCCAGCCGCGGTCCTCGGGGAAGGCGCCGATGACGTCGCGGCCGTCGCGCAGCACCTCCCACAGGTCCTCGGGCGAGGACACGCCTCCCGGGTAGCGGCACGCCATGGCCACCACGGCGATCGGCTCGCCTCGGCCGGCCTTCAGGGCGTCGTTCTCCTGCCGGAGGCGGTCGCGCTCCTCCAGCAGCGTGCGCAGCGCCCGCTGGACCCGGTCCGCGCCGTCCGCCGTGCGATCGGCCGAGCTGGTCATGTCGCTCACCTCTTCTCCTCCAGGGCCAGGTCGACCAGTGCTTCCAGGTCCATGTCCGACAGCGGGTCCGCGCCGGTGTCCTCGTCCGCCGGCTGACCGTCGCCGCCGGGCGGGGCCGGGTCGGCGCAGGCCAGCACCAGCTCCAGCAGGCCCGCCTCGCGCAGCCTGCCGATCGGGACGTTGCGCAGCGCCTCCCGGACGCGCTCGTCCTCGGCGTCCCCGGCGTCGTCGGCCGTGTCCGTGTCCGGTGCCGCGCGCAGCAGGCCGAGCAGGTGCTCGGCCAGCTCGCGGGGTGTCGGGTAGCTGAAGACGAGGGTGGACGGCAGGCGCAGCCCGGTCGGGGCGGCGAAGCGGTTGCAGAGTTCGACCGCGGTCAGCGAGTCGAATCCGAGGTGGGTGAACGCCTGGTCGACGTCGACGGCCGTGTCGGACGGGTGTCCGAGCACGAGGGCGGCCTGCTCGCGGACCCAGTCCACGACGACGGTCCGCGCCTCCTCCGCCGGCAGGGCGGCCAGCCGGGCGGACAGCCCGGCCGGGCCGGCGTCCCCGACGGTGCCCGCCCCGTTCCGGTGTGGACGAGCGCCCTCGGCGAGGTCGCGCAGGAGCAGCGGCGGCTCGGTCCCGGTTGCGCGCCGCAGCGCGGCGATGTCCAGGCGGGCCGGGACGAGGACGGGCTTGCCGTTCGCGCACGCCGCGTCGAAGAGGGCCAGTGCCTCGGGTGTCGGCATCGCGGCGACGCCCGTCCGCCGCAGCCGGGACAGGTCGGCCCGGTCCAGTTCCCCGGTCATGCCGCTGCTCTGCTCCCACCAGCCCCAGCACAGCGAGGTGCCGGCCAGGCCGACCGCCCGGCGCTGCGCCGCCAGACCGTCCAGGAAGGCGTTGGCCGCGGCGTAGTTGGCCTGTCCCGCGTTGCCGAGCGTGCCCGCGAGGGCGGAGAACTGGAGGAACGCCGACAGGGGGCGGTCCCGGGTCAGTTCGTGCAGGTTGACCGCACCGCCGGCCTTGGCGCGCAGCACGTCCTCGACGCTGCGGGCGGTCAGCGACTCGACGGTGCCGTCCGCGAGCACGCCCGCGGCGTGCACGACCGCGGTCAGCGGGTACCGGCCGGGCAGGTCCGCGAGCAGGTCCGCCACGGCGGCCCGGTCCGCGACATCGCACGCGACCACCCGTACCGCCGCTCCTGCCCCCTCCAGCTCGGCGACCAGCTCGGGAACCCCCTCGGCGGCCGGTCCGCGGCGGCTCGCCAGCAGCAGGCTCCGCACCCCGTGCCCGGTGACGAGGTGCCGGGCCACGAGCGAACCCACTCCCCCGGTCCCGCCGGTGACCAGCACGGTGCCCCCGCCGAAGCCGCCGCCCACCTCGAGGACCAGCTTGCCGACGTGGCGGCCCCGGCTCATCTCGCGGAAGGTGCGGCGCGCGTCGCGGATGTCGCTCAGGGAGACCGGGTTCAGCTGCACCCGCCCGTCGGCGAACAGGTCCATGACGGCCCGGAACATCTCCTGGATCGCGTCCGGGCCCGCCTCGTAGAGGTCGAAGGCCTCGTAGTCGACTCCGGGGTGATCGGCCGCGATCCGGCGGGCGTCGCGGATGTCCGTCTTGCCCATCTCGACGAAGTGCCCGCCCCGGGGCAGCAGGGTGAGCGAGGCGTCGACGAAGGCGTGCGCGAGGGAGTTCAGCACGACGTCCACACCGCGGCCGTGCGACGCGTCGAGGAACTTCTCGGCGAACGCCAGATCCCGTGACGAGGCCAGGTGCGTCTCGTCCACTCCCAGGGCGCGCAGCACGGGCCACTTGGCGGGACTCGCGGTCGCGTAGATCTCGGCGCCGACGTGCCTGGCCAGGCGGACGGCGGCCATCCCGACGCCGCCTGCCGCGGCGTGGATGAGGACGCGCTGCCCCTTCCGGAGCTTCGCCACCCGGAAGAGCGCGTGGTAGGCGGTGAGGAAGGCGCACGGGACGGACGCCGCCTCGGCGAGGCTCCAGCCGTCGGGGACGGGGGCGAGCATGCGGTGGTCGGCGACGGCCGTGCGGCCGAAGGCGCCGCTGAAGATGCCCGTCACCCGGTCGCCCGGCGCCAGGTCCGGCACGTCGTCCGCGACGTCCAGCACGACTCCGGCGCCCTCGCTGCCGAGCCCGGCGTCGATGGCCGTCCGGTCGATCAGCCCCAGCGCGATGGTGACGTCCCGGAAGTTGAGTCCCGCGGCCTGCACGGCGATACGGACCTGACCGCTGGCCAGGGGCGCCTCCACCTCGGGGCACGCCACCCAGGTCAGGTTCTCCAGCGTGCCCTTGCTCGGCAGGCCCAGGCGGTGGGCGCCGGCCGGCGGCGGCTCGATCCGGTGGCCGGCGGGGGTGGCCGCTGTCAGCCGGGGGACGAGGCAGGCGCCGTCGCGCAGCGCCAGTTGGTCCTCGCCGGCGGCGAGCACGTCCGGGAAGCACGCCCAGGACGTGTCCTCGTCGTCGGTGTCCACGAGCCGGAACCGGCCGGGGTGCTCGGTCTGGGCGGACCGGATCAGGCCCCACACGGACGCGCCGGGGAGGCTCTCGACGCGCTCGCCCGCACCGGTGTCGACGGCCAGGCGGGTGAGCACCACCAGCGTGGACCGGGCAAGGCGTTCCTCGGCGAGGAACCGCTGGACCCAGTCCAGGACGCGCTTGTCCGTGTCGACGGCCGCGGTGAGCGGATCGGTGCCGTCGGCGACGAAGTCGTCGGGGCACAGGACGAGGTGCCGGGGTGCCTCCCCCGACAGGACGTCCTCCAGGGACGTGGAGCACAGGACGCTCCCGCCGCCCGCCTCGACGAGCCGGGAGGCCAGGCCGCTCTCGGTGCCGAGGGCGCACCACCGCCCCGGGTGGGGTGCCCGCCGGCTCCGCTCGGCCGGGCGCCACCCGGTCTCGTACAGCGACTGCTCGGGGGCGCCGCCTGCCGGGCGCATCTGCTCCGCGCTCGCCGGCCGGAACGTCAGCGTCTCGACATGGGCGATCGTGCGTCCGTGCTCGTCGCCGACCGCCACCGACACGGCGCCCTCACCGGCCGGGGAGAGGCGCACCCGCACCGTCGGGCCGCACCGCCCGGCCAGGTCCACGCCGGACCACGAGAAGGGCATCCAGCCCCGCTCACCCGTGACCTCGATGACTCCGCCGGCCACCACCGCGTGCAGGACGGTGTCCATCAGTGCCGGATGCAGTGCGAACCCGCCGCCGGCCGGGCTCCCGGCGGTCTCCGGCAGGGTGGCGAGGGCGTAGACGTCGTCCCCGTGCCGCCAGACCTCCCGCAGCCCGCGGAAGGCCGGGCCGTAGTCGAAACCCGCGTTCGCGAAGGAGGCGTAGAGACCGTCGAAGTCGAGCCGCCGGGCCCCGGCCGGGGGCGCGACGACGGGCGGGCGCGGACCGGCCGCCGAGGCGGCCGTGTGCGGTGTGCCCGGTGCCAGGCTCCCCCTGGCGTGGCGGGTCCAGCCGCCCGCCTCCGGGCTGTCGTCGCCGGGGCCCGAGTACACGTCCAGGGAGCGGCGTCCCGTCTCGTCCGCCGCGCCGGCGACGACCCGTACCCGCACGTCGCCCGAGTCGGGCAGGACCAGGGGGACTTCCAGGGTGAGTTCCTCGACCGCGGGGCACCCGACGTGGCCGCCCACCGACAGCGCCAGGTCCAGGTGGGCCGTCGCCGGCACGACGACCGCACCGAACACGGCGTGGTCGGCCAGCCAGCCGTGGGTCCGCACGGACCACAGGCCGGTGAACACCACCTCGCCGGTGCCGGGGTGGTCGACCACGGCACCGAGGAGCGGGTGCCCGGGCGCCGACAGCCCGGCGGAGGAGACGTCCGCCGCCACCGTGCCGGACAGGAAGTCCAGCCAGTACCGCTGCCGCTGGAACGCGTACGTCGGAAGGTCCACCCGCCGGCGCGTGCCGAACAGGGCGCCGAAGTCCACGGATCCGCCCCGGACGTGCACGTCCGCCAGCGCGCCGATCAGCGCCCGCGGCCCGCTGCTGCCTCGCCGCGACGCCGACAGGACCACCGCGTCGTCGACGCCCTCGCCGGCGAAGGCCTCCTTGGTGATGCTCGCGAGCGCGGCTCCCGGCCCGACCTCGAGGAAGACCTGCCCGCCGGCCGCACGGGCGCACTCCACCGCGTCGTGGAAGCGGACGGGTTCGCGGACGTGGTCCACCCAGTACCCGGCGGACGCCAGCTCCTGCGGCGTGACCTCGCGGCCCAGCACGGTGGAGACGATCGGGACGGCCATCTCGCCCGCGGTGAACTCGCCGAGCGCTTGTGCGAACTCCGCCAGGACCGGGTCCATCAGCGGGGAGTGGAAGGCGTGGTCCACCGCGAGCGGCTTCACCGGCGTGCCGTCGGCGGCGAGCCGGTCGCGGACGGCGTGGACCTGGGCGCGCAGACCCGAGACCACGACCGACTCCGGGCCGTTGACGGCGGCGATGCCGACGCGGTCGTACTCGCCGAGCAGCGTGCGCACCGCGGCCTCCGTGGCGCGTACGGCCAGCATGGCGCCGGGCTCGGTGACCGTCTGCATGGCCCGTCCGCGTGCGGCCACCAGCCGGGCCGCGGTGTCCAGGTCGAGGACCCCCGAGACGTGGGCGGCGGCGATCTCACCCACGGAGTGGCCGATCAGGTGGTCGGGCCGCGGGAGGTACCGCGCCAGCACCCGGTACAGGCTGACCTGCAGGGTGAACAGCGCCGGCTGCGCGATGTCGGTGCGGCCGGCTTCGGCGGGCTCGGCGGCGAGGAGCAGCGGCTTCAGCGCGAAGGGGAGGTGCGCGTCGAAGCGTGCGCAGATCTCGTCGAGGCTGCGCGCGAAGTCGGGGAAGGTGTCGTACAGCTCCCGCGCCGCACCCGCCCACGGCGAGCCCTGGCCGGGGAACATGAGGACGGTCCCGCCGAGTTCCCCGGCGGCACCGCGTACCACCGCGGCGGACTCGGTGCCCTCGCTCAGCGCGGCCAGAGCGCGCAGCAACGTGTCCCGGTCGTGGCCGAGCACCACCGCCCGGTGCTCGAACCGCGTCCGGCTCGACACCAGCGACCAGCCGGTGTCGGCGAGGTCCAGGTCCGCGTCGGCGGCGAGATCGTGCAGCTTCCGCGCCTGCGCCCGCAGTGCCTGCTCCGACCGGGCCGACAGCACCCACGGGACCGGCCCGCCCGCACTGCCGGGCGGCTCACCGGTGACGCCGTGGGCCGTCTCCTGCGCGGGTGCCTGTTCGAGGATCAGGTGCGCGTTGGTGCCGCTGGCGCCGAAGCTGGAGACGCCCGCCCTGCGGGGCCGGCCGTCGGGCGTGCTCCACCCCCTGGCCTCGGTCAGCAGTTCCACGGCCCCCGCCGACCAGTCCACGTGCGTCGACGGCCGGTCCACGTGCAGGGTCCGGGGCAGCACCCCGTGACGCATCGCCATGACCATCTTGATGACGCCGCCGACACCCGCGGCCGCCTGCGTGTGACCGATGTTCGACTTCAGCGACCCGAGCCACAACGGGCCGGCCGGGTCCCGGTCCTGCCCGTAGGCGGCCAGCAGCGCCTGCGCCTCGATGGGATCGCCCAGCGTCGTACCGGTCCCGTGCGCCTCCACCGCGTCCACCTCGCCCGGCTGTAGGCGGGCGTTGGCCAGCGCGGCCCGGATCACGCGCTGCTGTGCCGGTCCGCTGGGTGCGGTCAGGCCGTTGGACGCCCCGTCCTGGTTGATCGCCGAACCGCGGATCACCGCCCAGATCCGGCGCCCGTTGCGCCGCGCGTCCGACAGCCGCTCCAGGACCAGCACGCCCGCGCCCTCGGAGAAGCCGGTGCCGTCCGCCGCGTCCGCGAACGCCTTGCACCGGCCGTCCGCCGACAGACCCCGCTGCCGCGACATCTCCCGGAACACCTGCGGCATCGCCATGACGGTGACACCGCCGGCCAGCGCGAGGCCGCACTCGCCCTGGCGCAGCGACTGCACCGCCTGGTGCACGGCCACCAGCGACGACGAGCACGCGGTGTCGGTCGACACCGCCGGGCCCTGAAGACCCAGCACGTACGCCACGCGTCCGGAGGCGACGCTCAGCAGGGAACCGGTCTGCGCGTACCCGGAGATGACCTCGGGGGTGGTGAAGTGGTTGCCGTATCCGAAGTACGCCAGGCCGGCGAACACGCCGGTGCTGCTGCCGCGCAGGGTCTGCGGGTCGATACCGGCCCGTTCCAGGGACTCCCACGAGGTCTCCAGCAGCAGCCGCTGCTGCGGGTCGGCGGCGAGCGCCTCGCGCGGGTTGATCCCGAAGAAGTCGGCGTCGAAGTCGCCCGCGTCGTACAGGAACCCCCCGGAGCGCGTGGAGCAGGTGCCGGGCCGGTCCGGGTCCGGGTCGTACAGGCTCTCCAGGTCCCAGTTGCGGTCGTCGGGGAAGTCCGACACGACGTCGGCACCCGTGCGCACCAGCTCCCACAGTTCCTCCGGGGAGGTCACCCCTCCCGGATAGCGGCAGGCTGCGCCCACGATCGCGATGGGCTCGGCGGCGGCGTCCGTCAGCTCCTTGAGGCGTTCACGTGTCTCGATCAGCTCGATCGAGGTCCGCTTGAGGTAGTCGAGAACCTCTGTGTTGGTGTCGTGTGTCATCGTCTTCCCCTAGCCGAGCTCTTTGTCCAGCAGCGCGAGGAGCTCCCCCGCCGAGGCCGCACCGATCCGGTCGACGATGGCGTCCGCTGATCCGTCACCCGCCATCGAGCGGACTCGGCCCTGCAGCTCACCGAGCAGAGTGGAGATGGTGGTCCGGTCCTCCTCCGCGAGCGCGCGGAACTCCTCCTCGATCCGGGCGCCCAGTCCTTCGATCTCCCGGACCAGGTGATCGGCCGGGCCCCCGGGGCCCGCGGCGTGGTCCGGGGTGACGCTCGCTGCCAGGAACCGGGCGACGGCGGCCGGGTTCGGGTGGTCGAAGACGAGCGTGGCGGGCAGTTTCAGGCCGGTCGCCGCCGCCAGTGCGTTGCGCAGCTCCAGCGCCGTGAGCGAGTCGATCCCGAGCTCCCTGAACGCCGTGGCGGGACCGATCCGCCCGGTGCCGGCGTGACCGAGGACGAGCGCGGTCTGCGTCCGCACGGCCTCGAGCAGCGCCGTCTCCGCCTCGGCCGGCGGCAGCGACCTCAGCCGCTGCGCGAGCACGATGCCGGCCCGCTCCCGGCCTGCCGGGCCGCCCGGCCCGGCGTGCGTCCCCGCCAGGTCGCGCAGCAGCGGCGAGACCATCCGGCCGGTGTCCGGTGCGCCCGGCGCGGGGAGGTGCAGCCGCACGGGCACCAGCACCGGCTCGTCCACCGAGACCGCCGCGTCGAAGAGCGCGAGTCCCTCCTGCGACGACATGGGCCGCACGCCCTGCCGCCCGAGGCGTGCGACGTCCGAGTCGCCGAGATCGGCGCTCATCTCGCTGCGCTGCGCCCAGAAGCCCCAGCACAACGAGGCGGCGGGCAGGCCCCGGGCCCGGCGGGCTTCCGCGAGGCCGTCGAGGAACGCGTTGGCCGCCGCGTAGCCGGCCTGTCCCGCCGTGCCGAGCACACCCGCGACCGATGAGAACAGCACGAACGCGGACAGGTCCAGATGCCGGGTCAGCTCGTGCAGGTGCCAGGCACCGCGCACCTTCGGTGCGAGGACCGCGTCCAGCCGGTCCTCGGTCAGCGCCTCGACGACGCCGTCGTCCAGCACACCCGCGCAGTGCACGACCGCCACCAGGGGGTGTTCGGACGGTACCGCGGCGATCAGTTCGGCGACGGCGTCGCGGTTCGTGACGTCGCAGGCCACGACCTCGACATGGGCCCCGGCCCCGGTCAGTTCCTCCCGCAGCGCCGCCGCCTCCGGAGCCGCCGGCCCGCGCCTGCTGGTCAGCACCAGCCGGCGCACCCCGTGCCGCTCGACGAGGTGCCGGGCCAGCATCGCGCCCAGACCGCTCGGGCCGCCGGTGATCAGCACCGAACCGGAGCCGAGGGCGGAGACGTCCGGTGCGGCGGGCCCGGCGGGGGCGTGGGCCAGGCGGGGGGTGGTCGCGGCGCCGGCCCGGATCTTGAGCTGCGCCTCTGCGGTCGCGGCCGCCGCCGGGACGAGTGCCCGGGAGGCGGGCCGGCCGTCCGTGTCCACGAGCGTGAAGCGGCCGGGGTTCTCGGTCTGAGCGGCGCGTACGAATCCCCAGATCGCGGCCGCCGCGGGGTCCGGGTGGGGGACGTGCTCGTCGTGGAAGGCTCCACGCGTCACGATGACCAGGCGTGACGCGGAGAACCGGTCGTCCGAGAGCCAGTCCCGCATCCACCGCAGTACACGGTGGAGGGTGCGCTCGACGGCGGCGGGTGTGTCGCCACCGTCACTGCCGCCGCCGCTGTCGCCGCCGTCCCTGTCGGCGCGGTCGATGCCGGCGATGACGACCGGGGGTATGTCCCCGCCGCGGGCGGCGAGTTCGCCGAGGTCGGCGACGTCCGTCCCGTGCGGTTCGGCGTACGCCTCGGACGCGCCCAGCACCGCGTACCGTCCTGTGGCCCCGCCGGAGGCGACCGTGAGGGGGGCCCAGTCCACCCGGAACAGCGAGTCCCGGTGGTCGAAGCCCAGCTCGGCCAGCCGGGCGGCGTCGGCGGGCCGCAGGCTCAGCGAGGCGACGCCGCCGACCGGGGCTCCGGCCTGGTCCGCGAGCGTCACGGACAGCGCGTCCCCCTCCGCGGGGGCGAGAGCCACGCGCAGCGCCGTCGGGCGGGCGGCGTTCAGGCGCAGGCCCGTGCAGCGGAACGGCAGCCCGCCCGCGCGCACGGAGTCGTCGCCGAACTGCCCGAGGCCGATCGGGAGCAGGGCGGCGTGGAGCAGCGCCGGGTGGACGTGGAACCGGCCGCGGTCCGCCCCGTCGGGTGCGGGCAGCTCCACCTCCGCGAAGAGGGTCTCACCCCGGCGCCACACCTCCTTCAGACCGCGCAGCAGTGGTCCGTGGCCGAACCCGAGGGCGGACAGGCGGGTGTACTCGTCCTCGAAGGGCACCCCGGTCGCGCCCGGGGGAGGCCATGTGGTGAGGTCTTCCGCCGCGGGGGCCGCCAGGGCACCGGACCCGACGGCCCCGACGGCGTTGCGGGTCCACCCGGTCTCGCCCTCGGCCCGTGAGTGCACACTGACGGCACCCTCGCCGTCGACCACGACGCGGATCTCGCGAGCGGCGGTCCGGGACAGCACCAGCGGTGTCTCCAGGGTGAGTTCGCCGACCTCGTCCCAACCGGCCCGGTGCGCCGCCCACACCGCCAGCTCCGCCGGCACCGCCCACGGCACCAGGACGGCGCCGTGGACGACATGATCGGCCAGCCACGGGTGGCGCTCCGGCGACAGACGCCCGCTGCCCACCACTCCGGCGCGCTCGCCGTCGGCGGGCAGCTCGATCACCGCGTCGAGCAGCGGGTGGTCGGAGGTGCTCGCGCCGGTGGTCTCGCCGGGTGTGTCCAGCCAGTGGCGCTGCCGCTGGAACGGGTACGTGGGCAGCTCGACCCACCGGCCCTCCCAGCCCGGGAACGCCGCCTGCCACCTCACGTCGAGGCCCGCCTCGAAGGCCTCGGCCGCCGACCGGTACAGGCGCGCGAGGCCGCCCTCGTCGCGGCGCAGCGAACCCACCACGAACCCGGTGGCACCGGGGGTGGTGTCGAGGATCTCCTGGACGGTCATCACGAGCAGCGGGTGCGGGCCGACCTCGACGACCGCGGCGCCCGGCTCCTGTTCGGCCAGGCGCCCCATGGCGGCGGCGAACCGGACCGGTTCGCGCAGGTTGCGGTACCAGTAGGCCGCGTCGAGCTCCATCGGGTCGATCAGCCCACCGGTCACGGTCGAGTAGATCGCCACCGGTGAGGGCAGCGGGGTGATGGGGCCCAGCTCCTCCGGGAGCCGGTGCGCGAACCGGTCCATCAGCGGCGAGTGGCCGGGCACGCTGGACTTGATCAGCCGTGCGCGGGCGCCCTCGGCCCGGCAGGCCGCGACCAGTTCCTCGACCGCGTCGGTCTCGCCGGAGACCGCCGTCGAGTTCGGTCCGTTCACCGCGGCGATCCCGATCCGGGACTCCCGCCCCTCCAGCAGCTCCCGCACGCGGTGTTCGGGCAGCAGGACGCCCGCCATGCGGCCCTGCCCGGCGACCGTGGCGAGGAGGCGGGAGCGCAGGGCCACGATCTTGGCCGCGTCCCGCAGGGTGAGGGCGCCCGCGACGCAGGCCGCGGCGATCTCGCCCTGGGAGTGGCCGATCACCACGTCCGGGGTCACGCCCAGCGAACGCCACACCCGCGCCAGCGACACCATGACCGCGAACAGGGCGGGCTGGACGACGTCGATGTCCTCCAGGTCCGCCGCCTCCGGCCCTCCGCACACGGTGTCGACCAACGACCAGGAGACCCACGGCCGAAGTGCCTCGGCGCACGCGTGCAGTTGCTCGGCGAAGACCGGGGAGGACTCCATGAGTTCCCTGCCCATCGCGATCCACTGCCCGCCCTGGCCCGGGAAGACGAACACCGTCCTGCCCACCGGCTTCGCGACGGCGGGCGGCCCGCTCGCGGGAGAGGACTCCTGACCCGTGCCGACGGCGGCCAGCGCGGCGAGCAGTTCCTCCCGGTCGGCGCCGATCACCACCCGGCGGTGCTCGAACAGCGACCGCGTCGTCACCAGCGAGTGCCCCACGCCCGCGAGCGGCAGGTCCGCGTCCGCGGCCAGGCTGTCCCGCAGCCGCAGCGCCTGCGTCCGCAGCGCCTGCTCCGACCGCGCCGACAGCACCCACGGCACCGGCCCGGGGGCACCGGCGGACACCAGCCCGGTGGCGGGGTCCGCGGTGTCACGACCCGGGACCCGATCCTGCCCAGGGGTTCCGGGTGCCTGATCGGGGGTGCCGGGTTCCTGATCGATGGTGCCGGGTGCCTGTTCGAGGATCAGGTGCGCGTTGGTGCCGCTGATCCCGAAGGACGACACGCCCGCCCTGCGGGGCCGGCCGCCGGGCGTGCTCCACCGCCTGGCCTCGGTCAGCAGTTCCACGGCCCCCGCCGACCAGTCCACGTGCGTCGACGGCCGGTCCACGTGCAGGGTCCGGGGCAGCACCCCGTGACGCATCGCCATGACCATCTTGATGACGCCGCCGACACCCGCGGCCGCCTGCGTGTGACCGATGTTCGACTTCAGCGACCCGAGCCACAACGGGCCGGCCGGGTCCCGGTCCTGCCCGTAGGCGGCCAGCAGCGCCTGCGCCTCGATGGGATCGCCCAGCGTGGTGCCGGTCCCGTGCGCCTCCACCGCGTCCACCTCGGCGGCCGACAGCCCGGCATCGGCCAGCGCCGCCCTGATGACCCGCTGCTGCGCGGTTTCGCTGGGTGCGGTCAGGCCGTTGGACGCCCCGTCCTGGTTGATCGCCGAACCGCGGATCACCGCCCAGATCCGGCGCCCGTTGCGCCGCGCGTCCGACAGCCGCTCCAGGACCAGCACGCCCGCGCCCTCGGAGAAGCCGGTGCCGTCCGCCGCGTCCGCGAACGCCTTGCACCGGCCGTCCGCCGACAGACCCCGCTGCCGGGCGAGTTCCACGAACATGCCCGGGGTCGGCAGCGTCGACACCCCGCCGGCCAGTGCCAGCGTGCACTCCCCGGACCGCAGGGAACGCACGGCCTGGTGCACGGCGACGAGCGACGACGAGCACGCGGTGTCGGTCGACACCGCCGGGCCCTGAAGACCCAGCAGGTACGCCACCCGGCCCGAGGCCACGCTGTTGTAGGTCCCCGTGAGCGAGAAGCCCTCCACGTCGCCGGCCGCCCCGCCGCCCATCCGCGGGCCGTAGTCGACGCGGTAGAGCCCGGTGAACACCCCGGTCGCCGACCCGCGCAGCCCGGCCGGGTCGATGCCCGCCCGTTCCAGCGCCTCCCACGACGTCTCCAGCATCAACCGCTGCTGCGGGTCCATCGCCAGCGCCTCGCGCGGGCTGATACCGAAGAACGGCGCGTCGAAGCCCGCCAGATCGGTCAGGAACCCGCCCGTGCGCGTGTACGTCTTCCCGTGCGCCTCGGGATCGGGGTCGTACAGCGCCTCCACGTTCCATCCCCGGTCGCGCGGGAAGTCGCCCATCGCGTCCACACCGTCGGACACGACCGACCACAGTTCCTCGGGGGACGTCACCCCGCCCGGGAAGCGGCACCCCACACCCACGACGGCGACAGGCTCGTACGCGGACTCCTCCAGCTCGCGCACCCGCTCGCGCAGCTCCTGCGCGTCGCCGACGGCACGTCGCAAGTAGGAGCGGAGCTTGTCGACTTCCTCCACCAGGCCTCCCTCAACGGAACGGTTTGCTCGGACAACGGGTGTGGCTAGACGTATCCGCGGTCGATCAGGGCGTAGAGATCGTCGTCGCTGCTGCCTTCCAGAGGCGTCTCCCCCGCCGGTTCCGGAGCACCGGGCGCCTCGGGTGCGAGGAGGGAGAAGAGGTGGAGGGCGAGCTCGTGCGGAGTGGGGTGGGTGAACGCGACGGTGGCCGGGAGCCGCACACCGGCCACCGAGTTGAGCCGGTTGCGCAGTTCCACCGCCATCGAGGAGTCGAAGCCCAGAGCCTTGAAGGTCTCGGCCGACCTCGCCTCCAGCGCGGCCCCCGGCAGTTCCGCGCCCTTCGCGCCCAGCAGCGCCGCGGTCTCGGCGCACACGAGCGTGCGGACCGCCGAGGGCGAGTCGAGCCCGGCCGCCCTGGAGTCCGGGCCCGGTGCGCCCGCCTGCGCGGCGGGGCTGCCGTTCCCGGTGCCGGCGGAAGCCGTCAGCCAGTACCGCCGGCGCTGGAACGCGTAGGTCGGCAGGCCGATCCGGCGCGGGCGGTGCGCGGCGAACAGCGGTTGCCAGTTCACCGGCACCCCGCGCACGTGCAGTTCGGCCAGCGAGCTCAGGATCTTGCCCGTGCTCCCGTCGTGCTTGCTGAGGGTGCCCACCACCGGCGGCGGGCTCGCCAGCGCGTCGGCGGCCTCCTCCATCGCCACCTGGAGCACGGGGTGCGGGCTGACCTCCACGAACACGCCGCCCCGCTCGCGCATCAGGGCCTCGACGACCTCGCCGAAGCGCACCATGGAGCGCAGGTTGCCGTACCAGTACGCGCCGTCGAGCTGGCGTGTGTCGAGCGGCCCCCCGGTGACGGTGGAGTGGAACTCCACCGCCGATTCCCTCGGCGCGACACCCGCGGTGTCCCGCAGGACGCGGGACCGGATGCGTTCGACGTGGTGGGAGTGCGAGGCGTAGTCCACCTTGATCCGTCGCACCCGGACGCCGTCCTCGGCCGCCGTGGCCGCGAACTGCTCCAGTGCCTCGTCGTCCCCGGAGACCACCACCGACTCCGGCCCGTTGACGGCGGCCAGGGAGAGCCTGCCGGACCACCGCTCCAGCCGGTCCCGGACCCAGCCGGGGGACGCGGCCACCGCGCTCATCCCGCCCAGGCCGGCCAGACCGGTCAGGGAACGGCTGCGCAGGGCGACGATCCGGGCCGCGTCCTCGAGCGAGAGCGCCCCGGACACGCAGGCCGCGGCGATCTCGCCCTGCGAGTGCCCCACCACGGCGTCGGGGGTCACTCCCAGCGACCGCCACACCTGCGCCAGCGAGACCATCATCGCGAACAGCGCCGGCTGGACCACGTCCACCCGGTCCAGCGAGGCGGCCTCCGGTGCACCGGTGACCACGTCGGCCAGCGACCAGTCCACCCACGGCGCCAGGGCCCGTTCGCACGCGTCGATCGCCTGGGCGAAGACCTCCGACTCCGCGTACAGCCGCGCGCCCATGCCGAGCCACTGCGAGCCCTGGCCGGGGAACACGAAGACGACCGGGCCCACCTGCCCCGTGGCCACGCCGCGGACCGTCCGCGCCGCGTCGCCGCCGGCCGCGAGCAGGCCGAGACCGGCCAGCGACTCCGCGCGGTCCTCGGCGAGGACCACCGCCCGGTGCTCGAACAGCGACCGTGTCGACACCAGGGAGTGCCCCACGTCGGCGGGCGACAGCGACGCGTCGGCGGCCACGAGGTCCCGCAACCGGGCCGCCTGCTCCCGCAGGGCGGGCTCCGACCGGGCCGACAGCACCCACGGCACCGTCCCGGAGCCGCCCGCGGACGTCATGTCCGCATGCTCGGCGCGGGGTCCGGCCGCTTCCTCCGGGGCCTGCTCGATGATCACGTGCGCGTTGGTGCCCCCCATGCCGAACGCGGACACTCCCGCCCGTCGCGGTCTGCCGGGTTCGCCCGGCCAGGGCCGTGGGGCGCTCGGGACCTCGAAGTCCTCCTGGAAGTGGGGGACGGCGGGGTTCGGCGAGCGGAAGTTCAGGCTCGGGACCAGCCGGCCGTGCTCCACGCAGAGCACCGCCTTCAGGAAACCGGCCATTCCCGCCGCCGGCTCCAGATGCCCGATGTTCGTCTTCACCGACCCGACCGCCAGGGGGCGGCGGCGGCCGGTGCGCCGGAACACCTCGCGCAGCCCGGACAGTTCGGCCGGATCGCCCAGCCGGGTGCCGGTGCCGTGCGCCTCGACGTAGTCGACCGTGTCGAACCCGACAGCCGCGCGGTCGAGAGCGGACAGCACGGCCGCCGCCTGCCCGCCCGGGCTGGGATCGGGCATCCGGCTGGTCGCTCCGCCGCTGCCGACGCCCCAGCCGCGCACCACCGCGTGGACGTGGTCGCCGTCGGCGAGCGCGAGGTCGAGCCGCTTCAGCAGGACGAACGCCCCGCCCTCGCCCCGGGCGAACCCGCTGGCCCGTGCGTCGAAGGTGAAGCAGCGGCCGTCGGGCGACAGGGCGCCCAGGTTGGCCAGGCCGCCGCCCGTCTCCGGGTCGACGATCAGGTGCACGCCGCCGGCGATCGCCAGGTCGACCGCGCCGCCGCGTATCCGCTCGCACGCCATGGCCAGCGACACCAGGGAGGAGGACTGGCCCGAGTCCGCGCACAGGCTCATGCCGCGCAGGTCGAACAGGCCGGAGATCCGGTTCGCGACGAGCGCACCGCTGGAGCCCAGCGCCGCGTAGTGGTCGTCCCTGTCGCTGCCGGACAGCCTGCGCAGCAGCTCGTACCCGGAGGACCCGGCGCCCACCACGACGTCGATCTCGCGGCCGGCGAGCGAGGCCGCGGGGATGCGGGCGTCCTCGACGGCCTCCCAGGCCAGTTCCAGACCCAGCCGCTGCACCGGGTCCATGGCGGCCGCCTCCGCCGCCGGTGTGCCGAAGAAGTCGGCGTCGAACCCGTCGACGGAGTCGAAGAACGAACCGGCGTCCAGGGTGGCGGCATCCGGGTGGGACGCGTGGCGGGAACGCGCGTCGGCGGCCCGCTGCCCGGGGAACGTCCCGAGGGTCGACTTCCCGTCGAGCAGCAGGCGCCAGAACCCGGCCGGGTCGTGCACACCGGGAAAGCGGCACGACATTCCGACGACGGCGATGTCGGTGGCTGCGCGACTCATACGTGTTCCTTCCGGTTCCCTCGGTGTACGGCTCTCGGCCACGGCGGCCCCGCCCTCACGGCCAGCGGGTCAGTGACGTCCGCAGCCCGGGCGGCGCGTCCATGAAGTCGTAGTGGCCTCCGTCGGCCACCCGGAACTCGACCGAGTCCGCGTAATGGCGCCACCCCCGCAGGTCGGCGAGGCGCACGTCGGGGTCGTCCCGCCAGTGCAGGACGACGACGGGGCAGTCCACCGCGACCGGCTCCTCGCGCCGGTACGCGCCCGCTGCCGCGTGGTCACGGAGCAGCACCATGAGACCGAGCTCGACCATGTCGGGCCGCGGCTCGACGCCCCGGCCGCGCAGGAACGACTCGACCTCGGCGCGCAGTTCGGGCTCGGTCATGGCGAGCATCCGGTCGCGCGAGGCGTCGTGCGGGGCCGGCTGGCCGGACACGAACAGGCAGTCCGGTGTGGGCAGACCCAGTTCGGCGAGCCGGAGCACGGTCTCGTAGGCGGGCAGCGCGCCCGCGCAGTGCCCGAAGAACGCGAACGGCCGGTCGAGCAGCGGCGCCAGGTGTCCGGCCAGGTCGGCGGCGAGGTTCTCGTAGGTGCCGTAGTGCGGATGGGCCAGGCGGTTCTCGCGGCCGGGGAACTGCACCGGGCAGACCTCGATGCCGTCGATCGCGGCCGGCCAGGCGCTGAAGGCCGAGGCACCGGAACCGGAGAAGGGGAAGCAGAAGATCCGGGCGGGGTGGACGGTGGCCGGCGGCCGGACGAACCACGGCGACACGGTGGGCGGGGAGCCGGACGTCATGGCGTGTACCGCTTCCGGACGACGACGGGCAGGTGGGTCATCCCGGCGATGAAGTACGACCGCAGGTGCTGCGGTTCGCCGGCGAGCTCGATCGATCCGCACCGCCGGAGCAGTTCCTCGAAGAAGACGCGCAGCGTCATCCGGGCCAGCGGCGCCCCGATGCAGAAGTGCGGTCCGAACCCGAACGCGCCGTGGCGCTTGGCACCGTGGCGCGTGATGTCGAAGGTGTGCGGATCGGGGAACTGGGAGGCGTCCCGGTTGGCCGACCCGATCCACGCCACGACCGCCCCGCGGGCCGGGATCGTGCCTCCGGCGATCCGGACGTCGTCCACCGCGTACCGCATGAAGTTGCACGCGGCCGAGGTCCAGCGCAGTCCTTCCTCGACGAGGTTGGGGATCAGCGTCGGATCGGCCTGTGCCTTCTCGTACTGCTCGGGCCGCTCGACGAGCGCCTGGACCGTGCCGGAGACGGTGTGCGGCGTCGTCACGTTGGCGCCGAGGAGGATGCTGTAGCCGTCGAGGGCGATCTCCTCGTCGCTGAGCGCCGCGCCGCCGGGGCGGACGCTCATGAGGTGGTGGAGCAGACTGTCCTCCTCGCCTCCGGTGGCCCGCCGCGTCCTGACCCAGTCCTTGACGTAGGTGACGAGCTCGTGGTGGGCGATGGCCAGGGTCGCGGCCTCGTTGCCCACCCGGAAGTGGGGGTCCGAGGGGGCCGTCACCATGGCGGTCAGCTGGACGAGCTCCTCCCAGTCCTGCTCCGGGAGGCCGAGGAGAGGGCCTGTGACCATCGCCGGGAGGAGCAGCGCCTTCTCGGCCAGGTCGAAGGTCTCGCCGTCGAGCGCCGGCTGGAGGAAGCGCACGACGGTCCGGCGGATCCCGTCCTCCCAGGACTGCACCGCCCGCGCGGTGAGCCGGGAGCCGAGCGGCCGGCGGACCTCGGTGTGCCGCGGGGGGTCGGTGGACGTCAGCAGCACGCCCGCTGCCACGTCGTCGGTCCCGAGGTGGGTGGGGACGGTGCCCCGCTCCGAGGTGAACTCCCGGTGGTCGCCGAGCACGCGGCGGACGTCCTCGTAGCGGGTCACCGACCAGAACTCCCGGCCGTCGGGGAGGACCTGGTGGTGCAGGGGTGCCTTCGCCCGCATCGCGTCCCAGACCGGGTGCGGATCGCCCGACGCGTAGAGGTCCAGGTCGAACAGGTCGATGCCGTCGAGGTCGACGTCGCGCTCGGGACCCGGCGTCAGCCTCACGTGCCTCCCCTCCCCTGCTCGATCAGCCCGGCGACCCGCGCCGGCGTCTGCGCCAGGTAGAAGTCGCGCACGGACAGCTGGATGCCGTAGTCCTGTGACACCCGTTCGATGATCTTGATGCCGGTCAGCGAATTGCCGCCGAGCGCGAAGAAGTCGTCATCCGCGCCGACCTCGGGTTGATCGAGGTGTTCCGCCCACAGCTTCGCGATTTCCTGCACCAGCGGCGCCGGTGCGCTCGACGGCGCGGCTTGCGACGATTCCATTGCCATTCTTTCCTTCCTCCGCCGACCGGGAATTCCCGCTCGCGTCCTTTTCGGCCCTTTCTCCGGACCGTCACCGCCATCACGACCGCCGGGGGCGCTGTGCGTTGTCCCGCCGGCGAGACGAATTCCTGGAATGGCCGAATCGAGTGTCGCGTGAATTCCCGTCCGCTCACCCCGTGCCGGTGGCCTCCGGCACCCGCCCCGCGATGGGGTTGAGCCCGGGGCATCCGCTGCTCGCGGACCGTCCCGCCGGCGGGACGGGGCAAGTGCGGCGGCGGCCGCTTCGTCCGGGCGCCGGCGCTTGTTGACCGGCCGCTTCGCCGTCGGTGAACGTGGCTCGACGGCGTCACAGGCGCAGGGGAACCGAGGGGGGAACGACGTGGGACACACCGGCATGGACGGGGATGTGGTGGTCGCGGGCGCCGGGCCGACGGGCTTGATGCTCGCCTGCGAGCTGCGGCTGGCGGGCGCCGACGTGGTGGTGGTCGAGCGGCTGGCGCAGCGGTCGGACGAGTCGCGCGCCGGTGGGATCCACAGCCGCACCCTGGAGGTGCTGGACCAGCGCGGCATCCTCGACCGCTTCCTGGCGGAGGGCGAACCGCAGCCGGTGGGCCACTTCTCCGGCCTCTTCATCGACTTCGACGAGTCCGAGTCCAGGCACCCCTACCCGCTGATGATCCTGCAGTCCGCCATCGAGCGGCTGCTCGAGGAGTGGGCCGCCGAACTCGGCGTACGGGTGCGCAGGTCGTGCGAGGTGAGCGCGATCCACCAGGACGAGGCCGGCGTGACGGTCGGGCTGCGTACGCGGGAGGCGGCGCCCGGCAGGCTGCGCGCCCGCTACCTCGTGGGCTGCGACGGCGGGCGCAGCACGGTGCGCAAGCTGTCGGGCATCGACTTCCCCGGCACCGAGGCGACGATGACCGCGCTGATCGGCGACGTCGAACTCCCCGATCTGCCCGAGGACTACGTCTGGGTGCGGCGCACCCCGGGCGGCGACTACTCGGCGATCGCCTTCGAGCCGGGGTGGCACCGGGTGATCACGTCCGAGTTCGACCGCGCCCCGGAGCGGGGCGAACCCGTGACGTTCGACCGGTTGAGGGAGTCGTTGGTCAGGGTCGCGGGCACCGACTTCGGCATGCGCCGCCCCCGGTGGGTCTCCCGGTTCACCGACGCCGCGCGGCAGGCCGCCCGGTACCGCAAGGGCCGGGTGCTGCTCGCGGGCGACGCGGCGCACATCCACTTCCCCGCCGGCGGGCAGGGCCTCAACATGGGCGTGCAGGACGCGGTCAACCTCGGCTGGAAGCTCGCCTCGGTGGTGCGCGGCGACGCCCCGGAGAGCCTGCTGGACACCTACCACACCGAGCGCCACCCCGTCGCGGAGCGCGTCCTGCACAACACCCGGGCCCAGGCGGCCCTGATCCGCCCCGGCCCGCAGACGGACGCGCTGCGCGAGGTGTTCGCCTCCCTCATGGTGTTCGACGATGTCAACCGGTACCTGCGGCACATGCTCACCGCGCTGGACATCCGGTACCCGGCCGACGGCGACCATCCGCTGGAGGGCCGCCGGGTGCCGGACGCCGGCCTCAAGTCGCCCGACGGCGCCACCCGGGTGCACGAGCTGCTGCACGGCGCCCGACCCGTCCTGCTGGACCTGCACGGCGGTACCGGCGTGGCGGCCGCCGCCGAGGGGTGGACCGACCGCGTCGACCTCGTCGAGGCGCGCAGCGAGGACGACCACTGGCTGGTCCCGGCCGTCGGCGAGGTCCCCGCTCCGGCCGCGGTCCTCATCCGCCCCGACGGTCACGTCGCCTGGGCGGCCGCCGCCGACGACGCCGCGCCCGGCGCCCACGCCCTCGGCTCGGCCCTGACCACCTGGTTCGGTCCGGCCCGGCGGGGGTGAGCCGCCGCCCGGGCGGCATCGTTCACTCGACGGATGGCACGCATGTGGCGTCATCGGGCCTGACCGGGGCGCCATGCCTCGCCTCTCCGGACTCGGGAAAGCGCCTCACGCTGTCATAGCTCGGGGCGGCTTCCTCGTTCGTCCGCGAGCAGGCGAGTCCTTCGCGGGCATCGCGTCGGGGAAGGCGCCGCATGCGCTTGCGCGGGGCCGCCATGATGATGCCATGATGGCGTGATGGACCTCGCCCCCTATGTCGACTCCCTCCGCCGCGAACTCGCGGTGGCCGCCGAGGCCGGCGGAGACGATGCCCGTGAACTGGCCGAGCGGCTCACCGCCCCCCTGGAGTCGGTGACCCGGCTGACCCTGCTCAACGTGCTCTCCGCCGCGATGGACGAGATCACCCGTGAACTCGCCCCGGGATCGGTCGACGTGCGGTTGCGCGGGCTCGACCCCGACTTCGTGGTGACACCGGCGCCCACCGACGCTCCCGCGCAAGCGGCGGCGCCCACCGAGCCGTTCACGCCCCCGGCGCCGGCCGACGGCGACGAAGGCGGCACCGCGCGGATCAACCTGCGCCTGCCCACCCACCTCAAGACGCGCGTCGAGGAGGCCGCGAGCCGCGAGGGCCTGTCGGTCAACGCCTGGCTGGTGCGGGCCGTGTCGGCCACGGTCGACGCCGGCACCCGGCCGCGCACGCCGGAGAAGGCCCGGAGCGTCGGGCACAGCTTCACGGGCTGGGTGCGCTAGCCGCGGCCGGCCGCTCTCCCCACACCACTTTCCCTCACCGCGTCCCCGCCGGCGGGGACGCCCCGAGGACCCACGACGACGGGACAGCCATGCCTTCCTTCGACACCCCCGAGGCGATCTCGGTCACCGCCCACGTGTACGCCGGTTCCGTGCAGTTCGTCGCAGGCGAGCGCCTCGACACCGTCGTCGAGGTGCGGCCCCGCGACCCGAAGAAGGACCTGGACGTACGGGCGGCCGACCAGACCGAGATCACGTACGCGAGCGGCGCGCTGACGGTGCGGACGCCCAAGGCCGGCCTCCTCGGCCGCAGCGGCACCGTCGACGTCTCGGTGGAACTGCCCACGGGCTCGCACGTCGACGTGACCGGCGCCGCGGGCACCGTGCTCGGCGAGGGCCGGCTCGGCGAGGTCCGCGTGAGGACCACGGCCGGCGATGTCCGCCTCGACACCACCGGCCCCCTGCACCTGACCTCGTCGCACGGCTCGGTCAGCGTGGAGCGGGTCGAGGGCGCGGCCGAGATCACCAGCAGCACCGGCAACGTGCGCGTGGGCACCCTCGACGGCCCCGCCGTCCTGAAGAACTCGCACGGCACCACGACCGTCGGCGCCGTGACCGGTGAGCTGCGGGTGAACGGCGCGCACGGCGCCGTCGACATCGCCCGCGCCGAGGAGTCGGTCACCGGCACCACCACCCACGGCCACGTCCGCCTCTGCGACGTCGCGCGCGGGGACGTCCGGCTGGAGACCTCCAACGGCTCCATCGAGGTCGGTATCCGCGAGGGCACCGCCGCCTGGCTCGACGTCAGCTCCAACCGCGGGCACGTACGCAACGCGCTCGCCGCGTCCGAGGCGCCGGAGCGGAGCGAGGACACCGTCAGGGTCCGTGCACGGACCAACTGGGGCGACATCGACGTCCGCCGGGCCGCGTCCTAGCGGCCCGCCCTCGCCCGGACCGCCCGGGAGGGGACCCGGCCGTGGCGTCCCGCCCGGGCGGCGTGCGCGGCCGGCGGTCCTAGCCGGCCGTCCGCGTCCAGGTGACCGGCAGTTCGTGGACGCCGTAGATGTTCATGTCGGTCCTGAGCCTCACGGCGTCGGCGGGGACGGCGAGTTCGAGGGTCGGGAAGCGGCGCAGCAGGCCGGCGAGACCGGCGCGCAGCTCGACGCGGGCCAGTTGCTGGCCCAGGCACTGGTGGACGCCGTGGCCGAAGGACAGGTGGCCGCGGGCCGTGCGGTGGATGTCCAGGGTGTCGGGGTCGTCGAAGCGCCCGGGGTCGTGGTTGGCGGCGAGCAGGGAGAGCACGACGGTCGACCCCTTGCGGATCGTCTCGCCGTCGAGCTCGATGTCCTGCGTGGCGTACCGGTAGAAGATGTCGGCGACGGACAGGTAGCGCAGGAGTTCCTCGACGGCATCGGGCAGCAGCTCCGGGTCGGCGCGCAGTTCGGCCAGCCGCTCGGGGTGCTCCAGGAGCGCGAACGTGCCGAGGCCCAGCATGTTGGCGGTGGTCTCGTGGCCGGCGAGCAGCAGCAGGAAGGCGATGCCGGTCAGTTCCTCGACGGTGAGGTCGTCCTGGCGGGCCAGGTCGGACAGTACGTCCTCGCCGGGGGTGGCGCGCTTGCGCGTGACCAGTTCGGACAGGTAGGTGGTCAGGCCGGTGTAGGCGGCTGTCTTCTCCTCCAGCCCCACGTCCTTCTCCAGGAACGTGGCGGAGTGGGTCTGGAAGGTCTCCCGGTCCGCGTAGGGGACACCGAGCAGTTCGCAGATCACCAGCGAGGGCACCGGCAGCGCGAACTCCGCGACCAGGTCGACCGGCGGGGTCAGCCGCTCCATCGCGTCCAGTTGCCGCTCGGCGATGCCGACGATGTGCTCCTCGAGCAGCTTCATGCGCCTGACGGTGAAGGTGCCGGTGAGCCTGCGCCGCAGCCGGGTGTGGTCCGGCGGGTCCATGCTGATGAACAGGCCCGGTACCTGCGGGGACGGCTCGGTGGCGGCGGGCATGCCGGGGACCTCGTACGGCACGTGCAGGACGCCGATGTCCTGGCGGGAGCTGAACCGTGTGTCGGCCATGACCCGGCGGACCGACTCGTGGCCGGTGACCAGCCAGCCCTCGTGACCGTCGGGGAAGACCAGGGGGCTGACGGGCCGGGCGTCGCGGATCCGGGTGAGGAGGCGGGGCGGGCCGAAGGGGCCGGCGTCCCGCTCCATGGGCAGACCGTGCGGAAGGGGAACCGATCGGCTCATCGGTCGTCCTTTCGTGGGGGGACCCCACCATGGCACACGCCCCACACCACTGCGAGCCACTATGGCACCCATTGGCTCGAAATGACGCCATGCATGCGTCATGGTGACGCCATCGGCACTACGAGCATGCGGCCCCGGACAGCACGATGCCGCCCCGGCGGCGTGGGACGCGCCGAGGCGGCTCGGGAGGGGAGGGCGACCGGCCGGAGAGGGGACCGGCCGGGAGGGTCGGGGTCAGGCCCGTTTCTTGAACGTGGAGACCGCCCAGACGTAGCCGAGGACGGTGAACCCGACGCACCAGGCGACGGCCGCGATCGCGTCGCCGCTCGACGGGGTGCCCACCAGCAGACCGCGCAGCGTCTCGATGATCGGGGTGAAGGGCTGGTACTCCGCGAACTGCCGCACCCCGACGCCCATCGTGTCGGCGGGCACGAAGGCGCTGCTCAGGAACGGCAGCATGATCAGCGGCACGGACGCGAGGCCCGCGGACTCCGCGGTCTTCGCCGCCAGTCCGAGAGCGACGGTGAGCCAGCCGGCCGCGAAGCTCAGCAGCAGCACGACACCGATCACGCCGAGCCAGTCGAGGGCGCTCGCGGAGGGGTCGAACCCCATCGCGAAGGCCACCCCGACGATCGCGGCGCAGGCCACCAGGCAGCGCAGCGTGGTCACGACCACGTGCCCGGTCAGCACGGACCCCCGGGAGACGTCCATGACCTTGAACCGGTTGATGATGCCCTTGGTCATGTCGGAGTTCACGGCCGTCGCGGTGGCGCCGAGACCGTAGCTGACGGCCATCACCAGCAGCCCGGGAGTCGCGTAGTCGACGTAGTCGTCGCCGACGCTGAAGGCGCCGCCGAAGACCTTGACGAACATGAGCATGATGACGATGGGGAAGAGGACACCGTTGAACACCGCGACGGGGTTGCGCACGGCGTGCTTCAGGTTGCGGCGCAGCATGATCGACGAATCGGCCAGCGGCGACGAGGCGCGGCTCACTGTGCGATCCCCTCCTTGCTCGTGCTGTCGGTCAGGGTGAGGAAGACGTCGTCGAGGTCCGGCCGGTGCACCGAGAACTCCTGGGCGTCGACCGCGTGCGCGTCGAGCCGGTCCAGCAGGGCCCGCAGCGACCTGGTGTCGCCCTCGGACGGCACCCGCAGGGTCAGCTCCTCGTCGTCCCGCGTGGCCTCCGTCAGCACCCGCGCCGCCGCGTCGAGTTCGCCCGGGCCGGCGAACCGGAAACGGATGTGGGTGCCCGGGATCCGGCGCTTGAGCTCCTCGGGGGTGCCCTGGGCGACCAGGCGGCCCTGGTTCAGCACCGCGATCCGGTCGGCGAGCTGGTCGGCCTCCTCGAGGTACTGGGTGGTGAGGAAGATGGTGGTGCCCTCGGCGACCAGCTCGCGGACGATCCCCCACATCGTGCGGCGGCTGCGCGGGTCCAGGCCCGTCGTCGGCTCGTCGAGGAAGATGATCTGCGGGTTGCCGACCAGCGTCATCGCCAGGTCGAGCTTGCGGCGCATACCGCCGGAGTAGGTCCCGGCCGGCTTGTCCGCCGCCTCCACCAGGTCGAACCGCTCGAGCAGCCGCGCCACCACCTGCCCGCCGGAGGACACCCGCTTCAGGTCCGCCATCAACTGCAGGTTCTCCCGGCCCGAGAGGAGGTCGTCCACCGCGGCGAACTGGCCCGTCACACCGATGGCCGCACGCACCTGCCTGGTCGCGGTCGCCGCGTCGTGCCCGGCGATCCGCACCGTGCCGGCGTCGGCCTTCAGCAGCGTCGTCAGGACGTTGACGGTCGTCGTCTTGCCCGCACCGTTCGGGCCGAGCAGGGAGAAGATCGATCCTGCGGCGACATCGAGGTCGATGCCGTCGAGCACGACCTTGTCGCCGTAAGCCTTGCGCAGCCCCGAGACCGCGATAGCTGGACTTCTCATGGCTCCCACTGTCCTCTCCGGACTGTCACGCACCCGCCACACCGCTGACGTGGTGCTCGAGCGCCTCCGCCCGGGCGGACTGCGCCTCGATCACGTCCAGCACCTCCCGGCCGAGGTCGACCAGGTACATGTGGTCGCCCGGGAATTCCGTGTAGCTGAAGGCACCCGTGGTCGCGTCCTGCCACTGCCGGGCCTCCTCCGCGCTGACCAGGCCGTCGCGGTCGCCCCGCAGCGAGCAGATCGGCACCGACACCCTCGCGTCGGTGCTGGGGACGTAGTTCTCGTGCATCTCGCAGTCGGCCTGCAGCGTGGGGAGGATCAGCTCACGCATCTCGGGGTGATCGAGGGCCTCGTGCCTGAAGCCCGCGAACTCCTCGACCCGGGCGAGGAACTCCTCGTCCGGCAGGCCCGCCGCCCGCCTCTCGCGCTGGGTCCACGGGCCCGGCGAACCGCTGACGACGAGCCGTTCGACGTGGACCCCGCGTGCGCTCAGCAGATGCGTCAGCTCGTAGGCGAGCACCGCGCCCAGGCTGTGCCCGAACAGCACGGTCCGCGCGCCGTCGCCGAGGTCCGCGGCGATCCGGTCGATCTCGGTCCGGGCCGCTTCGGCGACGTTGCGGTACGGCGCCTCCAGGATGCGGCGCTCCCTGCCGGGCAGTTCGACCGAGGTCACGCGCCACCGGCCCGCGGCCTCCTTCTGCCACGGATGGAAGAAGGAGGGGCCCGCGCCCGCGAACGGCACGCACAGCAGCGTGGCCCGGTCCCCGTGCTCCTGCGAAGTGCTGGGTTCCATCACAACCGACCCCAATCCGTCAGTCCGCCAGTTTGCGGTTGATGACCTCGAAGATCTCGGCCACGGGGGCGGGCATGTGGAGATCGCCGTGCGTGGCCTGCACGTCGTGCTCCTCGATGGAGCCGAGGACGTAGGGCCGCCACAGGTGCGCCCACGACCCCTCGTCCTTCAGCGCCGCGTTGAAGAACAGCACATCGCCGCTGTAGACCGGCGAGTGGTACTTCGCCATGGCGGACTGGTTGTTGGCCAGCACCTTCGCCATGGTGTCCAGGAACTGCGCCTTGTTGTCGGTCTTCACGAACTGGCCGAAGTAGCCCTCCAGGTCCTCCCGGTACTCCGCGACGGCCCGGCCGGCCAGTTGCGCGAACCCTTCCTGCGCGGGCAGGGAGTCGAGGATGGCCAGGAAGGCGACCTGGTGCCCACGTCGTTGGAGCTCGGCGGCGACGGCGTGGGCGACGGTACCGCCGTAGGACCAGCCGATCAGGTGGAAGGGGCCGTCCGGCTGGATTGCGAGCATCTGGGCGAGGTAGTCCTCGACCATCTCCTCCACGGACCCCGGCAGCACGTCCGTGCCGTCGAAGCCCCGGGACTGCAGGGCGTAGCCCTGCCGGCCCTCGAGGTGCAGCACGAAGCTGAAGTAGCCCCAGCCCACGCCGCCCCCTCCGTGGAAGAACCACACAGGCGCCTTCCCCGTGCCCGGATCGCTGTTGAGCGACATGACGACCGCGAACGGGTCGGCGTGTTCGTCGTGGGCGCCACCGGTGAGCAGCACCACGGCCAGTTCGGCGACCGTGCGGTACTTGATGATCGTGCTGAGGGGCAGCGAGACGTCGAACTGCTTGCGGATGCGGGCGCTGAGCCGGGTGGCCAGCAGCGAGTGCCCGCCGAGGGCGAAGAAGTCGTCGTCGATGCCGACCTTCTCCACGCCGAGCAGCTCGGAGAAGAAGGAGCACAGCTTCTCCTCGTGGGCGGTGCGCGGCTCCCGGCGGACCACGGCGTGCGCGTGCTCCGACGGCAGGGCTCGCCGGTCCAGCTTGCCGCTCGGGGTCAGCGGGATCTCCGAGACCGGGATCAGCGGGGAGGGCACCATGTACTCCGGCAGACGGGCGCGCAGGTGCTCGGAGAGCGCGGCGAGCAGCGGGCCGGCCGACTCGGCGTCGTAGACCTGGCACCCCTGCCCCGGCCGGACACCGCCGTCGCCCTCCACGGCGCCGGGCTCAGGCACCACATAGCCCACCAGGCGCTTGTCGCCGTCCTGGTCCTCGCGCACCACGGCGACGGCGGCGCCGATGTCCGGATGCGCCCGCAACGCCTGCTCGACCTCGCCGAGCTCGATCCGGAACCCGCGGACCTTGACCTGGAAATCGGTCCGGCCGATGTACTCGACCTGCCCGTCGGCGTCCCACCGCACCAGGTCCCCGGTGCGGTACATCCGCGCACCCGGCCCACCGAACGGGCACGCCACGAAGCGCCCCGCCGTCAGTCCGCTCTGCCCCACGTATCCCCGTGCCAGCCCCGCACCCGCCAGGTACAGCTCGCCCGCCACCCCCACCGGCACCGGAGACAGGCCCGCGTCCAGCACGTACAGCTGCGTGTTCCACACCGGCGCACCGATCGGCACCCGGTCCAGACCCGGCACATGACGCCACGCCGTCACCTCCACCGACGCCTCCGTCGGCCCGTACAGGTTGAACACCGCACAGTCCGGCAGCACCTCGACGGCCCGGTCGGCCAACGCCGGCGCGAACGCCTCGCCCGCCACCTCGATCCAGCGCAGACTGGAGCACCCCTTCGCACCCGGCTCCGCCAGGAACGCCTCCAGCAGGGACGGCACGAAATCCGCTCCCGTCACCCCCTCCCGCCGGATCAGCTCCGCCAGATACGCCGGATCCCGCCGCCCTTCGGCACGCGCGATCACCACGGCCGCGCCCACCTGCAAGGGCGCGAACAGCTCCGGCACCGACACGTCGAAACTCGCCGTCGTACTCAGCAGCACCCGGTCCGAGGCATCCACCCCGAAGTAGGACAGCCCCCACTTCAACCGGTTCATGATCGAACGGTGCGACACCTGCACACCCTTCGGCCCGCCCGTCGAGCCCGACGTGAAGATCACGTACGCCGCGTGATCCGGCGACAACCCCCGCACCGGATCCGTCTCCGGATACCCCGACACATCCGGGAGCTCCCCCTCGAGCACCAGCAACGGCTGCGCCCGGTCGAGCACATGCCGCACCCGCTCCGCCGGCAGCCCCGGATCCACCGGCACGTACGCCGCACCCGACTTCACCACCGCGTACAACGCCACCAGCAGTTCCACCGACCGGGCGATCCGCACCGCCACCAGCCGCTCGGGACCCGCGCCCCGCTCCACCAGCCAGTGCGCCAGCCGGTTCGCCCGCCGGTTCAGCTCCGCGTACGACAGGCTCTCGTCCTCGCCGACCAGCGCCACCCGATCCGGATCACGCGCCACCTGCGCCTCGAACGCACCCGGCAGCGTCTCCTCCGCCACCTCCACCGCGGTGTCGTTGACCTCCCGCACCAGCCGGTCCCGCTCCCCCTCCCCCAGCACCTCGACCGCACCCACCCGCACCCGCGGGTCCACCACCAGCTGTTCCAGGACCCGGACGAACCGGCGGGCGATCGCCTCGGCCGAAGCACGGTCGAACAGCCGGGTGGCGTACTGGAGGTCGCCGCGCAGTGCCCCCGAGGCGTCCTCGGCCAGGAAGAAGAACAGGTCGGACATGGCGGTCGAGGTGATCGCCTGCTCGAACTCGACGGTCAGCCCGGGAAGTTCCAGGTCCTTGCCGGCGAAGTTCTGCCAGGCGAACATCACCTGGAACAGCGGCTGGTACGCCGCGGAGCGGTCGGGGTTGATCGCCTCGACCACCACGTCGAACGGCACGTCCTGGTGCTCGTAGGCCGCCAGCGCCTTGTCGCGTACCTGTGCGAGCAGATCGGTGAACGACGGGTCGCCCGCCAGGTCCACGCGCAGTACCTGCGTGTTGACGAAGCATCCGATGAGGTCGGCCAGGGCCTCGTCGGTCCGGCCGGCGATGGGCGAGCCGATCGTCACGTCGTCCCCGCCGCCGAGCTTGCGCAGCAGCACGGCCAGCGCGGCCTGCAGGAGCATCGACATGGTCGTGCCGCGCTCGTGGGCCAGCGCCCGCAGTCCGGCCGCCAGCTCCGGTGTCACGGTGAGGGGGACCGTGTCGCCGCGCGAGCCGGCCTGCCCGGACCGGGGGCGGTCCAGCGGCAGGTTCAGCGGCTGCGGCACCCCGGCCAGCTCGTCGCGCCAGTAGTCGATCTGCGCCGCGGCCAGACTGCCCGGGTCCGCCACGTCGCCGAGCACCTCGCGCTGCCACAGCGCGTACTCCTTGTACTGCACGGGCAGCGGTTCCCAGTCCGGCGCCCGGCCCTCCAGGCGCGCGGTGTAGGCCGCCGCCAGGTCCCGTGCCAGCGGTGCGCCCGAGCTGCCGTCGGAGGCGATGTGGTGGATGACGAGGACCAGCACGTGCTCCTGCGGGGAGCAGCGCAGCAGGTGCGCCCGGAAGGGGAGTTCGGCGGTCAGGTCGAAGCGGTGGGAGACGGCCCCGTCGATCGCGGCGGACACGTCCTCGGGCGCCACCTGGATCACCGGCACCTGCGGTGTCGCCTGCGCGGGCGGCAGGATCCGCGAGGAGGGTTCACCGTCGTCGCCCGTTACGTACGCGGTGCGCAGGATCTCGTGCCGGCCGACGACGTCGCCGATCGCCGCGACGAGGGCGGCGTGGTCCACAGGGCCCGTCAGCCGGAACGCCGCCGATATGTTGTAGGTCTCCGCGCCCTCCTCCAGTTGGTGCAGCAGCCACATCCGGCGTTGGGCGAACGACAGCGGGATCATTGCTTCACTCCATTTCCGAACATCTGGCGCAGGCTTGGGCGTCGTGGAGCGGCCGATTCCTCCGACCACGCCGCGAGGGCGGCCACCGTCGGCAGGTCGAAGATCTTGCGGATGGGTATCTCGATCCCCAGCTCGGCGCGGGCTCGGCTGATCAGCCGGGTGGCCAGGAGCGAATGCCCGCCGAACGCGAAGAAGTCGTCGTCGATGCCGGCCTTCTCCAGGCCGAGCACCTCCGCGAACAGTGCGCAGAGGATCTCCTCCCGCCGGGTGCGCGGCGCCCGGCCGGTCGACTCCCGGGCGCGGTCCGGCGCCGGCAGCGCCCGCCGGTCCAGCTTCCCGTTCGGCGTCAGCGGGATCTCCGCGAGCGGCACGACCGTGGCCGGGACCATGTACTCGGGCAGGCGCTCGCGCAGATGGCGGGGCAGTTCGGCGAGCAGTGGGCCGATCGCGCGGGCCAGCCCCGGATGGTTCGACCGGGTCCGCCCGGCCGCGCCGCTGGGCACGAACCCTCCGGTGACGGTCCGCCGCCCGGGCAGCAGCACCACGTCGAAGCAGCGCACGTCCGCGCCCGACGGGGTGAGGACCGGGTACCGGCCCCGGCGCCGCGCCCATGCGGCGAGTTCCTCCGGATCGAGCGGCGCGGCGGAGCGGGCGGCCGTGCCCGGCATTCCGGCCAGGGCCGCCGCGGTGACCTCGGCGTCCAGCCGCGTGCTGGGGATCCCGGTCACCCGCACCGGGCGGTCGCCCGCCCGGTCGACGTGGCGGCCCAGTCCGGCGAGGTCGGACACCTCCCGGCCCCACTCGGCCGCGGGCAGGCCGGCCAGGTCGAGGAGGCCGGCCGGCTGCTTGTGCAGCACGACCTCGTAGCGGTGCCGGGTCAGCTCGTTGTGCGCCCGCCCCGGCTTCAGCCGGATGTCGACGCCGTCGGCGTGTTCACGCGCCCAGTCGGTGAACCACTCGGGGGCGACCGCCAGCTCCCGCTCGGCCAGCAGCGCCTTCTCCACCAGCGTCCGCAGCTCCTCGTGCGACGCGTGCGGGTGCGCGGCCCGCTGCACCGCGGTCAGCAGCACCCGCAGTGTCGTGGCGTTGCGGACGTCGCCGACGATGATCCGGCCGCCCGGTGCGAGCAGTTCCATCGCCTGGCGCAGCACCCGGTCCAGGTACTCCACGCCGGGGAAGTACTGCGCGACCGAGTTGAGCACCACGGTGTCGAACCCGCCCCGGGGCAGCCCGGTGACGTCGTCGGCCGGCTGGGCGCTCAGCCGCACCCGCCCGCCGTGGCCGGCCTGCGCGGCCTGGGCCCGGACGCGCTCCACGACCGTGGAGGAGAGGTCGGTGCCCCAGTACTCCTCGACCTCGCCGGCGATCCCGGCGAGGAGCAGACCGGAACCCACACCGATCTCCAGGACCCGTCGCGGCTCGTACCGGAGCACCTGCGCCACGGCCGCGTCCCGCCACTCCAGCATCTGCTCGCGCGGAATCGGCTCACCGTCGTAGGCGGACCGCCACAGCTGGAAGTCCTCGCCCAGCGCCCGATCGGCGGAGGCCGTGTAGCTGTCGTCGTAGACCGCGCGCCACTCCTCCACCTGGGCGCCCGCGTCGGCCGCCGCGGCAGGCGGCTGCGGCACCACGTAGCCGACCAGGCGCTTGTCGTCCTGCCGGTCCTCGCGCACCACGACCGCGGCCTGCGCCACGCCGGGGTGTGCGGCCAGTACGTGCTCGATCTCGCCGAGTTCGATCCGGAAGCCGCGGATCTTGACCTGGAAGTCGGTGCGCCCGACGTACTCCAGCCGGCCGTTGCGTCCCCATCGCACCAGATCCCCGGTGCGGTACATCCGCGTGCCGGGCTCGCCGAAGGGGCAGGCGACGAACCGTCCGCAGGTCAGGTCAGGCCGGCCCTGGTATCCGCGGGCCAGGCCGGCACCGGCGATGTACAGCTCACCGTCCACCCCGCGCGGGACCGGGCGCAGGCGGGAGTCGAGCACGTACACCCGGGTGTTCCCGATCGGTTCGCCGATCGGCGGGACGCCGCCTCCCGGCCCGACGGGGGCCGTCGTGGACCAGATCGTGGTCTCGGTCGGGCCGTACATGTTGGCCACCTCGGCCGCCTGCGCGGCGAGAGCCTCGGCCAGGGGCGCGGGCAGGGCCTCGCCGCCGACCAGGATCCGCAGGCCCCGCGCGGCGTCCGGGTCGTCCATGAGCAGCATCTGCCAGAAGGCGGGGGTGGCCTGCACCAGGGTGACGCCGTGGCGGCGCATCGCCGCCACGGCGGCCGACGGGCGGGACACGGTCTCCTTCCCCGCGAGCACCACGGCCGCCCCGGAGATCAGCGGGAGGTACAGCTCCAGTCCGGCGATGTCGAACGCCACCGTCGTCACGGCGAACAACCGGTCGCCGGGCGTCAGCGAGAACCGCCGCCGCATCGTGGCCAGGAAGTTCGCCAGCGCGCCGCGCGGAACCGCGACGCCCTTCGGGGCGCCGGTCGACCCCGACGTGTAGATGACGTACGCGGTGCCGGCGGGTGAGACGGCCGGGGCCGGCGGCGAGTCGGGGCAGGCGGAGCGGTCCGCGGCCAGCGCTTCGGCGTCGAGCACGAGCGCCGGGGCCGAGTCCTTCAGGATGTGGTCGATGCGGGTGCGCGGGTGGTCGGGGTCGATGGGGACGTAGGCCGCGCCGGCCTTCAGCACCGCCAGCAGGGCCACCACGAGCTCCGTCGACCGGGGCAGGCGGACGGCGACGAGTGACTCCGGCCGCACGCCGCGCTCGATCAGCCAGTGCGCCAGCCGGTTGGCCTCGGTGTCCAGTTCCCGGTAGGTCAGCGAGCGCTCCTCGCCGATGACGGCGAGCGCCCGCGGTGTCGCCTGCGCCTGCCTCTCCACGGCCGCCACCAGGCCCTGCTCCAGCGTGGGTTCGGCCGTGTCGTTCGCCGTGCGCAGCAGCCACTCCCGCTCGTCGGCGCCGAGCACGTCGAGGTCTCCGACGCGCACGTCCGGGTCGGCGACGACCTGCCTCAGGACGCGCACGAACCGGTCGACGATCTCGGTGGCGTCGTCCCGGTCCAGCCGGTCCCGGTGGTACTGCAGGGCCATCTGCAGGTGCGGTTCGGACGCGGCGGTCAGCGTGATCGGGTAGTGCGAGCCGGCGAACGGCTGCAGCCCGGTGATGGCGACACCCGCCGTGGTGTTGGCCCGGTCGAGGGCGTCCCGGTCGACCGGGAACGACTCGAACAGCACCAGGGTGTCGAACAGCGTGCTCAGCCCGGTGGCCTGCTGGATCTCCGCGAGGCTGTGGTGGTGGTGGTCCAGCAGCGCGCCCTGCCGGTCCTGCAACGCGGTGAGCAGGGCGGCGAAGGTGTCCTGCCGCTCGCAGCGCACGCGGACGGGGATGGTGTTGATGAACATCCCGACCATGTCGCCGGCGTCCATGAAGGCGGCCGGGCGACCGGCCACGGTGGCGCCGAACACGATGTCGGACCGCCCGGTGAGGTGGGCGAGCAGCACGGCCCAGGCGCCCTGCACGAGGGTGTTGACCGTGACGCCGAGCTGTGCGGCCCGGCGGGACAGGCCGGGCATGTCCTCGAACGCCACCTCGACGTCCCCGACCCCCGCGCCGCCGTGCTGCGCGGCTGCGCGCGGCGCGAGCAGCGTGGGCTCCTCCACGCCGGCGAGCTCGGCCGCCCACACCCGCGCCGACTCCTCCTCGTCCTGCCGGACGAGCCAGGCCAGGAAGTCGCCGAAGCCTCGCGTGGCGGGCAGGCCGGCGGGGTCGCCGTCGGACGCGTAGAGCAGCATCAGGTCCCGCATGAGCAGTGGTGTGGACCAGCCGTCGTACAGGACGTGGTGGCCGGTGAGCACGAGTTCGGACCGGCCGGGTCCGAGGGTGACCAGGGCCAGCCGGATCAGCGGGGGGACGCCCAGCTCGAAGTGGGCGGCCCGGTCCCGGACGAGGAACTGCTCGAATGCCTCGGTCCGCTCCTGCGCTCCGGCCGCGGTCAGGTCGAGGTGCTGCCAGGGCAGGGTGACCGTCCGCGGCACCACCTGCACCACGTCGCCGTCGGCCCGGTCGACGAACGCGGCGCGGAGGTTGTCGTGGCGCTCCAGCAGGGCCTGCCCGGCGCGGCGCATCCGCTCCGGGTCGACCTCGCCGGAGAGGTGGAACACCAGCTGCATGTGGTAGACGTCGAAGGTCTCCTCGGCGGCCAGCATGGAGTGGAACAGCAGCCCTGACTGCACCGGGGTCACCGGCCACACCTCGGCCAGCGGGCCGAGCCGGGCCTCCCAGGTGTCGATCTCCGTCTGGCGCACCCGGACCAGGGGTGCGTCGCTCGGGGTCAGCCCGCCGGCGTCCGGGGCGGTGGCGTGCCGGGCCAGGGCGGTCAGTGCCTGGACCCACAGCCCGGCCAGCTCGGTCACCTCCTGGCGCGAGAGCACCCCGGTGGGGAAGCCGAAGTACGCGGTCAGCTCCTCGCCGCCGGGCGTGCCGGCGGCCACCGTGTTGATCTCCAGCGCGGACAGCACGGGCATGTCCGCGTCCGGCGCGGCGATCAGGTCGGGGTGCGTGGTGTCCGGCGCCCAGCCCAGGCCGCGCAGTTCCTCGGGGATGTCCGCGCCGGAGGCCCGGCCGAGGTAGTTGAACCCGATGCGCGGCCGGCGTTCCGTCGCCAGCACGGCACCGGTCTCGGGGTTGAGGTGGCGCAGCAGGCCGTAGCCCATGCCGTTGTCCGGCACCGCCCGCAGCTGCTCCTTGACGGCCTTGAGCGCTTGTCCGGCGGCCGGGCCGCCGGCGAACGCCTCCGCCAGGTCGATGCCCGTGACGTCGAGCCGCACCGGGAACATGGCGGTGAACCATCCGACCGTGCCCGACAGGTCGGCGCCAGGCACCAGGTGCTCCTCGCGGCCGTGTCCTTCCAGCCGGACCAGCGTCGGGGAGGCGGACTCACCGCGTGTGCGGCGCCAGCGCGCCAGGGCCAGGGCGAGGCCGGCGAGGAGCCCGTCGTCGACGCCGCCGCGGAACACCGCGGGCACCGTGTCCAGCAGGACCCCGGTGACGTCCGCGGGCACCCGCACGCGCACGGTGTCCACGGTGGCCGCGACATCGCGCGCCGGGTCCACCTCCCGTGCGCCCAGCACCGGTTCGTCGGTGTGCAGGATCTCCTGCCACACGGGCAGTTCGGCCACCCGCTCGGGGCCGGCGGCCTCGTCGGCCAGGGCGTGCGCCCACCGGCGCAACGACGTCCCCGTGGCGGCCGGCGCGGGGGTGCGGCCGTCCCGGCTCTGCCAGGCCGACACCAGGTCCGGTACCAGGATCCGCCACGACACCCCGTCGACGACCAGATGGTGCAGCACGATCAGCAACCGGCCCGCGCCCGTGTCCGCGGTGAACCACACGAACTGCGCCATCACGCCCGCGTCCGGGTCCAGCCGGTCCGCGGCCGCGTCCAGCTCCGCCTGCACGTCGGCACCGTCGTAGGGCACTTCGCGCAGCAGCGCGCCGGCGTCGACAGTGCCGGCCGGCTCCATGCGCAGGCCCGGGCCCGCCCGGTCGAGCCGGGACCGCAGCACGTCGTGCCGGTCGACGACCGCCTGCAGGGTGGCGACCAGCCCCGCACGGTCGGCGCCCTGGGGCAGGGTCAGCATCGCGGACATGCAGAACCGGCCGATGCCGCCCCCGAGGGCGAGCACGTGCGCCGCCGTCGGCGGCAGCGGCGCCCAGCCCACGCCGCCGCCCGGCAGCTCGGCCAGGACCACCTGCTCCTCCGCCTCCCGGCCCTCGACGAGTTCCGCGAGCCGGGCGACCGTACGGTGCTCGAAGACCTCCCGCGTACTGACCACCACACCGCGCGCCTTGGCACGGGCGACCACCTGGATGGACCGGATGCTGTCCCCGCCACTGGTGAAGAAGTCGTCGTCGACGCCCACCTGCCCGGCGCCCAGGACGTCGGCGTACACCTCGGCCAGCGCCCGCTCCGTCGCGGTACGCGGTGCCCGGTACTCGGCACCGGCGAACTCCGGCGCGGGCAGCGCGGCCCGGTCCAGCTTCCCGCTGGCGGTCAGCGGCAGACGGTCGAGCACCACCAGCTGGGCGGGCACCATGTAGTCGGGCAGCCGCTCGGCCGCGAACCGCCGCAGGTCCGCCACCGGCACTCCGGCGCCGGAACCGGCCTCGCCGTCCGCGGTGCCCGCCGGCGCCACGTAGCCGACGAGCCGCGCGTTGCCGCCGTGGTCCTCGCGGACCGCGACCGCCGCCCGGCCGACCGCGGCATGCCGGGCCAGCACGGTCTCGATCTCGGTCGGCTCGACCCGGATGCCGTTCACCTTGACCTGGGTGTCGGCTCGTCCCTCGTAGGTCAGCCGGCCGTCGTCGTCCCACCGGGCCAGGTCACCGGTGCGGTACATGCGGGCGCCCGCGGGGCCGAAGGGGCAGGCGACGAACCTCTCCGCGGTCGCGCCGCCGCTTCGGTGGTAGCCGCGGGCCACCAGGCCGCCGACGTACAGTTCGCCGGTCACGCCGGGCGGGACGGGAGCCAGCTCCGGCCCCAGGACGTAGGCACGCATGTTGGCCAGCGGCCGTCCGACCGGTGCCGCGCCGGTCCCGGCCCACTGGGGCGGCACCGTGAACGTGGCGGCGTAGAAGCTCTCCGTCTGCCCGTAGGCGTTGACGACACGGACGCCGGGCAGGGTGTCCCGCACCCGGCGGACCAGGTCGGCCGGGAGCGCCTCGCCCGCGAGGAGGACGGTTTCCACGTCGAGTTCGAGGGCGTCGGGGGCGCCGGTGCCGATCTGGTCCAGCAGCGCGGCGAACACCGCGGGCACGGCGCTGACGGTGGTGCCCGACCAGCTGCCGCGTTCGGCGAGTTCGAGTACGTCGCGGACGATCTCCACGCTCGCACCGGTGGTGAGCGCGGTGAAGATCTCGAACACGGAGACGTCGAAGTTCACCGAGGTCCCGGCGAGCATCCGGGACCCCGTCCCGACCCGTGCGATCCGGCGCAGGTCGCACACCCCGTTCACCACGGCGGCGTGGGAGACGGCGACGCCCTTGGGCGTGCCGGTCGATCCGGACGTGAACATCACGTAGGCCAGGCCGTCCGGCCCGGTACGGGTCGGCGCGAGGTGGGGAGCGGGCCCGTCGAGGTCCAGGTCGTCGAGGTGGAGCACCGGTTGCCGGCACCCGGCCACGGTCGCCGCCGCCGTGCGGTCGGTCACCACCAGCACGGGATCGGCGGTGCCGAGCAGCAGGCCGATGCGTGCGGACGGGTAGCCGGGGTCGACCGGCACGTAGGCGCCGCCGGCCTTGAGGACGCCCAGCAGCGCGACCACCAGGTCCGCCGATCGCGGCAGTGCCACGGCGACGGGGGTCTCCGGCCCGACCCCGCGGTCCCGCAGCACCGCGGCCAGCCGGCTCGCGCGGGCCTCCAGCTCCGCGTAGGTCAGCGCGGTCCCGCCACAGACCACCGCGGTCGCGTCCGGTGTCCGCGCCGCCTGGGCGGCGACGAGTTCCGGCACCGTGGCGTCCGGTACCGGCGACGCCGTCTCGTTCAGCCGCGTCAGCCGGTCCCGTTCGGCGCCGGTGAGCACGTCGACGGCACCGAGCCGCGTGCCGGGATCGGCGACCACCTGCCGCAGCACGCGCACGTAGCGGTCGACCAGGCTCTCGGCCGTGGCGCGGTCGAACAGGTCCGCCGCGTACTCGAGCCGCCCGTAGGCGCCGCCGGACGGGGCCGGGACGATGTTGAGGAACAGGTCGAACTTGGCGGTGCCGGTGCCCGCCGGGACCGGGGTGACCCGCAGCCCCGGTATGTCGAGCTGCGACCACTCGAACTGCCAGGCCAGCATCACCTGGAACAGCGGCTGGTACGCCGTGGTGCGCTGCGGGCTGAGCAGTTCCACCAGGCGCTCGAACGGAACGTCCTGGTGGTCGTAGGCGGCCAGGGCCCTGTCCCGCACCTGCTCCAGCAGGTCGCCGAACGAGGGGTCGCCCGACAGGTCGACGCGCAGCACCCAGGTGTTGGCGAAGAACCCGATGAGGTCCTCGAGCTGTTCCTCGGCGCGCCCCTCGATCGGGCTGCCGATCGTCAGGTCGTTGCCCGCGCCGAGGTGGTGCAGGAGCACCGCGAGCACGGCCTGGGCGAGCATCGGCGCCGTGGCACCGTGCTCGGCGGCCAGCTTCCCGATCCCGCGGAGCAGTTCCGCGTCCAGCTCGAAGTCGACGTCACCGCCGCGGTGGCCGGCCACCGTCGGCCGCGGCCGGTCCAGCGGCAGCTGCACCGGCTGCGGCACCCCGGCCAGTTCGCGCCGCCAGTAGGCCAGTTGCTCGGCGGCGACGCTCTCCGGGTCCTCCTCGTCGCCCAGCAGCTCCCGCTGCCACAGCGTGTAGTCCTTGTACTGGACCGGCAGCGGCGCCCACCGGGGCGCGCCGCCCTGCCGGCGCGCCGCGTACGCGGCCAGCAGATCCCGCAGGAACGGCGCCATCGACGCCCCGTCCGCGGCGATGTGGTGGAACACGAACACCACCACGTGCTCCTGCGGGGAGAGGCGAAAGACGGTGGTGCGCAGGGGGAGTTCTCTGTCCAGCTCGAAGCCCTCGCGCGTGGCCCCCTGCACCGCGGCGTCCACCGTGTCCGCGTCCGCGTCGACCACCCGGAACCGCGGGAGGGCCTCCTCGGGGGGCAGGATCCGCTGCTCCGGTGTGCCGTCCTCGTTCTCGGCGACCAGGGTGCGCAGGCTGTCGTGCCGGTGCGCGACGTCCGTCACCGCCGCGGCCAGGGCCGCGGTGTCCAGCGCCCCGTCCAGGCGCAGTACGAACGGGATGTTGTACGTCGGGGTCGGGCCTTCCAGGCGGTGGAGGAACCACATCCGCCGCTGGGCGAAGGACAAGGGGATCATCGACGCTTCTCCTCAACGGTCGTCCGGCCCAGCCGGGGGCGCAGCCGGGGGCGGTGCGATGCGGCCGGGTCCTGGATCCGCGACGCCAGCTGGGCGACGGTCGGATTGCGGAAGACCGTGGTGACCTTCACGTCGACGTCCAGCTCGTTGCGTATGCGGCCGGCCAGCCGGGTGGCCAGCAGGGAGTGGCCGCCGCGGTCGAAGAAGTCGGCGTCGATGCCGATCTCCGCCACGCCCAGCAGTTCCGCGAACAGCCGGCACAGGACTTCCTCGGTGTGGTCGCGCGGTCCCCGTCCGGCGGGTGCTTCGGTGGACTCCGGTGCGGGGAGCGCCCTGCGGTCGAGCTTGCCGCTCGGGGTCGTGGGGAACCCGGTGAGCGGCACGATCGCCGAGGGGACCATGTACTCCGGCAGGTGCTCCCGGGCCAGGTCCGCCACGGCCGTGACGTCCAGCCCGGCGGCCGCCGTGCCGTCGCCCGGCACCACGTACGCGACCAGTCTCCGGTCGTCCGCGCGGTCTTCGCGCACCACGGCGACGGCGGCGCCGACGTCCGGATGCGCCGTCAGCGTCTGTTCGACCTCGCCGAGTTCGATGCGGAAGCCGCGGACCTTGACCTGGAAGTCGGAGCGGCCGAGGTACTCCACCCGGCCGTCCCGGCTCCAGCGCACCACGTCGCCGGTGCGGTACATCCGCGTCCCGGGGGGACCGAAGGGGCAGGCCACGAACCTGTTCGCGGTCAGCGCGGTCTGCCCGAGGTAGCCGCGGGCCAGCTGGTCGCCGGCCAGGTACAGCTCGCCCCTCACCCCGGCCGGGACCGGGCGCAGCGCGGAGTCCAGCACGTAGACCCGGGTGTTCCACACCGGGGTGCCGATCGGCAGCCGGTCCGAGCCCGGCACGTACCGGTGGGCGGTGACCTCCACGGCCGCCTCGGTGGGGCCGTAGAGGTTGTCGGCCGTGCACTGCGGCAGCAGCGTCACGAAGCGTTCGGCGAGCGCGGCCGGGAAGGCCTCGCCCGCCACCTCGATCCAGCGCAGGCTGGTGCACTGCGCGGCCGCGGGTTCGGCGACGAACGCCTCCAGCAGCGAGGGCACGAAGTCCGCCCCCGTCACCTTCTCGCGCCGCACCAGATCCACCAGGTAACCGGGGTCCCGCCGCCCGTCCGGACGCGCGATCACCACCGCGGCCCCCACCTGCAGCGGCGCGAACAGCTCCGGCACCGACACGTCGAAGCTCGCCGTCGTGCTCAGCAGCACCCGGTCCGCGGCGCCCACGTCGAAGCGGTCCAGGCCCCACGCGAGCCGGTTCATGATCGCCCGGTGCGCCACCGGGACGCCCTTGGGTGCCCCGGTGGAGCCGGAGGTGAAGATGGCGTAGGCGGCGTTGTCCGGCGAGAGCACCCGCTCGGGGTCGGTCTCCGGGTACGCGGCCGTGTCCGGGAGGTTTCCGTCGAGGACCAGCAGCGGTCCGGCGCTGTCCAGGACCCGGCGCACCCGGTCCTCGGGCAGGTCCGGATCGATCGGCACGTACGCCGCACCGGCCTTGACCACGCCGTAGATCGCCACCATCAGCTCCACCGACCGCGGGATCCGCACCGCGACCAGCGCCTCGGGGCCTGCACCCCGCTCCACCAGCCAGTGCGCCAGCCGGTTGGCCCGCCGGTTGAACTCCCCGTAGGTGAGGGTCTCGTGCTCGCCGATCAGCGCGGGGGCGTCCGGCGTCCGCGCCGCCTGCTCCTCGAAGGCGTCCGGCAGGGTGCCCTCCGCCACCGGGTGCGCGGTGTCGTTGATCCGCCGTACCAGCCACTCCCGCTCCTGCGGCGCCAGCACCTCCACGGCGCCGACGGGTGCCTCCGGGTCCTCAAGCACCTGGTCCAGGACCCGTACGAGACGGGTGGCGATGGTCTCGGCCGCGTCGCGGTCGAAGATGTCGGTCTGGTAGTCCAGGGAGAGCCGCAGGTAGGGGTCGGAGGAGTTGAGGGTCAACGGGTAGTGCGAGCCCGCGAACGGGCGGATGGCGTCGATCGTGAAGCCGGCCGAGATGTTGGCGTCGACGATGCCCTCACGGTCGACCGGGTAGTTCTCGAACACCACGATCGTGTCGAACAGGGCGGGCAGTCCGGTGGCGCGCTGGATGTCGGCCAGCCCGTAGTAGTGGTGGTCGAGCAGGGTGACCTGCCGGTTCTGGAGGTCGGTGACGACATCGCCGATGCTCAGCTCCGGCCGGCACAGCGCCCTGGTCGGCAGGCTGTTGATGAACAGGCCGACCATCTCGTCCGAACCGGCCAGGTCCGCCGGGCGGCCGTTGACGGCGGCCCCGAACACCACGTCGTGCTGCCCGGTCAGTTTCGAGAGAAGGATCGCCCACGCGCCCTGCAGCAGGGTGTTCAGCGTGACGCCGAGTTCGGCGGCGCGCTTGGCGAGTTCGCGGCCCTTGTCGATCGACAGCGGCACCTCGACCCGGCCGAGGGAGGACGCCTCCCCCTCGACCGGGAGGTCAGCGGCGACCCGGGTCGGCTCGTCGAATCCCTCCAGCTCGGCCTTCCAGCGGGCGGCCGAGGCCTCGCGGTCCTGCCGGGACAGCCAGGCCAGGTACTCGCCGTAGGAGCGGACCGGACGGAGGTCGCCGGTCCCGGCGTACAGCCGGATCAGGTCCGTGATCACCAGGGGCGAGGACCAGCCGTCGAACAGGGTGTGGTGGGCCGTGAGGATGAGCTTGGTCCGCTGCGGCCCGCAGGTGAGCACGGCCATGCGCAGCAGCGGGGGCCGGGCGGGGTCGAGCTGGTCGGCGCGGTCGTCGGCGAGGGCCCGGTCGAGCGCCGCGTTCTGCTCGGTCTCGGTCAGGCCGCTCAGGTCGAGGTGCCGCCAGGGCAGGGTGACGTGCTCCGCCACGACCTGCACCGGTTCGCCGCCGGCCGTGGTGACGAACGCGGAGCGCAGGTTCGGGTACCGCTCCAGCAGGGCCTGGCCGGCCGCGCGCATGCGCGCCGGGTCCACGTGTCCGGACAGGTGCAGCACGAACTGCATGTGGTAGACGTCGAAGCCGCCGTCGGCGAGGGCCGCCTGGAACTGGATCCCGGACTGCCCGGGGGCCTGCGGCCACACCTCGACCAGCCGGCCGTAGCGCTTCTCCCAGCCGTCGATGTCGTCCTGGCCCACGGTGACCAGCGGGGCGTCGGAGGGGGTGAGCCCGCCGATCGCCGGGCGTGCGGCGTACGAGGCCATGCCGTGCAGCACCTCGGCCCACAGCTCGGCCAGTTCGGTGACCCGCTCCCGGGTGAGCACCCCGGTCGGGAACATGAACGCGGCGTGCAGCCGCGTGCCCTCGGCGGTGTCCGTGGCGACGGAGTTGACCTCCAGCGCGGACAGCGCGGGCAGATCCGGGTCGGGCTGCGCGATCAGCTCGGCGGACCAGGAGGCCGGGCCCCAGCCCTCGGCGCGCAGGTGCTCGGGCACGTCGGAGCCGGAGATCCGGCCGACGTAGTTGAATCCGATCTGCGGTACCGGGAGGCCGGCGAGCTGTTCGGCGGTCTCCGGGTTGAGGTGGCGCAGCAGCCCGTAGCCCATGCCCTTGCCGGGGACGGCGCGCAGCTGCTCCTTGACCCGCTTGACGGCCTGGCCGGCCGCGGAACCGCCGGCCAGCACCTCGGCCAGGTCCACGCCCCGCACGTCGACCCGGGCCGGGTACATGCTGGTGAACCATCCGACGGTCCGGGAGAGGTCCGCGCCGGGGACGAGGTCCTCCTCGCGGCCGTGGCCCTCCAGGCGGACCAGGGTGGAGCGTTCGGTGCCGCGCCACCGGTCGACGGCCAGGGCGAGTGCGGCGAGCAGGACGTCGGTGCCGGTGCCCCTGAACGCGGCGGGGAGCGTGGTCAGGACGGCCTCGGTGACCTCGGCGGGCAGTTGCACCCGCACGGTGTCGACCGTGGACCACACGTCCACCGCGGGGTCGAAGGCGCGGGTGCCCAGCGGGGGGTCGGCGGCTTCCAGCAGGTCGCGCCAGTGGGCCAGTTCCGCTTCCCGCTCCTCGGTGAGCGCCTCGTCCTTCAGCGCCGCCGCCCAGCGGCGTGCCGAGGTGGCGACGGCGGGCAGCTCGGGCGTCCCGCCGGTGCGCACCTGCCGCCAGGCCTCGGCGAGGTCCGACATCAGGATCCGCCAGGAGACACCGTCCACCACCAGGTGGTGCAGCACCACCAGCAGCCGGCCCTCGCCGGAGGGTGCGGCGAACCAGACGAAGTCCGCCATGGTCCCGGCCTCCGGGTCGAGCCGGCCGACCGCGTCGTCCAGCTCGGTCCTCGCCCTCGCCCGTGCGGCCGGCTCCTGCCAGCGGCCGTCGCAGTCGACCCGGCGGAGCAGGTCCGACGCCCGTACGGCGCCCGCCGGCTGCGCGAGGAGGGTGGGTTCGTCGCCGCGCACCAGCCGGGCGCGCAGCAGGTCGTGCCGGTCGAGCACGGCGTCCAGGGTCGCGGTGAGGCCGTCCGCGTCGATGCCCGCGGGCAGTTCGAGGACCATCGACATGGCGAACCGATTCGTTCCGCCGCCGTGTTCGAACACCTGCCGGGCCACGGGCGGCAGCGGCATCGGTCCGACGCCACCGCCGTCGAGTTCCGCGAGTACCGGCGTCCGGCTCCGGCGGGCGGAGGCCACCTCGGCGAGCCGGGCCGCCGTGCGGCATTCGAAGATCTCCCGCGTGGAGAGCTCCAGGCCCCGGGCCCGGGCCCGCGCCACCACCTGGATCGACCGCAGGCTGTCGCCGCCCACCGCGAAGAAGTCGTCGTCGGCACCGACCCGGTCCATGCCGAGGACGTCCGCGTACGCCGCGGTGATGATCGCCTCGGCCTCGGTGCGCGGTTCCCGGTAGGCCCCGCCGAGGAACTCCGGTTCGGGCAGGGCCGAGCGGTCCAGTTTGCCGGTGGGGCCGAGCGGCAGGCTGCCGAGAGCCACGAAGGCCGAGGGCACCATGTAGTCGGGCAGCCGGGAGGCGACGAACGTGCGCAGCTCGGCGGAGGAGGCTCCGGCGAGCACGTCCACGTCGCCGATGCCTCCGGCGCCGTCGTCGCCGACGGCGCCCTCGCCGGTGTGCACCACGTAGGCGACGAGCCGCTTGCCGAGCGAGGGGACCTCGCGGCCGACGACGACCGCTTCGCTGATCCCGGGGTGCCGGGTGATCACGGCCTCGACCTCGGCCGTCTCGATGCGGAAACCGCGCACCTTCACCTGGCCGTCGCCGCGGCCGACGCACTCCAGCTGCCCCTGCGCGTTCCAGCGGCCCAGGTCGCCGGTGCGGTACATCCGCGTCCCGGGGGGACCGAAGGGGCTGGGCACATAGCGCTCGGCGGTCAGACCCGGACGGCCGTGGTAGCCGCGTCCCAGGCAGGTCCCGGCCACGTACAGCTCGCCGATGACGCCCTGCGGCACCGGGGCGAGTCCGGGGCCGAGGACGTGGACGCGCATGTTGCCCAGCGGGGTGCCGATGGGCGCGACGTCGCCGTCCTCCCATTCCTCGGACGCGGCGACGGAGAAGGTGGTGGCGTAGAAACTCTCGCTCTGCCCGTAGCAGTTGACGATCTGCACGCCGGGCAGCGCCTCGCGCACCTGGCGCACCAGCCGGCCCGGCAGGACGTCGCCGGCGAGGACGACCGAGCGCACGTCGGGCGCCTTCTTCAGGTGGCCGGCCAGTTCCCCCAGCACCGAGGGGACGCCGCTGATCACCTGTCCGTCCCAGCCGTCGCGCTCGGCGAGCGCCAGGGCGTTGTCCACCACCTCGGCACTGCCGCCGGTGGACAAGGTGGTCAGCAGCTCGAAGACCGACACGTCGAAGTTGACGGACGTGCCGGACAGCATCCGCCACCGGGGCGGCGCGTCGAGGACACGCACCAGTTCCTGTACGCCGTTGACGACGTTGCGGTGGGTGACCGACGCGCCCTTCGGCTTGCCCGTGGAGCCGGACGTGTACATCACGTACGCCAGGTTGTCCGGGCGCAGCGGCGCGGTCCGGGCCGTGTCGTCGGGGGCGCCCCCGGGGGTGTCCGGGTCCGTGGGACGGTCGAGGAGGACGGCCGAGACGTCGTTGGCGGGCATCTGCCGCCAGGTCGCGGTGTCGGTGACGGCGAACCGGGGCGCCGCCTCGGCCAGCACGGTCTCCGCCCGCCCGCTGATGTACTGCGGGTCCAGCGGCACGTATCCGGCACCGGACTTGAGGATCCCGAGCAGGCCGGCCACCAGGTCCTCCGTGCGCGGCAGCGCGAGCGCCACCAGGTCCTCGGGGCCGGCACCGCGCCGGACGAGCTCCCATGCGACGCCGTTGGCACGGTCGTCCAGCTCCCGGTAGGTCAGCGTCCGGCCGTCGCACACGATCGCCGGGGCGCCGGGCGTCCGGGCGACCTGGCTCTCGAAGAGCTGAGGGATCGTCAGTTCGGGCACCGGTGCGGCGGTGGCGTCGAAACGCGTGAGCAACCGGTCGCGCTCCTCGGCGTCGAGCACGTCGACGGTGCCGATCGCGCGCTCCGAGCCGGCCGCGAGCTGCCCCAGTACGCGGGTGAACCGCTGTGCGAGGGCCTCGGCCGTGTCCCGGTCGAACAGGCTGGTGGCGTACTCCAGACGGCACTGCGCCCCGCCCGAGCCGTCCGGGAGCAGGTCGAAGAACAGGTCGAACTTGGCCGTCCCCGTCTCGAGCCGCTCGATCCGCACGGCGAGGCCGGGCAGTTCCAGAGCCGGCACGGGCGGCTGCCAGGAGAGCATCACCTGGAAGAACGGGTTGTAGGCGGTGGAGCGCTCCGGGTTGAGCAGTTCCACCAGCCGCTCGAACGGCATGTCCTGGTTCTCGTACGCGGCGAGGGACCTCTCGCGCACCCGCTGGAGCAGCTGCCGGAAGGTCGGGTTCCCCGACAGGTCGACGCGCAGCACCCAGGTGTTGACGAAGAACCCGACGAGGTCCCGCAGCTCCTCGTCGGTGCGGTCCGTGATCGGCGCGCCGATGGGCACGTCGTCACCGCAGCCGAGGTGGTGCAGGAGCACAGCCAGCGCCGCGTGCATGACCATCGACACCGTGGTGCCCTGCTCCGTGGCCAGCTTCTCGACGGCCCCGAGCAGGCCGGGGTCGAGGGTGAACCGGACCCGGTCGCCGTCAGGGCTCATCACCCTCGGGCGCGGGCGGTCCGCCGGCAGGGCCAGTGGCTGCGGCAGATCGGCGAGGGCCTCGCGCCAGTACGCCAGTTGCCTCGCTGCCAGGCTCTGCGGATCGGATTCGTCGCCGAGGACGTCCCGCTGCCACAGCGTGTAGTCCGCGTACTGCACCGGGAGCGGCTCCCACGCCGGGGCCCCGCCCGCGGCGCGGGCCGCGTAGGCCGTGGTGAGATCGCGGAACAGCGGCCCGAAGGACTCCCCGTCGACGGCGATGTGGTGCGCCACGACGACGAGGGTGTGCTCACGCGGCCCGGACCGCACCAGCCTGGCGCGGATCGGCACGTCGGCGGCCAGGTCGAAGGTCCCGGTGGCCGCGTCGTCGACCGCCGCCGCCCGCTCCTCCTCCGTCGCCGCCTCGACGACCGGCAGGGCGAACGGCTGCGTCCCGGACGGCAGCACCTGCTGGTGCGGAACGCCGTCGTCGCCCTCCACGATCACCGTGCGGAGGACCTCGTGCCGGGCGAGGACGTCGCGCAGCGCCGCTTCGAGCGCACCCGCGTCCAGCGCACCGGTCAGCCGCAGGGCGAAGGCGCCGTTGTAGGTCGGCGAGGGGCCTTCGAACCGGTCCACGAACCACAGCCGGCGCTGCGCGAACGACAACGGGATCATTGTGTCTCCAAATCGGCGAGCCAGGGAGCGGGGCGTCTCGGTCAGCTCTGGTCGAGCAGGGTGAGGAGTTCGTCGTTGTAGAAGTCGTCGATGGAGCACGCCCCCGACAGCGTGGAGAAGTACCGGTCGATGTGGTCCTGGTGGCCGACCAGCTTGCGCAGCATGTCGACCCGCCCCTGGGGCTTCAGCTCGGCCACGTTGAGCGCGCCTTGGTAGTGGCTGAGGGCTTCGCCGTCCAGGTCGTCCTCGTAGCGTCTGAGCGCCGCCGTGAGCGCGGCGTCGTCGTGCAGTCGCTCGCCGATGTGGTCGGTGAGCGACTGGGCCTGGACGAAAGCCTCGGTGATGCCACGGGCGGTGATGGAGTCCTTGTGGTTCACCGCGTCACCGACCAGCACCCAGCCGGGCCCGTAGGCCTTGCGGAAGTAGTTCTCCTGGTGGCCCGTGCCGTACAGCTGCTCCACGCGCTCGCCCGCCGACATCCGCTCGTACAGCTCGGGGGCCGTCGTGCGGAAGGTGTCGAGGTAGAAGGGCTCCACTCCCTTGCGGACGTCGTGGTACTCGTCCTGCGGGAAGTAGGTCATGAGCAGCGTGAGGTCGTCGTTGGTGGGGATGACGCCGATCCAGCGCCCCGGCCGCTCGTACAGCTCGAAGTGCGCGGGAACGCCGGCCCAGTAGCTGTAGTAGGTGCAGGTCACCCGGGGGTGCTCGATGACATGGGGTGCGCCGGTTCTGCGGGCCACCAGCGAGCGCATGCCGTCCGCGCCGACGACCAGGCGCGCCCGGTCCGTCGCCTCGGTGCCGCCCGGCGTGGTGTACCGCACCCCGACGACCCGGTCGTCCTCCCACACCAGGTCCTTGACCGCGCAGCCCTGCCGGAACTCCACGCCGGCCTCGACCGCCGCCTCCGCGAGGACCGGGTCGAGCACGTACCGCCTCGGCGCGTACGTGAAGGTCAGGCCGTCGACCGGCAGGGAGAAGCCCTCGATGCGGACGCCGGGCCCCTCGTAGCTCTGCCTGGTGATCGGCCTGCAGCCCGCGTCACGGAGCCTGCCGATCAGTCCCCAGCGATTCAGCAGCGCCATTCCCTGCATGTGGATGTAATGCGAGGAGAGGGTGTCCTGCGGAAACCGGGCTTTCTCCAGGAGCAGCACGCGATAACCCTGCCGCGCGAACAGCATGGCGGTCGGCGAACCCGCACAACGGGCACCTATGACAATCACGTCGTACATGGCGCGCCTCACTTACCAGGTAGTTTTTGACACAACTCGGCTGCAGCCGGGAAAGCCAATGTGATTGAGCGTGATGCTAGCCGCCCGAATTGGCGGGAGAAACAGAGCCGGCGGGACGGGCGCGCAGCGCCGTCGGTTGTGTCGTGTCTCGCCGGCGGGACACGACAAGCTCCCGGCAGGCCGGACGCTACGGGGTGGTCACCGTGCCCTGGGATTCGATGTACGCGGAGATCGACGCCACCGTCGGATTGAGGAACAGCTGGTCCATCGGGACTTCGACGCCCAGTTCCTCGATGAAGGCACCCTGAATTCCGACCATGATCACCGACTGGCCGCCCAGGGTGAAGAAATCGTCGTCGCCGGATATGTCGTCGCGCTGGAGTTCACGGCACCAGATGGCACGCACGCGGTCGGAGATCATCACAGTCCTCTCGTTGTCGGCATCGTCCGTCGACTATGCCGCGGTGTTGCTGCCGGCGTACTGGGTGCGGAATGCATCGGCCAGCGCCGCGCGGTCGACTTTTCCGTGGGGGCTGAGCGGAAGCCGCGGGATGTTCACGAACCTCGCCGGGACCATGTTCCGCGGCAGCGTCTCCAGCAGGCTGGTGCGCACGTCGTCCGCGGTGAGTCCGCCCTGGGCCGGGACGAGGAACGCGGTCAGCTCGGCCTCGCCGGAGTCGGTGTGCGTGATCACCACGGCGGCCTCGCGCACCCCGTCCAGCCGGGCGAGCGCGCGCTCGACGTCGGTGGGGTCGATGCGCATGCCGCGCACCTTCACCTGTGCGTCGATCCTGCCGAGCACCACGAGTTCGCCGGTCTCGGTCACGTAGCCGCGATCACCCGTGCGATACACCCTGCGCGGCTCTCCGTCGACCTCGATCGTCGTGAACCGCTGGTTCTCGGGGCCCTTGTTGAGGTAGCCCGCGCCGACACCGGCCCCGGCGATGCAGATCTCGCCCTGCTCACCCGGCGCCACACCGCGCAGCTCCCCGTCGAGGAGGTGGATGTCGGTGTTGTGGGCCGGTCTGCCGACCGGTGCGACGTCGTGGCCGCCGCGCCAGTACCCGGCGAGGTCGTACGACGTCGCCACGTCCGTGCACTCGGCGACGCCGTACTGGTGCAGGAGGGTGCAGGTGTTGCCCGCGCGCCGCGCCCAGTCCCTGAGCCGTTCGGTCTTCAGCGGCTCCCCGCCGAACAGGACGCAGTCGAGCCGGGTGAGTGCGTCGCCGCCCCGTGCGGTCTCCCAGTCCACCAGCAGGTACAGCGTGCTGGAGGCGCAGTGCACCACGCGGATGTCGTGCTCGGTCAGGAGACGGTAGGCCATCATGGCGTCGAAGTTCCGGCTCGCCGGCAGGTACTGGGTGGCTCCGCAGAACAGCGGTGTCATCAGGGCGCGCTGGGAGAGGTCGAAGCCGAACGCGCTGACGACCAGGTTGTGCGACCCGCGGTGCAGGCCGTACTCGAGCTTCAGCCAGTTCATCAGGTTGAACCAGCCCTCGTGCCGCACCGCGGTCAGCTTCGGCGTACCGGTCGACCCGGACGTGAAGACGGCGTAGCACACGTCGTCGCCGGTGACGTCGACGCCGGGAGCGGTGGCCGGGAGTGCCGCCAGGTGGGCGGAGAGCCGCCCGGGATCGACGACCTCCACGTCGGCCGACTCGACCAGGCCGGCCGTCGCCGGGGAGGCCACGATCAGGGCGAGATCGGGGACCTGCCCGAGCAGCAGCCGCAGCCTCGCCGCCGGGTAGGCGGGGTCGAACGGTACGTAGGCCGCGCCCGCCTTGAGGGTGCCGAGGATGGCGACGAGCATGTCGGGCGAGTAGTCGAGACAGACGCCGACCTTGGCGCCCCGGCCGTGCCCGCGCGCGGCGAGGAAGTGAGCGAAACGATTCGCCCTCGCGTCCAGCTCCGCGTACGTCACCTGCCGCCCGGCGCAGACGACGGCAACGGCCTCGGGCGTGGCTTCCGCGTGCGCCTCGAACTGCCGGTGGACGACGGGCGCCGGGGGCAGGGCGACCCGCTTTCCCTGAAGGATCATCAACTGACTCCGATGTGAGAGGTGTCCGGTCGGGCGATCCGCCGGCACACCACGGGGAAACGGCCCGCCGGCGCCCCGGGCGGTGTGCCTCAGGCGGTGCGCCGCTCGGTGGTGGCCCGGTCGGCGGTGTCGAGCATCCGTGTCACCCACTGGTCGACGGGCAGGCCGTGCGCTGCAGCCGCCTTCGAGTAGCACTCCAGCTGGTCGGCGGACAGTTGGATGGTGAGCGTCGTGGCCGCCTGCCGGCGCTTCTCGGCGGCCGGCGCCTCGGCCAGCCGGAGCACCTCCGGCTTCTCGTCGCCGGTGTCCGGAGGGATCTCGGCCTGGTCGCTCTGGGCGGCCAGGCTGGCGCGCACCGTCCTGCGCAGTGCGTTGCGCGACCACTTCTGCTGCTCTGCCTTGCGCAGCCAGTAGTCCTGCTCCGGTGGCGACAGGCGGGCCACCTCGGCATGGTGGGCGAAGCTGAGGCCGTCCCGTCTGCGGTGGTGCTCGAACCGCCGGGCCACCCACGCGTAGTTGCGCAGGGTCTGGTAGTCGAGTCCGGTGCGCTCGATCGCCTCCTTGTAGCGCCGCCACCCGTAGGTGGACTCCCCGTAGATCAGCCAGTCGGCCAGCCACCAGGCCGAGGAGTTCACGAGCTCGCGCAGGCTGGTCCCGATCTGCTCCCAGGACCGCTCCGACAGGTTCTGCGGGAAGACCATCCCCGACTTCTGCACCTTGGCCTGCGTTCCCACGAAGGACAGGACCACATCGCGCTGCGCGGGCGCACCGCTGCTCTCCGCCGGCCTCGTCTTGTACCTGCTCGCAGTTCTCACAGCCGCCGTCGTCACCTTCATCTCCCCACTCGGAGTGTCTGCCCCGGGCATGATCCGATCGCTCGACCGGGCGCCCCCGGGGTGGCGATCACTGTCGTTCCGCCTGCGGCGCGCGGTGCCCCGCGAAGCCGGGCACCGGGAGGGGCGGCGCGGGCCGCAGCACCTCGCCCCGGGTGCCCGGTCCGGGTGGACCCGTCCACGCCACCGGCACCGGTCGCGAGGGCCCGACGGGTTCCGCCACGTCGGCCCCGCGGGAGTCCGGCTGGCGTTCAGTCCGCCGCCATCGCCTCCCGCAGGCTCCTGGGGCGCAGGTCGGTCCAGTTCTGCTCGACGTACTCCAGGCACTCGGCCCTGGCCGCCTCACCGAAGACCACGCGCCAGCCTGCGGGGACCTCGGCGAACACCGGCCACAGGGAGTGCTGCTCCTCGTCGTTGATCACGACGTAGAAGCGGCCGTCCTCGTCGTCGAAGGGGTTCGTGCTCAACTGACACCGTCCTTAACCGTCACGGGATGAGTCGGGAGGGAAACCGCCGGGCCGGGTGCGGGAAGGCACCGGGCGCGGGTTCGCCGATCGGCGTCGCCGGGTCTGCGGGGCCCGGATGTCCGGTCGACAGGACACCCGTCATCGGTGGCTACCCCGGCGCGGTGACGTCACCGTAGGGACTCGGTCGTCGGCGCTACAAGGGCAGCGGGCTCGCGGGCCACCCGGCCACCCGCCCGGATCCGCGTTCCACCGGGATCCCCTGTACCGCGCCGGGTTCCTGTGTCACCATGCCGGGTCCGTGTGCCGGGGTCCTCCCTGACGGACGTACGGCCCGAAGCCGTGCGCGCGGCGTCCCGCCCGGCGACCGGGCGAAGCGGTCGCGGCGGCGGGTCCCTGCCCTCCCGGGCCGCCGGAGGACGGCCCCGGTGTGATCGTGCGCCCGGGGCTCTCGCGGCCTGCTTCGGCGGCCGGTGCCGGTGGCCGGCGCGCCGCCCACGGTATCCGCGGCCCCGTGGACACCCGGTCGTGTTCCGCTCGAGCGGGCGAGTGGCGTCCCGCGGGACGGCGAGCACGCCGGGTTGCGGCGGGCCACTTGCGCGGGCGAAGGTGTCCGCGCCGGTACCGGCCGCCGGAACGCGGCGGGCACGACCGGGAGTTCGGCGGGAAGACGCCGGGCGGTCGCCCGGTCCGCGGAGGCGGGACCACGCGTCGTGCTGCATGGCCGTGTGCGCCGGCCTGGACCGGGTCCGCGTGCCCGACCGGACCGTCCCGGCGCCGTGCCCGCAGGCGCGGCCGCGGCGCCGCGGGGGCGTCCCACTCGGCGAGGCCGGCACCGCCGCCGTCGCGCTCCAGGGGGGCGCGGCCCGATCCGAGGGAGAGCGATGGACACCACACGGCCCGCCCTGCGCCTGTTCGTCCTGCATCACGCGGGGGGTTCACACACGCTGTACCGGCACTGGCCGGCCGCACTGCCGGACACCTGGGACGTGCGACTGCTGGACGCCCCGGGCCACGGCCTCCTCCTCGACCTGCCGCCGATCCAGGACGCCGGCCGCCTCGCCGACTTCCTGCTGCACGGCATCGAGCCCGAACCGGCACGCCCCTACGCCCTGTTCGGGCACAGCATGGGCGCCCTCCTGGCCTACGAGATCACCCGGCGGGCCGTCGACCGGGGCATGCCGCCGCCGGTGTGGGTCGGCGTCTCCGCACGGGCGGCACCTGGGTCGGCGCGCCGGGGAAGCGGTTACCACGGCTTGCCCGACGCCGAGTTGCGCGCTCGCCTGAAGCGCCTCGGCGGCACACCGGACGGGGTCTTCGACGATCCCGACCTGTGGGCCCTGTTCGACCCGATCATCCGGGCCGACCTGAAGCTGGTGGAGACCTGGCGCCCCGCTCCCGGCGCCGGTCCCCTGCCCGTGGCGCTGTCCGCCTTCGCGGGCGTCGACGACCACGCCGCTCCACCGTCGCGGATGGCCGGCTGGGAGGAGCACAGCGAGCACTTCCTGGGCCTGCGGGTCTTCGGCGGCGGTCACTTCTACTTCCTGGACGACCCGGGGCCGCTGCTGCGGCAGATCGAACGGGACGCGACCACGGCGCTGGAGGCGGCGGGCGCGAGGCGCCACTCGGGGACCCCGCTGCGCTGATCGCCGGCCCCGCGTGCAGCCGAGCGTACCGCCCGGCCACCGCGTCGTCGGCCGCGGTCTTGAACACGCTATCCGCGCCCGACACCCGTGACCTACCTTCGACGGACCGCGCACAAGTACGGCATCGGCCATGTGCGGACGACGACGGGGAGCGGGGAAAATGACGACACGGAAGAGACCGAGGGCCGGCGTGGTCGGCCTGGTGGCGGTCGCCATCACGGCCACCGCCCTGACGGGTCCCGCCCAGGCGTCGCGGGACACGGCTGGCGCCGCGGCCGGCCACCGGGCGACGCAGCACGCGATCGACGCGGCCGTCGAGGCAGGCGTCCCCGGCATCACCGCCGAAGCGCGGGACGCCGACGGGGTCTGGAAGTACGCCTCGGGCGTGGGCGACCTGAGGACGGGTGCGCCGCGCGGCAAGAACGACCGGTTCCGCGTCGGCAGCGTCACCAACACCTTCGTGGCGACGGTCCTGCTCCAGATGGAGGCGGAGGGCAAGCTCGGCCTCGACGACACGGTGGAGCGCCATCTGCCCGGCCTGGTGTCGGGGAGCGGCAACGACGGCCGCGCGATCACCGTACGGCAGTTGCTCAACCACACCAGCGGGCTCTTCGACTACCTCGCCGAACCGGCCTACTACGAGAAGTACGTCCTGGGCGACGGCTTCCTCCAGCACCGCTACGACACCCTGACGCCCGAGCAGCGCCTGCGGGTGGCCTTCTCCCACCCGCCGCAGTTCCAGCCCGGCGCCAGGCACGCGTTCTCCCACACCAACGACCTCCTGGCCGCGCTGATCGTCGAGAAGGCCGGTGGCAGGCCGTACGAGAGCGAGGTGCGGCGGCGCATCATCGGACCGCTGGGACTCGAGGCGACGACCCACCCCGGCACGAGCGCCGCCGTGCCCCGGCCGAGCAGCCGCGGCTACTCCAAGCTCTTCCTCACCTCGCAGCCGGACCGGGTCGACGACGTCAGCGAGTTCAACGGGTCGCAGGTCTGGGGCGACGGCGACATCATCTCCAGCGCGGGCGACCTGAACCGGTTCTTCGGAGCCCTGATGCGCGGCAAGCTGCTGCCGCCGCAGCAGCTCGAGGAGCTGAAGACGACCGTGGTCAACCCCGATCTGCCGATCACCTCCTACGGGCTCGGCGTCGAACGGCTCGAGATGAGCTGCGGCGTGCCGCTCTGGTACCACGACGGGGGCACCGTGGGATCGCTCACCTTCGCCGCCTTCACCGAGGACGGCCGCCACCGGCTCGCCTTCAACTACAACGGCGACTGGGAGTTCTCGCAGCTCCTCCCCACCCTGGAGGCCGAGTTCTGCGACACGACGTCCGGCTGAGCCCCGGGGACCGACCTCACCGCCACCCGCGTCCACGAGAACTGCGAGTACTCCTCATGAGAGCCTCTCCCCCACGTCAGCCGGTGCCCCGGCCGTCCGGTCAGGAGCGCTCCGGCGGGCGCACGGCCCTGGACATGGCCGACGCCCTCGTCGAGGCGCTGCCCCGGATGGCCCGCCACCAGGGAAGGACCGTCGTCGTCAAGTTCGGCGGCAACGCCATGGTCGACGACGGCCTGAAGGCGGCGTTCGCCCAGGACATCCTCTGTCTACGGCAGTGCGGCCTGAATCCCGTCGTGGTGCACGGCGGTGGCCCGCAGATCAACGCGCAGCTCCAGCGCCTGGGCCTGGAGTCGCGGTTCGAGAGCGGCCTGCGGGTCACCACCGACGAGACCATGGAGGTCGTGCGCATGGTCCTCGCCGGGCAGGTGCAGCGCGAGCTCGTCGGACTGCTGAACGCCTACGGCCCGCACGCGGTGGGCCTGACGGGGGAGGACGCCCGTCTGATGACGGCCGTCAAGCGCTACGCCCGAAGGGACGGGCGGTCCGTGGACATCGGCCGCGTCGGCGGAATCGCCCACGTCGACGCCGGGATCGTGCAGGACCTCGTCGACAGCGGGCGCATCCCCGTCATCTCCTCCATCGCCCGGCCCGAGGACCACAAGGACGCCGCCGAGGGCGGGGTGTTCAACGTCAACGCCGACACCGCGGCCGCCGCCCTGGCCGCCGCGCTCGGCGCCGAGATGCTGCTGATCCTGACCGATGTGGCGGGCCTGTACCGGAACTGGCCGCACAGCGACGAGGTGATCGCCCGGCTGACCGCCGGCGAACTGGCGAGGCTGCTGCCCGGGCTCGCCGCCGGGATGGTCCCGAAGATGGAGGGCTGTCTGTATGCCGTGAACAACGGCGTGCGCTCCGCCCGCGTCGTCGACGGCCGGGTCGAGCACTCCGTCCTGCTGCAGATCCTCACCGACGAGGGCGTCGGCACGGTCGTGGTGCCGGACGACGGCGCCGGCGCCGGCGCCGAAAGAGCGACGGCATGAGCGGCGCCGCGCCGGCGGCGGCCTGACGGGCCGTGCGGTCACGCGGGGCGCGGCTCACATCCCCCGGGTCTCGAGCGCGTCGGCGAAACGCAGCCAGTGGTCGGCACAGCGGCGGGCGGCCTGCGCGAGGACGTCCGCGCGGTGACCGGGCACGCTCCGTGCGAGCCGGAGCCATGTCGCCTCGTCGCCGATCGAGTGGACGCTCAGCATGTGCAGCAGCGTCCGGCCGGCCTCCGTGCGCAGGGACGGGTCCTTGCGCAGGCGCGGCAGGAGCAGCCCGACGGCGTCCGCGGAGAGGCGCGCCGGGGTCCGGCCGCGGGCCGGCCGCGCCGCGGCGCCGGGCGCGGCCGGCTCCGACTGCGCGGACCGCCCCCTGGACGGGAGCGGGTCCTGCCCCCGCCGTATGCGGTCCCGCACGTCCTTGGCGGTTGCCGGGGCGATACCCGCCTGTTCGGCGATCTCCCGCAGCGACGCCCCGGGATTGGCGGCGATCACCCGGCTCGCCCGCAGCCGCCCTTCGGTCGCCTCCAGCGGCCGGATCCGCCCGTCCCGGCCCACGCGCGTGTTCGACTGTCCGTTCTGGCCGGTCGAACGGCGCCGGACGGCGGCGACGGTGCCGGCCGAGAGCCCGACTCCGGCGGCGATCCTCCGGTCCGACCAGTGCGGGCGGGCCCGCAGCATCCGCTGGGCGGCGGCCGTCCGGTCGGCCTGCGACAGCGGCAGCCCGTGGGCGATGTTGAGCCACACCCCCAGGGCGAAGGCCTCCACTTCCCCGCCGTCGAAGAACTCCACGTCGATCGTGTCGTCGCCGCGCAGCCGCGCCGCCTTGAGCCGGTGCATCCCGTCGATGACCCGCATCGTCTCGCGGTGCACCAGGATCGGCGGCAGCGGCGAGCGCACTGCCGCGAGCATCCGGACGTGCTCGCCGTCCTCGCCGTCGATCCTCGGGGAGTCGGAGTCCAGCGGCGCGTCCACCGGCACCGTGGCCCGCGGCCTGGCGGCCGGTCCCCCCGCGGGGACGGCCGTGACCGCGTCGAGCGGAGCCGGGAGGCCGTCGGCGGTGACCAGATGCAGACCCATCACAGGACTCCCCCGCGCGCTGTCGCGCCGGTCTCGCCGGCCACCGGTCCGCGGGCCGTCCCCGCGGAAGTGGTCATGAAGCGCTTGTCCATGAACGGCTTCCCTTCTCCGGGCGTATCGGCCCGCGGCATGAAAGAACACCCGGCTGCCGGTCGTCCCGTCGGCAGGACAAGCCGTTCGAACGCCGTTCCGGCGCCGCTCCAGCCCGTCCCGCGAGACTTCTGGCCGGAAACGTTCACCCCCTCATGGAGGCATGATGGTGCGTCAAGCCGGACACATCGGGGGATCGCGCGGCGTCCCGGGGGACCCTCTCCCCCAGTCCTCGCCGACGCCGTCGCGCACCGCGGAGGCGCCCCAGGGCCGAGGCCAGGTGCTGACGACCAAGATGGCCCTGCAGATGCCGCCCGGGATGGCCTACGACGAGTGGGAGCGGGCCGGGCGCCTGCTCGCCGGCGTCCTCGACTCGTCCTCCTGGTGGCTGGGCGACTGGCTCGTGTACGGCAAGGACCACTACACCGACCGGTACCAGCGCGGGATACGCGCCGCCGGCCTCTCGTACCAGACCCTGCGCAACTACGCGTGGGTCGCGCGCCGTTTCGACCTCACCCGGCGCCGGCCCGCCCTGAGCTTCCAGCACCACGCCGAGCTGGCCTCCATGCCGGTCGAGGAACAGGAGCTCTGGCTCGACCGCGCCGAGCAGCGGCAGTGGACCACCAAGCAGTTGCGCGGCGCCATCCGCGCCCCGCGCCGGAGCGAGGAGCAGTCCCGCACGGCCTCCGTCGAGCCGAGCCGCAGTCTGGAGGTCCCCGGCAGCCGTCTCCACTGGTGGCACAAGGCCGCGGAGCAACTGGGCGTCGACTTCGAGCAGTGGGTGACGACCACGCTGGACCGTGCGGCCGCGAGCGCCCTGGAGGAGCGGGGGGAGTTCTCCGAGTTCAAGGATCTCAACGGCCTGGCCGCGCCGGCCGCGGCCGTCGCCGAGGAGAGCACGCGGCCGGGGGACCTCGCCGGGCGGACCCGGCCGGTGGCCGTCAGCGCCTGAGCCGTCGGCACCCGAACCGCCGGCACGTCACGGCAGACGGCTCATCAGCCCTGCGGTCCCGCGCCTGTGCACGCACGCGCTCCGCGCGAACGACTCCTGTACCCGGTCGCGGACCTCGGCCGGCTGCTCCTGGCTGAGCTTGAACATGCCCTCGGCTCCGGTCACGGTGAACCGGAAGGCACCCACGCCCGGCGCGATCCTGCGGAAGTAGTCGAGCGACCCCGTCATGTCCCAGCCGTCGCCGAACGCCCCCTCGAAGGCCTGCACGGTGGACTGCACCACGCCCAGTGTCTCCTCCAGCGAGTCGATCCTCTCGACCGTGCCGCGGACGTGCACCGCGGTGAAGTTCCACGTCGGGGCGGCCGGGGTCACCTCGTAGACGGTGGGCGACACGTAGGAGTGCGGCCCGGTGAACGTCAGCAGCATGAGGCTGCCCGTCTCCAGCGCCGCCCAGTGCGGATTCGCCCGGTTCATGTGCCCGAGCAGGGTGACCCCCGGCAGCTCGCCGGCCTGGTCCCCGGAGGTCTCGGGGTCGAAGATGACCGGCAGGTGTGTGGCGAACGGGCCGTTCTCGGGGCTGCCGTTGGACACCGCGAGCGCCAATGGATTACCGCGGATCAGGTCCGCCGTCCACGAACTGTCCGGTTCGCGATAGGAGCTGGGCACGAACATCCGGATTCACCCTTTCGGCAATGGGTTCAGGGAACGACTGCACGCATGACCGCATGCACGACTGCACGGTTCCGATTCGGGGCATGGCGGATCGCGTCGCTCCGTCGCCTGTGCCATCGGCCGCGCCACCCGGAGCTGTGGAAATCGCGCCGACCGTACCCGCCGTCCCGTCGACAGGACAACGCTTTCGGCTCCAGAGGGACTCCAGAGGCACTCCAGGAGCCCTCATGGCGTCTTCGCGTTGCCCTCGGGCGCGCGCCGGAGCAACACTGCCTAACGGTCTCTCGGGCCACCGGCCGAGTTTTCCAGACGCAATCGGGAGAATTTCTATGGGCATAACGGGCAGGCATGACCAAGAGATCTACGATGTGGTCGGTATCGGGTTCGGCCCGTCCAACCTGTCGCTCGCGGTCGCCTTGGAGGAGCACGGGGCGAGCACTCCGCAGCATCCGGTCAGGTCCCATTTCTTCGAGCGGCAGACCGAGTTCGGCTGGCACCGGAACATGCTGCTGCCGTCGACGACCATGCAGATCTCGTTCCTGAAGGACCTGGCGACCTTCAGGAATCCGATGTCCCGGTTCAGCTTCGTCTCGTATCTGCACGCGTCGAACCGGCTGGTGCAGTTCGTGAACAACCAGGACTTCTTCCCGACCCGGCAGGAATTCCACCAGTACCTGGAGTGGGCGGCCGCCGGCTTCCGCGACCGGGTCACCTACGGCGCCGAGGTCACCTCGGTCCGGCCGCGCACCGAGGACGGGGCCGGGACGCCCGACCTCCTGGAGATCGGGGTGCGCGGCGGCGACGGCAGCACCGGCGTGGTCACCGCCCGCAACGTGGCCATCTCGACGGGCCTGGTGCCGCGCCTGCCGGAGGGTGTGACGGCCGGTGAACAGGTGTGGCACAGCTCGGAGTTCCTGACCAGGTTCGGCGAACGGGCCCCGGAGGAACTCAAGAGCGTGGCGGTGGTCGGGGCGGGCCAGAGCGCGGCCGAGATCACCCGCTTCCTCTACGACGCGCTGCCGCACGCGGAGGTCTCCGCGGTCATCCCGTCCTACGGCTACTCCATCGCCGACGACACCCCCTTCGCCAACCAGGTGTTCGACCCCGGCGCGGTCGACGAGTACTACTTCGGCACCGAGCAGGCACGGGACGCGTTCTGGCGCTATCACCGCAACACCAACTACTCGGTGGTCGACGCCGACGTCATCCGGGCCCTGTACCAGCGTTCGTACGAGGAGCAGGTGCGCGGCACCCGGCGGCTGCACTTCCGCAACCTCACCCGGGTCGCCGAGGTCGAACGGGCCGAGAGCGGGACACGGGTGGTCCTGCGCTCCCTGCTCGGCGGTCGGGCGGAGGAACTGACGGTCGACGCGCTGGTGTTCGCCACCGGCTACGACGGCCTGGACCCGGCCCGCCTGCTCGGCGACTTCGACCGGCACTTCCTGCGCGACGCGGCGGGCAGGCACCGGGTGGAACGCGACTACCGCCTCGTCAGCGCGTCGGGCCTGACCTGCGGCGTCTACCTCCAGGGCGGCACCGAGCACAGCCACGGCCTGTCGTCGGCGCTGCTGTCGAACATCGCGGTGCGCAGCGGCGAGATCGCCGACTCGATCGTGCTGCGGCGCACCGAGCGGGAGCTGGACCGCACCTGCCCCACGGCGGAAGCGCCCTCGGCCGCCTGAGCCGGCGCACCGTGGGGTCCGGCCGGGCCGCCCGTGGTGCGCACGGCCGCTCAGGCCAGGTCGTCGCGGATCACCCGGCGGTGTGCGACGCGCCAGTCGCCGCGGGCACGCACCAGGACGTCCTCCATGACGCACACGTACAGGACCCTGGGCCCGCCTCCGCTCGGCGTGACGTACGCCAGGGCCGAGCAGCGGGTGTGCAGCGTCCCGTCCGCCTGGGGCTGCACGTCGAGCATGCCGACCCAGTGGTCGAGGCGGCCGCCGGCCCGCCGCTCGCGTGCCGCGCCGGCGCGCACGTGGCGGGCGAGCCCGGCGCGGGCCCGCACCGGCCCGGACGGGGAGGGCAGTTCCAGGACGGCGCCCTCGGTGAAGGTGCCCGCCCCGTGGGTGGTGTCGTGCGCGTCCAGGATCTGCATCTGATGCGCGTAGAACCGCTCCACCTCCGCGTACAGGGCGGCGAACCTCCGGCTGCGGAGCTTGCGTTCGGCGGTGCCCACCGGCTCGGCGGTCATGGTCTCGGCCTCCGCTTCCGTAGACGTGCACGCGACCCGGTGAGCCGGGGAGACCGCGCAGGAGGGGCGCCCGGACGTCCGGGCCCGCTCCTGCGCGCGCCGGTCAGTAGCGGTAGTGGTCCGGCTTGTACGGGCCCTCCACCTTCACGCCGATGTACTCGGCCTGCTCGGGGCGCAGCTCGGTGAGCTTCACGCCGAGCGCGGCCAGGTGCAGGCGGGCGACCTTCTCGTCGAGGTGCTTGGGCAGCACGTAGACGCCGGTCGGGTACTCGTCGGGCTTGGTGAACAGCTCGATCTGGGCCAGGGTCTGGTCCGCGAAGGAGTTGGACATCACGAACGAGGGGTGGCCGGTGGCGTTGCCCAGGTTCAGCAGGCGGCCCTCGGACAGCACGATGATCACCTTGCCGTCGGGGAAGGTCCAGGTGTGCACCTGAGGCTTGACCTCGTCCTTGACGATGCCGGGGATCTTCGCGAGGCCGGCCATGTCGATCTCGTTGTCGAAGTGGCCGATGTTCCCGACGATGGCCTGGTGCTTCATCCTGGCCATGTCCGAGGCCATGATGATGTCCTTGTTGCCGGTCGTGGTGATGAAGATGTCGGCCGTCTCGACGACCTCGTCCAGGGTCGTGACCTGGTAGCCGTCCATCGCCGCCTGGAGGGCGCAGATCGGGTCGATCTCGGTGACGATCACCCGGGCGCCCTGGCCGCGCAGCGACTCCGCGCAGCCCTTGCCGACGTCGCCGTAGCCGCACACGACCGCGGTCTTGCCGCCGATGAGGACGTCGGTGGCGCGGTTGATGCCGTCGATCAGGGAGTGGCGGCAGCCGTACTTGTTGTCGAACTTCGACTTGGTGACGGCGTCGTTGACGTTGATCGCCGGGAACAGCAGGACGCCGTCGCGCTGCATCTCGTACAGGCGGTGCACGCCGGTCGTGGTCTCCTCGGTGACACCCCGGATCTCGGAGGACAGCCGGGTCCAGTCCAGGGTGCTGTTCTCCAGCAGGGCGCGCACCACGGCCAGTTCCTCGTTGTCCGCGGCGGGCAGCTCGCCCGTCTTGCGGTACTCGACGCCCTGGTGGACCAGGAGGGTGGCGTCACCGCCGTCGTCCAGGATCATGTTCGGTCCGGCGTGACCGGGCCAGGTGAGGGCCTGCTCGGTGCACCACCAGTACTCCTCCAGCGTCTCGCCCTTCCAGGCGAAGACCGGGATACCGGCGGCGGCGATCGCTGCGGCCGCGTGGTCCTGGGTGGAGTAGATGTTGCAGGACACCCAGCGGACCTGCGCGCCGAGCGCGACGAGGGTCTCGATGAGCACGGCGGTCTGCACGGTCATGTGCAGGGAGCCGGTGACGCGGGCGCCGGCCAGGGGCTGCGCCTCGGCGAACTCCTCGCGGATCGCCATCAGGCCGGGCATCTCGTGCTCGGCGAGGGTGATCTCCTTGCGGCCGAACTCGGCCAGGGACAGGTCCGCGACCTTGAAGTCCGTGAAGTCAGCGGGCGGCTGCGAAGGCATGGGCACTCCTGGTTCGGTTCTGGATGTTCCGGTGGATCTCGAGGGTCGCGCCGGACCGGTTGAGGGTGATGTAGTGCAGCCCGGGCGCGCCCTCGGCGAGCAGCCGGTCGGCCATGGCCGTGGCGTGGTCGACACCGATGCGGTGGCCGGCCCCGGGGTTGCCGCGGGCGCCCTCCAGCCGTGCCCCGAGGTCCTCGGGGAAGGTCGCGTGGGACAGTGCGGCGAACCGGGCGATCTGCCGGGCGTCGGTGGCCGGCATGATCTCCGGGATGATCGGCGTCGTGCAGCCCGCCGCCTCCACCCGGTCGCGCAGCCGCAGGTAGTCCTCCACCCGGAAGAACATCTGCGTGACGGCGTAGTCGGCGCCCGCACGGCACTTGGCCACGAAGTGGCGGATCTCGCTCTCCCAGTCGGGCGAGCGCGGATGCCGCTCGGGAAACGCGGCCACGCCCACGCTGAAGGCCCCCGCCCCGCGCACCAGCGACACCAGCTCGTGCGCATGGCGCAGGCCCCGCGGGTGCGGCACCCAGGGGGCGTTCGGGTCCCCCGGCGGATCGCCGCGCAGCGCGAGCACGTCACGCACGCCCGCGTCCGCGTACTGGCCGATGATGCGGCGCAGTTCGTCGACGGAGTGGCCGACGGCGGTGAGGTGGGCCACGGGCCGCAGGGTGGTCTCGGTGGCGATCCGCTTGGTCACCTCGACCGTGCGCTCCCGCGAGGAGCCGCCCGCCCCGTAGGTGACCGACACGAACGACGGTGCCAGCGGCTCGACCCGGCGGATCGCGTGCCACAGCGTCCGCGTACCCGCCTCGGTCCTCGGCGGGAAGAACTCGAACGAGAAGGACGGCTTCCCGGTCGCGAGGATCTCGCGCAGGGGGATCACGGGCGGCCTCCGGCGTTGAAGTAGCCCGCCTCGGGGTGGTGGATCACGATGGCGTCGGTGGACTGCTCGGGGTGGAGCTGGAACTCCTCCGAGAGGGTCACCCCGATCCGCTCGGGCCGCAGCAGGCCGGCGATCTTCGCACGGTCTTCCAGGTCCGGACAGGCCGGGTAGCCCAGGGAGTAGCGGCAACCCTGGTACTCCGTGCGGAACATGCCGTCCAGGGAGCCGGGGTCCCCGGCGGCGATCCCGAGTTCGGAGCGGACGCGGGCGTGCCAGTACTCGGCGAGGGCTTCGGCGAGCTGGACGGACAGGCCGTGCAGTTCGAGGTAGTCGCGGTAGGAGTCGGCCGCGAACAGGCGGGCGGTCTCCTCGCCGATGCGCGAGCCGACGGTGACCACCTGAAGTCCGACGACGTCGCTCTGGCCGGACTCCTCCGGGCGGAAGAAGTCGGCCAGGCACAGCCGGCGGCCCCGGCGCTGGCGCGGGAAGGTGAAGCGGGTGCGCTCGTTGCCCTGCTCGTCCAGGATGATCAGGTCGTCGTCCTTGGACACGCAGGGGAAGTAGCCGTAGACCACGGCCGCCTCCAGCAGGTTCTCCGTCTGGAGCTTGTCGAGCAGGCCGCGCAGCCGGGGCCGGCCCTCGCTCTCGACGAGTTCCTCGTAGGAGGGGCCCTGGCCGGTGCGGGCCTGCTTCAGACCCCACTGCCCCTTGAACAGCGCGCCCTCGTCGAGCCAGCTCGCGTACTCCTTGAGCTGGATGCCCTTGATCACGCGGGTGCCCCAGAAGGGCGGCTCGGGCACCGGGTTGTCGGTGGCCACGTCGGAGCGCACATGCCCCTCCTCGGGCCGCTCCTGCACCTCCACCGAAGCCGTCGCCCGCACCCGGCGCTGCTTCAGCTCCGGCAGCTTCGCCCCCGGCACGCCGCGCTTGACGCCGATGAGCGCGTCCATCAGGCGCAGGCCCTCGAAGGCGTCACGCGCGTAGCGGACCTCGCCCTGGTAGATCTCGTGCAGGTCCTGCTCCACATAGGCGCGGGTCAGGGCCGCACCGCCCAGGATCACCGGGTAGCCGGAGGCCAGGCCGCGCTGGTTCAGCTCCTCCAGGTTCTCCTTCATGATCACCGTGGACTTCACCAGCAGCCCGGACATGCCGATGACGTCGGCCTTGTGCTCCTCGGCGGCCTCCAGGATCGCGGAGACCGGCTGCTTGATGCCCAGGTTGACGACGTTGTAGCCGTTGTTGGACAGGATGATGTCGACCAGGTTCTTGCCGATGTCGTGCACGTCCCCGCGGACCGTGGCCAGCACGATGGTGCCCTTGCCCGCCTCGTCGGTCTTCTCCATGTGCGGCTCGAGGTGGGCCACGGCCGTCTTCATCACCTCGGCGGACTGGAGCACGAACGGCAGCTGCATCTGGCCCGAGCCGAACAGCTCACCGACCACCTTCATGCCGTCCAGCAGGGTCTCGTTGACGACCTCCAGCGCGGACCGCTCGCGTAGCGCTTCATCGAGGTCGGCTTCGAGACCGTTCTTCTCGCCGTCGATGATGCGCCGCTTGAGGCGCTCGTCCAGCGGCAGGGCCGCCAGTTCCTCGGCCTTGCCGGCCTTGAGGGACGAGGCGGTGGCGCCCTCGAAGAGCTGCATCAGCTTCTGCAGCGGGTCGTAGCCCTCCGCGCGCCGGTCGTGGATGAGGTCCAGCGCCGTTCGGACCTCATCGTCGCTGAAGCGGGCGATGGGCAGGATCTTCGAGGCATGCACGATGGCCGAGTCCAGGCCCGCCTTGACGCACTCGTCCAGGAAGACCGAGTTCAGCAGGATGCGGGCGGCGGGGTTCAGGCCGAAGGAGATGTTGGACAGGCCCAGCGTGGTCTGCACCCTCGGATGGCGCCGCTTCAGCTCGCGGATGCCCTCGATGGTGGCCACGCCGTCCTTGCGGGACTCCTCCTGGCCGGTGCAGATGGTGAACGTCAGGCAGTCCACGAGGATGTCCTCCTCGCGGATGCCCCAGTTCCCGGTCAGGTCCTCGATCAGCCGCTCGGCGATCTCGACCTTCTTCTGCGCCGTGCGGGCCTGGCCCTCCTCGTCGATGGTCAGCGCGATCAACGCCGCCCCGTGCTCACGGGCCAGGGCGGTCACCTTGGCGAAGCGGGATTCCGGGCCGTCGCCGTCCTCGTAGTTCACCGAGTTGATCACCGCGCGCCCGCCCAGCTTCTCCAGACCGGCCCGGATCACCTCGACCTCGGTGGAGTCCAGCACGATCGGCAGCGTCGAGGCGGTGGCGAAACGCCCGGCCAGCTCCTCCATGTCCGCCACGCCGTCCCGGCCGACGTAGTCCACACACAGATCCAGCATGTGCGCGCCCTCGCGGATCTGGTCGCGGGCCATCTCCACGCAGTCGTCCCAGCGGCCCTCCAGCATCGCCTCACGGAACTTCTTCGACCCGTTGGCGTTGGTGCGCTCACCGATGGCCAGATACGAGGTGTCCTGCCGGAACGGCACCGACTGGTAGAGGGAGGCGGCGCCCGGCTCCGGCTGCGGCGCACGCTCGGTCGGCGCGGCCTCCCGCACCCGCTCCACCAGCTGACGCAGGTGCTCGGGTGTGGTGCCGCAGCAGCCGCCCACCAAGGACAGGCCGTAGTCGCGCACGAAGGTCTGCTGCGCATCGGCCAGACCCTCGGGATCCAGCGGGAAGTGCGCGCCGTCCTTGGTGAGGATCGGCAGGCCGGCGTTCGGCATGCACAGCAGCGGGATGCGGGAGTGGCGCGCGAGGTGGCGCAGGTGCTCGCCCATCTCGGCCGGGCCGGTGGAGCAGTTCAGGCCGATCATGTCGATGCCGAGCGGCTCCAGCGCGGTCAGGGCCGCGCCGATCTCCGAGCCCAGCAGCATGGTGCCGGTGGTCTCGAAAGCCATCGAGCACAGCAGGGGCACCTCGACGCCCGTGGCCTCCATGGCCCGGCGGGCGCCGAGGACCGACGCCTTGGTCTGGAGCAGATCCTGCGTCGTCTCCACGATCAGCGCGTCGGCGCCGCCCGCGAGCAGACCCTCGGCATTGGCCTGATAGCCGTCACGGATCACGCCGTAGGCGATGTGACCGAGCGTCGGCAACTTGGTGCCCGGGCCGGCGGAGCCCAGGACCCAGCGGGGCCGGCCGTCGCGGGCGGCGTGCTCGTCGGCCGCCTCGCGGGCGATGCGGGCACCCGCCTGCGACAACTCGAAGACCCGCTCGGGGATGTCGTACTCGCCGAGGGCGGTGAGGTTGGCGCCGAAGGTGTTGGTCTCCACGCAGTCCACACCCACCGCGAAGTACGCGTCGTGCACGGAACGCACGATGTCCGGCCGGGTGACGTTCAGGATCTCGTTGCAGCCCTCGAGATGCTCGAAGTCCTCCAGGGTCGGGTCCTGCGCCTGGAGCATGGTGCCCATCGCCCCGTCGGCCACGACCACACGGGTGGCCAGGGCCTCTCGGAGCGCGGACACCCGGGTCCGGCTGTCGGGGGGAACGCGGGTCGCGGTCATGCCGCACCTTCCAGGGCCGGGGCGGGTTCGGCCGACACGCCGTCCCGTGCGGGGGCGGGGGCCGTGCTCGCGCGGTCCGGGGCCGTACGGTCCAGGGCGGGGGCGAGTGCGGCCGCGGCGTCGGTGCCGTAGGCGCGGGCCGCGGTGTCGAGCAGCCGTGTCCGCTCGGCGCGGTAGGTCTGGGAGCCGACGGCGGCCAGGGCCTGGGCGGCCAGGACGCAGCCCAGCCGGGCGGCGTGATCGACCGTCAGGCCGCGGGCGAGGCCGCCGAGGAACCCGGCGCGGAAGGCGTCGCCGCCGCCGGTCGGGTCGGCCACACGCACGTCGGGGACGGCGGGCACGGTCAGCGTCGGTTCGGCGGCGCGCTCGACGCGCACCCCGTCACCGCCGAGCGTGGTGACCCAGGCGCCGACCCGGAGGAGGACGCCCTCGCGGGTCCAGCCGGTGCGCTCGAGCAGCAGCGCGGCCTCGTCCTCGCTGGTGAACAGCCAGCGCGCCCCGTCGACCAGGTCGCGGACCCGGCGGGGTTCGAGCCGTGCGAGCTGCTGCGCGGGGGAAGCGGCGAAGGGCAGGCAGAGGCGACGGCAGCGCGCGGTGTGCCGCAGCATCGCCTCGGAGTCGTCGGTGCACACCAGCACGAGGTCGGGCCGCTGTTCGGCCAGCGGGCCGGTCCGGCCCAGGTCGATGTCACGCGCCTCCTCCATGGCGCCCGCGTAGGAGGCGGTGATCCGGTCGCCGTCCCGGTCGGTCAGGCACAGGAAGCGGGCGGTCCGGCGGGTGCGGGAGACGTGCACCGCGCCGGTGTCGACACCGTGCTCCTGCAGCCAGGCCCCGTACTCGGCGAAGTCGTCGCCGGCGGCGCCGACGAGCAGCGGCGCGAGGCCGAGAGCGCCGAGGCCGAAGGCGATGTTGGCCGCCGCCCCGCCTCGCCGCACCTCGAGCGTGTCGACGTGGAAGGAGAGCGGGACTCGGGCGAGCCGGTCGGGGATCGGCTGATCCGCGAAGCGGCCGGGGAAGACCATCAGATGGTCGGTCGCGATGGAACCGGTGACAGCGATGCGCATGCCGGGATCTCCTCGGGGGGCGTCGGGGCCGGCCGCCTCAGCGGCCGGCCACGTCCCGCAGCAGCCGGGCACGGTCGGTCCGCTCCCAGGTGAAGTCGGGCAGTTCGCGGCCGAAGTGGCCGTAGGCGGCGGTCCGGGAGTAGATCGGGCGCAGCAGGTCCAGGTCACGGATGATGGCGGCCGGGCGCAGATCGAAGACCTCGGTGATGGCGTCCTCGATGCGCTGCTGGGGAAGCCGGCCGGTGCCGAAGGTCTCCACGAACAGGCCGACCGGCTCGGCCTTGCCGATCGCGTAGGCGACCTGGACCTCGCAGCGGGAGGCGAGGCCGGCGGCGACGACGTTCTTGGCGACCCAGCGCATGGCGTAGGCGGCGGAGCGGTCGACCTTGGAGGGATCCTTGCCCGAGAAGGCGCCGCCGCCGTGGCGGGCCATGCCGCCGTAGGTGTCGATGATGATCTTGCGGCCGGTGAGGCCGGCGTCGCCCATCGGGCCGCCGATCTCGAAGCGGCCGGTGGGGTTGACCAGCAGGCGGTGGTCGCCGGTGTCGAGTTTGATGCCGTCCTCGGCGAAGCGGGCCAGGACCGGCTCGACGACATGGGTGCGGATGTCGGGGGTGAGCAGCGAGTCCAGGTCGATGTCGGCGGCGTGCTGCGAGGAGACGACGACGGTGTCCAGACGGACCGGGCGGCTGCCCTCGTACTCGACGGTGACCTGTGTCTTGCCGTCCGGGCGGAGGTAGGGGACGGTGCCGTCCTTGCGGACTTCGCTGAGGCGGCGGGACAGCCGGTGGGCGAGGTCGATCGGGACCGGCATCAGCGACGGCGTCTCGTCGGTGGCGTAGCCGAACATCAGGCCCTGGTCGCCGGCGCCCTGCCGGGCGAGTTCGTCCGCCTCCTCCCCGCGTGAGGCATCCCCGACCCGGGACTCGTACGCCGTGTCGACGCCCTGCGCGATGTCCGGGGACTGTGCGCCGAGGGAGACGGAGACGCCGCACGAGGCACCGTCGAAGCCCTTGGCGGAGGAGTCGTAGCCGATCTCCAGGATCGTGTCGCGGACGATCTGGGCGATCGGCGCGTACGCCGTGGTGGTGACCTCGCCGGCGATGTGGACCTGGCCGGTGGTGATCAGTGTCTCGACGGCGACCCGGGCACGCGGGTCCTCGCGCAGCAGCGCGTCGAGGACGGCGTCGCTGATCTGGTCGGCGATCTTGTCGGGGTGGCCCTCGGTGACGGACTCCGAGGTGAACAGGCGACGGGGCATGACTCTCCAGAGGTTGACGTCTCACGACAGCCCGCGGGCCGTCCGGATGCCGTCAGCGTGGCCGGGTTCAGTGGCGTCCGGCTCGTGCGGCGGCGGTTTCGAGCATGCGGGCGAGCGGGGCCGCTCCGGTCGAGGCGCCGGTGAGCACCACGAGCGGGGGGCGGCCGCCGTTCTCCCCGATCAGCCGGGCGATCTCGTAGGCGGTGCCGCCGCCGCCGGAGAACGCGCCCAGCACCAGCAGCCCGGCCCGGTCGGTCAGCGGGCGCAGCGCGCTGTGGCGGGCCGGGACACCGCCGGGGACACTGCGCAGCAGGACGATGGACTCGGGGCCCCGGTAGGCGGCGGCGAGTTCGGTGTAGCGGGAGCGGGGGGTGCCGTGGGTCTGCACCAGGCAGACGACTCCGGCGCCCGCTTCGGCGGCGAGCCGGAGCGGTACCAGCGGCAGGTCGGCCGGTTCGCCGGTCTCCGCGGGCCGCAGGGGGCTGCGGGGTCCGGCGGGCCCGGGGGCCTCCCGGGGGACGGGTCGCCGCCCGGCCGGGCCGCCCGCGCCGGCCAGCAGCCGCAGCAGGTCGGCGACGGTCGTGGTGTCGCCCGCCAGGTAGGGCAGTTCGCGGAGCAGCAGCGCGGTGTGCGTGAGCGCCTCTGCGACGTCGGTGTGGGGGCCGCGGTCGTAGGACGCGGTCAGCACCAGGCCGCCGCCGTCGCCGTGGTGGGCGACGAGCGTGACCGGGAAGGCGGTGCGCGCGCCCAGCGGGTCGGGCCGCTCCACCCGCACGCCGAGTGCGGCGAGTTCCTCCGACAGGTCGTCGGCGGGGCGCGGACCGTGCTCGAAGACGAGAAGGCTGCCGTCGGGCGGGCGGTCCCCGGCGGGCGGCCCGTGCGCGGGGTCCGTCGCGGTGGTGCGCCCCGGGGCGGACCAGCCGCGGATCTGCCTCGGTGACACCCATTCGTACGACGTCATGTCCAGGACGCGGTCGCGTAGTTCGGCCAGGAGGCCGGCCACGGTGCGGCCGGGGTCGACCTCGACGCCGAGCGGCAGCGGGGTGCGCAGCGCGGCCGGGAGGCGGTCGGCGCCCTCGAAGAGGATGCCGCGACCGGAGGCGGTGACACCGAAGCGGATCGTCGCGGTGCCGTCGGCACCTGCGGCCCGGTACAGCAGCACCGCCCACACGGCCTGGAGCACACCGCTCTCGGCGCTGCCCAGGCGGGCGGCCCAGGCGGCCAGCCGCTCGGTCTGGTCCGCGGTCAGCCGGACACGGGTGCGGCCGGTGTCCGCCGGACCGGGTGGCGCGCCGTACGGGACGGGTGAGAGGGCGGCGGCGGGCGGGGCGCCCGCCGACCAGAACTCCCGTGGGGGTGCGGTGTCCTGCCGGCCGAGCCAGTGGACGTAGTCGCGCAGGTCGGGACGGCGCTCGCCGCCGGGCAGGCGGCCGCCCGCCAGATAGGCGCGGTAGAACTCGCGCAGCAGCAGCCGTGCGCTGAGGTCGTCGAGCAGGGCGTGGTGGTAGGTGAGCAGGACCCGGGCGGGTGTGGGCGTGCCGTCGCCGGCCGGGCCGCCGCCCAGGGCGGTGACGCGGGGGCCGCCGGGGCGGCGCGGGTCCAGACCGCGCCGCAGGTCGCGTTCGACCAGGTCGTCCCAGCGGAGGGAGCCGTGCGGCAGCCACAGCACGTCGGCGTCGACGTGGTCGTGCAGCACCAGCTGCGGGTCGGGACCGTCGTCGAAGGCGGCGCGCAGCACGCTCTCGTGGTCGACGACGGACTGCCAGGCAGCGCGGAACCGGTCCGGGTCGAGCGGCCCGTGCCAGGCCCACGACAGCCGTTCCACATGGCGGCCGGGGTGGGCGTCGGCGTCGGCGAGCAGCTCCCGCATCAGGGGTGTCGGCGCGAGCGTACGGGTGGAGCGGGCCGGCGGCGCGGCTGGGCCGGTCAGCAGGTCGGCGAGGAGTCCGAAGGGGAACGTGCCGCCGGGCCGGTCGGCGCCCTCGGTGGCCAGCCGCAGTGTGTGGTGGCCGGGGCCGTACCGGTCGACGCGGTGCCTCGGGGCGGACGCGCCGGGGAGGTGGACGGCCGCCCGGCCGAGCGCGGCCTGCAACCGGGCCTCGTCGAGCGGGCCGTGCAGTTCGAGGCGCGGCTCGTCGTACGGCGCCGGCCCGAGGTCGACGACGACGCAGGTCGGCTCCCCGTCCGGCGGGGGTGAGGTGTGGTCGGCGGTCATCGGCTGTACGGGGCACGCCTGTCGTGGCCGCGCGTACGGTGTGCGGTCGACGCGTACGGCTTGTGTGCCCGACCTCGGCGTACGGCTGCGACGGCCCCCCTCCCTCCCCTCTGTGCGAGCGCTCGACGAGTATGTGCGGGGCCACCCATAGAGGCCTGATACGGCGCTGACACCGCGATGGACGGTGCGGTCGGCCGCCGTGCCCCGCGGTGTCACCGTGCGGGTGGACCCGGCCGGGGCGCGGGGCCGGCAGCCGGTGCCGGGTGCCGGGGCAGGGGGCGCCGACCGGGCGCGCGGCGGGTCGGCCCGGGCATCGGACGACTGCGCGGGCCGGCGCGTCCCCGGCGGGGGCGCACACCCGTACCGGGGCGCGCCGGACGCGGAGGGGCCGGGTGCGCCGGATGCGGACGGGCGCTCACCGTGTGCCGGTCCGGGCCGGTTCCGGGACCGGTCGAAGCCGGGGACGGGCTCCGCGGGACCGTGGGGGACGGCGTGCGGCGAGGCGCGCTGGGCCGGACGGCGTGTGGGGAACCCGGTTCTGCCATGACGGCCTCCTCGTCCCTCACGTGCGCAACCGTCGCCCGGGACACTAGCCGGGCGCGGTGTACGGCCGCCGGATCCTCGACCGCTCCTGGACGCGGGCGCGAGCGGGGCTCGGGCCCGGGCCCGCCGCGGCAGGGGGCCGTGCGGTCAGGGGGGCGTGCGGTCAGGGGGTGAGCAGGTCCGTGACGGCGCTCATGAAGCCTTCGTCGAGCATGGTGTGCGGGGCGGTGTCCCGGGCGGTGTCGAGGCCGGCGTCGTGGCAGGCGACGCTGATGAGGTAGCGGCCGAGCGCCCGGTGCGTGGCGAAGGCCCATTCGCCGCGGGAGGCGGGCCGGCCGTCGGGGGCGAGGAGCCCTGCGCTGCCGGTGCCGAAGCCGAACTCGGTGAAGCCGAGCCGCAGTCCCTGTCCGATGGCCTTGGTGTAGGCCTCCTTCAGGGTCCACAGTCTGAGCAGTGCGGCAGCGCGCTGCTCCTCGGGGAGCGGCTCCAGTCCGGCGCGTTCGGCGGGGGTGCACACGTGGTCGTGGAGCAGGTCGTAGGACATGGAGCGGTCCGCGGGTTCGGCGTCGACGCCGATGCGGCCGTTGCGGCTGACGCCGACCGCGATCAGGTCGTCGGTGTGGGTGAGGCTGATGTCGACCTGGTCGAGTCCGCGCAGATAGGGCCGGCCGCCGATCTTGTAGGCGAGGTCGAGTTCGCCGGCCTGGGTGCCCAGTGCGGCGGCGGCGGTGTACTTGGTGACGAGGCGTGAGGTGACGAACCGGAAGCGGACCAGGGGGTCGGTGGTGCGGCGGTAGCGCTGCCAGTCGCGGCCGAGCAGGGGCCGCAGTCCGGGGTCGGTGACGGCCGGGCCGAGCCACTCGCCCCAGGTCGCGAACACGACGGCGTTGCCGCGTGAGCGCATGTCCTCGCGGACCCGGTGCCAGGGGCCGTGGGGGCCGCCGACGTGGACGGGTTCGCTGACACGGTCGGCGTCGGCGGGTACGCACCCCGGGTCGGTGGGCGTGAGCGGGTTCACTGGGTCCACCCCTTCTCGTGGGTCGTCGCGCGGGTCGTGTCCGGTCCGGGCGCACCCCGTAAGCGGCGGTGACGGGGCATCACCGGGCCAGGACCGTGGCGTCCAGGTCGCAGCCGAGGCCGGCCCGGTAGCGGCGGAGCAGTTCGTCCAGGACCTGGAGGGTGCAGCCGTCGGGCAGGTCGGGCACGGGGATGCCGAGCCGGGCACCGATGCGGGACAGGGCCAGCACGGCCCAGGCGGCGTCGGCGAGGAACGGGTCGCTGCCGTCCTGGCCCTCCCAGATGCCGAGGACGGCGGCGGCGGCCACGATCAGGCTGTAGCGGTCGCCGAGCACGACGACGGCGGGGTCGGACAGGCCCCGTCCGCCGTGCCGCGGAAGCCGCCGGCAGGTCTCGCGCAGGGCGCGCAGTTCGGTGGCGAACGCCTCGGCGAGGGTGGCGAGGGCGGCGATCTGCCCGCCGACGCCCCGGGCGGAGGCGAGGCGGGCGGCGGAGCCGAGCAGCGAGGCGGCCATGAAGTCGCCGCCGCCGGCGATGCCGAGCAACCGGTAGTCCAGCTCGGGCAGGGCGGCGCCGGCCCGGAAGAGCTCGGGCGGCGGCTCCTGCTCGGCGAACCAGGCGGTCTCGGCGAGGGTGCGAAGCTGCGGCACGATCACGGACTGGCAGGAGGCCGTGCCGGCGTGGCCGAGTCCGGCCACGGGCAGGTCGCGTACGAGCTTGTCGAGGGCACCGTACTCGGGGCTGTCGTGCTCGTAGCCGCGCCCGCCCAGGACGGCGGCGAGTTCCTCGAGGTTCTCCCGCAGCAGGTCGGGGACGACGTACTTGACGGCGGCGGCGAGGACGTGGGTGCGGCCGGGCAGCAGACCGAGGGCGCGCAACGCGACCGTCGCCATGGCGTCGCAGGCCAGCAGGTCGGCGAAGACGCCGGTGAGCGGCTTGTGCCAGCGGCGGGCGACGGGGCCGCTGCGGCCGGTGGTCGCGGCGCGGACCGCGGAGTGCAGGACGGTGTCGGCGGCGGCGGTGACGACGCCGCAGATGACGCTGCGGTTGACCTGAAAGGTGCGCAGTGCGAGGGCAACACCTTCGCCGGAGCGGCCGACGAGCGCGTCACCGGAGGCCGGCCGGTCCTGGAACTCCAGTCCGCTGAACAGGGCGCCGCGCATGCCGGAGGTCGTCACGCGCGGCAGGTGCCGCATCACGCCGGGCGGCGCGTCGGCGGGGTCGAGCAGGAACACGGAGTGGCTGCGGGGGCCGCGTGCGGGGTCGGTGCGGGCGTAGACGACGTGGGCGTCGGCCCGGGCGGCGTTGATGATCAGATCCTTGCGTCCGGCGAGGACGTGCCCGCCGCCGGGTGCGGGGCGGGCGGTGAACTCGTGACGCAGGATGGCGTTGGCGTGGGCGAGTTCGTGGTGCAGGATCGTCGCCCGCCCGCCGCCCAGCAGCAGCCGGGCGAGGTGGTGGCGCTGCTCCTCGGTGCCGGCGGCCCAGACGGCGCCGGCCGCGAACAGCGAGGTGATGCCGTGGCCGAAGCCGAGGCCGACGTCGCGCCGGAACACGGGGCGCAGGGAGCGGGCCAGCAGGTCGGCGCGGGTGAGCCGGCCCCCGTACCGGGCGGGTACGAACTCGGCGGCCAGGCCTGTCTCGTCGAGGAGTTCCTCGGTCGGGCGGGGCGGGGTGCGCCGCTCGTCGGCGGCGAACAGGGCCCGCAGGCCGTGCGGGTTGGCGGGGTCGTGGGGGTCGCCGAGCCGGGCCTCGAGCCGGGCCGCGCGCAGGCTCGCGGCCGCGGCCCAGTCGCCGGGTGCGGTGCCCGGCGCCCGGCCGGCCTCGGCGGTGGTGGTCATGACGCGGCGTCAGCTCCTTCGTCCGGGACGGGCCGGTCGCGCCCGCACGTCACCCTCGCCCCGCTCCCTCGCGGGGTGCTGGGGCTTCGCTCGAACCGCGGTCCAGGGGCGGTTCGGGCGGCGCGCCGGACGTTGTCGTGAATTCGCTGCTGGGAGCCGTCCGGTCCAGGGATTCTCGAGTTTCCCTCCAGCGATCCGCGAGCATTTCTCCAGGAGGGCGACATCCGACGTGGAGCAGTTCACCGGGAGACCGCGACCGGAGCGGCAGCACACGTGTCCGGGAGAAAAGAGAAGGGGGCTGTCACGGCCCCTTTTCTCCCCATGGTCGAAAAGAGCCCGCGACAGCCCCGGTAGTCGCGCGGAGGGTCAGGCGGTCTTGCGCCGGAAGTAGCGCTTCTTGCCCGCAGGCCCGCTCATGCCCTTGACGCGCAGCCGGCCCTCTTCATGGGCCTGGCGGGACCGACTGGCGTTCGCCTTGCGGACGAGAGCCTCACGGAATTTGGCCCGGTCGTCGGCCTCGAAGGAATTGTCTTCGGGAATTCCCGTCATATACACCTCCGATGGGGGGATGTTCCGCATCCAGGCTGGCACAGAATTTCCGCACCGGCCAGATGCGCTTTCCGTTCGGACAATTAAATTCGGCCGCCCCGGAACAGGATCGCCTCACGATCCGGTGGCGGCCGGTGACCTCTTTCGTCCGCGGCCGGCGGGCAGCTGGGAGCTCAGCGCGGTCGTCAGCAGGAAGACGGCGACGTTGCACCAAAGGACGGCCGCCGTGACCGTGGCGGAATGCCCCGCCCCGGCGTGCCGCCCCGCTTCGCCGCCCAGCTGCCCGAAGTACAGCCCGGCGATGACGGCGACCCCGGCGGCCGAGCTGAACTGGATGGCGGCGTTGAGCACCCCGGAGCCCGCCCCGGCGTCGTCGGCGGGGACGTCCTCCAGGACGACGGCGGTCAGCACGGGGGTGGTCAGACCCATCCCGCAGCCCATGACCAGCTCGGCGGCGGCCAGTTGCGGCCAGGCGAGCTGCCCGTCGCCGGCCGCCCAGATCGCTAGCAGTGTCCACAGGGCACCGCCGCCCATCAGCAGGGACCCGGCCGCCACGCACGTCCGGCGGTGGCCCGCGCCGTGCTTCCAGGCGATCTGGAAGGTGGCGGTGATGCCGACCGGCCAGGCCGCCGTGACCAGCGCGGTCTTCAGCACCGGCCAGCCGAGCCCCGTCTGCAGGTGGTACGTCAGCACGAGGAAGAACGAGGCGACGCCGCTGAACACCAGCAGGGTCACGGTCAGGCCGACCCGGGTGGAGCGGTGCCGGAAGAGCGTCGGCGGGACCAGTGCGGAGCCGTCGCGCCGGTGCCGCACACCCTGCTGCCGTACGAACACGGCGAACGTCGCGGCGCCGGCGCCCACGAGGACGAGCATCCAGGCCGGCCAGCCGGCTTCCCTCCCCTGGATCAGCGGATACATCACGCCCAGGGAGGCGGCCGTCAGCAGCGCCACACCGGTCAGGTCCAGGCGCGGCGGCTGCTCCGACCGGGACTCGGGCATGCTGCGGGCCGCCATCACCAGGGCGATCAGCCCGAGCGGCACGTTGATCAGGAAGATCGCCCGCCATCCCAGGCCCAGCACGTCGAGGTCGGTGAGTGTGCCGCCGAGCAGCGGCCCTCCGACGCTGCCGATGCTGAGCGCCGCGCCCAACACGGCGAACGCCCGTGCCCACTCGTCCCGGTGGAACATCGTGACCACGACGGACACGGCCTGGGGGACCATCAGGGCGGCCATGAAGCCCTGCGCGAACCGCCCCGCCACCAGTACCTCGGGAGCGCCCGCGAGACCGCACACCGCCGACGCCACGGTGAATCCGGCGACCCCCGTCATGAACAGGCGCTTGCGTCCGTAGATGTCGCCGAGCCGGCCCCCCGTGATGAGGAACAGGGCGTAGGCCAGGGCGTAGCCGGCGAGCGTCCACTGGGCGGTGGCGAAGCCGGCCCCGAGGTCGCGCTGGATGGCGGGCAGGACCACGGTGACGGCGTTCGCGTCCAGGTTGTCCAGGAACGACGCCAGGGTGACCACGGCGAGCGCCAGCCAGCGGTGCGGCAAGGGGACGGGGGAAGGAGTGCCGGCGGGGCGGGGCGGCGCCTTCGTCGGGCCCCCCTGCGCTGCGGAGTCGGTGGGCTCATGCATGGCATCCCTCACAGTGTGTTTCCGAGAACGGCATCGAGTGCCCGGTCCATGTCGTCCTCCGACAGCTCGCCGGCCGCCTGCAGGGCGTCCGCGGCGGAGCTCGCCCCCGCGGGTTCGCTGTCGGGCTGCGCGAGCCGGAGCAGCTGCGCCAGCAGTCCGCTGTCCCTCAGCTGGTCCGCGGTCACGCGCTCCAGCGCCCACGCGGCGGCCTGCGAAGGATCCTGCGGCGGCCCGGACTCCTCGCCCGTCGTGCCGAGGTCCAGCCGCACGTGCAGGAACTCGGCGACGGCCCGAGGGGTCGGGTAGTCGAAGGCAAGCGTGCTCGGAAGGGCCACCTGCGCCTGGGCGCTGAGCCGGTTGCGCAGCTCCACCGCCATCAACGAGTCCCAGCCGAACTCGCGCAGCTGCTTGTCCGCCGGGACCGTCTCCGCCCCCGGCAGGCCGAGCACTCCGGCGACCTCCTGCCGGACGGCGGCCAGCAGCGCCGCGACCTGCTCACCCGCCGGCAGACCGGCCAGCCGTGCACGGAACGTCTCCGTCTGCGCCACCGCCTGCCGGGCCCGGCGCAGCCGCGGCCGTGCCAGGGCCGCGAAGAGCGGGGCGGGCTCCTCGCCGCCGCCCAGCCCGGCCACGTCCAGCTTGATCGGGACCAGGTGGGTCTCCGGGCGGCCCAGGGCGGCGTCCATCGCCTGGATGGCCTCCTGTGCGGACAGCGCCTGCGAGCCGCGCTTGCGCAGCCGTGTCAGTTCCGTGTCACCGAGGTGGGAGGTCATGCCGATGCCCGCCTGCTCCCACAGGCCCCAGGCGAGGCTCACCGCGGGCAGACCGCGCTTGCGCCGGTGGGACGCCAGCGTGTCGAGGAAGACGTTGGCCGCCGCGTAATTGCTCTGGCCGGGGGCGCCCAGCGTGCCCGCCGCCGAGGAGAACAGGACGAACGCCGCCAGGTCCAGATGGGCCGTCAGCTCGTGCAGATGCACCGCACCCGACACCTTCGGGGCGAGCACCCGGGCGAAGCGGCCGGCGTCCTGGTTGCGGACGATGCCGTCGTCGAGCACGGCCGCGAGGTGGAAGACACCCGTCAGCGGGTGCCGTGCGCCCGCCTCGTCGACGACCCGGGCGACGTCCTCACGGTCCGACACGTCGCAGGCCAGCACGCGCACGTCGGCCGCGCCCGCGTCGAGCAGCTCGGTCACCACCTCGTCGGCGCCGGGTGCCCGCGGCCCGCGGCGGGAGGTGAGCACCAGGTGCCGCACCCCGTGCTCCTCGACCAGGCGGCGTGCCACCAGGCGGCCCAGTTCACCCGTGCCGCCCGTCAGCAGCACGGTGCCCGCGCCGTCCAGGGACCGCGGCACGGTCAGGACCAGCTTGCCGACGGTGCGGCCCTGCGCCATGAGGCGGAACGCGCTCGGTGCCTCCCGCACGTCGAACGCCGAGTACGGGAGGGGCGTGACGGCCCCCTGCTCCAGCAGGGCGACGAGTTCGCACAGCATCTCCTGGACGCGGTCGGCCCCGCTCTCGATCAGGTCGAACGCCCGGTAGTGGACGCCGGGGTGCGCCGCGGCGATCTCGTCGGCGTCCCGCACGTCCGTCTTGCCCATCTCCAGGAACCGTCCGCCCCGCGGCAGCAGCCGCAGCGACGCGTCGACGAACTCCTCGGTCAGCGCGTTCAGCACCACGTCCACGCCCGCGCCGCCGGTCAGCGACAGCCACTTCTCGGCGAAGCCGGTGTCGCGGGAGGAGGCGATGCGGTCCTCGGGCAGGCCGAGCTCCCTCAGGACGGGCCACTTGCCGGGGCTCGCCGTGCCGTAGAGCTCGCAGCCGGCATGCCGGGCGAGCTGGAGCGCGGCCTGCCCGACACCGCCGGCCGCCGCGTGCACGAGGACCTTGTCCCCCGCACGCAGGGGGCCGAGGTCCGTGAAGGCGTAGTGGGCGGTGAGGTAGGCCAGGGGGACGGTCGCGGCCTGCGCGAAGGTCAGCGAGTCCGGGATGCGCACCATCCAGCGCGCGTCCACCGTCACCTCGGAGCCGAACGTGCCCACGGCGAGCCCCATCACGCGGTCGCCGACCCGCAGATGCGTCACGCCGGGACCCGTCTCCAGGACGACACCCGCGCACTCCAGGCCGAGTTTCGGCGCGTGCACCATGTCGAGGGCGTTGAGCACGTCGCGGAAGTTCATGCCGGCCGCGCGGACCCCCACCCGGACGCATCCGTCCGCCGGCGGGGCGTCGCGGTCGACGGGACGGAAGACGAACGTGTCCAGCCGGCCCTTCTCCTCGATGTCCAGGTACCAGGGCTGCTGCCGTACGTCCGGGACGAGCAGGTCCGGCGAGGACGTGCGCTCGGCCCGCACCAGCCGGGGCGCCAGCACACCGTCCCCGCGGACGACGAGCTCCGGTTCGCTTCCGGAGAGCAGGACCCGGCGCAGCAGGGCCGCGTCGGGCTGCTCGGCACCGATGTCGACCAGCCGGAGGCCGCGCTCAGGGTGTTCGGCGCGGGCCACGCGGACCAGGCCCCACAGCGGCGCGTGCTCCAGCGAGGTGATCGTGTCCACCGGGCTCGCGGCGACCGCGCCCCTGGTCACCCAGACGACGTCGACGCCCTCCGACCGCGGGTCCTCCAGCAGCTCCTGCAGCCAGGCCAGCGCCGCCGTCACCGTCTCACCGGCTCGCCCGTCCACGGTCCCGCCGTTCCCGCAGTCCTGGCCGGCGGCGCTGAGGTCGACGACGACGGTACGAGGACGGTTCCCGTCGAACGGCACAGCGGTGCCGAGGCTCACGGCGTTCTCGACGCCCAGCGTCTCGGCGACCACTCCGCCCGGGCCGAGCACCAGCAGTGCGCCGGCCTCCTCCGGCGGCGTGCCGGGATCGTCCGCCGGCGTCTGCGCCTGGTACTCGACGCGGTACAGGTGCCCGGTGTCGCGGGCGGTGCCCGCGCCCTTCAGCTGCGCGGTGTCCGCGCGCTTGACCGCCAGGCCCTGCGCGCTCAGTACGGGCTCACCCGTGCCGTCGCAGACGAGGATCCGGGCGGTGGAGTCGTCCACGAGCTCGACGCGGACCCGCAACTCCGTACCGCCCGTGGCGAACAGCCGCACACCGGTCCACAGGAACGGCAGCAGGACTCCGTCGGAGCCGTCGCCGTCCGGGTCGCCTCCCCGCGTCCCCGCCAGGGTGTGCAGAGCGGCGTCGAGGAGCGCGGGGTGCAGCGCGAAGCCCTCGGTGTCCGGCCGGGCCTCCTCCGGCAGCCGCACCAGGCCGTACGCGACGTTTCCGGCACGCCACAGTTCGGTCAGGCCCCGGAACACCGGTCCGTACTCGAGCCCCTGCTCGGCAAGGTCTTGGTAGAAGCCGTCCACGCCGACCCGCTCGGCTCCGTTCGCCGGCCATGCCCGCAGGTCGGCCGGGGACGGGGCCTCGGCGCTCGCCCCGGTCAGCGTGCCGGTGGCGTGCAGGGTCCACGGGGTGGTGTCGGTCCCGCCGTCGGGCCGGCTGTAGATGTCCACCGGGAGACCGTCCCCGTCCGCGGCGGCACCGACCTTCACTTGGAGGCGGACCGCGTCGTCGGCACCGAGCACCAAGGGCTGCGACAGCGTCAGTTCGCCCACACCGGCCGCGCCGAGGTGGTGGGCGGCGGTGAGCGCCATGTCGAGGAGCCCGGTCCCGGGGACCAGCACGGTGCCGTGCACCGCGTGGTCCTTCACCCACGGCTGCTCGGCGAGCGACAGCCGCCCGGTGAACAGGTGCCCCTCCCCGTCGGCCAGCTCCACCACGGCCCCGAGCCACGGGTGCGCGGAGGCGTCGAGACCGAGGGATCCGGCGTCCCCGTGCGTCCTGACCGTCTGGTGCCAGTAGCGCCGGCGCTGGAAGGCGTAGGTCGGCAGCTGCACGACGGTGCCGGCGCCCAGCACCCGGTCCCAGTCCACGCTGTGCCCCTGGACGTGCAACAAACCCAGATTGCGCAGCAGTTGAGCGAATCCGCCCTGCTCACGGGCGAGAGAACCCACGACGATGCCGCCGTGCTCGCTGCTGCCGTCGGTGAGCGGCATGGACAGGACCGGGTGCGCGGAGATCTCGACGAAGACGGTGTGGCCGTCGTCGAGGAGCTGGCTCAGGGCCCGGTCGAAGCGGACCGGCTCGCGCAGGTTGCGGCACCAGTACGAGCCGTCCAGCTCCGGCCCCGCGGCGACCTGACCGGTCACCGTCGAGTAGAGGGGGATCGATGCCCGGTCCGGGACGAGGTCGGCGAACTCGGTGGCCAGGCCCGGCAGAAGCGGGTCCATCTGCGCGTTGTGGGACGCGTAGTCGACGTTGATCCGGCGGGCGTAGACGTCCCGCGCGCCCAGCTCCGCCACGATCCGCGCGATGGCGTCCGCCTCACCGGAGATGATCGTCGAGCCGGCCGTGTTGACCGCCGCGACGGACAGCGCGTCGCCGTAAGGGGCGAGGAACTCCCCCACCTGCGCCGGCGGACGCTCGATCAGCGCCATGCCCCCCTGACCCGCGCAGGCCAGAACCGCCTGCGAACGGGCGGCGACGATCTGCGCACCCTGCTCGACGGTGAGCGCCCCGCTGACGACGGCGGCGACCACCTCGCCCTGCGAGTGACCCACCACAGCGGCCGGCTCGACCCCGAGGGAGCGCCACAGCGCCGACAGGGCCACACCCATCGCGAACAGTGCCGGCTGGACCACGTCGACCCGGTCGAACGGCGGGTGATCACCCTCCTCACCGGCCAGCACCTCCCGCACCGACCAGCCCGTGAACGGCCGCAAAGCCGCATCACACGCCTCGACCGTCTCCCGGAACACCGCACTGGACGCGAGGAGTTCGCGGCCCATGCCGACCCACTGCGAACCCTGGCCCGGATAGACGAACACCACCTTCCCGCGCCGCTGCGCGGTACCCGTCACGACAGCCGGATGTGTCTGCCCCGAGGCGAGTGCCTCCAGGGCCTCCACGGCGGCGTCGAGGGAGTCGGCTGTCACCGCGGCCCGTGACTCGAAGTGTGTGCGGTGCCGGGCGGCGGTGACGGCGACATCGGCCAGAGCCACGTCGCGGTGAGCGGTCAGCCACGACGCCCAGCGCTCGGCCTGCTCCCGCACCGCGGCCTCGTCGCGTCCGGAGAGCACGACCGGCACCGGACCCGCCGCCTCTTCGGCCACCGGCTCGACGGAGGCGGAGACGGGCGGCTCCTCCACGATCACATGCGCGTTGGTGCCGCTCAGACCGAACGACGACACACCCGCACGACGCGGACGCGACACGTCCCGCTCCCACGCCTGCGCCTGCTGCACCAGTTGCAGCCCGCTGCCCTCCCACTCGATGAGTGAACTGGGCTCCTCCGCATGCAAGGTCCTGGGAAGAACTTCCTTCTGCAACGCCAAAATCATTTTGATCACACCCGCGACCCCGGCGGCCGCCTGCGCATGACCGATGTTCGACTTCGACGACCCCAACCACACCGGCGACCCAGGCTCCCGGCCCGGACCGAACACCTCCGCCAGCGCACCCGCCTCGATCGGATCCCCCAGCGACGTGCCCGTGCCATGCGCCTCCACCGCATCGATGTCCCCCGGCACCAACCGCGCCGCCTCCAGCGCATCCCGGATCACCCGCTGCTGCGACGGACCGTTCGGCGCCGTCAACCCCTGACTGCGCCCGTCCTGATTCACCGCCGACCCACGCACCACCGCCCACACCCGGTCACCATCACGCTGCGCGGCCGACAACCGCTTCAGCACCAGCACACCCACACCCTCCGACCACCCCGTGCCATCGGCCTGGTCGGAGAAGGACTTGCACCGACCGTCGGGGGCCAGCCCGTTGAGACGGGAGAACTCCACGAACGGGGTGGGTGTGGACATCACGGTGACGCCGCCGGCCAGGGCGAGTTCGCATTCGCCCTGCCGCAGCGCCTGGGCGGCGAGATGGAGAGCGACGAGGGAGGAGGAGCAGGCCGTGTCGACCGTGATGGCCGGGCCCTGGAGGCCCAGCGTGTAGGCGACCCGCCCGGAGACGACACTGGACGCGTTGCCCGTCCCGACGTAGCCGTCGAGTTCCGCCAGTCCCCGGCCCTGCTGGGTGCTGTAGTCGGAACCCATGGTGCCGAGGTACACGCCGGTGCGGCTCTCGCTCAGCGCCTCGGGCCGGATCCCGGCCCGCTCCAGCGCCTCCCACGACGCCTCCAGCACCAACCGCTGCTGCGGATCCATCGACACCGCCTCACGCGGCGAGACCCCGAAGAACCCGGCGTCGAAATCCTCGGCACCGGCGAGGAACCCGCCCTCCCGGATGTAGCTCTTGCCGACGGCCTCCGGGTCCGGGTCGTACACGTCGAGCGCGTCCCAACGCTGCGGGAACGGGCCGATGCCGTCGCGTTCCCCGGCCAGGAGCGCCCAGAACGCCTCGGGGGTGTCGATGCCGCCCGGCAGCCGGCACGCCATCGACACCACCGCGATCGGCTCCGCCGCGTCAACCGCCCGCACGGGACGGCCGGCCTCGGGAGCCGCGGCCGGGGTGAGCTCCATCCGGTCCAGCAGCAGTCCGGCCACGGCCGCCGGGGTGGGATAGTCGAACGCCAGGGTGGACGGCAGCCGTACGCCCGTCACGGCGGTCAGCCGTCGGCGCAGCTCCACGGCCGTCATGGAGTCCATGCCGACCTGCTGGAACACCTGCTGTTCGCCGATGCCTTCCTGCCCCGCACCGCCCAGGACGGCGGCGGCCTCCTCCCGCACGAGTGCGAGGAGAGCGGGCAGCCGTTCCTCCTGCGGCAGTGCGGCCAGCCGGTCCCGCACGCCGGATCCGGACCGGGACGGCGTAGGCCGCGACGTGGTGCGTACGAGGCCCCGGAGCAGAGGGTGGATGTCCTCGCCCCGGTCGGCCTCGCGCTGCACGGCGGCGAGTTCGAGCCGTACGGGCACCAGCCGCGCCCGGTCCCCGGCCAGCGCTTGGTCCAGGGCGCGCAGGCCCTGCCGCTCGGTCAGGGCGCCTATGCCCTGACGCCGGATGCGGGCGAGATCGGCCCGGCCGAGCCGCGCGGTCATGCCGTCACCGCTCTGCTCCCACATGCCCCAGGACAGGGCCACGGCAGGGCGGCCCTGCCGCCTGAGCCGGGCCGCCAGGGCGTCGAGCCAGGCATTGGCCGCGGCGTAGTTGCTCTGGCCCGGTCCGCCGAGGACACCGGAGACGGAGGAGAAGAGGACGAAGGCGGACAGGCCGAGGCCGGCGGTGAGGTCCGCCAGGTGGAGGGCGCCCGCGGCCTTGGGGTCCATGACCCGGCGCACGCGGTCCTCGTCCTGGTCGGCCAGCAGCCCGTCGTCGGTGATTCCCGCGAGGTGGAAGACGCCGGTCCAGGGGTGTCCGGGAGCGACGGCGGCCAGCACGGCGGCCAGCTGGTCGCGGTCGGCGACGTCGCACCGGACGACGGAGACGGTCTCGGCCCCGGCCTCGGTCAGGTCCCGCACCAGTTCGTCGGCGCCGGGGGTGTCGGCGCCGCGCCGTGAGGTGAGCACCAGGTGGCGCACGCCGTGCGTGTGCACCAGGTGGCGGGCGACGCGTCGGCCGAGTTCACCGGTGCCGCCGGTGAGGAGCACGGAGCCGTCCGGGTCGAGCCGGTGGGACGCTTCCGCCTCGTCGACGGTGGGTTCGGGCACGAGCCGCGAGGCCAGCACCTGGTCCGCACGTACGGCGGTCTCCGGCTCGTCGGCCGCGGCGAGGGCGCGGGCGAGGACGTCGGTGTCATGGTCCTGCGCGTCGAGGTCGACGAGCCGTACCGTCCGCTCGGGGTGTTCGGCGCGCACGGCGCGGACCAGGCCCCACACCGGGGCACCGGCCCATCCGTCGAGCGGGTCGGCGGGCGAGGCCGCCACGCTGTCACGGGTGACCCAGACGAGTTCGGTGGACTCCAGGCGCTCGTCGGCGAGCAGGCTCCGGGCCGTGCGCAGGGTGCCGTTCACCGCGGCCAGGGCGCAGGCGTAGGCCTCTTCCCCGTCCAGGGCCGTCGCGTCGACGACGAGCCGTGCGGGGGGGTCCTCACCGGCGTCGAGCAGTGCGGTCATGTCGTCCGTGCCGGGGCAGTGCCGTACCGGGCCCGAGGCGGGGCCGGTGCCGCCGAGGCGGTCGGCGAGGTCTCCGGTGCCGCCCACGACCCAGGTCCGGGTGTGCCCGTCCGCCGGCTCCGGGTGGCGCAGGGGCTGGAAGGCCACGCTGTAGAGGTGTTCCACGGTTCCGCGGACGCGCAGCTGTTCGGCTGTCGCCTCGCGCAGCCGCAGCGCCGCGACCTTCAGCACGAGGCGGCCCGCCGCGTCGGTCGCGTGCAGCGAGGCGGTGGCGTTCGTACGATCCAGGTCGACCCGCACCCTCAGGGCGGTGCTCTCGGCCACCCGGCATTCCACGCCGCTCCAGGCGAAGGGCAGCAGAACTCCGGTGTCCTGCGGGGAGTCCTGGGAGCGCAGCGCGGCGAGGCCGTGCAGGGCGGCGTCGAGCAGGGCCGGGTGGACGCCGTAGTCCGCGGTGCGCAGGTCGTCGGGGAGCCGGACCTCGGCGTACAGGGTGTCCCCCGTGCGCCACAGTTCGGCCAGTCCCTGGAAGGCGGGCCCGTACTGCAGGCCCAGGGTGTGGAAGTCCCGGTAGTAGTCGTGCAGTTCGACGCGTTCCGCGTCGGGTGCCGGCCACTGCTGCGGCTCGGGCTCGCCGGTCTGCCCGGAGTGCTCCAGCAGCTCGCCGACGGCGTGCTGCCGCCATGCGTCGGGGGCGGAGCCCTCGGTACGGCTGTGGATGCCGATCGTGCGGCCCCCGTCGCCGCGCGGGGCCCCGACGACGACCTGGAGGCGGACGGCCTCGTCCAGCACGAGCGGTTCGAGCAGCGTGAGCTCGGCCACCCCCGCCGCGCCGGTGCGGTGCGCGGCCGCGAGAGCCAGCTCCAGCAGACCGGTGCCGGGAACGAGGGCGATGTCGTGCACGACGTGGTCGCGGAGCCAGGGGTGCTCGTTCGGCGACAGTTTGCCGGTGAACAGGTGCCCCTCGCCGTTGGCCAGCACGGTCGCGGCGCCGAGCCACGGGTGCCCGGGACGCTCCAGCCCGACCGACGCCAGATCGCCGCCGACCTGACCGGCCGTCTCCAGCCAGTGGCGCTCCCGCTGGAAGGCGTACGTGGGCAGCGCCGGCGGGGCGGCCGCGGAGCCGGCGGGGAGGATGTCCTGCCAGGCCAGCTCCTCCCCGGCCACGTGCAGGCCGCCGAGAGCCTGCACGAGCGTGCGGATCTCGTCCGCCCCGCCGGATTCGCCGGCGTCCGACCGCTGCGAGGCGATGAACACCCCGTCCCGCTCCGAGCAGGCGGCGCCCATGGCGGAGAGGACGGCGGCGGGCCCGCACTCCAGGAACCGGGTGACGCCCTGCCCCTCGACGGCGCGCACGACGTCCAGGAACCGCACCGCGTCACGGGCCTGGCGCACCCAGTACAGCGGGGAGCGCACTCCCTCTCCGGCTGCCAGGTCCTCGTCGGCCCGCAGTCCGGTCACGGACGAGACGAGCGGGACGGCCGGGGCCTGGAAGCGGCAGCTCTCGGCGACCGCCCGGAAGTCGGCGAGCATGGCGTCCATGTGGGGCGAGTGGAAGGCGTGGGAGACCTCCAGCCGCCGGGTGCGCCTGCCCTGTCCGGCGAAGTGCGCCGTGACGGCCTCCACCGCCGTCGCATCACCGCTGACGACCGTCTGGGCCGGACCGTTCAGGCCCGCGACGGAGATCCGGCCGTCGATGCCGGCGAGTACCTCGGCCACTTCCGTCTCGGAGGCCTCGACCGACGCCATGGCGCCACCGCGTTCGCACGCCTGCATCAGCCGGCCGCGGGCCGCCACGAGGCGTGCCGCGTCGGCCAGGTCCAGGACACCCGCCACGTGCGCGGCCGCCAGCTCGCCGATCGAGTGCCCGGCCACCACGGCGGGCCGGACGCCCCATGACTGCCACTGGCGGAACAGCGCCACTTCGAAGGCGAACAGGGCGGGCTGCGTGAACTCCGTCTCGTGCACCAGGGCCGCGTCGGCGCTGTCCTCGGCGGCGAGGACCACCTCGGCCAGCGGGCGGCTCAGATGCGGATCGAGAGCGGCGCAGACCTCGTCGAACGCGTCGCGGAACACCGGCAGCGCCGCGTGGAGCCGGCGTCCCATGCCGGTGCGCTGGCTGCCCTGGCCGGTGAACAGCACCGCGGATTCGCCCCGGGTGGCGGTGCCGTGGGTGAGGGCGGGGTGGGGGCGGCCGTCGGCGAGTGCCCGCAGGGCCTCCACCAGTTGGTCGAGGGAGTCGGCTGTCACCGCGGCCCGTGACTCGAAGTGTGTGCGGTGCACCGCGGCCGTGCGCGCCACATCCGCCAGCCGCACCCCCTCCCGCCCGGTCAGCCACGACGCCCAGCGCTCGGCCTGCTCCCGCAGCGCGGCCTCGTCACGTCCGGAGAGCACGACCGGCACCGGACCCGCCGCCTCTTCGGCCACCGGCTCGACGGAGGCGGAGACGGGCGGCTCCTCCACGATCACATGCGCGTTCGTGCCACTCAGACCGAACGACGACACACCCGCACGACGCGGACGCGACACGTCCCGCTCCCACGCCCGCGCCTGCTGCACCAGCTGCAGCCCGCTGCCCTCCCACTCGATCAGTGAACTGGGCTCCTCCGCATGCAAGGTCCTGGGAAGAACTTCCTTCTGCAACGCCAAAATCATCTTGATCACACCCGCGACCCCGGCAGCCGCCTGCGCATGACCGATGTTCGACTTCGACGACCCCAACCACACCGGCGACCCAGGCTCCCGACCCGGACCGAACACCTCCGCCAGCGCACCCGCCTCGATCGGATCCCCCAGCGACGTGCCCGTACCATGCGCCTCCACCGCATCGATGTCCCCCGGCACCAACCGCGCCGCCTCCAGCGCATCCCGGATCACCCGCTGCTGCGACGGACCGTTCGGCGCCGTCAACCCCTGACTGCGCCCGTCCTGATTCACCGCCGACCCACGCACCACCGCCAACACCCGGTCACCATCACGCTGCGCGGCCGACAACCGCTTCAGCACCAGCACACCCACACCCTCCGACCACCCCGCACCATCCGCGGCAGCCGAGAACGACTTGCACCGGCCATCCGGAGCCATCGCCTTCAACCGCGAGAACTCCACGAAGAGGGAGGGCGTGGACATCACCGTGACACCACCCGCCAGGGCCACCTCGCACTCGCCCTGGCGCAGCGCCTGGGCGGCGAGATGGAGGGAGACCAGGGAGGAGGAGCAGGCCGTGTCGACGGTCATCGCGGGGCCTTGGAGGCCGAGGACGTAGGAGACCCGGCCGGACAGGATGCTGGAGGCGCGGCCGGTGCCGACATAACCGTCCAGCGCCTGCAGATCATGAGTGCGGTGATCCCCGTAATCGGAGTTCATCGCCCCCAGATACACACCCGTCCGACTGCCGCTCAACGCCTCGGGCCGGATCCCGGCCCGCTCCAGCGCCTCCCACGACGCCTCCAGCACCAACCGCTGCTGCGGATCCATCGACACCGCCTCACGCGGCGAGATACCGAAGAACCCGGCGTCGAAATCCTCCACATGCCCGTCCGCGAGGAACCCGCCCTCACAGCCGTAACTCTTGCCCTCCACCTCCGGATCCGGATCAAAGAGATCCAGCCCCCGCCAACGCCCCGGGAACCCACCCACCGCATCCCCACCGGACGCCAGCAACTCCCAGAACGCCTCCGGCGTGTCGATACCACCCGGCAGACGGCACGCCATCGACACCACCGCGATCGGCTCGGTGCGGGCGGCCCGCTCCGAGTCGAGTTCCTTCTCGGCCTTGAGCAGGGCCGTCGTGGCACGCCTCAGGTAGGACTCGAGCTTCTCGACGTCGGGCGTGGTCATGAACTGACTCCAAACTTGTCGTCAAGGAACTGCAGAAGGTCTTCGGTGCTGTCGGCCTCGAGCTCGACCGGGGCCGCTTCTGCGGTGGTGACGGTCTTCGTCAGGCCCTCCTTGAGATCGAGGAAGGCCGATGCCAGGCCCTGCGACTCGAGCTGTTTCGGCGTGGCGGACCGCAGGAGTTCCACCAGGCTGTCGATCTGCACCTCGGTCAGCGGGCCGGTCCCCGCCCTGCGTCCCGGGCGCTCGGGAACCTCGTCCTGCGGCAGTCGGTCCAGCAGGAACGCGGCGATGGAGTCCGGGGTCGGATGGTCGAAGGCCAGGGTGGCCGGCAGGGTGAGCGCGGTCTCCGCGGACAGGCGCCTGCGCAGTTCCACCGCCATGAGGGAGTCCAGGCCCGCCTCCTTGAAGACCTGGTGGGCGTCCACGGCCTCGGGACCGGGCAGGCCCAGCACCACGGCGGCCTCGCGGCGGACCGTCTCCAGGACGGTCCGGCGTCGTTCCTTGGCGGACGCGGAGCGCAGCCGGTCCCGGAGGGTGACCGGTGCCGTCGCGCCCTGGGCGCGACGCAGCCTGCCCCGGAGCAGTCCACGCAGCAGCGCGGGTGTCTCGTCCCCGTCGTCGAGACCGCGTTGCAGCGCTCCTAGACTCAGCTTGACCGGCACGAGGTGCGCTTCCGGGCGGGACAGCGCGGCGTCCAGGAGGCGCAGCGCCTGGCCGGAGGTCAGCGCGGAGATGCCGCGGCGGCGCATCCGGGCCAGGTCGGCGTCGTTCAGGGCGTCGGTCACGCCGGTGCCGTCGGGTTCCCACAGGCCCCAGGACAGGCTGGTGCCGGGCAGGCCGTCGGCGCGGCGGCGGGCGGCCACCGCGTCCAGGACGGTGTTGGCGGCGGCGTAGGTGGACTGCCCCGCGCCGCCGAGGATCCCGGCGACCGAGGAGAACACCACGAACAGGGACAGGTCCGCGCCGGCCCGGCGGGTGAGCTCGTCGAGGTGGACCGCTCCGGCCGCCTTCGGGCCCATGACCGTCCACAGACGTTCGGGGTCCTGGTTCTGGAGCAGGCCGTCGTCGAGTGTGGCCGCGAGGTGGACGACCCCGGTCCACGGGTGGCCGTCCGGCGCGGCGGCCAGGATGTCCGCGAGGCGGTCGCGGTCGGTCACGTCGCACGCCTCGATGCGCACGGTCTCGGCGCCGGCGTCGTGGAGTTCGCGTACGAGGTCCGACGCGCCGGGGGCCTCGGGGCCGCGGCGGGAGGTCAGCACGAGGTGGCGGACTCCGTGGGCGCGGACGAGGTGGGCGGCGACCTGCCGGCCGAGCTCACCCGTGCCCCCGGTGACGAGGACGGTGCCGTCCGGGTCCGGGCGGCCGTGCGCGGAGCCGTCGCCGGTGGTGCCGGTGGCACGGACCAGGCGGGCGGCGAGCAGCGCCTCGCCCCGTACGGCGATCTCGGGTTCGTCCGTCACCGTCAGCGCGCGGGCCAGCGCCGGGGAGGGCCCGTCCGCGTCGATGAGGCGCAGGACCCGCTCGGGGTGCTCCGTGCGGGCCGCCCGCAGCAGGCCCCACACACCGCTGTGGGCGAGGTCCGGCACACCGTCGCCGGTGTCCACGGCGCCGCGGGTGACCCAGACCAGCTCGGTGGCGGCGAGCCGTTCCTCGGCCAGCAGCGCACGCAGCAGTTCCAGGGTCGCGGCCGTGCGTGCCCGCAGGTCCGCGACGGTGCTGCCGTCGTCCGTGTCCGGTGTGTCCTGGGCGCGGGCGGTGCCCGGGCCGGGGACGGCGAGGACGATCAGCCGAGCGGGCGCCGGGGAGCCTTCGGCGAGACGCGCCGTGAGGGCGTCCGTATCGGCGAGGTGCTCGATGTGTCCGGTGTCCGTGACGTCGGCCGGCCCGGTGAGGAAGCGCTCGTCGCCGAGCAGCCAGGTCGCGGCCGTCTCCTGTCGCGTCACCGGGGCGAGGAGCGGCTGGAAGTCCACCTGGTGGAGGTGTTCCACCGGGCGGCCCGCCCGCAGCTGTTCCGCGCTCGCCTCGCGCATCCGCAGCGCGCGGGCCGCGGCCACCGGCCTGCCCTCGGCGTCGGCCACCCACAGCCGGGCACTGGAGCGCGCGCCGTCCAGGTCCACGCGCACCCGCAGGGTGGAGCTGCCTGCGGCGTGGAGTTCCACGCTCTCCCAGGCGAAGGGCAGCAGCACTCGCCGGTCGGACTCGTCCTGGTCCCGGACGGCCTGGACGGTGTGCAGGGCGGCGTCGAGCAGGGCGGGGTGCATCCCGTACTCCTGGACCGGGACTCCCTCGGGGAGACGGACGAGGCCGTACGCGGTGTCGCCGTCACGCCACAGCTCGGTCAGGCCCCGGAAGGCGGGGCCGTATCCGACGCCCTGGGCGTCCAGCCGTTCGTAGAACCCGTCCAGGGGGACCGACTCTGCCTCGGGGGCGGGCCAGTCCCGCAGGCTCTCGAATCCCTGGTCGTGGCCATCCGGGAGGCCGTCCAGGAGCCGTCCGGAGGCGTGGCAGGTCCAGTGCTCCTGGTCCGACTCGGGCCGGGAGTAGACGGCGATGGAGCGCTCGCCCTTCAGGTCGGGCGCGTCCACCGCGACCTGGAGGTGCACGGCGCGGTCGTCGTCGAGGATCAGCGGTTCGGACAGGGTGAGTTCGCCGACGTGTCCGGCGCCGGTCTCCCGTGCCGCCACCAAGGCGAGCTCCAGCAGACCCGTGCCGGGGGCCAGGACGGTGCCGAACGCGGCGTGGTCCTTCAGCCAGGGGTGCAGGGCCGTCGACAGCCGGCCGGTGAACAGATGTCCCTCTCCGCCGGCCAGCGTCGTGACGGCGCTCAGCCAGGGGTGCCGCGCGGCGACGAGGCCCATCGAGTTCGCGTCGCCGGTCCCCTGTGCGGTCTCGGCCCAGTAGCGCTCGCCCTGGAAGGCGTACGTCGGCAGGAGTACCGCGTCCGCCCGGCGGAGCCCGGCACCGAGGGCGCGGCTCCAGTCGACGTCGAGGCCCTGGACGTGCAGCAGGGCGAGGGTGCGCAGGAGTTCGCCCGGGTCGCCGTGGCCGCGCTGGAGGCTCGGCACGACGAGGCCGTCCGCGTCGGCGCAGCCGTCGGTGAGCGGCATGACCAGCACCGGGCTGGGGCTGACCTCGACGAACACGTCGTAGCCGTCGTCCAGCAGCCGGGCCTGGGTGAGGTCGAGGCGGACCGGCTCGCGCAGGTTGCGGCACCAGTAGTCCGCGTCGAGTCCGGATCCGTCGAGGGGCCCGCCGGTGACCGTCGAGTAGAACGGTACGGCGGTGTGCTGCGGGCGCAGGACGGCGAACTCGGCCCGCAGGCCGGGCAGCAGGGGGTCCATGTGCGCGCTGTGCGAGGCGCAGGCGGCGTTGAGCTTCCCGCACGAGACGTCCTCGTCGTCCAGCTCGATCAGGACGTCCTCGATCGCGTCGGTGTCGCCGGAGATCACCGTCCAGCGGCCGGTGTTGACCGCGGCGATCGACAGGGCCTCGCCGTACGGCGCGATGCGCTCCTGCACCTCGGCGACGGGCAGTTCGACGACGGCCATCTCGCCACCGCCGCCGTCGGACTGGAGCGCGCGGCTGCGCAGCGCCACGATGCGGGCGCCCTCGTCGAGGGTCAGTGCACCGGACACGACGGCCGCGGCCACCTCGCCCTGGCTGTGGCCGACGACCGCGGCGGGTTCGAGGCCGAGCGACCGCCAGGCCGCCGCCAGCGCGACGTACATGGCGAAGAGCACAGGCTGGACGACGTCCAGACGCTCCAGGGGCAGGGAGCCGGAGTGCTCGCCGCGCAGACGCTCCAGCACGGACCAGCCGGTGTACGGCCGCAGCGCCGCGTCGCAGGCCGTCACGGTGTCCCGGAAGGCGTCGCTCTGCTCCAGCAGCGCACTCCCCATGCCCTCCCAGTCGGTGCCCTGGCCGGGGAAGACGAACACGACCTTTCCGCGCGGTGTGGCGGTGCCGTGGGTGAGGGCGGGGTGGGGGCGGCCGTCGGCGAGTGCCCGCAGGGCCTCCACCAGTTGGTCGAGGGAGTCGGCTGTCACCGCGGCCCGTGACTCGAAGTGCGTGCGGTGCACCGCGGCCGTGCGCGCCACATCCGCCAGCCGCACCCCCTCCCGCCCGGTCAGCCACGACGCCCAGCGCTCGGCCTGCTCCCGCACCGCGGCCTCGTCACGTCCGGAGAGCACGACCGGCACCGGACCCGCCGCCTCTTCGGCCACCGGCTCGACGGAGGCGGAGACGGGCGGCTCCTCCACGATCACATGCGCGTTCGTGCCACTCAGACCGAACGACGACACACCCGCACGACGCGGACGCGACACGTCCCGCTCCCACGCCCGCGCCTGCTGCACCAGTTGCAGCCCGCTGCCCTCCCACTCGATGAGTGAACTGGGCTCCTCCGCATGCAAGGTCCTGGGAAGAACTTCCTTCTGCAACGCCAAAATCATCTTGATCACACCCGCGACCCCGGCAGCCGCCTGCGCATGACCGATGTTCGACTTCGACGACCCCAACCACACCGGCGACCCCGGCTCCCGGCCCGGACCGAACACCTCCGCCAGCGCACCCGCCTCGATCGGATCCCCCAGCGACGTGCCCGTGCCATGCGCCTCCACCGCATCGATGTCCCCCGGCACCAACCGCGCCGCCTCCAGCGCATCCCGGATCACCCGCTGCTGCGACGGACCGTTCGGCGCCGTCAACCCCTGACTGCGCCCGTCCTGATTCACCGCCGACCCACGCACCACCGCCAGCACCCGGTCACCATCACGCTGCGCGGCCGACAACCGCTTCAGCACCAGCACACCCACACCCTCCGACCACCCCGCACCGTCCGCGGCAGCCGAGAACGACTTGCACCGGCCATCCGGAGCCATCGCCTTCAACCGCGAGAACTCCACGAACGTCGACGGGGTGGACATCACGGTGACGCCGCCGGCCAGGGCGAGTTCGCACTCGCCCTGGCGCAGCGCCTGGGCGGCGAGATGGAGGGAGACCAGGGAGGAGGAGCAGGCCGTGTCGACAGTCAGGGACGGTCCCTGCAGACCGAGGACGTAGGAGACCCGGCCGGACAGGATGCTGGAGGCGCGGCCGGTGCCGACATAACCGTCCAGCGCCTGCAGATCATGAGTGCGGTGATCCCCGTAATCGGAGTTCATCGCCCCCAGATACACACCCGTCCGACTGCCGCTCAACGCCTCGGGCCGGATCCCGGCCCGCTCCAGCGCCTCCCACGACGCCTCCAGCACCAACCGCTGCTGCGGATCCATCGACACCGCCTCACGCGGCGAGATACCGAAGAACCCGGCGTCGAAATCCTCCACATGCCCGTCCGCGAGGAACCCGCCCTCACAGCCGTAACTCTTGCCCTCCACCTCCGGATCCGGATCAAAGAGATCCAGCCCCCGCCAACGCCCCGGGAACCCACCCACCGCATCCCCACCGGACGCCAGCAACTCCCAGAACGCCTCCGGCGTGTCGATACCACCCGGCAGACGGCACGCCATCGACACCACCGCGATCGGCTCGTCCGCGGACCGGTCCCCGTCCCGGACGGCGGCCGTGGCCGCCGGGGTCCCGGGACCGGACTCCAGGTCCAGCCTGCTCAGCAGCAGGTCGGCGATGGCGGCGGAGGTGGGGTGGTCGAAGGCGAGGGTCGACGGCAGGGGGACTCCCGTCTCCGCCGAGAGGCGGCGGCGCAGTTCGACCGCCATGAGGGAGTCGAGGCCCAGGTCCTTGAAGACCTGTTCCTTGCCCACCCCTTCGGGGCCGGGCAGGCCCAGGACGGTGGCGGCCTCCTTGCGGACCAGGTCGATGAGCGACCCGCGCCGGTCGGTCTCGGGCAGCGTCAGCAGGCGGCCGCGCAGGTCCGTCTGGTCGGCACCGGCCTGCCCGGCGCGGCGGCGCGGTGCGCGCAGGAGGGCGCGCAGCACCGCCGGCACCGCCGCCTCCCCCTCGCTGTCCAGGGTGCGCTGGAGCGAGGTGAGCTCCAGTCTGACGGGGACGAGGTGGGCGTGGGGCTGGGTGAGGGCCGTGTCCAGTGCCGTGAGCGCCTGGACGGTGGTCAGCGCGCCGACGCCCTGACGGCGCAGCCGGGTGAGTTCGGCCTGGCCCAGTGCGGCGGTCAGGCCGATGCCCGCCTGCTGCCACAGTCCCCAGGACAGGCTGGTGCCGGGCAGGCCGGCGGCGCGGCGGTGTGCGGCGAGCGCGTCGACGTAGGCGTTGGCGGCCGCGTAGGTGGACTGTCCGGCACCGCCGAGGACACCGGCGGCCGACGAGAACAGCACGAACGCGGCCAGGTCCATGCCGCGGGTGAGGTCGTGGAGATGCTCGGCGGCCTGGGCCTTGGGGCCCCAGACGGCGGCGAGCCGCTCCCGGGTCTGGCCGGTCAGCAGGCCGTCGTCGAGGATCGCGGCGAGATGGAGGACGGCCGTCCAGGGCCGGTCGGCGGCGGCGAGCACCTCGGCGAGGCGCTCGCGGTCGGAGACGTCGCAGGCGATGACGCGGACGCTCGCCGCGCCCGCCTCCGTCAGCCCGGCGACTAGCTCCGCGGCACCGGGGGTGTCGGGGCCGCGCCGGGAGGTGAGGACCAGGTGACGTGCGCCGTGCTCGCGCACCAGGTGGGCGGCGACCTGCCGGCCCAGTTCACCGGCGCCGCCGGTGATCAGCACGGCGCCTTCCGGGTCCAGGGGCGCCGTCACGGCCTCCCCGGCGGCGCGGACGAGGCGGGCGACGCGGATCTCGCCGTCCCGTACGACCGCTTCGGGTTCGTTCGCGATCAGGGGTGCCCGGGCGGGGTCGACGGAGCCGTCGGTGTCGACCAGGTGCACCGGGCGTTCGGGGTGCTCGGTGCGGGCCGTGCGCAGCAGCCCCCACAGTCCCGCGCCGGCCGGCGCCGGTACGCCCGTGCCGTCCCCGGCGTCCACGGCGCCGGAGGTGACCCAGAGCAGGGGCACGCCGTCCAGCCGCGGCTCGGCGAGCAGGCCCTGGAGGATGTCGAGGGCCCGGGACGTGGTCTCCAGCGCGGTCGTGGCCGGGGCGGTGGCGTCGATCACGACCCGCTCAGGGGCCTCCTCCCCGGCGTCGAGCCGGCCGGTCAGCGCGTCGAGCGCGGCCGGGTCCGCCAGTTCCGTCACCCAGACGGCGCTCTCGGGCGCGGCCGGCGGGACGGGCAGCCGGCGGAATTCGACACGGTGCAGGTGGGCCGTTCCGGGACGGGACGCGCGGACCTGCTCGGCGGTGGCCTCACGCAGCCGCAGATCCGCCTCGACGACGAGCCGTCCGGACGGGTCGGCCGCACGGACGCGCAAGGTGTCCGCCGCTGTGTCGAGGTCGATCCGGACGCGCAGTTCGGTGCTGCCGACGGCGTGCAACCGCGCCCCGGACCACACGAAGGGCAGCAGGACGTGATCCTGCGCGCCCGTTTCCCCGTGCAGCGTCACCAGGGCGTGCAGCGCGGCGTCCAGAAGGGCGGGGTGGACGCCGAAGGCATCCGCTGCGAGGGCTTCCGGCAGCTGCACCAGGCCGTAGGCGGTGTTCCCGCTGCGCCACAGCTCGGTCAGGCCCTGGAAGGCCGGGCCGTAGCCGAGGCCGCGCGCGGCGAAGGCCTCGTAGAAACCGTCGAGCGGGATCCGCTCGGCGCCGGGCACCGGCCACTGCGCCAGACCGGTGGGGTCGTCGGTGTCAGGCGTGGCGGCGTACGAGAGCGTCCCGGCCGCGTGCTGCCGCCAGGGGACGTCCTCGTCGGCGGACTCGGGCCGGCTGTAGACGGCGATGGAGCGCCGGCCGTCGGACGAGGGGCCGCCCACGACGACCTGGAGGCCGAGCGCGCTCTCGTCGGTGAGGACGAGGGGCTCCAGCAGCGTCAGTTCCTCGACCGCCTGCGCGCCTACATGGTCGGCGGTCACCAGGGCCAGTTCGAGGAGGCCCGTACCGGGGACCAGGATCGTGCCGAACGCGGAGTGCTCGGCCAGCCACGGGTGTTCCGGCAGCGACACGCGGCCGGTGAACAGGTAGCCGTCGTCGTCAGCGGTAGCCGTCAGCGCACCGAGCCAGGGGTGCTCCGCCGGCCGGAGTCCGAGAGAACGGGCGTCGCCCGTCGTGTCCTCGCTCTCGTACCAGTAGCGCCGGCGCTGGAAGGCGTAGGTCGGCAGCTGCACGACGGTGCCGGCGCCCAGCACCCGGTCCCAGTCGACGGTGTGGCCCTGGACGTGCAGCAGACCCAGGTTGTGCAGCAGGCGCGCGACGCCACCCGACCGCCGGCTGAGGGAGCCGACGACGATGCCGCCGCGCTCTGCGCTGCCGTCGGTGAGCGGCATCGACAGGACGGGATGGGCGGAGATCTCGACGAAGACGGTGTGGCCGTCGTCGAGGAGCTGGGTGAGAGCGCGGTCGAAGCGGACCGGCTCCCGCAGATTGCGGCACCAGTACGTGCCGTCCAGCTCCGTGCCCGTGGCGGCTGCGCCGGTCACGGTGGAGTAGAAGGCGATCTCCGCTGCCTGCGGGGTGAGGTCCCGGAACCGGGCGGCCAGGTCCGGCAGGAGCGGGTCCATCTGTGCGTTGTGGGACGCGTAGTCGACGTTGATCCGGCGGGCGTAGACGTCCCGCGCGCCCAGCTCCGCCACGATCCGCGCGATGGCGTCCGCCTCACCGGAGATCACCGTCGAGCCGGCCGTGTTGACCGCCGCGACGGACAGCGCGTCGCCGTAAGGGGCGAGGAACTCCCCCACCTGCGCCGGCGGACGCTCGATCAGCGCCATGCCCCCCTGACCCGCACAGGCCAGAACCGCCTGCGAACGGGCGGCGACGATCTGCGCACCCTGCTCGACGGTGAGCGCCCCGCTGACGACGGCGGCGACCACCTCGCCCTGCGAGTGACCCACCACAGCGGCCGGCTCCACACCCAGCGAGCGCCACAGCGCCGACAGGGCCACACCCATCGCGAACAGCGCCGGCTGAACCACGTCGACCCGGTCGAACGGCGGGTGATCACCCTCCTCACCGGCCAGCACCTCCCGCACCGACCAGCCCGTGAACGGCCGCAAAGCCGCATCACACACCTCGACCGTCTCCCGGAACACCGCACTGGACGCGAGAAGTTCACGGCCCATGCCGACCCACTGCGAACCCTGGCCCGGATAGACGAACACCACCTTCCCGCGCCGCTGCGCGGTACCCGTCACCACCGCGTCGTGCGCCTCACCGGCCGCCAGCGCCCGCAGCGCCTCCACCAGCTCGGGCGTGCCGGCGGCGACCACACTCGCCCGTGACTCGAAGTGTGTGCGGTGCCGGGCGGCGGTGACGGCGACATCGGCCAGAGCCACGTCGCGGTGAGCGGTCAGCCACGACGCCCAGCGCTCGGCCTGCTCCCGCACCGCGGCCTCGTCACGACCCGACACCACCACCGGCACCGGACCCGCCACGTCCTCGGACGACTCAGAGGCCTCGGGAAGCGGCGGCTCCTCCACGATCACATGCGCGTTGGTGCCGCTCAGACCGAACGACGACACACCCGCACGACGCGGACGCGACACGTCCCGCTCCCACGCCTGCGCCTGCTGCACCAGTTGCAGCCCGCTGCCCTCCCACTCGATGAGTGAACTGGGCTCCTCCGCATGCAAGGTCCTGGGAAGAACTTCCTTCTGCAACGCCAAAATCATCTTGATCACACCCGCGACCCCGGCGGCCGCCTGCGCATGACCGATGTTCGACTTCGACGACCCCAACCACACCGGCGACCCCGGCTCACGACCCGGACCGAACACCTCCGCCAGCGCACCCGCCTCGATCGGATCCCCCAGCGACGTGCCCGTGCCATGCGCCTCCACCGCATCGATGTCCCCCGGCACCAACCGCGCCGCCTCCAGCGCATCCCGGATCACCCGCTGCTGCGACGGACCGTTCGGCGCCGTCAACCCCTGACTGCGCCCGTCCTGATTCACCGCCGACCCACGCACCACCGCCCACACCCGGTCACCATCACGCTGCGCGGCCGACAACCGCTTCAGCACCAGCACACCCACACCCTCCGACCACCCCGCACCATCCGCGGCAGCCGAGAACGACTTGCACCGGCCATCCGCGGCCATGCCCTTGAGGCGGGAGAACTCCACGAAGAGGGACGGTGCGCTCATCACGGTGACGCCGCCGGCCAGGGCGAGTTCGCATTCGCCCTGCCGCAGCGCCTGGGCGGCGAGATGGAGAGCGACGAGGGAGGAGGAGCAGGCCGTGTCGACCGTGATGGCCGGGCCCTGGAGGCCCAGCGTGTAGGCGACCCGCCCGGAGACGACACTGGACGCCTTGCCGGTGCTGACGTAGCCGTCCAGGGCGTCCAGGTTGCGGCCGAGGTCGCCGTAGTCGGTGCTCATGGTGCCGAGGTACACGCCGGTGCGGCTCTCGCTCAGCGCCTCGGGCCGGATCCCGGCCCGCTCCAGCGCCTCCCACGACGCCTCCAGCACCAACCGCTGCTGCGGATCCATCGACACCGCCTCACGCGGCGAGATACCGAAGAACCCGGCGTCGAAATCCTCCACATGCCCGTCCGCGAGGAACCCGCCCTCGCGCGCGTAGCTCTTGCCGACGGCCTCCGGGTCCGGGTCGTACAGGTCGAGTCCACGCCAGCGTCCGGGCAGACCGCCCACCGCGTCGCCGCCGGAGTCGAGCAGCTCCCAGTACGCCTCGGGGGTGTCGATGCCGCCCGGTAGGCGGCACGCCATCGACACCACCGCGATCGGGTCGGTGAGCTGGGCCTCGAGATCGGCGGCCCGCTTCTGCAGTGCCCGGATGGCGGGCAGCGCGGCCTTCAGGTCCTGCGGTGTGTTCGACACGTCGAGCCTTTCTGCGCGATCAGCGCGACCCTCGCTGCCAGGCGCGTGACGCCGTCGGGTGCGACGGGGCCGGAAAGCGGCTGTACCCGGGACAGATGTGGTGCCGGACCATCGAATCGGGGCGAGCTAGAGCACGAGTGGACGCACCCTGGACGTCGTCACCGCAGGATCACGGGCAGGGAGACGAGCCCACGGACCATGCCAAGCCGCCAGCGGACCTCCTCGGCGGGCACGGCACGGCGTATGTCCGGGAAGCGGCGCAGCAGGGAGCCGAGGGCGATCTCGCCCTCCATGCGGGCCAGCCGCGCGCCGAGGCAGTAGTGGATGCCGTGTCCGAAGCCGAGGTGTCCGCCGGCGTCACGGGTGAGGTCGAGCCGGTCGGGGTCCGTGAACCGGGCCGGGTCCCGGTTGGCCGCGGCGACGGACAGCAGGACCAGTGCGCCGCGGGGGATGCGGACTCCGCCGAGGGTCACGTCCTCGGTCGCGTAGCGGGCGACGCCGGGGTTGGTGGGGCCGTCGTGGCGCAGCAGTTCGTCGACGGCGGTGCGGAGCAGCTCGGGCCGGTCCCGCAGCGCGGCCAACTGCTCGGGATGGTCGAACAGGGCGTTCATGCCGTTGCCGATGAGCTGGACCGTCGTCTCGTGCCCGGCGAGGAGGAGGGTCAGCGCCATGGCCGCCAGTTCCTCGTCGTCGAGCCTGTCGTCGTCCTCCTCGTGCACCGCGATCAGGTCGCTGAGCAGGTCGTCACCGGGGTTGTCGTGCTTCAGCGCGATCAGGCGCTCGGTGTAGGCGGTGAGCCAGGCGAAGGCCTGTGCCATGTCGGCCGCGGAGGCGTCGTCCCGGACGACCTGGAAGGCGGCGCCCGTCTTCTCGCGGAGCGCGTCGTGGTCCTCGGGGACGCCGAGCAGTTCGCAGATCACCCGGATGGGCAGGACGGACGCGTAGGCGCCGATGAGGTCGGCCTCGTCGTCCCCCTCGGCCATGGCGTCGAGGAGTTCGTCGGCGATCTGCTGCACGCGCGGGCGCAGTCCGTCGACACGTGTGGCGCTGAACGCCCGGACGACCAGTTTGCGCAGGCGGGTGTGGTCCGGCGGGTCGAGGTTCACCAGCGAGCGCCGTGTGGCGTCGTTGGCGCTCGTGATGGCGTCCGTGGTGGGCAGGCTCTCGTCGTTGGCCATGTGGTCGTTGGCCGCGCTGCTCAGCCGTGGGTCCGCCAGGCCGCTGCGGACGTCCTCGTGCCGGGTGACGAACCACCATTCCACCCCGTCCGGGAGCCGGACGGGGCGGGCGGGCCCTTCCTGCTGGAGGGCTCGCAGGGTGGGGAAGGGGTCGGTGAAGAACGCGGGCTGAATCGCGAAGTCCGTATCCGTCATGGCGGCAGGATGCCGGGCGACCGGTCGAGCACCGCTCGAGCGGTACCTGGGCCTCCGGATCCGTGCCGGCGGGTCAGTCGAGGTCGAGCCCCGACGCCTCCAGCAGCGCGTCGAGTTCGGCGTTGATCTCGTCGACGGACCGCTCCTCCCCGGTTTCGGTTTCGGCCGGGCCGGTCCAGCTCGGCAGGGCCGCCGGGTCGTGATCGGCCGCGGGGGCGGGGGCGGTGGCCGACGGCAGGTCCATGCGGGTCAGCACCAGGCGGGTGATGTGCTCGGGGGTCGGGTGGTCGAAGGCGAGGGTCGCGGGCAGCGACAGGCCGGTCTCCGCGGAGAGGCGGCGGCGCAGTTCGACCGCCATCAGCGAGTCCAGGCCCAAGTCCTTGAGCACCTGCTGCGGGACGAGTGTCCCGGTGCCGGACAGACCCAGCACCGTGGCGACCTCGCGCAGCACCAGGTCCGTGACCAGCTCCGTGCGCTGTTCCTCGGCCGTCGCGAGCAGCCGTTCGCGCATACCCTGCGCACCGCCCGGGCCGCCCGGGCCGTCACCGGAGCCGCCCGCCGCGCGGCGCAGCCGGGCCCGTACGAGCGCCCGGAACAGGGCGGGCGCCTCGCCTTGCCGGTCGGCTTCCCTCTGCACGGCCCGCAGGTCGAGCAGCACGGGCACGAAGTCGCCGGCCGGGCGGGCGAGGGCCGTGTCGAGCAGGGCCAGCCCCTGGTCGAAGGGCATCGGGGCGATGCCCTGGCGGCGCATCCGTTCCAGCTCGACCGTGCCCAGGTGGGAGGTCATGCCGACGCCTGCCTGGTGCCACAGGCCCCAGGCGAGGCTGGTGGCGGGGCGGCCCTGCGCGCGTCGCCGGGTGGCGAACGCGTCGAGGTAGGCGTTGGCGGAGCCGTAGACGCCCTGCCCCGCGGTGCCGAGGGTGCCGGCGGCGGAGGAGAACAGCACGAACGCCGCGAGGTCGAGGTCGCGGGTGAGTTCGTCCAGGTGGTGGACGCCCGTGACCTTGGGGGCCATCACGCGGGAGAGCCGCCGCGCGTCCTGGCCGAGGAGGACACCGTCGTCCAGGACCCCCGCGAGGTGCAGGACCGCAGTCCACGGGCGGCCCTGCGCAGCGTCACCGAGCACCTGCGCCACATCATCCCGCCGAGAGACATCACAGGCCACCACTCGCACGCATCGCGCACCTTCTTCCTCGAGTTCCCGGACGAGTTCCGTGACGCCTGGCGCGTCGGGCCCGCGCCGCGAGGTCAGCACCAGATGCCGTACGCCGTGGTGGCGCACCAGGTGCCGGGCGGTCTCGCGGCCCAGCTCGCCGGTGCCGCCGGTGATCAGCACCGCACCGTCGGGGTCGAGGCCCGGTACGGCGGTGTCGTCGTCGGGCGTGGCCCGGACCAGGCGGGCGGCCCTCACCTCGCCGTCGCGGACGGCCAGTTCGGGCTCGCCGGTGACCGCGAGAGCGCGGGCGAGCGCGTCGCGGTCGGCGTCGTCGGGGCCGAGGTCGACCAGGCGCAGCGTGCGCTCGGGATGTTCGGCGCGCGCAGACCTGACCAGACCCCACAAGGGCGCGTTGGGCAGTCCGTCGAGCGTGTCGCCGGCCGCGGCGGCCACGCTGCCGCGCGTCACCCACACCAGTTCCGTGTCCGTGAGCCGGTCGTCGGACAGCAGTTCCTGGAGCTGTGCCAGGGCGAACTCGGTGGCGCGGTAGGCGGCTTCGGGCTCGCTGTCGAACGGCGGCCGTCCGGTGGCGTCGACGACGATCCGGGCGGGCGCGTCCTGGTGCGCGGCGAGCCGCGCGGCCAGGGCCTCGCCGTCCGCGAGGGCCGGTACGCCCAGCAGCCCGGCGATCAGGCCCGTGCCCGTCAGCACGGCGTCCGCGACCGGTCCCCGCACCTCGGGGGCGGCGACCGGCCGGAACTCCAGGCGGTGCAGTGCGTCGGCGCCGCCGTGCGCGGTGCGCAGCTGCCCGGCCGTCGCCCGGCGCAGATGCAGCGCACCGATCCGTACGACGGGCCCGCCGGCCGCGTCGCAGGCCCACACCCGGATCCGCCGGCCGTTCGCCGCGCCGTCGGCTCCGTCGGACACGTCGATCCGTACGCGCAGTTCACCGCTGCCCGCCGCGTGCAGCGTGACGTCGCTCCACTCGAACGGCAGCAGCGCGCCCGGGGCCTCCTCCCGGGCGACGCCCTTCATGACGTGCAGGGCGGTGTCGAGCAGCGCCGGGTGGAGCAGGAACCCGGCGGCGGCGTCCTGGTCGGGCAGGCGCACGAGGCCGTAGGCGGTGTCGCCCTTGCGCCACAGCTCGGTCAGGCCGCGGAACACCGGCCCGTAGTCGATGCCCTGGGCGGCGAAGCGGTCGTAGAAACCGTCGAGTTCGACCCGTTCGGCTCCCGGCACCGGCCACTGCGCCAGTTCACCGAACACCGGGGTGTCCGGCTCGGCGGTGGTGTCGGCCAGTTCGCCGGACGCGTGCTGCGTCCATGCGGCGGGCGCGGTCTCCGGGCTGCTGTGGACGGCGATCGTCCGGCGGCCCGTGGCGTCCGGCGCGCCGACGGTGATCTGGATCCGTACGGCGTCGTCGATCACCAGCGGTTCGGCCAGGGTCAGCTGGGCGACGCCGGCCGCCCCGGCCTCGTGCGCCGCGGCGGTGGCCAGCTCCAGCAGACCGGTGCCGGGCACGATGACCGACCCGAAGACCGTGTGGTCCGCGAGCCAGGGCTGCTCGGCGAGCGACAGCCGGCCGGTGATCAGGTGGCCCTCGCCGCCGGCGAGCGGTGTCACCGCGCCGATCCACGGGTGTGCGGAGGCGTCGAGACCGAGCGACCCGGCGTCCCCGTGCGTCCCGGGTACGTCGGACCAGTACCGCTCCCCCTGGAAGGCGTAGGTCGGCAGCTGCACGACGGTGCCGGCGCCCAGCACCCGGTCCCAGTCGACGGTGTGGCCCTGGACGTGCAGCAGACCCAGGTTGTGCAGCAGGCGCGCGACGCCACCCGACCGCCGGCTGAGGGAGCCGACGACGATGCCGCCGCGCTCTGCGCTGCCGTCGGTGAGCGGCATCGACAGGACGGGATGGGCGGAGATCTCGACGAAGACGGTGTGGCCGTCGTCGAGGAGCTCGGTGAGAGCGCGGTCGAAGCGGACCGGCTCCCGCAGATTGCGGCACCAGTACGTGCCGTCCAGCTCCGTGCCCGTGGCGGCTGCGCCGGTCACGGTGGAGTAGAAGGCGATCTCCGCTGCCTGCGGGGTGAGGTCCCGGAACCGGGCGGCCAGATCCGGCAGGAGCGGGTCCATCTGCGCGTTGTGGGACGCGTAGTCCACATTGATCCTGCGGGCGTAGACGTCCCGCGCGCCCAGCTCCGCCACGATCCGCGCGATGGCGTCCGCCTGACCGGAGATCACCGTCGAACCGGCCGTGTTGACCGCCGCGACAGACAGCGCGTCGCCGTAAGGGGCGAGGAACTCCCCCACCTGCGCCGGCGGACGCTCGATCAGCGCCATGCCCCCCTGACCCGCGCAGGCCAGAACCGCCTTCGAACGCGCCGCGACGATCTGCGCACCCTGCTCGACGGTGAGCGCCCCGCTGACGACGGCGGCGACCACCTCGCCCTGCGAGTGACCCACCACAGCGGCCGGCTCCACACCCAGCGAGCGCCACAGCGCCGACAGGGCCACACCCATCGCGAACAGCGCCGGCTGAACCACGTCGACCCGGTCGAACGGCGGGTGATCACCCTCCTCACCGGCCAGCACCTCCCGCACCGACCAGCCCGTGAACGGCCGCAAAGCCGCATCACACACCTCGACCGTCTCCCGGAACACCGCACTGGAGTCCAGCAGTTCGCGGCCCATGCCGACCCACTGCGAACCCTGGCCCGGATAGACGAACACCACCTTCCCGCGCCGCTGCGCGGTACCCGTCACCACCGCGTCATGCGCCTCACCGGCCGCCAGCGCCCGCAGCGCCTCCACCAGCTCGGGCGTGCCGGCGGCGACCACACTCGCCCGTGACTCGAAGTGCGTGCGGTGCCGGGCGGCGGTGACGGCGACATCGGCCAGAGCCACATCGCGGTGAGCGGTCAGCCACGACGCCCAGCGCCCCGCCTGCTCCCGCACCGCGGCCTCGTCACGACCCGACACCACCACCGGCACCGGACCCGCCGCCTCTTCAGCCACCGGCTCGACGGAGGCGGAGACGGGCGGCTCCTCCACGATCACATGCGCGTTGGTGCCACTCAGACCGAACGACGACACACCCGCACGACGCGGACGCGACACGTCCCGCCGCCATGGTTCGAGGGTGTCGACGACGCGGACCGGGAGGTCGTCCCAGGCGATGTTCGGGTTGCGCGGGCTGCTGTGGAGGGTCGCGGGCAGCGCGTCGTGGCGGAAGGAGGCGAGGACCTTGCAGACGCCCGCGATGCCGGCCGCCGACTCCAGGTGGCCGATGACGCTCTTGGCCGTGCCGAGACCGAGTTCGCGGCCCGGCTCGCGGCCTTCGCCGTAGACGGCGGCCAGGGCCTGCACCTCGATGGGGTCGCCGAGGGACGTGCCGGTGCCGTGGCACTCGACGTAGTCGACGTCGGCGGAGGTGAGTCCGGCCGAGGCCAGGGCGGTGCGGATGACCTTCTGCTGAGAGGAGCCGTTGGGGGCGGTGATCCCGCTGCTGGCTCCGTCGTGGTTGACGGCGGTCGCCCGGATCACACCCAGCACGGTGCGGTTGTGGGCGACGGCGTCGGACAGCCGCATCAGCGCGATCATGCCGACGCCCTCGCCGCGTCCGTAGCCGTCGGCCTCGGCGGAGAACGTCTTGCTGCGGCCGTCGGGTGCGAGCGCGTGGGAGCGGCTGAGCGCCACGAACGCGTCCGGGTCCGCGAGCACCTGCACACCGCCGGCGAGGGCCAGTTCGCAGGTGTCGGAGCGCAGTGCCTCGCAGGCGAGGTGAAGGGCGACGAGGGAGGAGGAGCAGGCGGTGTCGACGGACAGCGCCGGTCCCTGGAGGCCCAGGTGGTAGGAGAGCCGGCCGGCGTTGAAGCTGGGCAGGGTGCCGGTCAGGGTGTAGGTGTCGGCGGTGCCGCCCTGCCGGTGCTTGCCGTACTCGCCGACGCCCGCGCCGACGAAGACGCCGGTGGTGCCGTCGCGCAGGTCGCGCGGGCGGATGCCGGCGTTCTCCAGGCAGTTCCAGGCGCTCTCCAGCAGCAGCCGGTGCTGCGGGTCCATCGGTTCGGCCTCGCGGGGGCTGATGCCGAAGAAGGCGGCGTCGAAGTGGGCCACGTCGCCGAGGAAGGAGCCGTGGCGGGTGTAGGTGCGCCCGTCGGCGTCGGGGTCGGGGTCGTAGTAGGCGTCGACGTCGAAGCGGTCGGCGGGCACGGTGGTGACCGTGTCGCGTCCCTCGGCGAGGACCTGCCAGAGGCTGTCGAGGTCGTGGGCGTCACCGGGCATGCGCAGGCCGACGCCGACGATCGCCACGGGTTCGCCGGCCGGGCGGCGGGTGCCGGCGGGGGCCGCCGGGGCGTCCTGCGGGGTGGGGGCGAGCTCGGAGAGCAGCCAGCGGGTGGCGGCGGCCAGGTCGGGGTGGTCGAAGACGAGGGTCTTCGGGGTGGGCACGCCGGTGCGCTGCTGGACGCGGACACTGAAGTCGACGGACATCATCGAGTCGAACCCGAGATCCTTGAAGCCGCGTTCGGGATCGAGGCTTGCGGGGTCCTGCACGCCGAGGACGGCGGCGGCCTCGACCGCCAGCAGGCGTCGCACGTGGTCGGCGCGCGCCTCCTCGGGCAGGTCGAGGAGGGCCGCCCGCAGGGGCGTGCCGGTGTCGGCGGGTGCGGCGTCCGCGAGCGCGCGGGCGGCCTCGGGGACGGTGCGCAGGAAGGGGCGGTCGCGCCCTTCGCCGTAGGCGGTGGCGGCGCGGGCCCAGTCGATGCCGGCGACGAGGACGGCGGGGCCCCGGTCGAGTACGGCGTCCAGGGCGTCCAGCGCGTGCGCGGCGGGCATGGGTTCGAGGCCGATGCGGCGCAGCTGGGTCTCGGCGGCGCCGTGCGTCATGCCGCCGTCCGCCCAGGGGCCCCAGGCGACGGAGACGGCGGGCAGGCCGGCCGCGCGGCGGCGGGCGGCGAGCGCGTCGAGGGCGGAGTTGGCGGCGGCGTAGTTGGCCTGGCCGACGTTGCCGAGGACGCCGACGACGGAGGAGTACAGCACGAACGCGTCGAGGTCGAGGTCGCGGGTGAGTTCGTCCAGGTGGAGTGCCGCGGTGAGCTTGGGTGCGGCGGCCGCGGCGAGGGACTCGGCGTCCTGGCCGTCCAGCAGCCGGTCGTCGAGCAGGCCCGCGGTGTGGAAGACGGCGCGCAGCGGGGTGCCGTCCGTCTTGAGCGTGCCGACCAGGGCGGCGAGCTGCTGCCGGTCGGTGACGTCGCAGGTGGCGAGGGTGACGCGGGCGCCGAGGGCTTCGAGGCCGGCGGTGAGTTCGGCGGCACCGTCGGCGGCGGGGCCGCGCCGGGAGGCGAGGACGAGGTGCTCGGCGCCCCGTTCGGCGAGGCGGCGGGCGAGGTGTGCGGCGAGGGCTCCGCTGCCGCCGGTGACGAGGACGGTGCCGCGCGGGGTGAAGGGGCGGGCCTGCGCGGCGGGGTCGGCGCGGCGGAGCCTGCGGGCCAGGCGTCCGGAGGGGCGCAGGGCGACGTGTTCCTCGGCGGTGGGCGTGCCGTGCGCGGCGAGGGTGGCGAACAGTTGGCGCCGCTCGCTGTCGCCGGGGTCGGCGGGAAGGTCGATCAGTCCGCCCCAGCGGGCGGCGTGTTCGAGGGCGACGACATGGCCGAGGCCCCAGATCCGGGCCTGGGCGGGGTCGGGTGCCGGGTCGGCGGCGTGCGCGGCGACAGCTGCCTCGGTGAGGAACCACAGCGGGGCCCGTACGGCGGTGTCCGCCAGGGCCTGCACGAGGGTGAGGCCGTGCACGGCGGCCTCGGTCCCGTCCGTGTCCGGGCCGGCGACGGCGAGGACGCCGCTGAGGGTGTCCTCGCCGAGGGCCGCGGTCAGGGCGGCGATCAGCGCGGCGCAGGCGGGCCGGTCGGTGCCGGTGGTCAGGACGTGGGGGTGGGCTCCGGCAGCCGCGAGGGTGGCGGCGAGGCGTTCGGCGCGGGCGGAGGCGGTCGCGGAGGCGGCGATCAGCCAGTGTCCGTGCAGGGTGGGCGCGGTGCGCGCGACGGCGGAGGGCTCCCACGTCTCCTCGTAGATCCAGTCGGCGATGCGGCCCGCGCGGGTCTGTTGTGCGCGCCAGGCGGCCAGGTGGGGCAGGACGGCGGCGATCGCGTCGGCGTCGGCCGCGCCGAGGAGTTCGGACAGTCTGCCGGCCTCCCCGCTGCCGACGGCGTCCCAGAAGGCGTCCTCGGCACGGGAGTGCTGCCGGGCACCGGAGCGCGCGTCGCGGGTGTTCTCCAGCCAGTGGTGCTCGCGCTGGAAGGCGTAGGTCGGCAGGGCCGTGGGCCGGCCTCCGGCCAGGACGCGGTCGAAGGCGAGGTCCTCGCCCGCGACGTGCAGGGCGGCGAGAGCGTGGATCAGGGTGCGGACCTCGTCGGCGGATTCGGTGCCGCGCGGGGAGCGCTGGGAGGCGACGAACACCGCTTCCCGCTCGACGCATCCGGCGCCCATCGCGGACAGCACGGCCGCCGGGCCGCACTCCAGGTAGCGCGCCGTGCCGGAGGCTTCGAGCGTGCGCACGGCGTCCAGGAACCGCACCGGCTCGCGGACCTGGCGCACCCAGTAGGCCGGGTCGGCCAGTTCCCCGGCCGCGACCCGGTCGCCGGTCACCGTCGACACGAGCGGGATCGTGGGCTCACCGAACGCGCAGGAGGCGGCGACCTGTTCGTAGGCGGTGAGCATCGCGTCCATGTGCGGGGAGTGGAAGGCGTGCGAGACCACCAGCTCCCGTGTCCGGCGTCCGGCCGCGGCGAAGTGTGCGACCACCGTCTGCACGGCCGCGCGGTCGCCGCTGACGACGGTCTGCGTGGGGGTGTTGAGCCCGGCGACCGAGACGCGGCCCCCGACCGAGGCCAGTACCCCGGCCACCTCCTGTTCCGGTGCCTCCACGGACGCCATCGCGCCGCCCGCCTCGCACGCCTGCATCAGCCGGCCGCGCGCCGATACCAGCCGCGCCGCGTCGGCCAGATCCAGTACACCGGCCACGTGCGCGGCCGCCAGCTCGCCCACCGAGTGCCCCGCCACCGCGGCGGGCGCGATCCCCCAGGCCCGCCACAGCCGGAACAGCGCCACCTCCACCGCGAACAGCCCGGGCTGGGCGAACTCCGTCTGGTGCACCAGCTCCGCGTCCGCGCTGTCCGCGGCCGCGAACAGCACCGCCGTCAACGGCACCCGCAGATGGGGGTCGAGCGCGGCGGCCACCTCGTCGAACGCCTGCCGGAACTCCGGGAACGCCGCGTACAGGGCACGGCCCATGCCGAGACGCTGACTGCCCTGGCCGGTGAACAGCACGGCCAGGCCGCCGCCGACCGCGGCGCCCTCGACGACGTCCGGGTGGGCCCGGTCGCCGGCCAGTGCCCGCAGCGCCTCGACGGCCCCGGCGGCGGACCCGGCGGTGATGCCGGCCCGGTGCTCGAAGTGGGTGCGGTGGTGGGCGGCGGTGTAGGCGGCGTCGAGGAGATCGCCCTCGGCGGCGCCCTCCAGGTGGTCGGCGAGCAGGGCGGCGTTCGCGGCGCGGGCCTGTGCGGTCTTGCCGGACACCGTCAGGAGGAGGGGCGAGCGGCGGGCGGTGCGCTCCTGGCGGCCGTGCACGGCGTCCCAGTCGACGTCGTGTCCGTCGCACCACAGGCGTGCGGCGAGTTCCTCCAGGCCGCGGCGGGCGCCGAGGTCGCGGCGGCCGGTGGCGAGGGCCGAGGAGCGGGTGTCGCCGAGGTCGGCGAAGGTCCGCTGGACGGAGTGGCGGGCGACGGGGTGCGGGGCGATCTCGACGACGCGCAGTCCGCGGGTGGCGGCGGGACGGGCGAGGGTGAGGGCGGTCACCGACTCGGCCAGCAGCATCGGTTCACACATGTTGCGGGCCCAGTAGGCGGCGTCCAGGGCGGTGCCGTCGACGTGGTCGGCGAACACGGTGGAGAAGAAGGGGACGGAGGTGGTGCGGGCGCGTACCGTGCCGAGGCGGCGCAGGAGTTCGGGGGCGAGGTCGCGCAGGGTGTCGCTGTGGGAGGCGTAGTCGATGTCGACGCGCAGGGTCCGGGTGCCGCGCTCGGCGAGGTCGCGTTCGAGTGCGGCGACGGCGTCCAGGGATCCGGACAGGCAGACCTGCCCGGGGGCGAGGTGGCCGGCGACGCTGATGCCGCGGGTGGGGTCGGCCGCGAGTTCGGCGGCCTCGTCGACGCCGAGGTCGCAGACGGTGAGGGCGCCGAGGCCGCAGGCGCGTTCGGCGATCAGCGCGGACCAGGTGGTGATCAGGCGGGCGCCCTCGTCCAGGTCGAGGGCGCCGGCGACGACGGCCGCGGCGACCTCGCCGACGCTCTGTCCGAGCACGGTGTCGGGTTCCAGGCCCCAGGCGGTCAGGGTGCGGGCCAGGGCGATCTGCACGGAGAACAGCACGGGCTGGACGACGTCGGTGCGGTGCAGCCGGGAGCGGGTGCGGCCGGCGAGGAGTTCCTCGGTGACGGACCAGCCGGCGTACCGGCCCACGGCGGTGTCGCAGGCGTCCAGGGCGGCGCGGAAGGCGGGTTCGGTGAGGAGGTCGCGGCCCATGCCGAGCCACTGCGAGCCGTGGCCGGAGAAGAGGAAGGCGAGCGGGGGACGCTCGCCGGTGCGGACGGGGCCCGCGAGGAGTTCCGCGGTGGTGCCGGACACGGCGGCGACGGCCCGGTGCTCGCCCGGCTCGGGTGCGGGGGTTCCGCCGGACGCGGCGGTGACGCCGGTGAGGGCGGTGACGCTGTCGTGGAGGACCTGTTCGCTGCCGGCGGTGAGTGGCCGCAGGGTACGGCGCCGGTCGGGGGCCTCCTCCAGGGCGACGTGGGCGTTGGTGCCACCGAAGCCGAAGCCGCTGACGCCGGCGTAGCGGCGGGGGGCGGCGGGCCAGGGCTGGTGCTCGGCGACCACGCTCAGGCGGTTGCGTGCGAAGTCGATGTGCGGGTTCGGTTCGTCGAAGTGCAGGCTGGCGGGGAGTTCGCCGTGGTGGAGGGCGAGGGCGGTCTTGAGCAGGCCGACGACGCCGGCGGCGGGCTCTAGGTGCCCGAAGTTGGTCTTGGCGGAGCCCAGGCGCAGGTCCTCGGTGCGGCCTTCGGCGAAGACGGTGCCGAGCGCCTCCGCCTCGACGGGGTCGCCGAGGAGGGTGCCGGTGCCGTGCGCCTCGACGTAGGAGACGTCGCGGGGGTCCACTCCGGCGTCCTGCCAGGCGGCGCGCACGACGTCGGCCTGGGCCTGCGGATTGGGGGCGGTCAGGCCGTTGGAGGCGCCGTCGTTGTTGACGGCGGTGCCGCGGATGACGGCGTAGACGCGGTCGCCGGCGGCGAGGGCGTCGGACAGGCGGCGCAGGACGACGACGCCGGCGCCCTCGCCGCGCACGTATCCGGCGGCGCCCGCGTCGAAGGCGCGGCACTGGCCGTCGGGGTTCATGCCGCCGAACTTGGTCATGGCGACGGTGGTGTGCGGGTGCAGCATCACGTTGACGCCGCCGGCGAGGGCGAGGTCGCTCTCGCCGCGGCGCAGGCTCTGCACGGCGAGGTGGGTGGCGGTGAGGGAGGAGCTGCACGCGGTGGCGACGGCCATCACCGGCCCCTGGAGGCCGAGGGTGTAGGCGATGCGGGCGGGGATGACGGAGTTGTCCCAGCCGACGGCGGAGTGGGTGCCGATGGCGTCCGGGTCGGCGCCGGTGGCCAGGTGGTACTCCTGCGCCATCGCGCCGAGGAACACACCGGTGCGGCTGCCGGACAGGGAGCCGGGCACGATCCGGGCGTCCTCCAGGGCGGCCCAGGCGACCTCGAGCGCCATGCGCTGCTGGGGGTCCATGTGCCGGGCCTCGGCCGGGGAGATGCGGAACAGTTCGGCGTCGAAGCGGGAGACGTCGTCGAGGAAGCCGCCCCAGCGGGTGTTCATCCTGCCGGGCGCGCGGGGGTCGGGGTCCAGCCACTCCTGGACGTTCCAGCGGTCGGCGGGCACCTCGCGGACCGCGTCCAGGCCGTCGGTGAGGGCCTGCCAGAGCTGTTCGGGGGTGTCGACGCCGCCGGGCAGGCGGCAGCCGAGGCCGACGACGGCGATCGGTTCGCCGTCCTCGGCGCGGACCGGGGCCCCGGGGGAGACGGGGAGGGGGGCGGTGCCGGCCAGATGGGCGGCGAGGGCGGCGATGGTCGGGTACTGCCACACCACCCCGCCGGGTACGGGCCTGTCCAGGTGCTGCGCGAGGGCGGCGACGAGGGACACGATCCGCATGGAGTCCAGCCCGAGGTCGCGCAGGGGCCGGCCGGTGTCGACGGACTCGGGCGTGACGTCCAGCAGGGCCGCGACCGATGTCCGCAGGAAGGCGGTGACGTCCTCGGCGGAGGTCGTCCGGCCGGCGCCGCTGTTCACCTGGGCATAGCTCATCTGCTCATCCTCGAAGCTCGTGGGAAGCGAACGACCGGTGCCCGAGGCGGGCTGGGGGGCGCGGGTGCTGCACGGCGCCTGTCCCAGCCTCGGCACGCCCTCTCGAGCCCGGGTCGAGACGGGATCCATCCGTGCGGACCCGGCAGCGGAGCGGCGCGGTTCTTCCCGCGGCGGTCCGCGGCCGGCCGGTGACGGGCGCGGGCGCACCCGCGGTGAAGCAGTCCCTGGGGTGCGCCCGTGCGTGGTGTCAGCCGGCCGGGGCGGGGTTCACCGCCGTCCCCGGGGCTCCCGGCCGGCGGGAGCGGGGGCGGTGCTCGGTGTGCCGCTGCCCTGCTCGGGGCTGAGCGGACCGGTGCCGCCGTACGCCTTGCGCTGCTGCGGCGTCAGGGTGCGGGAGCCGGCGATGGCCGAGTAGACGCTCACGGACTGCGTGGGGATGCGCTCCATGGTCGTGCGGTCGACCTCGTACAGGCCGAAGCGGGCCGTGTAGCCCGAGAGCCACTCGAAGTTGTCGAGCAGGCTCCAGTGGTAGTAGCCGCGCACGTCGGCCCCGGCGGCGCGGGCCGCGGCGATCTGTTCCAGTGTGCGCACGATGTGCTCGGTGCGGCGCACGGGGTTCTCGGTGGCGATCCCGGACTCGCTCACCAGCAGTGGGATGCCGGGGTAGCGCTTGGAGTACTCCTTCAGCACGCCCGTCATGCCCTGCAGCGAGCCCTCGTAGCCCATGGCGGGCACGAAGTACGACGGGTCGCGGTAGGGGAGGCACGGCGCGGTGGTGCACAGGTCGACGCCGATCACCGGGTACGTCTGGCCGGTGCCGGTGCCGCCCTTGGCGGAGACGCCGATACGGGCGTAGAGCTGCGGGCCCAGCCAGTCGAGGGTGCCCTTCCACTCGGGGTGGCGTTCGTCGGGCTTGCCGTCCAGGTCGCTGTCGAACGTGCCGTCCCGCAGGGCGTCGACGAACCCGAAGTCGAGGTACTGGCGGTAGTGGTCGCGGGCCTCGATGTCGCGGGGGTCGTCGCTCGGTCTGCCGTCGCGGATGGGCACGTACTCCTGGGCGCCCACCGTCAGGCCCACGCTCGAGGCGGCGCCGTCCCGGTCGGCGTCGACCCGGTCGTACTTCTTCACGGCCCGGTACATCGCCACGTGCGCCTGGAGGTAGCCGCGCTGGGCCGCGGTGAACCTGGGCAGGCCGGCCGGGTTCAGGTTGGCCTTGCCGGGCGGGCCGGCGCCGAATGCGTGGGCGAAGGTCATGTAGACCATCGGTTCGTTGACCGTCACCCACTCGTCGACGCGGTCGCCGAAGCGCCGGGCGAGCAGTGCGGCGAACTCGGCCATCTCGGACACGACGAGCCTGCCGCCCTGCGGGTGGTCCAGCCCGCACAGGTTGGTGTCGCTCGGGCCGTTCGCACAGGCGGCGTCGCGCGGGTCGTCGACCCACACCGGGTTGGCGAAGTGGTGCAGCGTCACCATGGGGCGGATGCCCTTGGCCGCGAGTGCGTCGAGCTGCTTGCCGTAGTGGTCGAGGGCCGCCTCGTCGATCTTGTCCCGTTCGGGTTCGATCCTGGACCACTCGATGCTGAAGCGGTAGGAGTCGACGTTCAGGTCGTCGACCAGGTCCACGTCCTGGACCGCCCGCGTGTAACCGCCGACGCCCTCGCCCACGAACGGGCTCTTGCCCAGGCCCTCGGGGGCCGGCCTGGTCCACAGGTACCAGTCGTTGTTGGTGTTCCGGTCCTCGATCTGCGTGGCCGAGCTCGACACCCCGAAGCGGAAGCTTCCCTTGCCCGAGGGCTGCGAGAGCGAACCGATGCCCGGGAAGGCGATGCGCCCGCGGCCCGCGGCGCCGTCCTCCGGAGCGGGCGAGCCCTGCGCTCCCACGGGTGTGAGGGCGACGGCCAGCGCGGCAGCCGCCACGGTCATGCCTATCAGTCGTTTCACGGTGTCTTCCTCGTTGCGGAGACGATGGTCGTCGGGGCCTGCCGCCGGTCCTGCCCGACCCGGCCGGGCGCATGCGACAGCGGCCGTGCCGCCCTCTCGGGCCGGCACGGCCGCTGCGAACACGCACCCTTGTCGGGCCGGCGGCGGGCGAAGCACGCGAGATGCTGTCCCGCAACTCTCCCCGGGTCCGCTCGAGGTCCGCTGGAGCTCAGTCGGTGCGGCGGGCGGCCAGGTACTCCTCCACGGCGTCCGCGGCCAGGGCCGGGCCGTCGACCTCGCGCATGCGCCGGCCCATGTCCTTGGTGCGCTCGGCGACCGCCTGGTCCGCGGCGACCTCCTCCACGCTCTTGCGCAGCGACTCGGCCGTGAAGTCCTCACGCGGCAGGAGCCGGCCGAAGCCGAGCTCGTCGACCCGCATACCGTTGGCGCGCTGCTCGCTCATCTGCGGGATGACGATCATCGGCACGCCGTTGTAGAGGGACTCCATGACGCTGTTCATGCCGCCGTGGGTGACGAACAGCGAGGCGCGCTTCAGCACGTCCAGCTGCGGGAAGCTGCGGCGCACGTCGAAGTTGCCCGGCAGTGTGCCGAGTTCGGCCGGGTCGAGGGTGTCACCCACCGACAGCAGCACCTGCCAGTCGCTGCCGCCGAACGCCTCCAGGCTGGTGTGGAAGAACTCCGGCCAGCCCGTCGCGGCGGTGCCGAGGGACAGGTAGAGGACCGGGCGGTCCTCGGACTCCGGCCGCCATGTCCCCTGGAACGCCGACCGGTCGCCCAGACAGGGGCCCGCGAAGACGAAGCGCTCGTCGAAGGTGTCCCCGTCGTAGTGGAAGTCCCTCGGCAGGAAGATGATGCCGAGGCCGGCCGGCTCCATGAGGAACTCCATGGCCGTCTTCCCGGGGAACCCGAGCTCCGGCAGCATCCCCTCCAGCTTGGCGATCATCTCCATGACCTTGGGGTCGGTCATCTCGGCCATGGGGAACTTGGCCTGGATGGAGAAGTGCTCGTTGAACCCGTACGACGGGAACAGCCGCACCAGCGGGATGTCGTGCTGTGCGGCGTAGAAGCGGGCCCCCCACGCCATGAAGTCGTGGAGGATCACGTCGGGGCGGTTCTCGCCGTAGAAGCCCTCGACCTGGGCGGCCAGAGAGGTCGCCTCCTCCAGCGTGCGCAACCCCTCGCCCGAGATCGCCTCGGGGGTGAACGGGTTGGTGTAGTACTCCCCGAAGACCGAGGTGTAACGAACCGGTTCCGCACCCACTGCCTCGATGGCCGGGGCGAACCGGTCCGTGGTCGTGCACGAGACCCGGTGGCCGCGCCGCACGAGTTCCGCCACGACCCCCAATGTCGGGTTCAGATGCCCAAATGCAGGGAAATTAAAGAATGCGACGTGGGAGGTCATGACAACACCTTCTTCGGGCTCGCAGAATTTGCGCTCACGGCGATCCGGAACTGTACCAGCGGCGCCGTGCCGGCGCTCCGCGTTCTCGAGCGCGACGGTTCAGAACGGGACCGTCATCCCCAGGGCTCCACGCAGACTTCCCAGCTGACCGCCGTGGTAGGCGTCGTGCATCTGCACCAGCGACAGCGCGGACCCGAGCTTGGCTAGACGAGTCTTCCAGTAATCGTCAAGCGGGGCTTGAATCTCGACGGGAGTCGCGCGGTGCAGATCCTCGGCGCTCAGCGTGCCGACCAGTTCGCGCAGCCGCCGGTGGATCTGCTTGTACAGGCCGAGCATCTCCGCCAGTGACGGGGCGTCCTCCCAGTCGACCTGATCGCAGTCGCCCGCCCACTTTTCGTAGAATTCCAGGGAAAGGGCTATTCCACCTTCCTGATAAAGACCCGACACATAGTCCTTGGAGCACATCAGGTGCCCGAGGAACCACAGGGCGGGCATATGCCCGGGCGGCGCAGTGCGGGCGCTTTCCTCGTCGAATCCGTCGATGAGTTGCAGGATCATCTCGTAGGCCAGGTCGAATTCCTGCAGCAGATGGGCGCCGAGGGCGTCCGTGCCGGGCTCCGCGGGGGCGATCGTCATGTCCTCTTCCTCTTCCTCTGTTCGGCGAGCCTGGCCCGTACCTCATCGAAGGTGGGCAGGACGGGCGAACTGCTCACCCATCGCGTGCCCTCCCACGCATAGGCCAGGTTCTTCGTCTTGCGCACCGCGTTCATGTGGCCCTCGGACGTCAGGAACGCCTGCAACGACTCCTCGTCCGTCCACACCGCGAGCGCACGCGAACTCATCCAGCACTTCTCGGAGATGGCGAACGTCGCGGCGAGCAGGCCCTCGCAGCGCCACAGTTCCTCAAGGAGCACCCGGTTGAGGTCGGTGGCCACCTCGATCGCGCCGGGCTTGGGCCAGCCTCCGGACGTGGCCACCACATAGGTGGACGGCAGGGGCTCCTTCAGGGCGCCCGTGGCGGGGTCGATGGCCGGCCCGGTCCAGGGGACGACGATCTCCAGGTCCGCCTCGTCGCAGGCGGCGAACTCCTCGACGGTGGCCGGCACGGGACGGGCCGCCGGGCCGACGCCGGTCTCCACGGTCATCTCAGGCCGCCTTCCGGCGCACCGGCAGCTGCACGAACTCGGAGATGAGCAGGCGCAGTACGAGCATCTTCGACTCGCCGTGCAGCTCCAGCGTCGGCAGGACCGGGAGCAGGGCCCGGAACATGGCGCGCAGCTCGGTCTTGGCCAGGGCGGCGCCGATGCAGCGGTGCTCGCCGTTGCCGCCGAAGGCGATGTGACGGTTGGGCTTGCGGGTGATGTCGAAGCGGTAGGGGTCGGGGAAGACCTCGGGGTCGCGGTTGGCGGCCGGGAAGAACATAGCCACCGTCTCGCCCTTGCGGATGCGCTGTCCGCGGATCTCGGTGTCCTCGCGGGCGGTGCGGGCCATGACCACGGCGACCGACGTCCACCGCAGGATCTCCTCCACGGCCCCGTCGAGCAGGGAGGGGTCGTCGATGAGGAGCTGCAACTGGTCGGGGTTCTCCAGCAGGGCCTTCAGGCCGCCGGTGATGGCGTTGCGGGTGGTGCCGTTGCCGGCCTGCACCAGGTTGAAGAGCTGGTACGACATGTCGTGGAACTCGAGCGGGTTGCCCAGGACGGTGGCGCGGGCGAGCCGGCTGAGCACGTCCGTGCCGTTGGCGCCGCCCTCCTCCATGCGCTTCCTGGCCAGCGCGGACATGTACTGGTCCAGCTCCACCATGGCGCGCATGAAGCGGGCCATGGCCTCCTCGCCCTCCTCCTGCTTGTAGCCCTTGTGGAAGGCCGCCGCGGTGTCCTGGTGGACGCGGAAGAGGTGGTCCCAGTCCTCGTTCGGCACCCCGAGGAGTTCGAAGATGGCGGCGAGCGGCAGCCGGCCGGCCAGGTCGTGGGCGACGTCGGCGGTGCCCTCCTCGTCCAGCTTCTTCAGGAAGTCGGTGACGTAGGAGGTGGACAGCTCGAAGAAGCGCTCCTCCATCGCCGCGGTCGCCTTCGGCGTGAAGCACGGGTACATCGCCTGCCGGACCTGCCGGTGCAACGGCGCGTCCATGAAGCCCAGGCCGGCGGGGTAGTCGGCGACGTGGCCGTAGACCTGGCCGCGGCGCTCCCGTTCCATCTCCCACGGGTCGATCTCGTCCGGGGTCTCGACGGCGGTGCGCTCGCGGCAGGAGAACAGCTCCGGGTTGCGCGCGACCCAGGTGATGTCCTCGTGCCTGGTCAGCGCCCAGAACGGCTCGTAACCGGGGCGGTGGTACCAGTGGACGGGAGACTCCTGCCGGAGCCGGTCCCACTCCTGCCACGGGTAGCCCTTGTCGTCGTACAGCTGCTCACTGGTGATGTCGATCTCTGCGAGCGATTGCATGGGCCATTACCTCTTTCGGCTCGGGGTGTTCTGGAGCAGGAACTCGACGATCGATGCCACCGTCTCGTCGCGCCGGTCGGGCGTGTCGAAGCCCGGAGCGAGCACGGTGGCCCGCGGCGCCTGGGCTGCGAGCCGCTCGGCCAGAGCGCGCGGCCGGCGCGGGCGGTCACCGGCGAGCACCAGCAGCGGGGCGGGGAGGGTGCCGATCCACTGGTCCGGCACGGAGAAGTGGGCCCGGTCGTGGGGGAACATCGCGTCCCGGAAGCGCACCAGCAGGGTGATGTACTTCTCGCGCCGGAAGGTGAGCATCTCCTTGCGGAATTCCACGTCGTCGTGCAGCCGCGCCGCGAACGGGCCGGCCTCGAGGTTGCGGGCGAAGACGCCGTCGCGGGCCGCGGCCTCGAAGACCGCGCCGAGGCCCTCGGTCTCCGGGTCGTCGAACCCTGCGGCCCGCACCAGCCGCATCGTCGCGTCGAAGAGCCCGAAGAAGTCGCCCAGCGAGGTGTCCGCGTCCCGGCCTGCCGGCTCCTGCGCCACGATCGACCGCACCCGCTCCGGCGCGTCGTGCGTCAGCCGCCAGGCGTGCACACAGCCGAACTCGGCGGCCACGACGTGGGCCTGCTCGGCTCCGACGGCGTCGAGCACGGCCAGCTGGTCGCCCGCGGTCTGCTCGTAGGAGAACGGAACGGCCGGGGCGGCACTGCGGCCGGCGTGCCGCTGGTCCATCGCGATCACCGTGAAGTGCTGCGACAGTTCACGCACCGGGTCGTAGAAGTTGTCGTTCCAGGTGTCGGTTCCGCTGCTCACATGGCCGGGGGCCAGCAGCAGCACGGGGAAGCCGTCCCCGTGCACCTCGTAGTGGATCCGTGCGCCGTCCTGGCGGATGACCTCAGGCATTCTCTTCTCCCCTGTCCTTTCGGATCGCCGCCAGGAGCTCTGCGGCCATCGCTTCGGAGTTCTCGATCGGTGCTGCGTGACTTCCGTCGATGACGCGGAGCACGAACTCGCCGCGTGTCAGGTGGTGCCAGCCCCGCATGGTCCCGTCGGGAAGGACCGGGTCGTCCTTCGCCGCGACGGCGACCACGGGGACGTCGAGCGGGGGACGGTCGTCGCCGACGAGGCCGTCCCGGTGGTTGGTCGACAGAACCGCGTCGTGGACCAGGGCGGTGCGGTACGAGGCGAGCAGCTCGGGGCTCTTCAGCACCTCGTCCGGCAGGATGCCCCGGAAGGCGTCCGCCAGGTCCGCCACGGACGCCTGGTCGAGCGAGGCGGCCAGCTCCTCCATGCGGCGCATCGCCGGCGGCACCTCGACGAACGGCGGCAGCGCGCACGCCGGCACGAAGGTCAGCGGCGGGGCGTCCGGCAGGGCGGAGAGGAACCGGGTCAGTTCCCAGGCCATCCAGGAGCCCTGGCTGTGTCCGTAGACCACGGTGGCCACCTGCGGGCGGTCCACCAGTTCCGCGGCCGTCCCGGCGACGACGTCGCGCATCACCGTCGCGGGGGCCTCGTCCGCGCGGCCCTCCCGGCCCGGCATCTGCACGGCCAGCAGTTCCACGTCGTCGGGAAGGTGCCGGATGAGCGGCACGTGTCCGGCGGTGGTGCCGCCGCCGCCGGCGATGCAGACGATCCGGGCCCGGGGCTCGGCCGACGGCTTCAGGGTCCGCAGCCAGCGGGGCGCGCCGCCGGCGGCTGTTCCCGCCGTGGCGCCGTCCAGTTCCCGCAGGAGGTGACCGGCCACGCCCAGGCAGCCCTCGTCGCCGAGGACGGTCTGCACGGGCACGGTGACTCCGGTCAGCTGGGCGATCCGGCCGCGCAGGCCCAGTGCCGTCAGGGAGTCCATGCCGAGCTGGAACAGCGGCCGGCCGGCGGCGAGGGAACCGCCCGGCACGCCCAGGATGTCCGCCGCCTCGCCCACGACCAGGTCGAGGACGGCGGGCAGCCGTTCGTGGTCGCTCAGCGCGGCCAGCCGGTCCGTCAGGCCGTGCGGCCCGCCGGAATCCGGAGCGGGTGTGCGCCCGGCCGTCGGCCCCTGCCCCTGCCCCTGCCCCTGCTTGCGCAGCCACTGCTCGAGCAGCGGGACGATCTGCGCGACGCTGTCCTGGAGGTGCTCGGGTGCGTCCAGCAGTTGCGCGACCTCGGCGGCCCCACCGGTGTTCACCGCGTCCCACAGCGCCTGGCCCGCACGGGCCTGCGCGGTCCGCGCCCGCGGCGCCTGCCGCCAGTGCCGGTGGCGCTGGAAGGCGTACGTGGGCAGCGGCACCGGGGAAGGGGCGCCCTGCGGTGTGCCGAGGAGCCCGAGGGCACCGAGGACCCGGTCCCAGTCCAGCTCGTGGCCCTGCGTGTGCAGCTCGCCCAGTCCGCGCAGCACCTGGCTCATGCCGCCGCGCTCGCGGGCCAGCGATCCGGCGACGACGCCACCGCGCTCGGCGCATCCGTCGGCGAGCGGCAGGGACAGCAGCGGATGCGGGGAGATCTCCACGAAGACGGTGTGACCGTCGTCCAGCAGCCGGTTCAGCGCCCGGTCGAAGCGGACCGGCTCCCGCAGGTTCCGGCACCAGTAGGCGCCGTCCAGCTCGGGGCCGGTCACGACCTCCCCGGTCACCGTCGAGTAGAGGGCGGTGCCGGCCGGGCGCGGGGTCAGGTCCGCGAGCCGCTCGGCCAGCACGGGCAGCACGGGATCCACCTGCGCGCTGTGGCCGGCGTAGTCCACCTTGATCTTGCGGGCGTACACGTTCCGCGCCCCGAGCTCGGCGACGATCCGGTCGATCGCCTCCGTCTGCCCCGACACGACCGTGGAGCGCGCGGTGTTGACCGCTCCGACCGACAGCGTCTGCCCGTAGGGGGCGAGGAGCTCCTCCACCTCGGCCACCGGGCGCCCGATCAGCGCCATGCCGCCCTCGCCGGCGCACTCCAGCACGGTCCGGGAGCGGGTGGCCACGATCTCGGCGCCCTGCTCCAGTGTGAGGGCTCCGCTGATCACCGCGGCCGCGATCTCGCCCTGCGAGTGGCCGACGACGGCGGCGGGTTCCACACCCAGCGAGCGCCACACGGCGGTCAGGCCGATGGCCATGGCGAACACCGCGGGCTGGGACACGTCCGCCCGGTCCAGAGGCGGCAGTTCGCCGCCCCGGCCGGCCAGCACCTCCTGTACCGACCAGCCGGTGAACGGCCTGAGGGCGGTGTCGCACGCCTCGACCGCCTCTCGGAAGACGGCGCTGGTGGACAGCAGTTCGCGGCCCATGCCGGCCCACTGGGAGCCGCCCCCGGGGTAGACGAACGCGACCTTCGTGCGCCGCTCGGCGGTCCCGGTGACCACCGCGTCGTGGGTCCGGCCGTCGGCCAGCGCTTGTAGTGCCTGCACCAGACCGGCCCGGTCGTCGGCGGTCACGCTCGCCCGCGCGGCGAAGTGCGTACGGTGGCGTGCCGCGGTGACCGCCACCTGCGCCGGCCGCACGTCCGGCCGGCCGGCCAGCCACGACGCCCAGCGGCCCGCCTGCTCCCGCAGCGCCGCCTCGTCGCGGCCCGAGACCACCACGGGCACCGCGGGCGCCTCGCCGGCCGCGGGCTCGCCGCCGTCCCGCGCCAGGGGGGCCTCCTCCAGCACCACGTGCGCGTTGGTGCCACCGAGACCGAAGGCGCTGACGCCCGCGCGGCGCGGGACGGCTCCCGGTTCCCAGTGCTTCAGTTCCGTGTTGACGTAGAGCAGTTCGGGGTCGAGCTCCATCTCGGGGTTCGGCTTGTCGAAGTTCAGGCTCGGCACGAGCTGCCGGTGGTGCAGCAGGAGGGCGGCCTTGATCAGGCCCGCGACGCCCGCGGCGCTGTCCGTGTGGCCGATGTTCGTCTTCACCGAGCCCAGCGCGCAGGGCCCGGACCGTGCGGCGGTGGCGAGGACCTGCTGGAGGGCCTGCACCTCGATCGGATCGCCGAGCCTGGTCCCGGTGCCGTGGGCCTCGATGTAGCCGATGGTGTCGGCCGTGACGTCGGCGTCGGCGTGGGCGGCGGCGATGACGCGCGCCTGGCCCTCGACGCTGGGGGCGGTGAAACCGACCTTGTCGGAGCCGTCGTTGTTGATGGCGCTGCCGCGGATCACCGCGTAGACGGTGTCGCCCGCCGCCAGGGCGTCGGACAGACGGCGCAGGACGACGACGCCGGCGCCGTTGCCCAGCACGGTGCCCGCCCCGTCGGCGTCGAACGCCCGGCACGTGCCGTCGGGCGAGAACACCAGGCCCTCCTGGTGGAAGTAGCCCTGCTGCAACGGGTAGCTGAGGGAGGCACCTCCCGCCAGGGCGATGTCCGACTCGCCGCGCAGCAGGCTCTCGCGGGCCAGATGCGTGGCGACCAGGCTGGTCGAGCAGGCCGTCTGGACGGTGAGCGCGGGCCCGCGCAGGTTCAGCTTGTGGGCGACCCTGGTCGCCAGGAAGTCGTTCTTCGTGCCGACCATCGTGCGGTAGAACTCGGACAGGTCGGCGGCGTCCTCGCTGTGGAGGTAGCCGCTCTGCCCGGCGCCCGCGAACACGCCGATGGCGCCGTCGAACCGCCCGGGCACCTGCCCCGCGTGCTCCAGCGCCTGCCAGGCGCACTCGAGGAACAGGCGGTGCTGCGGGTCCATGGTGTCGGCCTCTGCGGGCGAGCAGTCGAAGAACTCCGCGTCGAACAGGTCGGCGCCCTCGACGAATCCCTTGGCCGGCACGTACGCCGGATCCTGGAGGACGTCCTCCGCGACCCCCGCCTCCCGCAGCTCCTGCGGGCTGAACCGCCGGATCGACTCGACGCCGTCCTTGAGGTTGTCCCAGAAGGCGTCGGCGTCCGCGGCGCCGGGCAGCCGGCAGGCGAACCCGACGATGGCGACCGCGTCGTCGGCGGCCGGCCGGCGGACCGCCGCGGTGCGGCGCGTCTGCGGGGCGGGTGAGACGCCGCGCAGGAAGCCCGCCAGCTGCCGGACGGTCGGATAGCGGAAGAGCGCCGAGAGGGGGAACTCCCGCCCCAGTCCCTCGCAGATCGTGCGGTGCGCCTCGAGCGCCGTCATCGAGCCGGCGCCGAGTTCGAAGAAACCCCGGTCGAGGTCCACCCGGGTCAGGTTGAGCACCTGCGCCCAGGCGCGGCAGATCAGGTCCTCCAGCGACTCGTCGCCGGCCGCCGCGGCCACGACGGCCGCGGGGGCCGGGGCGGGCGCCGGGGCGGGCAGTGCCAGGATGGCCTGGCGGTCGACCTTCCGGTTGGGCGTGTGCGGCAGCTCCTCCATGCGCACCAGCTGGGAGGGCACCATGTACGACGGGACGCGGTCCAGGAAGTACCGCAGCAGGGCGTCGTCGCTCTCCTGCTCGCCCTCGGCGGGCACCCAGTACAGGCACAGCCGCGGGTCGCCGCCCTCGTCCCTGCGGACCACCGCCGCGCACTCGGCGACCGCCGGGTGCTCACCGGCCACCGCCTCCACCTCGCCCAGCTCGATGCGGTGGCCGTGCAGCTTGATCTGGGCGTCGCTGCGGCCGCAGTACTCCAGGCTGCCGTCCTCGCGGTAGCGGACGATGTCGCCGGTGGCGTACATGCGCGCGTCGTCCGTGCCGGCGAACGGGTCCACGACGAAGCGCTGCGCGGTCAGCTCCGGGCGGTTCAAATAGCCGCGCGTGACGCCGAGACCGCCGATGTGGAGCTCGCCGCGGCTGCCCCGGGGCACCCGGGCCCCGTGCCGGTCGAGGATGTACAGGCTGGTGTTGCGGACGGCGTCGCCGAGGGAGACCTCCCCCGCCTCGGCGTGCCAGGTGGTGGACCAGACGGTCGTCTCCGACGGGCCGTAGATGTTCGTCAGTCCGCCGCGGACGGTGCGCATCAGCCGGGCGGCGAGCCCCCGGTCCAGTGCCTCCCCGCCGACGATCATCCGGTCCAGGCCGCCCAGCAGGGCACGGCCCGCGGAGTCCGCGAGGAGCAGCCGGGCGAGCGACGGCGTGCACTGCAGGTGGGTCGGAGCGTAGGAGCGGTAGGCGGGCCACTCGCCGACGCTGCCCTGGGCGATCACCACGCGGTAGCCGCGGGTCAGCGTCCACAGCAGTTCGACGGTGGAGATGTCGAAGGAGGGGCTGGTGACGGCGAGCCAGGTGTCGCCGGTGCCGCCGCCGATGCGCTCGTCGACGGCGTGGCAGAAGTTGACGAACTGGCCGTGCTCGATCAGGACGCCCTTGGGCCGGCCGGTGGAGCCCGAGGTGTAGATGACGTAGGCCAGGTCCGTCAGGGCCGGCGGGGTCGCCTCGGGCAGCGCGTCCCCGGCGGGCACGGCGGTGGCGCCCAGCTCGTCGGCGAACACCAGCCGGGCGCCCGTGCCGGTCAGGTCGCCGGCCGTCGTGGAGCGGGTGATGACCACGTCCAGGCCGCTGTCCTCGACGACGTAGGCCACCCGGGCCTGCGGATAGCCGGGGTCGATGGGCAGGTAGGCGCCTCCGGCCAGCCAGATGGCGAGCGCGGACACCACCAGCTCCGCGGAGCGCGGCAGGTGCACGCCCACCGGGGTCTCGGGGCCGACACCGGCCGCGCGCAGCCGCTCGGCCAGGGCTGCGGCCCGCCAGGCCGTCTCCCGGTACGTCAGCTCGGCCCCGTCCGAGACCAGAGCCACCGCGTCGGGGGTCCGGCGCGCCTGGTCCCAGACCAGCTCCAGCGCCGTCGGTTCGCCGGGGCTGTGCGGGCCGGCCAGGCCGCCGCGGGCGACGAGCCAGTCGAGCTCGTCGGGACCGAGCAGCTCCAGACGGCTCAGCGCACGCTGCGGCTCCCGCACGACCGACTCCAGCAGGGTGCGGAAGCACTCCAGCATGCGCTGCGCCGCGGGTCGGCTCAGCACGTGCGCCTGGTACTCGAACTCGCCGCGCAGTTCCTCCCCGCAGGGGATGAGGGTGACGCCGAGCTCGAACTTGGAGGCGCCCCGGACGTTGCCCGCGAGGCTGCCGGTGGCGGGCAGGTTCCACGTCGCGTCGCCGTCGCCCACGGTGGGCATCGCCGCGCCACCGTAGTTGAAGACGGCACGGAACAGCGGGTTCTCCTCGCCCGTCCGCTGCCCGCCGACCCTGCGCACCAGCTCGGTCAGGGGGACGTGCTGGTGCTCGAACACGCCCCGGACCCGGGGCGCCATCGAGGCCAGCAGTTCCTCGAAGGTCGGGTCGCCCGTCAGGTCGCAGCGCAGCGGCAGGGTGTTGGCGAGGAAGCCGAAGGTGCCCGCCAGGTCCGGCAGCTGCCGGTTGGACCAGACGGTGCCCACCGCGAAGTCGTCCTGGCCGGTGAAGCGGGCCAGCAGCGTGGCGAAGGTGCTCACCAGCACCGTGTAGGGGGTGACCGAGGTGCGGGCGGCGAGGGCCTCCAGCTCGCTCCTGAGGGCGGCCGGGACGGTGAAGTAGAGGGTGTCGCCGCCCTGGTCCTCCTGTGCGACGCTGTCGGGCCCGGGCGGGAGCTCCAGCCGCTCCACCCCGTCGAGCTCGGCGGCGAAGTGGGCGAGGGCTTCCTCGAAGCGGCCCTCGGCCAGGCTGCGCCGCTCCCATGCGGCGAAGTCGCCGAGGTGGAACGGGGCAGGGCCCGGCTCGGGTTCCCGCCCGGCCTCGAACTCCTCGCAGGCGTGGAACAGTTCCATCAGGAACAGCGACAGCGACCAGCCGTCGGTCACGGCGTGGTGGACGCTGAAGCACACCACCTGTTCGTCGTCGGCGACGTCCAGCACCCGGCAGCGGAACAGCGACGCGCCCCTCAGGTCGAACGGTTCGAGCTCCTCGCGCCGGATGCGCGCCTCGACGGCGTCGGCGCCCCGCCCCCGCAGGTCCTCGAACGCGACGTCGACGGGGACGCCGGTGTGCACGACCTGGACGAGTTCGCCGTCGCGCACGTCCAGGCCGGTGCGCAGCGCCTCGTGCCGGGCGGTGATCCAGGTGAGCGAACGGGTCAGCACGGTGTGGTCCAGCGGCCTGGCCGTCCGGATCCGCATCGCCACCTTGTACTGGGCGGAGCCTGGGTTCATCTGCTCCAGGAACCACAGGCGCCGCTGGCCCTCGGTGGCCGGGTGCACGTCGCGGGCGGGAGCGCTGTCGAGCGGCGGCATCGCCGGGTCGTCGTCCGCCGCGGCGAGCAGGTGCGGCAGCAGGTGCCCGGCGAGGGCCCGCGCGGTCGGATAGGTGAAGGCGAGGTTGGCGGGGAAGGTGCTGCCCGACAGTTCGCACAGGCGGTTGCGCAGTTGCAGGCCCATGATCGAGTCGAGCCCGAGCTCCTGGAGCTTCTTGTCGGCGGGCACGGGCTCGGCCGCGCGCAGCACGGTCGCGGCCTCACGGCGGACGAGGTCGACGAGCGCGTCCGCGCGCTCCTCGTCCGGCATCGCGGCCAGTCGGGCGCGCAGCCCGGCCGGACCCCGCGCGCCGGTGTCCTCGTCCTGCGTCTGCCGCGCCGCCGGCGCCGTGGCGGGCAGCGGCACGTCGGCCCAGTAGCGCTTGCGCTGGAACGGGTACGTCGGTGCCTGCGCCGGGTCGGCGGCCGAGCCGCCGTCCAGGACCCGGTGCCAGTCCACGGCGTGGCCCTGGACGTGCAGGGCGGCCAGGGAGCGCAGCAGCTGGGAGAGTCCGCCGTGGTCGCGGTGCAGGCTGCCGACGACGGCGCCCGCGACGCCGGTGGCGCCGGTGGTGGCCTCGGTCAGGGTCATGCCGAGGACCGGGTGGGGGCTGATCTCGACGAACACGTCGTGGCCGTCGGCCACCAGTGCGCCGAGGGCCAGGTCCATCCGGACGGTGTCGCGGACGTTGCGGCACCAGTAGGCGGCGTCGAGTCCGGCGCCCTGCACGCGGGTGCCCGTCACCGTGGAGTAGAAGGGCACGGCCGGCGCGTCCGGCTTCAGGCCGCTCAGCTGTTCGGCGAGCCAGGGCAGGACCGGGTCCACGTGCGAGCTGTGGCCGGCGGTGTCGGACTGGATGCGCCGGCTGAAGACATCCGTGCCGGACAGCCCGTCCAGGAAGGACTCCACCGCGTCGACGTCACCGGAGACGACCACGGACGTGGCGCTGTTGACGACGGCGACGGACAGCGCTCCGCCGTACGGCGCGATCCGCTCCTCGACCTCGGCCGGCGCCATCTCGACCAGGGCCATCGCACCGCGGCCGCTGCACTCCCGCAGCTGCCCCTGGGAGCGCAGCGCCGTCAGCCGGGCGCCGTCCTCCAGGGACAGCGCGCCCGCGACCACGGCCGCGGGTACCTCGCCCTGGCTGAAGCCGACCACGGCGGACGGCTCCACCCCGAGGGACCGCCACAGCTCGGCCAGGCCGATCATCATGGTGAACAGGGCGGGCTGGACAACGTCGATGCGGTCGAAGGGCGGCAGGTCGGCGTCCGGCGTCTCGCTCAGCAGGTCCGCCACGGACCATCCGGTCCACGGCCTCAGGGCCGCGTCGCACCTGCGCACCGCCTCCCGGAACACCTCGGACTCGGCGATCAGGGCGCGGCCCATGCCGATCCACTGGCTGCCCTGGCCGGGGAAGACGAACACGGCCTTGGTGCGCTCGTGGGCCGTGCCCACCACGGTGTCGGGGTGCGGCAGCCCGTCGGCGAGCGCCCGCAGCGCCGCCACGGCCTCCTGTCTGCTGGAGGCCGGGACACCGGCGCGCGCCGGGAGGTGCGTGCGGTGCAGGGCCGCCGTGCGGACCGCGTCGGCGAACGGGAGGCCGTCGGCCGCCTCCAGCCACGCCGCCCACTGCTCGGCCTGGGCGGCCAGCGCCCGTTCGTCGTGCGCGGAGAGCACCAGCGGCAGCCGGTCGGGCAGCTCGCTCACGGCGGGCTGCCCCCTCACGGCGGCCTCCTCGGGTGAGGGTGCCTCCTCCAGGACCACGTGTGCGTTGGTGCCGCTGATGCCGAACGCCGACACACCGGCACGGCGCGGGCGTTCGCCCCGCGGCCAGGGGCGCTCCTGCTGCAGGAGCCGGAGTCCGCTGCCCTCCCAGGCGATGTGGGTGCTGGGCTGCTCGGCGTGGATCGTGCGCGGCAGGCGCTCGTGCTGGAGTGCCAGCACCATCTTGATCACGCCGACGACGCCGGCGGCCGCCTGGGTGTGCCCGATGTTCGACTTGGACGAGCCGAGGTGGACGGGGGTGTCCGCGGCGCGGCCCGGTCCGAAGACCTCCGCGAGGGCGCCGGCCTCGATCGGGTCGCCCAGCGGGGTGCCCGTGCCGTGGGCCTCGATGGCGTCGATGTCGGCGGGGGTGAGCCGGCTCGCGGCCAGTGCCTCCTGGATGACCCGCTGCTGCGCCGGCCCGTTGGGGGCCGTCAGGCCCTGGCTGCGGCCGTCCTGGTTGACGGCGGAACCGCGGATCACGGCGAGCACCCGGTCGCCGTCGCGCCGGGCGTCCGAGAGCCGTTTGAGCAGCAGCACACCGGCGCCCTCGGACCAGCCGCCCCCGTCGGCGCCGGCCGAGAAGCTTTTGCACCGCCCGTCGGGGGACATCGCCCCGAGCCGGCTGGACTCCACGAACATGCCCGGCGAGCTCATCACCGTGACGCCGCCGGCCAGTGCGGCGTCGCACTCGCGGTTGCGCAGGGCGGTGGCCGCCAGATGGAGGGCCAGCAGCGACGAGGAGCACGCCGTGTCCACGGTCACCGCGGGCCCCTGCAGGCCGAGCGCGTAGGAGATCCGGCCGGAGATGACACTGACGGACACGCCCGTGCCCTGGTAGCCGTCGAGCAGTTCCAGGTCGGTGCGGATGGTCTCGTAGTCGGGGCGCATCGCACCGATGTAGACACCGGTGCGGCTGCCCTTGAAGTGGTCCTCGCGCAGTCCCGCCCGCTCCAGCGCCTCCCAGGCCGTCTCCAGCACGAGCCGCTGCTGCGGTTCCATCGCCTGGGCCTCGCGCGGTGCGATGCCGAAGAACTCCGCGTCGAAGCGGTCGATGCCGTCGATGAACCCGCCCTCACGGGCGTAGCTCTTGCCGGGCGCGGTGGGGTCCGGGTCGTACAGGTCGTAGGCGTCCCAGCGGTCGGGCAGCGGCCCGATCGCGTCCCTGCCCTCGGCCAGCAGGTCCCAGAACGCCTCGGGGGTGGTCACTCCCCCCGGCAGACGGCAGGCCATCGCCACGATGGCCACCGGCTCGTGGCGCTGGTTCTCCAGTTCCGCGTTGCGCTGCTGAAGCTGCAGCACCGCGGCCATGGCGCGCCGCAGTCGCTCCTCGTTGGCCTGAGCGTTCATCTCTGCCTTCCGTCTCTTCCGCAGTGCGTCGCGGTGCCGTGATCAGGGGTGCGGGAGGAGGCTCAGCGCTCGACCGTCACGTCCATGTAGGGCGGGAACTCCGGCAGCCGGGCACCGTCGTGCTCCAGCACGCTCACGCCGCCGGACTGCCCCACCTCGCGGAACCCGGAGAACTTGTAGGTGACGTACATGGTCCGGTTGCGGTTCGTGGGCACGAACTCCGCGCGCAGGGCGACGCCGGCCTCGTGGGCGCTGCGGATGAGATGGCCGAGCAGCACGGAGCCGACCCCGCGCGCCATGACACGGCACGACATCAGCAGCAGCTTCACCGTCCACACGTCGCTGCCGCGCTCCACGAGGGACAGGCCGATCTTCCCGTAGGTGCCGTACCGGTCCTCCAGGCCCGCGACCAGCAGGTCGTGGTCGGGCGAGCGGCGGAAGGCGTCCAGTTCGTCGTAGGAGTAGGTGTAGCCGGTGGCGTTGAGCTGGTTGGTGCGCACGGTGAGTTCCTCCGCGCGCTGCAGGTCGCGCTCGCGGGCGGGCGCGATGGTGAAGCGCATGCCCAGGGAGGCGAGGAACTCCTCGTCGGTGCCGTGGTGGTCCACCTCCGCCCGCTTGCGCTCGGCGTCGGCCCGGTACAGGTGGCGGCGCTCGCGCGAGTCGGCGGTGACGAACCGCGGCCGCATCCGCGGCAGGCCGGGGAGGCCGGCGGCGTCGGCGGCGTCGACGCACAGCACGTCGGCGTGTGCGAAGCCCACCTCGTCCCGCTCGAAGGGCTGGTCGTCGACGAAGGCCAGGGTGTCGACGCCGATGTTGATCGCCTCGGCGACGGCCTTCACCGACTCCGACTTGCTGCCCCAGTTGATCTGCGGGTGCAGGAAGTACTCGGCGATGCCGAACTCCTCGAGCTTCGCCATGGCCGCGTCGTGGTCGTTGCGGCTGGCGACGGAGTGCAGGATGCCGCGCTCGTCGAGGGTGCGGATCACCTCGACGACCTCCGGCCGCAGGGTGACGTCGCCGTCCTCCAGCAGCACGCCGTCCCACACGGTGTTGTCCAGGTCCCAGACCACGCACTTGACGGTCTTGACGGGGTTGACGGTGGCGGTCATCGCTCACTCCTCGGTGCGCGTTCCTGGAACGCGTACTCGGCAAGGCCCACTTGGTGGAGCTGCGCGCTGCCCTCGATGATCTCCATCACGCGGGAGTCGCCGAGCAGGCGCTGGACGGGGTAGTCGGAGCTGCAGCCGTTGGCACCGTGGAGCTGCACGGCGTCGGTGGCGGCCCGCCCGGCGGCGGCGGCCGCGAAGTACTTCGCGGTGGACGTGGCGGCCAGCGCGCCCGGGTCGCGCGCGTCGCGCAGCCGCCCGGCCTCCAGGCACAGCAGCCGGGCCGCCCGGGCGTTCGTGTACATGTCGCTGATGAGCCGGCGCACCAGCTGGTGCTCCTTGATGAGGACTCCGAACTGCTCGCGCCGGGACGCGTAGTCCACACCGGCTTGAAGAGCCGCGTCGAGGATGCCGACGCAGCCCCAGCCGACGGTGTAGCGGCCCAGGTCCAGGGCGGCGCCCACCACATGGGAGACGCCGAGGCCCGGTCGGGCGAGCAGATGGCCGCCGGGGACCCGGCAGCCGTCCAGGCGGACATGGGCGGTCATCGAGGCACGGATGCCGATCATGTCCTCGATGAGCTCGGTGGACAGCCCCGGGGTGTCCCGCTCCACCAGCAGGGCCGTGGGGCCCTCGGCGGAGCGGCCCACCAGCAGGAAGACGTCGGCGCTCTCCCCGTAGGTGATCCACTGCTTGTGGCCGGTCACCACGAAGTCGTCGCCGTCCCGGTCGATGCGGGTGCGGACACCGGCCGCGTCGCTGCCCGCGCCCGGCTCGGACACGGCGAGCGCCGCGATGCGCTCACCGCTCGCCAGCCGGGGCAGCCAGCTCCGCTTCAGTTCGCGGCTTCCCCAGCGGGCGACGGTGTGCGCCACCATCGAGTGCACGGTGAGCAGGCTGCGCACCGAGGAGCAGGCGCGGCCCAGTTCACCGGCGAGCAGCCCCAGGGTGACCGCGTCGCAGCCGCCCCCGCCGAACTCCCGCGGCACATGGATGCCGAGCAGTCCCTCGTCGGCGAGGAGCCGGATCACCTCCGGCGGGGTGCGCTGGGCACGGTGCCAGGCGTCGGCGTGGGGTGCGATGTGGCGGTCGGCGAAGGCCCCGAACTCCTTGCGGGCCTGCTGCTGCCGCTCGGTGAGCGCTCCGGTCATCGTCGTCGGCCGTCCGCTGTCGTCTACTGCGGGACGGGGACGGACAGCTTGCGGGTGACGAACGCGTCCAGCGCGCTGATGGAGCGGAAGTGCTCCAGCTCCAGGTCCTCGTTCTCGACCGTGATGCCGAACTCGTGCTCCACGAAGGACACCAGCTGCATCGCGAACATCGAGCTGACGAAGCCGAGTTCGAAGATGTCGTCGTCGTCGGTCAGGTCCTGGACCGGGAAGAAGCGGGAGAGGTAGGCGGCGATCCTGGCCCTGTTGTCCCCGCCGGCCCGGCCGGCCGTGTTGTCCGTGCTCATGGTCGTCGTCATCCGTCCTGTCGTCGTGGCGGTGGTGGGTGAGGAGAGCGGGCGTCAGCGGTACGTGTGGAAGCCCTCGCCGCTCTTTCGCCCGAGCAGGCCGGCGGCGACCATCTTCTTCAGCAGCGGGGCCGGCCGGTACTTGTCGTCGTTGAAGCTCTCGTACAGCACCTCGACCGACTTCAGGATCGTGTCCAGGCCGATCAGGTCGGCGGTCTCCAGCGGACCCATGCGGTGGTCGAAGCAGGTCCGGAAGATGCGGTCGACGTCGGCCGCCGGGGCGACCCCGTCCTGCACGAGGAACGCGGCCTCGTTGATGGTGAGCATCAGCACCCGGTTGGACACGAAGCCCGGCACGTCCTCGACGACGATGCACTCCTTGCCCAGTTCCGCGAGGAAGCGGCGGGCGGTGTCGATCGTCTCGGGCGTGGTGTGGTAGCCGCGGATCACCTCGACCATCGGCTTCATCGGCACCGGATTCATGAAGTGCATGCCCACGACCCGCTCGGGCCGGGAGGTGACCGAGCCGACCCGGGTGATGGAGATCGCGGAGGTGTTCACGGCGAACACCGCCTCGGGGCGCACGATGCGGTCGATCCGCTCGTACACCTCCTTCTTGACCGCCCAGTCCTCCGTGACGTTCTCGACGACGAAGTCGGCCTTGGCGAGCAGTTCGTAGTCCGTGGTGAACTCGATGCGGTCGAAGACCTCCGCGATGTCCAGTCCCGCGCCCTTGTTGAACAGGGCGTAGGTGCGCAGACCGGTGCGCAGTTCCCGGCGTGCGCTGTCGAGGACGTCGTCGGAGACGTCGACGAGGACCACCCGGTGCCCGGTCTGGGCGAGGTTCTGCGCGACGCCGACGCCCATGACGCCCGCGCCGACGACTCCTACGGTCGTGAATTCCATGTCCTGGGACTCCGTTTACGTTGCGTCAGCGTGGGCTGCGAACGGCGTAGATGTTGTGGATGTCCGTGCCGACGTACATCTCGTCCTGCTCGGCACGGACAGTGAAGCCGTGGCCTTCGAGCAGCTCCACGAGGCGGGCGACCTCGCCGTCCGCGTCGTGCACCTCCAGCACCATCTGCCGGATCTTGGGCCAGTCCTCGTCGGCGATGCCGTCGATGACCTGCCGCTCGCTCTTCTGCACGTCGATCTTGATGAGGTCGATGCGCTCGATGCCCTGTTCGCGGATCACCGCGGAGAGCGGGCGCAGTGTGGCGGTGAACTCGATCGCCTCGAAGCGGACGTCGAGCAGCTCCTCGTCGGCGACCAGCTCGGCCACCTCCGCGTCCGCGCCCGTCTTCTGCTGGTTGGCGATGATCGTGCGCAGGTTGTGCTTCTCCTCCGCCTCGTCGGGGTGGAAGGAGGACATGCCGGAGCTGCGCGGGTAGAAGGTGAAGGTCGCCTGCGACTCGCTGTCGGAGACGCCGATGTTGAACAGGGTGGCGTTCACGCCGTGTTCGGCGACGTTCCGGCTGAGCAGCTCGAACATGGGCGGGGCCGGCTCGAAGGTGAAGACCCGGACGTCCTTCGCCTCGTAGTGCGAGAACAGGGTGAACAGGCCGATGTTGCCGCCGACGTCGACGACGGTGGCGCCGTCGGGCAGGGTGATGCCGTTCTTGGCGTAGGTGCGGTGGTCGAAGATGTCCTCGTAGAAGTGCCGGGTCTCGGCCTCGTTCTGGTGCCACACCGTCAGCCCGTTGGGCAGCTGGAAACGGGCCAGTGAGGTGCCGGTGTGCGAGGAGCCGTGGGCATCGGGCTGTTGGCCCGCCTGGAGCGCCTGCACGGCGGCGGCCATCCGGGCGATGGTGGACCACTCGTAGATCTGGCGCAGGGTCAGTTCCACCCCGAACGCGCGCTTGATGCGCAGGGAGAGCCGGGTGGCCAGCAGCGAGTTGCCGCCGACCTCGAAGAAGCTGACGTCGTGCGGGAGCTGCTCGTTCTTCAGGATCCTCGCCCACAGGCCGGCCAGCTCCAGCTCCACGGCGCTCGGCGCCGCGGTGGGGTCGGCGGCCTCGCGCACGACGGTGGCGGCGCCGTCGGCGACGATGTCCAGCTCGTCGGCGGGGAAACCGGCCCAGTCGATGTCCGCGCCCGCCAGCCACAGCCGGCCCAGCGCCTTCAGCGCGACGGCGGAGTCGGACTGGCGCTCCAGCGGGTGGCGCATGGACGCCACGATGGTGCCGGCGTCGCTGCCGCGCACCACGGTGGCCATGCTGCTCAGGGTCTGGCCGGGGCCGGCCTCCAGCAGCAGCGGGGTGGCGGACAGGTGCCGCAGCCCGGCGGCGAACCGCACCGGGCTGACCAGGTGGCGGGCCCAGTACGCGGGGTCGGTGGCCTGCTCGTCGGTGATCGGCTCACCGGTGACGTTGGAGACGTAGGGGATGCGCGGCGGATTGAGGGTGAGGGTCCGCGCGAGCTCCGTCAGCTGCTCGGCGACGGGCTCCATCATCGAGGAGTGGAAGGCGTGCGTGGTCTGCACCCGGCGGCACACCGCACCGCGCTCGCGCAGGGAGGCCTCCAGCGCCTCGACGGCGGCGAGGGGACCGGCCGCGACACAGAACTCCGGGCCGTTCACGGCGGACAGCGACAGGTCCTCGCCGAGCAGCGGGGTGACCTCCCGCTCGGGCAGCATCACGGCGAGCATGGCGCCCGCGGGCAGCTCGTCGATGAGCGCGGCCCTGCGGGCCACCAGCCTCAGCGCGTCCGGGAGGCTGAGCACACCGGCGAGGGTGGCGGCGACGTACTCGCCGAGGCTGTAGCCGATCATCAGTGAGGGGCGGGCGCCCCAGGACTGCCACAACCGGGCCAGCGCGTACTCGACGACGAACAGGGCCGGCTGCGCGAGCCGGGTGGCGTTCAGGCGGCGCTCGCTCTCGGTGCGCGGGCCGGTGTCGCGGCCCAGCATGCGGCGCAGGTCGAAGGCGGGCGCGGCCGGGGCGGCCGGGGCGGTCTGCTCGGCGGCGGGGAAGACGACCTCGCGGATGTCCAGGCCCAGCTCGCCGGTGAGTGTCTCGGCGCAGGCGTCGACGGCCTCGCGGAAGACGGGGAAGTCGCGGTACAGGTCACGGCCCATGTCCACGTAGTGGTCGCCGAGACCGGGGAACAGGAAGGCGACCGGCTCGGCGCCGGTGGCGTGCTGCGCGCCGATCTCCGTGGTGACGCCGTCGCCGGTGAGGAAGGCGCTCCGGTGTCCGCCCTCGGCGCCGCCCACCGTGCGGATGCGCACGGGCACGTCCTCCACGGCGGCCGTCCGGGCGAAGTGGGCCCTGAGGCCGGCGAGGCCGGTGTCGGGAGTCGTTCCGCCGGAGCCGGTGAGCAGGGCCAGGTGCCACGACACCGGCCCGGACGGCCGCAGCGCCGCCTCGTCATCGGTCCCAGCTGTGCTGATCTTGGGGCTCATGCCTCTCCTTGAGGTGTCGGCCGTCCGGAAAGGGCCGAGCGCCCAGAACCGCTGCCCCGTGCCCCTTTCGAGGTGTCCGTCGTCAGCCAACTGTCGGGGCGCTGCCTAGAGCGGGGCCGGAGCTGCGGTGGACACCGGCGGCCTGCGGCGGCCGCGTGGGGCGCACGGGATCCGGTGCGCGGTGCGCGGGGGGCGGGGGTTCAGAAGGAGAGATGGTCCGGGGTGATGCGGCGCTCCCGCACGCGCAGTTCGCCGCCGTCGACGACCAGGACGTCCTCCACGGCCGCGCTGGGGCCGAGGGTGGCGACCGGATGCCACGGGCGGATCTCCGTCACCAGCGTGCAGTAGCTCGCGCGCACGGACCCGTCGGGCAGCTCCGCCACACGCAGCGCGTCCTGCCAGTGGCGGCGACGCACCGGCCCCGAGCCCGGACGCCGCTCGTGCGCGGCCCTGAGCCACGCGGCGACGGCGGCACGGCCCCGGGCCGGACGCGTGGACTGCGCGGACGTGAGCACGGCGTCCTCGGTGAACGTCGCCGCGAACTCCCGCACGCGGGAGGCGTCCAGCAGGGCGGTCTGGTGGGCGTAGAACTGCTGGACCCGCGCGTACGTCAGGGCCGCCGGGCCGGCCGCGAGCAGTGCGTCCCCGGCGGTGGCGGTGTCCGTCGCGGTGGCGTGGCTCGTCATCGTCACTCCCCGTGCCAGGCCAGGTCGTCCCGGGTGACGACCCGGTGCCGGGTGCGCCAGTTGCCGCGCACGCGCACCAGCAGGTCCTCCATCACGCACACCCGCAGCACCCTGGACGGGCCGTTGAACGGTGTCACGTACACCTGCGCGTAGCAGCGGGTGTGCAGCTCGTCGCTGCGGCCGGGCCGGAGGTCGAGCATGCCGATCCAGTGCCGCAGCCGGTCGCCGCTGCGCTCCTGCCGGGCCCGGTTGCGCCGCACGCTCGCGGCCAGCTCCGCCCGGCCGCGCAACGGGGCGTCCAGGGTGGGCACGTCGAAGACGGCGTCCTCGGTGAACGTCGCCGCCCAGCGATCGGCGTCGTGGGCGTCGAACAGCTGCATCTGGCGCGCGTGGAACTGCTGCACCTGCGCATACAGCTCGCCGAACTCCGCCTCCGGCAGCAGACGTTCGGGGCGGATGAGCGTCTCGGTGGTCATGGGTGCGGTCTCCGTTCCGTCGGATGCCGACACTGTCCGTGCTCCAGATCGAGCATTCTTCGAACCTTCCTCAAGCGATCCGGCAGACCGTGGGAGGCGTCCGGGAACGCCCAGCGGGCCCCCATCGCCCGCCGAGATCCGGAGGACCACCAGCCGTGCCGAACTTCACCCCTCCCGCCCTGACGGTGGACGGTCTGCTGCGCTCGGCGGCCGCCCGCGACCCCGAGGGCATCGCCGTGCGCACCGCGGACACCGCGCTGACCTTCGGCGAACTGGACGCGCGGGCCGATCGGATCGCCGCGTTCGTACGACGTGAGACCGGCCGCAGGCCGGGCGCACGCGTCGGGGTCGCCGGCGCTCTCGACCCCGTCTTCGCCGCCGCCTACCACGGTGTGGCCCGGGCCGGGGCGACCGTCGTCCTGATCAATCCACTGATCGGCGACGACGGGCTGCGGCATGTCGTCACCGAGTCCGCGGCCGAGCTGGTGCTGGCGCCGTCCGCCACCGCGGGGCGGCTGGCGAAGCTGCGCGGCGGGCTGCCCCGGCCGCTCACCCTGGTGGTGACCGACGCCCCCGACGGCGTGGTCCCGGACGGGTGCCTGCCGCTGGACGCCGTGCTGGAGTCCGGTGCGCCGGTCGCCGAGGACAGCGGTGCCGACCTGGACGCGGTGGCGTGCGTGCAGTTCACCACCGGCACCACCGGCCGCCCCAAGGGCGTGCTGCTCACCCACCGCAACCTGGTGGCCAACGCCCGGCAGACCGCGCTCGCCCACGGCCTGGGCCCCGCGTCCGTCACGCTGAACCACCTGCCGCTGTACCACGTGATGCACCTGAACTCCGCCCTGGACGCGGGCGCCTGCCAGGTGCTGTGCCAGGATCCCGACCCGGTGGTGTCGCTGGCCGTGGCCGCGGCCTGCGGGGTCACCCACTACTACGGGCTGCCCGCGCGGCTGCACCGCCTGGCCGCCGACGCGCGTCTGCCCCGCCTGCCGCGCGCGGCCCGCGGCGGCGAGCGGCTGACCGCCGTCCTCTCCGGCGGCTCGGCGCTGATGCCCTCGGCGGCGCGCGTCCTGGGCGACGCCCTCGGCGTACCCGTCGTCCAGGGCTACGGCATGGCCGAACTGTCCCCGCTCACCCACTTCCAGCGGCCCGGCCGCCACCGCCCCGGCGCCGTCGGCACACCCGTGCCGGGCACCGACTGCCGGCTCGTGGACCTCACCACCCGCCGCCCCGTCGGCGTCCGGTGCACCGGCGAGGTCCAGGTCAAGGGCCCCCAGCTGATGGCCGGCTACCTCGGCGAACGGCCCGGCGCCCACCTCGACCAGGACGGCTGGTTCTCCACCGGCGACCTCGGCCGCGTCGACGAGGACGGTGTGCTGTGGCTGGTCGACCGGGTCGACGACGTCTTCAAGTACGACAACGAGATCGTCTCCCCCAGCCGGGTCGAACGCGTCCTCGCGACGGACCCGCGCGTCGCCGACTGCGTGGTCGCGGGCCTGCCGGACGGCGAGCACGGCGGCGTGGTGTGGGCGGGCGTCGTCCTCGTCCCGGACGCGGCCGCCCAGGAACCCGGCACGGTGGCGCAGACCCTGGAGTCGGTCGCCGCACGCGCCAACGAACACCTCGCCGCCTTCGAACGCGTCCGCGTGACCGAGGCCCTCGACGCCGTACCGCGCACCCCCACCGGCAAGCCGGCCCGCCGCCTGGTCCGGGACCGGCTCACGGCAGGCGGCCCCGCCCCGGCATCCGTCCCTTCGCCCCACCCCCACCGTCAGGAGCAGACCATGGTGACCTTCGTCAACAAGCTGACCGTGCACGGCGACGTCGACGCCTTCCTCGCCGTGAAGGAGAGGCTGACCTCCTACATGTCGGCCCAGCCCGGCTACGTCAGCCACCAGACCCTGCGCCACGCCGGACAGCCGAACGTGTTCCTCGAGCTGGCCGTGTGGCAGGACGCCGCCGCTCACGGCAGGGCCGTGCGCAGCGAGGAGTTCCAGTCCCTCGTCAAGGGCCTCGGCCCGCTGGCCACCCCCGAGCCGGGCCTGTACGAGACGGTCGGGGCGAGCGCGTGATGTCCCGTCCCGGCAGGCCCCAGGCCGTCGTCGTGGGCGCGGGCCCGGTCGGCCTGACCGCCGCCCATGAGCTCGCCCGCCGCGGGGTCACCGTGCGTCTGGTGGACGCCGCCGGGCAGCCGGCGCGCACCAGCCGGGCCGTGGCGGTGCACCCGCGCACGCTGGAGACGTTCGCGCAGATGGGCGTCGTCGACGAGCTGCTGCCGCGGGGCCGCGCGAACCGGGCGTTCACCATGTACGCCGGCGGACGCCGTCTGGTGCGGCTGGAGGCGGACTACTCGTCGATGCCGACGTCCTACCCGTACTCGCTGATCGCCGCGCAGCAGGACACCGAGGCCGTGCTGCGGCTCGCGGTGGCCCGGCTCGGCGTGCAGATCGAGTGGGGCACCCGGCTGACCTCGTTCGAGCAGGACGAGGAGCGGGTGCTGCTGCGGCTGGAGCGCGACGGCCGCACGGAGGTCGTGGAGACGTCCTGGCTGATCGGCTGCGACGGCGGGCACAGCACCGTGCGCAAGCAGCTCGGCCTGGAGCTGATCGGCGAGTCCAGCGAACGCTGGATGCTCGCCGACGCGCCCGTGGACACCGACCTGCCGCCCGACACCATCTACTGGGCGCACACGGGCGGCCAGGCGACGATGATGGTGCCCTACGCCCGCGAGGGCCACTGGCGGCTGCTGGACACCGCACCCGCGCAGGACGCCGCGGACGTGACGGCCGGCGAGGTCGCCGAGCGGCTCGGTGCCAAGCTGTCGGCCGGTCTGGGCCACGGGGTGCGCGTCGGCGAGCCGGAGTGGACCAGTGTGTTCACCTTCCAGCAGCGCATGGTCGAGCGCATGCAGCAGGGCCGGGTCCTCGTCGCCGGGGACGCCGCCCATGTGCACAGCCCCGCCTCGGGGCAGGGCATGAACACCGGCGTGCAGGAGGCGTACAACCTCGCCTGGAAGCTCGCCCAGGTCGAGCAGGGCCACGCCGGACGCGCCCTGCTGGACAGCTACAGCCGCGAGCGCGTGCCGATCGGGCGGCAGCTGCTGGGCTCCACCCGCACCGCCACCTTCCTGGTCCAGCTGAAGAACCTGCTCGCCTCCGCGGCGCTGCCGGTCGTCTTCGCCGCCGTGCGCGCCCTGAGCCCGCTGCGCAAGGCCATCCAGCGCAAGGTCCTCGGCGGCATGTCCGGGCTGCGCATCGGCTACGCCGACTCCCCCCTGACGACCGTCGAGTCCTACCACTACGTCTCCGGGGTCGGGCCGGTCGTGGTGGCGGGCACCCTGCCCGCGTCGCGCTCCCGGCCCCGCCCCGGCGAGCGGGTCACGGCCGCGCCGGTGCACGATCCCCGCTCCCCCGGCTGCCGCGCCCTGCACGACGAACTGCGCGACCCGCGCTGGACGCTGCTGCTCGCCGCGGGGGGCGCCGGCCCCCGTGACGTGCCCGGCGGCGTCGCCGTGACGGCGGCCGTGCAGTACGGCGAGTGGCTGTCCGTCAGGACCGTCGGCGGCACACCCGCCGACGGTCCCGCCCCGCTCGCCGACCCCGGCGCGTCGCTGCGCCGCGCGCTCGGCCTGGCGGCCGGCTGCTGGCTGCTGGTGCGCCCCGACGGCTATGTCGCCGCCCGCGGCGGCGTCCTCACCCGGCCCGCCCTGGAGCGGGCGCTGGCCCCGCTGCGCCCGACGACGCGGCTGGCCGGTGAGGCCCGGCGCGAACCCGGCCTCGTCCTTCCCGCCCCCGTGCCGCGGCCGAAGGAGCTGTGAACGTGACCGCGGCCTTCCTCTGCCCCGGTCGCGGGGGACCTCGATGCCCGCGGCCCGGGGGGCGGCGGGGACGCAGCGCCGCCCGGGGCACGACCGGGCCCCCGGCCGTGGCAGTCCGTGCGGGCGCTCGTCGTCCGTGGCGGGCCCGGGACCTTCCGGGCCCGGATCTTGTCGACACGACCCCGGTCCGCCGCGGACCGGGCACAGGGAAGCGGAGGTGTTCGTGGTGGCGGGCATGCGCGTGAACCGTACGTCGCACTCGACGGAGGTGGCCGCCCCGGCCGGCGTCGTGTACGGGCTGATCTCGGACGCGGTGCGCTGGCCGCTGTTCTTCCCGCCGAACGTGCACGTGGAGCGGCTGGAGTTCGACGGCACGAACGAACGGCTGCGGATGTGGGCCACCGCGGGCGGCGAGGTCCGCTCGTGGATCTCCCAGCGCCTGCAGGACCCGCAGACCCGGCGCATCGAGTTCCGCCAGTCGCATCCGCAGGCCCCGGTGGAGTCGATGCTGGGCATCTGGCAGATCGAGGAGCTCGGGGGCGGGACCACCCGGCTGACGCTGTCGCACGACTTCACGGTGCACGGCGACCGGGCCGAGGACGCCGTCTGGGTGGAGCAGGCCCTCGACGCCAACGCCCGTGCGGAACTGGCCGGCCTGAGGAATCTCGCGGAACGCTGGACGCGCTTCGACGAACTGGTCCTCTCCTTCGAGGACTCGGTGCACATCGACGCCTCCGAGGAGGCGGTCTACGACTTCCTGTACCGCGTCGGTGACTGGCCCCGGCTGATTCCGCACGTGTCGCGGCTGGACCTGACGGAGGACACACCCGGCGTGCAGGTGATGAGGATGGACACGCTGACGGCGGACGGGTCGTCGCACTCCACCGAGTCGGTGCGCGTGTGCTTCCCGCACGCGGGCCGCATCGTCTACAAGCAGACCGTCACCCCGGCGCTGATGGAGGCGCACACCGGTGAGTGGTCGGTGATGTCGGACGCGACCGGCGTGACGGCGGTGTCGCAGCACAGCGTGCTGCTGCGCGAGGACGCCGTCGAACGCGTCCTGGGTCCCGGCGCCGACCTCGCCCAGGCCCGGCGCCACGTCCGCGAGGCCCTGGGCCGCAACTCCACGGCCACCCTCGAACTGGCGCGCCGCCACGCGGAGTCGGCAGCGCGCACGGGCTGAGGCCGCCACCGGTGACGGACCGCGGGGCCGGACACCCGGCGGTGTCCGGCCCCGCCCGGCGGACGACGCGGCCGCCCCGGTCCTCGCGAGGCCGGGTCGTCAGACCGCGTCTCCCGCCGGGACGGCGAACAGCTCCTCGTGCACCCGGGCGGCGTCACCGCCGTAGGCGATGCGGCGCGTGATGCGGGCCCCGGCCGGGGAACGGGTCACCCACGAGGCCGCCCGTGCCCGCACCCATGTGGTGACCGGGCCGCCACGCCCGAGCAGCGCCTTCGCCTGTACCCGCTGCATCCGGTGCACGGCCGCCGCCACCGGCCGGCGCCGCCGCTCGTAGGGCAGCAGCCGTTCCCGGCGCGCGTCACCGGCGCGCACGGCGTCCAGCAGCACGGGGTGCGCGGCCGCCGCGTCCTGGAGCGCGAGGTTGATGCCCTGGGCGCCGATCGGCCCGTGGGTGTGGGCACTGTCGCCGACGAGCATCAGCCCGTCGCCCACCCACTCGTCGGCCTGCGCGGCGAACACGTCCAGCAGGTGGAGGTCCTGCAGCGAGCCGAGGTGCCCGTGGATCAGGTCGGCGAAGGGGGGCAGCGCGGCGGCCAGTCCCCCGCGCATCTCCTCGATGCCCCGGGCCGCGACCCGGCTCCAGGTGCGGTGCGGCAGGGTCCAGCCGACGCGCAGCCGGTCGGGGTGGGTGTCGTGCACGAGCACGGCCCCGCCCTCGCTGCGGTACACCCGTACCGCACCGATCGCGCGGCCCGGCGCGGGCAGCGTGAACCAGGCGACGTCCTGGTCGAACGCCTCCCGGCGGCGGGCGCCGATCCCGGCGAGCGTCCGCACCTGCGAGTAGCGGCCGTCGGCGCCGACCACGACCCGGGCCCGCACCGTGGCGGAGGCCGCGCCGCGCCGGCGCGCCACCACCCCGGCGACCTGCCCACGCTCCCGCACCAGGGCCCCCGCCCGGTACCCCTCCAGCAGGGTGAGACCGGGCAGGGCGCGGCAGGCGTCGAGGAGTTCGCCCAGCAGATGCCGCTGGGGCAGCGCGAGCAGGCGGTCGTACGGCGCCGGCAGACGCCGGTAGTCGATGTCGAGCAGCACCCGCTCGTCCTGGAGCACCTGGAACCCGTCGAGCTCCCGGGCGCCGCGGGCACGGGCGGAGTCCAGCACGCCCAGCTCGTCGAGGACGCGCTGGCCGCCGGGCTGGAGGATCTCCCCGTGGAAGTCGCGGCGCAGCCCGGTGGAACGCTCCACCAGGGCGACCTCGGCTCCGGAGCGCAGCAGCATCAGGGTGAGCGCGAGCCCGGCGGGGCCCGCGCCGACCACGCAGACGTCGACGCGCACGTCGTCGGCACGGTTCATCGGGGGTACGCGCAGCGAGGCCATGACCGTGGTCCCCCCGTCATGCCGCGGCGCGCGAGGACGGCGCCCGGTAGCGGGGCGGCGGGCCGTAGCGCAGATGTTCGGTGAGCCGGTCGAGTTCCAGGCGCTCCACGGTGTACCTCATCTCCTGCGGGTCGGCGGATCGGCGGGTGGGTGACAGCTGTCGGGGGACGGGTGAGGGGTGACGGCTGTCGGGTGACAGGGCCAACCACCCCACGCACCGCGCCGCCTAACCGTGCGCGACGGCGCCGGACGACGCTCCGGCCACGGCCGGCACGGCGCCCGCGGCCGGCGGGTCCCCGGCACCGGCCGCTGCGGCCGCACCCGGTCCGGCAGCGGCCGCAGCGGGCGACCGGGCGACGACCCGGCAGGCCCGGCCGAGGAGGCCGGGCAGCGCGTGCCCCCGGAGGAAGAAGTGGTCACCGGCGACCGTGTGGTGCACCACCGGCCCCCCGCTCCAGCGGGCCCAGCCCACCATCGCGGCGGGCGGCGCCAGCGGGTCGCCGTCGCCCGCGACCGTCAGCAGCGGCACGGCGAACGGGCCACCCGCCACGGGCGCACGGGCGGCGCGCCGCAGGCTGTCGGCGAGCGCCAGGTCGTCGCGCAGCACCGGCAGCACCGCGCGGTGCCACAGACCGCCCGGGTGGGCGCCCTCGGGCACCGCACCCGCGGAGTCGAGCACCTCCAGCAGCCGGTCCGGGGACTCCCGGCACGCGTCGGCGAGTTCGGAGGCGGCGTCCGGCGGCGGACACGCGCCCACCGCGAGCAGCGCGGGCGTCGGCAGCCCGGCCTCGTGCAGGGCACGGGCGAGGGTGTAGGCGACCATCGCGCCGAGGCTGTGCCCGTAGAGCACATACGGACCGCTCGGCGCCCGGAAGCCGTCGAACAGGTCGGCCAGCAGCGCCTCACGCGTGGTCGCGCGGGGCTCGCGGCGCCGGCGGTCGCGCCCGGGCAGCAGGTGCGGCACGGGCACCGTGCCGGGGCCGAGCCGGGCCGGCCAGCCGTGGAACGCCGAGACCCCGGCCCCGGCGTGCGCGAAGCAGTGCAGCGACACCGGCTGTGCGTCGGGCATGGGCTGGTCCCTTCTCCTGCGGCCCCTGCGGCCCTGCCGCACCTGTGGCCGTACGCGTCCGCCTCAGCCTCGGGCGTCCGGCTCGAGCGGCGCTCGGGCTCAGACGGCGTAGAGGTTGAAGGTGGAGGTGCGTCGCGGCCCGCAGACCTGGTCGAGCGCCGGGTCCACGGTGAGCATCGCCTGGTGCAGCCGCTGCAGCTGCGGGGACGGTTCGACGCCCAGCTCCTCGATCAGGCGGCCGCGCAGACGGCGGTAGACGTCCAGCGCGGTGGCCTGGCGGCCGGAGCGGTACAGCGCCACCATCGCCTGGGCGTGCAGCCCTTCGTGCTGGGGGTGACGGGCGACCAGGTCGGTCAGCTCGGCCAGGAGCTCGGCGTGCCGGCCGAGCCGCAGGTCGGCGTCGATCCGGCGCTCGACGGTGACCAGGCGGCTCTCTTCGAGCCGCAGCACCTCGATCTCCAGGATGGGACCGACCCGTACGTCGACCAGTGCGGGGCCCTGCCACATGGCGAGCGCGTCGCGGAACAGGTCCGCGGCCTTCTCGTCGTCGCCGCTCTCCAGGGCGGCCTGACCGGCCGTCACCAACTGCTCGTAGCGGTGCACGTCGACGCTGTCCTGCGGAACCTGCAGCAGATAGCCGCCGTGCCGGGTGGCCAGCACCTCCTTGGCCGTGCCGGGGGCGTCGGGCCCCATGGCGGTGCCGAGCCGGCGGCGCAGCTGGAGGATGTACGTCTGCATGGTCGTCATGGCGCTCTGCGGCATCTCGGTGCCCCAGATCTCCTCCATGAGCGTGGGCACGGGCATCACCCGGCCGGGATAGAAGGCGAGCAGGGCGAGGATCTGCCTCGGCTTGCCCGCGGTCGGAACGATCGAGATCCCGTTGACGTCGGCGCTCAACGGACCCAGAACCTGTATCTCCACTGGTTTCCTCCCCGTACCGGTCGAGTGGTCGAGAGACCCCTCGTTGGCTAGAAGCCGTCGGCCGTCGAGCACGCTAGCCCCGTTCCCGCGCTGTCCCCCGGGATCTCCAGTAGCGTTCAAGCGACTCTCCACACACGGGCCTCGCCCGCGGTGTCCACTCTGCTCGAGAACGCTTGTACGTCCGCTGGAACGGTGCTCGCACACCCTGCCGCCACCCCGAAGCCGCGGATATCGTCCCCGGACCGGGTCCCCTCACCGCCGCCCGCCGGTGACCGGTTCTCGATCTTCCGTGATCCGCGCCGGACGGCCCGCCCCTCGGCCGGCCGGACCGCCGCCGACGCCGGCCACCGCCAGCACCAGCACCAGCACCAGCACCAGCACCAGGGAGCCCCGCATGGAACTGCGCCCGTTCGTGTTCCACCACGCCGGTGGTTCCCGCCCGGCCTGCCGCGACCGGCCGTGCCGCCTCCCCACCGGCCGGGACGTGCGTCCGCCCGACGCCCCCGCGACGCCCCGATGACGGTCCCGGGCAGCGCATCGGCTCCCGCCCCCGCCGCCCCCCAAGGGGCGTCCGGCGATATCGAGTTCCGGCTGCTGGGCCCCGTGGAGCTGCGCGACGGCGCCACGGACGCCGTCATCGTCCCGCCGGGCTCCAAGCAGCGCGCCCTGCTGTCCGCGCTCGTCCTGCACGCCGACCGGCTGCTCTCCGTCGACCAGCTCACCGAGGAACTGTGGGGCGACCGGCCGCCCGCCAACGCCGCCAACGCCCTCCAGGCCCACGTGGGCCGGCTGCGCCGCCTGCTGCCCGAGCACGGCCACGAGTGGATCAGCACCCTGCCCACCGGCTACCTGCTGAGCCTGCGCGGCGCCACCACCGACGTACAGCGCTTCAACCGCCTGTCCGCACAGGGCCGCGCCGCCGTCACCGCCGACCCCTCGTACGCCGCCCGGCTGTTGCGCCGCGCCCTGTCCCTGTGGCGCGGTCCCGCCCTCGCCGACAGCCGCTACGGCCCGATCTGCACCGGCGAGGCGGACACGCTGGAGGAGAACCGGCTCGCCGCCCTGGAGGCGCTGTACGAGGCGAGCCTGCGCTGCGCCCGCCACGGCGAGATCACCGGCGAGCTGGAGAAGCTCACCGCCGACCACCCGCTGCGCGAACGCTTCTACGACCTGCTGATGGTCGCCCTCTACCGCAGCGGGCGCCAGGCGGAGGCCCTCGGCGTGTACGAACGCGCCCGCCGCCGCCTGGTGGATGCCCTCGGCATCGAACCGGGTCCCGCGCTGCGCGCCCGCATGGAGGCGATCCTCAACCACGCCCCCGCCCTGTCCGCCCCTGTCGCCCCGGCCGCCGGCGGTCATCCCGCCGCGACCCTCACCGACGCCCTCGCACTGGGCGGCGAGATCGCCCGCCTCCAGGAGCGCATCGACGAGCTCAACCGCTGCCAGGAAGCCCTGGTACGCCGCTTCGACGCGCTGGTCGCCCACCTTCCGGCGACGACCTAGCCGAAGCGGCGCGCCGTCAGCGCCCCCACCGCAGCAGCGTCGTCCCGAGCGTCATCCCCCCGCCGAACCCGGCGAGCAGCACCAGCTCCCCGTCCCGCAACCGGTCGCCCTCCGGCCCGGCCCCCCGGCGGGCATGGTCCAGGGCGAGCGGGATGGAGGCCGCACCGGTGTTGCCGTGCCGGTCCACCGGCAGATGCACCCGTGCCGAGACCAGCCCGAGCAGCCCGGCGACCGAGCGCAGCATGTCCCCGTTGGCCTGGTGCGGCACGAAGTGATCGACCTGACCGGCCGTCACGCCGAAAGCGGTGAGAGTGCCCGCGACCGCCGGGGGCAGCTCCCGCTCCACGAAATCGCGTACGGCACGGCCCTGCATCCGGAAGAAGTGGTCGCCGCGCGCGACCGACTTCTCCGTGGCGGGCTCCCTGCTGCCTCCGGCCGTGACCCCGATCAGCCCGTGCAGGTGACCGTCGGTCCTCATGCCGGTGCCCACCAGACCGCGGCCCTCGCCCACCGGTCCGAGCACCACGGCTCCGGCCCCGTCGCCGAACAGCGGGGCGGTCCTGCGGTCGGTCCGGTCGATGATGCGCGAGTACACCTCGGTGCCGATGACGAGCGCCAGGCGCCGTTGCCCGTCCGGCCCCGGCGCGGCCAGCAACTGGGCACCGGTGTGCAGCGCGGTGACGAACCCCGCGCAGACGGCGTTCACGTCGAAGGCCGCGGCACGGTGCGCCCCGATCCGGTGCTGCACGAGCGCGGCCGTGGCGGGCTGCGGATGGTCCGGGGTGGAGGTCGCCACGACGATCCAGGCGAGGTCGTCCGGCTCGGCCCCGGCGTCGGCCAGGGCCCGCACGGCGGCCGCGGCCGCGAGGTCCGACGCGGCCTCGTGGGCGGCGGCGTAACGTCGCTCGCGGACGCCGGTCTTGCGCTCGATCCATTCGGCGGTCACCCCGGCCCGGGCCGCCACCGTCTCGTTGGGGACGACCTCCTCGGGCAGGTAGGAGCCGGTGCCGAGGATGCCGGTCCGGCCGGCGGCCCGCGAGTAGACGGTCACCGCGGCGTCACCGCCGCGGTCCTCAGCAGGCGGTCCTCGACCGTGCCCAGCACCTCGGCCTGCTGATCCACGAGGAAGAAGTGGCCGCCGGGCAGGACCCGCAGAGCGAAGCCGGACCGGGTGTGGTTCGCCCAGGCCGCCACCTCGTCGACGCCGGCACGCGGGTCGCGGTCGCCGGTGAAGGCGGTGACGGGGCAGTCCAGGGCGGGTCCCGGCCGGTAGCGGTAGCCGCGCACCGCCCGGTAGTCGGAGCGGAGCGCCGGGAGGATCATCTGCAGCGTCTCTGCGTCGTCGAGGAGCGCGTCGCCAGTCCCGTTCAGCTTGCGGATCTCGGCGACGACCTCCTCGTCGCTCTCGGGGTGCCATTCGTCGGTGCGATCCACACCGGGGGCGCGGCGGCCCGAGACGAACAGCTCGGCGGGGCCGTTGCCCGCGGCCTCCAGACGGCGGGCCACCTCGAAGCCGAGTACGGCGCCCATGCTGTGCCCGAACAGGGCGTACGGCCGGTCGGTGCACGGCCCGAGCGCCCCGGCGATCCGGTCGGCCAGGGTGTGGAGGTCCGCGACGGCCGGCTCCGTGCGCCGGTCCTGACGCCCCGGGTACTGGACGGCCAGCACCTCGACGCGTGGCGAGAGTGCGCGTGCCACGGGGAAGTAGAAGCTGGCCGAGCCACCGGCGTGCGGCAGGCACACCAGGCGTACGGGCGCGTCGGGAGCGGGGCGGTAGTTCCTGAACCAGGGGCTGTCGCCGGGGATTCCCGTCATGAGTTCTCCTAGCCGATGCGAGAGGTGCCTTGGCCCAGGATGAGCGGGAGCGGCACCCCCGGCCCTCCCCTAACCGACCCCTGGTCCGCCCCTGCACGGGGTGCGCGCGTTGAGGGGTCGGTCAGGGGTGCCCCGCCGCCCCGCGCCGCCCGACGCTGGTAGGCAGTGGCCCGCTTCGCTCGCCTCGGCTCTCAAGGGAATCAGGGAACTCACGTGGACGAGATCATCAGTGCGCTTCTCTGCGAGGACGCGACGCCGCGGGACTTCGCGGAGCTGCGCCTCCCGGAGAGCTACCGCGGCTCCGTCGTCCGCAAGGAGGACACCGGCATGTTCGAGGGCATGGCGTCCGTGGACAAGGATCCCCGCAAGTCGCTGCGGGTCCAGGACATCCCGGTCCCGCTGCCGTCGGCCGGCGAGGCCCTGGTGGCGGTGATGGCCAGTTCGGTCAACTACAACACCGTGTGGAGCTCGATCTTCGAGCCGCTGCCGACCTTCGGGTTCCTGGAGCGCTACGCGCGGCTCTCCCCGGCCACGGCCCGCCACGACCAGCCGTACCACGTCCTCGGCTCCGACCTCGCGGGTGTGGTGCTGCGCACCGGCCCCGGGGTCAACCGCTGGAAGCCCGGCGACAGGGTGGTCGCGCACTGCCTGTCGGTGGAGCTGGAGTCGGCGGACGGCCACGACGACACGATGCTCGACCCGGAGCAGCGCATCTGGGGCTTCGAGACCAACTTCGGCGGCCTGGCCCAGTTGGCGCTGGTCAAGTCCAACCAGCTCATGCCCAAGGCGGAGCACCTGAGCTGGGAGGAGGCCGCCGCCCCCGGCCTGGTGAACTCCACCGCCTACCGCCAGCTGGTCTCCCGCAACGGCGCCGGCATGAAGCAGGGCGACAACGTCCTGATCTGGGGCGCGAGCGGCGGCCTGGGGTCCTACGCCACCCAGCTGGCGCTGGCCGGCGGGGCCACCCCCGTCTGTGTCGTCTCGTCCCCCGAGAAGGCGGACATCTGCCGGGCGATGGGCGCCGAGGCGATCATCGACCGCACCGCCGAGGGCTACAAGTTCTGGAAGGACGAGAACACCCAGGACCCCAAGGAGTGGAAGCGCTTCGGCAAGCGCATCCGCGAACTCACCGGCGGCGAGGACGTCGACATCGTCTTCGAGCACCCGGGCCGGGAGACCTTCGGCGCGTCCGTCTTCGTCACGCGCAAGGGCGGCACCATCACCACCTGCGCCTCCACCTCGGGCTACCTGCACGAGTACGACAACCGCTACCTGTGGATGTCCCTCAAGCGCATCGTCGGCTCGCACTTCGCCAACTACCGCGAGGCCTGGGAGGCCAACCGCCTCATCGCCAAGGGCAGGATCCACCCCACCCTGTCCAAGGTGTACTCCCTGGAGGACACCGGCCAGGCCGCCTACGAGGTCCACCGCAACCTGCACCAGGGCAAGGTCGGCGTCCTGGCCCTCGCCCCCCGCGAGGGGCTGGGCGTGCGGGACGAGGAGATGCGCGACCGGCACGTCCACGCCATCAACCGCTTCAGGGAAAGGGCGGCGCAGACCTCATGACAGAGCCACAGATCACGGCGCCCCCGCCGGGAACGGTGACGGCCGTCGTCGGCCTCGGCTCCCTCGGTGAAGCCCTCGTGCACCTGCTGCACCGCGCGGGCCACACCGTGGTGGCCGTCGACACCGACCTCGACGCCCTGACCCGCGTGGCCGGCCGGCTCAAGGCCGCCACCGCCACGGCCGGGACTCCGCACCCGCGCGGCACCGGCTCCCGGCCGGGTGGCCCCGAGGTCGTCCTCACCGCCGACCACACGGCGCTGCGCGCGGCCGGCGTGGTCGTCGAGGCCGTCCCCGACGACCAGGCCGCCAAGACACGGGTCCTGCGCACGATCACCTCCGTCTGCCCGCCCGGCACACCGATCGTGACCACCACGTCCACGCTGTCCGTCACCCGTCTGGCCATCGCCGCCGGCCGCCCGGCGGACGTCGCGGGGCTGCGCCTGTTCACCCCGCCCGGCCCCGGCGGCCCCGCCGAGCCGGTGCGCACGGCGCTGACCTCGGCGGAGGCGGCCGCAGCGGTGGACGAACTGGTGGCATCGACCGGGCTCACCCCGGTCGCGGTCGGCGCCCGCCCGGCGGACGACGCGACCGCCCTGGTCCTCGCCTTCCTCAACCGTGCCGTGATCCTCCTGGACGAGGGGTACGCCACCCGGCACGACATCGACACCGCGATGCGGCTCGGCTGCGGTCTGCCGGCCGGACCGCTGGAGACCCTCGACCGCATGGGTCTGGACACCGTCCACGCCCAACTGACCGGGCTGTGGCGGCGCACCGGTGACACGGCGTTCGAGCCCGCCCCGCTGCTGAGCCGGATGGTCGCCACCGGACGGCTCGGCCGCAAGACCGGTGAGGGCTTCTACGCCTACGACGAGACGGGAAGCGCCCTCGCCGCTCCCGCCGACGGCCCGCACGACACACCGGCCGCCACCGTGCGGCGGGTGGGCGTGCTCGGCTCCGGCGCCATGGCGCGCGGCATCGCCGAGGTCACCGCCACGGCCGGGTACCCCACGGTCCTCGTCGCCCGCGACGCCGACCGGGCCGGGCAGGCGCTGGAGTCCGTCGGGGACTCCCTCACCCGCGGGGTGCGCCGGGGCCGGATCACCCCCCTGGCCAAGGCGACGGCTCTCGGACTGCTCGCCGGCGCCGGCGACATGGCGGCCCTGGCCGACTGCGACCTGGTGATCGAGGCGGTCGCCGAGGACCTGAGTGTCAAGCGCGCGCAGTTCGCGGGACTCGGTGCGGTGTGCGCCCCCGGCACCGTCCTGGCGACCACCACCTCCAGCCTCTCCGTCGCCGCGTGCGCCGAGGCGTCCGGCCGCCCGGCCGACGTCGTCGGCCTGCACTTCTTCAACCCGGCGCCGGTGATGAGGCTGGTCGAGCTGGCGCACACCGACACGGTGGACCCGGGCGTGCTCGCCACGGCGCGTGCCTTCTGCGGCACCCTGGGCAAGACGGCGGTGCAGTGCCCGGACCGCAGCGGCTTCATCGTCAACAGCCTGCTCTTCCCGTACCTGGGTGCGGCCCTCGCGCTGCTGGAGCGGCACGACGTGGACCCGGCGCGGACGGACGAGGCGATCCGGCAGGGGTTCGGCTTCCCCATGGGCCCGTTCGCGCTCCTGGACACGATCGGCCTGGACGTCTCGCTCGCCATCCAGCACCGGCTGTACGAACGCTTCCGCACGCCCGAGTACGTACCGGCGCCGGTCCTCGAGGAGTTGGTGGCCGCCGGGCTGCTGGGCCGCAAGAACGGGCGCGGGCTGCTCACACGCGACGCCCGCCGCTGACCGGCCGTCAGCGTGCGTGCGCCAGCAGGGCCGCCAGGTCCGAGCGGGACGTCACGCGCAGCTTGCGGTAGATGCGGGTCAGGTGCTGCTCGACCGTGCTGGTCGTGACGTACAGGCGGGCCGCGATGGCCCGGTTGGTGCACCCGTCGGCTGCCAGCACCGCGACCCGCCGCTCGGCCAGGGTCAGCCCGGCGGCCGGGCCGCCGTCCGCGCCGGCCTCGCCGTTCAGGGCCCGCTGCGCGCCGGCGGCGGCAGCGCGCCAGTCCAGGGCGCCGCGTGGCTCCAGCCGCCATCCGGCCAGCAGGTCCCGGCAGGCGTGGAAGTCGCCCAGGGCGGCCCGGGGCCGGTCGACGGCCAGGTGGTAGTGGCCCCTGGCCAGCAGGTAGTGCAGCCCCGCCCGGGTGCGGAACATCGCGTCCGGCACCGGGACGCGCAGCAGGGCCGCCGCCTCCGGGTGGGCGCCGGTGCGGGTCGCGGCCAGCACGGCCGCGGACAGCGGCATCCCGATGGCCACGCCCCAGGCGCCCGGCGACAGCAGGGACAGCGCCCGCCCCGCGTACCCGGCCGCGCGGTCGTGGGCGCCGGTGCGGGCGTGCACGACGGCCGCCGCCGCCGCGGCGACCGCCCGGCGGGCCGGGGTGGCCCGCGACCGGTCGGCGCCGGCCGTCAGCGCACACCAGCGGGCGGCCCGCCCGGTCTCCCCCGCGTACAGCAGGGCGGCCAGGACGGCGGCGACGGGTGCGGGCGGCGCCTGGTCGTAGACGATCGACGCCAGCACCCGCTCGGCGACCTCGCCCATGTCCCCGGGCGGGCCCGCGTCCGGGTGCCCGGGGCCGGGGACGGCCAGGCCGTCGCCGTCGTCCCCGCCGTCGTACGCCGTCGGGTAGACATACCGGTGGATGCGCGCCAGCGCCGGCCCGCCCGCCCGGTCGACGGCGCCGAGGCGGGGCACGGCCCGCGCCGCCGCGGCGGGATGCCCGTGCCACAGCAGCAGTCCCACCGCGCCCGCCGCGTCGTCGGCGTCCGGCCGCCGGGCGGCCAGGTCCCGTTCGAGGGCCGGCAGGTGGCGGACGACGGCCGCGGGGTCGGCCTCCCACTCGGCGCGGGCCAGCATCGTGAGCAGGTCGCCGCCCTCGCCGCCGCCCGACCGGTGGGCGGTGCGCAGGAAGTCGGCGGCCTGGCGCGCCCCGCCGCCGGCCAGGGCCTGCCGGGCCGCCTCGGCCAGCAGCGTCACGGCCCACCGGGGTGCGGCCGGCCGGCCGCCGGTGGTGTCCGCCGCGACCAGGTGGCGGGCGACGGAGGCCGGTCCGGCGCCGTTGTCGTACAGCAGCCGGGCCGCCGTGGTGTGCAGCGCGGCGGACTCCCCCGCCGACAGTTCCTCCAGCACCGCGGCCCGTGTCCCCGCGTGGCGCAGCCGCCCGCCGTCGAGCAGACCGGCGGCGTCCAGCTCCTCCAGGCAGGCCGCGACGGTCCGTTCGGGAAGCTCCAGCAGCCGGGCGAGCAGGGTGAGCGTGGCGGTGCCGGCGAGTACGGCCAGGGCACGCGCGACCGACGCCACCGGCTCCCCCGCACCGCGCAGGCAGTCCGTGACGGCCCGCCGGAACGCCGTGCCCGCCACCGGACGGGAGGGCCGCACCGGTCGGCAGGCCCGGTGGTCGTCGAGCAGCCCGTGCAGCAGCCGCGGGTTCCCGCCGGTGAACCGGTGCCAGTGGGACGCGAGCCGCCGTGCCGTCGCCGTGTCCATCGCCGCGCCGGCGGGTGCGGCCAGGAATCCGGCCACCCCCTCCTCGTCCAGGACGGTGAGCGGCACGGGCGTGCAGCGCGGGTGCCTCAGCAACTCGGCCAGCGGCAACGGGAGCGGGCCGGCCGGGAGAGGGGACGCCGGCCGGGCGCTCAGCACCAGCACGGTCCCGGTGCCGGCCAGCCGCCCGCACACGTACAGCAGGCAGCGCGCGGACGCCTCGTCCATGTGGTGGGCGTCGTCGACGAGGACCACGGCCGGCGCGCCCGCGCCGCGGTCGCGCAGGGCGTCGTGGAGCGCGGCCGGGTCGTGGGCGGTGCGTGCCGGGGCGCCGGTCGCGCCGCTGAGCAGCTGTCCCACCACGCCGAGCGGCAGGTCGGTCTCGGCCGGGGAGGCGGACGCGCTCAGCACGAGTACGCCGGAGCGCCCGGCCCGCTCGGCGAGACCGCCCAGCAGGGCGCTCTTGCCGGTGCCGGGGCTGCCCGTGACCAGTGCCGCGCGGCCCCCGCCGCCGCTCCGGGCGGCCGCCAGGAGCTCCTCCAGCAGGCCGAGTTCCGCGTCCCGCCACGCGAGCTCCACCGGCATCCCCCCCGTCGTCAGGCCACCCGGACGGCAGCCGTCCTCCGCGGTGAAGTCTGCACGGGGCGCAGGCAGCCTCGCTGGGAGCGGACCGGAGCCCCGCTCAAGCCGTTCGCGCGCACGTCGGACGGACGGGCCCTGCCGGTGGCAGGGCATGGTTCAAGCCGTTCTCCAGGGCCGTCGGCGACGCTCGGACGGTAGCCGAGGTGGCCGTGACACCTGGAGGACGACTGTGAGGAACAGCCGATGAGACGGGTTGTGATCACCGGTATCGGAGTGGTCGCTCCGGGCGGTGTGGGTACCAAGGACTTCTGGTCGGGGCTCACCGCGGGCCGGACGGCCACCCGTGGTATCACCCTCTTCGACCCGGCCGGGTTCCGTTCGCGGATCGCCGCCGAGGTGGACTTCGCGCCCGAGGCGCACGGTTTCAGCCCGGCCGAGGCCGACGAGCTGGACCGCGCCGCGCAGTTCGCGGTGGTCAGTGCCCGCGAGGCGCTGGCCGACAGCGGACTGGACGGGCGGCTCGACCCGCTGCGGACGGGGGTCACGCTCGGCAGCGCCGTCGGGTGCACGACGGGTCTGGACGTCGAGTACGCGGCGGTCAGCGAGAACGGCGCCCACTGGCTCGTCGACCACACCCGGGCCGTGGCCCATCTCTTCGACTACTTCGTGCCCAGCTCGCTGGCCGTCGAGGTGGCCCACACGGTGGGCGCGCAGGGACCGGTCTCGCTGGTGTCCACGGGCTGCACCTCGGGCCTGGACTCCGTCGGCCACGCGGTCGAGCTGATCCGCGAGGGCAGCGCGGAGGTCATGGTCACCGGGGCCACCGAGGCACCGATCTCCCCCATCACCCTGGCCTGCTTCGACGCGATCAAGGCCACCAGCCCCCGCAACGACGAGCCGGAGACGGCCTCGCGGCCCTTCGACCGCACCCGCAACGGGTTCGTGCTCGGTGAGGGGTCGGCCGTCCTGGTCCTGGAGGAGTACGGGCACGCCCGCCGCCGCGGCGCGCACGTGTACGCCGAGATCGCGGGCTTCGCCAGCCGCAGCAACGCTTACCACATGACCGGTCTGCGCACGGACGGCACGGAGATGGCCGAGGCCATCACCGCGGCCCTGGACGAGGCCCGGCTCGACCCCGCGGCCGTCGACTACGTCAACGCCCACGGGTCGGGGACCAAGCAGAACGACCGGCACGAGACGACCGCGTTCAAACGCGCTCTCGGCGCCCGTGCCCGCGAGATACCCGTCAGCTCCATCAAGTCGATGATCGGGCACTCGCTCGGTGCGATCGGCTCCCTCGAGGTGGCCGCCAGCGCCCTGGCCATCGAGCACGGCGTCGTACCGCCGACGGCGAACCTGCACGAACCCGACCCCGCCTGCGACCTGGACTACACACCGCTCGTGGCACGCGAGCAGCGGACCGACACGGTCCTCACCGTGGGCAGCGGTTTCGGCGGCTTCCAGAGCGCCATGGTCCTGACCCGCCCGCACCTGGGAGTGAGCGCATGAGCGGCACGTCCCTGCTCGACCGCACCGGCGACCGCCGGCCGGCCGCACCGGCCCGCACCCGTGCCGTGGTCACCGGCATCGGGGCCGTCGCCCCCAACGGCCTCGGTACCGAGGCCTGGTGGGCCGCGGTACTGCGCGGCGAGAGCGGCATCGGCCGGCCGACCCTCTTCGACGCCTCCGGCTACCCGGCCCGGCTCGCGGGCGAGGTGCCCGGCTTCGTCGCCGAGGACCACGTCCCGAGCCGGCTGCTGGCGCAGACCGACCGGGTAACCCGGCTGTCACTGGCGGCCGCCGAGGAGGCCCTGGACGACTCCGGCGTCGACCCGGCCGCGCTGCCCGAGTACGCGGCGGGCGTGGTCACCGCGAGTTCGGCGGGCGGCTTCGAGTTCGGGCAGCGCGAGTTGCAGGCGCTGTGGAGCAAGGGCGCCCAACACGTCAGCGCCTACCAGTCCTTCGCCTGGTTCTACGCGGTGAACACCGGCCAGATCTCCATCCGGCACGGTCTGCGCGGCGCCAGCGGAGTGCTCGTGTCCGACCAGGCGGGCGGACTGGACGCCGTCGGGCAGGCCCGCCGCCAGCTGCGCAGGGGCGCCTCGCTCGTCGTCACGGGCGCGGTGGACTCCGCGCTGTGCCCGTGGGCGTGGGCGGCGCACCTGGCCGAGGGCCGCATCAGCGTCAGCGACGACCCCGGGCGCGCCTTCCTGCCGTTCGCCGCGGACGCGGACGGCTACGTCCCCGGCGAGGGCGGCGCCCTGCTGATCCTGGAGGACGCCGACGCGGCCCGTGCCCGCGGGGCCCGGGAGTACGGGACGGTCGCCGGGTACGCGTCCACCTTCGATCCGGCCCCGGACACGGGCGGGGGCGCGCGGCTGGGCGCGGCCGCCGAGCTGGCCCTGGCCGACGCCGGGGTGCGGCCGGACCAGGTCGACGTGGTCTTCGCGGACGGCGCCGGCGAGCGGGCGGCCGACCGTGCCGAGGCGCGGGCGATCAGCGAGCTGTTCGGTGAGCGCGGCGTTCCGGTGACCGCGCCGAAGAGCATGACCGGCCGGCTCGCCGCCGGCGGCGGCTCGCTGGACCTGGCCGCCGCCCTGCTGGCGCTGCGGGACCAGGTGATCCCGCCGACGACCGGCACCCGCGGCCCGGCGCCGGACTGCCCCCTGGATCTCGTGACCGGTACGCCGCGCCGCGGCGTGGAGCTGCGGACCGCGCTGGTGCTGGCGCGCGGGCGCGGCGGCTTCAACTCCGCCGTCGTGGTCCGCGCCTGACCGCTCACCGCCGCGGCGGCGCGCGCGTACCCGGCACACACCCACCCTTGTCCTCACCGAAGAAAGAGGTATGCCGTGAACCGGCTCGAACTCAACGATCTGACCGCCCTGTTGCGCGAGTGCGCCGGCGAGGAGGAAGGCGTCGACCTGGACGGCGACATCCTGGACGTCCCGTTCCCCGAACTCGGTTACGACTCGCTGGCCGTGCTCCAGACGACCGGACGCATCGAGCGGGACTTCGATGTCCTCCTGGACGAGGAGGCCATCGACGAGGCGGAGACCCCGCGCCAGTACCTCGAGCTGGTCAACCGGGCGCTCTCCGAGCGCGCGGCGGTCTGAGCGGGGACGCGATGACCGCTCCCAGCCGCAGGCGCTTCGTCACGGGAACCCTCGCCGCCGCGGCGGCCACCGGCACCGCCGCGGCGGCCACGGGATCCGCCGCGGCGGCGGCCCCCGCTGCCGCCGCCCCTGCGGGTCCCGGCCTCCTCGAGGTGGGCCCGGCGGACCCGCGCTACGCCGATCTCGCCGTCCGCGGCAGCAACAAGAGGTTCTCCGCCCGTCCCGAGTCCTTCCTGCTGGCGACCACCACCGAGCAGGTGGTGCGGGCCGTGCGCGAGGCCGTGCGGGACGGCAAGCGCGTCACGGTGCGCAGCGGCGGCCACTGCTACGAGAACTTCGTGGGCGACCCGTCCGTCCGCCGGGTCATCGACCTGAGCGGCATGGACACCGTCCGCTGGGACGCGGCGCGCGGCGCCTTCGAGGTCGGGGCCGGCGTCCGGCTCATGGACCTGTACCGGACGCTGTACTACGGCTGGGGTGTGACCCTCCCGGGCGGCGCCAGTGCGACCGTCGGCGTCGGCGGCCATGTCCAGGGCGGCGGTTACGGCGCCCTGTCCCGGCGCCACGGCATCTCCAGCGACCACCTGCTGGCCGTCGAGGTGGTCGTCGTCGACGCCTCGGGCCGTGCCCGCGCGGTCATCGCCACCCGGGACGCCCGCGACCCGAACCGGGAACTGTGGTGGGCCCACACCGGTGGCGGCGGCGGCAACTTCGGTGTGGTGACCCGCTACTGGTTCCGTTCGCCGTCCGCCCGGGGCACCGACCCCGCCCGGGCGCTGCCGCGCCCGCACTCCGGCGTGCTCGCCGCCAGTGTCATGTTCCCGCGCGAGGGCATGACCCGGAGCGCGTTCCGCACGCTGGTGGGCAACCACGGGCGCTGGCACGAGCGCAACAGCGGCCCCGGCTCCCCGTACACCGGGCTGTTCAGCGGTCTGGTGCTGCTCGGCCACCAGGGGCAGAACGACCAGGGTCTGGCCGCCATCGCCTTCACCCACCTGGACGCGACCCTGCCCGACGCCGAGCGTCTGCTGCAGGACCACATCGACGCCGTCGGCGCCGGGGTGGGGGTCGAGGCGTACGCCCCGCCGCCGGAGAAGCTGCCGTGGCTGGCATCGGTGGAGGCGCTGGCCGGCGCGCAGGACACGGAGACCGGCCGCCAGAAGATCAAGTCGGCGCATCTGCGGCGGGCGTTCACGGACGAGCAGTGCGACGTCCTCCACGACTTCCTGGGCAGCACGGAGCACACCAACGACTCCAGCTCGGTGTCCATCCAGTCGTACGGCGGACGGGTCAACACCGTCGCCCCGTCGGCGACGGCGTCGGCGCAGCGCGGTTCGGTGCTGAAGGCGCTGTTCATGAACACCTGGCAGGACCCGGAGCACGACGGGGCGAACGTGGACTGGCTGCGCCGGCTCTACGCGGGCGTCTACCGGGACACGGGCGGGGTGCCGGCGCCGGGTGCGCGCAACGAGGGCTGCTTCATCAACTTCCCCGACGTCGACATGGCCGACCCGAAGTGGAACACCTCCGGGGTCCCGTGGCACGAGCTGTACTACGGCGGCAACTACCGCCGGCTGCAGGCGGTCAAGGCGAAGTGGGACCCGCGCGACGTCTTCCACCACGCACTGTCCGTGCGGGCGGCCCGCTGAGGCCCGCGCGTACCGCAGACGCCCGAGCGGGCGGCCCCCCGTCGGGGGGCCGCCCGCTCGGGCGTCGCGCGGTGCCGCTCAGCGGTCGGCGGCGGCGGCCTCGCGCTCCATCACCGGCGCGTACAGGTGCGGCACGCTGGTGCTCAGCGCACGCAGTGCGGCGGCGTGCGGCGCGAAGTCCGGGTGGGTGACGGCCGCGCGGAAGGACTCGGCGTCCGCCCACTCGGCGATGTTGACGTAGCTGCCGGGCTGTTCCGTGTGGCGGACCAGCCGGTGGCGCAGGAATCCGGGGCGGTCGCGGAAGAAGGCCGAGGTCTCCTCGAAGAGCCGTTCGAACTCGTCGGGGGGACCGGTGACCGTGAACCGGTTGATGAAGGTGACCACGTGGTCCTCCGAGCCGTGGACAGGTGCTGACCCCCCCGACGCTTGCGCGCCCGGATCGAGCCGGACTCGAAGGCGGAGCGAGCGGGGCGTACGACGCTGTTCAGCACGTTTCCTCCATTCCCGGGAAGGACATCCATGGGATCCGAACACGCGATCCTCGCCGAGAACCTGTGCAAGCGGTACGGCGACGCCCCGGCCCTGAGCGGGTTCGACCTGCGGGTGCCCGAAGGCACCGTGCACGGGCTGCTCGGCCCCAACGGCGCGGGCAAGACGACCGCGGTGCGCATCCTCTCCACGCTGGCCCGGCTCGACGAGGGCCGTGCCGAGGTCGCCGGCTTCGACGTGGACCGCGACAGCGCGAAGGTGCGGGCCCGGATCGGGCTGCTCGGGCAGTACGCGGCGGTCGACGAGGTGCTCAGCGGCCGGCAGAACCTGGTGATGTTCGGCCGGCTGTACCACCTGGGCAAGCGGGCGGCGGCCGAGCGCGCGGAGGCGCTGCTGGCCCGGTTCGGGCTCGCCGGCGCGGGCGCGAAGCCCGTCAAGGACTACTCGGGCGGTATGCGACGGCGTCTGGACCTCGCGGCCAGCCTCATCCTCGCACCGCGCGTGCTCTTCCTCGACGAGCCGACGACGGGCCTGGACCCGCGCAGCCGCAACGAGGTGTGGGCCGCGGTGCGTTCGCTGGTCGAGGACGGCACCACCGTCCTGCTGACCACGCAGTACCTGGACGAGGCGGACCAGCTCGCCGACCGGATCTCGGTCATCGCGTCGCCGGCCGGTGCGGGCGGGCGGGTGATCGCCGAGGGCACCCCCGACGAGCTGAAGTCGGCGATCGGCGGCGACCGGATCGACGTCACGGTCCGCAACAGCGGTGACCTGGCCGCCGCGGCCGAGGTGCTCAGCCGTGTCACCGGCCGGGACTGCGACACCGACCCGGAGAACCGGCGCGTGGACGCCCCGGTCCGCGACCGTGTCGCCGCCCTGACCGAGACGGTGCGCGCGCTCGGGGAGCGGGGGGTGGTGGCCGAGGACATCCAGCTGCGCCGCCCCACCCTGGACGAGGTGTTCCTGCACCTCACCGGTACGGACGGGAACGACAGCGGCGAGGCGGCGAAGGACGCGGCCCGTGCCGGGAACAGGGACGAGGTGACGGTGTGACCACCGCGACGACACAGCCCACGGCCGGGACGGGCGGCGCCCGCTGGCTCCTCGCCGACTCCTGGGTCCTGACGGGACGTTCGCTGGCCCACTGGGCCCGCAACCCCGCGCCGGTCGTCATCGGCCTGCTCTTCCCGATCATGATGGTGCTGATGTTCGGGTACCTGTTCGGCGGGGCGATGCAGGTGCCCGGGGGAGGCGACTACCGCGCCTTCCTGGTACCCGGCATGTTCGCCATGACCATGGTCTTCGGCATCGAGGTGACGATGCTGGCCGTCATCAGCGACGCCGCCAGGGGCGTCACCGACCGGTTCCGCGCGATGCCCACCTCCTCCGCGGCGGTGCTGACCGGACGCAGCATCGCCGACATGCTCAACTCCGTGCTCGGCCTGACGGTGATGATCCTGTGCGGCCTGGCCGTCGGCTGGCGCGCGGAGAACGGGCTCGGCCCGGCGCTCGGCGCCGTCGGCCTGCTCCTGCTGCTGCGCTTCGCCCTGCTGTGGGTGGGCATCTACCTGGGGCTGGTCTTCACGGACACGGCCGCCGTCACCGCCGTGCAGACCCTGGTGTGGCCGCTCGGGTTCCTGTCGAACGCCTTCGTCTCGCCCGGCACGATGCCGGGCTGGCTCGCCGCGGTCTCCGAGTGGAACCCGCTGTCGGCGACGGTCACGGCCGCGCGGCGGCTGTTCGGCAACCCCGGCTGGGACACCGGGACCTGGGCGACGGATCAGGCCATTGTCATGGGCGTGGTGTGGCCGGTGATCATTTTCGCGATCTTCTTCCCGCTGTCCGTGCGACGCTACCAGCGGCTCGGCCGCTGAGGCCGGCCACGCCGGCGAACGGAGAGGATCCACACGGGAGATGGCAGTGATGACGGGCGTGACGGGCGCGCAGGCCGACGATCTCACGCGGTGCGCGGTGCTCTTCGAGGCCGCCGACCCGCCGCGCGCCGGCACGGTGGTGTTCTGGGACCCGCCGGGCGGGCCGGCGCGGCCGGTGGACGGGGAGACGGGTGCCGTGGACGTCGTCACCGTCGAGGACGGCACGCCCGTCACCCGTACCGTCGCGGCCGTCCGGCTGCCGGTCGCCGACGCGCTGCCGGTGCTGGCCCGCGCCGCCCGGCCGGACTCGGGCGCCCATCCGGCGGCCGCGTTCTGGGGCGTGGCGGCGGGGATCGCCCTGCACCTGGCGGCCCGGGAGCGGCTGCTGCCCGGCGTCACACCGGGCGGCTACGACGCCTGGCGGACCGGCCCGCTGGATCTGGACGACGTGCGGCGGGTGCGAGAACTGGCCGGTGCCGCGCCGCCCGAGGCCTACGCCGCCGCCCTGGCGGGCAGCAGGGGCGCCGCGGTGCGGATGGCCGAACCGGAGGGCCTGGTCCGGGAGTTCCTGAACGCCGTCGCGGACACACTGCCGCGCACGCCGGCCGCGCACGCGGCGACCGGCCGGGCGGCGTTCGCCGCCGTCGAGCCCCAGCACGTGCCCCGGTTGCGGGCCTGGGCGGAGGAGATCTCGGCGGGGCTCGACTCGGGCGTGCGGGTGTCCCTGCGGGTGGAGCTCGCGGGGGCCGGCGAGGAGACCGGCGGCGGGCCGGACGGCGGGGGCACCGGCGGCGACCGCGCTCCCGGCGGCCCGCCCGAGCTGCGCCTCGTTCCCCGCGCCCACAGCCTGGCCGACCCGACCCTGGCGCTCGACGCGGGCGAGCTGTTCGAGAGTGCCGACCACGCCCTGGGCCCGCGCGCCCAGGCCGACACCGTACGGGCCGTGCGCCGGGCCGCGAGCGTGTGGCAACCGCTGGAGCGGCTGCTGCCCGTCCCGCGCGCCCTGGCCCTGTCCGACCGGGACGTCACCGACCTGCTGGACGACGGCGCGGCCCGGCTGCGCGCCCACGGCATCGACGTGCTCTGGCCCGGGGACGCCCACCGCTCGCCGACCGCCCGCGCCGTCCTCGGCGCCGGCCTCGCGCCGCCCGCCGACATGCGCTCCTTCTTCCGCGGTGACGGCACCGTCGACCTGTGCTGGCAACTCGAACTCGACGGTGAACCGCTGACCGACGAGGAGCGGACTCAGGTCGCCACGGGGCGGCCCGTCGTACGGCTGCGGGGCGACTGGGCCCTGGTCGGCGCGGGCCTGGCCCGCAAGGCGCGCGAGCCGAAGGTGGCCTCGCTCACCGCGATCGAGGCGCTCGCCGTCGCACTGACCGGTCACGCGCGGGCCGGCACCGAGCAGGTGCCGGTGGCTCCCACCCCCTGGCTGCTGGCGCTGCGCGCCCGCCTCGCCGACCCGGACGGCGGCGGGGAACCCGTCCGCCAGCCCGCCGCGCTCGCCGCCACGCTGCGCGACTACCAGTTGCGCGGACTGCGCTGGCTGGACCGGATGACGTCGCTGGGCCTGGGCGGCTGCCTCGCCGACGACATGGGCCTGGGCAAGACCGTCCAGCTGATCGCGCTGCACCTGCTGCGCCAGGACCACGCGGACACGCGCGGTCCGACGCTCGTCGTCTGCCCCGCGTCGCTGATGGGCAACTGGCAGCGGGAGGTGGGCAGGTTCGCCCCCGGCACGGCCGTGCGCCGCTATCACGGCCCGGGGCGCGGTCTGGACGGCGCGGACACCGGGTTCGTCCTGACCACGTACGGCACGATGCGGCTCGATGCGGACAGGCTCGCCGGGCACCGCTGGGGCATGGTCGTCGCCGACGAGGCCCAGCACGTGAAGAACCCGCACTCGGGCACCGCGAAGGCGCTGCGGCTGATCCCCGCCGACGCGAGGATCGCGCTCACCGGTACACCGGTCGAGAACAGCCTCTCCGAGCTGTGGGCGGTCCTGGACTGGACGACGCCCGGACTGCTCGGCGGGTACGGCGAGTTCCGCCGCCGCTGGATGGCGCCCGTCGAGGCCGAGCGCGCCGAGGGCACCGGGGAGCACTCCACGGCCCGGCGGCTGGCCGGACTGGTCCGCCCGTTCCTGCTGCGCCGGCGCAAGTCCGACCCGGGGATCGCGCCGGAACTGCCGCCCAAGACCGAGACGGACCGGCCGGTCTCGCTCACCGACGAGCAGTCCGCCCTGTACCGCGGGCAGGTGAAGGAGGTGATGGCCCGGATCCGCGGCAGCGAGGGCATCGCCCGCAACGGCTTGGTCCTGAAGCTGCTCACCGGGCTGAAGCAGATCTGCAACCATCCCGCCCAGTTCCTCAAGGAGGAGAACGCGGCGCTCACGGGCCGCTCCGGAAAGCTGGAACTGCTCGACGAACTCCTCGGCACGATCCTCGCCGAGGACGGGGCCGCGCTGGTGTTCACGCAGTACGTCGCCATGGCACGGCTGCTGGAGCGGCATCTGCGCGAGCGGGGCGTTCCCGCGCAGCTGCTGCACGGCGGGACGCCCGTGGCCCGGCGCGAGGAGCTGGTGCAGCGCTTCCAGGACGGCGAGGTACCGGTGTTCCTGCTGTCGCTGAAGGCGGCGGGCACCGGCCTGAACCTCACCCGGGCCGATCACGTCGTGCACTACGACCGCTGGTGGAACCCGGCGGTGGAGGCCCAGGCCACCGACCGTGCCTACCGCATCGGTCAGACCAAGCCGGTGCAGGTGCACCGGCTGATCGCCGAGGGGACCGTGGAGGACCGCATCGCCGCGCTGCTGGAGTCGAAGAAGGAGCTGGCGGACGCGGTTCTCGGCACCGGCGAGCAGAGGCTGACGGAGCTGACCGACGACGAGCTGGCCGGCCTGGTCGAGCTGAGGAGCGAGTGATGGCCGAAGCACAGGACCGGGGTGCCCGGGGCTTTCCCGCCTTCGCCGCCCGCAAGGGCGGCCGCGCCCGCGGCCAGTCGTTCTGGGCCAGGGCCTGGACCGGGGCCGTGGAGGAGACCTGGCCGGAGGAGGAGCCGCTGAAGAAGGGGCGGTCCTTCGCCCGCAGCGGGCGGATCGGCCCGATCACCGTCAGCCCGGGGCGGATCTCGGCGGAGGTGTACGGGGGCGAGGACGCGTACACGACCGTGGTGACGCTGCGGGAACTGGACGACCAGGAGTGGGACCTGCTGTGGGAGAAGACCGCCGGCCGGCCGGCCGAGACGGAGGCCCTGCTGGCGGGTGAGCTCCCCGAGGACCTCCTGGAGGCCGGGGAGGACGCCCGGGTGGGGCTTCTGCCCGGGTACGGCGATCTGGACGCGGACTGCGACTGCGACGCCCTCGACCATCCGTGTCCGCATGCCACGGCCCTGTGCTACCAGGTGTCGTGGCTGCTGGACGCGGACCCGTGGCTGCTGATGCTCGCGCGGGGCAGGGACGCCGGCGAGGCGGTGGAGGAGCTGAAGGCCGAGCTGCTGCTGCGCGCCATGACGGACCTGGACGGCCCGGACGAGCCGGACGGCACGGACGGCGCAGCAGGGGAATCCGAGGGAGCCGGGGAGTCCGGGCGGTCCGGGGACTCCGGCTCCGTGGCGAACGGCCCGCTGCCCGGGATGGACCCGGTCGCCGCGTGGGCCCGGAACCCGTCGGCGCTGCCCGCCCTGCCGCCGCTGCCCGCCGCGCCGGCCGCCACCGGCGAGCCGGTCACCGGCATCGAGGCCGACCCGCTGGAGCAGCTGGTCGCCGACGCGGCCGTGCGGGCCCGGTCCCTGCTGGCGTACGCCCTGGGGCTGACCGCCGAGCCGGCTCCGCCCCTCGGCCTGTGGCAGGACACCGTGCGCATCGCCGCCGTCCACCCGGATCCCCGGGTCGCGCAGCGGCTGCGCGAGACCTGCGGCAGGCCGCCGCAGGAGCTGGACCGCGCGGTCGCTGCCTGGCGCACCGGCGGGGCCGCGGGCCTGGAGGTACTGGAGCACGTCTGGTCGCCGTCCGCGCAGGAGACGGCCCGGGCGCGGGCCGTGCTCCTCGCGGGCTGGGAGGCCCAGGAGCTGCCGGAACTGGAGGTCCGGGACAACCACTGGACGTCCGCCGCGCAGGGCATCCAGGTGCGCCTGGGCCGGGACGGGCGGTGGTACCCCTACCGCCGCCGGCCGGACGGGTGGTGGCCGGCCGGGCCGCCGCACAGCGACCCCTCGGACGTGCTCGTGGAGCTGGCCGACGGCTGAGACAGCCGCACCGGGGCCCCGTCACCAGGGTGGTGACGGGGCCCCGCGCGTGCCGCGGTCCCCTCCCCGTGGGGCCGCACGCGGTACGGGTGCACGGTGCAGCGGTAATCCATCGATGCTCCAGAGCGCGCCAGCATGATCGGGACCGACGCTGCGGAACGCGTGGCGACGGGGAGACGGGGAGGGGCCTTGAGCGTCAGCGCAGGCACGGTGCCCGGGACGTCGGCGGGCAGCACGACACGCCGCCACACCCTGCTCGACGGCCTCCTCGGACAGGCGCGACGGGCTCCGCACGCTACGGCGCTGGTGTGGCGGGACGAGGAGATCAGCTACGGGGCGCTGCTGCACCGCGCGGCCCGCGAGCGCGACCGCCTCGCACGCCTGCCGGGCGACGCCCCGGTGGCCGTTCCCGCCGTGAAGTCCCCGGCGACCATCGCCCTGGTCCTGGCCTGCCTGCTGGAGCGGCGTCCGGTGCTGCTGCCCGCCGCCACGCTCGGGCAGGACGCCCTGGACCGGCTGTACGCACAGGCCGGGGCACGTCAGGTGCTGCGGCCGTGCGAGCCTGCCGGGCTCCCGGACGCGGGCACCCCGGCGCCCCCCGCGCCTGCCACCGGCCTCCCGGCCCTGCTGCTCACCACCTCCGGCTCCACCGGACTGCCGAAGATCGTCCCGCTCGGCGCGGGAGCCGTCGACGCCTTCACCGGCTGGGCGGCCGGGGCCTTCGGCATCGGCCCGGACACGGTGGTGCTCAACTACGCGCCGCTCAACTTCGATCTGTGCCTGCTCGACGTCTGGGCCACCCTCGCCCACGGCGGCCGCGTCGTCCTCGTCGACCCCGATCACGCCCTGGACGGCCCCCGCCTGCTCGGCCTCCTGGTGCGCCACCGGGTCGAGGTCGTGCAGGCCGTACCCATGTTCTTCCGGCTGCTCGCCGACGCCGCGGACGGCGCCGGGACGGTCCTGCCCCACGTGCGGCACGCCATGGTCACCGGCGACGCCGTCCCCGGGCCGCTGCTCGCCCGGCTGCCCGCCCTGCTGCCCGCCGCCCGGCTGCACAACGTCTACGGGTGCACCGAGACCAACGACAGCTTCGTGCACGAGGTGTCCGCCGAGGAGGCCGCGGGCGGCGGCCCGTTGCCGCTGGGCCGGCCGCTGCCGGGCGTCGACGCGCTCGTCGTCACGGCCGGCGGGGTCCCGCTGGACGGCCCCGGCACCGGTGAACTGCTCGTCTCCACACCGTTCCAGACGCCCGGCTACCTGGGAGCCGCGGCCGCCGCGCAGGTCTTCGTGCCGCATCCCGCGCACGACGACGGCCGGCGCTACTTCCGCACCGGCGACCTGGTCCGCCGGCGGGCGGACGGCTCCCTCTTCCTCGAGGGACGCACGGACTTCCAGGTCAAGACACGCGGGGTGCGGGTCAACGCCCAGGAGGTGGAGCAGGTCCTGCTCGGCCACGGCGAGGTCACCGAGGCCGCCGTCCTGGCCCTGCCCGACCCGGTGGCCGGACGGCTGCTCCACGCGGTCGTCCGGCGTGCGCCGGGGTCGGCCCTCAACAGCCTGACGCTGCGCGGGCACCTCGCCCGCCGGCTGCCCCGGGCGGCCGTCCCCTCCAGCCTGCGGATCGTCGACGCTCCGCTGCCCAGGACCTCCACCGGCAAGGTCGACCGCGACCGGGTCGCTTCTGCCCACTTCACCAAGGAGAACTGACATGCAGTACACCCAGGCCGTCAAGGAGTTCATCGTCGGGGAGTTCCTGCCGGACGTGCGCGCGGACGAGCTGGCCGACGACCTCGACCTCATGGCGGGCGGTGTCATCGACAGTCTCGGGCTGCTCAAGGTGATCGCCTGGCTGGAGGACCGCCACGGGGTCGACACGGACGCGGTCGACCTCGACCCGGAGGCCTTCACCTCCGTCGCGGCGATCGCCGCGTTCCTCGCGGACGCGCCGCGCGAGCACGCGGGGGCCGCGTAGCCATGCACGAGGCCGTCGTCTCGCTCATCGGCCGGGACCGTCCCGTGGAGCTCCCGGTGTGGCGGTCCTTCTGGGACGACCTGCACACCGGTGACCTGCGCCGCGGCGAGGCCACGGCACTGCTCGCCTCCCTGTCCACCCGGATGCCCGAGCGGGCCACGCTGGTCGCGCTCCTGGACTCGCTGGCCGAGCGCCGGCCGGCCCGCCCGGCGGACGCGTTCGCCGGCGCGGTCAACATCGTCGGCACCGGTGGAGGGCCGCGTACGTTCAACATCTCCACGGCGGCCGCCTTCGTGGCCGCGGCGATGGGCGTCAGGGTCGTCAAGACCGGCTCCCGGGCCTGGACCAGCGGCTGCGGCTCCCTCGACCTGCTCCAGGAACTCGGCATCGAGCCGGCCACGTCGTACGAGCACGCCCAAGAGGCCCTCCGGCGCCACGGCATCGCCTTCGCCGGGACCTTCGTGTACCCGGCGGAGATCGCGCTGCTCGCCCGGGCCGTCGTACCGCTGGACCTGCGCCGGCTGGGGCCGGTCGTCAACACGCTCGGCCCGTTCCTGGCCGACGTGCCGGTGCGCGCCCAGGTGACCGGGGTGTCCCGCCCCGAGGCGCTGCGGATGCTGCGGCACGCGGCCGAGCACGTCTCCCGCGCCACGGGCCGTACGGTGTGGCTGGCCGACAACGACGCCGGCGCCGACGAACTGCTCGCCTTCACCGTCAACCGGGTGCTGGCGTACGAGTCGGGCGGCGAGGAGGAGTTCACGCTCTCTCCCGGGGCGCTGGGACTGGGTGCCGGCCGCATGGCGGACCTGGCCCCGGCAAAGGCCGGGGTGCGGGGTGCCGCGGACCTCTTCACGGACGTGCTGTCGGGGCGCGGCGGCCCGGCGGCGACGCAGACCGTCTGCCTCAACGCCGCCGGGCTCGCCGTCGCGGGCCGGCTCACCGGCGACTGGCACGAGGCGCTGCGCGCCGCGCACGCCACGCTGCACGACGGCTCGGCGCTCGCGCTGGTCGACCGGCTGCGCACGCGGGAGGCGGCCCATGCCTGAAGGTCCCCTGACCGTCTCCCCCGGACCGGCGCACGTGCCCACTCCCCCGCCCCTGTCGGGACTGGCCCCGGCCGCGGTGCCGGGCGTGGCGGCGCTGTGCCTGGCCTCCTGCCGCGACGGGGCCGACGCGTCCCCGCCGTCCGCCGCGCCGGCCCCGCGTTCGGGGTTCTTCGCCCGACGGCGGCCCGGGCGGCCGGGGCTGGCGGTGTTCGTCAACGCCGGCGACCCGCCGCTCGCACGGCTGCCGGAACTCGCCGCGATGCTCGACGACAGCGACGTCGACTGCCTCGAACTGGCCGTGCCGTTCCCCGACTCGGTCACCGACGGTCCGGTGATCCGCCGCTCCGCGGACCGGGCGCTGGCCGGCGGGGTGACCTGCGAGGCCGTGCTCGCCGCGGTGGCGGCCGTCCGGCCCGGGCTGCGCCGGCTGCGGATCGCCCTCCTCGCGGACTGGAGCCACACCGTCCGGGACCGTGACCTGGGCGACTTCGCGCGCGCCGTCGCCGGCGCCGGCTGTGACGGACTGCTGCTGCACGGACTGCCGCCCCGGCTGCGGACCGCCCACCACGAGGCCGCCCGCCTGGCCGGGCTGCCGCTGGTCACCACCTGCTACGCCGTGTCCGGCCCGGCCACCGTGGCCGAAGCCGCCGCACGCGCCTCCGCCTACCTGTACCTGGTCGCCCACTACGGCCGCAGCGGCACCACCGCCGCACCGGACCGCGACCGGCTCGCCAGGACCCTCGCCACGCTGCGCGCCACCACCCGCGCGCCGGTCGCCGTCGGCTTCGGCATCCGTACCCGGGCCGACATCGCCGCGCTGGAGGAGCTGGGCGCGGACGCCGCCGTCGTCGGCAGTGCCGGCGTGGCCCGCATCGAACAGGCCCTGACCCGACGGCGTGACCCCGTGGAGGAGTTCGCCTCCTTCGTGGCGGAACTGCGCCGCCCGATCGCCCCGAACCGCACCGACGAAGGATGGGACAGATGATCGTTCGCAGGCTCGACAGCGTCCGTTGCGTCGACTGGGGCAACGGCCTCAGCCGCCGTTTCCTCACCGAGTCGGACGGCCTGGGCTACACCGTCACCGACACCATCGTGCGGGCCGGCACCAAGTCACGGCTGGAGTACCGCCGTCACCTGGAGGCCTGCTACTGCATCGAGGGGAGCGGAGAGATCGTCGACATGAGCGGCAACTCCCACCCCATCACCCCGGGCACCCTCTACGCCCTCGACCAGCACGACGCGCACTGGCTGGTCGCCGACCCGGACCAGGACCTGCGCCTGGTGTGCATGTTCACCCCGGCGCTGCGCGGCGACGAGAGCCACAACCTCGACGCGTCCGGCTTCTCCCAGTACTGATGATCACCTGGACCGACGACCAGCGGCGTCTGCGCGAGGCTCTGGCTCCGCTGCTGGACAAGCTCAACGACGGGCACCTCGAGCGTGACGCCGACGCCGCCTTCCCCCGTGCGCAGTGGGACCTGCTGCGCACGACGGGGATCCTCGGCCTGCCCTTCGAGGAGCAGTGGGGCGGCCTCGGTCAGGACCTGCTGACCACGATGTACGTCCTGGAAGGCCTGGGCCGGGGCTGCCGCGACGCGGGGCTGAACTTCTCCGTCTGCAGCCACCTGGTCAGCACCGGGGTGCCCCTGCACCGTTTCGGCTCGCGGGAGCTGAAGGAGCGCTACCTGCCCGGGCTGTGCTCCGGCGACCTGATCGGGGCCCACGCCATCAGCGAACCCGACAGCGGTTCGGACGCGCTGGCGATGCGGACCCGGGCCGAACGGGACGGTGACCACTTCGTCCTCACCGGGGGCAAGGCCTTCGTCAGCAACGGCCCCGTCGCCGACGTGATCACCGTCTACGCCCGCACCAGCGACCGTCCCGGACCGCTGAGCGTCACCGCGTTCCTCGTGGACCGCGACACGCCGGGCCTGTCCGTGGGACGGCCGGTCGCGAAGATGGGGCTGCGCACCTCTCCGCTGTGCGAGCTGTACCTCGACCAGTGCCGGGTCCCGGCCGCGCAGGTCGTCGGCCGGCCCGGCGGCGGCTTCCTGGTCCTGGACCATGTGATGCGCTGGGAGATCCTGTGCTCCTTCGTCATCAACGCCGGGGAGATGCGCGACCGCGTCGAGCGGTGCGCGGAGTACGCCCGCACCCGTACCCAGTTCGGGCAGCCCATCGGCTCCTACCAGGCGGTGTCCCACAAGATCGTGGACATGGAGATCGGGGTGGAGAGCGCCCGGCACTGGCTGTACGCGGCCGCCCGCAAGATGGCCGCCGGGGAGAACGTCACCCGCGACATCGCGATCGCCAAACTCGTCACCAGCGAGGCCAACGTCGCCTCCGCGCTCGCCGCCGTGCAGATCTTCGGCGGCAACGGCTACATGGCCGAGTACGGCATCGAGAAGGAGCTGCGCAACGCGGTGGCCGGGACCATCTACTCGGGCACCTCCGAGATCCAGCGCAACCGCCTCGCCTCGCTGCTCGGCCTCTGAGCCCCGACACCCGACGGAAGCGGAACACACCATCATGACCGCCCTGGCAGCAACCGAGTTCATCGACCATCACAGCCCCGAGGTGCGGGAGTTCGTCCACCGGGCCCTGCCGGCCACCGCGGCCACCCCGACCGAGCGGGCGGTGGCCCTCTACTACGCCGTACGGGACGGCATCCGCTACGAGGTCTACGGCGCCGACCTCTCCCGCGAGGGCCTGCGCGCCGGCAGCGTCGTGCGCGCCGGCTCCGGGATGTGCCTGCACAAGTCGGTGCTGTACACGGCCGCGCTGCGCTCCCTCGGCATCCCGGCCCGCCTGGTCCTGACCGACGTGCGCAACCATCTCGCGTCCGATCGGCTCAAGCGGCTGCTGGGCGGGGACGTGTTCCACCAGCACGGCCTGACCGCGCTCCGGCTGGACGGCCGGTGGGTGAGGGCCACCCCGGTCTTCAACAAGACCCTGTGCCGTCTGTACCGGATGGCACCCCTCGACTTCGACGGCACCGCCGACAGTCTCCACCACCCCTTCGACCTGAAGGGCCGGCGCCAGATGGAGTTCCTGCGCGAGCACGGCGAGTTCGACGACTTCCCCTACGACTTCGTGATCGCCGGCCTGCGGGCCGCGCATCCCCGGCTGTTCGCGGGCGAGGCGGCACGGTTCGCGGAAGGCTCGCTCGAGCGCGAGGCGGCGGCCTAGTGCTGGTCAAGTTCTGCGGGGCCACGACCGGCGCCGAGGTGCGGGGCGTCGCCGCGGCGGGCGCGGACCTCGTCGGACTGTGGCACGGCGTCCCGGGCGGGCCTGCCGACCTGTCCGCGCGGCGGCTGGCGGAGCTGGCGGCCGAGGCGCGGGCCACGGGACGGCTGGAGGCCGTACTGGTCACCTTCGGCTCCGACGCCGGGGCGCTGGCCCCGCTCACCGGCGGTGCCGGGCCGTCGTGGGTCCAGCTGCACGGGTACCAGCCGCCGGCCACGGTGCGTGCGCTGCGCGCGCTCGTCCCGGACGACGTACGCATCGTCAAGGTCCTGCACGTGCGGGGCGGGCGCTGTGTGGAGGCGCCGTTGATCGGCGCGTACGAACGGGCCGGCACGGACTGCTTCCTCCTCGACGCGGTCACCGCCGGCGGACGGGTCGGCAGCACCGCGGTGAGCCTGGACGCCGACACGGTGACGGCGCTGGCCGACCGCATGGCGCGTCCCTTCCTGCTCGCGGGCGGCCTGCGCGCGGACAACCGGGACCGGTTCGCCGCAGCCGTCGCCCATCCCCGTTTCCTCGGCATCGACGTGGACTCCGCCGCGCGGGGCGGGGACGGGCTGCTCGACCCGGCCGGTGCGGCGGCCGTCACCCGTGCCTGGAGGCCGTGCGTGACACACGGCGGAGCGCCGGACGCACCGTCCGGGACGGTGCCGGCGACAGTGCCGGGAGGGACGCCGTGAGCGCAGACTTCGCCGGGGCGCTGCGATCTGCGGCGCGTCCTGTGGTCATGGAGGTCAAGCGGCGGTCCGCGGACGGCACCGACCTGCTGGGCCCGCGCACGGTGGCCGAGGTCGTCGCCCGGTACGAGGAGGCCGGGGCGCCGTGCGTCTCGGTGGTCACGGGCCGCTGGTTCGGCGGGAGCGAGGAGCTGCTGGGCGAGGTCGCCGCGCTCACCTCCCTGCCGCTGCTGCGCAAGGACTTCATCACCAGCCGGCGGCAGCTGGAGCGCAGCCGTCGACTCGGCGCCCACGCGGTCCTGCTGACCGTGAAGCTGTTGCCCGCCGACGTCCTGGCACGGCTGGTGGACCATGCGCTCGGCCTGGGGCTGACCCCGTTCGTGGAGATCGCCGACGCGGCGGAGGCGGCCTGCGTCCCGCGGGCGCAGGAGTGCGTGGTCGCCGTCAACAACAAGGACATCGCCACCCGTGAGCGGTCGCCCGGCGACCTCGGCCGCAGCAGCGCTCTGCTGGCCCCCGTCCTGGGCACCGGCACCCGCTGCGCGGTCAGCGCCAGCGGTATCGCCGACCCCGCCGACGCGGCACGGCTGCTCGACTGCGGATTCCAGGGCCTGCTCATCGGTACCGGGCTGCTGCGCGCGCCGAGCCCGGAGCAGTGGTGTGCGGCCCTGGACGCCGCACGCGGGTGTCCCCCGTCCGGCCCGGGTGTCACGCGGTCCGCGTGAGCGGACCCCGACGGGCCCGGCCCCCTGTCGGGGCCGGGCCCGTCGGGGTCCGGGCGGGCGGTCAGGCGCGGCGGGTGCGCGCCGTGGCACGGCGGCCTCGCGCCGTGCGGCCCCACGGCTTGTACACGGAGATCACCGCCGCGGCCGTGAGCAGGGCGAACAGCAGCGGCACACTCCACACCAGGAAGTCCGCCGGCCAGCCGGGGCGCGGCGGGGCGCCGCCCGCCTCCGCGGTGTTCTCGGTGGCCTCCATGACGATCGGGTGGATGACGAACCACGCGAAGATCGTCATGAAGAGGGTGATGACCCACTTGGCGACGATCCACCAGTGCAGCAGCAGTCCCCACGCCGTGCCGCAGGACAGCAGGATGCCGGAGAGGGCCGCGGTGATGCTGAACACCGTGACGGCGGTGTCGTCGAACACGTACATCGCGTAGTACACGCCCTTGGCGACCGCCGCGTCGTCCGTGGTGTACCCCATGAGGGCCAGGACGGCCATGGACAGCGACAGGCCGACCCAGCCGACGGAGGTGACGACGTGGATCGCCAGGGTGAGTCTGCGCGCGCGGCGGCTGAGTTCGAATCGCTTGTTCTTCTTCCGGTCCTTCCCGGCCGTCTGCTTGCTGGTGTTCCCGGGCGCGGTCGTGCCCTCGGTGTGCCGGCGCTCGGCGCTCTGGGGAGCGGACAAAACGCAGCCTCGCCTTCGTCCTCGGAGGAGTTGGTCGAACCGATGCTTCCGTGTGCCGCTCGAGGCGGGCTGGAGGCGGTCCACCGCCTCTCCGGGCATCCTCCAGCGCTGTTCCCGACGCTGGGCAGCATGCAACCGGCCAACGAACTCGTGGAGCAGGCGTGACAGTTCTGGTGACAGGCGCAACAGGATCGGTCGGCCGTCATGTGGTCGAGGGGCTCGTGGCCGCGGGTGTTCCGGTGCGCGCGCTGACGCGCACTCCGGCCACCGCCGGCCTGCCGAAGGCCGTCGAGGTCTTCGAGGGTGACCTCACCCGCCCCGAGACGCTGCGCGCGGCGCTGCACGGCGTGGACGGTCTCTATCTCTTCCCGGTCCCGGAGACGGCCCGCGAGGTCGTCGCCGCGGCCAAGGACGCCGGCGTGCGCCGTGTCGTCGTCCTGTCGTCCTCCTCCGTGCTGGACGAGTCCGGCGACAACCACAGCGGTGAGTACCACCGTGCCGTGGAGCGGGCCGTGGAGGAGTCCGGTCTCGCCTGGACGTTCGTCCGTCCCGACGAGTTCGCCACGAACGTCCTGTGGAAGTGGGGGCACGCGATCCGCACCGAGGGTGTGGTGCGCGCCCCCTACGGCGACGCCCCGCGCGTCCTCGTGCACGAGGCGGACGTGGCCGCCGTGGCGGTGGCCGCGCTGCTGGAGGACGGTCACACGGGCCAGGCGTACGTGCTGACCGGCCCCGAGGCGATCACCCAGGCCGACCAGGTTCGGGCGATCGCCCGGGCGCTGGGGCAGGAGATCGGGTTCGAGGAGATCACCGCCGACGAGGCACGGGTGCTGATGGGCCGGGCGATGCCGGCGCCGGTCGTGGAGATGGTGCTCGGCTATCTGGCCGACGCCCTCGTCCACCCGCCCGCGGTCGTGGACACCGTCGAGCGCGTCACGGGCGTGCCCGCCCGGACCTTCGCCCGGTGGGCCGTCGACCACGCCGGCGACTTCGCGGCCGCACCCGAGGAGCGGGCCGCGTGAGCGCCGAAGCGGGCACCGCGCTGGACAGTGCCACGGTCAGCATGACGGGCAGCGGCGAGCCCGAGGAGCGGTTGGTCACCGTCCGCGAGGCGGTCCCCTCCGCGGGCCGCGGCAAGGTCGTGGTGCGTGTCGAGGCGGCGGGCGTGTCCTTCGCCGAGGTGCAGATGCTCCGGCACCTGCACCCCTTCCCGCCGCGCTTCCCGTTCGTGCCCGGCTACGACCTGGTGGGACGGATCACCGAGATCGGCGAGGGCGTCACCGGCTGGCGGGTGGGCGACCGCATCGCCGCCATGCCCCGCTACGGGGCCTGGGCCCAGTACGTGGAGACACCGGCCGCGCACCTGGCACCGGTGCCCGAGGAACTGGACGCCGCCGAGGCCGTCGCGCTGGTCACCAACGGGGTGACCGCCTGTCAGATGCTGGACCGGCTGACCGCCCTGGCGCCGGGCGACACCGTCCTGGTGCACGGGGCGAGCGGTGGCGTGGGCTCGCTGCTCACCCAGCTCGCGGTGCACCGGGGGCTGCGGGTCATCGGCACGGCGTCGCCGGCCAAGCACGCGGCGGTGCGCGCGCTGGGCGCCGAGCCCCTCGACTACCGCGCCCCCGACCTGCGGTCGGCGGTGCTCCGGCTGGCGCCGGGGGGCGTGCGCGCGGTCTTCGACCACATCGGCGGCCGTGGCCTGGACGACGGCTGGGCGATGCTCGCCGAGGGAGGCACGCTGGTGTCCTTCGACTCGTCCGTCGCCGGATACCGCCCGGGGCAGTGGTTCCGCCCGCACGTCCCGGCGCTGCTGCGTACGGGCCGGCGCTTCGTGGCCCGCCTGCTGGGGCTGACCGGCGGTCGCCGGATGACGATGTACTACGTCAAGCCGGGCCCCGCCTTCAACGCCGCCCTGGACACGCTGTACGGGCTGCTGGCCGAGGGCGTGCTGAAACCGGGCATCGCGCAGCGGCACCCGCTGGACGGGGCGGCCGTCGCCCTGCGGCAGCTGCTCGACGGGAGCTCCGTCGGCAAGCACGTCCTCGTCCCCTGACCCCTGCCCCCGTGGAACCCGCCGATCGCCTCCTGCCCGGGCGGATCCTCTCCCGACCACCAAGAAGGAAGTCATCATGTCCACCACGCTGACCGAGCGGTCCGTCCAGGAGCGCAACAAGGAGATCGCACTCGACTGCGCCGCCGCCTGGAACCGCTGGGAGCTGGACGGCATCATCAGGCACTGGTCCCCGGACATCCGGCACTTCTCCGAGGACCGCGAGGTCGACACCCAGCAGATGATCGGCGCGATGCGGGGCGGCCTGGCCGCCTTCCCCGACCTCCACCTGGACGTGCGCAGTGCCGTCTCCGAGGGCGACCGCGTGATCCTGCGCATCACCGTGACGGCCACCCACCTGGGCGAGTTCCTCGGCAAGGCCCCGACGGGCCGGAAGGTCACCTGGTTCATGCTGGAGGAGCTGCGCTTCGACGACGCGGGCCGGATCATCGAGCACTACGACGTCTTCAACTACCTGCCCATGCTCAAGGAGCTGGAGTTCGTCCCCGCGGACGTGCTGTGAGCACCGGCACGTCCACGACCGGAGCGGCCGAGGTCGCCGACGGGGTGTACGCCTTCGTGCAGCCTGACGGCGGCTGGTGCCTGAACAACGCGGGCCTGGTCGTCGGTGACGCGGGCGCCGGCGTGCTCGTCGACACCGCGGCGACCGAGGCGCGGGCGCGGCGGCTGCGCGCCGAGGTGCTGCGCCGTACGCCGACGCCGCCGCGCACACTGGTCAACACGCACTTCCACGGCGACCACACGTTCGGCAACCACCTCTTCCCGGAGGCCGTGGTCGTCGCGCACGAACGCACGCGTTCCGACATGGCCGCCGCGGGGCTGCACCTGACGTCGCTGTGGCCGGACGTGTGCTGGGGCGACATCGAACTGGCGCTTCCCGAGGTCACCTTCCGCGACTCCCTGACCCTGCACGCCGACGGTGTGCGGGTGGAGCTGCTGCATCTCGGCCCGGCCGCGCACACCACCAGCGACACTGTGGTGTGGCTGCCCGAGCAGCGGGTGCTGTTCACCGGTGACCTGGTGATGTCCGGGGTCACGCCGTTCTGCGTGATGGGGTCGGTCAGCGGCTCCCTGGCCGCCCTGGAGCGCATGCGCCGGCTGGAGCCGCTGGTGGTCGTGCCCGGTCACGGCCCGGTCGGCGGCCCCGAGGCGCTCGACGCCGACGCGGCCTACTTCCGCTGGCTGCGGGAGCTGGCACGGCAGGGCGTGGCCGAGGGGATGACCCCGCTGGAGCTGGCCCGCGCCACCGGCCCCGGCCCCTTCGCGGACCTGCTGGACGCCGAGCGGCTGGTGCCGAACCTGCACCGGGCCTACGCGGAGGAGCAGGGGGCCACCCCGGGGCAGGCGCTGGACGTTCCGGCGCTGTTCCGGGAGATGACCGCGTACCACGGCGGACTGCCGGTCTGCCGGGCCTAGGAGACGCACGGGTGAGGGGCGGAAACCGCTGTCGCAGCGGTTTCCGCCCCTCACCCGTGGGGGGTCGGACGGTCACACGTCGATGCTCTTCAGGAACGTCGCGAACGTCTGCAGCCCCGGGTGCTCGGCACGCAGCGCGGCGATGTCCGCGCGGTAGCCGTGCTCCTGGAACCACTCGAACATCAGGGCGATCTCGGGGGCGTTGGGGATGTACGGGTCGGCCGCCACCGCGTCGAGCGGCAGCTCCTCGAACCTGGCCGGCAGCCCGCTGCGGGCCGCGAACGCCCCGGCGACCTCCGCGGCCGTCAGCTCGTCGCCCGCCAGCTCGACCGCCCGGCCCAGGTACTCCTGCGGCCGGTCGAAAGCCTGTGCCGCGAAGTAGCCGATGTCGTCCACGGCGATGAACTGCACCCGCGTGTCCGGCTTCAGGGCCAGCCGCACCACCAGCGTCCCCTCGACGTTCTGCGGGCCGTGGGCGGCGAAGTTGTCCATGAAGAACGCCGGGCGCAGCACCGTCGTCGGCACGCCCAGTTCCTTCAGGTACCGCTCGATGTGCCGCTTGGAGTCGAAGTGCGGGACGCCGCTGTGCCGTTCGGCCCCGCCCACCGAGCTGTACACGACGTGGGCGACCCCGGCGGCCTTCGCCGCCCGGGCCACCGCCCGGCCCTGCCGGACCTCGCCGCCCAGGCCGAGCGGCGTCATGAAGTTCTGCACGGAGAAGACCCCGTGCACCCCCTGCATGGCCGCCCGCAGCGACGCCTCGTCGTTCAAGTCCCCGGTGATCAGCCGCGCGCCGAGCGCGGCGAGCGCACGGGCCCCCTGCGACTGCGGGTCGCGCACCAGCGCGGCCGTGTCCCGGCCGCGCCGCAGCAGTTCCCGCGCGGTGGCGCCGCCCTGCAGACCGGTCGCCCCGATCACCAGGATCGGGCCGTTCCCGTCGGTCGTCGTCATGTCGTACGCCTTTCTCAGCCGAACAGCGCGGCGTTGGCAGCCGCCCAGGCCCGGTAGGGACGGGGGTCGCGGCCGGTGAGGTCCTTCACGGCCGTGGTGGGCGTGGCCCAGGGCACCTCGGGGCTGTGCAGCGCGGCCACGTTGGTGACGGCCGCCGGGCGGTCGCCGGTGATGCCCGCGAAGACGTTCACGACCTCCTCCTGCGGCGCGACGGAGAAGCTCAGTTCCCGGCCGAGGACGTCACCGAGGATGCGGGCCTGCTCCTCGGAGGTGAGGACCTCGCCGCCGGTCAGGAGGTAGGCCTTGCCGCGGTGGCCGTCCCGCGTGAGGGCGGCGACGGCGCAGGAGGCGATGTCGTACTCGTCGATGGGCGCGCCGGGGTTGTTGCCGATCCAGCAGCGCACCGAGTCGCTCTCGCGGACGGTCCTGATCCACCACGAGGTGTTGGCGTGGAAGGGGCCGGGTCGCAGGAAGGTGGTGGCGGCACCGGACGCGGTGATCGCCTCCTCCCCCGCCCGGTGTTCCTCGGCGATGCCGTGGGGCAGCGGGTGCAGGACACCGGCCGACGACAGGAACACGATGTGCTCGACCTGCGCTTCGGCGGCGGCCTCGGCGACGTTGCGGGCCTCCCCCGCGACGTCGCCGGAGAGCACCACCAGCGCCGCGGTGACGCCGGCGAAGGCGCTCTTCAGGGACCAGGGGTCGGCCGGGCTGCCGGCCACCACCTCGACCCCCTCGGGCAGCCCGGCCTCCTCGGGCTTGCGGCTCAGGGCCCTGACCTCGAGGCCGAGGCCGACGAGTTGCTCGATGGCCTCGCGGCCGACCTTCCCGGTCGCTCCGGTGACGAGGATCATGGGTCAGGCCCTCCACCCCTGCGGCTCGGGCCACGGCGAGCCGAGCTGGCGGTAGGTGCCCTGGTAGTCGGGCCAGTCCCGGTGATCGCGGATCTTGCCGTCGACGAAGCGGATGAGGTGGATCTGCTCGCCGGAGAAGCGGCGACCGGTCGGCGCCATGCCGACCAGGTCCCCCACGTGGCGCCCGTACAGGACGAGATTCGCCCGCACCCAGTCCCCGCGCTCCTCCAACTGCACCTCCTCCAGATGCGCCTCCTCGGAGAACGTCATACGCAGCCATTTGACGGCCATCGCGAAGGAATCGGGACCGCGCAGGTCCATGTGTTCCATCGTCGCCGGGTTGAGGTATTCCGGATGAATGTACTCCGCGACGTCCTCGGTATTTCCGGTGTTGTATGCCTCGATCATCCGGCGTACGGAATCAATCTGACTACTCATCGAATCCCCTCCACGGCGGCCCCCAAGGGCGGCGGCTACTGTCATGATTCTGAATGCCGCACGCGGGCCGGGCAAGGGAAGTATTTCCGGCTCCCTTTTCCCTCCAGGCGGACGAGCGGTCACCGTCCACCGATTCTCGATGAATTCTCCAGCTGCGTGCGTGGCGGGAACCTCAGCATGGGCGCATGGACACGGACACAGCGACCTACAAGACCGAAGTCACCGCCGCCTTCAACGGGGCCGCGGCGACCTACGACCGGCTGGGGGTGGAGTTCTTCACACCGATGGGCGGGCGGCTGGTGGAGTTCGCCGCCCCGCGCCCCGGCCAGCGGCTTCTGGACGTCGGCTGCGGCCTGGGCGCCACCCTGCTGCCGGCGGCGCGGCTGGTGGGCCCGGAGGGCAGTGCGCTCGGCATCGACATCGCCGAGGCGATGATCGAGGAGGCCGCCGGCGAGGCGGCGCGGCAGGACATCGGCAACGTCGAACTGCGGGTGATGGACGGCGAGCACCCGGATCTGCCCGTCCGCTCCTTCGACCTGGTGCTCGGCAGCTACAGCGTGATCTTCCTGCCGGACGCGCGGGCCGCGCTCGCCCGCTATGCGGGACTGCTGCGCGACGGCGGCCGCATCGCCTTCACCAGCCCGGTGTTCACCCGGGACACCTTCCCCTTCCTGCCGCCGCTGTTCACCGACCTGATCCCGATGTCCCTGCTGCGTCACCTGCCGCCCGCCTGGCACCCGGAGCAGCTGCACCGGCAGCTGCACTCCTGGCTGGAGGACCCGGCGGACCTGACGGCCGCGCTGCGCACGGCCGGTTTCGAGAACGTCCGTGTCGTGGACGAGCCGGTGGACATGACGGCCCGCTCCGGGCAGGCGTGGGTCGACTGGTCGCACACGCAGGGCATGCGCCTGCTGTGGCAGCATCTGCCGGCCGACGAGGCGGCCTCCTTGCGGGCCCGCCTCGTCCCGGCGCTGGACGCCCTGCGTGGCGACGACGGCCTGGTGCACATCGACGTCCCGGTCCGTTACGTCACCGCCGAGGTCGCCCGCTAGTCGAGGACGCCGAGGCCGGCACGCACCTCGCCGGCTCCGGCGCCCGGCGCCGGGACCGGGCCGGCCGCACGCGTCGGGCGCGCCCCTCGCCGGGCCGTGCCCCACGCGGACGACGGGGGCACCACCGCGTTGCGCGGTGGTGCCCCCGTCGTCCGTCGGGGCCGTTCGTCCCCGCCGACGGCCTCGGTGTCACGTCACGGACAGCGCCCCGTCGACGGCGAGGACCGTCCCGTTGGCGTAGGCGGCCTCCGGCCGTGTCAGCTGCACGATCCACCAGGCGATGTCCTCCGGCCGGCCGACCCTGCCTGCCGGAATCCGCTGCGCCATCTGCCCGAGGAACGCCTCGTACGCCTCCGGCGGCATGCCCGCGCGCACCCCGACGCCGGTGTCGACGACGCCCGGCGCGATCCCGACGGACCGGATGCCGCGCGGGGCGAGTTCCACGGCCCAGGTGCGGGTGAGGAAGTCGAGGGCGACCTTGGCCATGCCGTACACGGAGTTCTCCGGCCACGCCCTGCGGCCGAGCGAGCCCGCCGAGCTGACGTTGACCACGACTCCGCCGGTGGCCTCCAGCGCGTCCAGCGCCCGCTGCGTCAGGAACACCGGGGCGATCAGGTTGGTGCCGAGCTGGGCGCGGACCGACGCACGGTCGAGGCCGTCCAGCGAGGCGAATCCGGTGACGGCCGCGTTGTTCACCAGGACATCGAGGCGACCAAATTCCCGCAGCGCCGTCGTGACGATCAGCTCCGGCGCCTCCTGGTCGTGAATGTCCGCCGCCAGGACACGAATGCGCTCATGTCCGTCCGCGCTTTCCTTGAGTGTCGACTCGCTGCGCCCGACGACGAGAACATGCGCTCCGCTCTCGGCGAATGCCCGGGCGGTCGCCGCACCGATTCCCGTGCCACCGCCCGTGACGATGACGGCCTTTTCCACCGCGTTCGTCATCGCGGCCTCACGAGCACAGCGCGATGTTGACACCGCGGATGACGGCCTGCTCGGCCTCCGGACCGAAGTCCTTGTCGCCGATCGTGAACGACAGCTGCACCCGGGCGCTCAGGTCGCGGGTGGTGGCCGCGAAGGTGGCGTAGCCGGGGATGCCGGCACCGTGGCCCCACAGGTCGAGGTCGTCGTCGTTCTCGAGCTTCATGATGCCCAGGCCGTAGCCGATGCCCATCGGCAGGTTCTCGATCATCTCGGGCGGCAGCGGGGTGGTCATCTCGGTGAACTCCGGCTCGTTCAGCAGCTTGCCGCTGAACAGCGCGGTGAAGAAGGTGTCCAGGTCGGCGGTGGTGGAGATGATCTCGCCCGCGCAGCCGGCCTCGGAGGGGTTCATGAGCGTCACGTCGACGGGCTCGCCGCCGATCTGCATGTAACCGCGGGCGTGCGGCCCCGGGATGTTCGGGTCGTCGCCCGGCAGCACGGTCTCCGTGAGCCCCAGCGGCTCCAGGACGCGCTCGGTGATCTCCTCGCGGTACGAGCGGCCGGTCACCTTCTTGATGAGCAGGCCGATGACGAAGTAGTTGGAGTTGCAGTACGCGAACTTGGTGCCGGGCTCGAACTCCAGCGGCTTGGCGGCCGCGATGGCGATCAGGTCCTCGGGCTCGTAGTGCTTGTAGCGGTCACGCAGGAAGCGGTCGCCCGGCTTCTGGAACGAGTCCATGTAGTTGTACAGCCCGCTGGTGTGCTGCATCAGGTTGCGGATGGTGATCTTCTCGCCGTCGGGCAGCAGGCCCGGCAGGTAGCTCTCGACACTGCGGTCGAGGTCGATCCTGCCCTCGGCGGCCAGCTGCAGCACCACGACGGCCACGAACGGCTTGGTGATGCAGGAGATACGGAAACGGCCGTCGGGCGGGACGGGGCGGTCGGTGCCCAGTTCCGCGATGCCGGACGTCACCACGAAGGACTCCTCCCCCCGGGCGACCCGGAACTGGACGCCTGCGGCCCCGGCCGCGACGAGCCGGTCAGCGGCGCCCTGGACGGCCTGCTGGAGAGCCGAGACCCCCGGTCGGGCGATCGTCGTCTGCGTCATGTCGGGAAACCCCCATGGGATGGCAGTCGGTTGGTGCGGCGGTGTGCGGGGAGGTGCGGCGGTGTCGCGCCCGTCCCCGCGTACGGATGGGCAGAGGCTGACCCGCCCGGGTGGAGAGGCGGCCGGGCGGCGGTGGAGTCGCGCTCAGGCGAGGTCGTCGCGCGTGACCGTGCGGGCGGACACCCGCAGCTCACCGTCCTGGCGCAGCAGGACGTCGTCGCACACGCACACGCGGTGCACCCGGGACTCGCCCCCGACCTGCGAGGCGTACACGATCGCGTAGGAGCGGACGGCGACGGCCCCGTCGCTTCGCGGCCGGACGTCGAGCATGCCGATGAAGTGGCGGTGGCGCTGCCCGGCCGCGGCGAGCTCGGCCGCGGCCCGGGTGGTCGCCGCGACGAGCCCGGCCCGGCCGCGCACCGGCTCGGGCAGGGTGGGCACCGCGAACGTCGCGTCCTCGGTGAACGTGTGCGCCCACTGCTCGGCCTCGCCGAGATCGAGCAGCTGCATCTGGTGCGCGTAGAACTGCTGGACCTCCGCGTGCAACAGGGCGGACCACGTGGTGGTCTGCCCGAGCTCGGGTGCGATCGTCATGGCGTCTCCGTTCGGTCGATGCGGCCGCCCGTCACCCTGCACGGACCTGGTCGCACGCGATTGGAGAACGCCTCGAACCGCCGTCGGCGCGGCCCGCGGCGGCGTCCGGAGCGGGATCGAGCGGCCTTCCGTCCGACCTCTAGCGGCACGGGACACGGTCGAAGTCACCACGGCGACTGGAAGGAAACCGATGACGACAACGACGAAGCCCGTCGCCCTCGTTACGGGCGGGACGAGCGGGATCGGCCTGGAGGTGGTCCGGGAGCTGGGCCGGCGCGGCCACCGTGTCTTCCTGTGCTCCAGGAACGAGCAGCAGGTCAAGCAGACGGTCCAGGACCTGCGCGAGGAGGGTCTGGAGGTCGACGGCATCGCCGCGGACGTCCGCTCCCGCGACTCGGTCGCCCAGCTGGTCGCCGCCGCCGTCGAGACCTACGGCCCCATCAGCGTCCTGGTCAACAACGCCGGCCGCAGCGGCGGCGGCCCGACCGCCGGCCTCACGGACGAGCTGTGGCACGACGTCATCGACACCAACCTCACCAGCGTCTTCCTCGTCACCCGCGAGGTCCTCAACAACGGCGGCCTGACCGGTGCCCCGCACGGCCGCGTCATCAGCATCGCCTCCACCGCCGGCAAGCAGGGAGTCCTGCTCGGCGCCCCCTACAGCGCCTCCAAGCACGGCGTCGTCGGCTTCACCAAGGCCCTCGGCAAGGAGCTGGCCCCGGCCGGGATCACCGTCAACGCCGTCTGCCCCGGCTACGTCGAGACGCCCATGGCCCAGCGGGTGCGCCAGGGCTACGCCGCCGCCTGGGAGACCACCGAGGAGCAGGTCCAGGAGCAGTTCGAGGCGAAGATCCCCCTCGGCCGCTACTCCACCCCCCAGGAGGTCGCCGGACTCGTCGGCTACCTCGCCTCCGAGACCGCCGCCTCCATCACCGCGCAGGCCCTCAACGTCTGCGGCGGACTCGGCAACTTCTGACCGCGGGTCCATCGTCCCGGGTACGGGCCACCACCAGAGAAGGGACACTTGAGGTGTCGGCTGAACAGGTGCACCGCACATCGCACGACGTGGAGATCGCCGCGCCCGCGGCGGTCGTCCACGGGTTGATCTCGGACACGGTGCAGTGGCCGCTGTTCTTCCCGCCGAACGTGCATGTGGAACGGCTGGAGTTCGACGGCACGAACGAGCGGCTGCGCATGTGGGCGACCGCCAACGGCCAGGTCAAGTCCTGGACCTCGCGCCGCCGGCTGGACCCGGCCGGGCGGCGTATCGACTTCCGCCAGGAGGTCCCGGCCGCCCCGCTGACGGGTATGGGCGGCGCGTGGATCGTCGAACAGCGGGCGGAGAACGCGTGCCGGCTGGTTCTGCTGCACGACTTCACGGTGGACGGCAACCGCAGCGAGCACGTCGAGTGGGCCACTCGGGCGACGGACACCAACAGCCGGGCCGAGCTGGGCCGCATCAAGGACCTGGCGGAGCAGTGGGCCCGGCTCGATCAGCTCGTGCTGTCCTTCGAGGACAGTGTGCGGGTCGAGGCCCCGGCCGAACCGGTCTACGACTTCCTCTACCGGGTCGCGGACTGGCCCCGGCTCGTCCCGCACGTCGTCCGGCTGGACCTGACCGAGGACACTCCCGGCGTGCAGGTCATGGCCATGGACACCCGCACCGCGGACGGGGCCACCCACACCACCGAGTCCATTCGCGTCTGCTTCCCCGAGGAGGGCCGCATCGTCTACAAGCAGACCGCCACGCCGGCGCTGATGCAGGCCCACACGGGCCGCTGGACCGTCGTGCCGGACGGGTCGGGTGTCACGGTCACCTCCCAGCACAGCGTCATCCTGCGGGAAGAGGCGATCAAGCCCGTCCTGGGCGAGGACGCCACCGTGGAGCAGGCCCGCCGCTACGTACGCCAGGCGCTCGGCCGCAACTCCACCGCCACCCTCAACCTGGCCAAGCAGCACGCGGAATCGGCTCTGCCGGTCGTGTGACCGGGCGGTGTCCACCCGGGGGGCCCGCTCGGTGCGCCGGTCACCCCGTCACCCCGGTGAGGCCTGCGGCAGACGCGGTCGCCCGGCCGGCGCGTCGTCGAACCGCCGGGCGGGCACCGGCAGGGGCAGCAGCCTCGGAGCGGCCCGGCCCCAGGGGAACCCGTGGTGCAGGTGCAGCACGGGCGAGGCGTCGGTGTCGGGGTCGGAGTCGGCCAGCACGGCCACCGCGGCCAGGACATCGGGCACCGGTTCCAGTTCCAGGAAGCGCCACCGCAGCTCACCGTCGTCCCCGGGCGGCCGGAAGGCGGTCACGCCGCGGTCGTCGGCCAGGCTGAAGGAGAACGAGTCGAAGGGCAGGCCGAGGCCCAGCCCCCGCGCCTTGGAGTAGGCCTCCTTCAGCGTCCACAGCCGCAGCACCCGGCGGTCCCGGGCCCGGCCCGGCGCGGCCCGGGCCACCCACCGCTGCTCGTCCTCGGCGAAGGACGCCACGATGGCGTCGAAGCCCTGGTCGCCGCGGTCGAGTCGCTCCACGTCCACCCCGATCCGGTGCCGGCGCACCACGCCGAGAAGGTTGTGGCCGTTGGAGTGCGAGAGGTTGAAGTCCAGTTCCCGACCGCCGCGTGGCAGCCCCAGGGGCGGTTTCTGCAGGAACGGCCTGCCGCGCGAGGAACGCCAGATCACCGCCTCCGCCTCCGGCACCCCGCTCTCCAGTGCCAGCACCCGCCGCACGAGTGCGTGCGCGACGAGGTACTGGCGCCGGTCGCGCTCGAAGAGGAACCGGCCCGCGATCTCCCGCTCGTGCTCGTCCAGCCAGTGCGCGGCCAGGGTCGCGGCGATGCCCGGGGCGAGCTCGTCGTTGGGGCAGAACCACAGCTTCACCGGCTCCGGCAGGTCCCGGGGGTACCGCGGCGGGGCCTGACCGGTCATCCGGCCCGTCCCGGTTCGCCCGGGGCGCTCACGGGGGGCACCGGGTCCAGCCACAGCGGCCGGCGCAGGAACGCGGACGGCGGCAAGGACGCCACCGCTCCCCCGGCCGGCCGGGGCTCCAGCGCGGCCCAGTCGACGTCGAGCCCGGACAGCCACAGCCGGGTGAGCTGTTGGAGACGTCCACCGCGCCACAGCGCGGCCAGGTAGTCGCGGGTCTCCGGCACGGCGCCCAGGGCCAGCGGATCGGCACCGCGCCCGCGCAGGTCGGCGTACCGCACGTCACCGCCGCCGGCCCGCGTTGCCGAGAACCGGCGCAACGCGGCCTCCAGCCGGGGCAGGTCGGTGACGAGCAGCGCGATCCTGCAAGGCAGGACGGCTCGGCCGGTGCGCAGGGCCCGGGCCACGTCGGCGAGCACCGGCTCGCTCCCGTCGCCGGCCCGGCCGGTTCCCGCGCCGCGGGAGAGCCGGTCGGCCAGCCGAGTGGCGGTGGCGGCGAGGTGGTCGGGGGTGGGGGCCGACAGCAGGACCAGTTCCTCGCGGTCGCTCGCGGGATCGCGCTCGAGGGCGTCGCCGCCCGCTGCCGCGAGTGGCGGGCGGGGCGCGACGTCCTCCTCGACGACGGCGCGAGCGGTGAAGCCGCCGCCGGACACCTCGACCGTCGCGGTACGGGGCCGTTCGCACCCCTGTGCGTCGCGCGGGCGGGGCCACGGCTCGGCGACCGCCCCGTCGCGCGCGGGCGCGAGGCAGCCCTGCCCGAGCTGGAGCACGGCGGCGGTGAGCGCCGCGACCCCGGTGGCCGCCCCGGCGTCGCCGATGCGGCGCACGGTCGCCTCCCGGGTCTCGTGCAGGCCCGCGGCGGGTGCGTCCGCGACCGGGCGCCGCGGGGTGAAGCCGGCCGAGGTGGCCCGGATGACGGCGTGCACCCGGTCCCCGTCCGCGCGGGCCCGGCGCAGCGGTTTGACGATCAGTACGCCCGCCCCTTCCCCGGCCGCGGGGCGCGCCCGGGAGGGGTGCAGCAGCAGCTCGACGCCGCCGACGACGGCGGCGGCGCACTCGCCGCGGCGCAGTGCCTCGACGGCGAGGTGCAGCGCGGTGAGGGCCGAGCACTCGGCGGTGTCGACGGCCTGGCCGGGGCCGCTCAGGTCGAGGATCGCGGCCAGTCTGCCGGGCAGGCTCCAGTGCCCGCTCCTCGGCATCGCGGGCCCGCCCCGGCCGAACGTCTCGGCGGCGAGCAGGGCGTAGTCGCAGGCGCCGGCGCCGACGAAGACGCCGACCGCACGGGGTGTGCCGTCCGGGCCGGCCAGGGCGTCGAGCCGGGTCCCGGTGCAGCCGGCGTCCTCCAGCGCTTCCCAGGCGGTCTCGAGGAACAGCCGCTCCTGCGGGTCCATCAGGGCGCCCTCGGCGGGGGCGAGTCCGAAGAACTCCGCGTCGAACTCGGCGACACCGTCCAGGAAGTGCCCGCGCTGCCCCGGGGCGAGCGGCGAGGCGCCGGGCCGGTCGGCGGGCGGTTCCGAGGAGGAGGTGTCGCGGCCCTCGCGGAGGTTGTCCCAGTGGGCGTCCAGGTCGGGTGCCAGGGGGTAGCGCCCGGCGAGGCCGATGACGGCGTAGCCGTCGTCCCCCTCGGGGGTGCCGACGCAGTCCGCGGGTGCGGGCCCAAAGGCAGGCTCGGACGCGGGCCCGGAGGCGGCCCGGGCGGTGGGCAGGGGCGCGGGGTCCGGTGCGGTGGGCGCCGCGGCCTGCGGGGGCCGCACCTGCCGTGTCAACAGGCGGGTGGCCGTCTCGCGATCGAGGCTTCCGGCCTTGAACCGGGTGAGTATCTCGCGTTCGTCCATCGTCTCCGGCCGTTCAGCTGTGCGGGGGCAGCAGGCCGAGCGCCTCGTCGACGGAGATCCGGTCGTCGCGCAGCGCGTCGAGGAGGGCACCGAGGTCGGCCGGCCGGGCCGGCGGGCCGGGAGGCGGGGCCTGCACCGGGGCGGCGGGGGGTGCGGTCGGTACGGCGGTGGCCGCGATGTGGGCTGCCATCGCCTCGAGGCTGGCGTGGTCGTGGAGCGCGGCGGGCCGCTCGCGCAGGCCGTAGACGCCGTTGATCGCGGCCACGAACTCCGCGCCCAGGATGGAGTCCACTCCGAGGAGGTGGAAGGCGGCCGTGGTGTCGATGTCCCACGGGTCGCAGCACACGATGCGGGCGAGTTCCTCGCACAGCACGTCGAGAACGGCGGGCGCGGTGAGCGCGCGGGCGGACACCGGTGCGCGCGGGGACTCCGGCGCACGGGGTGCCCACAGGCCGACCGGTGTCCCGCTGCGCGGGCCCCGCTCCCGCGCCACGTGCCGGGCGAAAGCCAGGGGCGTGGGGTGGTCGAAGAGGGCGTCGGCCCGGACCGCCGTCGCGTGGCGGGCGTTGACGGTGGCGACGAACTCGACGGTCAGCAGGGAGTCGAGCCCCAGCGAGCGGAACGTCCGCTCGGGGTCGATCTTCTCCGGCTTCAGCCGCAGCACGGCGGCGAGCACGGCCACGAGATCGGTCAGCAGGTCGGCGGGCGGCGCGGTGGATGCCGCCGTGGTGAGCGAGGGGCGGTCGGGAAGCATGAGGGGACTCCGGTGAGGGTCCGTCCCTGCCGTCCGGCGACGGACGCAGAGACGTGCGGAAGGGGGCGGGCGGACGGCACGCACCCCCGTGGCTGATGGTTCGTCAGCCGATGCGGGTGAGACGCTCGTTGTTCCCGGCGGGCGCGCCGAGGGCCTCGGGCCCGGAGACCAGGATGGACCGCTGCATCCGGCGCAGCCCGGCGGAGGGCTCCAGGCCCAGTTCCCGGACGAGGGCGGTGCGCAGCCGCTGGTAGACGTCGAGGGCCTCACTGCGGCGGCCGGAGCGGTGCAGCGCCAGCATGAACTGGCCGTGCAGGGTCTCGTGGGTGCGGTAGCGGCTGACCAGGACGGTCAGTTCACCGAGCAGCTCGCGGTGCCGGCCGAGCCGCAGGTCGGCCTCGATGCGCTGGTCGAGCGCGCACAGTCGGGTCTCCTCCAGCCTCCGGGTCTCCATGTCGAGCTGCGCGCCGGTGTGCACGTCGGCGAGGGCGGAGCCGGTCCACAGGGAGAGGGCGTCCCGCAGCTGCCGGGCCGCGCCCGCGAAGTCGCCGGCGTCCATGGCGCGGTACCCCGTACCGGCCAGCCGCTCGAACTCCCGTACGTCGCTGGCGCCGTGCGAGGTGTTGAGCAGGTAGCCGCCCGGCGAGGTGACGAGCACGTCCTTGGCGGTGCGCGCCGGGGCGTCCTGCGGATCGCGCTCGATGGCCGCCGAGATGAGCTCCCGGAGCTGGAGCACGTAGGTCTGGAGGGTGGTGCGCGCGCTGCGTGGCGGCTTCTGCCCCCAGAGCTCCTCGGTCAGCGTGGCGACGGGAACCATCTGGTCCGCGTGCAGGGCGAGCAGTGCCAGCACCTGACGCGGCTTCGGTGCCGTCGGGGTCACCGAAACCCCGTTCTCCCTGACGTCCAGTGCGCCCAGTACGGCGATGTCCATGGCGTCTCCCCCTGCCCTCGCTACCGGCTTGGCCTCAAGTAAAAAACAGGACGGGCGGTTTGTCAATACCAAACCATCCGCGCTGTTTTTTCCCCACAGTCTCACTCAAGAGCCCCTGGTACCGGCACTTCTGCGCGTCAGGACAGGGAGAACCGCGCATCGAAGCAGGGTGATCGAGAGCCGTCACCCCGCAAGGAGAGCCTGCTAAAGAACCGCACGGTCTGTTTCGGGGGGTCTTCGCGGACCGCCCCCCGTGAGCCGGGGCAGCAGCAGGCCCCAGAACCGCGTGACCCGCTCTTCCGACAGCCACGCCTTGTCCGTGCTGCCGAGCACCTCGAAGCCGACCGTGGCGGCCACGACGGCGGTCGCGGCGTCCTGCGCCGACACCTCGTCGGCGAGCCAGCCGCCTTCGTCGGCCCGCAGCAGCACCTCCTCGACCCAGTGCTGCCACTCCCGCCGGATCGCGGGCCCCTCGCCCCGTCCCGGACCGTCGGGCAGCTCGAAGGCCGCCCGTACGACGGCGTCCTCACCGATCCTGGTCATCAGCCGGTGCGTGGCGTCCACCAGGGACCCCAGCGGATCCCCCGCACGCTCCCCGGCGTCCCGCACGATCCGGCGCACGATCTCCAGCGCTTCCGCCACGATGGCCTGCGTCAGCGCCTGCTTGTTCTCGAAGTGGAAGTGCAACGCGCCGTTGCTCACCCCGGCCCGCCGGCTGATCGTCGTGAGCGAGGCGCGGGCGAAGCCCTCCTGCGCGAACACTTCGGCTCCGGCACGGATCAGAGCCCGGCGCGTCAGGGCCGCGCGCTCCTGCTTGACCATCAGTCGTCTCCTGGTCCGGGCAGCGGTCCCGGCGCTCCCGGGCGGAGACGCCTGCCGTGTCCCGTCGTTCGTCGGTTACATCGGCGGGTTGCCGTGCTTGCGGGAGGGCAGGTCGGCGTGCTTGGTCCGCAGCATCGCCAGGGCGCGGACGAGGACCTCCCGGGTGTCCGCGGGGTCGATGACGTCGTCGACCAGGCCGCGTTCGGCCGCGTAGTAGGGGTGCATCAGCTCGGCCTTGTACTCCTTGACCAGGCGCGCCCGCACCGCCTCGGGGTCGTCCGCCTCGGCGATCTGCCGGCGGAAGACGACGTTGGCCGCGCCCTCGGCGCCCATCACCGCGATCTCGTTGGTCGGCCAGGCGTACGTCAGGTCGGCGCCGATGGACTGGCTGTCCATGACGATGTACGCGCCTCCGTACGCCTTGCGCAGGATCAGCGAGACACGGGGCACGGTCGCGGTGCAGTACGCGTACAGCAACTTGGCGCCGTGCCGGATGATGCCGCCGTGCTCCTGGCCGACACCGGGCAGGAAGCCCGGCACGTCCACCAGCGTCACCAGCGGGACGTTGAAGCTGTCGCACCACTGCACGAACCGCGCGGCCTTCTCGGACGCCTCGATGTCCAGCACCCCGGCCAGCGCCTGCGGCTGGTTGGCCACGATGCCGACGACCTGCCCGTCCAGCCGCGCCAGCGCGCAGACGACGTTCCGCGCCCAGCGCTCGTGGACCTCCAGGTACTCGCCGTCGTCGACGATCTCCTCGATCACCCTCGCCATGTCGTACGGCCGGCTGCCGTCGGCCGGCACCAGGTCAAGCAGCGCCTCGCAACGCCGGTCGGCGGGGTCGGGGCAGCTCGCCCGCGGCGGGGTCTCCCGGTTGTTCTGCGGCAGCATCGACAGCAGGTACCGCACCTCGGCGAGGCAGGTCTCCTCGTCGTCGTACGCGAAGTGCGCCACCCCGGACGTCTCGGCGTGCACGGCCGCACCGCCCAGACCGTTCTGGGTGATCTCCTCCCCCGTCACCGCCTTCACCACGTCCGGACCCGTGATGAACATCTGCGAGGTGTCCCGCACCATGAACACGAAGTCCGTCAGGGCGGGCGAGTACGCCGCGCCACCCGCACACGGGCCCAGCATCACGCTGATCTGCGGAATCACCCCGGACGCCGTGGAGTTGCGCCGGAAGATCCCGCCGTAGCCGGCCAGCGCCGACACGCCCTCCTGGATACGGGCGCCCGCCCCGTCGTTCAGCGACACCAGCGGCGCGCCGGCCGCGATGGCCATGTCCATGATCTTGTGGATCTTCGTCGCGTGCGCCTCCCCCAGGGCCCCGCCGAAGATCCGGAAGTCATGGGCGTAGACGAACACGGTCCGGCCCTCCACCGTCCCCCAGCCGGTGATCACACCGTCGGTGTACGGCTTCTTCGCCTCCAGCCCGAACCCGGTCGCCCGGTGCCGCCGCAGCTGCTCCACCTCCCGGAACGAGCCCGGGTCCAGGATCAGCCCGATCCGCTCCCGCGCCGTCAGCTTGCCCCTGGCGTGCTGCGCCGCCGTCGCCTTCTCGCCCGGCCCGGCCAGCGCCCGCTCACGGATCTCCCGCAGCTCGGCCGCGCACCCGCGGGCGCCGGCCGCCCCGCTCGGCACGGGGGCAGTCGTCATCGCCATGTCTGGTCCCTCCTGGGACAGGCCGAAGCGACCCCGCCCGGTCCCTGGCAATAGTAACAAACCGAATGTGCGGTTTCTTAGAGGCCGTGAGAATTCTCCGGCCGGCGCGACTCAGTGCCAGCTGCCAGGTGCCACATAGCCCGCCGGCCCGTCCCACCAGGCAGGGGGGCCGGCCGGGCGCTCGCCGCCCGCCTTCGGGCCGCTCCCGCGCAGCGCGATCAACACCGCCGCCAGGGCCGCCAGTTCTTCCTCGCTCGCATGACCGCGCTCCACCCGAAGCAGCGCCTCCGCCCGCTCCATCCGATCGCCCCCTTCCAGGGTCCGAGGAAAGGGTGGGCCGGGCCGCTCAAGAACGGCTCCGGACCCGCTTGAGGCCGGCCCCTTCGGCCGTCCGCGCGCAGCCCGTCCGGCCGGAAAACACACGGTGCAGAGCGGCGAAGGCACGGCACGTCCCGCCACCCCGGATGAAAGCCGCAGGCCGCAGGTCTTTCCCGTCGGCGGGAGGGCGGACGCGCGCCCGGAAGGACGGGCCGATCGGGAGGGGCGGGCAGCCGGAATGCCTCCTACCGCTAGAAACTAAACCGGATGGTATGTATCTTCACTGGCCTGAGCGGCCCTGCACATCTCTGACACACACTGCGGCCCAGGGGGAACAGATATGTCTGCCAGCACGTTCCGCGTGGCACAACCGATGTCCGGCATGCGGCCCGCCGAGGAGCACGACACGGCGCCGGCGCGCTTCTTCGTCGTCCCGCGCTTCCCGTCTCTGACCACGACCGTTCCCAAGGAACTGGTGCACCGCGCCAGCGTCTCCGAGGTCATGCTCACCGACTGGGCGCGCGTCGACGACGAGCACTACACGATCGCCGCCCAGTGGCCGCGCGGACACAGCTTCTTCACCACCGTGGACGGCTGCCACGACCCGCTGATCGCCGCCGAGACCATCCGGCAGGCCGGAATCCTGCTGGCACACGCGGAGTTCGGCGTCCCTCTGGGTCACCACTTCCTGGTGAGCGACCTCAGCGTCCACGTCGAGCCGCAGCACGTCCGCGTCGACTGGACCCCCGCCGTGCTCGAACTCCAGGTGACCTGTTCGGAGGTGAAGCTGCGCGGCAAGGAACTGCTGGGGTTCCGCATCTCGGTGGAGATCCACCGCGACGGCGTGCTCGCCGCGACCGGTGGCGGCTCGCTCACCTGCATCACACCCCGGGTCTACCGGCGGCTGCGCGCCGGCCGCCTTGCCGCGGACGGCATGCCGCAGGTCATCCCGCTCAGCGCGCCGGAGGCCCCGCAGATCGTCGGGCGCACCTCGCCCACCGACGTCGTCCTGTCCCCGATCGGCGAACCCGACCGCTGGCAGCTGCGCGTGGACACCCGCCACCCCGTGCTGTTCGACCACATGGTCGACCACGTGCCCGGCATGGTGCTGATGGAGGCGGCCCGCCAGGCCACGAACGCGACCCTCGGCCACGCCTCCCTGCCCCTGGACGTCGTCAGCGAGTTCAAGCGGTACGTCGAACTGGACGCCCCCTGTCTCGTCGAGGCGCGGCGCCTGCCCGCGTCGGCGGGCAAGGAGTCCGTGCTGGTGAGCGCTCATCAGGACGACGCGCTCGTGTTCCGCTGCACGGTCTCCCTGCCCTCGGCCACGGACTGACCGCAGACGGACGAGCACGGCCCGGCGGCACCCGGACGGCATCGGCCCCCGATCACCCGATCACCCGGTGACCGGGGCGAAGGCCTCCAGGTGGTCCCGGGCCCACTGGCGGAACACACCCGCCGGACGCCCGGTCAGTGCGGGCACCGCCGTGTCCACCCGGACCTTGGCGCCCGCGCGCTGCCGCTCCGCGCTGGCCAGCAGCGCCTCGACGACCGGCTCCGGATAGCGCCGGCCCAGGCCGGCCCGCGCCTCCTCCCGGCTCAGTTCCTCGAACCCGAGCGGAACGCCGAGGAGCCGGCCCAGCTGCCGGGTCTGCTCCACCGGGGTGATCGCCTCGGGGCCGGTCAGGGTGTAGGCGCGTCCGCCGTGCCCCTCCTCGGTCAGCACCCGCACGGCGGCCCGGGCGATGTCCCGGGGATCCACCACGGCGTTGGCGGCCGTCCCGTTCAGCGCGCGCACGACACCCTCGGAGCGGACGGACGCCGCCCAGGACAGCGAGTTGGACATGAACGCCCGCGGCCGCAGCAGGGTCCACTCCAGACCGGAGCCCCGCAGCGCCTCCTCGCTGGCCCGCTGCCACCGGGTGATCAGGTCGTCGGCCCGGTCGTCGAGCACGGCCGCCGCGGACAGCTTGACCACACGCTGCACGCCGGCGCCGCCCGCCGCCCGCAGGAAACGCTCGTCGTCCCGGCCCCCGACCGCGGTGGTGACGAGGAACGCCGTGCGCACCCCGGCCAGCGCCCGGTCCAGTGACCCGGCGTCCTCGAAGTCCCCGGCGACCGCCTCCACGCCGGGCCGGGCCCCGGTGACGCGCCCCGGGTCGCGCGCCATCACCCGCACCTTCACCCCGTCGGGGAGCTGCCGCAGCAGCGCCCGCCCCACCATCCCCGTGCCCCCCGTCACCAGAATCACCGCTGGCCCCCTCGTCGTGACGTCTGCTGCCCCGGATTCTGTCCAATCTCATGGCGCCCAGGGGCTGCACGAAGCCGCACCATCTGTAATATACATACTGCGCGGTTTTTTATTGGGGGTCTCCGGGCTCATCGAATGAAGGAGGCCGAAGTGGCTAAGCAGGACCGGGCGATCCGCACGCGGCAGACCATCCTGTCGGCGGCGGCGAGGGTCTTCGAGGAACGCGGCTACCAGGCGGCGACGATCAGCGAGATCATCTCCCTGGCCGGGGTCACCAAGGGAGCGCTGTACTTCCACTTCCCCTCCAAGGAGCACCTGGCCGAGGGAGTGCTGACCGAGCAGGACCACAACCTGCCCATCCCCGACCGTGCCTCCAAGGTGCAGCAGCTCGTGGACACGGTGGTGCTGCACGCCCACCGCCTCCAGACCGACCCCATGGTGCGCGCCGGCGTCCGCCTCACCCTCGATCAGCAGGCCCAGGGCCTGGACCGCAGCGGCCCCTTCGTGCGCTGGAGCGAGATCGGCAGCGAGCTGCTGGGCAAGGCTCAGGCCCAGGGCGAGTTGCTGGACCATGTCGCGACCGCCGAGACCGCCGACGTCCTGGTGGGGTCCTTCGCCGGCATACAGGCCATGTCCCAGGCGATGTGCGAGTACCAGGACCTGCCCGGGCGGGTCAGTTCCCTGCTGCGGCACATCCTGCCCAGCATCGTCGTCCCCTCCGTCCTGGCCTCGGTGGACATCACCGAGGACCGGGGCGCGAGGGTCCATGCCGAGCTGCTGGAGCGTGCCGCCCGGTACGAAGCGGCAGCCGTCAGCTGAGAGCCGGTGCGAGCACGTCTCCTCCCGCTCCGCGGGCGGTCGTGGTCCCGCCCGCACCGAAGTACGCCGTGAGGGCGGCGTCCAGCGCACCGCCGCCGGCCGCCCAGGCGATGTAGCCGTCGGGCCGCACCAGCAGCGCCTCGCAGGGCAGTCCGGCAGCCGGCTCGGCGTGCACCACCCGCAGCAGCCCGGCCCAGCCGCGGGCCTGTCCGGCGTAGGCACGGTCGCCCGAGGCGCCCAGGAGCAGCAGGAGCGGCCGGCCCGGCACCAGCAGGTCGATCACGTCCGTCCGGCCCTGCCGGGTGGTCAGAGCGACGTTGTGCAGAAACCTTCCTTCCCACGGTGAGGCGTCCGCGGCCCGCTTGGGCAGCACCGTGTCCTGGGCACTGACCATGGACGCCAGTACGCCGCCCTCCCCCTCCCCGCCCAGCAGTTCGCCGAACAAGGCGCGCAGCGGGTCGAGTTCGGGAGTGGGACGCATCAGCGCGAGTTGGGCCCTCGTATGGTCGATGACGCGCTGCCCGGCGGGCCGGCGTTCCCGGTCGTAGCTGTCCAGCAGCCCCTCCCCCGCCCGTCCCCGCACCGCGAACGCCAGCTTCCAGCCGAGGTCGACGGCGTCCAGCAACCCCGTGCTCAGGCCCTGCCCGCCGATCGGGAAGTGCACGTGCGCCGCGTCACCCGCCAGCAGGACGCGTCCCCGGCGGTAGGACCGGGCCAGCCGGGCGAAGTCGCTGAATCTGCTGAGCCACGTCGGAGCCCGCATCGGCACGTCCCGCCCGACGATCCGCGACACCTCGTCGCGCAGCTCGTGCAAGGTCGGCGGCCGGTGCCGTGCGCCGTGCGCAGCCGCGCAGTTCAGCGTCCGCAGACGGGTACCGCCACCGGGGAGGTGCTTGGCGACGACCCAGCCGCGCGGAGTACGGCACCACCCCTGCTCCAGTGCCCCCTCCTCCTCCAGCAGGACGTCACCCGCCAGCGCCGACACCGTCGCCGGGTACGTCCGGGAGTCGAACCCGGCCTGCTCGCGCACGACGCTGCGGGCACCGTCCGCCCCCACCAGGTACTGGGCCGAGCACGTCACCGGACCGTCCGGGCCGTCGGCCCTGACCCGCACCCCGTCCGGCCCCTGCCACACCTCGGTCACCCGGTGGCCGCGCACGATCAGCGCCCCCGCCGCCCGGGCACGCTCCTCGAAGTGGCGCTCCAGCTCCTCCTGCGTCCGCTTGAGGACGGGCTCCGGTTCGGCCGCGGGCGCCGAGATGCCGAGTCCCGCAATTCCCGCGAAGTGGAACGGACTGGTCGCCCGCCCCGCCTCACCCCCGGAGCGCGACAGCCCGCCCAGAAAGCCGCGCCGGACCAGGCACTGGACCGTCCGGGCGTGCAGGGTGGTCGCCTTGGGCCGCCGGGACACGGCGCTCTCCGCTTCCACGACCACGGTGGCCACCCCGTATCCGGCCAGCTCGCAGGCGAGCACCATCCCCACCGGCCCGCCGCCGGCGATCACCACCTGTGCCTGTATGCCGTCCGCCATCTCGGATCCCCCCCTGTCGCACCCCGGACCGGCGCCCGGGAGTGACGCATCGGAACTCGCTCAGCTGTACGGGTGCCGGGAAATATACCGGGTGTCCGGTTCTTTGCAATGCCTGTGAAGCGCCGAGAGGGTGCTTCCGCGTCCGGCGGCCCGCACTACCGAGCGAGTCCTGGTCCGCACACAAGGTCACCGACCTGGCCGGTCCGGGAAGCGTACGTGGAATGTGCGTGCCGCGTACGCGTTGTGGACGGTTGTGGCGGTCGGGGCGATCACGGTCGGCCCGGTGCTGCGGTCATCGGCCTCCGGCGGTGCCGGCCGTGTGCGGGTGGACGGTGGCGTGGGTGCCGTCCGGGGCCACCATCACCGCGTGGCCCACGCTGTGCAGCATGGGCAGATCGGTGGGGTGGTCGCCGTAGGCCCAGCAGTCGGCGGGGTCGATGTCGGGGTGGCGGGCCAGGAGGCGGCGTACCAGGGTGCGCTTGCCCTCGCCGATGGCCGGGGGGCCGATCAGCTCGCCGGTGAGCCGTGGACCGCAGCGCTGGAGTGCCGCGCCGAGGGTGAACTGTGCGCCGACCGCCTCGGCGATGGCAGCCAGCACGGGTGGGAAGGTGCCGGAGACCAGGGCGACCGACGCGCCCTCGGCCCGGTGCCGGCGCAGCGCGGCCAGGGTGGTGGGGAGGTAGAAGCCGTCGGCCCGGCTGCGCTCCTCGTACCACTGGCGGGCCGCGGTCTCGGCCTGCGCGGCCGGGCAGCCCCGGAAGGCCCGGTGGAAACGGCGGTTGGCCTCCGCCCGGGGCAGGCCGGCCAGTGCGCCGAGCAGTTCGTCCGCCCGGTGTGCTCCGGCGGCGCCGTGCACCTGCGTGAAGTGGTGGCGCAGGAAGTCGGGGCCGCTCTTTATGCCGATCAGTGTTTCGTCCACGTCGAAGAAGACCAGGCGGCGAGGGCTCTGCTCGGGGCGTACCCGGGCGGGAGGCCGGGAGGGTGCGGGGAGGGAGGGCGGCGTCGCGGGGCGCGGGGAGCGGGTGCGTGCGCTTCGGGTGTCAGTGGGCACCGGCGGCCACCTCTGCCGGTGCGGAGCGCGTGGTGAAGCGGGGCGCGGCGGTCGCCGGCAGTGCGACGGTGGTGAGGGCCGCGCCTGCCGGTTCGGGCGTCTGTGCGGGGCGGTCGGCGAAGTCGGCGAACACCGAGTCGGCGTACAGGGCCGCGGCGGTGTCCCGGCGCACGGCCTGGTGCGCGGCCAGGGCGTGGACGTCGCGCCAGGTGCGCTCCAGCGGCCCGGGGCCGCACGCGTGGTGTCCGGCCGCGCGGAAGAGCCGTTCGACGGCGGTGAGCAGGTGCTGTGCGGCGGCTGCCGCGATGCGGCGGTTGCGGGCCACGTCCCGTTCCGCGCGGGTGCCGGAGTCGGCCCGCAGCGCCGCGTCGGCGAGCAGGAGTCCGGCGGCCTCGATGTCGTCGGCAGACTGCGCCAGCGTCAACTGGAGCGTGGCGCGTTCGGAGGGCCGGCCGGCTCCTCTGCGTGCGGCCCACGCGGTCCATTCCCGCAGGGCGTGGCGGGCTGCTCCGAGGGCGGGTGCGCACAGCAGCAGTCCGGTGCCCAGGTGTGCCGGGGCGGTGTGGCAGCGTGACCGTCCGGGCCCGGGGGTGCCGGCCAGCACGTCCGCCAGGGAGCAGGTGCGGTGGTCGGGGACCGTCACCGGGCTGTCGAGGACGGCGGTGTGGCTGGCGGTGCCGCGCATTCCGGTGCTGCGCCACGTCTGTTGTACGTGGATGTCGGCGGCAGGGACGGCGAAGAGCCGGGCCCGGCCGCCGGGTAAGCCCGGTCGGTCCGGTTCGGGGGCGGCGAGCAGCAGCCAGTCCGCGTCCAGGACCCCGCTGACGCAGTCCCAGGCGCCGTGGAGCAGCCAGCCTCCGGTGCAGCGGGTGGCGGAGCCGGAAGGGCGCAGGGCGGCGGCGATGCGCACGTCGGGCGATCGGCCCCACAGGTCGAGCTGTCCGTCCAGGGGCAGGTGGGCGGCGTATCTGCCGTGACTCGCCCACAGGGCGGCGCACCACGCGGCGGACGCACAGCCCTCGCCGACGGCCGCGATCTGGGTGAGGAGGTCGCTGAAGGTCCCTTCGGTGCCGTGCCAGACCTCGGGTACGAAGTGCCGGGCGAAGCCGGCGCGGGTCATCAACGCGATGGTCTGCGCGGACAGCCGGCCGGTGGTGTCCGCGCTCGAGGCGTGTGCGGCGGCGGAGGCCACGGCGCCCGCCAGCTGTACGCGCGCCTGCGGCGTGCCACCCTGTGCCCCCTGGCCTGTGCAGATTTGACGCCGGTTCATCTATCGCTCTCCTTTGCTCCACGACTACGATTCATTCGGGAACGAATCTTTCTCGGCCGGTCCTTCACCACCGGGCCGGGGTGAAGGAGGTGATCAGCGTGGTCAAGCAGGCGCGTGCCCTTCGGACGCACGATCGCGTCCTCGACGCCGCCGCGTACGAATTCGCACGCTACGGCTACATGAACGCGAACCTGCAGCGCATCGCCGACCGGATCGGGTTGACCAAGGGTGCCCTGTACGGGCACTTCTCCAGCAAGGAGAAGCTGGCGGCCGCGCTGAGGGAGCATCTGTCCCTGAACGTGCGGGCGCTGCTGGACGAGGCCCGGACCTCGCCCGAGCCGGCCACGAGCCGGCTGGAGTCCCTGGTGCTCGGACTCGGCAAGCTCTTCGACACCGACCCCAGGGCGCAGGCGGCCCTGCGGCTGGAGGTGGAGGCGGCTCGGGCGGCCGACACGGTGGCTCCTCTCCTGAGCGACACCCATGGCATCGCGCTCGAACTCGTGGCCGAGGTGCAGCGGGGGCGGCACTGGGACGAGGTGCCGCCGGCCGATGCCCTGGCCGATCTGATCGTCGCGGCGTTCTGCACCGCGTTGTGGACCGGCGCCTGTGCGGGCCCGGACCGGCCCGGGCCCGGCATCGCCGCGATGTGGGGCGTGCTGATGCGCGTGATAGGGACCCGCGCGTGCGGCTGAGCGCTCGGGCTGCCGCCCCGCTGCCGGGCCCGGGCGGCTGCTACCAGGAGGCCGGGACGGCCGCCGCCGGGCGGCTGCCCACACAGGCCCAGGCGGTCCGCGCGCGGGCCAGTACGGTCTCGCCCTGGACCGCGGAGACGGACAGCTGAAACGTTTCTTGCGGGCGGGCGCCCGAGGCGCACTCCTCGACCACCAGCCGGGTGGGCCGGTCGAACTCGCCGAAGGCCAGGCACTGCACCGAGATCCGGGCCAGCGCGAAGGACAGGTCGGCGAACGGCCCGTCGCACGCCTTGTGCACCTTGAGGTGGCCGAGCTGGCGGAAGCCCTCCAGCATCACCATCAGCGGGATGTGGTCCGTGGGATGGTCGAAGAGCACCGCGTGGCCGCGGTCGACACGCAGCCGCCACTCGTCGGGCCCCGCGCCCTCCTCCAGGACGCAGTCCCGCCAGCGCAGCCGCCCCACCCGGTGCGGGGGCGTGCGCAGCACCCCGGGGGCGGCCGTGTGCACCGGTGCGGTGCCCGGCGCGTCCGCGGCACCGCCGCCGAGCCGGCGCAGCAGGCGGTAGCGCCGCTCGTCCACCATCAGCATGCTGATGGAGCCCCGGCCGCACGCGCGGCCGCCGACGACGAGCCGGAAGTCCGTCCGGGCCCCGCTCCTGCCCCGCGCGTCGTCGCCGTCCCAGGTCCACTCGCCCACCAGGAGCACCGACAGCGGTGTGCCCTCGACCCGCAGGGCGGCGGGGTCGGTGATCTCGAAGTCGATGTCGCGACCGATGAAGCGCCGGCCGAGCGGCACCCCGCAGTGCCGGTGGCCGATGTAGACCATCCCCTGGCGCAGGGTCTCCGCGAACAGCAGGGGATCGCTCAGGCCGTTCTCGTCCGGGTGGTAGAGCGCGTGGTCGCGCGGCCACTGGGCGGCGACGACGAACTCGCGGTCACCGACACGGGCGCCGTCGGTGATGAAGACCTCCGCGACGGAGCTGCGGTGCACCAGCTCACGCGTCACGGGACGTGCGAAGCTCAACGAATCGCAGGCGTGGGCCATTGCTGACGCCTGAGGATTGGTGGGATGATTGAGCACGACTGACATCTGGGATTCGCCTCCCCCGTACTGGAAGAACCAGGACCATGCGAACTAACAGACGTGCGGCGCCCTTCGGCATGAATTTAATATACCTTCGGGAAGGTATATAGCAAGGCTCGAGCGGAGCAGGTCGGATGATCGGCCATCCCTGCGGCCAGGGGGGCGGCACCCGCGACGCATACGCACGTGCCCGGGCCCGTTCCCCCGCGAACCGGCCATCGGAAGGCAGCGGACGGCACGGCACGGAATTGGACGTCATGAGCAAACACAGCGAAGCCATACGGACCCCGCACATCCCCGGCAGCACCTCGGCCGACGACACCTCGCACCTGAAGCAGGAGCGCGCCATCCGCACCCGGCGCACCATCCTCGACGCGGCCGCGGAGGTCTTCGCCCGGGACGGTTACCCGCACGTCACCATCAAGGACGTCGCCGACGGCGCCGAGATGACCAAGGGCGCGGTCTACTTCCACTTCTCCAACAAGGAGGCCCTCGCGGTCGCCGTGGCGGAGGAGTTCTACCGCAGGCTCAACGAGATCGTCTCCCCCGCGCTCGAAGGCGACCACTCCTCGCCCTCGACGGTGGTGGACGTGCTGCTGCGCACCGCGCGCGGGTTCCGCGACGACGTCTACATCAAGGCGGGGGCGCGCCTGCAGATCGAACGCCCCTACATCAAGGCGGAGATGCCGGTCCCCTACGTCGGTTTCACGTCACTGATCGTCGACCTCCTGAAGGAGTGCCAGGCCGCCGGCCGGCTGCCGCAGAGCGCGGTGCCCGAGGCCCTGGCCAGGGTCCTGATCTCGGCCCTGTTCGGCGCCCAGCACATCTCCTGGGTGCAGAACGACCGGGCCGACATCGTGGCGCGGGTCGAGGAGATCGTCGACGCCTTCGGCCTGCTGTCGGTGCCCGCGCAGTAGGGCCGGTGGCCGGGGCAGGTGCGCCGGGGCGGGGCGGGTTCAGTCCAGGAAGGCGGCCTCTATCCAGCGGCGCAGGGCGCCCGGACGCATGCGGTGCAGCCGGTCCACGCTGTCGGACACCTCGTGCGGGCCGCCGACCGACAGGAACTTCTCCCGCACCAGGTCCGCGTGGTGGACCCGGGTCTCCGGGCCGGCCGCGCCGACCGGGATCAGCCGGCTGCGCGAGAGCGTGCGGCCGTCGGTCAGCCGGACGGTGACCCGCGCGCCGGTGGCCTTCTGCGCGCGGGAGAAGTCCCGGTCGTCGGCGCTCAACGGGCCCAGCAGGTCGACCAGTTCGTCCCCGCCGAAGCCGCGCAGCCACGGCACGGCACGTGCTCCCGCCTCCCGTACCGCCTCGCCGAACGGGGCGTCGGACAGGAACAGTTCGCGCGTCATCTCGGTGTCGTGCTCCAGGCGCACCCGCCGGGCCAGCCCCCAGCGGGCCGGGTCGTCCAGGTGCGGGGAGGAGAAGTCGTCCACCGTGAACTCTCCGGTGAGCAGGGTGGTCGCGACGGGGTAGGGCACGTCCAGGACCAGGGCGCCGAGCGGGGAGCCGGGGCCGGTGACGTACCGGGCGGCGCGCTCACCGGCGAAGAGGGTGTACAGGGACGCCTCCACGACCACCTCGGCCACGTCCTCGGGCCGCAGGCCGCCCAGTTCGCGGTGGATCTCGGCGGCGCAGTCCACGGCCGCGTCGATGCCGGGCCCGCCGGGGTGCATCTTGAAGGAGAGCGTCTCGGTGTGCCAGCGCCGGCCCAGCCCCTTGGCCACCGCCTGCGGCAGCGGCACGGTGGCGAACCGGGCGAGGAAGCCGTCCTCGTGCTCGACGATGTCGGGGGCGCCGCGCAGTCCCGCGTACGCCGCGTCGCAGGCGTCCATGGCGGTGCGCACCGGGGTGAAGGTGTTGAACAGGCGGGCGTCGCTGGCCAGGAAGGCCCGCATCAACGGCCAGTTGGGCATGGCGAAGGCCAGCCCGAAGGCGTTCTCCCACAGCGCGGCCGGGGCCCGGTCGCAGTGCAGCCGGCCGGCCACCGCGCCCGCCAGGTGGGTGTGCACGGCGCTCTGGCCGCGCAGCGGGCCCAGCGTGGCCGAGGCGGTGATGCGGGCCGCGCACTCGTTGGCCGCGACGACGGCGGTCAGCAGGGACAGCCCGTCGAGCCGGCGGGAGTAGGCGAAGGCGAGCGGGACCGCGACGGTGGAGTTCGACAGGTGTCCGGCGTAGGCGGTGTCGTCGAGGTTGAGCCAGGACCCCAGGGCGGCGAAGACGCCCGCGGCGACGCGCGGGTCGCGCTGCATGGGATGCCCGAAGGCCGCCACCAGCCGCCGTCCCAGCGGGTGGCGGAGCCCGGCTCTGATGGAGGCGGCCTGTGAGAGCACCTGACTGGCCGCGAGCTTGAGCACCCGGCACGGGATGTGCTCGGGGCGCAGCGTGGCCGCCCACTGGGACAGTTCACGCAGCGGGGTGTCGGTGGGCCGGCGAGGACGCCTGGGTGCCGTGCTGCCCCAGTCGTCGCACAGCGCCCTGGCCACGCTCTCACCGAGTACTGCCGTCATGGCGGGAGGCACCTTCCTTACCCGTGGGCCGGCCGGGGCGTGCCGTGGCCGGCGGCGGGTCGCTGGCGAGCGGGTGAAAAGCGGCGGCGGGAGCACCGTCGGCCGGTGCTCCCGCCGCCGCGGGCGGGGTTCAGGCGGCCGGCACCTTGTCCAGGAAGCCGTAGACGGCCTTGATGCGGCCCGCCTCGTCGGCGACCAGGACGTCGAAGCCGATCGCGATCGGCTCGGTGCCGGGCTCGGTGACCAGGCCCCACTGGAACCGGGCCTGGTTGTGGTGGGCGTCGACCGTGCCGTGCAGTTCGAAGGTCAGGCCCTTGAACTGCTCGCGGGCGCCCGCCACCACCGCGCCGAAGCCCTCGTGGCCCTCGACGGCGGCGAGCGGGTCGATGTACGGAGCGTCGGCGGTGAACAGCTCGGCGATGGCCGCCGCGCGCTTGTCGGCGTCCGCCTCGTTCCAGATGGCCAGGTAGCGGTCGACGGTGGTGGTCAGGTCGCTCATGCGTGTTCTCCTCGTGTGCGGTGGTGGGACTGACCCGGCGTACCGTCGCCGGGTGCGCGGTACGACGGGGGTTGGGGGTGTCTTGAGGGGCTTCAGGCCTCCGGGGCCGGGGCCCACACGGGCAGGGCGCCGGGCAGGACCTCGAAGGTGGCCGTGGAGCCGATGCCGTGCTGGTACTCGCCGTCGTGCTCCAGCGGCAGCCGGCGGCCGTCGGTGCGCTCCACGGTGATGGTGCGCCCGCGCGCGTACCGCGTGGCGGGGTGGCCGATGTGGGCGGCGGTCAGGGTCAGCCGCGGCACGTCGGCCGCGGCGATCCCCTCGCCGATGACGCAGACGTCGAGCAGGCCGTCGTCGAGCAGCGAGTCGGGCAGGACGTGGAACCGGCCGCCGCGGTAGGGGCCGCCGCCGACGTTGGCGAGGACGGTCGGGCCCTCGTGCACGACCTGCCCGTCGACGGTGACCCGGCCCGGGTAGGGCGCGTAGCCGGCGGCGGTGTCGGCGAAGGCGCGGGCATAGCGCTCGCGGCCGGTCAGCGGCAGGTCGCGGGCGGTGATCAGCGCGTCGGCGATCACACCGGAGCAGGCGCCCAGGTAGACGTACTGGCGGGTCTCGGCCAGACGGGCCAGGTCCAGGCGGCGCGGGCGGGCGCTGCCGCCGATGCCGGAGTCGGTGAGGATCGCCTTGAGGGACTCCGTCCAGGCTCGCTCGCCCCACAGCATCTTGTAGCCGGAGTTGCCGGTGCCGCCGGGCACCACCGCGAGCGCGGCGCGCCCGGAGGCGGGCACCAGGCCCTGGACGGCCTCCCGGACGGTGCCGTCGCCGCCGACGACGACGACCAGGTCGGGGGCGCCGGTGCGCCGTTCCAGGGCCCTGCGCACCGCGACGGTGGCATCCCCCGGCCCGGTGGTCGGGTGCAGCTCGGTGTGCTCCACGTACGAGTCGCACAACTGCCGTACCTGTTCCACCAGTTCGGGGCTGTGGCTGCCGGAGGCCGGGTTGGCCAGGACCAGTGCCCGGGTGGGGACCGGGGCTGCTGCATCTGCCATGGCGGGCGTACTCCTTCGTCGGACGGCGCCGGCGGGTCCGGGGCCGGGGCGGCGCCTGCGGCCGGTGGACCCACGAGGTCGACTCTGCCGCCGACCGCTGTCACGGTGCTGACGTGCGGCTGACGCCTGCCCGGGCGCCCGGGCGGTCACTGCTTGGCGAAGGCCAGCAGGTCCGCGTTCAGACGGTCGGCGTGGGTGGCGAACAGGCCGTGGGCGGCGCCCTCGTAGGTCAGCAGGGTGCTGCCGGGGACGAGCTCGGCGGTGCGGGGAGCGCACAGCGGGTACGGCGCCGCCAGGTCGGCGGTGCCGTGGACGATCAGGGTGGGCACCCGGACGGCCGCCGTCTCCGCCCGCAGGTCGGTGGTGAACAGGGTGCGGTAGATCTCCGTGGCGGCCCGCGGCGAGGTGTCCATGGCCAGGTCCATCAGCCACTGGGCCAGTCGGGGCGAGAGCGGCGTGCTCGCCGGGTCCGCCTCGGGGCCGGCGAAGAACGGCCAGGTCAGTGATCTCAGCCAGGCGGCACGGTCGGTCCGGATGGCCTTCTCGACCTCCTCCAGCAGCGCCCCCTCCAGCCCGTCGGGGTTGTCCGGGGTGCGCAGCAGGAACGGTGTGGTGGAGGAGACCAGCGCCAGCTTCCCCACCCGCCCGGTGCCGTACCGGGACAGGTAGCGCACGGCCTCGCCGCCGCCCGCCGCGCAGCCGACCAGCAGGACGTCCCGCAGGTCGAGGTGGTCGAGCAGGTCGGCGAGGTCGGCGGCGAGGGTGTCGTAGTCGTAGCCGCTCCAGGGGATGTCGGAGCGTCCGGTGCCGCGCCGGTCGTAGGTGACGCAGCGCAGCCCCTGGCCGGCCAGGAAGGGCGCCTGGAACTCCCACATCCGCGCATCCGCCATGGCGGCGTTGAGCAGCACCACGGGGCGTCCTTCGCCCCAGTCGGTGCAGTGCAGCCGGGTCCCGTCGCGGGTGGTGACGTACGGCATGGCGTCTGCCTTCCTTGGTGGTGGGGGCCTCAGCGCCGTGCGGTGCGGCCCGGGGCCGCCAGCACCAGGGCGGAGGCCACGAGTGCCAGGGCGAGGAGCGGGACGAGCGTGATCGCGAACGCGTGCGGGTAGGCGCCGGCCGAACCGCCGGCGTCGGCCAGGGCGGGGAAGAAGACCGCGCCGGCGATCGCCACGCCGACGGCCGCGCCGCCCTCCTGGGCGGTGTTGAGCAGCCCGGACGCGGAGGCGGCGTGCTCGGGCACGGCCGCGCCCAGCACCAGGTTGGTCAGCGGGCCGGTGGTCAGGCCCATGCCGAGCCCGGCGACGAGCAGGGCGGGCAGCAGCCACAGCACGTGCCCCGTGGTGTCCAGGCGGTCGGCGGTCAGGGCGACCGCCGCGTAGCCGATCGCGAGGGTCAGCGGGCCGACGGCCACCCTGCGGGCGGTGACGGAGGCGGCCTTGCGCGAGGACACCACCGAGGCGCCGAAGTAGCCCGCGCCCAGGGCCAGGAAGAGCGACCCGGACTCCAGGGGCGACAGGCCCCGGCCCAGTTGCAGGTAGAGGGCCAGCACGAAGAAGAAGGAGCCCATCGCGAGGAAGTAGACCACCGTGGCGGTCAGCCCCACCGAGAACACCCGGCCCTTGAACAGGGCGGGTTCGATCAGCGGGCCCCGGCCGGCCGCCGCCCGCCGGCGCAGGTGCCACACGGTCACCGCCAGCAGCACGGCCGCGCCGGCCAGCGCCTCCCACACCCACAGCGGCCAGCCGCGCTCCTGGCCCTCCAGCAGCGCGAAGACGATGATGCCCAGGGAGGCGGTGACCAGCAGGGCGCCCACGAGGTCGAGCCGGGTGCCGCCCTCGCCGCGCGACTCGGGGATGGTGCGGCCGACGAAGGCCAGGGAGACCAGGCACAGCGGGACGTTGATCAGGAAGATGGTCCGCCAGCTCAGTCCCGCGATGTCGACCGTGATCAGGGCGCCGCCGATGAACTGGCCGAAGACGCCGGCCAGTCCGATGACCAGGCCGTAGGCGTTGAAGGCGCGGTCGCGGGCGGCGCCGGTGTACACGGTGCCGATGATGCCGAGCACCTGGGGCACCATCAGCGCGGCGGCGGCGCCCTGGGCGATGCGGGCGACGATCAGGACGGTCGCCGTGGGGGCCAGGCTGCACGCGGCCGAGGCCAGCATGAACAGCACCATGCCGAGTGTGAACATCCGCCGGCGGCCGAAGAGGTCGCCGAGCCTGCCGCCGGTGATCAGTCCGGCGGTGAAGGCGACGCCGTAGCCCACGACGAACAGCTGGGCCTGGGCGGCGCCGGCGCCCAGGTCGGCCTTGATGGCGGGGACGGCCACGTTGGCGATGAAGAAGTCCAGCACCGTGATGAACGTGCCCACGAGCACCACCAGGAGGGCACCGGCCGAGGGGGCGGCGGCCGGTGCGGCGCCGGGGGGCGTCGGCGCACGCCCCTCGACGACGGCTTCGGTGCTTGTCTCAGAAGTCATGACGACTCCGTTTCTCGATCTTTTCGGGTGGTTGGCCGGTGGTGCCGGTACCGTGGCCGGTCACCAGGTCACGGGAAGGTGTGTCACCCCGTGGAAGACGGTGCCGCGGCGGAAGACCGTGCGCGGGTCGGCCGCCAGCCGCAGGTTCGGAAAGCGCCGCAGCAGGGAGCGCAGCGACAGCTCCATCTCCAGCCGCGCCAGCGGGGCCCCCTGGCAGTAGTGCGGGCCGAAGCCCCACTGCAGGTGGCCGCTGGTGTCCCGCTCGGGGTCGATGCGGTGCGGGCAGGCGAAGACCGACTCGTCGTGGTTGCCGGCGGGCACGGAGATGACGACGGCGTCGCCCTTGGAGATGCGCACACCGCCGAGTTCGAGGTCCTGGACCGCCAGCCGGACCATCGCGTCCTGGGAGATCGACCAGTAGCGCATCGACTCCTCGATGAAATTCGGGATGAGCGCGCCGTCGTCGGCGCTCACCCGCGCCCGCAGGTCGTCGTCGCGCAGCAGCGCCAGGATGTTCAGGGCGATCTGGTTGGTGGTGGTCTCGTGTCCGGCCACCAGCACCAGCCGGGCGATGCCGACCAGTTCCTCCAGGGTGAGGGCGCCCTTGGCGTGGTGGTGGACGGCCAGGCGGCTGATCAGGTCGTCGCCGGGGCTCTCCAGCTTGCGCAGCGCCAGTTTGGCCAGGTACTCGGACATCTCCTCGAAGGCGGCCAGGGAGACCGCCGGGTCCTCCTGGGAGATGGTGAGGCGGGTCTTTTCGATGAAGAACGCGGAGTCCTGCTCCGGAACGCCCAGCAGCCGTGCGATGACCAGGGTCGGCAGCGCCCGGGAGAACACCGCGTGCAGGTCGGCCGGTCGGGGCAGTGCCTCCAGGTCGTCCAGCAGCTCGTCCACCAGCCGCTGGACCGGTTCGCGCAGCCGCTTGACCCGGCGCGCGGTGAACTCGGTCTGGATCATGGAGCGGAGCCGGGCGTGCTCGGGGTCGTCCAGGCGCAGGAAGGAGCTGGGGTTGCCGCCGGGCGGGACCTGGATGCGCACCGGCGCGCCGGGCAGCCGCTCGTCGGCGCTGAGGCGGGGATCGCCCAGCGCCTGCCTGACGTCGGCGTAGCGGGTCACCAGCCAGGCCAGGCGGGACTCGGCGGCTCCCGCCGGCAGGCGCACCACGCACGGGGGCGCGGTGCGCAGTTGCGCCAGGACGGGCGGCGGGTCTCCGTCCTCGGTGCGGGCGAAGGGCCAGTTGAGGACATCGGTGTGGTCCGCGAGCGACACGTCGGCCTCCAGGGGTGAGGGGGCAGGCAGGTGGATCCCGGACACCGGCTCTCTTCCGTGGTCGGACTCGAAACGCGCTGACGCCGCCGGGGCCGGGGAGGACATGGGTGGTCCCTTCCGCGGCCGCGGACGCTCGTGCGCCACTGTCGCGCAGTCCGCTGACACGGCACTGACACGGGTGCCGGCCGGGCTGTGGGCCCGGGGCACCCGTGTGGGGGCCGGTGCTGGGAGGTGTGGTGCGCACCCGGGAAAAGGCGCCCGAGCGGGGCGCCCTTTTCCCGGTGCCGCGCTGGTGCGCCGGCCGGGAGGGCGGGCCGGTCGGCCCCTGCCGTCCCGGTCGCGGCGCTAGCGCGCGTGGTGGGCGGCGATCCGCTGCAGGCGGTGCGCGAAGTGGGCGGTGACGGCCTGGGCGTGGGTGTCGATGTAGAAGTGGCCGCCGGAGTACTCGTTGTGGCCGAGGTAGGCGGGGGTGCGTGCTGCCCAGTGGGTCATGGCGTCCGGTTCTTCCTGCAGGGGGTCGGAGCGCCCGCCGTAGGAGGCGAGCGGGCAGGTGACCTTGGCGCCGTCGTCGACGTACTGGGCGGCGACCCTGAGGTCGGCGCGGAGGGCGGGGACCACGAGGGCGAGCATCTCGGGGTTGTCGTAGATCTCGGCCGGGAAGGAGCCCAGCTTTTTGATCCACTCGACGAGCTCGGGCTCGGGCATCCGGCTCTGCTCCTCGGTGGGCTGGAAGAAGCCCTCGGGCGACCAGCCGGACATGCCGACCATGACGGGCGCCGGGCCGCCCTCCTGCTCCATGCGGATGGCCAGCCGGAAGGCCAGCTGGGCGCCGAGGCAGTGCCCGAAGAACGCGAACGGCCGGTCGTCGAGGTCGTCGAGCACGGCCTCGTGCAGCGCTTCGAGCAGCGGCCAGAACTCCTCGTAGGTCGGCTCCTCGCGGCGGTTGTGACGGCCCGGCAGGGTCACCGCCTGGGCGGCGATGTCGGGCGGCAGCAGGCTCTCCCAGTCGCGGTAGATGATGGCGCCGCTGCCCGCGTGCGGGAGGAGGAACAACCGGATCGAGGCGTCGGGCGAGGGCTCCACCGGGTGGAACCACTGGCCCGCGCGGGACATCCGGCTGCCGGCGGCGACGGTGGCGCCGGTGTCGGTTGCGTCGGTGGTACTGGTCACGACTGTGTACTCCCCACGGTGGTGGACGGGCCGAGGGCGCGTACCGCGGGCAGCAGCACCTCGGCGATCTCCTTCAACTGCGGTTCCGGGTCGAGCGATCCGATCCTCAGCACCAGGTGGCGGGCGCCGGCCCGGACGTAGCGGCCGAGCCATTCGGCGCACTTCTCGGCGCTGCCCCAGCCGTAGGCCTGGATGGTGCGCATCTGGTCCAGGGAACGGCCGTAGTAGTGGCTGATGTAGTGCTCCAGTTCGGCCTGGGCCGCCCGCTCGTCGCGGTTGACGGTGACCGTCGCGTACAGGGCGGGGGTGACGGCGCCGGCGGGGCGGCCGGCCTCCTGGGCGAGTTCGGCGATCCGGCGGCGGGCCCGGCCGTAGGCGTCGGGGTCGGGCAGGAACGGCAGCCAGCCGTCGTAGCGGGTGGCGGCGCGGGCGAGGACCTTGGGGGTGTCGCTGCCGGCCAGCCACAGCGGCGGGCCGCCGGCGGTGGCCGGGCAGGGCAGCCGGTCGAGGTGGTCGGCCTGCCAGTACCTGCCCTGGAAGTCGGCCGGTTCGCCCTGCTGTCCGGCGTGCCAGGCGGTGCGCCACAGGGCGGTGATCTCGTCCAGGCGTCCGACGCGGCCGGTGAAGCTGGCGCCGACGGAGGCGAACTCCTCCTGCGTCTCGGGCATGGGGAAGCCGGAGCCGAGTCCGAGGACCAGCCGGCCCGCGGCCACGTGGCTGAGGCTGGCGACCATGTTGGCGCCGATCAGGGGGTGGCGCAGGGCCGGGGTCAGGGCGGCGGTGCCGACGGTGATCCGCTCGGTGGCGGCGGCCGCGGCGGCCAGGACGACGAGGGGGTCCAGGCGGGGGCGGGCGGTGAGCGAGTCGCCCGCCCACAGGGAGTCGAAGCCCAGGGCCTCGGCGTGGCGGGCGAAGTCCAGCAGCGGGGCCGCGGCGTAGGTGCCGTTGATGGCCTGTTCCCGGGTGGGCAGCAGGATGCCGACGTGCAGGGGCCCGTTCATGGGCGAGGACCTTTCCGTTCGGGGCGGCTGAGGCGGTGTCATGCGACCGTGTCGGCGAGCGGGTGGCGGGCCGGTGCCGTCAGCCGCTCCCGCACCGCGCGGCGCAGGATCTTGCCGGAGGGGTTGCGGGGCAGGGAGTCGGTGAAGTGGTAGGCGGTGGGGATCTTGTAGTCGGCGAGCCGGCCGCGCAGGGACAGCAGCAGTTCGCGCGGGTTGGCCTGGGCGCCGGGGCGCAGGACGACGACCGCGTGCACGCTCTCGCCCCAGTGCCCGTCGGGCAGGCCGACGACGGCGGCGTCCGCGACGGCCGGGTGCGCGGCGAGTGCCTTTTCGACCTCGGCCGGGTAGATGTTCTGCCCGGCGACGATGATCGTGTCGTTGATGCGGTCGCACAGGTGGAGGTAGCCGTCCTCGTCGAGGTAGCCGGCGTCCCCCATGTGCAGCCACTCCCCCACCAGGGTGCGGGCGGTGGCCTCGGGCAGGTTCCAGTAGCCGAGCATCCGGGAGGGGGCGCGCACGCAGATCTGGCCGATCTCGCCGGGCGGGAGGGTGTCGCCGTCGGGGCCGATCACCTTGACCTCGTTGCCGGGGCAGGGCCTGCCGACCGAGTCCAGCACCGCGCTGCCCGGGTGGTGCGCGTCGGGCGGCAGGCACACCGCCACGCTGCCGGTCTCGGTGCTGGCGTAGATCTGCGCGAACTCGCAGTCGAAGGTCTCCAGGCACTGCTTGAGGAGGGTCTCGGACATGGGCGCCGCGCCGTAGGCGATCTTGCGCAGGGAGGTGAACGCCTCTGGTCCCGCGCCGCGTTCGGCGGCCATCATCTGCAGCATGGCGGGGGCGGCGAAGGTGGTGGTGACCTGGTGGGTGCCAATCAGCCGGACCGCTTCCTGCGGGTCGAACTGCGGCATGATCACGTTGGTGCCGCCGGCGTTGAAGGTGTGCAGGAACCAGCCGATGCCCGCGACGCCGAAACCGGGCAGCGAGATGAGGCTGACGTCGTCGGGCAGCCAGTCGATCCAGGCCACGCCGTGCTCGCGCATGGCGTGCGGCAGGGTGAAGAAGCTGCGGTGGGCCAGGACGGCGCCCTTGGGCAGTCCGGTGGTGCCGCTGGTGTAGATCTGCACCACCGCGTCGTCGGGGCCGGTGCCGGGCACCGGGTCGCAGTCGGGCTGGTCGGCGGCCCAGGCGGGCAGGCCCGCGCCGCGGGCGGGTTCGCCGTCGGTGTCGGTGCCGTCGACGCGGATCACCCGCCGCAGACCGGGCAGGTGGTGGCGTACCGCGGCGACGGTGTCCCAGAACTCGTCGTCGACGAAGATCAGGGCGGCGCCGGAGTCGCGCAGGATGTGGTCCACCTCGGTCGGGGTGAGCCGCCAGTTGACCGGCACCAGGACCGCGCCCGCCTTGGCGCAGGCGAGCATGACGGTGTAGTAGTTCTCCGACTCGCGTCCCAGGTAGGCGACCCGGTCGCCGCGCCGCACGCCGCCGGCGCGCAGGGCGTGCGCGGCGCGGTTGCTGTCGCGGTGCAGCTTGTCGTAGGTGGTGACGCGGCCCTCGCAGATGATCGCCGCGTGGTCCGGCCGGCCGCCGGCGTGGGCGCGTGAGGAGTGGGTGAGCGTCCAGCGCTGCCCGGGTGCGCCGCTGGGGGTGTCAGTCATGATGCGTCCTTGGGTGCGTCAGGCGGCCGGCACCGGCTCGAGCTGGCCGTCGAGGAACTGGGCCAGTTGCCGCACGGTCGGGTGGTCGTGGGTGAGGGAGGCCGGCAGGGGCAGCCGGAACGCCTGCTCCAGGGCGGCCTTGACCTGCTGGGCCATCAGCGAGTCCAGGCCCAGGGAGACGAACTCGGTGTTCGCATCCAGTTCGTCGCCCTCCTCCAGGTGCAGGACGGCGGCGACCTTCTCGCGGACGACCCCGGTCACGGCGGCGCTCCGCTCGGCCGGCGGGAGGGCGGCGAGCGCGGTGAGGTCGAGGCCGGTGTCGTCGTCGGAGGCGTTGCGGGCGAGCCGGTCGTAGAACAGGTCGCCGGTGACGCTGCCCGCGACGTAGCGGTCCCAGTCGAACTCGCCGACCACCCGCTGGGTGCGGGGGCGTCCCCAGAGCCTGGCCAGGGTGTCCAGGGCGCGGGTCGGGGAGAAGAAGCGCACGCCGCTGCGTTCGATCTCCTGGCTGAGGTGCTCCTCCAGGCGGGCCGACATGCCGACGCGTGCCCAGGCGCCCCAGTTCACCGACAGGCCGGGCACGCCCTGCCGGCCGCGCCACTCGGCGAGAGCGTCGAGGGCGGCGCTGGCCGCGGCGTAGTGGCCCTGGGTGGCGCCGCCGAGGACCGAGGCGATCGAGGAGTAGGTGACGAAGAAGTGAAGTTCCGGGAAGGAGGACTGGGCGGCCTCGTGCAGCAGCCAGCCGCCGTAGGCCTTGGCCTCCAGCTGGGCGTCGATGGCCTCCCAGGTCAGTTCGGCGAGGAGTTTCTTGTCGTAGGCGCCTGCGGCGTGCACGATCCCGCCCACCGGGTGGGGGCCTGACTTGAGGTGCCGCACCAGCCGCCGTACGTCCTCGGCGCGGCCGATGTCGGCCCGCACCAGGTCCAGTTCGGCGTGCTGGGCGAGGTCGGCCAGGACGGGGGCGGCCTCTTCGGTGGGCCGTCCGCTGCGGCTGACCAGCGTCAGGTGGCGGGCGCCCAGGGCGATCAGCTTGCGGGCGGTGACCAGGCCGAGGCCGCCCAGACCGCCGGTGACGAGGTAGGTGCACTCCGGGCGCAGGGCGGCCGGGACCTCCTCGGCGGGGGCGGCGGGCTCCGTCTCGGGGCCGCCCGGGAGGGTCACCCAGGACTGTCCCGAGGGGTGCGACAGGGCCGTGCGCAGCGCCTCGCCGGTCTCGTCGAGGCGGAAGTGCCGGGCGGCGTCGTCCTCTTCGGCGGGCGGGGCGTGCACCACGGCCGCGGCGGGGACGGTGAGCGTGGAGCGGAACGTGCCGTCGTGGCGTACCAGGACGTCGTCGCCCGGTGCGAAGCCGGTGCCCTCGGCCGCGGCGAGGACGGTGCCGGTGGCCGCGGTGCCGAGCAGCGGCGGGGGCTCCTCCTGCGCGCCGAGCAGTTCCTCCTCGCGCTCCGCGCGGCCGGTGTCCAGGGCGGTGCGGGCGTCGTCGGCGCTCAGGCCGACCTTGCGCACGCGGATGTGGACCTCGCCGGTCCCGGGGGGCACGTCCGCGGCGGCGACCAGCGCGAGGTCGGACAGGTCGCCCGAGTCGGGGGCGCGCAGTTCGAAGCCGCCGGACCAGGTGAGCGGGGCGTCGCCGGACAGGAGCCGGCGGACGTAGCGGCGGCCCGGGCGGTGGGCGACCTGGTACTCGCCGGGCGGTTCGGTGTGCCACTCCGTCAGCAGCGGGGCCAGGCCGCTGCCGGGGGCGACGTCGACCAGGGTGGCCCGGTACTGGGGGTATTCGGTGAGCAGCACCCGGCCGAAGCCCCACAGGGTGGCGGCGGCCAGGTGCCCGCCGTCGCCGGCCGGGTCGCCGGGCAGCCACTGGGCTCCCTCGGTCACCAGCCACAGGCGGGGCGGGCGGGGGGTGCCGGCGGCGTCCAGCGCGTGGATGAGGGCGAGCAGTTCGCGGTAGTTCTCCTCGCACTCGGCGCGCAGCCGGTCGGCGGACATGGCCTGCGGGAGCTGCCGCCAGACGCGGCAGACGTCGGTGACGGTGGGGTCCTCCAGGGCCGCCTTGAGTTCGGTGAGGCCGTCGCCGCGGGTGATCTTCAGGCCGGGCCGTCCGGCGAGGTCGGCGGCGCGGGCGGGCGAGGGGTCGAGCAGCACCACGTGCCGGGGGCCGGCGGTGGTGCGCGGTGCGGGCAGGGCGCGGCGCACCCACTCGGGGCGGTGCAGGAAGCGGCGGCGGCCGGTGCTGTCCTGGGGGCGGGCCAGTTGCACGCCGAGCAGTTCGGCGACCGGTTCGCCGTTGTCCAGGAGCAGCACGTCGGCGGTGCGGCGGTCCTGCTCGCCGTGCACCCGGGCCAGGACGCGCAGCTGCTGGCCGCGGGGCTTGCGGAAGTGGCGGACCGAGGCGACGGCGCGGGGCACGAACACCGGGCCCTCGGGGTCGAGGACGACGCACGCCTGGACGGCGGCCTCCACCAGTTCGGCGGGCACGTGTTCGACGGCGGAGGCGCTGCGGCCGGTCAGCTCCCCGGTGACCAGGCCGTCGGCGTGCCGGGCGGCGCGCAGCAGCAGCCGCATCCGGGGGCCGTGCGGGCGGCCGACGGAGGCGAGGTCGGTGTAGATGTCCTCGTCGTCGATCTGCGTGGCGGCGGGGGTGAGGCCCGCGTCCAGTTCGGCCAGTTCGCAGACGGGGACCACCGGTTCGGGTTCGGCGGCGATCACCGCGGTGGCGTGCACGTTCTCCTCGCCGCCGACGACCGTGAACACCGCCACCTCGGCGCCCCCGCCCGGCTGCGGCCGCCAGCGGGTGGTCAGGGCGATCGGGGTCTCGGCGGGAACGTCGAGCGGGGCGAGCAGCCGCAGGTCGCGCACGGCGGAGCGGGCGTGGCCGCGGACCGCGTCCTGGGCCGCGAACAGCAGGTCGACGTAGGCGCCGGCGGGCAGGGTGGTGCGGGTGCCGTCGGCGAGGTCGGCGAGGGGGCCGAGGTCCTCGGCGGTGAACTCCGCGGTGAACTCCCGTACGCCTGAGGCGAAGCGCTCCTCGGTGCCCAGCAGCCGGTGGTGGGCGGTGCCGCCCGCGGCGGCGCGGCGGGGTGTGGCGGCCGGCAGCCAGTAGCGCTTGCGCTGGAAGGCGTAGGTGGGCAGGTCCGCCTTGGCGGGCAGGGCGTGCCCGGCGTGGTAGCCGGGCCAGGAGACGGTGAGTCCGGCGGCGTAGTACTCGGCGAGTGCGGTCAGGGTGGTGGTGGCCGTCCGGTCGCGGCGGCGCAGGCTGGCCAGCCACAGGTGGTCGTCGGCGTCGACGCCGCGCCGGGCGAGCGCGGTCAGCGCGGCCTGCGGGCCGATCTCGATCATGGCGTGGCGGCCGCGCCGGGCCACCGCGCGGATGCCGTCCAGGAAGCGCACGGGTTCGCCGATGTGCCGCACCCAGTAGTCGGGGGTGGCGATGTCGCGGAACCGGGCGAGCCGTCCGGTGACGTTGGATATCAGGCTGATGGCCGGCTCGTGGAAGTCGATGCCCTCCAGTGCGGCGCGGAAGTCGTCGTAGACCTCGGCCATCTGCGGGGAGTGGAAGGCGTGCGAGACCGCGAGCCGGTCGACGCGCACGCCGCGCTCCTTGAGGATGGCGCAGACCTCCTCAAGGGCGGGCAGGGCGCCGGAGACGACGCACTGGTCGGGGGCGTTGACCGCGGCCAGGGCGAGGTCGGGGCGGTGCTCCAGCAGCGGCCTGACGTCCTCGGCCGGGGCGGTGAGCGCGGCCATGCCGCCCTCGGCGCGCACCGCCTGCATCAGCCGGGCCCGCGCGGCGACCAGCCGGACGGCGTCGGGGAGGCTGAACAGGCCGGCGACCGCGGCGGCGACGACCTCGCCGATGCTGTGCCCGAGGAGCACGTTGGGGCGCACGCCCCAGGCCATCCACTGCTGGGCGAGGGCGTATTCGAGGGTGAACAGGGCGGGCTGGGTGTACTCGGTGCGGTCGATCGCCGCGGGGTCGTCGGCGGTGCCCAGCAGCAGCTCGCGCACGGAGCGGTCCAGGTGCTCGGCGAACAGCCGGTCGCAGGCGTCGACGTGGGAGCGGAAGTGCGGGAGGGCCTCGTAGAGGGCGGCGCCCATGCCGGCGTACTGGGAGCCCTGGCCGGTGAACAGGAAGGCGGTCTTGCGGATGCCGGTGGGGCCCTGGTGGTCCTGGCCGGCCGCCCGGTCCAGGAGGCGGGCCAGGGCCGCGCGGTCGGCGACGGGGGCGGCGACGCGGTAGGGGTGGTGGGTGCGGGCGACGTTGGCGGTGTGGCAGAGGGCGTCGAGGGGGAGGTCGGGCCGCTCGTCGAGCAGCCGCCGGTGGTTCGCGGCCTGCTCGCGCAGGGCGGCGGAGCTCTTGGCGGAGAGGGTGAACAGCGGGGCGGCCGGTGTGCCGGGGGGCTGGGGTGCGGGGCTGGTTTGCGGTGCCTGTTCCAGGACCACCGCGCCGATGGTGCCGGCGAAGCCGAAGCTGTTGACGACCGCGCGGCGCACCTCGGCCCGCCACGGCTCGCAGGCGGTCGGCACGCGCAGCGGGTAGAGGTCCCAGGGGATGCGCCCGGAGGGGGTGGTGAGGTTCAGGTGCGGGTAGATGGTGCCCGAGCGCAGCTGCAGCACCGTCTTGATGACGCCGACGATGCCGGAGGCCGGCTCCATGTGGCCCAGGTTGGTCTTCACCGACGCGGTGAGCACGGGGTGGTCGGCGGTGTGCGACTCGGCGAACACGTCCCCGATGGCGCCGAACTCGATCGGGTCGCCGAGCGGGGTGCCGGTGCCGTGCGCCTCCACGTACTGGATGTCCTCGGGGGCGAGGCGGGCCGCGGCCAGGGCGGCGCGGATCACCTTCTCCTGGGCGGGGCCGTTGGGCACGGTCAGTCCGGCGCTGTCGCCGTCCTGGCCGACGGCGGTGCCGCGCACCAGGGCGAGCACCCGGTCGCCGTCGCGCTCGGCGTCGCAGAGGAGTTTGAGGACCAGCACGCCGCAGCCCTCGGCGCGTGCGTAGCCGTCGGCCGACTCGTCGAAGGTCTTGCACTGCCCGTCCGGGGCGAGCATCTGCGCGTTGGAGAACATCACCGGGATGCGCGGGTGGTGCAGGGCGTTGACGCCGCCGCACAGCGCGATGTCGGTCTCGCCGGAGCGCAGGGCCTGCACCGCCAGGTGCAGGGCGACCAGCGAGGAGGAGCAGGCGGTGTCCACGCTCATGCTGGGTCCGCGCCATCCCAGGAAGTACGACAGCCGGCCCGACAGCGGGAACATGGTGATGCCGGAGGCCAGGTGGCCGTCCATCTCCTCGTAGGGCAGGGACTCCAGCTCCAGGGCGTAGTCGATGGAGCTGGCGCCGACGTAGACGCCGCCGTTGCCGCGGCGCAGCGGTGCCGGGTCGATGTTGGCGTGCTCCAGGGCCTGCCAGGCGGTCTCCAGCAGCAGCCGCTGCTGGGGGTCCATGTAGCGGGCCTCTTTGGGGGAGATGTTGAAGAAGGCGGCGTCGAAGAGGTCCACGCGGTCGAGGAAGCCCCCCGAGGTGGTGTGGATCTTCCCCTTGTCCTGGGGGCTGTGGGGGGTGAACGCGGCCACGTCCCACCGGTCCTGCGGGATCGGGCCGATGCCGCTGCGCCCTTCGCGCAGGAAGGCGTCGAACTCGTCGGGCGTCGTGCTGCCGCCGGGGAATCGCAGACCGATTCCGACAATCGCGACCGGCTCGGGCGGCTGCTGGGATTCCGCACGCGGCATGGAGGGGCTCCTTAGCTTTCCTGGGAGGAACTGTCCTGGACGGCCTGGGTCAGGTGGTCCACCAGATGGGCGACCGTCGGCTCGTTGAAGAGCACGTTGACGTTGATGGAGAGATCAAGGAGCCGCTCCAGGCTCTGCCGTATCTCGGTCAGCCGCAGTGAGGTGAGGCCGAGATCGAAATAGCTGATGTCGAGCGGGAGGTCCTCGGATTCGTCCATGAGGAGGACCGCCTTGAATTTCCTCACGACGATCGACTCGATTTCTTCGGCGAGTTCGGCGCGCGGCAGGTCACGCAGGCGCTGAACAGTGCTGTCGACGGGTGGCATGCGGTCATGCAAGCAGCGCAGGCTGACGCCCCACTGACGGACGGCGGGGCCGGCGTGGCTGAATCAGCACCCTGTCAGCGCCGGGTCAGATTCCGCTGCCACGCTCGCACTGCTTCGAAGAAACCACTCGCCAAAAGTGAAAGGCTGAAGATGCTTCGCGAAGCCGCGCAGGAGGAGAGTGCCGAGGCACCTTCCGCTATCAAGAGCTACGACCTCTACATCGCGGGCAAGGACGTCGCGGGTGACGGGTGGGTGTACACCGTCAGCGGCCGGTCCCTGCTGGAAGACGTGTTCACCAGCGTGAGCCTGAAGCGCGCCCTGGAGCAGGACCCGGAGTCGGAGGCGGCCAGGCACCCCTACGTCGTGGGGCGCTGCGCGGTCGCGGACGACGCGTCCATCGACCTGGCCACGCAGGCCGCGGCCGCCGCCGCGCCCGACTGGGCGGCGGTGCCGCTGGAGCGGCGGATGCAGCTGGGCACCCGCTTCCGTGAGGAACTGATCAAGCACCAGGACGAGTTCCTGCGGATGCTGGTCGCCGAGTCCCACCCGGTCAAGCTGGCCCGCTGGGAGCTGAGCTGCCTGCTGCAGATCTACTCCCCGGGCTCCCTGCGCTGGTACGCCAAGCAGATGCGAGTGGAGAAGGAGTACGCCGGGCGCACGCTGGTGCTGCACCGCCAGCCCGACGGGGTGGTGGCCTTCAACCCGCCGCAGAACGCGCCCCTGCCGAGCGCGGCGCTGTGCGTGCTGGCGCTGATGGCCGGCAACGCGGTGGTGGTGCGGGCGCCGCGCAGCATCGCGCTGAGCACCATGTGGCTGCTGCGGGAGGTGGTGGCGCCGCTGCTGGAGGAGATGGACGCGCCGGCCGGGGTGCTCAACGCGGTGTGCAGCAACCCCAAGCAGACCATGGACCGCTGGATCGCGGACCCGCTGATCAACGACATCTTCTACATCGGCGGCAGCCAGGAGGGCCTGCGCTTCGAGCAGCAGTGCGTGGCGCACGGCAAGAAGCCGATCCTGGAACTGGCGGGCAACGACGGCATCGTGGTGTGGAAGGACGCCGACGTGAAGTGGGCGGCCGAGGCCATCACCGAGGCCTTCTACGGCTCCGGCCAGATCTGCATGGTGCCCAACTACGTGCTGGTGCACCCGGACGTCGCGGACAGTCTGATCGCCGAGGTGAAGGAGCAGGTCAAGGGTATCCGGCCGGGCCTGCCGGAGGAGGAGGACGTGCTGCTGTCGCCGGTGCGGCGCAGTGAGCGGTTCTTCCGGCTGCTGCGGCAGGCGCTGGACAACGGCGCGGAGCTGGTCACCGGCGGCCACCGCACCGAACTGGACGGCACGCCCTCGGAGACGGGGGTCTTCCTGCAGCCGACGGTGGTGCGCGTGGACGGCCTGGACCGGGCGCGCACCTACGACGTGGTGCGCGAGGAGACGTTCTTCCCGCTGGTGCCGATCGTGGTCCCCGAGCGGGAGGACGACGACGCCCTTTTGGAGGCGTTCTTGCGCTTCGTCAACAGCAACGACTACGGGCTGCGCAACTCGCTGTGGTCGCGTTCGGACCACGTCATCGACACCTTCGTGCGGCGGGTCGTCAACGGCGGGCTGCTGAAGGTCAACGACTCCCACATCGGCTTCCTGCCCTACCTGCCCAGCCACGGCGGCACCGGCCGCACCGGCGGCGCCTTCGGCGAGGCCAACTACCCGATGCTCAAGACCTCCCATGTGCAGGGCGTCAGCATCGCCCGCGACGTCAGCCCCTACGACGCGGTGTTCGGCGCCTGAGCGCCCCACGCCCTTGAGCCCGCCGTTCCACTGGAGGTTTTTCCGTTGCGTTCCCTCGACCTCGCCCGCTCCGTCTGCGAGCGCTTCCACCCCGGTCTGCTCAAGGAGCTGGAGCAGATCGCGTACACCGACCGCGAGCAGCCCGGCAGCCCGGTGATCGACCTGTTCCGCATCCACGGCGGGGTCGGTCTGCTCATCCCCCAGGAGTACGGCGGCCACGGCGCCGACGCCCTGGACGCGCTGCGGGTGCAGCTGGCCCTGGGCGCGGTGTCGCCGTCGCTGGCGGCGGCCGTGTCGATGCACCACTTCACCGTCGCGATGCTGTACTCGCTGGCCGTCAAGGCGGGCCGGCTGACCGACGAGCAGACCGCCCTGCTGGGCCGCGTCGTGCCCGACCAGCAGGTGATGGCGTCGGGCTGGGCCGAGGGCCGCACGGCGCAGAACATCCTCAAGCCGGCCGTGACCGCCCGCCCGGTGCGCGGGGGGTTCCTGCTCACCGGCGCCAAGAAGCCGTGCAGCCTGTCGCGTTCGATGAGCCTGCTCACCGCGAGCGTCGCCATCCACGGCGACGACGGCGAACCGGAGCTGGCGCTCGCCCTGGTGCCGGCCGACGCGCCCGGCCTGAGCGTGCACCCGTACTGGGGCAACGACCTGCTGGCGGGCGCGGAGAGCGACGAGGTGCGGCTGGAGGACGTGTTCGTGCCGGCCGGCATGGTCGTGCGGGCCGGCGCCGACGACCCGCACCGCCTGGACGATCTGCAGTCGGCCGGGTTCGTCTGGTTCGAGATGCTGATCTGCGCCGGGTACGCGGGCGCTGCGATGGCGCTGGTGGAGCAGGTGCTGGAGCGCGAGCGCGGCAGCGTGGCGGAGCGGGCCGCCCTGGCCGTGGACATGGACGCCGCGGTGGCGCTGCTGGAGGGCGTCGCGCGGGCGACCGGCCCGGAGCCCGGTGACGAGGAGTCGGTGGCCCGCGTGCTGGTGGCCCGCTACGCCGTGCAGAACGCGCTGCCCGACATCGCCTCGCGCGCCCTGGAGCTGCTGGGCGGCCTGGACTTCATCAGCGGATCCGGTCCGGCGCAGGCCGCGGCGGCGCTGCGGGCCCTGGCCTTCCACCCGCCCTCGCGCGCCGCCGCCGCCGAGCCGCTGCTGCGCTGGTTCGACGGCGGCGAGCTCGTCCTCGCCTAGGGCCGCGGCCGGGACGGTCCGCCGGCCGGCTGGTCCCTGCGGCCGCGGCACATCGTCCCGGTCCCCTCCGCACGCCCCCACGACCCCATGGAGTGAGCCACACGTGAGCGTCATCCAGGAATCCCCGGCGGCTTCGTCCGCCGACGCCGAGGCGGAGATCCTCGGTTTGTACCGCGCGCATCTGAGCAAGGGCCGGGCCACGCTCGCCGAGCTGTTCGGCAGCCACATGGAGGTGGCGTCCCAGGGCGCCTGGCTCACCACCAGCGACGGTGAGCGCTTCCTCAACGCCGGCGGCTACGGCGTGTTCGTGATGGGCGCCCGCCACCCGATCGTGATGGAGGAGGTGGAGCGCCAGCTGCGCACCCACCCCACCGCGACCCGCATCCTGCTGGAGCCCACCGTGGCCCGCGCGGCCGAGGCACTGGTCTCGGTGCTGCCGCCCGGTCTGGACCGGGTGCACTTCGCGCTGTCGGGCGCGGAGGCGGTGGAGACCGGCCTGAAGCTGGCCCGCGCGGGCGGTTTCAAGCGCACGGTGTCCATGCGCGGCGGCTACCACGGCAAGACCCTCGGCGCGCTGTCGGCCACCGCCAAGGACGTCTACCAGCGGCCGTTCCGCCCGCTGGTGCCCGACTTCTTGCACCTGCCCTTCGGCGACGCCGACGCCCTGGAGGTGGAACTGGCCGCCCACCCGGGCGAGGTGTGCGTCATCCTCGAACCGGTCCAGGGCGAGGGCGGTGTGATCATCCCGCCCAAGGGCTACCTCAAGCGGGTCGAGGCGCTGGTGCGCGAGTACGACGGCTTCCTCATCCTCGACGAGGTGCAGTCCGGCTTCGGCCGGCTCGGCGAGTGGTGGGGCGCCGACATCGAGGGCATCGTCCCGGACGTGCTGCTCGCCGGCAAGGCGCTCGGCGGCGGGGTGATGCCGGTCTCGGCGGCCGTCGCCACCCGCAAGGCCTTCCGCCCCTTCGACAAGGACCCCTACGTCCACACCGCCACCTTCTCCGGCCAGCCGGTGCTGATGGCCGCGGTCCAGGGCGCCATCCGGGCGGTGAAGGAGGAGCGCCTGGTCACCAGGGCGCTGGATCTCGGTGCCCGGCTGCTGCCGGCGATCACCGAGATCGCGCACCGCAACATCCCCGACCTCGTGGTGGACGTGCGCGGCCGGGGCCTGCTGATCGGCGTCGAGCTCGTGGAGGCCGGGCTGGCCGGCGAGCTGCTGATCGAGCTGTTCAACCACGGCGTGGTCGCCAACCATTCGATGAACGGCAGCTCGGTGGTGCGCTTCACCCCGCCCGCCGTGCTCGGCGACACCGACGTGGACTTCCTCCTCAACTCCTTCGACCTGGCCACCCGCGACCTCGTACGGGGCGCGGCCAAGATGCCGGAAGGCGGTAACCGATCGTGAGGCACGTCGAACTCGATGCCCTGATACCCGCGGAGCAGGCCGAGAGGGTCCTGCACGCCGTGCGGCGCTGGGAGCGGTACCCGGACCTGGCGCCCCACGTCAACGCGACCACGGTGCACGCCGCCTATCCCGACCCGGCCGCCTCCTCCAGCTGGGAGCTGCACTTCCGCAGCGGCCTGCTGCGCTGGACCGAGGACGACACCGTGCTGCCGGAGCAGGGCCAGATCCGCTTCGAGCAGTCCGAGGGGGACTTCGACTCCTTCTGCGGGACCTGGTCGCTCACCCAGGACGGCGACGACGTCGCGGTCCGCTTCGAGGCCGACTTCGACTTCGGCATCCCCAGTCTGGAGGGCATCCTCGACCCGATCGCCGAGCGGGTCATCAAGGAGACCGTGGCCTGGGCGCTGACGGGGCTGTTCCCCGCCGTGCGCATCAGCGGCGGCATCGAACTCACCCAGCCCGCCGCGGTCGGCGCCTAGCGCATCAGGGAGCTGCTGACCATGGACCAGGCAAACCCGTTCGAGACACCGCGCACGTACTCGCTGCACCGCGCCGAGTACCTGGTGGGCTTCGCCGTCACCACCGGCCTGATGATCGCCCACTTCGACGAGATCCGCTGGCTGCCGGCGATCGCCCTCTTCCTGTACATCGACCTGATCGGCTACATCCCGGGCGCGCTGGCGTTCCGGCGCAGCGGCGGGCGGCCGATCCACAAGGCGTACTACGTCCTGTACAACGTGATGCACAGCCTCATCACCCAGGCGGCGGTGGCGGCGCTGTGGTGCTGGCTGGTGAAGCCGGAGTGGGCGCTGCTGGTGCTGCCCTTCCACCTCTTCGGCGACCGCGGGCTGTTCGGCAACTTCATGAAGTCCTTCGCGCTGCCCTTCGAGCCGGTCCGCCAGCCCGGCTACCTGCGCCTGCTGGACGATCTGGGCCTGGCCCACCCCAAGCCGGTCGGGCATGTGACGGACCCGGTGCCGGTCGGGCACGTCCGCAAGCCGGTGCCGGGGGCGCAGGCCGCCGCGGCGCAGCAGGCCCCGGCGCAGGCCGCCGCGGCCGCAGATCCGGCGGCCAGGCAGGCGGAGGCGCTGCGATGAGCACCGCGACCGCGGCCGCGGCCGCAGCGCGCACGCGCCGGCCCGTCCGCCAGGACCCGGCCGAACGGCGCCGGGCGCTCTACCACCTGGCGTCGCCGGTGTCGGTGCTGACCACGGGTGGGGGCGGCCGGATGCACGGCACCACCGCGAGCACGGTCACCCTGGTCTCGCGCGAGCCGCTGCTGGTGGGCGTCGTGCTGCGGGCCGGGTCGTCCTTCGCGCGGCGGGCCGCCGCCGAGGGCCGGTTCGCGATCAACGTGCTGGGCGGCGACCAGGCGCAGGTGGCGCGCCGGTTCGCCGACAGCGGGCGCCCCGACGGCGTCGCCCAGTTCGCGGGTCTGGCCTGGACGGCGGACCCCTACGCGCAGGCCCCGCTCATCGCGGGTGCGCTCGCCCACTACACCTGCCGCTTCCACTCCGCCCACGCCGCGGGCGACAGCGAGCTGCTGCTCGGGCACGTCGTGCGCGCCCGGGCGGACGAAGGGCTCCCCCTGCTGAGTTATGCCGGCCGCCTGCACGCCGGCACCCTGCGCCCGGCTAAGGAGGCCGCCGCGTCATGACGCAGTCCAAGGTATTCGTGGCCCCCGAGGCCGACTGGGACAAGGCGCCCGGTCTGCTGGACGGGGCGAAGGAACTCACCCTCGGTCCCCAGGAGTGCGACCTCGCCTACTGGATCACCTCGGTGGCCCAGGGCACGCTGCGCGAGCGCGGCGTGAGCGGCCATCACCAGGACGCGATCGTCCCGGACTTCCTGAAGGAGCCGGGCCCGCTGCGCGAGGCGCTGGTGCTGGAGTTCGGTCTGCGCGGGCTGTCGGAGGAGCTGGCCACCCGGCTGCTGGGCCACTACGTGTCCATCGCGCCGGGCATCCCGGAGATGGAGTTCTACGCCACCCAGCTGCTGGACGAGGCACGGCACGCCCGGGTGTTCCGCAACCACCTGGTGGAGCTGGGCGTCCCGGCCGACACGCTTTTGAAGAGCATCGAGGAGATGGCCCGCGACTACCGCGCCCGGGTGCTGGACCCGGTGGTCGACTTCACCCTGGACATCGTCCGCGACCAGGGCGACTTCGCCGGCGGTGTCGCGGTGTTCGCCATCGTCATCGAGGGTGTGCTGGCGCCGGCCGCCGAGCTGAGCGAACGCAAGTGGACTCCCCTGTCCCCGGCCACCGGCGAGATCTCCCGCGGCACCGCGATCGACGAGATCCGCCATCTGACGGTGGCCAGCACCATCCTGCGCGACCACGTGGCCGCGCACCCCGAGTACCGTCCGCGGCTGCTGGAGATCCTGCGGGCCGGGGTGCGGCTGTGGGACGAGATCCCCGACCGGGAGTTCGTCATCCACCGCGAGGAGCTGTTCCAGGAGGGCATGCTGCGCCACGCCGACCGGATCGGCGACTACGAGATCTGGCCCGGGGTGCGGATGCTCGACACCACTGCCGAGCAGCGCTACGACATGGCCGAGCGGTGGACCGAGGAGATGGCCGAGGCCCGGATGGCGTACATGGGCCTGCCCCTGGAGGTCCTCAGCAGTGCGGGGCCGGGCGCGTGAGCACCGAACGCGCCGCCGTGGTGTGCGGGATCGGGTCCTACGTCCCGCCCGATGTGGTCACCAACGAGGATCTGGCCCGGCGCCTGGACACCTCGGACGAGTGGATCCGCTCGCGCACCGGGATCGCCCGGCGCTGCGTGGTCGCCCCGGGCACGGCGACCAGCGACCTGGCGGTCGAGGCGGGCCTGCGGGCGCTGAAGTCGGCCGGGGACGAGCGGGCGGGGGCGCTGGTGCTGGCCACCACCACCCCCGACCAGCCGTGCCCGGCCACCGCGCCGCAGGTCGCGGCGCGGCTCGGGCTGGGCGAGGTGCCCGCCTTCGACGTGGCCGCCGTGTGCTCCGGCTTCCTGTACGGCCTGGCCAGCGCGGCGGGCCTGATCGCCGCCGGGGTGACCGACCGGGTGCTGCTGATCGCCGCGGACGCGTTCACGACGATCGTCAACCCCGAGGACCGCACCACGGCGGTGATCTTCGCGGACGGTGCGGGCGCGGTGCTGCTGCGGGCCGGCTCTACCGAGGAGCCGGGCGCGGTGGGCCCGCTCGTGCTGGGCAGCGACGGCGGTCTGAGCCATCTGATCGAGGTGCCGGCCGGAGGGTCGCGGCAGCGGTCGTCGGGGCGGGAGCCCGCACCGCAGGACCGCTTCTTCCGGATGGTGGGCCGCGACACCTACCGGCACGCGGTGGAGCGGATGACCGCCACCTCCACCGAGGCGGCCGAACGGGCGGGCTGGCGGCTGTGCGAGGTCGACCGGTTCGCCGCGCACCAGGCCAACGCCCGCATCCTGGAGGCGGTCTCGCAGCGGCTCGGCATCCCCGCCGAGCGGCGGTTGAGCAACATCGCAACGGTGGGCAACACCGGCGCCGCCTCCCTGCCGCTGCTGCTGGCCGAGAGCGCGGCGCAGGGACGGCTCACCGCCGGGCAGCGGCTGCTGCTGACCGCGTTCGGCGGCGGGCTGTCCTGGGGTGCGACCACGCTGGTCTGGCCCGAGCTGCAGACCGTCTGACGTCCCGTCACGAGCGGGGCCGGGGCCGGCCCCTTTCCCAAGCGCTCTCCGACACAGCGGAGAACGGGCGCTCGCGCCTTCGAGAGAACCGTCGAAAGGAACCGACATGCTGGAGCAGCTCAAGGAAATCCTGTCCAACAAGCTCAAGGTGTCGCCCGAGGCCATCACCCCGCAGGCCACCCGGGAGGACATCGAGCTGGACTCGCTGGCCGTGGTGGAGCTGTCGCTGCTGCTGAAGTCCGAGCTGGATCTGGACGTCAGCGACGACGACCTGCTGGAGGCGGAAACCGTGGCCGACATGGTCCGGCTGATGGAGGAGCGGAGTGCGAAGGTCTGATGGCCGCCATGGACATCGCCGTCACCGGGCTGGGCCTGGTCACCCCGGGCGGTATCGGGGTCGGGCCGAGCTGGGCGGCGGTCTGCGACGGCAGGCCGGCCGCCGCCCTGGATCCGCTGCTGAGCGATAACCCCGTCCGTATCTCCTGCCGGGTGCCCGGTTTCGACCCCGAGCGGCTGCTGAGCGCGCGGCGGGCCCACCGCCTGGACAGGTTCGTGCAGTTCGCGTTGGTCGCCGCGCACGAGGCGGTGGCCGATGCGGGCCTGGATCCGCAGACGTGGGACGGGGCGCGGGTGGGTGTGGTGCTGGGCTGCGCGGACGGCGGCCCGGGCACCGTCGAGGAGCAGCACCATGTGCTGCGCGAGCAGGGCGCCGACCGGGTCTCGCCGCTGCTGCTGCCCATGCAGCTGCCGAACATGCTGGCCGGGCAGACGGCCATCGAGTTCGGGGCGACCGGGCCCAACCTGGTGGTGGCCACCGCCTGCGCCTCGGGCGCGACCGCCATCGGCACGGCCCGGGACCTGCTCGCCCTGGGCCGCTGCGACATCGTCCTGGCGGGCGGCAGCGAGGCCATGGTCACTCCCCTGGTCATGGCCGGCTTCGCCCAGATGGGGGCGTTGTCGAAGCGGCACGACGATCCGGCCGGCGCGTCCCGGCCCTTCGACGCCGACCGGGACGGCTTCGTCGCCGGGGAGGGCGCCGGCATCCTCGTCATGGAGCGGGTGGCGGACGCCCGTGCCCGCGGCGCCCACGTGCACGGCCGGATCATCGGCTACGGCGCCACCGCCGACGCCCACCACATGACCTCGCCGCACCCCGACGGCGCGGGCATCGAGGCCGCCGTGCGCGCCGCGCTCGCCGACGCGGGCGCGGACCCGGACGACGTCCAGCACGTCAACGCCCACGGCACGTCGACCCAGCTGAACGACCTGGCCGAGGCCCGCATGATCGGCCGGACGCTGCGCGGGGACCCGCTGGTCACCTCCACGAAGGGAGTCACCGGACACCTGCTCGGCGCGGCCGGGGCGGTCGAGGCCGCCTTCACCGTGCTGAGCGTCGAGCACGAAGTCGTGCCCCCCACCGCCAACCTCGTCATGCCCGACTCCAGGATCGACATCAAACTCGCCCAGACCGCCACCTACATGCCCATCGACCTCGCCCTGAGCAACTCGCTGGGCTTCGGCGGCCAGAACACGGCCCTGGCCATCGCCCCGGCCTGAACGGCCCCCGGGCACCCACCGGCAGCCGCCCGCGGAGCACCTCCGCCGGGCGGCTGTCGGCCGTGCGCACCCGGCCCGCGCGGCGCCCCCTTGCCCCAGTTGCGCGCGCCACCCCACCCCCGCCCCACGTGGAGGAGTCCACCGTGCACGATCCCCAAGAACTGCTGAAGGACGCACCGCAGGCCGTGGCGAGGCTGGCCCGCCGCCGCCACGACCTCGATCCGGCCGCGCTGGCCGACGCCCTGCGCGAGCGCAACGACGCGCAGGCGGAGGTGACCCGGCTGCGCACCGAGCTGAACCGCACGGCCAAAGCCCGCCGCTGCGGCCCGCCCAGTGAGCAGGACAAGGCCGCCGCCCGGGCGCTGCGCGGCCAGGTGCAGCAGGCCGAGGCCGTCGCCCGCACGGCGGCTGCGCACCTGGCCGATCTGCTGCTGTCGATCCCCAACATCCCCCTGGACGCGGTCCCCGACGGCGACTCGGAGAAGGAGGCCGTGGAGATACGGCGCGGCGGTCGCGCTGCGCCTGCCGCGGACGGCGCCCGCCACCACGCCGACATCGGGCAGTCGCTGGCCATCCTCGACGGCCCGGCCGCGGCCCGGCTGTCCGGTGCCCGCTTCGCCGTCGCCCGCGGGGCCGGGGCACGGCTGGAGCGGGCCCTGCGCGACTTCCTGCTGGACCTGCACACCCGCGAGCACGGCTACACCGAGCAGTCGGTGCCGTTCCTGGTCGACCGCGACACCATGACCGGCACCGGGCAGCTGCCCAAGTTCGAGGACGACCTGTTTCGCACCCGGGTCGGGGAGCGGGAGCTGTTCTTGATCCCGACCGCCGAGGTCCCGCTGACCAACCTGGTGGCCGGCCGGCAGCTTCACTCCCGTTCGCTGCCGCTGGCCTTCACCGCCAGCACGCCGTGCTTCAGGGCGGAGGCCGGGGCGTACGGGCGGGACACCCGCGGCATCCTGCGCCTGCACCAGTTCGAGAAGGTGGAGCTGGTGCGCGTGTGCGCGCCCGAGGACGCCCGGGCGCAGCTGGAACTGATGGTGGACCACGCCGAGGAGTGCCTCAGGCGCCTGGAGCTGGCGTACCGCGTGGTGCTGCTGCCGGCCGGCGACCTGGGGTTCTCGGCGCGGATGACCTACGACATCGAGGTGTGGCTGCCGGGCAGCGGCTCCTACCGGGAGATCTCCTCGGTCTCCGACTGCGGCACCTTCCAGGCGCGTCGGGCGGACATCCGCCTCAAGCGGCCCGACGGGAGCAGGACGCCGGCCGTCACGCTGAACGGCTCGGCGCTGCCGATCGGGCGCACGGTGGCCGCGCTGCTGGAGCAGGGCGTGCGCCCGGACGGGTCGGTGGTGCTGCCCGAGGCCCTCGTCCCGTACGCCGGCTTCCGCCGGATCCTGCCGGGCGGGCAGACCGCGTAGCGGGGGCGGGCGCTGCGAAGAATCGGGGGCGGGAGCCGGGTCGTGGACCCGGCTCCCGCCCCCTGTTTTTCGCTGCTTGTGCGGCCCCGCGGCCTCAGGCGCCCGTCAGGTGCACCCCTCCGTCGACGTGCACGATCTCTCCGGTGGTGCGCGGGAAGAAGTCCGACAGCAGGGCGACGACGCCGCGGGCGGCGGGGTCCGGGTCGGTGGGGTCCCAGCCGGCCGGGGCCCGGTGCTCCCACAGGGCGGCGAGGTCGGCGAAGCCGGGGATGGACTTGGCCGCCATGGAGCGCAGCGGTCCGGCCGCGACGAGGTTGCAGCGGATGCCGCGGCCGCCCAGGTCCCGGGCGAGGTAGCGGCTGGTGGACTCCAGGGCGGCCTTGGCCACGCCCATCCAGTCGTAGCGCGGCCAGGCGACCGTGGCGTCGAAGGTCAGTCCGACCACCGAGCCGCCGCGCCGCTCCATCAGCGGCAGGCAGGCCGTGGTCAGCGACTTCAGGGAGTACGCCGACACGTGCACGGCGCTGGAGACGTCGCTCCAGTCGCCGTTAAGGAAGGAGAAGGCGCCCTGCGGTCCGTGGGCGATGGAGTGCACCAGCCCGTCCAGGGTGTCGGTGTGCTCGCGGATCCGGTCGGCCAGGCCGTCGAGTTGCCGCTGGTCGGTGACGTCGAGTTCGAGCACGGGGGCCGGTTTCGGCAGCCGTGCGGCGACCCGCTCGATCAGGGACAGGCGCCCGAAGCCGGTGAGGACGACCTCGGCGCCCTCCTCCTGGGCGATGCGGGCGGTGTGGAAGGCGATGGAGGCGTCGGTGACCACGCCGCTCACCAGGATCCGCTTGCCGGCCAGGAGTGCGCTCATGTGCGGGTCACCGCCTCGGGCAGGGCCCGCACCAGCGGGGAGTCGTGGCCGAGGGCGCCCAGTGCGGCGGCGCCGCCGGGAGAGCCCACGGCGGCGAAGAAGTCGGCGTTGGAGGCGGCGTGGTCGCCCCACTGGGCGGGCACGTCGTCCTCGAAGCAGATCGCCTCCACGGGGCAGACCGGTTCGCAGGCGCCGCAGTCGACGCACTCGTCGGGGTGGATGTACAGGGCCCGGCGGCCCTCGTAGATGCAGTCCACGGGGCACTCGTCGACGCAGGAGCGGTCCTTGACGTCGACGCAGGGCAGGGCGATGACGTAGGCCATCGTCAGCTCCTCTTCGTCGCGGGGGTGGTCGGGGGGTGGGGGACGCGGTCGACCGGTGCCCCGGTGGTGCGCTCGCCCAGCAGCAGCACGGTGGCCGCCAGGGCGGCCATCGCCGCGGCGATGACCCCGAACAGGGCACCGGGGCCGTGCGCGTCCAAAACCGGCAGCAGGGCGAAGGGCAGTGCGGCGGCGCTGAGTTTGGACAGGGAGTAGGCGGCGCCGGAGGCGGTGGCGCGGATCGCGGTCGGGTACTGCTCGGAGAGGTACACGTGCGAGACGCTGGAGAAGACGTTGCTGCACAGGGTGTAGACGAAGCCGAACGTCACGATGAGCGCGGCGGATGCGGCATAGGCGAAGCCGAGGCCGGCCAGCATCATCGCCGCCGCGGAGGCCGCGACCAGCGTCCGGCGCTCGAACCGGTCCACGATCGGCAGGGCCAGCGCGGAGCCGACCGGGTAGCCGACGAAGGACAGCGCGGTGAAGCCGATGCCCGCGACGATGCCGTAGCCCTTGGCCGCGATGATCTGGGGTGCCAGGGTGCCGAAGCCGTAGTAGCCGACCACGGACAGCACGCAGAAGATCCACAGCACCAGGGTGCGGCGCCGCATGCCGCGGCCGAACACCTCGCGCACGCGGTAGCGCGCCGGAGCCGCTTCCACCGGTGCGGCGGTGTCCGCGGTGTCCGCGGTGTCCGGGCGGGCCGTTGCGGGACGGTCGGGGTAGGCCTGCTTCTCCATCTCGGCCACCAGCACTTCGGCCTCCTCGGTGCGGCCCTGGGCGGCCAGCCACCGCGGTGACTCGATCAGCCGGCGGCGCAGCACCCACACCACCGCCGAGCCCAATGATCCGATCACGAACAGCCAGCGCCAGCCGTCGATGCCCAGCGGGGACAGGGGCACCAGCCACAGCGCGGCGAAGCCGACGGCGGGAACCCCGCAGAAGGCGATGGTGTAGGCCCAGGCGATGTAGCGGCCGCGGCGCTTGGCGGGCAGCACGTCGGCCAGGTAGCAGTCGGAGAGCACCTGTTCGGCGCCGATGCCGATGCCGGCCATGAAGCGGGTGACGATCAGCCAGGTGGCATTCGGTGAGAAGGCCCCCAGCAGGGAGAAGCCCGAGTAGAGGGCGAGGTTGATCAAAAAGGCCCGGCGCCTGCCGAACCGGTCGGCGATCCGGCCCAGCAGCAGCGAGCCGATGAACTGGCCGATGAACACCGACGCCAGGACGAGTTTCAGCTCGGTCGCCCCGAAGGCGAAGTCGCTCTGGAGCACTTTGGCGATGGTGCCCGAGAGGTTGTTCTCGAACGTGTCGAAGAGCAGGCCGATGCCGATGACCATGGTGAGTCTTCGGTGCATCGGGGTGATCGGCATGCGGTCCAGGCGGACGCCGATCGCGGCGGGAGCGGTGACACCGCTCGCCACCGTGGTGGTCTGGGACATGGGGAGGCTCTCCTTGGACTGCTGGTTCTCAGCCGGACTCCGGTTGTGTGGGCGACCGCCCGGGCCGGCGGCGGGCCCGGGCGCGGCCCCGGGGGGCCGGGGCTGCGGACGCGTGAGGGGGCGGGCGGGGCCGTGCGGGAGCGGGCGTGGGGGCCCCCGGGCCGGCGGCCGAGGGGGGCGGGCCGGGAGCGGGGCGTGGGGGGGCCGGGAGGGGGCGTGGGGGCCCGGGCCGGCGGCCGAGGGGGGGGGTGGGCCGGGTCAGGCCGCCTGGGCGGCCCGGCGCCTGATCTCCTCGTCCACGGTCCCGGCCCGCACCGGCTCGCTGACCTCGTGCAGGTAGGAGGCGACCTCCCGGTAGGAGGCCCAGAAGCCGACCTCGTGGTAGGGCACCCCGCGCTCGGCGCAGTAGGCGCGGGTCAGTTCCCTGGCGCGCGGCAGGTGCTTTTGCGGCATGGCCGGGAACAGGTGGTGCTCGACCTGGTAGTTGAGGCCGCCGTAGAGGAAGTCGACCACCGGGTTGGGGCGGATGTTGCGGGAGGTGAGGACCTGGCGCTCCAGCCAGTCCAGGGTCTCCTCCTCGCCGTCGCGCACGTCCATGCCCTTGTGGTTGGGGGCGAAGATCATGCCGAAGTAGACGCCCAGGGCGGCGTGCTGCACGAGGATGAACGCCACCGCGAGCAGCGGCGAGAGCACCGTGAAGACCAGGGCGCAGTAGACCGCGGCGCGCAGCACGATCAGGAACGACTCCAGCACGGGCCGCTTGGTCTTGCCCTGCGCGATGGACGCCACGGCCGTGCGCAGCATCTTGAAGCCCTCCAGGACGAGCAGCACGAAGAACAGCACGCTCTGGTGGCGCACGACGAACTTCTGCGTGCCGCGCCGGCTGGGGTACTGCTTGACGTCGAAGATGACGGTGCGCCGGCCGATGTCCGGGTCCTTGTCCAGGTGGTTGGGGTTGCTGTGGTGGCGGTTGTGGTGGTTGACCCACCAGCCGTAGCTGACCCCGTTGACGAGGTTGGCGTGGAGGTAGCCGACGGCGGAGGCGGCCTTCTTGCTGCGGAACATGGCCTTGTGCCCGGCGTCGTGCCACATGAACGCCGACTGGCCGCCGCACAGGCCCATCCACAGGGCCGTCAGCAGCTGCCACCAGGAGTCGCCCAGGGCGAAGAACGCGGCGAATCCGATCAGCAGCAGGGTGGTGTTGATCGCGAGACGGCCCACGTAGTAGCGCGGGTCGAGGTCGAGGAGACCTTCCGCCTTGACGCGCTTGAGGAGCTCGGCGAACGTCGCCGAGGCGCCGGTGCGCGACGTGGCCGCGAAGGCGGCCGCCTGGGTCTGTGGTGTGTGCGGACGCTGCATGCGTTGCTCTCCTTGGGAGAAGTGCCCTTCTTCGGGCGGCGGCGCCGCTGCCCCGCGGACCTGCGGGCGCCGCGAGTCGACAGTGCTCCCGCGGGCGGGTCCAGAACGCGGGCGTGCCCGCCCGGCGGTCCGGGACCGCCGGGGCACAGTGCGGTACTCCGCCGGGGGGCCGCCGGGCGAACACGTGTCCAGCGTGCTGCGCCGCGCTGATGTGCCACTGATACCCGCCTGATCGGCCGGCGGCCCTTCAGGCGGCAGACCCGGCGCGCAGCCGTTCGTCGAGCGCCAGGACGGCGGCGTCGGCGTCGCGGGCCACGTCCTGGTCGTCGGGCGCGCCGATGACGGCCATCAGCCGCTCGATGACGGTGTGCTGCAGGACGTCGGTGGCGGTGTCGGATGTGTGGTCGCTCATCGCTGTTCTCTCCTGTTCAACAAGACCGGTGACGGGTGGTGCGTGGGGGCGGTGCGGTGCGTGCGGGGGCGGGGCGGGCGGGGGCGGTGCGGTGCGGGCGGGGGCGGTGCGGGCGGTGGCGGGTGGGGGCGGTGGGGGGTGGGGCGCGCGGTGCGGGGGGCGCCCGGCCGCGGGCACGGTGGGTGTGCACTGCCCCACGGCTCGCATGGGCGAGGCGGGGTGCGGGGTGTGCGGGGTGATGGTGTTTCAGAAGGCTTTGCAGGCGCGGAAGACGTGGGCGAAGGACGCCAGCGAGGCCTGCGGGCCGTCGAAGGCGACGTACTCGGGGAGGACCACGTCCGGGGCCCACTTGTGCTTGTACGACAGCTGGGTCTGGGCCGGGTACAGCGCGGCCCCCTCGGCGAACAGGGCGTGCATGAGCCAGGTGAACGCCGGGCTGTGGCCGTCGATCTCGTGGCCGGCGTCCAGGCCGGTGAAGGGGGTGAAGCCGAAGTGCAGCCACTGGACGCCCTCGGAGCGGAACACCTCGATGGCATGCGCGTTGATGGCCTCCATCAGCCCCGGGGAGCCGTCCGGGACGCGCCGGCTCAGATCGTGCATCCAGCCGGCCCGGCTGCCGTAGACCGGCGAGTAGGAGATGTACGCCACCGGGTCGCCGTCGATGGTGCCGGTGAACAGCCGGCGGTGGGCCTGGGCGGGTCCGCCGATCTGGCCGACCAGGAACTCCAGTTGCTGCGCGCCTCCCTTGGAGCCCAGCCAGGCCCGGTCGATGGCGGCGATCGCGTCCTGGCAGTGGTCGGCGGACACCTCCTTGACGACCAGGCCGTTGCGGCGGGCCCGGGAGATCTTGTTGCGCAGTTGCATGAAGCGGGTGCCGCGCAGGGTGAAGTCCGCCAGGGCGACGGCCCAGGAGGCGCCGACCTGGTTGACGGTGAAGCCGTTTGCGGCGTAGTGCTCGGCGTCGGCGCGCTGGAGCTGGATGCCGACCAGGGTGCGGCCCTCGCCGCGAACGTGCCGGCGGAAGGCCTCGAGGAGGGGGCCGTAGGCGTCGGGGGCGGCGAAGGGGCCGCCGAACTGGACGGCGAACCGGCCCGTGCGGCGGTAGACGACGACGCCGTCGGCCCCGGGCAGGGTGAAGACGTCGTTTCCGCTGTTGAGGGCCAAGAACGCGCTGGGGTTCTCGCTCGACGTATGGGTGCGTATCGCCTCGTGAACCGGGTTCTCCAGGGCGGTCACGGTCATTGTTTTCCCCTTTCGGGAGCGTTTTCCGTCGCCCTGAGTACAGCATCGCGGACCGGTGCGGGAAAAGACCGGACGGGAATTCTTGCGATCGAGTCAGAAAGACGTCAGCGCTTTGTCAGCCCTGTCTGCCAATGTTGTTCTCGTGAACGGCACGGGAGACGTCCGAGCCGGGAACGAGGAGAGGTGCCCGGAGCGGCTCATCGGGGACCGGGAAGCAATTCCCACGGTCGGGCCCGGCAAAGGCCCACGCAGGTTCGAATCCTGCCCTCTCCGCGCACAACACCGGCCACGCACCACCGGCCGACACCAGGAGAGGTGCCCGGAGCGGCTCA
>NZ_JBIAOK010000001.1:242386-1315579 GCF_042878735.1 Streptomyces sp. NPDC003456
GTTCGAATCCTGCCCTCTCCGCGCACAACACCGGCCACGCACCACCGGCCGACACCAGGAGAGGTGCCCGGAGCGGCTCAACGGGGACCGGGAAGCAATTCCCACGGTCGGGCCCAGCCAAAGGCCCACGCAGGTTCGAATCCTGCCCTCTCCGCTCGCCGTATGCGCCCCCCGGCACGAGGGCCGCGCGCTCCCGCCCCACCGGCCCGCGCGGCCCTGGTGCCGCACGCACCGCCGGTGATCCCCCGCGTCGGCGGACCCACGCGTCCCGGCGTACCGCCCGGCACCGGGCGGTGCGCCGGGACGCAGGCATGCCCCTCTCCCCCGCCGGCCCTCGTTCCGCTTGGGTTGTGCTGTCCGGCAACCGCGCAGGTCAGGATCCTTGCCGGCCTCCTTCGGGCTCGTTCAGCAGAAAAATACCTTCCCAAAGGAATTATTCTGTGTCAGGATGCAGTCGGGAGGAAACCCCGGGACGGACGCCGGCCGGGAAGAGCGCCACGCGGCCCCGGCCGCAGCGACGGACCGCCGCGACCGGCCCCCCGGACCACTCGCTGCCGCACTGATCGCCAAGGGGGAAACATGCTGAGGTTCTCCATCCTCGGGGCACTGCAGATCCGCACCGCGTCGGGACCGGCCGAGATCTCCGGCGATCTGCAACGGACCCTGATCCAGACGCTGCTGGTCAGCGAGGGCCAGTCGGTCTCCGGTGAGGCGCTGATCGAGGAGATGTGGGGCGAGGGCGCTCCGGACAACCAGGCCAACGCCCTGCAGGCCCACGTCAGCCGGCTGCGCCGCAAGCTGCGCGGCCTGGAGCCCGAGCGCACCACCTCACGCCTCACCATCCACCCCTCGGGCTACCGCCTGACGGTCAACCAGGGGGAGCTGGATGCCGCCGAGTTCGTCAGCACGGTGCGCCGCGCCGAGACGCTGGGCTCGGGCTCGCTGGAGGAGACGGCCCGGTTACTGAGGCAGGCCCTTGCCACCTGGCGGGGGCCGGTCTTCGGCGGCTTCACCGGCGGGACCCTGTGCCAGCTCGCCGGCGCCCGCTACGAGGAGTACCGCATGCGGGCCATGGAGCTGCGCTTCGACGCCGAGCTGCGGCTGGGCCGGCACGCCGCCGTCCTGGCCGAACTCGCCGAGACCCACACCAGCCATCCGCTCAGGGAACGCTTCTGCGAGCAGCTGATGATCGCCCTGTACTGCGCGGGCCGCCAGGCCGACGCCCTGGACGCCTTCCGCCGCATGCGCCGCCACCTCGCCGACGAACTCGGCATCGAGCCCTCCCCCGCACTGCGGCGCGTCGAGAGCGCCATCCTCTCCCACGACCCGGCCCTGACCGGCGACGTGCGCGCCCCCCTGCTCCAGCTCACCTGACCCCCCCGTGCGGCCCCCCCGCATCGCGTAAGCGGCACGTCAGGCGCCGGTCAGCACCGCCTGCGACGATCCGGACCGAAAAAGTGCAACCCCCCCGACCTTTGGAGAAAGCACATGACCACGAGCCAGTCGCCGGCCCGCGCCGTGACGACCCAGGGGCGCGAGCAGGCCGCGCGTCCGTTACGCCTCTTCCTCGGCCTCGACGCCGTCGTCACCGGCGGCAACGGCCTCATCTACCTGCTCGCCGCCGGCCCCGTGGGAGACCTGCTGGACCTCGATGCCGGCTTCCTGCGCGGCATCGGCGCCTTCCTCACCGTCTACGGCGTGCTGGTCGCCGTGCTGGCCAGCCGCCCGGTGCCCTCCACCGCGGCCACCAAGGCGGTCATCGAGGCCAACCTGCTGTGGGCTATCGCCAGCGTGGCCGCCGTGGTCTTCGGCTGGCTGGACCCCAACACCGTCGGCACGGTCTGGACCCCGCTGCAGGCAGCCGTCGTCGCGGCCTTCGCCGTGCTCCAGATGAACGCATCGCGCCGACTCGGCAACTGACGTCCCGTTCCACCCAGGGGGAGACATGAGGTCCCAGGTCGAGGAACTGGCCACGCTGCGCCGCCAGGTGCTGGCCGGCCCCAGCGAGAAGGCCACGGCCGCCCAGCACGCCAAAGGCAAACTCACCGCACGCGAGCGCATCGACCTCCTCCTGGACGCGGGCTCCTTCCGCGAGGTCGAGCAGCTGCGCCGGCACCGGGCCACCGGCTTCGGCCTGGAGACCAAGAAACCGCACACCGACGGCGTGATCACCGGCTGGGGCACGGTCGAAGGCCGCACGGTCTTCGTCTACGCCCACGACTTCCGCATCTTCGGCGGCGCACTGGGCGAAGCCCACGCCACCAAGATCCACAAGATCATGGACATGGCCCTCGCCGCCGGAGCCCCACTGATCTCCCTCAACGACGGCGCCGGCGCCCGCATCCAGGAAGGCGTCACCGCACTCGCCGGCTACGGCGGCATCTTCAAACGCAACACCAAAGCCTCCGGCGTCATCCCCCAGATCTCGGTGATGCTCGGCCCCTGCGCCGGAGGTGCCGCCTACTCCCCCGCCCTGACCGACTTCGTCTTCATGGTCCGCGACACCTCCCAGATGTTCATCACCGGCCCCGACGTCGTCAAAGCGGTCACCGGCGAGGAGATCACCCACAACCACCTGGGCGGCGCCGACGTCCACGCCGAAACCTCCGGCGTGTGCCACTTCGCCTACGACGACGAACCCACCTGCCTCAACGAAGTCCGCTACCTGCTGTCCCTGCTCCCACAGAACAACCGCGAAAACCCCCCCGCGGCGCCCTGCCACGACCCCCACGACCGCCGCTGCGACACCCTCACCGACCTCGTCCCGGCCGACGGCAACCAGCCCTACGACATGACCGACGTCATCGAGGAGATCGTCGACGACGGCGAATACATCGAAATCCACGAACGCTGGGCACCCAACATCATCTGCGCCCTGACCCGCCTCGGCGGGCAGGTCGTCGGCATCGTCGCCAACCAACCCCGCGTACTCGCCGGCGTCCTGGACATCCACGCCAGCGAAAAAGCCGCCCGCTTCGTGCAGATGTGCGACGCCTTCAGCATCCCCATCATCACCCTCCTGGACGTCCCCGGCTTCCTACCCGGCGTCGACCAGGAACACGGCGGCATCATCCGCCACGGCGCCAAACTCCTCTACGCCTACTGCAACGCCACCGTCCCACGCATCAGCCTCGTCCTGCGCAAAGCCTACGGCGGCGCCTACATCGTCATGGACTCCCACACCATCGGCGCCGACCTCACCTACGCCTGGCCCACCAACGAAATCGCCGTCATGGGCGCCGAAGGCGCCGCCAACATCATCTTCCGCCGCCACATCACCGAAGCCCACGACCCCGACACCACACGGGCCGAACTCGTCAAGCAATACAAAACCGAACTCATGCACCCCTACTACGCAGCCGAACGCGGCCTCATCGACGACGTCATCGACCCCACCCACACCCGCCAAACCCTCATCGACTCACTCACCATGCTCCGCACCAAACACGCCGACCACCCCACCCGCAAACACGGCAACCCCCCACAATAACCCCACCACCCACCACCCACCACCCACCACCACAACAACGGAGTGGCAGCGACAGGTCCTGCCAAGGCTCCGCGCGTCGGTTTGCCGCCCTCCTCGCCGACCTCAACGGCCCCGCTTCTTCGAGTGGTAGGCCGTGACGGCGCACGTGATGGCTGCGGCCAAGGCCCGAGCACCGGCGACGCTGGTGCGCACGATGCCAGCGTGAACGGCCGCAGCCACCCACAGGGCGGGCAAGCCCAAGGGCGCAGGTGAAGACGGAGTCGGTGCCGGGAGCGGGGCGAACGGTGAGCCGCGATTACTGCTCCACCAGCAAAGCCCCTTTCGAGCGCCAGCCCGATCAGGTGACACTCCGTCAGAAAATGGACAGGGCGTCACCCCGTGCGCTGCTTGCGGTGCCGTGGCACGGTGACTTGTTGTCATGCACGCACCAAGCTTTGCTTAATGTGTGCTCTCACCGACCCGAAGGGGAGACACTGCCATGCCCCGCGCCTTCTTACGGCTCCTTGTCAGCGTCACCTGCCTCCTGACGGCTGCGCTGGTATCCGTGCAACCCGCAGGCTCCGCCCCGGCTCATCCTTCCGCCGACCCCTCTGCTCCGGGGCCACACCCGGTCGCGTACTCCGAGGTCCGCGTCGAGGCCGCCGGGCGGTCCTTCACGGCCCGCGTCTGGTACCCGGGCAGCGCGGCCGGTAAGGACAAGCCGGTCGCCTCCGGCGCCCACCCGGCCCTGGCCTTCGGCCACGGATTCCTGCAGGGCGTCTCGAAGTACGAGTCCCTGGTACGGCACTACGCCTCCTGGGGGCTGATCAGTGTCGCGCCCACCTCGCACGGCGGCCCGTTCCCCCATCACTCCCGCTTCGCGGACGACCTGAACGCCGCGCTCACATGGCTGATGGCCCAGAACGGCACCGACGGCTCTCTCTTCGAAAACGCCGTGGCAACACGGCAGTTGGCCCTCTCCGGGCACTCGATGGGGGCGGGCTCCGCAATCCTCGCCGCGCAGCGCAATCCCGCCGTCACGACCCTCTCCCTGCTGGCCGCCGCCGAGACGAACCCCTCCGCCGCGACGGCCGCCGCACAACTGGCCGCACCGGCGCAGTTCCTGGCCGGCAGCGACGACACCATCGCGCGCCCGGAGCAGCACCAGCGCAAGATCTACGCCGCCAAGCCCGCCCCCACCCAACTACGCACCGTCCATGGCGGCTTCCACTGCGGCTTCATGGACAGCGGCGGCCTCGGCTGCGACAGCGGGGCCGTCTCCCGCCAGGAACAGTTGCGGCTGACCCGCGGGATGACGACCGCATGGTTGCTGTACCACCTGCGAGGAGAGCAGTCCTGGTACGACCAGGTCTGGGGCGCGGGGGCGCAGAGCCTGCCCGGCGTCGACTACGAGGCCAAACTCGCACTCTGACGCCCGGCGCGCGCGTGCCCGCGGAGGGCGGCCCTCGACAACGCGAGGACGGGTCACCGGTGGCGGCCAGACAGCCGCCGACGAGGTGGGGCTCGAGCCGCATTTCTGCGTCACTCGTACCGGAGCGCGCGGTCGAGGTCGTCGGACGTGTCGAAGGCGTTGCCGGCCATGGCGATGCCTACGAGCGACCAGACGGCCTCGACCGGGTTCGGGGGGCGGTGGCACAGGACGGGAGCCGGACGGTGGTGAGGCAGTCGCGGTCGCCTCGTACTGGCTCAGTCCTGCCGCGAGATTGGGTGTTGAGGTTCTCCCGGACAACCACCATCGGACCGCCGAGCGGGACGTGGGCCCGCACCAGCAGATCCGGTAGTCCCTCCAGGAGAAGCACTTGCGTGCGCCCGTCAACAGCAGGCGAGTACGACGGGCAGGACCATCTCGTCGGTGCCTGACCCCAAGCGGAGGCGGAGGCCGACCGGGCGGCCGCTCATGTCATGCGAGATCCTCCGTCAGGACGTCCGGGCGTTCGCCTCCTCGATCTCCTCGACGGCAAGTGCGGCCACCCGGCGGGCCGTCTTCTGCAACTGCTTCTGCTCGTCCGTGCCGTTCCTCACCCCGTAGGCGCCGTACGTGAGGTGGACCGTCGCGTTACCGCTGCGGACGGACACCTCGTAGCCCGCCACCGTCCACGTCTCCACCGCAGCGTCCCCAAGACGGGGAACCTCGACGACCTTCACGAAGTGCTCCTCGGCATGGGCGATCCGATCGTCCAGCCAGGCAGCGGCCACCGCCCGCCCCGAGGCGCCGGCAGTCGCGGTGTGCAGCTCGTACCTCACCTCCAGCTGGACATCACCCATACCGTTCGACGTCCAGCGCGCCCAACTGCTACCAGGCGAATGGGTCTCGGCCTGCTGGTGCAGAACACCGCTCAGCCTGCGGGTCTCCTGGTCTTCGCCGCCGAGTAGGGCCTCACTGCGGGGCAGCACGGAGTACGGGTCATCACGGCCCTGATACATGGGCATGAGGAAGGACCACAGTGCCCACCCGCCCACGGCCACGACCGCCAGAGCGGCGACGAGCACAGCGATACGATTCCCCCGCCGCTTCGGCCGCGTACCGGCATCAGGCCTCGCGCTCTTGTACTGATCAGCCCTCACGGCACAGCCCCATCTCCCCGGAGCCGCACAGGCCCCCCGACACAGGTGCGCAGCTGCGGCGACCTGCGTCCGTCTATGAACATGCCAAAACTAGTGTGCTCACCGCACCACTACCGGGACCCCACTGATCAAGTGACCGACATCGCACCTGCCGGACAACACCACCGCAGGCATACACCGGCCTCCACGGGCCCGCCCGCTTCCACCGGCCCCCCCAGCTGCGGAGAATCCTTCTTCGCCGGCATAGCGAATCGGACACCGGCGGTGCGGCAGTCAGGGCTGCTCGTGGTGGGGTGGAAGAGCGGGTGCAGGCCGGGGCCCGCTTCCGTAGCCAAGAGGGCTACGATCCCGCCATGCCGGTCAAAGGTGAGGATCTGGCGCGTGCCTACTGGGCTTTCGACCGCGCCCTCGGAGGTCAACGACCTCCGACCAGATCGCAGATGTTCGCAGCAAGACGGCCATTCGTCGTCTGGCTTGTGGCAGGGATCGTGTGGTGGGGCCTCTTCATCATCCTCCTCGAGGGAGGCGTTCTACCCGCGTTGGGCATCGGAATGCTGCTCGGCGGATTGCTGGCGATGTTCGCCCGGATCGAAAGGGGCCGCCAGCGCCGCCTCGTACGCCTGGGAGTCTGGGACGGTGTCCACGCCCATTCGGTCGGCGAGACCCGCGCCATGGACAAGCGGCGGATCCCCGGCGAAAACCTACGGCCGCTGTGCGAGGTGTTGGCGCACTTCGCCGAGCACGACTTCGAGGACTCCGAATGGGAGATCGTCGATGCGGCTCTGCCGGGAACGGACATCGAGCGTGATACGTGGTACAGCCACCGGCTGGCAGGCCGGCGTTCGCTCACCCTACGGATCGCGGCAGTGCCGGATTCGAGAGACGTCTACGTCGAGATCCACGGGGTGTTGGGCGGCCGCGGAAAGTTCCTACTCGCAGGGGTGTTGCACGTGCTCGGCAAATATCGCGTGAGCTGATCACTCTTCAGCATGACGTAACGATGTCGCCCGGACACGGTCCTCGCCTGGGCCGACGTCCACCTCTGATCTGGACAACAAGACCGCCCCCTCTGGCCCCTTCACTCCCAGTACGGCGAACTGAGCGTCGCCATAACGGCACCGGCTGACTCAGTGAGCCGAGTTGTCGGTCTCGGCCTCACGCCGGGGCCCCTCTCCGAACAGTTCTGCGACCCGCTGAGCGACCTCGTCCGGTGGCAGCTCGGCCGGCCAAGGCAGTCGTTCAGTGCCGCCCCGGACTCGGCTCTCATCACGATCCAGAGGGATGAACCGCCAGTCCCGACCGCGCCGCCAGCACACGATCACCCCGCCCCACGACGATCGAAACGATCTGCCGCACTTCCGCTCCCGGGTGACCCGACGGGTTTACGTGGTTGGTCCAGGGCGTCTCACGGGTGCCCGTTCAAGTCAGCGTGGAAGTCAGCTGAAGGTCCGCCGATAGGTTTGTGGGCTGACGCCGGTGGTGCGCTTGAAGCGGTCGCGGAAGGTGGTGGGCGAGCCGAATCCGACCTGGTGGCCGATGCGCTCGATGGAGTGCTCGGTGGTCTCCAGCAAGTGCTGTGCCTGGCGGATGCGAGCCCGGTGAAGCCACTGCAGCGGGGTGGTGCCGGTCTGGTTGCGAAAGCGCCGGATCAGGGTGCGGGTGCTGGTTCCACACTGCGAGGCGATGTCGCCAAGGGTGAGGTCGCGGGCGAGGTTCTCCCGCAGCCAGGACAGCAGCGTCTCCAGTTCGGTCCCCTGCGGGGCGAGCACATGGTCGTGAACGATGAACTGGGCCTGCCCGCCCTCGCGTTCGAGTGGCATCACGGACAGGCGGGCGGCATCGGCGGCGACGGCCGATCCGTAGTCCCGACGGATCATGTGCAGGCACAGGTCCAGGCCGGCGGCTGCGCCTGCTGAGGTGAGGAACTGGCCGTTGTCGACATAGAGCACGTCCGCGTCGACGGTGACATCGGGGTACAGGGCGGCCAGCAGGTCTGCCGCACGCCAGTGGGTGGTGACGCGCAGCCCGTCGAGAAGTCCGGTGGCCGCGAGGGGAAACGTGCCCACACACAGCGAGGCGATCCGCGTCCCGGACGCGGCGGCCGACCGCAGGGCATCGCGTGCGGCAGGAGGGAGAGGAGCCGTGGGGTCGGCGATCCCCGGCACGACGATCGTGTCCGCATCCTTCAGACCCTCGAGACTCCACGGCGTGCGCAGGGAGAAGGCACCGGCGTCGATCTCGTCGCGCTCTGCGCAGACCCGCACCTGATAGCCGGGTCGCCCGTCGGGCAGGCGGGTCCGGGTGAACACCTCGATCGGCGTGGACAGGTCGAACGGAATCACCTGGTCCAGAGCGAGGACGGCGACGGTGTGCATGGCGGGAACCTACCTGATCGAAACACGGCGAACCCCGGCCCCATATGCCGGTGTGCCCAGGTGACAACAGTGCTGAAGCCTGCGGAAGGGTATGGCAATTCCCCGTTGAAGTGTGTCACTCCTGCCACTGGGCGATCGAGCCCGCAGCCGGTTGACTTCCCCAACGACAGCCACCCCGGTCCCGGAGGAACGACCCATGCACGTCCAGATCGTCCTGTTCGACGGCTTCGATCCGCTCGATGTCATCGCCCCCTACGAGGTGCTGTATGCCGGCGGCGTTGCCACGCAGGGCGCGGTAAGCGTGGAACTGGCCTGCGCGCAGGGGCCCCGCGAGGTGGTCAGCGGCACCGGCGGGCTGGTGCTGCGGGCGACCGCCGCTCTCGACCCGCAGCGGGCGGACATGATCGTGGTGCCCGGCGCCTCCGGCCGCGTGGGTGAGCCCGGCGAGGTTCCGCAGGAGGAGGCGGGGAGCGGAGAGTGGAAGCAGGACGAGTTCATCCCCGTGCTTCTCGGCCGCACGCTGACCACCGAGCTGCCCGCGCTCCTGAAGCAGGCGATGGACGATCCGGACGTGACCGTGGCCACCGTCTGCGGCGGCTCACTCGTCCTGGCCATGGCCGGCCTGCTGGAGGAGCGCCACGCCACCACGCACCATCTGGGCCTGGACATGCTGGACGCCACCGGAGCACGCGCGGTGCGCGCCCGTGTCGTCGACGACGGCGACCTGATCACCGGCGCGGGCGTCACCTCTGGCCTCGACCTCGGCCTGTACCTGCTGGAACGTGAGGCCGGCCCGCGCATCGCACACGCCGTCGAGGAACTCTTCGCCTACGAGCGCCGCGGCACCGTCTGGCGTGCCGAGGGCCTCACTCCCCTCACCCACTGACCCCCGGCCCGGCAGCCACCGCCGTGGGCCCGCCCCCCGCGTCTGTAACGCATCACAGCAAGGACCAGCATCATGCTTGTCGAAGGCATCTGGAACCTGTCCCTGTTCACCCCCCTCGGCAAGATGAAGGCCGTGGTGGAACTGCGCAGGCAGGACGACGGCACCCTGACCGGCGTCGCGCAGGGCACCGGCGAGGAGGTACCTCTCAGGGACATCGTCCTCGACGGCAGCCGGCTCACCTGGAAGCAGACCATCACGCAGCCCCTGCGGCTCAACCTGGTCTTCGACGTGACCGTGGACGGCTACACACTCGAGGGCACATCCAAGGCCGGACGCCTCCCGGCGTCTAAGGTCACCGGCGAGCGTCGGACGGCCGTGGAGCACCCGGCGTGACCAAGGTCCTGCTGTCCTTGCATGTCCTGGCCGCCATTCTGGCCGTCGGCCCCGTAGCCGTAGCGGCGAGCATGTTCCCCGCGACACTGCGCCGTACCACCGGTGACCGGGACGGCATCCGCGCGATCCAGCAGACACTGCACCGCATCTGCAGGGTCTACGCCGGCATCGGCATCGCGGCCCCCGTCTTCGGCTTCGCCAAAGCCAGCAGTCTCGGCGTCCTCGGCGACACCTGGCTGATCACCTCGATCGTGCTGACCGCGGTGGCCGCCGGGGTCCTGGTCCTGCTGATCCTGCCCCGCCAGGACCGTGCCCTGACCGACGCGGTGAGCCCGGCTGAAACGCCACCCGCGACTGCGAGCCGTCCAGCCATGGACCTAGTGAGGTGTCGTGACCGTCTCAACCCTGCCCACTGATGCCGTCGTTCCGCTCACTGCACCGCGACTGCTGGCGTGCCGGACGAATGCCGCGGCCGCTCCGTGCCAGCGCGGGCAGCGTGTCCGACCCGGCGTCGGGTGGATCACTCACCGTGACCGCATGCGACGGAAGGCATTGGCCGCATGAGTCTCCGGCACTACTTCCGGCGGGCGCCCGCGATCAGTGCCGCCCAGGCCGTCCGCCTAGTCGAGGACGGCGCGCTCGTCGTGGACGTCCGCCGCGCGTTCGAGTGGCATCGTGTGCACATCCCGCATGCCGTTCACATGCCGCTCGAAGTGCTGCCCGAACGCTGCGTGGAGTTGCCCGACGACCGCCTGCTCGTCACCTTCTGCACCGGCGGTATCCGCTCCGCCGGTGCGGCGAACCTGCTGGTGGAACTCGGCTTCGACGCGGTCAACATGAGCCGCGGCCTCATCGACTGGCGCACCATCGGTGGCCCCCTCGTCACCGGTACGGGGCATTCACCGTCGTGAACTTACCCACTCCGGACACCAGCGCACCAGGTCACGCGCAACTGTGTCCACCTCAGCGAAGATCACCGAGGTCGCACCCCATCTGCTGATCCTGCATGGATGCCCCCGGCTTCGGCCGGGCGGGAGGTGCCGCACTCCACCGCGACTCGGGCCGGCTGGAAGCGACCGTTGCCGTACTCGGTGCGGCGGACACCAGGTGCTGCGGCCCATACTCGTGCCGCGGCGCCACCCGGGCACCGCAGTACGAGAGGAGCAACGTGGCTGAGGTACTGGTTTTCCACCATGGACACGGGCTGACCGTCGGCATCCGCAGTTTCGCCGAGCAGTTGCGGAGGGCCGGACATACGGTCCACGCCCCAGATCTGTACGAAGGGCAGGTCTTCGACAGCCTCGAGGAGGGCGCCGCCTATGCCGAGAGCGTCGGGTTCGACACACTCATCGCGCGTGGAGCCGCCGCCACCGAGGGGCTACCGGCGGAGCTCATCTATGTTGGCTTCTCGCTCGGCGTCCTGCCGGCGCAGAAGCTGGCCCAGACCCGCCCCGGGGCGAAGGGGGCCACATTGCTCGAGGGATGCGTCCCGGTCTCGGAGTTCGGCGCCACCTGGCCTAGAGACGTTCCCGTTCATATTCACGGCATGGACGCAGATCCGTTCTTCGCCGGGGAGGGTGATGCGGACGCCGCCCTCGCGCTCGTCGAAACAGTGGCGGATGCCGAGCTCTTTTTCTACCCCGGCGACAGACACCTGTTCACCGACAGCAGCCTGCCTTCCTACGACGAACAGGCCGCAACGCAGGTCAACCATCGGGTCCTCGACTTCCTCGACCGCATTGGGTAGGGCATCAACGCAGGGGGACGCTGCCAGAACTCGTGAGCGACGTCCGCCTCCGCGGCACTGCGCCGCCCGCTCAGAGAGCCGTCCGAAAGCAGTCAGTTGAAAGCGTCTGTCATGCAGTCCACCCGGCAGTCGGCGGCCTCGTAGCGCTGGCGGAGGGCGGCAGCTGCTTCCTCGCGCTTCACGTCGAGCGCGTAGTGCCGATACGCCACCCTGGTGACGTCCGTGACCGTGACGATGGCGGGTTCGCCGCGTGCAGCCCGGCGGCGCGCTTCGGCGATCGCCATGTCCGCAGAACGCAGCAGGCTCCTGGATCGCTCCCGAACCGCAGCCGCTTGGGCCCGTTTCCGCGAGAGGGGGCGCAGGACACGTCCCCGCCAGACGAAGCCGGCGGCGACAAGTGCGAGACCGAGCGTGATGAACAGGAGTCCGCCGGGTTCGTGACGCATCTGTCCAGTCTTCACCACTCGCGTGGTGAGCGTCCTGCCCACGCAGAGGCCACGCTGCCGACTTCCGGAGCGACGTGGTGCCGGTGGCGGTCCCGCGCCGCACCTTCGAGCCCCGCCTCTCTGGAACCTGGAGAAGCATCATGCTCGCTCTGGACCGAGGCACCTTCTGCTTTCCTGCCCACCTGCCGGACGGCCTGCTTCGTGAAACCGAGGGATGCTACGTGGGGTGTACCTGCACCAGCCCTGTCTGGTACGCGATGACGACGAGCTGCGCCCGGTCCCGCGCGTTCAGCTTCGTCATGGCCCGGTGGACGTGCGTCCGTACCGTCAACGGGCTCACCACCAGCAGCTCGGCGATCTCGGCGTTGGACCTGCCCTCCGCCGCCAACGCCATCACCTCCCGCTCCCGGCCGGTCAGTTCGGCCAACCGCTCCGGGGGTGCCAGCTGGGTGCCGGGCGCGGGGGACGTGAGGAAGCGGGTGATGAGCGTGCGGGTGGCGCCGGGTGACAGCAGGGAGTCGCCGGAGGCCACCGTGCGGATACCGGCCAGCAGGGCGTCCGCGGTGACGTCCTTGCCGAGGAAGCCGCTGGCCCCGGCCCGCAGCGCCTGGGCGACGTAGTCCTCGGTCTCGAAGGTGGTGAGGATCAGCACCCGCGTCGCGGCGAGCGCGGGGTCCGCGCAGATCGCGGACGTGCCGGACAGGCCGTCCGTGCCGGGCATCCGGATGTCCATCAGGACCACGTTCGGATGGTGGGCTCGGGTCAGCTCCAGCGCCTCCGCGCCGTCGGACGCTTCCCCGACGACCTCCATGTCGGCAGTGGAGTCGATCAGTATCCGGAAGGTGGCCCGCAACAGGGCTTGGTCGTCGGCGAGCAGGACCCTGATGGTCATGGAGTCTCTCTTTCCATGGCGGTGGCGGACGGTTGGAGCGGCAGTGCCGTGGTGACCTCGAAACCGCCCTCGGGGCGGGGGCCCGCGCGCAGTTCGCCGCCGGCGGAGTGGGCGCGTTCCCGCATCCCCATCAGCCCGAAGCCGCCGGACGCCCCGACGGTGATGGCGGCGGCCGGTCCGTCGTTGCTGACGTTGATGAGCAGCCGGACGTCGGCGTAGGTGAAGCGGACGTGGGCGCTGTGTGCGGCACTGTGCTTGGCGACGTTGGTGAGGGCCTCCTGCACGATCCGGTACGCCGTCAGGTCCGCGCCCGGCGACAGCGGGCGGGGCTCGCCCTCCGTGGTGACGGTGATGTCGAGGCCCGCCGACCGGTACGACGAGATCAGCTCGGGCAGCCGGGCGAGACCGGGGGCGGGTTCGAGGTCCTGTCCCTCGGGGTGGTCGTGCTGGCGCAGCAGGCCCAGGGTGGCCTTGAGCTCGCGCAGCGCCGAGGAGGTCGTTCCGGTGAGGTCGTTGAGGAGCTTCTCGCTCTGCTCGGGATGGCTGCGCGCGAGGTGGGCGGCGGTACCGGCCTGCGCGTTGGCCAGCGCCAGGTGGTGGGCGACGACGTCGTGCAACTCCCGGGCGATGCGCATACGCTCCTCGGCGACCCGCAGCCGCGCCTCCTCCTCCCGGGTGCGCTCGGCGTGCTCCGCCCGGGCCTGCACCGCCTCCACGTAGTCCCGGCGCAACCGGGTGCTGGTGCCGGCGGCGACGGGCAGCGCGAACCAGAAGATCGGGCCGATCACCTGAAGCAGCAGGGAGAGACCGCTCTCGGAGTCGGCGATCACGTTCGTGACGACCATCGCCACCCCGATGACGGCACCGTAGACGCGGACGGTCCTGCGGTCGCAGAGAACGGCCAGCCAGTACAGGGCCGCGAGCAGAGGGGCCAGCAGCAGTGGGGTGAGCAGGTAGCCGTGGGCGACGGCGGTGACGGTGACCAGGGCGGCCACCGTGGTGACAGTGCGGGGGTGGGTGCGGTACTTCAGCAGGACCAGGCAGGTCAGACCGAGAAGGACCTCGGTGGGCTTGCCCGGGTCCGGAGGCACGCTGCCGGGGAGGCTCAGCGCTGCGCCGAGCGAGGCGCAGCCGATCAGGGCCAGCACCATCAGCCCGTCGATGACGATGCGCGGGAACCGTTCCGCGTACTGCTCGAACCGTTCGGCGAAGCGTTCCAGGCCCTTGCTCATCGCAGGCTCTTTCAGTGCGGGTGCTGACTTCCATGGTGGACGATGCGACGCGGGGCCGCCCGGGTCGGAGACCACGACCACGGGCGGCCCCTGGGCGGTACGCCTCAGGCGGGCGCGACCTCCTTCTCGGCCGGTACGGCGGACGGCTCGGCCGGACGGTTCAGCGCCTCGCCCTCCACATCGACGCCGGGCAGGATCCGGTCCAGCCACCTGGGCAGCCACCATGCCTTGTCACCGAGCAGGGCGAGAACGGCCGGGACGATGGCCATGCGGACCACGAAGGCGTCGAAGAGGACCGCCGAAGCGAGCCCGAAGCCGATCATCTTGATCATGGAGTCGCTTTCGCCGATGAACCCGGCGAACACCGCGATCATGATCAGCGCGGCGGCCACGACCACCCGGGCGCTGTGCCGGAAACCGGAGGTCACCGCCTGGGCGGCGCTCTCGCCGTGGACGTACGCCTCGCGCATCCGGGAGACCAGAAAGACCTCGTAGTCCATCGCGAGTCCGAAGACGATGCCCACCAGGAAGATCGGCGTCAGGCTCATGATCGGGCCGGTGGTCTCCACGCCCAGGAGCTCGGCGCCGTGGCCCTGCTGGAAGACCACGACCACCGCGCCGAGGGAGGCGAGCACCGAGAGCAGGAAACCGAGGGCCGCCTTCAGCGGGACCAGCAGCGAGCGGAAGACCACCAGCAGCAGGACCACCGCGAGCCCGACCACGAGGACCAGATACGGCACGAGCGCGGACTGCACCTTGTCAGAGATGTCGATGTTCATCGCGGTGGTGCCGGTGACGTCGAAGGTGGCCCCGGTCGCGGACTCCAGGTCCGGCCGCTCGCCGCGGATGGAGGTGACCAGGTCCTCGGTCCTCTCGTCGGTCGGCGCGGTGGCCGGGACGACCGAGAAGACGGCGGTGTCACCGGCCTCGTTGAACTGGGCGGGGGACACGGACACCACGCCCTGGGTGTCGCCGATCTCCTGGGAGATCGTGTCCGCGGCCGCCTTCGGTTCGGCGGCGCCCTTGGCGTCCACGACGACGGTCAGCGGCCCGTTGAAGCCGGGACCGAAACCCTCGGCGAGCGCGTCGTAGGCCCGGCGCTCGGTCGTGGACGTCGACTTGGCCTCGTCGCCGGGCATGCCGAGCTGGAGATCGGTCATCGGTACCGCCAGGGCGCCGAGGCCCACCACGCCGAGGAGCAGCACGGGCAGCGGGCGGCGCAGCACGAATCGGGCCCACCGGGTGCCGCCGTTGTCCTTCCTCGGGGTCTCCTCGGTCGTACGGCCGGCGCGGCGGGCCCTGCGGTCCTTGCGGGCCAGGACGGCGTCGGGCCAGAAGCCGAGGAGGGCCGGGACGAGGGTCAGCGCGATCAGTACGCCGACGACGATCGCGCCCGCGGCGGCCAGGCCCATCTTGGTCAGCATCGGGATGCCGACCACGGACAACCCGGCGAGCGCGATGACGACGGTGAGACCCGCGAAGACGACCGCGGAACCCGCGGTGCCGGTGGCGAGGGCGGTCGCCTCCTGGGGCGCCCGCCCCTTGGCGCGCTCCTCGCGGTAGCGGGAGACGACGAACAGGGCGTAGTCGATGCCGACGGCGAGGCCCAGCATCATCGCGAGGGTGCCGGTGGTGCTGGACAGGCCGAGGGCGGTGGACAGGGCGAGGATGGCGGCCATGCTGACGCCGACGCCGACGATGGCGGTGAGCAGCGGAAGTCCGGCGGCGGCCAGTGAGCCGAAGGTGACCAGCAGCACGACCGCGGCGATGGCGACGCCGATCATCTCGGCGGTGCCACCGGGGCCGCCGGTGTCCTCCAGGGCGGTTCCGCCGGCCTCGACCGTGAGCCCGGACTTCTGGGCGTGGTCGAGTGCCTCCTGCAGCTGTGTCCTGCTCGCGTCGGTGAGATCGACGGCGCCGACCTTGTAGGTGACGGTCGTGTACGCCGTGGACCCGTCCTCGCTGACCGCGCCTTCCTCGAAGGGATTCACGGCGCTCGCGACCTGCGAGCCCTCCCCCAGTTCGGCGACCGCCGCCTCGACGGCCGCCTTGTTCTCGGTGGCGGTGACCTTCTCACCGCCCGGCGCGACGAAGACGACCCTGACGTCGGCGCCGGAGCCGGTGGTGCCGGGGAAGCGCTCCTCCAGCAGATCGAACGCCTGCTGCGATTCGATCCCCGGCATGGAGAACTCCTCGTCGGCGGTGCCCGAGGAGTTCATCGCGCCGAGCCCGACGGCGGCCAGGACGGCGGCCCACACCAGGGCGACGCGCCAGCGCCGCCGGAAGGCCAGGCGGCCGAGTCGATACAGGAAAGTAGCCACGAGGAAAGGTCTCCAGATCTGGATGCCGAAGGTTCCTCAAGGCTCCTGGGGAAAGGGGGGCCGTGTCGTCGTGCGGCTGCCGACACTGTGCGGTACTGCACCCGTAGTACGGCCCCCTGCGGGGCTCCCACCCGGGGACGACGGCACATCACCCTCAGGTCGCGCCCGCCTACCGTTGATGATCTGCAGCGCTGGCTGGCGGACGTGGCCACCGACGTGGCCGACCCGGACCCGCGCGCGCTGATGCCCACGGCCATCCAGAACGGACCGGCGTGCGGCTGCACGTGCGTCGAACACCGGCATCGCCAGCTCGCCGCGATCCTCAGCGCGAGGCCGACCGCGCGGGAACCACGCCGGAGGTGCAGAGCGCCGCCGACATGCTGCTCGGCCCGCTCTTCCGCGTCTGGGGTGCTCTGCCGTCCTCATCCGGGCGAAGACGCTGTTGCGGCTGATCGTCTCAGCAGGATGTATCCGTCGCTTTCGACGACTGTGCGGTATCCGTCAGCGCGTGACTGCTCCAGCAACCGCCTTTCCTGGTCGGGGGCGATGGGCCAACCCTGCGGTGTGGCGGTGTCGACGACGATCCATTCGGAGGTCGAGCGGCTGACCGGCCAACCGAAGACGGTCACCGTGCACCGGTGGGTGAGTTGGGGGACGAGTCTGTTGGAGGCCGAGACGGTCGCACCGTCGGGGACCAGGTCGAGTATGCGATGTGCTGCGGCGACGCGTGGACCGGTGTGCCAAGTCGCCTTGTCGGCGAGCTGGCCGAGGGGGAACAGGGGCAGCGTCGAGGCGGTGACGACAGCGCTGATGGTCAGCGTGCCACGCCGGCCGCCGACGAGGTCCGGGCGCCGTGTCGGGCGGTGAGACCTGGTGAGTGCGTCGATGAAGGCGGAGAAGACGACGGGCATCAGTACGGCGCTGTAGTGGTAATCGGTGCCCCAATAGGCGGGGTTGTCGGAGGCGAACCGCCAGATCAGTGTCGGTACTGCCAGCCAGGCGAGCGGCGAGCGCAGGGCGAGGAAGGCGGAAGGGGCCAGCAGCATCAACAACGTGGTCAGCTTCACCTCCGGGGTGACCATGCCGATGGTGAACTGCCGTAGCAGATCCACCAGATCCATACCGGACTCCGTGGAGGAGGCCGGCACTTTGGCCAGGTAGGCGTAGCTTCCGCCAGGATTGAATGCGGGGATGACGAGCAGAACGGTGACCAGTGTGCCGATCAATCCTGTGGCAGCGGTGGCCAGGCCCAGTCGGCGATGACCACGGTGGGCTATCAGCAGCCCGACGACGGTCACGGTCAGCCCCAAGTCCTCCTTGACCAGCAGGAGTGGAAGCGCCCAAGCAACGGCCGTGCGGGGGCGGTCGCGGCCCAGGGCTTCGAGGCAGAAGGCCAGCAGGGGGACGGCGAAGCACACTTCGTGGAAGTCGAATCCGACCGCCTGGGCGATGCCCCAGGAAGCGCCGTACCCCACGCCGATCACCAGGGCCCCGGCGCGCCCGATGGCCCGATGGGCCCAACGGGTCAGTGGCACCACGGCGAGTGACAGCAGGGCCGCCTGAACCACCAGAAGTGTGATCGGGGAAGGCCATATTCGGTACAACGGGGCGATGGTCGCCGTGATCGGGGAGAAGTGATCGCCCAGTAGCGGGAAGTCGGGGCCCTTGAGTTCGGAGACCGGCAGGTTGCCATGAGCGTACGAACGCACCGCCTGCTCGAAGATTCCGAGATCGTAGCCGGTCGTGAGCAACCGCCGATGCAACCGGACCGACAGTGTGGCGTACAGAGTGAAGAAGACGCCCGCCAGACCCCAGGCCCACACCGCGGCGAACCTCTCGGTGGAAGGCCCTCGGCGCATCCGACGCGCAGGGAACCTCCCTCCCCATGCCCTGCGCGTGCCCGGACGTGCGGGTGAGTCGGTCGCCGTGGGTAGGAGCATCCTCGAGCCTTTCCAGCCGTCTGCGGGATGCTCACCTTGCGGGAGGGATGCTGACCCGTCGCTGACCGAACCTGACCGCCCGATCAGGTGTGCGGGAACACCTGTGGCAATCTGGCCGGATGAGACTTCTGGTCATCGAGGATGAGCGCGACCTGGCAGCGACGCTGCGCCGCGGGCTGTCCGCCGAGGGCTACACCGTCGATGTCGCCCACGACGGCGATGAAGGTCTGTGGATGGCCCGCACGGGTGACTACGTGGCGATCATCCTCGATCTCATGCTGCCCACCCTCAACGGCTACCGCGTCTGCGCCCACCTTCGACGCGACCAGATCACCACACCGATCCTGGTTCTGACCGCCAAAGGCGGCGACTGGGACCAGACCGAGGCCTTGGACACCGGGGCCGACGACTATCTCGCCAAACCCTTCTCCTATCCGGTGCTCCTCGCGCGGCTGCGGGCCCTGCTTCGCCGCCCTCACGCCATGGAGCCGATCACGCTCACCGTGGGGGATCTCGTCCTGCACCTGACCGCCCGCACCTGCCACCGGGCCGGCGTCATGATCCCGCTCACCCCTCGCGAGTTCGCCCTCGCCGAGGTTCTCGCCAGGAGACCGGGCGAGCCGGTCAGCAAAGGGGAGATCCTGCACCAGGCCTGGCCCGACGACCCCGACAACACGAACCTGGTCGAGGTCCGGATCAGCGCCCTTCGCCGTAAGGTCGATCAGCCCTTCGGCCGCCGGTCCCTGCAGACCGTTCGTGGTACCGGATACCGCCTGGTGGACGACCGTGCCCTGGGCGGGTAGGCGACTGCGTCTGTGGCCCCGTTCGGTCCGGGCGCACTCCGCCCTCGGTGCGGCGCTGGCCACCGCGCTCATCCTCACCACCGGCTGCTGGTGGATGCGCGAAGAGACCTACCAGCGCGAGATACAGGCCGCGCGGCAGGTGGCCCGGGTCCAGGCACAAGCGATCACCAGCACGATCACCGCGACCGGGCGGGACGACAGTGATGTGGTCTGGGAGCAGCCTTGGGCCCTGGTCACCGGTGACGGAGGAGGCCGGACCAAGGAAGGTGTTCCGGACCAGGGCGCCTACCGGGTCGCCAGCAGTGACCTGGTCCCCTTCCTGGAGGACCGCCGGCCCGCCCTGGGCGGTCCGGGCCGAGGACCGGTCAAGCCGGCGGACGCGCATCGGGAGTACAGCGTCCGCTTCCGCACGATCAGCAAGGAGGAATTCGCACGCAACCCGCCCGCGTTCCCCGAGCTCCGCAGAAACGCCCTGGCGGGCAAGACCGTGACGGTGATCGCCCACACCATCGTTCTCGATCCCGCGGCACCCTCGTCGGCCGACCGGGCGACGCACGACCCCCGGTCGTTCCTTCCTCGTGACGGCACCCGCATCCGCATCTACGTCGCCGTCGCCCCCACCTCCGCGGAGAAGGCCGTCGCGGCCATCGACCGCTTCCTCCTCCTCGGCCTGCCGCTGTGCGTCGTGCTGGTCGCAGTCGTCGCCTACCTGGCCACCCGCCGGGCCCTGCGCCCGGTCGAAGCCATCCGCCGCCGCACCGCCGAGGTCACCGCGACCAACCCCCGTGAACGCGTTGAGATACCCGACACCCGCGACGAGATCGCCGCCCTGGCCGCCACCATCAACGCCACCCTCCAACGCCTCGACGACGCCGCCGCCGCCCAGCGCCGCTTCGTCGCCGACGCCTCGCACGAACTGCGCAGCCCCTTGACCACCCTGCTCACCAGCTTGGAGGTCGGGCTCACCTATCCCGAACAGAGCGACCTGACCGACACCTTGGCCACCGCCGCCCGCCAGACCCGACGCTTGCACGCCCTTGCGGAAGACCTTCTGCTGCTGGCCCGGCTGGACGGCACCCCCGCCCCCGCTGCCCACACGGCCGTCGACCTGGCCGCTCTCGCCGACACCGTGGCCACGGACTACACCCCCCGTCTCAGAGACGGCCTGACGCTCCATTACCAGGCCGACGGACCTGCGCCGGTCCACGGCAGCCCGCAGCAACTCGAACGTCTCCTGCGCAACCTCCTCGACAACGCTCTGCGACATGCCCGGCAACGCATCGAGATCACGGTCCGTGCCACGGACGACCAGGATCCTGTGACCAGCATGGCTGTTGTATTGACGGTCCGCGACGACGGCCCGGGGATACCCGCCGAGCACGAGCAGCGGGTATTCGAGCGGTTCACCCGCCTGGACGAGGCTCGCAACCGCGACCATGGCGGGGCCGGGCTGGGACTGGCCATCGCCCAGGAGATCGCTGCCCGGCACCAAGCGACGCTCACCCTCACCGACGTACGGCCAGGAGCATGCTTCACCCTCCGGCTGGCGGCCCTGCCGAGCTGACCCGCTCCCGTGACCGCGCGCGATGACAGGGGCGTCGTCCTTCAGCAACGCGACGTGCCCGTAGGGCCGCAACGACCTCCGCGCTCCCTCCGACGGCGTCCGCCAGGACCAGCCGGCGCTGGCCGGAGGGAGTGTGTGCGCCGGGACCTCAGCGGCGGAACCGCCAGCTCGGCAGTAGGTCCAGCGGTCGAGGGGCTTCACGCCGGCCGCCGGGCCGTCGCGGAGTCTGCCGTGGGCCGGGGCTGCGTCGTCGTCGACCTCAGCCCCGACGGCTCCTCGCGCGCACCGTGGAGGAGCCGACCGCCGTCGCGGTGCGTCCACTCCGCGCCGAATGGCGGACCCCGCCTCTCAGGCGTGTGGCACCGTCCGGCGAAGCTTCGGCACGGATCGAGCCCTCTCACCGAGGCGCTACTTGTGCGGATCGGTGTCGTAGTCGTGCCGGGCCTGCTCGACCTTGTCCAGGTTGCCGGCAGCCCATTCGGCGAGGTGAGCGAAGAGTGGGGCCAGACTGCGACCCAGCTCGCTGATCTCGTACTCGACCCGAGGGGGGACCTCCGGGTGGTACGTACGCACGACCATGCCGTCACGTTCCAGCTGACGCAGTCGCTGGGTCAGTACCTTCGGTGTGATCGTGCCGATCCGTCGTTCCAGCTCGACGAACCGTTGTCGGCCATGCCTGTGGAGAGTCCAGAGGATCGGCGTCGTCCACCGGCTGAACACGATGTCCACGACCGCACTGGTCGGACAGGCGAGCTCCGGGTCGGTCTCCGCAGCCGCCACCCACTCGGCTTTGCCGGCCATGAACATCCCCTTGAGATAGTCACTTTCCTCTAGGTACCTACTATATCGACGGTGTTAGCGTCCCCGTGTCGTCCGGAGAGCAGCACTCCGCGACGATCCCGCCGTGCAGGACGGCGACAACCATGTCGAGTTGATGAGGGAGTTGTTCATGTTCGTGGTGACGGGGGCAACCGGCAACGTCGGCCGGTCGCTTGTGCGGGCGCTCGCCGCAACTGGTGCGCAGGTGACGGCGACATCCCGGGGGATCTCCGGCGCGGATGTGCCGGAGAACGTCGAGTACAAACGGGCGGACCTGGTCGATCCTGAGAGCCTTCGGCCCGTGTTCGACGGAGCCGACGCGCTGTTCCTGCAGAACGGCGGCCCCAGCGCGCACCTGCTGAGCCCACAGCGCATCCTCGACGTCGCCAAGGCCGGCGGCGTCGGCCGGGTCGTCCTGCTGTCCTCCCAGGGGGTTGCGACCCGCCCCCGGTCGGCCTCCCACGGGGGTACGGCACGTGCCATCGAGGACGCCGTCCGGCAATCAGGCGTGGCCTGGACGATCCTGCGGCCCGGTGGCTTCAACTCCAACACGTACGCCTGGGCCGAGTCGGTCCGCGCCCGAAGGACCGTCGCTGCGCCGTTCGCCGACATCGGCCTGCCGACCGTCGACCCGGACGACATCGCCGAGGTCGCCGCCGCAGTCCTACGCGAGGACGGCCACGCCGAACAGATCTACGAGCTGACCGGGCCCGCACTCCACACGCCCCGTCAGCAGGCCGGGGCACTTGCCGCCGCCCTCGGCGAACCCGTCCGGTTCATCGAGCAGACCCGCGACGAGGCCCGTGCGCAGATGCTGCAGTTCATGCCCGAGCCCGTGGTCGAGACCACGCTGACCATCCTCGGCGAGCCCACACCCGCCGAACAGCGCATCAGCCCCGACGTCGAGCAGGTCCTCGGCCGCACGCCCCGCACCTTCGCCGACTGGGCTCAGCGTCACGTCGCCGCCTTCCGATAAGCGGCTGCCTCCGGCCACGGCGAACCAGGTCGAGCTTCCGCATCCGTCTGCCTCGACCCCGACTGCGAGCCGTGAACATGCAGGGGCAACGCTCCTGCCGGTCAGGGGGCGAATGAGGGCTCCAGGCAGGGTCTGTGTCGTTGGAGGCGACCTCGGCCGAAGTGCCCGAGTGCCGAGCGCGCCTCGGCGCCGCCAGGTGGAACCCGTCCGCTGGGCGGACGCGTCCCACCTGGCACTCGGTGACCGCCCAGGACCGGCCCACGAACCCCTGCGGCAGCTTTCGATACGCCGCCGCAGGGGCCCTGTCACACGCGGTCCGCCGCGATCAGGACGTACTGGAAGGAGCCGTCCCGGTACGATTCGATGAACGCCTCCTCGATCCCTGTGACCAGCGATGAGGTCGCCCTCAGCTCCCAGTACGGCAGGGTCTCGGGGGTGAGGTCGACGACGGTCTGCGGGACCAGCCGGTTGTCGGCCATCGCCCGCAGGTACTCGCGGCGGGAGTGGATGTTGCACTCGAAGTGGGCGTTGATCTGCGAAACCCACTTCGACGGCTGGCCGTAGCGCGGGTTCCAGCAGCCGGTGATCGTCACGTACCGGCCGCCCACCTTCAGGAAGCGGGAGTGCTCGGCGAACAGGTCGTGCAGGTCGACGTACATGGTCGACTCGTTGTTCCACGAGGCGGTGATGCCGCCTTTGTCGAAGGGGGTGTCGAGCATGTTGCACACGCGGGAGCGGACGTGGCCGGCGATGCCCAGTTCCCGCGCGCGCTGGTTGCCGAAGTCGGCCTGGGTGGCGGACAGCGTGACGCCTTCGACCTTGCAGCCGAAGCGGTGATGGGCCATCACCATGGTTCCGCCGCGCCCGCAACCGGCGTCGACGAGGGTGTCGCCGGGCTGGACGGGGCCGAGGTGCCGCAGGAGGAACTCCGCCTGGGCGGACTCCAGTCGGTGCAGCTCCGCGATGAGCTTCTTCTCGTGCTCACTGTGCTCCGGGTCGCCGAGTGCGTCGTGGTCGACGGCTCCGATGCCGTAGTGGTGGTGGTACAGACCGTCGACGTCACCGAGGCGGAGGTTGACCGGTCGCGCCTCGTTGTTCCAGTACCGGGCGATGTCCCTCTGGTACGGCGTGGCCGGAGCCGGGATCTTCGCGGTGGCGGCGGCAGTCGTTTCAGTCGTCACAGATGTTCGTTCCTTACCAGAAGTCGGGCAGGCTGTAGCGGTAGGTGTTGGTGCGGTGCCAGTCGTGGTTGCCGTCGACCCACGCGGCCACACCCCGCAGGAAGCGCAGTACGGCCGGCACGGGGCAGGCTTCGGCGAGGTCGGCCGCGGCGGCCTCGAAGGCGTGCATGAGTTCGTTGTGGATGTCGACGGCCTTCAGGTAGGCGTCGCGGTGCGAGAGATGCTCGCGTTCCGCGATGACCACCGGCAGATTGAGGTGCCGGCCCGGGCTGTTGAGTTCCTTGGTGTACGAGTAGAGGTCGTTGACGATGGTGGTGGCGTTGCCGGCCAGGGTGATGACCCGCTGCATGTCGGGTCTGGCGTGCAGGTCGGCGGGCAGTTCGTAACCGCCGACGGTGTCGGTGATCGTGGGGCAGGGCCGGAAGTTGTTGAACTGGCGCATCGCCAGGTACTCCCACACCTCCGGGACGTGATCCGCTTCGGCCCAGGCCGCTTCGGCGAGGTAGCCCATGTGCAGCCGGGCCATGTCGTGCCGGTAGCGGTCGGCCTGAGAGGGTGTTGCGGCGCCGACGAAGTAGTCCATGGCGCTGCGGTACGCCCGGCGGGGAGCGTCCGAGGTGAGCGACTCGTGCCAGGCCGGTGTGTACTCCGCGGTGGTGTGGAGGTGGTCGAGCGCGGTGTGGGCCAGGAGAATGCGCCCGCCCAGACCGACAGGTGATCCTCCGTGATCCTCGCAGTAGCAGTCGTCCAGGGCGTTTTCCGCGACCATCAGCCGGGTGGCGAGCATGAGGTGGTCGATCGTCGGGGCGTCGGGATGGCAGCCGACCATGTAGCGGCCGACGGAGAAGCCGTCGAACTGCCCCTCCCACTCCTCGGGGTAGAGCTTGACCTCGTCCTCGGCCCAGCGCTTGATCCGGCGGCTCACCTCCTCGACCAGTACGGGGTCGGGCTCCGCAACGGGGTGGTGGTAGAGGCCGGGGACGGCTTGTCCCTCTGCGGGCGCTGCTTCCGCCGGGGGCTGCGCACGCGGCAGCAGGGGCTCGTGCCTCCTGGTCAGCCTAGAGGCGCTCGTGCCAGGTCCGGTCGGTCCGCGCAGGATCCGCTGGAGTGCTGACCTCGTCTCCTCGGCCTCGCCGACCGGCGCGGAGGCGGCCGCCCCGGAGGGTGCGGGGGTGGTCATCACGACGGGCGGGTGCAAGGCCGCCAGGAAGTCGGAGGCGGAGGGCCTGGCGGGACGATCCGGAGTGGTCGCCGCGGTGGCGACCGGGACGGCTGTGGTGTGCCCGGCCCTGTCCGGTGCCGTCGGGGTCGGCGTCGTCGGGTGGCGGGGTGGTCCGAGAGACCCGGAATCGGGCATGGGCGGCTCCTTGTGCGGTGAGGTGGACGCTGCGTCGTCCGGGAGGCGGAGGGCGGGGCATGCCCCGTCGCCCCGCTTCTCAGTGCGGCCGGGGAGCGATCTGCACGTTCTCCAGCACGCCCAGGGCGTCGGGCAGCAGCACCGCCGCGGAGTAGTAGGTGGTGACGAGGTAGGAGATGATCGCCTGCTCGTTGATGCCCGCGAAGCGCACGGACAGGCCCGGCTCGTAGTCGTCGGGCAGTCCGGTCTGCCGTAGGCCGATGACGCCCTGGCTGTCCTCGCCCGTGCGCATCGCGATGATGGAACTGGTCTGTTCCTTGCTGATCGGGATTTTGTTGCAGGGCAGGAGGGGGACTCCGCGCCAAGCGGGGACCGACTGCCCGCCGAGGTCCACGTGGTCGGGGTAGAGCCCGCAGGCGTTGAAGCCTCGTCCGATGGCGGCGATGGTCCGCGGATGGGCGAGGAAGAATCTGGTGCCGCGCCGGCGGCAGAGCAGATCGTCCATGTCGTCCGGCGTCGGTGGGCCGGACCGGGGCTGGATGCGCTGCTTGAAGTCGGCGTTGTGCAGCAGTCCGAAGTCACGGTTGTTGACCAGTTCGTACTCCTGGCGCTCACGCAACGCCTCGACGGTCAACCGCACTTGTTGCTCCGTCTGGTTCATCGGCCCGTTGTAGAGGTCGGCGACCCGGGTGTGGATCTTCAGGACGGTCTGGGCGACGGAGAGTTCGTACTCGCGGGGCTTCAGCTCGTAGTCGACGAACGTGCCGGGCAGGTCGGCCTCGCCGACATGGCCGGCCGACACCGCGATCTCCGCCTCACCGTGCTTGTTCTGCCGCTGCCGGCTGCGGGAGCGGTACCCGTCGACATGGCTCCGCAGGCGGGGTGCGGCAGCCTGCACGGCGGCGAAGTCGGCCTGGGAGAGCGTGAGCAGTGTGCCTGCGGTCTGTGCGGTGTAGGTGCAGTCGTGACGGGCGTCGGGGTCCAGCAGAGCGGCGCTTCCACCGAAGTGCTCACCGTCGGCGAGCACGGCGACGACGGTGTCCCCACCGTACGTCCCTTCGGAGGTCTGGACGATACGGCCGTGAGCGATCAGGTGGATCCGGTCAGCGGGCCGGCCGCGGCCGGCGAGGACATCGCCGGCCGCGAAGTCGTGCTGCGTGCAGCGGTCCGCCAGGGCGGTCAGGACGTCGAGATCCTCGAACCCGCGCAGCAGAGCCAGTTCACCCAGCTCACGCGGGATCACGCGGACTGCGGCGCCCTCCTGCACGAAGTCGATACGCCCGTCACCGACGGTGTGGCGCAGCCGCCGGTTGACCCGATAGGCGCCGCCCTTGGTCTCGACCCAGGGCAGCATCCGCAGCAGCCACCGGGAGGTGATCTCCTGCATCTGCGGCAGGGACTTGGTGGTCGTCGCGAGGTTGCGGGCGGCGGCGGTACTCAGGGACTGCTGCGTGGCCGAGTGTCGAGTCTCCGGACTGGTGTCGACGGTCATCGAAGGCGGCTTCTCCTTGCGCGACGGGGCCGGTCGGCACACAGGGGTGCACCGACCGGGAGAGACAGGGAGGTGTGGGCGACGAACGGAGAGACACGAAGACCCCTCCATGACCAGCAAGTTAGCCGCTGAAGCGTCCGCCGCCACCAGGGGAACGAGTTGCTTACCTCGAAGCAGTGACATTCCGCCGCCGACGGTTTAGCAACCGGTGACGCGGCAGCGCCGGCAGCGTGGACGCGCCCGTCGAGACGTTCTCTCCGCCGGACACCCAGCCCCGGAAGGGCCGCTTCGGCCCGCGTCCGCCCTGCCCTCGGGCGGGCCCGGTCTCTCATGGCGGGCAACTCGCTCGGCAGAGCGGATCGTGCCTTCACCGGGGGAAGCCGGCCTCCGGCTGGGGCCGGGGGCCGGTTCGCTGCGGGGTCGCCGGGGGGCTCAGCCCAGAGTGTTCAGCATCGCCTCTTCGACGTGGTCGGCGGCGTTGCGGTGGCCGAGGGCGTTGGGGTGGACGAAGGACAGCTGGTCGGGGAGGGTGACGAAGCCCTCGACCCACTTGCGGTCGTCGCAGACGCTGTGGGGCCTGGTGGAGTCGTACAGGTCGACGAAGTCGGCGGCGTCCTGGGTGCCGGTGGAGTCGCTGATGGCCTTGTCGAGCGGTTCCAGGACGTCATCCCGCAGCCAGTCGAGGTCGCCCTGGGTGATGGTGCCGAACTGGGTCAGGTCGCCGAAGCTGCAGCTGGAGGCGTCGCCCGGGATGATCGCGGGATAGCCGACGGCCAGGATCTTGGCGTGTGGGGCGCGCTCGTGGAGCACTTCGAGCATCCGGTCGTAGTCCTGGCGCACGGTCTTCAGCCGGGCGAGGATGCCGTCGCCCAGGGCGTCCTTGCACGGGGTGCCCTTGCCGCCGCTCTCGCCACCCAGCTGGGGGCACTCGGCCAGGATGCCGGCGAAGCCCAGGGTGTTCCCGCCCACGCCGACGGTGATGACGTCGGTGTCGGAGCTCACGGCCTCGGACTGGGGCGGCACCGCAGGGAAGGGGTAGTCGGGGTCCTCGGAGATGGGCGGCATGTGCCGGCCGATCGGGTCCTGGCGGGTGTCGGTGACGTTGTCGATGGTGGCGGCGCCGCAACTGACGTTGGTCAGTTCGAACGCTCGCAGCCGTCGCATGGGACTTCGAAGGCGTTGCCCGCGGCCCGGATGACGCCGGCGGTCTAGGAGTCGCCCAGGGCCACCCAATGCTTGTCCTCGACCGCGCACGAGACAGGAACGCATACCGATCGCCCGCCGGCTGCCGGATGACGCCGGTGTTCCGCTTGACTGTCCTGTTCTGGTCACCACCCTCGCTTCGGGCTTCGGCGCACGTCTGCGGAACGCTTCCGCTGTTCGTTCGCCCCCGCTACGGGTCTCCTTCGACCGTTCTTGCACTGCTGGCCGGCGATCCCGCAGCAGGTGCGTCCGGGAATCGGGAAAACCGTCTGGCTCGCCTGCGCGCAGCGCTAGGGTCCCTGTCCTGATTCAGGATGTTCAGGACGTGAAGGCTGGACTGGGGGGCTTGGCCATGCTTGACGAAGTGATGACGGCTGCCGCGGCGGCAGGGGGCGTCGCGGTGGTGGAGGCCGCCGGGTCGGACCTGTGGGTCTCGTTCCGCACACGGTGCGCCCGGCTCATCGGTCGCGGTGACCCGGACCGGGAAGATGGGGCGCTGGAGCGGCTGGACCGCACCGCGGCCGCGCTGGCGGCGAGCGCGGACGAGGAGGAGCGGGAGCGGCAGCGCGAGACGCAGGCAGAGTCGTGGCGCGCAGAGTTCGCCGCGCTGCTGGACAGTCTGGCGGCGGCGGAGCGGGAGGAGTTGATGACCGGGCTCGACGCGCTGCGGGCGCGCAGCGGGGGTGAGGAGACCGGCGGGGCGGTGTCCGGGAACACCTTCCACGGGCCGGTCGCCTTCCAGACAGGCGCGCACAGTACCCAGGAGATCCGCTTCGGGACGGCGGGATGAGCACATCCGGTGCCGGGCCGGACGGGGTGCACGGCAACACCTTCCACGGGCCGGTAGCCGTGCAGACCGGCGCCGGCAGCACGCAGAACGTTCATCACCATCACGGCTCCGAACCCCCGTCCCCACTGGACGCCTCGGCCGACGAACTGGCCCGCGCCGTGTGGACGCAGTGGCAGGAGGAGGCCGGTATGCGGCGGCTGCTGGAGCCGCCGCCGCTGCCGCCGCGCTGGCAGGTGACCGGCCGGAACCTGTCCGGCCCCGTCGGTGCGGCGACCGCCAAGGGCCGGTGGGCCCGGTTCGAGCCGCTGCCGGGCCTGGCGGCGGTGACCCCGGAGCAGTTGCGGGCCGGTGGCGGGGTGGACGAACTGCACGCTGTGTACGGCGGGTTGGCTTCGGGCCGGCTGCTTCTGGTGGGCGCGCCGGCGGTGGGCAAGACGGCCACCGCGGTGCTCCTGCTGCTGGCCGCGCTGCGCCACCGCGCCCGGCCGGATCTCAGTGCGAAGGAGCGGGCGCGCGTGCCGGTGCCGGTGCTGCTGACACTCGACGGCTGGGACCCGGCCCGGGAGAAGCCGACCGACTGGGCGGCGCAACGACTGTCCCGGGAGTACACGCTGTTCGCCGGGCGGGGCGGGCGCGGGCGGGCCCGGCACCTCCTGGAGTCGGGACGGGTGGCCCTGTTCCTGGACGGGCTCGACGAGGTGGCCGGCAACAAGCTGCGGGGCGCGATGGTGACCGCGCTGGCCCAGGCTCCGTGCCGGCTGGTGCTGGTCTCCCGGGCACTGGAGGCCGTGCTGACCGCGAAGAGGTGCGCCCGGCTGGGCAGCGCCGCGGCACTGGAGATCCGGCCCGTCGAGCCGGCCGAAGCCGCCACCTACCTGCTCGACCAGGTGGCAGACCCGGCGCCGGCCGCGTGGCGGGCCCTCACCGACCGGCTGCTGCACGCCCCGGACAGCGCGGTGGCCCGCGCTCTCGGCACGCCACTGACGGTCACCCTGGTACGCGACGTCTACGCCGACGACGGCCCGGTGGACGAACTCCTCGACAGCGCCCGCTTCGACACGTCCACCGAAGTCGAGAACCACCTGCTGGACCACGCCGTCACCGCCGCCTACACGCCACGGCCAGGCACCCCTGCCCCCCGCTGGTCCCCCGAGACGGCGGAGCGGACCCTGCGGTTCGTCGCGCGGCGCCTCACCGACGACGGGGAACGGGACCTGCGGTGGTGGCACATCACGGGGTGGGCCGCCGTCCGGCCCAGACGGCTCGCCATGTGGGCACTGGTCACCGTGGTGTGCGGGGTGCCCACCTTCGCCATGACGTGGCTCCTCTCCCCCACCCTGACCACCGTGCTGCTCGCGGTCCCGGGCGCACTCCTCGGCGGATGGGCTGCCGGCGACCGCTTCGCGGAACTCAGTGATCCGCAACCGTTGCAGAGTGCCGGCTGGCGGGACATCTTCACTCCGGGAGCGATCGTCTCGGGCATCGTGGAGTGGCTGGCCCTGGGCACCGCTGCGACACTGAGCGCCCCCCTGCTGCCGGGCGGCAATACGCCACCCGCGTGGCTGTGCTTCCTCACCACACTGCCGCTCGGCTACACCGGGGTGCTGGTGACGGGCCGCGGCCACCAGATCGTGGCGGGTGTGCCGTTCCTGTCCGTCGGAGCCGGCTCCTGGTACGACGACGTACGGGAGCACTACAACCGCCCACCCCTCCAGGACACCCGTTCGGTCGGCCCCAGGGATGTGTGGCGGCACCACCTCGGGTTACGGCTCGTCCTCGGCCTGTTGACCGGGGTCGCGGTGGGGCTGCTGGCCGGTCCTCTCGTGGCCTGGTTCCTGGGCGCCCCTCTGGGCGCGCTGGCCGCGTTCTCGGGTGCGCTGCTGACGGCGGTCATGGCCGGCCCGGTCTGCAACACGGCCGTCGCCACCGCCGCCACCGCTCTGCAGCTCTCCACCCGCGAGGGCACCCCGGTGCACCTGATGGCCTTCTTGGAGGACGCACGCCGCCGCAACCTGCTGCGGGCGACCGGCCCGGTGTACCAGTTCCGCCACGCCCGACTCCAGGAACGCCTGGCGCGACCCCGCTGAGCAGCCGGGGCGCGGGGCATCGACACGACCTCAGGGGCCGTGATGCTGGGACGCGTTGAGCGACGCGACCGCCGGGATTCGGACATGAGGGAACCGACCGCCCACTCCCTGATGGGGCACGCCCTGTCCCACGGGAACCGGGGCAAGGACCGCTGCGCGTGGAGCAGTTCGAAGGCGTGGGGCACACGACGCACACCACGGCATCGTGGCCGGTCAGCGACGGTGTACCGGCCCGGCGGGCCAACCTCTGGGTATAGTGCAGGCGTTCTGGAGCACCGGCGGCAGCCCTGAGTCGGTCGACCTCGCGCTCATCGACGTCGGCGCCCTCGAGGCCCCGGTGACCACATCACTGAGGAGACCGGCATGGAACCCGTCACGCTGATCACCGGTGGCTCGACCGGAATCGGCGCCGCCACCGCCAGCGCCCTGCTCGAGCAGGGCCATCACGTGGCCGTCACCGGACGTGACGCGGAGAAACTGGCCGCCTTCGCCGCTTCGGCCGGAGCGGGCGAGCGACTGCTGACGATCACCGGCGACGCCGCCGACGAGCACCACGTCGCGTCCGCCGTGCGCCACGTCGTGGACGCGTGGGGACGGCTGGACAACGTCATCGCCAACGCCGGCTTCTCGCTCCCCGGCAATCTGGAGAGCCACGCCCCCGAGGACATGCGCGCCATGGTCCTCACCAACGTCCTCGGCCCGGCCCTGCTCGTACGCGAGACCCTGCCGCACGTCAGGGAGTCCAAGGGCCGGATCGTGATCATCGGTTCGGTCGCCGGGGTGCGCAACACGCCCGGCAACCTGTACTCGGTCACCAAGTGGGCCGCGCACGCGCTGGCCGAGAACACCCGGCTGCTGGTCGGCAAGGACGGAGTCGGCGTGACCGTCATCGCCCCCGGTGTGGTGGACACCCCGTTCTGGGACAAGCGGGGCGGCACTCCCGAGGCGGCGCCGTCGATGACCCCCGAGCAGATCGCGCAGACGATCGTCTTCGCCCTCGACCAGCCCGCGGGCGTGGACATCAACCACATCACCATGCGGCCGGCCGGGCAGCTCGGCTGACAGCGCGCTTCCGGCAACCGTACGGAAAGGCCCCCTCGGTCCGCGCCGCGTCCTGTGCGGTGCGGGCCGAGGGAGCCTTTCGGCGTCCGTGTGGACGCGCGGCGTCAGGCGGAGACGTGGGCACATCCGGGAAGAACGACCCCGGACCGGTCGAAGCCGGCCACGGAGGGTGCCCCCATCAGGGCCATGACCTCCTCGAACTCACCCATGAGCAGCCTCAGTACGTCCGCGACGCCCTGCGCCCCGGAGTGGGCGAGCCCCCACAGGGCCGGGCGTCCGACCATCACCGCGTCCGCGCCCAGGCACAGGGCCTTGGCGATGTCGGCGCCGTGCCGGACACCGCCGTCGAGGACGACCGCGCACCGTCCGGAGACGGCGTCCACGATCTCGGCGAGAGCGTCGAGGGCGTTGCGGGAGAAGTCCAGCTGGCGGCCGCCGTGGTTGGAGACGACCAGCCCCGAGACGCCGTGCTTGACGGCCAGTTCGGCGTCCTCACCGGTGAGCACGCCTTTCAGCACCAGAGGCAAGGAGGTCACTTCGCGCAGCCAGGCGAGGTCCTCCCAGGTGATCGAGGCGTCGAACTGCTCCTTCGAGTGCCGGGCGATGGCCGACTCCCCGTCCCGGCCGCCGTGTGACGCGGCCATCACGTCGGGGTCCACATTGACCGCCCGGATGCCCGGGGGCACCGCGAACCCGTTGGCGGCGTCACGGGGACGGAACGCCACCCTGGGCGCGTCGACCGTGAGGACCAGCGCACGGTAACCGGCGGCCTCGGCGCGGCGGGTCAGGTCCACCAGAAGCTCGCGGCGCTTGAGCCAGTACAGCTGCAACCACAGCGGGCCGGTGGCCGCGGCGGCGATGTCCTCCAGCGTCCGGCTCGCGAACATGCTCACCGTGAACAGGGCGCCGGTCTCACCCGCCGCTCTCGCCGTCGCCACCTCCCCCTCCGGGTGGGCGAGTCGGTGGTACGCCATGGGGGCGATGCCCAGGGGGGCGGCGAGGTCCGTCCCGAGCAGCTCGGTGCGGGGGTCGCAGTGGGAGACGTCGACGAGACAGCGCGGCCGCAGCCGGATCCGGTCCAGAGCCTCCCGTCCGGCCGTCAGCATCGACTCGGTGCCGCTGCCGCCCTCGAAGAAGTCCCACACCGGCGGCGGCAGCCGCTCCTTGGCCGCTGCCTCGTACTCGCGCAACGCCAGCACCACATGTCCTCCGTTCGCCGTACTGGTCAAGGGGTGCGGGGCACCGGCCGTCAGGCGGTGGTGCCGGTGCTCCGCGCGGTGATGAAGGCGGCCAGTCTGGCCATGCCCTCGATGATGGCCTCCGGGTCCTGCGCGCTGCAGGACAGGCGCAGTTGGTGGGTGCCGCCGCCGTCCAGGTGGAAGTCGCTCATCGGAGTCCACAGCACACCGTAGGTGTGCGCGGACAGCTCCAGGGCCTTGTGGTCGGCGGCGAAGGGCACGCTGACGACGGTGAAGAAGCCGCCGTCCGGGCGGTTCCAGGAGATGCCGAGCTCGGCCCGGCGCTCCGCGGGGAAGTGCCGCTCCAGCTCGCCGAGGAGCAGGTCCATGTTCCTGCGGTAGTACGCGATGGCCCCGGCGTTCGCCTCGCGCAGTCTGCAGTCGCTCTCGATGAGCAGTCCGCCGATGACGGCCTGGCTGACGGCCGACGTGTTGACGGTGGTCATGCTTTTGATCTTGGACAGCTCGTCGGCGAGCAGCGAGCGCCGGCCGCCCGGGCCGATGACCTCCTGGTCGGCGATGACGTAGCCCACCCGGGCTCCGGGCAGCGCCGTCTTCGCGAAGGAACCGAGGTGCACCACGCGACGGCCCGTGTCGAGGGCCTTGAGCGTGGGGCGGGGCGAGCCCGTGCGTACGAAGAAGCCGTAGGGGTCGTCCTCCAGGACGAGCAGATCCTCCTCCTGGGCCGTCCGCAGCAGGCGCTCGCGGTCCGGGACGCTCATGCTGGTGCCGGACGGGTTGGCGAAGTCCGGAACGACGTAGAAGGCGCGAGGGCGTTCACCGGCTTCCCTGGCGGCGCGCACGGCCGCCCCCACGGCCTCCGGGTCAGGACCGGCGGGGCCCTCGGGCACGGGCCGCACGCGGATGCCCAGGAGCCGGGCCACACCGGTGATGCCCACGTAGCACGGTGAGCTGACCAGAAGCGTGTCCTCGGGAGCGGCGAACAGCGCCCGCAGGACGAGGAGCATGCCTTCCTGGCAGCCGGTCGTCACCACGACGGCTTCAGGGGGTACCTCGATGCCTTCGTCGTTGGCGACCGTCCGGGCGATCAGCTCGTGGATGATCCCGTTGGTGCGGCCGTACTGGAACAGCTGGGTCCGCACCCGGTCGGCCGACCAGCCCAGGGTGTCTTCCAGGTGGCTGATGTAGGTGCGCAGGTGGCGCGTGAGGTCATGGGGCTCGAAAGCGCCCTCCGTGGGCCGGCCGGGCGCGAAGGAGATGGCCTGGGGGAAGCGGCCGACGACCTCGTTGAGGAAATTCATGGCGTCGAGGACCGGGTCGCTGAGCGATCCGTGCAGCTCGTCGAGCGCCAGGCCCTGCGGGAGGGGCGGGGCTACTTGGGTCACCGCTCAGACTCCTCTCGGCGCGGCCGCGTAGGCCGTGCTCAGTGTGGGGGCCGTGGTGCGGGTGGGGATCCGGGCCCGGCCCTGTACACCGCGGACCAGGGCGGTGGTGAGCCGGTCCGTGTAGAGGCGCTGCTGTTCCGGCTCGTCGGCGGTGCCCAGGCCGTGCAGGGCGTCGACCACCTGGTGCAGATCCCGGGCGAAACCGGAGAGGACGTCGGCGACGGCCACGGCGTTGGAGCCGAGGATGTCCGTCCACAGGTCGGCACCGCCCGCGGCGAGGCGGGTGATGTCCTGCAGTCCCTGTCCGGCGAGCCCCAGCTGGGACGGCTCCCCGCGCAGCAACTGCCCCGCTATCAGGCTCGACACCAGGTGCGGGGCGTGCGAGGTGAGCGCCACCGCGCGGTCGTGCTCGGCGTGGGCCATCACGACGGGCCGGCCGCCGCACAACTCGGCCAGGCTCCGGGCGCGTTCGACGGTCTGCGCCCGGGTGTGCACGGAGGGTGTGAGCACCCAGGGCCGTCCGTGGAACAGATCGTCGCGGGCGGCGAGCGGGCCCGACTGCTCCCGGCCGCCCATGGGGTGCCCGCCGACGAAGCGGGTCAGGTCGCAGCCGGCCTGGTCCGCTTCCCGCTGGGGCAGTTCCTTGATGCTGGCGGCGTCCGTGAAGTCGTGCGCCAGCTGACCCAGTTGGTGTTCCTTCAGGGCTGCTGCGACGTACCGCGGAGGTACCGCGATGATCGCCAGATCGACCGGTCCTCGCGGTGTCGCCGCGATTCCGGCCCCGAGGTCCTCGGCGGTGCGCGCCGTCTCCGGGTTCGCGTCGATCAGGTAGGTGGTCACGCCCCGGCCCCGAAGGGCCAGGGCGATCGAGGTACCGATCAGGCCCGTTCCGACCACTGCGGCACTGCGCATCAATGGTGGCTCCACAGCAGGGGCAGGTACTCGGGGTCGCTGTAGTCGGGAGTGCCCTCGGCGGTACGCCGCACGAGCGCGTCGTGGTTGTAGTGGACCTGCGTGCCGTCCGAGCGGAAGAAGTCGCGGTAGCGGTTCTCGCCGTCCTGGAGGTGGAAGGAGATCGCGCGGCGCGGGCGGTCGCTGACGTTCGCACCGCTGCCGTGGTAGGTGCGGCAGTGGTGGAAGTTGACGTGGCCCTTGGGGATGAAGACGGGGATCTTCTTGACCTCGACGCCGTTGAAGGCCGCGTTGTCCTCCAGCATCTGGTCCAGCTCGGAGCGGTCGCGCTCGGCGAAGTGCAGGGAGGTGGTGTCGTTGTCGGCCGTCTCCTTCCACAGGTGGCTGCCGTCGACCATCGTGATGGTGCCCATCTCCTCACCGCAGTCGTGGAAGGGGATGAACGCGGTCAGCATCCGCTCGGAGGTCGAGGTGGACCAGTAGTGGCGGTCGAAGTGCCAGGGCACGATGTTCGACTGCTCCTGCGCCACCGGCGGCTTGTAGATGAGCGTCGACTGGAAGACACGTATCTGCTCGGCCTCGGCCAGGCGCGCGGCGACGGCGCCCAGCAGCGGCTTGCGCAGGATGCGGCCAATGGTGTCGTCCTCGTAGTGGATGTAGTCGTTGTGCCGCTGGACATCGCCCTTGTCCGGCTCCCAGTAGGCCAGCTTGGGCGGGCGCACCGGCAGCGTGCGGTCGCGGTGGCCGGCGTAGAAGCGCTCGCTGGCGGCCTCCAGCTGCTCGATCTCGTCGTCGGTGAACAGCTTCTTCGACAGGTACCAGCCGTGCTCGGCGTAGAAGACGACGTCCTCGTCGGTCGGGAGCAGCGCGCGCTCCTCGTCGGTAAGGGTGAAGTTCCGGGTGTCCTCGATGGTCATGTGCTTCCTAACAGGTACGTGGTTCGGTGCAGGGACGGCGCGCTGAGCCGGGTCAGGAGACGGCCTTCTCGCGGGCGACCGCCTCGTAGAGCGCCTTGATGTTGCCGCTGCCGAAGGTGCGGGCGCCGTGCCGGTCGATGACCTCCCAGAAGTACGTCTTCCGTACGTGCTGGGACTGGGTGAAGATCTGGAACACCTGGCCCCAGTGGTCCTCGTCGATCAGGACGTTGGTCCGGCGCAGGTCCTCGACCTGAAGGTTCGAGCGCTCGAAGCGCTCCTGGAGCTGTTCGTAGTAGGAACCCGGTGTCTGCAGGAAGTTGACGCCCCGCTTCTCCAGGGTCTGCACGGTGCCCACGATGTCGTCGCAGAGCAGCGCCAGATGCTGCACGCCGGCACCGCCGTGGCGGGCCAGGAAGGTGTCGATCTGGCCGGGCTCGCGGTCGGTGACCGGCTCGATCAGGGTGAAGGTCACTTTGCCGGACGGGCTCTGGACGACCTTGGAGTCCATGGCCTGGGTGCCGACCTCGATGAACTCCTCGAAGATCTGCGAGAAGCCGAAGACCTTCTCGTAGAACTCGACCGTCGGGCGCAGCCGGCCGGCGGGCAGGCAGATCGCCGCGTGGTCCACGGTGCTGAGCAGCTCCTCGCCCGCCTCGGGGTCGGCGGCGATCATGTCCATCACGCCGGGCAGGAACTGCTCGCGGTCGCCGGTGCGCTGAACGAACCGGTGGGTCACGTCGCCGAAGCCCAGAACCGCGGCGGTGACCACCTCGGTGCCGTCCTTGCTGTGGACGGTGGGCTGTTCGACGGCGGTGGCGCCCCGCTCGACGGCCAGCTCGAAGGCCTTGGCGGCGTCGCTGACCTCGAATGCGATGTTGGCGACACCGTCACCGTGCTGCATCACGTAGGACGCGGCCGGGTGGGAGGGGTTGAGGGCGGAGGTGAGGACCACCTCGATGCCGCCCTGGCGCAGCAGCAGCGAGCGGTGGTCGGCCTGCCCGGTCTCGGGACCGGCCTGGCCGCAAATGCGGAAGCCGAAAGCGGTGCAGAGGTAGAACGCGGACTGCTGGGCATCTCCGACGTAGAACTCGACGTGGTCCACGGCCCCGATATCCATGCAAAATCCTTCCGTTTCCTGCTTTGAGCAGGAGAAAGTCGAGATGTTTTCGGGAGTAGCTGGCGGGCGAACCGAGTCATTCGGTCCCGAATATCACTCTAGAGAGTGGAGAACTCGTTCAGCGGCGACCAGACACCGTAGTCGCCCCGACGGTAGAGAAGTGGCTCACGGGGGAAGACGGCAGCACCTTCCACCCGGCCAATGACAAGCCAATGGTCGCTCACTTCGATCGCATTTTCAACCCTGCATTCTGCAAGACCGAGTGCGACATCGAAAAGCAGCGGCGCACCTTCGGAAATGGTCGAGGGGCGCCATTCAACGTGCGCGAACTTGTCCGTGGCCTTGCTCGCGAAGACCTTCGAGGCCTCGCGCCCGGACGAGGAGAGGAAGTTCACCGCGAACGCCTGCGACGAGAGGATCGCCGGCAGGGTGCGGGACTCCTTGCCGATGGAGACCAGCAGCGTCGACGCCGCAGCCGACACGGAGCAGACGGCGTTGCTGGTGAAACCGTACGGCTCACCCTTTCCGTCCGTCGCCGTCACGATCGCGATCGGGGTCGGGAACGAGCCGAAGAGTTCACTGAAGCGTGCCAAACCGACGTCCATCAAGTCCCTTCGCGGAACAGCTCGTGAAGATTTTCGGGCAGGCCGAAGAAACCAACGGCCCATGGTGGTGTTGTTTGTAGGAGCCGCCGCTCCTTATCGGTGGCGGCTATTCCACGGTCGCGGGCACGAGAGTCGCCTCACGCGCGGCGATCGCCCGGCCGAAAGCCCGGATCGTCAGCGGCAGAATGAACGCACCGAAAGCGGTGAGCGCCACGGCCAGTATCAGGACGAGTTTTTGCGGTCCCAGGCCGGAACCGGAGCCGGCCACCAGAAGTCCCGCGAGGGGCATGGCCAGCATGTTGAGCAGATAGAACGGCCCCATCACCTTTCCGAGGTGTTCCTGGGGCAGGACCTGGATGCGCTGCGTGCGGTTGAAGACGTTGAAATACGTCACTCCGACCATGGCCGCCACGAACGCCGGTCCGTACAGCAGCATGGAGGAGGCGAAGCCGATGAGCAGCAGACAGGAGCAGAGCAGGGCGAGGCCGAAGATCCCGAGCATCCGCACGTCGACGTACCGGAGCAGGAGCGGGATGGCCAGGAGGTTCACGATGCCCAGTACGCCGATACAGATGTTCAGCAGGGCGAACGACGACTCCGGGGCGCCGAACACACCCGTGACGAGTGCGGCGTTGGCGGCGAGCACCACGGCGAAGACCAGGTTGATCGAGAAGTTGAGCGAGGCCAGCAGGACCAGCGGCCTGCTGCGGACCAGCAGGGACCAGCCCAGCCGGAGTTCGGCGACGATCTCCGCGGCTCCGCCGGTGCTGGGGGTGCGCGGCCCGCGCGGCAGCGGCAGCCAGCAGGCAGCGGCGACGGCGAAGACCGCCGCGGCGGCGCCGAGCAGCCAGACCTTGTCGATGAAGGCCGCGCCCAGCATCGCCAGGGCGGGGCCGACGGCCATCGCCGAGACCTCCATGCTCTGCACCAGGCCCTGGATCTTGGCCAGTTCGGTGTCCTTCGCCAGCTGAGGGACGACCTTCTCCACGGACATGCGCACCGGCGCCATCAGAACGGAGAGCAGGGGCGCGGCCGTCATCAGGATGGGCGTCAGCAGTGAGGGCGCGGCCAGGCAGCCGACGAGGGCGCCGCAGAGGACGACGGCCCGGCTGGTCGTGACGACGGAGAACAGCCGCGCCCCGCCGTCACGGTCGGCGAGGAGGCCGGCGAAGGGGTAGGCGAGGAGGGCCGGGAGCCACTCGATCGCGTAGGCGAGGCCGAGGGCCGACACCTCCTTGGTGTCCTGGAAGATGAGCAGCGGGAGGGCGAACAGCACCATTTGCTCGGCAACGACGCTGAGCAGCACACCGCCGGCGAAGAGCCGCTGGTGCAGCTTGGATCGTGTGGTCATAAGCTCGTTCCATCCTTTGTGCTCGGCCGGGATCGGCCCGGCGCGAGGCCCCTCACCGCGTCACCGGAACGGTCTCGATGTGGAATCCGGCGATGATCTTCCGGATGTCCTCCTCGACGGCGGCTTCGTCGCCGGTGAAGATGAACCGCCCGCTGTGCACCGCGTCGTAGCTGCCGCCGGGCTCCATCACCTCGCCCGGTGCGGGCACCAACTCCCGCCAGATCGTGGCGAAGCTGTCCCGCATGGAGGTCACCGAGACGACCTCGGCCGGCAGTCCGGCGGGCTTCGGGATGATCAGCCAGCCGCCGGACGGGTCGCCCGTCTGCGGCGGGACCGTCGCCCGGCCCTCGCACAGGGCATCCAGCCAGAGCTCGAAGAGGTTGACCCCGAAGAGCTTGTCCATGAGGTACGGCACCTCGGCCCCGCCGATGCGGCCCGCGATCTCCAGGAACACCAGGTCCCCGTCGGGCGTGACGAAGAGTTCCAGGTGGAACGGCATGGAGGTCATGCCCAGACCCGACACGCAGCGCCGGGCGAAGTCGTGCACACGGCTGCGCAGCGGGGAGTCCTGGACGACGACCGAACCGAGGGGCTGCCCGCCGGCCTCGAAGGCCAGACAGTCGTTGATGTAGCGGGACACCGCCATGAACGGGATACCCGCGTCCTCGTCCGCGAAGCCGTCGACGTGGTAGATCGCGCCTTCGACGAACTCCTCCAGCTCGTAGTCGCCGAGGTCGACCTCCGACAGCAGCGCGGTGAGCGCGGCCTCGTCCTCGACCCGGTGCACGCCCATGCTCGCGGCTCCCGACACCGGCTTGAGGATCAGCGGGTACCCCGTGGCGCGGGCGAACTCCAGTGCGGTCTCGGCGCTCTCACAGGCGTCGAAGCGGGGCACGCGGACGCCCGCCTCGGCGACGAGCTCCTTCATCCGCAGCTTGTTCCGGTAGGACGCGACGTCTTCCGGGCGGGGCCCGGGGATGTCGAGTGCCTCGCGGACCTCGGCCGCGATACCGAGGGTGAACTCGGAGACGGCGATCAGCCGGTCGACCGGGCCGACCTCGTCCGCGACCTTGCGGACGGCGTCGCGCAGCGCCTCGAAGTCGTTGACGTCCTCGATGCGGACCATGCTCGCGATCCGCTCGGGGGCGGCGAGGACGCCGGTGGCGCCGACCGCGTCGACGACGTAGCTGACGTGATGCCGCTCGTGGTCGATGAGGTCCTCGAAGCGGCCCATCGAGAAGTCCCAGCGCGGCCCTTGCGTGAACCGCGGCCAGCGGTTGACGACGACGATATGCATGGTCACTCCTCCGTCGCCACGGGAACCGTCTTGATCGACAGGGTTCGCCGGACGAACTCGATGGCTTCTTCCAGTTCCTCGCGCGAGTCCGCGGCGAGCACCGCGTACCCGGTGCGCTGCAGGGAGGACGAGGTCCGCTGGACGGTGTCGCCGGTCTTCACCTTGGCGGTGGCGTCCACGACGGCGGGGTGCGCGCGGACCTCGTCGAGACCGTCGACGGCGATCACCTCGCCGGGGTCGGAGACCACGAAGAGGCTGGCCGAGAACTTCACCGGGCCCTCGGGCGGCGGCGGCAGCTCGTCACCGACGACGAGCCGCAGCACCAGCTCGAACCAGTCCATCCCGTACGCCAGGGAGCACAGTTCCATGATGTAGTCGCCGGGTGTGCGGACCGCGACCTCCATCACCGAGGGGCCGGTGCTCGTCATCCGGAACTCCAGGTGCACGATGCCGGTGCGCATCCCGATGGCGGCGATGACGGACCGCCCCAGTTCGGCGACCTGCTGGGCCTCGGCGGGCGGCAGGGACACCGCCGCCCGGTGCTCCAGTTCGACGAAGTTGGGGGCGCCCGTGGTGGTCTTGGCGGTCAGGTTCGCGAACCAGACCTCGCCGTCGCGGACCAGGGCCTCCCAGCTGTATTCGGGGCCCTCGGCGGCGGTCTCCACCAGCAGCGGCCGCTCCGAGGCACGTCGTGACGCGGCGGCGTCGAAGGCGGCGGCGTCGGCGACGAGTTCGACGCCGTCGCTGCCGGCCGACGACAGCGGTTTGATCACCACGGGGAGGCGGGCTTTGGCCCACTCGGCCGCCTCGGCCAGATCGTTGGTGAGGAGGTAGTCGGGCTGGCCGATCCCGTGGGCGCGGAAGCGCCCGCGCTGCAGTGCCTTGTTCCGCGAGACCACGGCCGCCCCCAGGGACGGTCCGGGCAGTCCGTGGGTCTCCTGGGCCAGCGCGGCGCCCAGGACGTGGCACTCGGTGAATCCGAAGATCCCGGCCGGGCGGCTGCGCAGGGCGGCCGCGTGGGCGGTCTCCGCCCACAGCTCGTCCAGCGAGCCGTACTGGCCCTGGCTCGCCTCGACGGCGTCGACCAGGCCCTCGATGCCGGCGGCCCAGTCCTGGGACTCGATACCGCGGACCCGCAGTCCCAACCGGCGGGCGGCCGCCACGTACGGGCGGCCCATGATCCCGACGCCGACGAGCAGCAGTTCGCGCTCTTCCCGCCCGCTCATGCCTGCTGCTCCTCGAGCTGACGGATCAGGGGAGCGACGTGGGTGAAGAAGTTCCGCATCTCGTCACGGGTCGGCCAGCCGGAGAAGATGAACTCGCTGATGCCCGCGGCCTTGTAGCTGTGGATGTAGCGGGCGACTTCCTCGTGGCTGCCGACGATGCACAGCGCCGGACCGCCGCGGTAGGCAACGGCCCCGGTCCAGATGTAGGGCGAGAGCCACTCGTCCTCGGCGCTTTCCGCGAGCTGGTACGAGGACTTCACCGCCTCGGAGTCGGTGGTGTTCACCCACTGGCGGATCCACGCCGTGTGGTCCTCGTCCGGGTTGCGCATGAGGTTGGCGAGCTCCGCGATCGCCTCCTCACGCGTGTCGCGGGACAGCACGTGCATACGGGTGCCCACGCGGCGGCCGGCGTCGAGGAGCGGCTTGCTCGCCCGGGCCATGCCCTCGGGGGTGTCGCCGTAGCGCAGCCAGCAGTCGCCGGAGGCGATCGCCGTCTGCTGGGCGACGGCGGAGGCGCCGCTGATGTAGATCTCCGGGCGTCCGCCGTCCTTGTGGCCGAGGCCGAGCGAGGCGTCCTTGAGTGTGTAGTGCTGCCCGTCGTAGCTCATGGGCGACTCGCCCTCCCAGAGGCCGCGGATGACCTCGAGGAACTCGTTGCACCGGGCGTAGCGCTCGTCGTGGCTGAGGAAATCGCCGTAACCGGCCTGCTCCGCCGGGGAGATGCCGGAGACGATGTTGAGGGACATGCGCCCGTCCGTCATCCAGGACAGGGTGTTGACGACCTGCGCGAACAGGGTCGGTGACATCAGGCCGGGGCGGTAGGCCAGCATGAACTTGACGCGGTCCGTGACCTGCGAGAGGGCGCCGAGCACCGGCAGCGGGTCGGGCAGGTAGTTGGAGATGCCGAACAGCAGGCTGTCGACGCCGAGTTCTTCGGCTTCCTGGACGAAGTCCCTGACCTCGCCCATGTCCAGCTTGCCGATCTTGTACGTGTCCGTGGGCGTGGCCTGTCCCGTGTCGGGCGGCGAGCACCAGTGGAGGCGAAGGGGTTCCATCGTGTCTTTCCTTCGGTTGTGGGGCACCGGGCGGCGTGGACGGTTCAGGCGCCGAGCACGCGGACGCGCTCGCCGATCTCGGACCAGCGCTCGTGGGCCTCTTCGGGGGAGTCGGCGGTGAAGACGACGGCGGCGATCCGGCAGCTGTAGTCGGCCTCGTCCGTCTTGATGCCGGCGCCCGGCTCGACGAGGACGTGGCTCGCCACCACCCAGGGTTCGGCGGCGAGTTCGCTCCATCCGTCGAGCCGGGTGTACGAGCCCGCGCCGTTGGCCGTCAGGAAGCGGATGCCGGCCGCCTTGGCGACGGGTTCGCTGTACGCCCCCGAGCTCTCCGGGTCGGCGCCGGTGATGTCCGCGAGGACCTTGCCCGGCAGCTTGAGGCCGGTGGCCATTTCCATCAGCTCGGTGATCTTGTCACCGGGCAGCCGCGCGGCCACCTCCATGAGGACCGGGCGGCCGTCGTGGAGGCGCAGTTCGCAGTGGAACGGGCCGGTCGTGATGCCCACGGCCTCGACGACCCGTGTGGCGTACGCCGCCAGTTCGTGGCGCGTGGCCTCGTCCAGCGGGGCGGGCGTGAGGTGCCCGAGTTCCAGGAACCGGGGCTCGGGGCCGAGCAGCTTCCGGGTCACCGCCACGACGGCCACTTCCCCGTCGCGCACATATCCGTCGGCGCTGTACTCCATACCGGGGACGTATTGCTCGATGATCGCGTCGCGGGTGAGCTCGCGGTCGAATTCGAGGCCTTCTTCGGCGTGCATCGCGGCCAGTGCCGCGCGCGCCTCCTCGAGGCTGTCGACACGCGAGACGTGCACGCTGCCGCCGGAATCGACGGGCTTGATGACCGCGGGGAAGCCGACGTGTGCACAGGCTTCTTCGAGGTCGGCGGGTGCGCTCACGACCACGAACTTCGGCACTTCCAGGCCGGCCTCGGCCACTGCTTGGCGCATTTTCCCCTTGTGCCGGACCTGGTCGACGGCTGTGGGGGTGAGGGCAGGAAGCCCGAGACGCGCCGATAATTGCGCGGCACCGGGAACGTAGTATTCCCCTCCGGCCACCACGGCATGAATCGGATTTCGCTCATGGGATTCAACGACAGCGGCCTCGAGGGCAGTTCTGTCATTGGTGTTCACCGTGATTATCTCGGTGGCGAGCGAGCGTACCGCGTCGGCGATCAAGCGGCCCCCCTTCTCGTAGGAGGCGACGACGACATCCCAGCCTAAGGAGTGGGCATGTGCGACGTAGGCGTTCGCCGAGAACGCAGGCTGCACCACTAGGACACGATAAGACACAGAAGTTCCTCGAAATTCGCTCTGAGGTCGGCGACGGTTCATCTGGAGAACACTCGGACTGCGTCACGGCATGGTGAACCGGGCCACCGGGCCGTGGCATGAGTGATGCCAGGAGCCGCGATAGGCCGTGAACGCACAGTGGTCAGTAGAAGTTGACAGCTAAACTTGACGCGGGATCCGCGAGTCAGTCAGCCGTGACATCACCTCGGGCAGGGCCCATCAGGCACAACACATCCCGAGATGGAAAGAACAACACACAAGCAGCCGCCCCCCGCGTAACCACCAGTCGAAAAATCTCCCCCGCAATGATCAAGATTCTAGGCGGCGGTGCGGTTCGGGGTCAACCATTTTCGAAACTCAGTTCATCTGCGACGACTGGCACCCCTATGTCCGTTTTGATAAAACATGATCGCGATTCACCGCCCGGTGCCGCCCGCACCATTCCTGTCTTTGTCAGGACGACATGAGCGGGATGCGCACCGCGCCCGGTCGCTTCTCTGCCGGTGGAAAGCGAAATGTGCGGCCGTCGTGTGCGGCCCTGCGTGCGAGCACCCCGCCGGACGGGCGGGGCCGCGAGCCACGGGAGCACGACCGAGGCATGTGAGGGTGTGGCCCTCGCGGCCGGGCCGCCGCCGCGACTCCTCTCTGCACCCTGCCCAGGCCGGCACGAGCCAGGAGAAGGCGCACAGCTCGAGCAGGCCGAGGTGGGGTGTCTCCCCTGCAACGGCTAGATTCGGCACGCCAACCACGAGTCCTGGGGGACGCCATGACCGATGAACCGCAGCATCACTCCGAGCCCGGGCCCCTGTTGAACGTGGGCTGCTTGATGCTGCTGATGGTGTTCGGCGGCCTGGCAACGATGCTGTACGGCCTGGGAGTGCTGATCTTCGGCGACACCCCGGCCTCGTCCGCCGTCACCGTCCTCGTCGCGGGCCTGACCGCCTCGGTGCTGGGTGTCGCCGTCATCAAGCGGTTCCCCGACGCCGTGCAGATGAAGGGGTACGCCCCGTCGGCACGCGTCACCCGCCTGGCGGCCGAGCGTTCGCTGGGCGATCACGTCTTCACCCGGAAGAACACCAGCCCGTTGGAGATCGTGGCCGGCACGGTGACCATCGGCGCTGTGATCGTGGGAGCCCTGTGGGGAGTGAACCGGGTCCTCAGCAGGACCGGGACCGACATACCCGGCCTGCAGAGGCTGGTGAGCATCGTGGTGCTCTGTCTGCTGGCGGCGCTCGTCCTGGTGATCATCGCGCTTCCGGTGCTGTTGTGGAAAACGCCCAAGGGATTCGTTCGCACGCATCTGTACGCGGGCGGGCTCGTGTACACCTCCTACGGCCGCCCTCGCCCCGTGCCCTGGGACGATGTCGACCGCCTTGTGCTCTCGCGGCAGGCTCATGGAGCCACCCTCTTCGACGGCAAGTTGGTCGCCTACCAGGTGATCACCCGTGACGGGCACCGGCTGCGGATCGACGCCCATCCTCACCTGCATTCCGACCCGTTGGGCGAGCACCTCCTGAACGCCGTACGACTGCGCGGGCGCCCGGTCCTGGAGGACGGCCCGGGGGTGGGCGACCCCCAGCACCGAAGGACCTAGGAGCAGCCGCACGCGGGGAACAAGGGCCGGCGCCTCCCGCTCGCCGCGCCGGCCGAGCAGCTCCACCCCGACAACGAACGCCGCACGGCCCGGCGCAGGAACCCCCGCACGGTCGTCGAGCCCGGCGCGAGCCATGCCTCCCGCCGGGAGAGCAGTCACTAACGGGTGGGACACGGCCGCGACACGCGGCGGAAACGGGTCGTCCCTAATTTCTGTCAACCGACAGGAATTCGCAGGGACGTCTCACCTCCGCGACAGGGGACCGCCATGACCGTGACCACCGATCCCACGCCACCGGCATCTCCGGCGCCGGACGACGGCGACGCACTCGCCCCGTTCGGCTATCCCCAGGAGCTGCGGCGGCGGATGGGGCGCTACGCCTCCTTCGCCGCCGGTTTCTCCTTCATCTCCGTCCTGACAACGGTGTTCCAGTTCTTTTCGCTCGGCTACTCCTTCGGTGGCCCCCTCTTCTTCTGGACCTGGCCCGCCGTCCTCGTCGGGCAGCTCCTCGTCGCCGCCTGCTTCGCCGAACTCGCCGCCCGCATGCCCATCGCCGGGGCGATCTACCAGTGGGCGAGCCGGCTCGGCTCCCCCGCCTTCGGGTGGTACGCGGGCTGGATCATGGTGATCGGGCGGATCGTGGTGGTGGCGGCCGCCGCGCTCGCCCTGCAGGTCGTCCTGCCCGCCGTCTGGTCCGGCTTCCAGATCGTCGGCGGCGACCCGTCACCCACGACGGCCAGCGGCGCCGCCAACGCCGCCCTCCTCGGCCTCGTCCTGCTGGCGCTCACCACCCTGCTCAACGTCCTGGACAACCGCGCGCTGTCGGCCGTCAACACGGTCGGGGTCACCGCCGAGATCGTCGGCGTCGCCCTGATCGTCACCCTCCTGGCCACCCATGCGGAGCGCGACCCCGGTATCACCCTGCACACCGGTGGCGAGGGCGGCCTCATCACGGCGCTCCTGGTGGGCTCGTTCACCGCCGCGTACGTCCTGATCGGGTTCGAGAGCGCGAGCGAGATGAGTGAGGAGACCGTCAACCCCCGGCGCACCGCGCCCCGCACGACGCTCACCGCCCTCACCACGTCCGGCGTGTGCGGCGGGCTGCTCCTCCTCGGCGGCCTGCTCGCCGCGCCCAGCCTCACCGACGGGCGGCTGGCGACGGAGGGGCTCGGCTACGTGCTCACCAGCACCCTGGGCGACGGCCTCGGCCGGGTCCTGCTCGCCGACGTGGCGCTCGCCGTCTGCGCGGCGACCCTCGCCATCCAGACCTCGGCGACCCGCATGCTCTTCTCCATGGCCCGCGACGGCGTCCTTCCGCGGTCGGCGGCGCTGGCGCGGGTGCCGCGGCGGACCGGGATGCCCGGCACGGCCGCGGTGGTGGTCGGCATCGGCGCGGCACTGCTGCTCCTGCTCAACCTGGCCTCCCCGCAGGCGTTCCTCGCCATCGGCACCACGTGCATCGCGATGGTGTACCTGGCGTACGCCATGGTGACCGGGCCGATGCTGGTCCGGCGGTTGCGGGGCGAGTGGCGGCCTCCGGCCGGCGGTGAGCGCGACGAGCTCGGGCGTCCCCTGTTCTCCCTCGGGCGCTGGGGACTTCCCGTCAACGTGCTCGCGGTGGCCTACGGACTCTTCATGACGGTCAATCTCGCCTGGCCGCGTGCCGAGGTGTACGACCCCGAGGGCGGCCACTGGTACTTCCGCTGGTTCACCGTCCTGGTCCTCGCGGCGACGGTCGCGACGGGCGCGGCCTACCGCTGGCACCGCGGGCGCCGGGACGCCCACGGACACGGGACTTCCGCGGAACCGGAACCGGAGCCGGAGACCGTACGCGCCTGATACAGCGCCGAGCAGGAAGCCGAGGATCAGGCCCGCGCCGCGAGGAGCCCCAGCCCCTCGCGGCGCAGCCGTGCCAGGGCGCGCTGCGGCACGCCCGCCACCCGCAGCGCGGCGTCGGCCGTCGCGCCCGCGAGGGCCCCGGGGTCGTGGCCGGGGCCGGCGCGCCGAATGAGGATCACGCTCTCGGTGAGGCCGAAGAGGAGGTCGGCACGGAGCGCGAGCTCCTCGGGGGCGAGGTCCGCGCCGGGCCCGGTGCCGGACAGCAACCCCGTGTAGGCGGACTTCAGTTCGTTCCTGAGCCGGTGGAAGACGGCGAAACGCTCCGTCCCGACCTCGGGCAGCAGGTAGAGCGCGCCGAGGTTGTACGGCCCCGCGCACAGCAGGGTGGCGTCGGAGTGGCACAGCGCCCACAGGCGGGCCTCCGGGGACGCCTCCGTACGGGACACGAGCCCGGCCGCCAACTCCAGCGACGGGCGCACGGTCCCCTCCAGCAGGTCGGCGAGGATCGCCTCCTTGCCGTCGAAGTAGTGGTACAGGGACGCCTGCCGCAGCCCGGCGCGCTCGGCGATGGACCGGGTGGAGGTGGCCGTGTAGCCCCGGGTGGTGAACAACTCCGCCGCCGCGGCGAGGACTTCGTCACGCGGCTCCGGGCCGCCGGCCGGGCGCTCCTGGACCCTCGGGCGGCCGACTCTCCTGCCGGCGGGTGTGTTCGGCGTGCTCACTCCGCGATCCTCGCACAGGGCCGGCCGCTCCCTCGGAGCAGCCGTCGGGCCGAGTGCCCGGTAACCGACCGGAAACGCGCGGGCAACGGGGGTGAAGCGGCCGCTGCCTAATTTCTGTCGAGCGACAGAAATCAGGTCCGAGACGAGCCCGCACCGGAGGTCGAGCCATGGGGACACCCTCAGCGCCACCGTCAGTCACCGCGTCGGCGTACGGCGCCCGCGACCATGCCCGCGCCCAGGAGGGCACGCGAGCGGATGCCATGCCGGTCGTCCCCGCGAGCGGCTGGCCGGCGCCTCCCCCGGGCGTCGGAGCGGGCGACCTCATCTGGGCCGAGACCGTGGCGGGTGGCAACTACACGCACAAGGTGCTCGCCCGCGGCACCGAACTGCGGCTGACCGACCTCACCGGCGACGCCTGCGCCCACCTCCTCCTGCACTGCGCCGACCGCCCCTGGGAACGGCTCAACACGGCCGACACGGTGAAGGTGCTCTGGAACGCCTACCTCGGCGAGGGACAGCTGCTCCTCTCCGACCAGGGCCGGGTGCTCGCCTCCGTCGTCGAGGACACCTCCGGCCGGCACGACGCCCTCACCGGCACCTCCACCCTCGCGCGCAACACCGCGCGGTACGGGGACGGGACCCCGCAGTCCGGCTCCCCCGCGGGGCGCGAGCTGTTCAAGCTGGCCGCATCGAAGAACGGCCTCGCCCCGCGCGACCTCCCGCCGTCCGTCTCCTTCTTCCAGGGCGTACGGATCGCCGAGGACGGCACCACCGTGTTCACCGGCTCGGCGGGCCCCGGCGCGTCCGTCACCCTCCGCGCCGAGCAGGACGTCACCGTCCTCCTCGCCAACGTGCCGCACCCGCTGGATCCGCGTCCGGAGTACGTCTGCGGGAACCTCCAGGTGCTGGCGTACCGGTCCCGCCCGACCGCTCCCGGAGACGCCCTCTGGGACGCCGCGCCCGAAGGCCGCCGTGCCTTCCTGAACACCGTCGGCCACCTCACCGCCCGGGGGCTCGCATGACCGTCACCGCCCTTCCCGGCCGCGTCGTCCGCGACGACACCGTCCCCGCCCGCGCCGGCTGGTCCGGGGTCGTCCGCGAGGGGCAGCTGCTGACCCTCACCGACCTGCACGGCAACCAGGCCGCGGACTTCCTGGTGTACGACGCGCACGACACCTCCGTTCGCTACAGCGCCTCCGACACGATCCAGGCGCAGGGCAACGTGTTCCTGACCACCGGCTCGGTGCTGCTCTCCAACGAGCACACACCGCTGATGACCGTCCTCGAGGACACCTGCGGGCGGCACGACACCCTCGGCGGCGCCTGCTCCAAGGAGTCCAACACCCTCCGCTACGGCCACCACACGTGGTCGCAGCACGCCTGCGTGGAGAACTTCCTCGGCGAGGGCGCCCGGCACGGCCTCGGCAAACGCGACCTGGTCTCCAACATCAACTGGTTCATGAACGTGCCGGTCGAGGAGGACGGCACGCTCGGCATCGTCGACGGCATCTCCGCCCCGGGCCTGAAGGTCGTGCTCCGCGCCGACACCGACGTCCTCGTCCTGCTGTCCAACTGCCCCCAGATCAACAACCCCTGCAACGGATTCGACCCGACGGCCGTGCGGATGACCATCACCGAGCCCGGCGAGAACGACGAGGACGGCGCACGATGACCTTCGACACCCTGCTGGTCGCCAACCGCGGCGAGATCGCGGCGCGCGTCATCCGTACCGCCCGGACGCTCGGGCTGCGGACCGTCGCCGTGTACTCCGACGCCGACCGCGGCACCGAGCACGTCCGGATCGCCGACGAGGCCGTACGACTCGGCCCCGCCCCGGCCAAGGAGTCCTACCTCGACGCCGACCTGGTCCTCAAGGCCGCCAAGGACACGGGGGCGGGCGCCATCCACCCGGGCTACGGCTTCCTGTCCGAGGACGCCGCCTTCGCGCGCCGCTGCGCGGACGCCGGCATCGTCTTCGTCGGCCCCACCCCGGAACAGCTGGAGCTCTTCGGTACCAAGCACACCGCGCGCGCCGCCGCCGAGGCGGCGGGCGTCCCGCTCGCCCCCGGCACCGGCCTGCTCCCCGACGTGACCGCGGCCCTCGCAGCCGCCGACGGCATCGGCTACCCGGTGATGCTGAAGGCGACAGGGGGCGGCGGCGGCATCGGCATGCAGGCCTGTCACGACGCGGCCCAACTCGCCGACGCCTGGGAGCGGGTGCAGCGGGTGGCCGCCGCCTCCTTCTCCTCCGCCGGGGTCTTCCTGGAACGACTCGTCGAGCGGGCCCGCCACGTCGAGGTGCAGGTCTTCGGCGACGGCCGGGGCGGGGTCGTCACGCTCGGCGACCGCGACTGCTCCCTCCAGCGCCGCAACCAGAAGGTCCTGGAGGAGGCACCGGCCCCCGGCCTGCCGGACCACGTTCGCCACCGGCTCGCGACCGCCGCCCGCGACCTGTGCGCGTCGGTCGACTACCGATCCGCCGGCACGGTCGAGTTCGTGTACGACGCCGCCCGCGAGGAGGCGTACTTCCTGGAGGTCAACACCCGCCTCCAGGTCGAGCACCCGGTCACCGAGGCGATCTACGGCGTCGACCTCGTCGCCTGGATGCTGCGCCTCGCACAGGGCGACACCGACGTCGTCACCGCTCCCCCGGCCCCCACGGGCCACGCCGTCGAGGCGCGCGTCTACGCGGAGGACCCCTCCCGCGACCACCGCCCCAGCGCGGGCCTGCTGACGCGGGTCGCCTTCCCCGACGACGTCCGCGTGGACGCCTGGGTGGAGACGGGCACCGAGGTCACCACCTCCTACGACCCCATGCTCGCCAAGGTGATCGCGCACGGCTCCGACCGCGCCGATGCGCTCGACCGGCTCGACGCGGCCCTCGCCGCGACCCGCGTCGACGGCATCGAGACCAACCTCGGCCTGGTCCGCGCGGCGCTCCGGAACGCCGACGTGCGTGCGGCGGTCCACTCCACGGCCACGCTCGCCGGCGTCACCGACCCGACCCCGCGCGTCGAGGTCGTCGCCGCGGGCACCCTGACCACCGTGCAGGACTGGCCGGGGCGTACCGGCTACTGGCAGGTCGGCGTGCCCCCGGGCGGGCCGATGGACGACCTGTCCTTCCGGCTCGGCAACACCGCCCTCGGCAACGACGAGGGCGCCCCCGGACTGGAATGCACCCTCCAGGGCCCTTCCCTGCGGTTCACCCACCCGACCACCGTCTGCGTCACCGGTGCCCCGGCACGGGTGACGGTCGACGGTGCCGCCGTGCCGCAGTGGGAACCGGTGACCGTCGGCGCCGGACAGACCCTCGCCGTCGACGCACCCACCGCCCACGGTCTGCGCACCTACGTCCTGTTCGCGGGCGGCCTCGACGTACCGGAGTTCCTGGGCAGCGCGGCCACGTTCACCCTGGGCCGGTTCGGCGGACACGGCGGGCGGGCCCTGCGCCCGGGCGACGTCCTGCACGGCGGCGAGGCACGCACGCAGACCTCCGTCGTCCCCGTCGCCGAACGGCCGGACTTCGGCACCGTCTGGCATGTCGGCGCGGTCGAAGGTCCGCACGCAGCCCCGGAGTTCTTCACCGAGGACGACGTCCGTGACTTCTACGCGGCGGACTGGAAGGTGCACTTCAACTCGGCGCGCACCGGCGTCCGGCTGGTCGGCCCCAAGCCGCGCTGGGCGCGCGCGGACGGCGGCGAGGCCGGACTGCACCCCTCCAACATCCACGACACGCCGTACTCGGTGGGCGCCGTCGACTACACCGGTGACATGCCGGTCCTCCTCGGCCCCGACGGGCCGTCGCTCGGCGGTTTCGTCTGCCCGGCGACGGTCGTCACCGGGCAGCGCTGGAAGCTCGGCCAGCTCCGCCCCGGCGACACCGTCCGGTTCGTCCCGGTCACCCCGGAGGCCGCGGCCGGTCTGCGCCGTGCCCCGGCCACGGTGCCGCGCGCCGACCGCGAGGTGATCGCCGACGGGGGCGTCCTCGCCCGCCTGCCCGAGAACGACGCCCGCCCGTCGGTCACGTACCGGCGCAGCGGCGACGACAACCTCCTCGTCGAGTACGGGCCCATGCAGCTCGACCTGGCGCTGCGCATGCGGGTCCACGCCCTCGCGGAGGCGCTGGCCGCACGCGGGCTCCCCGGAGTCGTCGACCTCACGCCGGGCATCCGCTCGCTCCAGATCCAGACCGATCCGGACGTACTGCCGCAACACGACCTGCTCGACGTGGTGCTGCGCGTGGAGGAGGAGCTCCCCGCCACGGACGAACTGGTGGTGCCCAGCCGGACCGTGCACCTGCCGCTGTCCTGGGACGACCCGGCGACCCGCGAGGCCGTCGAGCGCTACATCGCCGGCGTGCGCGACGACGCCCCCTGGTGCCCGTCGAACATCGAGTTCATCCGCCGCGTCAACGGCCTGGACACGGTCGACGACGTGTACCGCACCGTCTTCGACGCCGAGTACCTGGTGCTCGGCCTGGGCGACGTGTACCTCGGCGCCCCCGTCGCCACCCCGCTGGACCCCCGGCACCGGCTGGTCACCACCAAGTACAACCCGGCCCGCACCTGGACGGCGGAGAACTCGGTCGGCATCGGCGGCGCCTACCTGTGCATCTACGGCATGGAGGGCCCCGGTGGCTACCAGTTCGTCGGCCGTACGACCCAGGTGTGGTCGCCCTGGCAACAGCGCGGCGCCTTCGCACCGGGCCGGCCCTGGCTGATGCGCTTCTTCGACCGGATCAAGTGGTATCCGGTCGGGGCCGACGAACTCCTGGAACTGCGCGCGGACATCGTTTCCGGCCGTTTCGTGCCGAAGACCGAGGAGGGCACCTTCTCGCTCGCCGTCTACCGGGACTTCCTCGACGCGAACGCCGCGTCGATCGCCGCCTTCCGGGCCCGGCAGAGCGCGGCCTTCGGCGCCGAGCGCGACGCCTGGGAGGCCGCCGGTGAGTTCGCCCGCGCCGAGGCGGCCACCGAAACCGTCCCGCCGACCGCGGACGTCGAGGTGCTCGAGGGCGGCCGGCTGGTCGAGGCCGACCTCACCGCCTGCGTCTGGCAGGTCAACGTCGAGGTCGGCGACCGGGTGTCGGCGGGTCAGCAGCTCGTCGCCCTGGAGGCGATGAAGATGGAGTCCCCCGTGACGGCTCCCGCCGCAGGCGTCGTCGCGGAGGTCCTGATCAGGCCGGGGAGCCAGGTCGAGGCCGGTACCGCCCTCGTCGTCCTGGCCCCCGTCGAGACCGCGGAGGTGGCCGTATGAGCGGTGCGCTGGAACGGGTGCGGGCCGCGTACGCCCGCATCGCCCGGGCGGACCGGCCCGAGGTGTGGATCGACCTCCGCCCCCAGCAGGACGCCGAGGCGGAGGCCGCCGCGATCGACGCGCGGACCGCCGCCGGGGAGCGCCTGCCCCTGGCCGGAACGGTCCTCGCCGTGAAGGGCAACATCGACGTCGCGGGGCTCCCGACCACCGCGGGCTGCCCCTCGTACGCGTACCGGCCCGCAGCCGACGCACCGGCGGTGGCGCGGCTGCGGGCGGCCGGGACGGTGGTCCTCGGCACCACCAACCTGGACCAGTTCGCGACCGGTCTGGTAGGTACGCGCAGCCCGTACGGCGCGGTCCGCAACGCCGTCGACCCGGCGTACGTGTCCGGCGGGTCCTCGTCCGGTTCGGCGGTCGCGGTCGCCCTCGGCCTCGTGGACCTCGCCCTCGGCACGGACACGGCCGGTTCCGGCCGGGTGCCGGCCGCCTTCAACGGCGTCGTCGGACTCAAGCCGACCCCCGGCCTCGTCCCGGCCGAGGGCGTCGTCCCGGCCTGCGCGTCGCTCGACTGCGTCACGGTGTTCGCCCGCACCCTCCCCGAGGCCGAGCAGGCCCTGTCCCTCATGGCGGCGCCGGTGGACCTCGCCGCCGCGCCGGCCCGCCGCCCGGGGCCGTGGCGCGTCGCGGTCCCGCACGCCCCGCAGCTCGGCGAGCTGGACGAGGGCTGGGCGGAGGCGTTCGCCAGGACGGCGACCCGGCTGGCCGAGGCGGGGGCCGAACTGCTGCCCGTGGACCTCGAGCCGTTCATCGAGGCAGCGGCCATGCTGTACGAGGGGGCGTTCGTCGCCGAGCGCTACACCGCCGTCGGCGCCTTCGTCGACGCGCACGCGGGCGACCCGGGCCTCGATCCGACGGTGGCCGGGATCATCTCCGGGGCGCGCGACGTGCCGGCCCACCGCCTGTACGCGGACCGGGAGAGGCTGGCCGTCCTGCGCGAGCGGGCCCTGGCCTCCCTCGGCGACGCGGACGCGCTGCTCCTGCCGACCACGCCCGGGCACCCGACCCTCGCCGACGTCGCGGCCGCGCCCCTCGGCGCGAACGCCCGGCTCGGCCGGTTCACCAACTCCACCAACCTGTTCGGCCTCGCGGCGGTCGCCGTCCCGGCGGGCGAGGTGGCGGGACGGCCGTTCGGCGTCATGCTGATCGGGCCGGCCCGCACCGACGAACGCCTCGCCCGGATCGCCCGTCTGCTCACGGCTCCGCCCCTGGACCTCGCGGTGGTCGGCGCGCACCTGTCCGGGCAGCCGCTCAACGGGCAGTTGCTCGCTCTGGGCGGCCGGTTCGTCCGCACGACCGCGACGGCACCCGCGTACCGGCTGTACGCGCTGGACACGACGCCCGCGAAACCCGGCCTGGTCCGGGTGCGAGAAGGCGGCGCGGCGATCGAGGCCGAGGTGTGGCGGCTCCCCGCCGAGGGGCTGGGCGCGCTGGTGGCGGCCCTCCCCCGCCCGATGGCGCTCGGCAGCGTGGAACTCGCGGACGGCGCCTCCGTGCCGGGCTTCCTGTGCGAGCCCGAGGCCCTCGACGGCGCGCGGGAGATCACCGCCCACGGCGGCTGGCGCGCGGCGCTCGCCGCCCTCGGGGAGTGACGACGGGGACGCTGGGGCCGGGCTTCGTCGGGTGGGACCCGGCGTCACCCGGTCCTGCATCGATCGCGGTACTCCTGCGGGCTCGACCCGTATGCCTCGCGGAAGGCCCTGCTGAAGTGTGCCGGGTCGGTGAATCCCCACCGTGCCGCAACGGTCCGGATCGGCACCCGGTTCTGCACGGGGTCCGCGAGGTCACGGCGGCAGCGTTCGAGACGGCGGCCGCGGATCCATGCCGAAAGGGTCTGCCCCTCTCCCTCGAACAACCGGTGGAGCGACCTCACCGAGATGCTCTGGGCTGCCGCGATGGTCGCGGGTGACAGATCCGGGTCGGCGAGGTGCCGCAGGATGTGGTCCTTGAGCCGCAGCAGCAGCGTCTCCCGCGTGCCTGTCGGTGTCGCCCTGGGGTCACTCTCGAGCTCGTGCGCCAGTACGGCCGTGATGAGGTCGACCACGATGGGCGACAGGCGGGCCGCGTCAGCGGAGGTCAGGGACGGCCCCTGCCGCAGTGCCTGCCGCAGGCAGGCTGTCAGCAACGCACCCACACTGTCGTGCCCGGGGAGGCGGTGAGCGGTGAGGCTTCGGACCGCGCCGGGCGACAGCGGCAGCGCGTCGCGCGGGAAGCGCACCACGATCCCGTCCGCCGTGACGTCGGGGACCGTCCACGCCCGGAAGGGCGCCGAGGTGTCGAACAGCACCAGGTCCATCGGTGCGAGGGTCGCCTGACGATCCTGCTGTTCGATGCCCGACCTTCCGCACAGCGTGAGCGACAACTGCAGCAGAGCCGGGTCGGCACGGCGGATCAGGCGCGGCGTACGGCGCGCTTCGAAGGGCCGGCAACGCACGCGGGCTATCTGCACCGTGCCCAGATCCAGCGACGTCATCTCCGCCCAGAAGGTGAGTGGGTCGGTGCTGACAGCGTGGACGGGCACCACCGAGTGGGCGACGGCCTCCCACCAGAAGGAGAAGCGATCGGCCGGCGCGAGACCGTCCAGGTTGATCACGCTGTACATGTGGCTCCCCCGCCTCACCGACGTTCACACCGCTGGTCATGGCCGCTCCGACGCTGCGATCCCCGCCCGGTCACGGCGACGGGATCGACGTCTTCGAAGATGTTGGCACGCGGGGACAACCACCTGGCGCTGCACGACAATCACGGGACGGTGCAGCCCCACGAGACTGGCGGCGATACAGGCGCGGCCTACGGGCCGGCCGACAGCGACTCCTTCGACCAGGCCGAGAGGAAGATCATCAGTGTCATCCATAGGGCGACGTGCCAGTCTGATATGCGCGGGGGCCTCCCTCGCACTGCCCGTGCTCGTGGTCGGAGCACCGTCCGCCACCGCGGACACCAACTGCGGCAGCTGGCCGGGCAACGGCATAGCCCATCACGACGTCAAGACGCGCACGGTGACGCACGGCGGTCGAACGGTGAAGATCGCGCTGGTGAACCAGCGCCTGAGTGACCACTCCTTCGCCGCGATCCGCAGCGGCTACCGGTCCGGTGACCAGACCTGGGTGGACCGGTCCTCGGACGGCGGCAGGACCTGGACCCAATGCGGCCCGTTCAACAAGCAGTTCTCCAACGACCTCAACAACCTGCACTACTCGATGCGCGCATGCGCACGGTTCAACGGTGCGAGCTTCTGCACCGGTTGGTACTACGACAACGACTGACCCCACGCCCGTCTTCTCCGGTCCGTACGGCGGATCGGAGAAGACGGGCGCATCCCTGCCGGCGGGCACCTCTCCCGCAACTCGGCGCCGCGCGCCCCGAGGATGACCCTCGCGCCTCAACCGGGTCCGCCCAGGAGGATCTTCCACACGCGGGTCGCGACCTGCAGGTTGAGGCGGTCCTCCACGTTCGTGAGGTCGTGGCCGCTGATCTCGCGGATGCGCTGGAGCCGGTAGCGAAGCGTGCTGCGGTGGATGGCGAGGGACTCGGCGGTCTCCGTGTAGTTGCCGCCGCAGTCGAAGTACCGGGACAGCGTCTCGACGAGCGCCGCACGGTGCAGGCCGTCGTAGTCGACGAGCGGCCCGAGCCATTCCCGCACGAAGCCCTCCAGCTCCTGGTGGTCGTTCCCGGGTCCCAGGATGCGGTAGAGGCCCAGATCGTCGAAGAACGTCGTGCCGTATCGGCTGCGGGACCGGCGGCGTACCTCCAGGGCACGCAGTGCTTCCCGGTAGCGGCCGGGAATACCGTCCGGGGTGTCGCAGCGGGCGCTCACCCCGATCGTCCCGTCCGGTGTGCCGGTCTCCCGGGCGAGCCTGTCGTACAGGGCGTGCTCGTCGGGCCTGCCCTCGGCGACCAGGACCACGTGGTCGGAACGCCGGGTCACCAGCGACGGCATACCCACGGCCGAGGCCGCCCGGCCCACGGTCCGCGCGAAGGCGTCGTCCGCGGCCCGGCTCCTCCACTGCACGACGACCACGTACTGGATGCGGTGCAGGTCGTGCCCGAACGCCTCGGACCGGGCGTAGGCGCTCGCGTCGTCCGTACCGCCCAGAAGATCGTCGACCAGTTCGCGGCGCAGTCGCAGCTCCAGCTCCGCGAGGCGGCGCAGATGCGACAGCTTCAGGGCGAGTGACGTGGCGGCATGCTCCAGAGCGAAGACGGTGTACTCGTCGGCGTCGTCCCGGGGATCGACCAGGGCCAGCACTCCGAGGATCTCACCGCGGGGGCGTACCAGGGAGATCAGTCGGTCCTTGATGCGCACGGGCCCGCCTCTGCGGGCGACCTCCTGGAGCATCGCTTCGTGGCGTGCCGGGTCCGGCTCGGGATAGGGGTCGGGCCGGCCGGGACCGGTCCAGGACCGCAGCCGGCCGAAGCGGTCCTCGACCAGCACCGGAAGTCCGGTGAGCTCGTGCAGTGCGCCGGTGACCGCCTCCTCGCCGCCGCCCGAGGCAGCGGCCTCGGCGAACGCGTCGTGCACGGCACGCTCATATCCCGCCTTGACCACGAGGGAGATCAGCCGCTGCTGGAGGGTTGCTCGTTCTCGCCGGAGCCGGTGCAGCTCCAGCGCGTCCTCCTGCTGGCGTCGGCGCGCGACGGCGACCGACAGGGCTGCGGCGGTGAGGCGCACCAGCACGGTGAGCAGGTGGTGCTGGGCAGGGGTGGGTCGGGAGCGGGACGTCACCACGAGATAGCCGTGCAGTCCACCCGGTCCGCGCAGGGCCAGTGCACGGCCCCGTGACCGGCCGGGAACGGACACAGGGCCGTCCCGCCCCGTCAGCTCGCGCACCGTCCGGTCGACGCCTGACGCATGGTCCGGCCCGCCGGGCGGGCTGGGGACCAGCCGGCCGTGCACCCTGAGGTATCCGGCCTCGGCCCGGTAGGGGCCGACGGCCGACACATGATCCATGGCCAGGCGCAGGATCTCGCCCTCGTTCCGGCTGTCGAACAGGGCGCGAAAGACTGCCGGCAGTTCGTGGGAAGCCCGGGTCGCCCTGGCGGGGAAGGTGCCGGCGGGACCCTTCTCACGAGGCCGTCGGAGGCCGCCCGGACGACCCCGGGGAGGGCTGCCTTCCTCACCGGGACGGCCTCGGCGCATGTTCCGGGCCCAGCGGCCGGCCATGGGATCACGCCCTTTCCCGAGCCCTCATGGAGGTGGGCGTACTTCGCGTACCCGCTCCCCACCGGCTCACCCGAAGTCTCCGGAGTTTTCGCCTCGTCCTCGCGGGGGGAGGGGCTCCGTCGTTCTTCGACCTGCCGGGCGCAGGCGTGGAAGGGCTCGGTTCGCGAGTCTGGGGCATGCCGGGCGCCGCCGCGCCACCGGCAGGAAGGACTCGGGCGATGACCGAACAGCCTCGCAGGACCGTTGCCACGTACGAGACGCACCGGGACGCCGAACGTGCCGTCGACCACCTCTCGGACCAGGGGTTTCCCGTGGTTCCCGTGGTTCCCGTGGAGAGGGTGGCCATCATCGGCCAGGCCGTCCGCCTCGTCGAACAGGTCGTCGGGCGGACGGACCACGGGCCCGCGGCCCTGCACGGTGCGGCGAGCGGGGCTCTTCCCGGTGCGCTGATCGGCCGGCTCTTCGGCCTGGCCGACTGGACGGCCGCCGGGGGTTCGCCTCCCGTCCGCTCGATGCAGCCCAGCCGTTACGACGTCGAAGGGGACGAGGCGGTCGCGGACGAGGCCGTACGGCTGCTCGGCGGACTGCACGCCACCGGTACCGGCGGACGTCCCGCCCGTACATGAACGATCGGACCGCGGCTGCGGCGCGTGCCGCCGCACCGGGAGGAGCTCCTCATGGCCAAGGCAGTAGGCATCGACCTGGGCACCACGAACTCGGTGATCGCCGTGTGGGAGGGCGGCGAACCCTCCGTCGTGCCCAACAGCGAGGGCAACCGCACGACACCGTCCGTGGTGGCCTTCACCGACACCGGGGAACGGCTGGTGGGCCAGCTGGCCCGGCGCCAGGCGATCCTCAACCCCAAGGGCACCATCTACTCGGCCAAGCGGTTCATCGGCCGGCGCTTCGACGAGATCTCCGACGAGGCCAGGGCGGTGGCGTACGACGTCGTCGAGGGTCCGGGCGGCGTCGCCCGCTTCAAGGTGCGCGACAAGCTCTACGCGCCGGAGGAGATCAGCGCCCAGGTGCTGCGCAAACTCGCCGACGACGCGGGCAAGCAGCTCGGAGAGCGGGTCACGGAGGCGGTCATCACCGTGCCCGCCTACTTCAATGACGCCCAGCGCACCGCCACCAAGGACGCCGGGCGGATCGCGGGACTGGAGGTGCTGCGGATCATCAACGAGCCGACCGCTGCCGCCCTCGCCTACGGCATGGACAAGGTGCAGCACGAGACGGTGCTGGTCTTCGACCTCGGGGGCGGCACGTTCGACGTGAGCATCCTCGACGTCGGCGACGGCGTGGTGGAGGTGCGGTCCACGGCGGGCGACAGTCACCTGGGCGGTGACGACTTCGACCGGCGGCTGGTCGACCACCTCGCGGACGACTTCCAGAAGGAGAACGGCATCGACCTGCGCAAGGACCCGCAGGCCCTGCAGCGTCTGTTCGAGGCGGCGGAGAAGGCCAAGACCGAGCTGAGCTCGGTCACGCAGACGCAGGTCAGCCTGCCGTTCATCACCGCCGACGCCTCGGGGCCCAAGCACCTCACCGACTCGGTCATGCGGTCCACGTTCGAGCAGATCACCAGCGACCTGGTGGAACGGTGCCTCGAGCCGGTCCAGCAGGCGATGGCCGACGCCAAGGTCGGCGAGAGCGACATCGACGAGGTGATCCTGGTCGGGGGTTCCACCCGCATCCCCGCCGTCCAGGCGCTGGTGCGCCGGCTGACCGGCGGCAAGGAACCCAACATGAGCGTCAACCCCGACGAGGTCGTGGCCCTGGGTGCCGCGATCCAGGCCGGGGTGCTCAAGGGCGAGGTCAAGGACGTCCTGCTGCTCGATGTCACGCCGCTGTCGCTGGGTGTCGAGACGCGGGGCGGCGTGATGACAAAGATCATCGAGCGGAACACCACCATCCCCGTGCGCCGCACGGAAACCTTCTCCACCGCCGAGGACAACCAGCCCGCCGTCGACATCGTCGTCCTTCAGGGCGAGCGCGAACGGGCCGCCGACAACCGGGTGCTCGGCCGCTTCCAGCTCACCGACATCCGGCCGGCGCCGCGCGGCGAACCGCAGATCGAGGTCACCTTCGACGTCGACGCCAACGGCATCCTCGACGTCAGGGCCCGCGACCAGGACACCGGCAAGGAGCAGGGCATCACCATCACCGAGAGCTCCAACCTGGACCGCGGCGAGGTCGAACGCATGGTCCAGGAGGCCGAGCGCAACCAGGGCGAGGACCGGGCCCTGCGCGAGGCCGTCGACGCCCGCAACGAGCTCGACGCCGTCGCCTATCAGGTCGAGAAGCGCCTCGCCGAGCTGGGCGACGCCGCACCCGCGCACGAGAAGGCACGCGCGGAGATGCTGGTGTCGGACGCCCGGGCGGCGGTCAAGGAGGAGGCCGGCGTGGAGCGGGTGCGGCCCCTGACCTCCGAGCTCCAGCAGGTGCTGTCGGGGCTGGCGGCCCATCAGGGCGCCGCCGCCACGGGCGGTCCCGGTCAGGACACCACCGGGGGCGGCGCGACCGACGGCGGGACGAGCGGCGGTGGCGGTGACGACGACGTCATCGACGCCGAGTTCGACAAGGGCTGAGGAACCGTCATGCCGATCCACCCCAGGCAATCAGACCCGGCCGTGCCGGACCCGGCCGGCCCGGTTCCGGAGGACGCCGCACGCGCTCCCCGCGGGGATCTTCCGCGCTCGGGCCCGCCGACCGGCCAGGGGCCTGACGCCGACGAGCGACCCGGCCCCGACGCGGGCGGCGGCCCCGCGCCTTCCGAGGACCAGCACACGGCCGAGCTCAGGGAACTCGAGGACCGCTGGCGGCGCGCGCTCGCCGACCTCGACAATCTCCGCAAGCGCCACACCAGGGAACGGGAGCGGGAGCGGACGGCCGAACGGTCCCGTACGGCCGCCGCCTTCCTGCCCGTCCTGGACAACCTGGAACTCGCCCTGGCCCATGCCGGATCCGACCCCGGCGCGATCGTGGAGGGCGTCCGGGCCGTCCGCGACCAAGGGGTGAACGTCCTCGAACTGCTCGGCTACCCGCGGCACGCGGAGACCGGCGTCACCTTCGACCCGGCCCGGCACGAGGTGGTCGGCGTCGTCCAGGACCCCGACGTCGCGCCGGGCACGGTCGTCGAGGTGCTCCGCCCGGGCTACGGGGACGGTGAGCGCCAGCTCAGGCCCGCCTCCGTGACGGTCGCGAAGCGGGAGTGACCGGTCATGGCAAGGGACTTCTACGAGGTGCTGGGCGTGTCACGGACCGCGAGCCAGGACGAGATCCAGCAGGCGTATCGCACACTCGCCCGCAAGTACCACCCCGACGTCAACAAGGATCCGGGGGCGGAGGAACGCTTCAAGGACCTCAACGAGGCCTACAGCGCCCTGTCGGACCCCAAGACCCGGGCCCGTTACGACCGCTTCGGCGAGGACTTCCGCAAAGTGCCCGAGGACTGGGAGGAGCGGGTCGGTGCCGGCGCCGGAGCCGGCGGTGGCTTCCGCGCTCGGAGGACCGCGGGTGCGGGCGGCCCCCGTGTCCGGTACACCGGCTTCGGCGAGGATCTCGCAGGGGAGGGCATCGGCATCGAGGACCTGTTCGGCTCACTGTTCGGAGCCGGCGGCGCCCCCGGCGGTGTACCGGGGGCCGACCAGGAGGCCGAGTTGCCGCTCACCGTGGAGGAGGCGTACCGGGGCGGCCGCCGCACCGTCACGCTCGCCGGCCCCACCGGGCAGCCGCGGCGCTACGAGGTCGACGTACCCCCCGGCGTCACCGACGGGCAGCGCATCCGCCTGGCGGGCGAGGGCGGACGCGGCAGTGGTGACGCCGCCGCCGGGGACCTGTATCTGCGGGTGCGCATCCCACCGCACCCTCGGTTCCGGCTGGACGGACGGGACGTGCACACGCAGCTTCCGGTCGCCCCCTGGGAGGCCGCGCTCGGCGCGACGGTTCCGGTGCCCACCCCGGGCGGCGGCACGGCCAAGGTCACGGTCCCCGCGGGCTCCTCCAGTGGCCGGCGGCTGCGGCTGCGCGGCGAGGGCATGCCGAACCCGCGCGGTGCCGACGGCGACCTGTACGCCGAAGTGCGCGTCATGGTGCCGTCCCGGCTCAGCGACCGGGAGCGCGAGCTGTTCGAGGAGCTGGCCGCCACCTCTTCGTACGACCCCAGGAGGACGTGATGAGCGACCGACCCCCACGGGCCGCCACCGGCGACCGGGCCGCCCGGGCCGACGCGGGCGGGCGTCCCGTACGGACGAGCGCCGGCTCGACGGCCGTGCGCTACGCGCTCGTGCCCGTGCCCAGGCTTTCCCTGGACACCGCGGCCCGCCGCGCCGGCGTCCATCCCGACCTCGTGCGCCGGTTCGTCGCCCTGGGGCTGGTCGACGCCGAGCGCGACGCCGCGGGGCGCCTGGTGTTCGACTCCGCGGCCCCGGCGGTGCTCGCCCGCGTGCAGCGGCTGCGCTCCGGTCTCTGCCTCAACTACGCATCCATCGGTCTGGTGCTCGATCTGCTGGACCGCATCAGCCTGCTCGAAGCCGCCCTGCGCCGCGCCGGTACGAGGAGTGACATACCGCCATGGACATGAACCGTCTCACCCAGAAGTCACAGGAAGCCCTCCAGGAGGCGCAGACCGCCGCCGTCCGCATGGGCCAGACCGAGGTCGACGGTGAGCATCTGCTGCTCGCGCTGCTCGACCAGGAGGACGGGCTGATCCCGCGGCTGCTGCAACAGGCGGGCAGGGAGCCCGGGCAACTCCGTGAGGCCGTGCGCGAGGAGCTGTCCCGCCGGCCCAAGGTGACCGGCCCGGGTGCGGCGCCGGGCCAGGTGTTCGTCACCCAGCGCCTGTCCCGGCTGCTGGACGCGGCCGAGCGGGAGGCCAAACGCCTCAAGGACGAGTACGTGTCCGTGGAGCACCTCCTGCTCGCCCTGGCCGAGGAGGGCTCGGCGACCGCCGCCGGACGCCTGCTCAAGGAGCACGGCATCACCCGGGAGTCGTTCCTGAGCGCGCTGACCCAGATCCGAGGCAACCAGCGGGTCACCTCCGCCAACCCCGAAGTGGCCTACGAGGCTCTGGAGAAGTACGGCCGCGACCTGGTCGCCGAGGCCAGGGACGGCAGGCTCGACCCGGTCATCGGCAGGGACGCGGAGATCCGCCGCGTCACCCAGATCCTCAGCCGCAAGACCAAGAACAACCCCGTCCTCATCGGCGACCCCGGCGTCGGCAAGACCGCCATCGTCGAGGGGCTCGCCCAGCGCATCGTCCGCGGGGACGTGCCCGAAGGACTGCGCGACAAGACCGTGTTCTCACTCGACATGGGCTCTCTGGTCGCCGGAGCCAAGTACCGCGGCGAGTTCGAGGAACGCCTCAAGGCCGTGCTGTCCGAGGTGAAGGCGGCCCAGGGGCGCATCCTGCTCTTCGTCGACGAACTCCACACGGTCGTCGGCGCGGGCGCCGCCGAAGGAGCCATGGACGCGGGCAACATGCTCAAGCCGATGCTCGCCCGCGGCGAACTCCACATGATCGGTGCCACCACCCTGGACGAGTACCGCAAGCACATCGAGAAGGACGCCGCCCTCGAACGCCGCTTCCAGCAGGTGCTGGTCGACGAGCCGAGTGTGGAGGACACCATCTCCATCCTGCGCGGACTGCGCGAACGCCTGGAGATCTTCCACGGCGTGAAGATCCAGGACACCGCCCTGGTGTCCGCGGCCACCCTCTCCCACCGCTACATCACCGACCGGTTCCTGCCCGACAAGGCCATCGACCTCGTCGACGAAGCCTGCGCCCGGCTGCGTACCGAGATCGACTCGATGCCGGCCGAACTCGACGAGATCACCCGCCGCGTCACCCGCCTGGAGATCGAGGAGGCCGCCCTGTCCAAGGAGACCGACCCCGCGAGCAGGACCCGCCTGGAGGAACTGCGCAAGGAACTCGCCGACCTGCGCGGCGAGGCCGACGCCAAACGCGCCCAGTGGGAGGCCGAACGGCAGGCGATCCGCCGCGTGCAGGAACTGCGCCAGGAACTGGAACAGGTCCGCCACGAGGCGGAGGAGGCGGAACGCGCCTACGACCTGAACCGCGCCGCCGAACTCCGCTACGGCCGTCTCCAGGACCTGGAGCGCCGGCTGAGGGCCGAGGAGGAGCAACTGGCCGCCAAGCAGGGGCAGAACCGGCTGCTGCGCGAGGTCGTCACCGAGGAGGAGATCGCCGAGATCGTCGCCGCCTGGACCGGGGTTCCCGTCGCCCGTCTCCAGGAGGGCGAACGCGAGAAGCTGCTGCGCCTCGACGAGATCCTGCGCGAGCGCGTCATCGGCCAGGACGAGGCCGTCAAGCTCGTCGCCGACGCCATCATCCGCGCCCGTTCCGGTATCCGGGATCCGCGCCGCCCCATCGGCTCGTTCATCTTCCTCGGCCCGACCGGCGTCGGGAAGACCGAGCTGGCCAAGACCCTCGCGGCGGCCCTGTTCGACTCCGAGGACAACATGGTCCGCCTCGACATGAGCGAGTACCAGGAGCGGCACACCGTCAGCCGGCTCATGGGCGCACCGCCCGGATACGTCGGCTACGAGGAAGGCGGACAGCTCACCGAGGCCGTACGCCGCAAGCCGTACTCGGTGGTCCTGTTCGACGAGATCGAGAAGGCGCACACGGATGTCTTCAACACCCTGCTGCAGATCCTCGACGACGGCCGCATCACCGACGCCCAGGGCCGCGCCGTCGACTTCCGCAACACCGTGATCATCATGACGTCCAACATCGGCTCCGAGCACCTCCTCGACGGTGTCACCGCCGAGGGTGAGATCAAGCCGGAGGCCCGCGCCCTGGTGATGGGCGAGCTGCGCGGGCACTTCCGCCCGGAGTTCCTCAACCGCGTCGACGACATCGTGCTGTTCAAGCCGCTCGGCGAACGGCAGATCGAGCGGATCGTGGAGCTGCAGTTCGACGAGCTGCGCCACCGCCTCGCCGAACGCCGCATCTCGGTGGAACTCACCGAGCCCGCACGTGAGTTGATCGCCCACCAGGGCTACGACCCGGTGTACGGGGCGCGGCCGCTGCGCCGCTACATCTCCCACGAGGTCGAGACGATGGTCGGGCGCGCCCTGCTGCGCGGCGACGTCCAGGACGGCGCGACGGTCCGCGTCGACGCCGAACACGGAGAGCTGGTCGTCACCTACGACCGGCCGGAGGACCTGAAGGGAGCGCGGGCGGCATGAGCACCGTGCAGGCCACCACCGTCACCTGCCCGCACTGCGGGCGCACCAACCGGGTACCCGTGGCCGCCGAGGGCCACCCCACGTGCGGCCAGTGCAAGCAGCCGCTGCCGTGGGTGGCCGACGCGGGCGACGACGACTTCACCGAGGTCGCCGAGCAGGCCACCGTGCCCGTCGTCGTCGACCTGTGGGCCACCTGGTGCGGCCCCTGCCGCATGGTCAGCCCCGCACTGGAGAAGGTCGCCACCGATCTCGCCGGCCGGATCAAGCTCGTCAAGGTGGACATCGACAAGAACCCCCGTCTGGCGCAGCGGTTCGAGGTCCAGGCGGTACCGACCCTGCTGGTTCTCGACCAGGGACGGACCATCGCCCGGCAGGCGGGCGCGGCACCTGCCCCTGCCCTGCGGCGGTGGGTGGAGCAGACGATCGCCGGCCGCGAACCGGCCGGGAAAGGGTGATCAGGCATGACCGTACGAACCGACCCCCATCTCGCGCTTGTCCGGCCGGTCCGGCCACTGACCCCCGAGGGGTGTCAGGAGTGTCTGCTGCTGGGCTCCCCGTGGGTCCACCTGAGGCTCTGCCTGACCTGCGGCCACGTCGGCTGCTGCGACTCCTCGCCGAACCGGCACGCGCGCCGTCACGCCGCCGCTGACGGCCATCCGATCGCGGCGTCGCTGGAGCCCGGCGAGGACTGGCGGTGGTGCTTCGTGCACGAGGCGTTCGTCTGATGGCCGGCGACGGGACGCGACCGAGCGCAGCGAAGGCGGCGGGCGAGACGGAGGAGAGCGTCCCCTTCGAGACCGCCGACATCTACGGCGCCTACCCCCGGCTGCCGGAGGACCAGATGGACCGCCTGGCGCGGCACGGCCGGCGGCGTGAGGTCGACGCCGGCGACGTGCTGATCCGGGAGGGAGAGCACTGCGAGACGTTCTACGTCATCGTGAGCGGCTCGATCGCCGTCATCGAGGACTACGGCACGCCCGGCGAACGGCTGCTGCGTGTGCACGGCCCCGGCCGCTTCATCGGCGAGCTGGGCCTCCTGAACGGTCAGGTGGCGTTCTACACCGCTGCGGTCAGGGACCCCGGTGAGGTCCTGGCCCTGTCCATGGATCAGCTGCGTGACCTGGTGGCCCGGGACTCCGTCCTGGGCGATCTGGTGCTGCGCGCCTGCCTCGGCCGCCGTGCCCTGCTGGTCGGTCAGGGGGCCGGTTTCCGCATCGTCGGCTCGCGCTATTCGCCCGACACCCGGCGGCTGCGTGAGTTCGCCGCCCGCAACCGGCTGCCGTACCGCTGGATCGACCTGGAGACGGACAAGGAGGCCGAGGAGCTGCTGCGCCGCTTCGGCGTGGGTCCGGAGGAGACACCGCTCGTCATCTGGCGGGACACCACTCTGCTGCGCAACCCCAGCAACGCGGAACTGGCCCGGCTGACGGGCCTGCCCTCGCTGCCTGCGGAGAACCACCACGGCGATCTCCTGATCCTCGGCTCCGGACCCGCCGGTCTCGCCGCCGCGGTGAACGCCGCCTCGGAGGGTCTCGGCACGACCCTGGTCGAGGCGCTGGCCACCGGCGGCCAGGCCGGGACGTCGTCCCGCATCGAGAATCTGCTCGGCTTCCCCTCCGGCGTCTCCGGCGCCGAACTGACCGACCGCGCGGTGCTCCAGGCGGAGAAGTTCGGCGCCCGGATCAGCGTCCCGGCGGAGGCGGCCCGCCTCGAACCGCGGGACGGCCACTACGCCGTCGGGTTCGCCGACGGCAGCGAGATCACCGCCCGCGCCGTCGTCCTGGCCACCGGCGCCCGCTACCGCCGCCTCCACGCGCCCGGCGTCGAGCGCCTGGAGGGAACGAGCGTCCACTACTCGGCCACCGTCTACGAGGCCCAGAAGTGCCGCACCGACCCGGTGGCCGTCATCGGCGGCGGCAACTCCGCGGGGCAGGCCGTCCTCTTCCTGGCCGGGTACGCGCCACAGGTGTATCTGCTCGTCCGTGGGGCGAGCCTCGCGGAACACATGTCCCGCTACCTGATCGATCAGGTCGAGCGCCACCCGCGGGTGCGAGTGCTGCTGCACACCGAGATGACCGAGGCGCTCGGCGAGGAGACGCTGGAGGCCGTCGACGTGGTCGACCGTCGCACGGGCGAGCACCACCGGCTCGCGGTGCGGGCCCTGTTCGTCTTCACCGGCGCCGAACCGCACACCGAGTGGCTGTCCGGCGCGCTCGCCCTCGACGCGCGCGGCTTCGTGCTCACCGGCGCGGAGGCGCAGGCCCGCTCCGCTCCCGGAATGTGGCAGAGCCAGGGCCGCGACTGCCTGACGCTGGAGACCAGCCTGCCCGGCGTCTTCGCCGCCGGCGACGTGCGCAGCGGCTCGGTGAAACGCGTGTCCTCCTCTGCCGGCGAAGGCGCGATGAGTATCCACTTCGTGCACCGCTACCTGGGCCACACGGCCGCGCCCGGCGGCACCGACAGCTCCCCGCACACCCGTCCGAAGCAGTCCGCCTGGCTCGCATGACCCCAGGGGGCGACGAGAGCACGAGACGGAGAAGGTGCCCAGCGATGACCCCGGCAGAAGGAGGCGGCAATGCAATACGACGGGTTCCTCGCCCGCGTACGGGAGCGAGGCGAATACAAGGATCAGGGCGAAGCCGCGGACATCACCGGCGCCGTGCTGCACGTGCTGGCCCAACGGATCGGCCCGGGAGAGGTCAAGGACCTCGCATCCCAGCTGCCCGGCCCGCTGGGAGAGGTCCTGGACCAGGCAGCGCCGCAGCAGGCGCAGAGCTTCGGGATCGAGGAGTTCTACCGCCGGGTCGACGAACGCACCCCTGCCCGTCCGCGTACGGCGCAGTGGGATGCCAGCGCGGTCCTGACCACCGTTGCCGACACTGTCACCGGCGGGGAACTGAACCAGATCATCAGTCGACTCCCCTCGGGTTACGCGGTGCTGTTCGGCAAGGCCGATCTGGCGGACTGAGCCCGTGAGACGCCCGTGACGAAAGGCTCACACACATGCTTGATCCAGGTGTCTGCTCGTTCGACACCAGGGTGGACAAGACCCACCAGCGCCTCACGGACGTCGAGGAGGCTCCCGAGTGGCGCAGGGCTCCTCTTCCCGTCGAGACGGCCGTACGGTCCCGCCCCCGGCTGCCGGCCCTCGCAGGGGGCGTCCACCGCCGGGTGAGCGGCGGCGCGTGGCGGCACCCCGGATCCCGGGTTCCGCCCTCGGCCCCCGTGCTCCTGCCGTGACCCGCGCCGAGGCGGGCGGCCGACGAGAAGGGTCCAGTCTCATGCAAGTGTCGTCCGAGGGCGTTACGGTCGTGGCTCTCCTGGCCGATCCGGACGCGCCGACGGAGATCGCGCAGGGCATGGCCCGCACGCTGTCCGCCCGGCTGGCCGACAGGTCGGGGCAGGGGCGACGGTTCGAGGTCGAGGTGGTCAGTGAGCCCTTCACCGCCGGGACGGAGGAACCGTCCACTCTGATGCGCCGGATCATGGACCGCGGGAGTGCGGAGAACTGGGACGTCGTCGTGGCGCTCACCGACCTTCCGCTGCACGCGCACGGGCGCAGGCTCGCTGTGCGTCTGAACCACCGGCACGGCTTGGCGCTGCTCTCCCTTCCTTCTCTGGGAGGCCTGCGACTGCAGACGCGGGCCCGGCGGGCCGTCGAGGAAGCCGTGCTCGGCATGGCGAGGCCGCGAACCACCGAGGCCGAAGGGGCTTCGCGAAGTCAGCCGCCTTGGGACCCCTCCCCCGATCGTCCCGCCCCGTCCCGTCCCGGCCACAAGGATGAGGAGGAGACCGACGATCTTCGGTACGTCGCCGGCGGGCCGCGCGGCTACCTGCGGGTCCTCGCCGGGATGGTCCGCGCCAACCGGCCGTGGCGGCTGGTGCCGGGCCTGTCGAAGGCTCTGGCGGCCGCGCTCGCCACGGGGGCGGTCGCCACCGTGAACTCCACCGTCTGGAGCCTGGCCGCGTCCCTCAGCACGCCGCGCCTGGTGATCGCCGCGGTCGGATCCGTCGCGATCATGATCGGCTGGCTGATCATCGACGCGGAGCTGTGGCATCGATCCGCGGACAGCTCACCGGAGGCGAGGCAGAGGGCGCGGCTCTACAACGCCTCGACGGTCGCGACCGTGGGCATCGGGGTGCTCGTCTGCTACCTGGGGCTGATGGTCATCAACTGGCTGTGGGCGCTGTTCATCCTCAACGACCAGGTGTTCGCGTCCATGACGCGGACCCCGTTGCACGCCGAGCAGTACCTGACGCTGGCGTGGTTCGTCGCTTCCGTCGCCACCGTGGGCGGCGCGCTGGGATCTGGCCTGGAGAGCGACGAGGCGATCCGGGCGGCCGCCTACTCCAAGCGCGAACAGGAACGTCGCCGGAAGCTGCAGAACGACCACGATGACTAGCCGGGGGCCGAGTCGGGGACACGGCTGTGGTCGGTGGCCGCCCCGACGGCGCCTGGCGCCAAGTTGCTGTGCAACGTGGATTGGAAGCGGACACGGACGCGGCATCGTGCCGACCGCCAACCCGGTCGGCCTCACGGACGGCACATGGCGCCGCGGTGGATGACAGTGACACGCTCGCGGCGTGACCGGTGAAGAAGGGGGGATCCCCGGCTGCGCGGGCCGGAACCCGGCGCCACCACCCGGATCGGGGCGCCGGTGGGTTCGCCCCCTCACCGGCGAGTGATGACGTCCCGGTACCTCTCAAGCGCCGCTTCGAGGGGCCTCAGGAGGTCAGAGATCTCCTCCCCCGGGTTCTCCTCGATCCCGATCGTCACGTTCTCCAGCGCACCCAGGACATCGAGGAATGCCGAGCCACCGTCGTCACCGCCGGGACCGGACGGCTTGGTGCACAAGAAGATGCACTTCGCCACACAGGTGAAATTCTTCTCCCGGCAGTCCTCCACGCAGTTGGACACACACTGCCAGTCCACTCCTTCGAAGATGAACCCTGCCAGCTTCGACACCTCCCACGATCGGTATGACGGTCCTGCGTTACCCGGCTGAAGGGACGTGCAGGCCGCCGATCGCCGGCATTCGCCGGATCGGCCGCGTCGACAGCTGTCGGTGTCACTCTCCCGGTCCTGTATCCGGCATGGCCTGCCTGCGAACAGCGGAGAACGGCCTGCGAAGCCGTGCCGGCGCGACCGATCCCGTAGGGTCGCGCTCGCTGCCTGAGAAATCCTGTGTGGCCGTGAACTCTTCGCGAGGCAGCGGGGAACAACGGGTGACACGCTCGAACCCACGCTGACGGAGGACCCGTGACCGGACCACCGGCGCTCCACCCGGCCGACGAGCTCGACGGCCATGTCATCGCGCGGTCCCTGGACCATCCGGAGCTGTTCGCCCGGCTCTACGACCGGTACGCACCCGACATCCACCGGTACGTGGCCCGGCGCCTCGGCGACCACGCGGCGGACGATGTCACGGCCGACACGTTCCTGACCGCGTTCCGGGTACGGGCCCGCTATGACACCTCGCGGGCCAGTGCCCGGCCCTGGCTGTACGGGATCGCCGCGCACCTCATCGGCAAGCAGCGCCGGAAGGAAGTACGCGGTCTGCGGGCGCTGGCCAGGACCGGCCAGGACCCCGTCGCGGCCGGCTGGGTCGAGGACACCGCGGACCGGGTCGCCGACCGCGCCCCGCTCGCGGACGCGCTCGCCGGACTGTCCGCAGCAGACCGGCATGTGCTGCTGCTCGTGGCCTGGGCCGATCTGACCTACCAAGAGGTCGCCGAGGCGCTCGACATACCCGTCGGGACCGTGCGGTCCCGGCTCAACCGGGCCCGCCGCAAGGTACGGGCCGCGCTGGGGGGCGACCCGGCGTTCCTGGGCGAAGTGGCGGAGGTGGTCCGGCCGTGACCGTGGACGAGATGAAGGACGTACGCGAGTTCCGGTCCGGGGCGCCGAGGCCCGACCGGGCGCGACTCGCCGCGGGGCGGGACCGGCTGACCAGCGCCGCGGGGCGGGGCCGGGGACGCAGGCTGCGGGCCGACTGGCGGCTCGCAGCGGTCGGGGCCGCCGCCGCGCTCACCGCGGTGGCCGTGCTGGCCTCCGGCGTGGGAGGGCGCGGCCACGATGGTGCGGAGCGCACGGTGCCGACCACGACGCGGACCGTGCAGGGTTCGGCGAAGGAGGTGCTGGAGCGTGCCGCGTCCACGGTGGAGCGGACCGATCCGCCACCCACGCCGCACGCGGGCCAGTGGATCTACGTGAAGAAACTCTCGGCCGGTCCCGGAGTGTGGCCCGACACCGCCGGCCGGCCCGAGCCGGAGCCGGAGCCGGAGGAGCGTTGGACGCGGTACGCGGACCCGCGCTTCGAGAACGGCAAGGAGGGCGACGACCGCTCCATGCGTGAACGGCTCCGCTTCCTCGACGAGCTGCCGGACGACCCGGCGGTCGTGCTGAAGAAGGTCCGCGCCTACTACCCGGGGGAGGGCGCTTCCGAAGGGGAGGAGGCCATGCGTGCGCTGAGTGTGCTCTTCGCGTCCCAGCCCGTCCCACCGCAGGCGCTCGCCAAGCTGTACCGCGCGCTGGCCGCGGTCCCGGGCGTCAAGGTCACCGACCGTCTCGTCCGCGACCTCGCCGGCCGGGACGCCCTCGCGGTCGGGCACGCCGAGAAGGGGCAGACGGTCCGCCGCGAGATCCTGATCGACCCGCGCACATACCAGTACCTCGGCGACCGCTGGCTCGTCGTCAAGGACCACAAGGACATGTTCCCGGGCGCGGACGACACCCCTGACCGGCTCTGGAAGGCGGGCGAGCTCATGTTCCAGAACGCGTTCCTGGCCACGGGAGTCGTCGACCACAAGGGCGACCGTCCCTGACATACGGCGGAGGGGCGCCGAAGCTGTTCGGCAGGTGTGCGACGAGAGCGCGCTCGTGCTCGACGGCAAGGCGCCGGGGCAGGCAGTCAACCGGCTGCGACGTCCAGGACCGCCTTGCCGGCCACTCGGCGCTCGCGCAGGGCCTTGGCGGCCTCGTCGAAGCGGTCCCAGGACCCTTGCCAGCCGATCTCGACGGCAAGGGACCCCGCAGCGGCCGACTCGGCGAGAGCTGCCAGGTCCGCGCTGACTTCGCCCTCGACGACGAACGAGGTCAACGACTTGGCCGGGCCGACGGTCGCATACGGCGCGAACACTGCCGGCTCCCCGGACGTCCAGCCGACACTCTGCACGCTGCCTCCGGCGCTCAGCAGGTCCCACGCGGCCACCAGTTGAGGTCCGCCGACGCTGTCGATGACGACATCGACCGGCTGCTGCAGTCCGTCCAGTCCGATCAGGACCTCACTGGCACCCAAGTCGGTCAGCCCTCGTCCGCGGGCTGCGGAGCCGACGGACGCGATCACATGGGCTCCGGCCCGTGCCGCCAGCTGGACGGCGAACCTGCCGACCCCGCCGGAGGCCCCGGTGACCAGCACCCTCTTGCCCGGCCCGAGTCCGGCAGCCCGCAGCGAGCGCAAGGCCGCCACTCCAGCCACCGGCAGAGCGACCGCCCGTGCCGGGTCCAGGCCTTTGGGCACTTCGGCGAGTGCACCCACATCGACCGCGATGCGCTCGGCGAACGCGCCCGCGGTCAAGGCCACCACCCGTGTCCCCACCGCCGGTCCGGAGCCGTCGGCCGCCGCCTGAACGACCACTCCGGCGGCGTCCGAACCGAGCACCGCGCCCACGGGAACCCGCCCCGAGCGGGCGTCGTTGAGGTCACCGTAGTTCAAGGAGGCATGGGAGACGGCTACCAGGACCTGCCCCGGCCCGGGTACAGGGTCGGCAACCTCCGTGAGGCGAACGGCTGCGGATGCGGACGGATCGACGACAAGCGCACGAACGGACATGGCTACTCCCCCGGTTGACGACTTCTCACCGCACTCATCCTCGGTACCCTCACTGCTCAGGGGAAGGAGGCACTTTCGTGTCACGCAGTCACACCCGTGTTACCGAGGCGCTGAGAGATGAGGCCTGTCCGGTCAGCGAGGTGCTCGACCGTGTGGCCGGGAAATGGAGCATCGGGATCCTGATCGCCGCCGCCCACGGCCCGGTCCGCTTCACCGAACTCGAACGCTCCCTCAACGGCATCAGCCGGCGCATGCTCACCCTCAACCTGCGCAGACTGGAGCGCGACGGGCTGCTCGTCCGCACCGTGTACCCGACAGTGCCGCCGAAGGTCGAGTACAGCCTCACACCCATGGCACGTGAACTCCACGCCTCGCTGACCGGCCTGGTGGACTGGGCCGAGCGCCATCGCTCTGCCATCGCCGAAGCCCGTGCCGCCTACGACACCGCGGCGGAGCACGCACGCGACGACGACTGAGACGCGCAGGGCCTCGAGGTCGTGCTGCCGGCAACTGGTGTCGGTGATCGTGCCACCGGGAGGTGGTCACGCGTGCAGGGCCGGGCGCTGTGCCCGGCCCCCGTTGCGCTGCCGTGGGTCAGTGGCGGAAGGCCTCGTGCGTGATGTACGTGCCCGTCGGCGGCGTGACCGTGGTGCGGTTGGGGCCGGTCTCCCACGTCACCGGGGCGTTGACGGTCTTGACGATGTACTTGTACTCCACCTTGGTGTTGGCGGGCAGCACCACGGTCGCCGACCAGGTCGGGTACGGGGCCGAGGAGAGCGGAACCGCCTTGTCAGGGTTCCACGAGCCGAGCTCCGGACGGTTGCCGGTCACGTAGACCTGCTGGCCCCACTGGGTGTGAGCGGTGACGTTGAACGTCGCCACGACGGAACCCTGTTGTGCCCCCGTACGTCACATGCGAAGACGCTGATACCTCAGGGGGGCCTGCAACAGCCCCGCGCGGTCGCCGAGACGGTGCTGAGAAGCCGCAGCCCCTCACGACATGACCCGAGCCGTCCGCTGGTCCGCGGCACCAGAGGCCGGGTGGGCGCCCCGCCTCAGTCCTCGGGGTCGCGCAGGCCGACGCAGTCGAAGGCCCAGAAGGCCTCCGAGTAGACGAAGGTCCCTGTCATCCACGGCTCGTACGCGGACAGTCGAGCGACCTGGAAGGCGGCGTCAGGGATACGCAGCGACGGCGAACGAAAGCCCACCGCGCGGGCACCCTCGAAGCCGCGCGTGCCGTAGTAGTGCGGCGAACCCTCCAGGAACACCAGCGGCACGCCCTGGCCGTCCGCGGCCTGAAGGGCGTGGGCGACGAGCCGCGTACCGATGCCCCGACCCTGGAACTCCGGGAGCACACCCAGCGGTGACAGCGACAGCACGTCCACGATCCGGCGCGGCGCGTCCAAGCGGGTCGCGCTCAGCAGCACGTGCCCGACGACCCGGTCATCGACGACGGCGACGAAGGCCATGGGTGGCAATGCCGCCTGCGCGGTGCGAAGAGCGTCGACCAGCCCGGGGAGCCGGTCGTCGCCACCGAAGGCGCGCTTATGGACCTCGCGCACCTCTTCGTGGTCGTCGGCCGTCTCCGCCCGGATCAGCAGCCCGGCACCAGCAGAGGCGAAAAGGGAGCCTTCCGGCGCATCGTGTGACGTCATGGCCGTGAGGGTAGAGCGCGAAGCGGCTCCCGTGCGAGGCAATAGCGGCACCAGGGCGCGAGCGTGACCGTGCGAGCCAGGACCCACCCCGCCCACCTCGCGTCTCGGCCCGATCGGCCCCGTCACGCGCTCCCCCACCCTGCCCACCGCCCTCGCTGCCGTACCGACGCCCGCTTTACCGTCCAGACGGTACAGTTGAGTCATGACACCTGCACGGGAACGCATTATGGACGCCGCCGAGGAGCTGATCGCCGCAGGCCACGTGCCCCCCACTCTGGACGCCGTGGCCCAGGCGGCGCGGGTCAGCAAAGGCGGGCTTCTCTACCACTTCGACAAGCAGTCCCTGCTGCAAGCCCTGATCCTGCGGGCCGTGCGGCGCTTCGACGAGCGCCTGGCCGCGGCGGCGGACCACCGGACCGTGGCGGCGACCTGGCTGCGACTGTCCGCGCCAGGACCCCACGAGCGGGAGCTGTACCGGGCGATGCTGTCCATGCTGCGGCTGACCAGCAGCGGCGAGCTGGACCTGCCCGGGGAGGTCGGCGAGGCCGAGAACCGCTGGCAGAGCATGCTGGCAACCGAACTGGGCGACCCGCTCCGGGCCCGGCTCGTCCGACTCGCGGGGGACGGGCTGTTCCTGGCCGCCCTGACCGGTCAGCCCGCCACCGCGGACGACGTCGAGCAGCTCATCGGCCACCTCGGCCTGCCGGACGCCGCTCACGGCCCGCTGCCGTCATGACCGTCTCACTGCTCACCGGGATCGCCGCTCTGGCTGCGCTGGACGCGCTGAACCCCGCAACGATCGCGGGAGTGGCCCTGCTCCTGCTCGCGCCTGTCGCCCGGCCCGTCCGCACCGCCGCCGGTTTCGTCGCCGGCTCCTACATCACGGTGATGGCTCTGGGGGTGCTGGTCTATTTCGGAGCCGACGCCGCGGCGGACGCCGCCGGCGACGGGCTCGTCTGGGTCCGGCGCATCGCCTTCACTCTCGCAGCGGCGGCTCTCGCCGCGGCGGGGATCCGGCGTCTGCGGCCACGCCTGCGCCCGGCCATCACCGTTCCCGGCTGGGTCAACCCCCTGACCGCCGCCGCTCTGGGCCTCCTCATGACCGGCGCGGACCTGCCCAACGCGTTCCCCTACTTCATCGCCATCGAGCGACTCGTCGACGCGGCCGTGGGCACCGGGGACGCCCTGCTGGTGATCGCCGCCTACTCCCTGGTGTACTGCCTGCCCTGCCTGCTTCTGCTCGCCGCCGGGGCCACCCACGGCACCCGGGTACGCGACCGACTCGGCAAGCTCTACCAGCGAATCGGCACCGAGAAGGACCAACCCCGCAGTGTGCCGGTCGCCCTCGGCTACCTCGCGGCTGCCACCGGCGTCCTGACCGTCGCCGCGTCGGCTTGAGGAGACGGTCGCCGCAACGGCGGTGTGCACCGTCGGCTCTCCCGGGACCGCCGACCGGATGTCGGCTCTCCGGAGAGTCCTCCGACCGGATGGTGCGACGACTGCCGCAGTGCCGCCCGGTGGGCCGGCCGCATGCGGGTTGCGCGGCCGGCCCACCGGCACGTCCCGATCAGTGGAGCAGGCCTGCGCCTGCCCTACGTGGCTCGGTGACGGTACGGAACGGAGACGGTGTCCTTCCTCCGTCCCCGGCTGGTCCTCAGGAGAGGCGGACGTCGTCCACGTTGAACGCGGGGGCGACCTGGCCCGTGCGGTCCTGAAGGGCGATGGCGCCGATCGTCGAGGGACTGCCCAGATCGGACAGCGGAACGGAGAACTCGGTCCAGGTGCCGGCGGGTGCGTCGATCTGGACGCGGGTTCCCCACGTTCCGCTCCCGTCGGCCGCCGGATTGATCATGAGCTGCAGTTGCCGTGTGCCGGAGTCCCCGCCGTGGACGCGCAGGACGACGCGGCTGAGGCCGCCGGCGGTCACGGGTGTGGAGGACGAGAAGGACAGTGCGTCCCAGCCGCTGCCCGGCGTCATCTTCACCGAGGTACCGCTGCCGCCGTACGCGGGGCTGGACGCCGCCGTGTCCACCGTGCCGTTCCACGCTTCGGCGCGCCACCCGGAGGCGAGGCCGTCGGTGTACACGGCCGTGCCGGAGGGCTGTTGGTCGCCGATGTCGTAGGCCTTGTACTTGCCGGCGAGGTGCAGGAAGCCGAGCATGTGCAGGGAGCTGTGGTAGTAGCGCCATTCACCGGTGGTGACGGGGTAGTCCCAGGCGAGGCGGAGGAAGTCGTCGCGGGTGCCGGTGTCGGACACGACGCTCGCTGCGGACGCGTACATCAGTGCCTGGCCCGCGCCGCCGGTCCAGTCGGAGGCCGGCGTGCCGTTGACGTACCACTCGCCCGCCATCGAGTTGCGCTGGGGGCGCATGAAGCCCAGGAGCTGGTCCGCCCAGGTCCGCTGCGCGGCGAGGGGCGCGTGGCCGTCGTCGTCGCCGTTGTACCAGTAGTAGTCGAAGGCCACGTTCTGTATGGTGCGCCATCCGTCCGCGCCCTGCTTGTAGCCGCTGGCGCAGCTGTACTGGTCGAGAGGGCCGCCGTCCTGCTTGGTGCAGTCGGGGAAGATGCCGTTGCCCTGGTTGCCCGCCTTGTCGAGGACGTCGCGCCAGTACGTGCGGGCCGCGCCGGCCGCCTCGTTCCAGTACGAGCGGTTGGATGCCGTGGGGTCGTTGCGGGACCAGTACTCGTAGAAGCCGGGCAGTTGGTAGGAGGTGTCGACGAGGCTGCCCGAGCCCTCGATCCAGGTCGGGATGAAGCGGACCAGCTTGTTGTCGGGGTTGAAGATGGACAGCTCGCCGGACTGGAGGTCGCTGGTGTCCTTCAGTTCGTTGAGGATGGTCGACGCCTGCGCGCGGTAGTCGAAGATGCCCGATCCGTCGCCCCAGCGCGCCGAGGCCATGAGCAGCGCCGTGGCGAAGTAGATGTCACCGTCCGGGGCCGGGGTGTACTCCGGTTCTCCGCTGGAGAGGGTGAAGTGCCCGTAGGGGGCCTGGTCGTCGACGTGCCAGATGAACAGGCCGTCGTAGCGGCCGCCGCAGTCGGTGTTGACGTTGGGGCACTGCATGTAGGTCTTGGAGAACTTCCACAGCTTGTCGAACCGGCTGCGGTCGTCCATCTGCAGCGCGACCATCATGGCGTAGGACATGCCCTCGGAGCGGACGTCTCCGTCGTGGGTGGAGAGGATGTAGGCCATGTCCGAGCCGACCGGGTAGTAGATCCGCTGGTCTGCGGGGCCGTTCTCGGTGTAGATCGCGTTGTAGAGGTCCTGCACCCTCTGGTCGGTCTCGGCCTGGGTCTTTCCGATGTGCTGGAAGAAGTTGTCGTAGGTGCCGGTGAAGGCCGCTCCGCCGGAGGCGGCGTGCGCGGGGGTGGTGGTGAGCACGGTGGCCACGCCCAGCAGGAGTGCGATCACATGGGCGAGCACTCTGCGTGTGAGCTTCATAGCCCTCCATCCTTCGATGTTTCACTGATGTTTCAATGAACTTGCATCAAGGTAAGGAGGGTGAGGGCATGCCAACAAGACCCGTGCAGAGGATTTCTGCTCGGGTCGTCCGGGTGGGGCGCAGGCGGTTCCCCGCCCACCGGCGGGGGGAGGTTCAGCGGGCGGTGGAGTCCCGCTGGACCAGGCGGACCGCGAGGCGGGTGTCACGGCTGGTCATGGCCGGGTTGCCCACTCGGTCGAGGAGGTGGCGGACGGCCTGGGCGCCGATCAGGTGCTTGTCGGTGGCGATCGTGGTCAGCGGCGGTTCGGCGCGTGCGGCCTGGGGCACGTCGTCGTACCCCATGACCGCGATGTCCGCAGGCACCGCGAGGCCGCGCGCGCGAGCGGCCTCGAGAGCACCGAGCGCGCTCTCGTCATTGGCGCAGAACACCGCGGCGGGCGGGACGTCGAGGTCCAGGAGGTGGTTCATGCAGCGCAGCCCGCTGGCCACGTCGAAGGTGCCGCGGCACAGGTAGCGGTCGTCGAAGGCGACGCCCGCCTCGTCCAGCGCGCGCCGGAAGCCGGCCAGGCGGTGCCGCGCGGGCGTGATGTTGTCCTCGGCGGTGATGACGCCGGGCATGCGGGGCCGTTCCGACAGCGACAGCAGGTGCTTCCCGGCGAGGTAGCCGCCGAGTTCGTCGTCGTGGCGCACATGGTCGACGGGCAGGTCCACGGGTTCGTGCTCCAGCAGGACGCACGGCACGCGCTGGTCGACGATCCGCTGCAGGTAGTCGTGATCACTGGCGTAGCTCAGCAGGAGCAGACCGGACACCTGACCGCGCTCGAGGGATTGCGGGAGCCCGCCTCGAGCCGGGTCGGCGACTTCGTAGTGGAGGGAGATCCCCAGGTCCGCGCAGGCCTGCTGGGCCCCGTGGAGCACGGCGGCGAAGTAGGGGTTGGCCGGGGAGAAGGCCTCTCCCGCCCAGGAGATGAAGGCGATGTCGGTCACCGGAACGGGATCCGGGCGCTTCTGCCGGGGGGCGTAGCCGAGTTCGTCCGCCGCCTGCTGCACGGCCAGCCGGACGCGGTCGGAGACCCAGGACTTGTCGGCGAACACAGCGGATGCGGTGCCGATGGCGACCCCGGCCTTGTCCGCCACCTGCCGCAGCGTCACCTTGCGCGTCACGGTTCTCCTCCACCCACCCGAGGCCTCGGGTTCCGGTCTGTTCCACCCGTGCACAGCGTCCGTTACGCTGCGCCCTTGATCGTTCATTGAACTATACGAGGGAGAAGTGCCGCAATGTCGCTCGCCGAGGTGGACGAGTCCTCCGGAACCATTGCATTGTTCCCCGCAGGTACCAGTTACGTTGTGCGCATTGAACCCGACCGCGGCACTGTGCGTCACGTGCACTGGGGAGATCGGCTGGCATTGCGGGAGGCCGTCGCCCTGCCCGCGGAGCCCGGACCCGGCGACAGCTTCGGCGACCCATGGGACGGAGCCGAGGAACTGCCCGTCGACGGCGGCCTGCGCTACGGTCCGCCCGCGCTGGAGGTCCGCTACGCCGACGGCACCGGCCCGCTCGAACCGCACCTGGTCGGCTTCGAGGTGGAACGGGGCGGGGACGCCTGGGCCGAGGTGCGCGTGAACCTGCGGGACGCCGCACGACCGCTCGACTGGACGCTGCACTACCGCGTGCACGCCGCCAGCCCGGTCGTGGAGCGGTGGACCGAGTACCGGCACGGGCAGCCCAGCGGTGCGGACGTACTCCTGGTCCGCCACGCGTCCGCGCAGTGGAACCTGCCGGTTCGCTCCGACTACCGGATGAGCGGCGTCTTCGGGCAGTGGGCCGGCGAGTTCGCCCTCCAGCGCCGTCCGCTGGCGGTGGGCGAGACGACCCTGACCAGCCGGCGCGGGCACACCGGCCACCAGAGCAACCCGTGGGTCGCGATCGACGCCGGGGAGGCCACCGAGACCGACGGTCAGGTGTGGTGCACGGCGACGGCGACCAGCGGGAGTTGGCGCATCGAGGCCGTCAGGTCGCCGGAGGGCCGGTGCGGTGTGATCTGCGGCGCCGGCCACGAAGGCGTCGAGGTCTCCTTGGCGGCCGGCACCTCCTGGACCAGCCCCGTGTCCGTGGGTGTGTACAGCGCTGCGGGATTCGGAGGAGTCAGCCGGGCGCTGCACGCCTACGTCCGCGAGCACGTGCTGCCCGCGCCCGAGAGGCCGCGGCCCGTGCTCTACAACTCCTGGGAGGCGACGTCGTTCGAGGTCACCTTCGCCAATCAGCGGCGTCTGGCCGACGCCGCGGCCGAGCTGGGTGCGGAACTGTTCGTCGTGGACGACGGCTGGTTCGGCCGGCGGGACGACGACCGTGCCGGGCTGGGTGACTGGACCCCTCACCGGCGCCGTTTCCCCGACGGTCTGCGCCCGCTGTCCGACCACGTCCATGGCCTGGGAATGCGCTTCGGGCTGTGGGTGGAGCCCGAGATGGTCAACGTCGACAGCGACCTCTACCGTGCCCACCCCGACTGGGTCCTGCACCTGCCGGACCGCACACCGAGCGTGCAACGGCACCAGCTCGTCCTCGACTTCTCCCGGCCCGCCGTGACGGACTGGGCGTACGAGTGGCTGAGCCGGACGATAGGCGTGTACGACGTCGACTTCCTGAAGTGGGACTTCAACCGCTCCTTCAGCGAAGCCGGGTCCCACGGCGACCGCCGCGACCGGCGCGCGATCTTCATGGAGCACGCCGCGGGAGTGCACGGCGTGCTGGACAGGCTGCGCCGGGACCACCCCCGCCTGGAGGTGGAGTCCTGCGCGGGCGGGGGCGGACGCGTCGACCTCGCCGTCCTGGCCCGCACCGATCAGGTCTGGACGTCGGACAACACCGACGCCGTGGACCGCCTGCGCATCCAGTACGGCTTCTCGCAGGTCTACCCGGCTCAGGTGATGAGCGCGTGGGTCACCGACAGCCCGAACCCGATGACCGGACGGACGATCCCGCTGCGGTTCCGTTTCCACTGCGCCATGGCGGGGGCGCTGGGCATCGGCGGCGATCTGACCCGGTGGTCGCGGCAGGAACGGGAGGAGGCCGCCGGGATGATCGCGCTCTACAAGGAGGTCCGGGAGGTCGTGCAGCACGGCCGGCAGTACCGGCTGGGTTCCCCGGACGATCTCCAGCACGGCGTGCTGTACGTGTCGCGGGACCGATCCGAGGCCGTGGTCCTGCAGTGGCGCGTGGGGGCCGCGACGCGCACGCTCCAGCCGCGTCTGCGGCTGCCCGGCCTCGATCCGGACGCCGTCTACACGCTGCACGACGACAGCGGCACCCTGGGCTCCGTGAGCGTGACGGGTGCCGCTCTCGCCGCGCACGGCCTGCCGGCCGGACTGCCGGCAGGGCCCTACAGCAGCAGGCTGCTCAGACTCCGCGGGCGCTGACCGTTTCCGCCGGCGTCGACCACCCTGCCGGCTCCGGCTCGACCGGCTGCCGGAGCCGGCAGGACTCGTCGATCGCCTCCAGCACCGCGACGAGGTGCGCAGCCCTCTCCCCCGACGTGCGGTGGGGACGGTCCTCGCGTATGTCCTGGGCCAGCAGGCGCACCGCACGGCCCCACTCGATGCCCGGGAACACCGGCTCCCGCAGCGGAGGCACCGCCCGGACCGGTCCGTCGGCCTCGGCGTGCTCCACGTCCGCGTCGAACCGCTGCCAGTCGGAGAGGTAGAGGGACCCGGCGTCGCCGTGGAACTCCATGCCGCGCTGGCGGGAGTGCTGCGGGGTGTAGAAGCTGGCGGTCAGCCGCATGCGGGCGCCCGAGTCGAGGTCGACGACGGCGGTGATCCAGTCGTGCGCCTCCACCCGGAAGGCACTGCCGTCGGCGCGGAACCGGTCGGGGTGGAGCACCGCCCCCTGCGCCGTGACACGGCGGACGGGGCCGAAGAGGGCCACCGCCAGGGTGAGCGGGTAGACACCGACGTCCCACAGCGGGCCGACCCGGTAGAAGCCCTCCGGGGAGGGGTGCCAGCTCTCGATGCGCCCCCAGTTGGCCTCGGCGTAGATCATCCGTACGGTGCCCAGCCGGCCGTCGAGGATCTGCCGCTCCACGGTGAGCGCGGCGTCGCCGAGGAAGTTGGCCGGAGCGCAGCTGAGACGGACGCGGTGGGTCTCGGCCAGCTCCACCAGGTGGCGCGCCTCGGCGGACGTCAGGGCCAGAGGCTTCTCCGAGTGGACGTGCCGCCCGGCGCGCAGGGCCCGGGCGGTCATCTCGTGGTGGGCCGCGTGCCCGGTCAGGTTGACCACGATCGCCACGCGGTAGTCCTCCAGCAGGTGTGCGTAGGAGCGGTAGGCGTGTGTGCCGTGGGCGGCGGCGAGCGCTTCGGCGCGCTCGGGGTGGCGGTCCCACACACCGCACAGCTCGATGTCGGGGTAGCCGGCCAGGTCGGCGGCGTAGGGGCCGGCGATGTTGCCGCACCCCACGAGGGCGACACCGGTGCGACGTGCTGCGGTCATGGACGGTCCTTTCCGAGGGGGTGACAGATCACGACACCCGTCTTACGATCGGCATCACAATATTTCATTGAACGTTCATTGCCATCTTCACGCACTGCGAGGTTTCCCGTGCCAGACCACTCCACGACAGCGATCGTGTTCACCGGCAAGGACCAGGTCGAGGTCCGCACCATGCCCTCGCCCGAGCCGCGGCCGGGGGAATTCACCGTGCGCCTCACGCGGTCCCTGGTCAGCGCCGGGACCGAGGGCATCTGCCTGGGGCGCCTGTTCGAGCCGGGCACACACTGGGACCGTTGGGTGCGCTATCCGTTCCACCCCGGCTACAGCGCCGTGGGAACCGTCTGCGCCATCGGTGAGGGCACCCACCGGGTACGCGTGGGCGACCGGGTCGCCGTCCGCAGCCCGCACGCCTCCGTGGTGCTGGTCGGCGCCGACGAGGACGTGCACCTGGTGCCCGACAGCGTCACCGACGAGGAGGCGGTCTGGTTCCACCTGGCCACCATCGCCCAGGTGGGGGTGCGCCGTGCCGAGCACCGGCTCGGCGACACCGTCGCGGTGCTCGGCCTGGGCCCGGTCGGCCAACTGGCCGCCCAGTACGCCCGGGTGTGCGGTGCCGCCCAGGTCTTCGCCGTCGACCTCAGCGCCCGCCGCACCGAGCTGGCGGTCGGCAACGGCGCGCACACGGGCCTGACGGGCACGGCGGAGAAGGCCCGCTCGGCGATCCTCGAAGCGACCGGGCAGGGCGTCGACGTCGTGTACGACGTCACCGGGGCGGCTCCCGTCTTCGCCGAGGCGCTGCGGATGACACGGGAGTTCGGCACGGTGGTGGTCCTCGGGGACACCGGCACGCCCACCGCCCAGACGCTGACCTCCGACCTCATCGTCAAGGGCCTGAACATCGTCGGCGCGCACGACATGCACGGCGGGTTCGCCGCCGGCCCCCGCAACCCCTGGAACAACCAGCGCATGGGGGAGCTGTTCTTCAGCCTCCTCGCCCGCGGGGACCTCGACACGGCTTCCCTCAACAGCCATGTCTTCCCCGCGACCGAGGCGAAGGAGGCCTACCGGCTGGTGCAGGCCCGCCCCGAGGACCTGACCGGGCTGATCCTCGACTGGACCACCCTGTGACGGCCACTCCCCCCTGAACGACGAAGGTGCCCCCGCGGTCGTCGACCGCGGGGGCACCTTCATGTCAGCGGGAGAACCGCTCCACGAGCCGGCTGTACCACTGCGCGCTGTCCTTGAGGGTGCGCCGCTGCGTGGCGTAGTCGACATGCACGAGCCCGAAACGGCGCCGGTAGCCCTCGGCCCACTCGAAGTTGTCCATGAGACTCCAGGCGAAGTACCCCCGGATGTCCGCTCCCTGCTCCGCCGCCCGGCACACCGCGGCGATGTGGGAGCGGAAGTACTCCACGCGCAGGGGGTCGTGCACCTGCCCGTCGGGGGCCACCTCGTCGTCGTAGGCCGCGCCGTTCTCGGTGATCACCAGGGGGGTGCCGGGGTAGTCCCGCCCGAGTCGCACGAGCAGGCGCGTCAGCCCCTCGGGGAGGACCTCCCAGCCCATCGCGGTGCGCTCGGCCCCCTGGGGTACGGTGCGGATGCCCGCGCCGTAGCCGCCCCCCTCGTCGGCGCGGGGGTCGGCCGCGTAGGTGTTGTGGCTGTAGTAGTTGACCCCGAGGGTGTCGAGAGGCTGGGCGATCTGCTCCAGGTCCCCGTCGCGGACGGGCAGTTCGATGCCCTGCCGCTCCAGGTCCGCCACCACGTCCGCCGGGTACGCGCCGCGCAGCAGGGGGTCGAGGTAGAGGCGGTTGGCGATGCCGTCGGCGCGGCGCAGTGCGTCGAGGTCGCCCGGGTCGTCGCTGGCGGCGAGGTGGTCGCTGAGGTTGAGGGTGATGCCCACCTTCAGCGGGGTGGTGGCCCGGTCCCGCAACTGCTGGGCCACCAGGCCGTGTCCGAGGAGCAGGTGGTGGGTGGCCGCCGCCGCTGCGGCCGGTTCACGGCGTCCGGGGGCGTGCATGCCCTCCGCGTAGCCGAGGTAGGCCGAGCACCAGGGCTCGTTGAGCGTGGTCCAGTGCTCGACCCGGTCCCCGAGGGCCGTCTGCACGAGGGCCGCGTAGTCGGCGAACCGGTAGGCGGTGTCGCGCGCCGGCCAGCCGCCCATGTCCTCCAGTTCCTGCGGAAGATCCCAGTGGTAGAGGGTGATCCAGGGCTGGACTCCGCGCGCGAGGAGCTCGTCCACGAGCCGCTTGTAGAAGTCCAGGCCGCGGGCGTTGGCCGGACCGCGCCCGTGGGGCTGCACCCGCGGCCAGGCGATGGAGAACCGGTAGGCGTTGACGCCGAGTCCGGCGATCATCGCCACGTCCTCGGGCATCCGCCGGTAGTGGTCGCAGGCGACGTCACCGTTGTGCTGGCCGACCACCGCTCCCGGCACACGGCAGAAGGTGTCCCAGATCGACGGGGTACGGCCGTCCTCCGAGGCCGCCCCCTCGATCTGGTACGACGAGGTGGCGACACCCCACAGGAAGTCGGCCGGCAGGTGTGCCAGGCCGGGATCCGGTTCGGCGGCGGTGGCGGTGGGCGCGGTGGTGCTGTTCACGTGTCTCCCAAGGGTGTGAGGGCTGCGGACGTGCTCATGGACGTGCGGTGCGGGCGCAGATGCGCAGGGCTGAGGCACCGCCGGCGCCAGACGCTGGAGACGGCGGTGCGGGGGTACGGCTTTGTCGTGGTGGCTAGCGGCCGGACTGCAGCGTGGGGGCCCGGTGATCGAAACGCGCGGCGGCGGGCGGTGCCGTGCGGGCCAGGTGCTCGGGCGTGGCGGCCTGCGGGTGGTGCAACCAGCAGGCCACGTGACGCCCGGACGCCTCGTCGCCGGCCGGTGTGGTCAGTTCGGGACGATGCCGGGTGCACAGCTGCATGGCGTGCGCGCAGCGGGGGTGCAGGACGCAGCCGGACGGCAGTGCCTTGAGGTCCGGCGGCGAACCCGGGATGCCGGTCAGCTCCCTGCGCTCGCCGCGCAGGGCCGGGAAGGAGTTGAGCAGCCCGTGGGTGTAGGGGTGGCGTGGGCTGCGGTACAGCTCGTGTGCGGCGGCGTCCTCCACGAGCCGCCCCCCGTACATGATCGCTATGCGGTCGGAGAACTCGACGAGCAGGGACAGGTCGTGGGTGATGAAGACGACCGCGAAGTCGAACCGGTCCCGCAGGTCCCGCAGTCTCGCCAGGATCTGCCGCTGCATCACCACGTCCAGCGCGGTGGTGGGTTCGTCCATGATGACCACGTCGGGGTCGAGTGCGAGCGCCATGGCGATCATCACCCGCTGCCGCATGCCCCCGGACAACTGGTGCGGGTAGCTGTCGAGCCGGTCGTCGGCGATCCCGACCAGGCGCAGCAGATCGGCGGCCCGTGCGCGCTGCTCCTGCGCGCCGGTCGCGGGCCGGTGGGCGCGGATGACGTCGGTGAGCTGCTCGCTGACGCGGCTGACGGGGTTGAGCGAGTTCATCGCGCCCTGGAAGACGATGGACGTCTCCTGCCAGCGGAAGGCGCGCAGCTGCCGGTCGCTCATGGTGAGCAGATCCATCGAGCCACCGGACGAGGGGTGGTAGAGGACCTGGCCGCCGGTGATGACGCCGGGGGGTGGCAGGAGCCTGGTGGCGCCGTAGGCGAGGGTGGACTTGCCGCTGCCGCTCTCGCCGGCCAGTCCGAGGACCTCTCCGCGGTGCAGGGTGAGGTCGATGGCGTCGATGGCCTGGACGGCGTCGTCGCCGGTGCCGTAGGCGACGGACAGGCCACGGATGTCGAGGACCGGGCTGCCGGGGCCGGTTGCCGGGACGGGCGTCATGTCAGGTCCTTTGCGACGATGGGGGCGATCGGTGCGAAGTCCTCGCTCGTGAAGGGGCCGCCGGCCGCGGTGGACGCGGTTTCGGCGGGAGCCGGCGCGGGGAGCACGGCGGTGAATCCGACGCGCATCCGGGCGCGGCGCCGCGCCGCCGAGGTGAGGCTGCGCCGTTCAGCGCGCGGCAACGGCGTCCGGCGCACCCGCAGGCGCGGGTTGACGAGTTCGTCGATGCCGAAGTTCACCAGTGCCAGGGCGGTGCCCAGCAGCGCGATGCACAGACCGGCCGGAACGAACCACCACCAGGCGTTCTGGGCGAGTGCCTGGTTGCTCTGGGCCCAGAACAGGATGGTTCCCCAGTTCCACCGCGAGAGGTCGACCACTCCGATGAACGACAGGGTCACCACCGACAGCACCGCGTTGACGACGGTGCCCACGAAGCTGGAGACGATGACGGCGGAGAGGTTGGGCAGCACCTCGAAGACGATGATGCGCCAGGTGGGCTCGCCCACGGCTCGGGCCGCGGTCACGTAGTCGCGCCGGCGCAGGGACAGCGTCTGCGCGCGCAGCACCCGCGCTCCCCAGGCCCAGCCGGTCAGACCGATGACGGCGGCCACGACGAGGTCACCGGACTCGGGCAGCAGCGAGGCGATGATGATGATCAGAGGCAGTCCCGGCAGGACAAGGAAGACGTTGCCGACCGCGGACAGGGCTTCGTCCGCCGGACCTCCGAGGTAGCCGGAGGTGATGCCGACGAGGCAGGACAGGACCGTCGCGATCAGCGCCGACAGGAAGCCGACGAGGAGGACGCCGCGGGTGCCGATCAGAAGCTGGGAGAAGACGTCCTGGCCGCTCTGGGTGGTGCCGAGGAGATGGTCGGTGCTCGGCGGCGCCAGGACGTCGGCGCTCATGGCCGACGGGTCGTACGGGGCGACCCAGGGGCCGACGACGGCGACGACGACGAACAGGCCGATGATCGTCAGGCCCACTCGTGTCTTGGTGGAGGAGAGCAGGGCTTTCACCGCTCAGCCCTCCCTTCTGGTGCGCGGGTCGAGGAGGACGTAGACCATGTCGGCGATGAGGTTGGCCGCCAGCACGGTCAGCGTGATGATCAGGAAGATGCCCTGCATCAGCGGGTAGTCCTTGGCGCCGACGGCCTGGAAGAGGATGAACCCGATGCCCGGGTAGGAGAAGACCATCTCCACCAGGAGGGTGCCGCCGACGATGAAGCCGAGGGACAGCGCGAAACTGGAGACGCTGGGCAGGACGGCGTTGCGTGCCGCGTACCCGATCATCACCCGGCGTTCGGGCAGGCCCTTGGCGTGCGCGACGGTGACGTAGTCCTCCGAGGAGACGGTGACCATCATGTTGCGCATGCCGAGGACCCAGCCGGACATGGCGCTCAGCACGATGGTGATGGCGGGAAGGGCGGCGTGGTAGAGCACGCTGGGCACGAAGTAGGTGTCGAACGCGGGGACGAGCGCGTTGTCGTAGCCGCCCGAGGCCGGGAAGAGCGGCCACCTGACGGCGAAGACGGAGATGGCGATCAGGCCCAGCCAGAAGTAGGGGATGGCCGAGATGAAGCTGGTGACCGGCAGCAGTGCGTCGGCCCAGGAGCCGCGCCGCCAGCCGGCGATCACCCCGGCTGCCGTGCCCAGCAGGAAGCTGAGCAGCGTGGTCGCGCCCACCAGGCCGAGGGTCCACGGCAGGGAGTCGGCGATCACGTCGGAGACGGGCGTGGGGAAGAAGGTGAAGCTGAGGCCGAAGTCCAGGTGGAACAGCCGGTTCCAGTAGTCCAGGTACTGCGACCACAGGCTCTGGCTGCTGTCCAGCCCGAACAGGACCGTCAGTGATTCCCGGGCATCGCTGGACAGACGCCCCTGGTAGCGGGCGAGCAGCGCCTGGACCGGGTCACCGGGCATCATGCGGGGGAGGAAGAAGTTGACGGTGATGGCCGCCCACGCCGTGAACAGGTAGAAGGCCAGGCGCTGGAGCACGAACCTCATGGTCTCGCCTCCTGTTCGCCGGCCGCCGTGCCGGCCGTCGCCGCACCCGTCACCGCGTCCGTGTAGAGCCAGCACTTGGCCCAGTGGCCGTCGCCGAGATCGGCGCGCGGGGGCGGCTGGGTGCGGCATCGCTCCATCGCCGACGGGCAGCGGGGGTGGAAGCGGCAGCCCGCGGGCGGGGAGATGAGGCTGGGCGGCTCCCCGGAGTCGGTCGGCAGGGCGTTGTCGTCCAGGGGGGTGTCGGGGTCGGGCGCGGAGTCGATGAGCAGCTGCGTGTAGGGGTGCGCGGGGCGTTGGGTGAGGGTCTCGCTGTCCGCGCTCTCCACCATGTGGCCGGCGTACATCACCGCGGTCCTGTCGGCGAAGTAGCGGGCGGAGGCGATGTCATGGGTGATGTAGAGGACGGCCAGACCGCGGGTGTCGGTGAGCCGGCGCAGCAGGTTGAGCACGCCGAGGCGGATCGACACGTCGAGCATGGAGACCGGTTCGTCGGCCAGCAGGACCGAGGGCCGGGCGGCGAGGGCCCGGGCGATGGCCACGCGCTGGCGCTGGCCGCCGGAGAGCTCGTGCGGGTACTTGTCCAGGTAGCGGTCGGCCGGGGTCAGTTGCACGTCGGCCAGCAGCTCGGCGAGGGCGTCCTCGAGCGCGGCCCCGCGGAGCGTGCCGCGGTGGATGCGCAGGGCGCGGGTGAGGTGGTAGCGGATGCTGTGGACGGGGTTGAGGGAGGCGAAGGGGTCCTGCAGGATCAGCTGGACGTCGGCGCAGTAGGCGCGGAAGGCCCGGTAGCCCTTCATCCGCAGCGGGTTGCCGTGCAGGGAGATGGTGCCGGCGCTGGCGGGTTCCAGTCCGGCGAGGAGGCGAGCCACGGTGGACTTGCCCGAGCCGGACTCGCCGACGAGGGCGGTGACCTGTCCGGCGGGCAGGGCGAGGTCGAGGGCGTCGACGGCGTGCACGTGGCGGGTGCGGCGGGCGGCCAGGTCCCGGGGCGTACGGCGGACCGGATAGTGCTTGGTGAGCGCTTCGGCCTCGAGTGCGGCTGCTGGCTCGGGTGTTCGGAGTGGATACGGCATGCCGTGCTGGCTCTTCCTTCGCGCGTCGGAACGGGGCTCGGTGGAGGGGTGTCCGACGGTCGGCCGGCGTCAGGGCGGCGCGACCGCCGGACACCCCGGTCTCAGGAGGCTTCGCGCAGGTGGAGCACCACGTCGAGGGCGGTGGCCTGCGTGGGCTGCGGCGGCGCGTACGAGTCGGACGCCGTCGGCCAGCCGACCCAGTGCTTGGTGCTGTACTCCGCTCCGATGGGGTTGGCGTGGGTCGGGATCATGGGCACCTCCTCCACCATGATCTTCTGCAGGGTGTTCAGTGCCTTCCGCCGGGTGTCGTCGCTGATCGCCGCCGCGTAGGCGGTGATGGCGCGGCCCGCCTCGTCACTGCGGAAGCGGCCCTGGTTCCCGCCTGCGGCGGGCTTGCCGACCGGCTGCAACTGGGCCTGGTCCATGACGTTCTTGTACATGTCGTACGGGGTGGAACCACCGTTGGTCCAGTGGAGCGTGGCGTCGAAGTCGCCGTTGTTGAAGGCCTCCGTCCACGCTTCGACGGTCTGCGTGCGCACCTTCGCCTTGATGCCGAGCTTCGCCATCCCCGCCTTGATGATGTCGAGGTCGGCGAGGTAGTCGGCCCAGCCGGCGGGGTCGGTCAGCGTGACCTCGACCCGCTTGCCGCCGCGGTCGTGCAGCGCCCCGCCGCGCAGCGAGTAGCCGGCCTCGTCCAGGATCTTCTTCGCCTCGTCGACGTCCACCTTCAGGCGGGCGTCCTTGTACTGCGGGGCGAGGAAGGCCTCTCCGGCGGGCAGCATGATCCCGGTCGGGCTCTCGACGGCGGGGGCGAGGCCGTACTGGCCCTGCTCGTGGATGAGCCGGCGGTCGACGATCAGGTTGACCGCTCGGCGCAGGGCGCGGTCCTTGAACGGGCCCCGCTCGTTGTTCACCCACAGGCCGTTGATGCCGAGGCCGGAGGGGAACCAGGCCTTGTGGTGGGCGGGGTCCTTGGACTTGTAGACCTGGTCCAGGTTGGGGAGGGAGACGAACGACCACTGCAGGCTGCCGTTGGCGAGGGCGGTGGTCGCCGCGGTGTTGTCGTTGTAGGACGTGTAGCGCAGCTCCTTGACCCGGGGCTCCGGCTTCCAGTAGCCCTTGCGCGCTTTCAGCGTCACGCTCTGCGAGGTGAAGCGGGACAGCGTGTACGGGCCGGTCGCCACCGGCTTCGGGTTCGTCCAGGTCTCCGGGTTCTTGACGCTCTCCCAGATGTGCTTGGGCACCTGGAAGACGGACAGGATGTTCGCCTCGTTCACGAACTGCGGGGTGTCAAATCCGAGCACCACGCTGTCGCCCTCGGTCCTGACCGTCTTGTAGGGGACGGCGGAGCCGTTCAGCGCGGGATGGCGCTTGACCAGGTCGAAGGAGAAGGCGACGTCGTCGGCGGTGAAGGGCTTGCCGTCCGACCACGTCACGTCGGCGCGCACGTGGAGGGTGAGCGACTTGTAGTCCTTCGACCACTCCCAGTCCTTCGCCAGCCACGGCTTGGGCTCCGCCGCCGGCTGGATCGGGTTCACCATGGCCAGCGGCTCGTACATCATGTGCCGGTAACCCAGCGCCGCGCCCGCGGAGGTGTTGAGGAACGGGTTGTGGTTGGCCGCCTGGGGACCGCTCGGCATCCCGACGGTCAGGACGCCGCCGCCACCGCCGCCCTTGGCGTTGCGGTCGGCGTTGGGGCTGGAGGTGCATGCTCCGAGGAGAAGCGTGGCACCGAGACCGAGCGCGATGCTCGACCTGATTCTGGCAGGGGTCATCCCAGTCTCCCTCGGGAGCGGTAGGGCGGGCGGGCCGCGTGTATGAGAGCTGCCGCGTGCCGCGCATCGGGCGGATCCGGCGGTGAGCCGTCGCGGAAGCGATTACGCGAGAGTGAACAGCCTATTGAAACTGCGGTCAAGCCTTCTGTCGTGATCGGCAGCCAACTCCGCGGTCAAAATGGGGCTTTTTGCCATGTAACTACTCTCTGGTGCTGCGAGATGGGTTGAAATGAAGAGCCGAACGGCTCTAGTTTCATTGAAGTTTCAGCGCTGTCACTCTCAAGCCGACGCATCCGTCGGCACCAACCATCCGCGGAGGAAGCATGACGGCAGAGCGACCACGGCCGACGGCGAAGGAGCGCGCGAACGCGCGAACGCTGCCCGCTTGGCGCGACCCGGATCTCGACGACGCCGACCGCGTGACCCGCCTGCTTGCCGAGATGACACTCGAGGAGAAGATCGCCCAGCTGTACGGCGTCTGGGTCGGGGCAGAGGTCGACGGCTCCGGAGTGGCCCCCCACCAGCACGAGATGGCCGGCGACGAGGACATCGAAGCCCTCACCGCCCACGGCCTGGGCCAGTTGACCCGTTCCTTCGGCACCCGCCCGGTCGATCCCGCCCTGGGCGCCCTCGCCCTGGCCCGAGCCCAGCAGCGTCTGGTCAGCGGCACGCGCCTGGGCATACCCGCCGTCGCGCACGAGGAGTGCCTGGCCGGATTCACCGCCCACGGCGCCACCGTCTACCCGGTCCCCTTGTCCTGGGGCGCCACCTTCGACCCCGCCCTCGTCCGCGAAGCGGCCACCGCGATCGGCACGGACCTGCGCTCGGTCGGCGTGCACCAGGGACTGGCACCCGTTCTGGACGTCGCCCGCGATCTGCGCTGGGGACGCGTCGAGGAGACCATCGGCGAAGACCCCTACCTGGTCGGCACCGTCGGAGCCGCCTATGTGCGCGGCCTCCAGTCAGCAGGTGTCATCGCCACCCTGAAGCACTTCGCCGGCTACTCGGCCTCCCAGGGCGGCCGCAACCTCGCGCCGGTGCAGCTCGGCCCGCGCGAGCTGGCCGACGTCCTGCTCCCGCCCTTCGAGATGGCCGTGCGGGACGCCGGAGCCCGCTCCGTCATGCACGCCTACACCACTCTCGACGGCGTGCCGAGCGCGGCCGATCCGCGGCTGCTGACCGATCTGCTGCGCGAGGACTGGCAGTTCGACGGCACCGTGGTGGCCGACTACTTCGGCGTCGCGTTCCTCGAACGACTGCACAGGGTCGCCGGCTCACTCGGGCATGCCGCCCACCTCGCCCTGAACGCGGGCGTCGACGTCGAACTCCCCACCGGCCACTGCTACGCGCACCCCCTGCTCACCGCCGTCGAGAAGGGCCAGGTCCCGGAGAGCCTCGTGGACCGCGCCGTCACCCGCGTCCTGCTGCAGAAGTGCTCGCTCGGCCTGCTCGACGGCGACTACGACCCGCTGCCCGAACGGCTCGCCGCTCTGCTGAACGCCGGGGACGAGGAACTCGACAGCCCCACGGCCCCGGACGCCGTCGAAGGAGGCGTCGACCTCGACAGCGCCGGCAACCGCGACCTGGCCAGGCGCCTCGCCGAGCAAGCCGTCATCCTGCTGGCCAATCCCCCGGCCGCCGACGGCCGGCCCACGCTTCCCGTCACCGGCATCGGCAGCATCGCCGTCCTGGGCCCCCTCGCCGACGACCAGGCAGCGCTCCTCGGCTGCTACTCCTTCCCCGCGCACGTGGGCCAGCAGCACCCGGACGTCCCCACAGGCGTTCCTCTGCCCACGGTCCTGCAAGCGGTGCGCCGGGAGTTCCCCGCAGGCACCGTGCGCTGGGAGCAGGGCTGCCCCCTGCCCGAGCACACAGGCCACGAGGGGGCGGACGACGACGGCGAACGCCGGGCGCGGAGCAGCCGCGCTCTCGAAGCCGCCGCGGCCCTGGCCGCTGACAGCGACCTGTGCGTCGTGGTCGTCGGCGACAAGGCCGGCCTGTTCGGCCGGGGCACCTCCGGGGAGGGGTGCGACGCACCCGACCTCTCCCTTCCGGGAGACCAGGCGGCCCTGCTCGACGCCGCGCTCGGCACGGGCACGCCCGTCGTCCTGGTGGTCACCAGCGGCCGGCCCTACGCACTCGGCCGCTGGGCGGACAGGCTGGCAGCCGTCGTCCAGGCGTTCTTCCCCGGTGAAGAGGGAGCCGGCGCCATCGCCGGTGTCCTGTCCGGGCGGATCAACCCCTCCGGCCGCCTTCCCGTCAGCGTGCCGCGCCTGCCCGGAGGGCAGCCGTGGACCTATCTCCAGCCGCCGCTCGGGCTGTCCAACGACACCAGCAGCCTCGATCCGACCCCGCTCTTCCCCTTCGGCCACGGCCTTTCCTACACCGGCTTCGCCTGGGAGGACCCTCGCTGCCCGGAGCAGGTGATCACCACCGACGGCCGCGTCAGCGCCGAGGTGACGATCCGCAACACGGGCCCGCGCAGCGGCACCGAAGTCGTGCAGCTCTACCTGCACGACCCCCTCGCCACCGTCTCCCAGCCCGTCCGGCGCCTCATCGGCTACGCCCGGGTCGACCTCGCTCCCGGACAGGCGCGACGGGTGGTCTTCGACATCCACGCCGACGTCTTCTCCTACACGGACGGCACGGGCACGCGCGTCGTCGAGCCCGGGGACGTCGAACTGCACCTCGGCGCGTCGTCCTCCCTCATCCACCACCGACTGCCGCTCCGCGTCCAGGGCGCGCTGCGCGCGGTGGGCCACGACCGTGTCATGACCTGCAACGCCTTCGTGCACTGAAACGACGGCACCGCATCCGATCAAGGAGCACTTCCATGAACCGACCAGCACCCGCAGACACCCTCCAGGACCGGCAGGCCGCCTACCGGGCAGACGGATACCTGGTGGTCCCCCAACTGCTCGCAGCATCCGAGATCGACGCACTCCGGCACGAGGCGGGCCGCATCGGCCGCGGTGAACTGGGCGCGGTCGACGGCCTCCAACCGGCCGCAGCGGACGCCTCGGACGACGAAGCCGCCCGCCGGTTCCTGTGTGTCCACTTCCCGCACAAGCTCTCCGCGCTGATGCACTCCGTCCTCTCCCACCCCGAGATCGTCGCCACGCTCACCGGGCTCATCGGCCCCGACGTGAAAGCCATGCAGTCCATGCTCTTCACCAAGGGCGAGGGCAGACCAGGACAGGCCTGGCACCAGGACGAGTTCTGGATCCCCACCCGCGACCGGTCCCTGACCGGGGTGTGGATCGCCATGGACGACGCGACCGTGGAGAACGGCTGCCTGTGGGCGCTGCCGGGATCGCACCGCACCGGCGTGCTCTACCCCGACCGGGAGCACACGGACCAGCGCTTCGACTGCACGGTCGAGTCCTACGGCTTCCCCTACGAGGACGACGACGCCGTCCCTCTGGAAGTGAAGGCGGGAGACGTCATCTTCTTCAACGGCTACCTGCTGCACCGCTCCCTGCCCAACACGGGCCGGCACGGGATGCGACGAGCACTCGTCAACCACTACATGAGCGCCCAGTCCGTCCTGCCCTGGCAGAGCCCGCCGGCCGACGTCCACATCGGCAAGTGGGACTACCGCGACATCGTGCTGGTGGCCGGCACCGATCCCTACGCCTACCGGGGCACCCCCAGCCTCTCCGCCCCCATGGTCCGCCCGGACCGCGAGGGAGGCTGCGCACGCTGATCGGCAGGTTCCTCCCACGTCGCCGCCCGGCGACGGCGACGTGGGTGCGCCGGCAGTCGAGCCGACCAGGTGTGCGCCGACAGCGACGCACAGACGACGCACTCACCTGCCCCACGTGCGGAATGCATCGCCGTGCCTACGATGGGAGAGGCGCGTGACAGTCGGACCTGAGCACGGAGCGGCACCGGATCGCCTTCTCATCGGTCACCGGGCGTTACCGCAGAGCGTCGCCCGCTGTGACGCCGTGCGGCCGACCGAGAGCCACAAGGCACCTGCGACCGCTCGTGGATGTCCGCGCTCGGGAAACCTCCAGCCAAGTCGAACGAGGTCTGAGATGAGCACCGTGACGACTCCTGACGGCACCACCCTCTTCTACAAGGATTGGGGACCTCGCGACGGCCGGCCCGCCGTCTTCCATCACGGGTGGCCCCTCAGCTCTGACGACTGGGATGCTCAACTGCTCTTCTTCTCCGCCGAAGGCTTCCGCGTCATCGCCCACGACCGCAGAGGCCACGGACGGTCGAGCCAGCCCGCGTTCGGCCACGACATGGACACCTACGTCGAGGACGTCAACGCGCTGACCGACGCGCTGGACCTGCAGGACGCCGTACACATCGGGCACTCGACCGGCGGCGGGGAAGTCGCCCGGTACGTCGCTCAGGCCAAGCCGGGCCGGGTCGCCAAGGCAGTGCTCGTAGCGGCAGTGCCTCCGGTCATGGTCAAGAAGGACAGCAACCCCGACGGCACGCCGCTCGAGGTGTTCGACGGATTCCGTGCCGCTCTCGCAGCCAACCGTGCCGACTTCTTCCGCGAACTGCCCACCGGGCCGTTCTACGGCTTCAACCGGCCTGGGGCCCAGGTCTCCCAGGGCCTGATCGACCGGTGGTGGCTCCAGGGAATGATGGGGGCGACCAACGCACACTACGAGTGCATCAAGGCGTTCTCGGAGACCGACTTCACCGAAGATCTGAAGAAGATCACGGTTCCTGTCCTCGTCCTGCACGGCACGGACGACCAGGTCGTGCCGTACGCGGATTCCGGCCCCAAGTCGGCGGAACTCCTGGCTCACGGCACACTCAAGAGCTACGAGGGCTATCCGCACGGCATGCTGTCCACGCACCCCGACGTGCTCAACCCGGACATCCTCGCCTTCATCCGCTCGTAGGCCGCCCGGGCTTGCCGCACCATCAGGAACCCGGCGGCAGGAGGCCGTGGAGAACGACGTCCACCGCCTGCGCCATGGTGGGCAGCGCCGCGAGCGTGTCCGGCGGAAGGGGGGGACTCATCGCCATGCCGAACAGCATGGACAGCAGCACCACGGCACCGTGCGCCGGGTCGATGTCCGAGCGCAGGCGACCGAGTTCCTGCTCGGCCCGGAGGTACTCGGTCAGCCGGCCCGGCGGGCCCGGCAAAGCGCCCGCGGGCGGGGCCACCCGCGCGAGCTCCGGATCGGTGAGGAGAGCCAGCTCCAGGGGAAGGATGTCGGCGCGCAGGGTGGCCAACTGGGTCAGGCAGTCCGTGAGGTTGGCGGCGACCGTCGCCGTGCCCGCCCGTGCGGGCAGGCCGTCGATCCAGTCGACGACATGCTGGTTCTGGCGCATGATCGCCTCGACGAACAAGGTGGCCTTGTCGGGGAAGTGCCGGTACAGCGTGCCCTCGGCCACGCCCGCCGCCTGCGCGATCGCCCGCGTGGTCGTCTTGGCGTAGCCGAGTTCTCCCACGAGCCGGATGGCCGTGTCGACCAGTTTGGTCCGCGTAGCGGTGCCGCGGGGTGCCATGGCTCGTCCCCTCTCTCGGGCGTCGGATGTGCGACGGTCAGTCGGTGATGTCGCGCCTCTTGAACACGACAAGTGCGACGCCCAAGCTTAGGAGGGTGTAGAGAGTGCCGAGAACCAGCGCGCTTCCGTAGGGCACGTCGCTGGTTCCTCCTTGTGCGAGCGCGCTCAGGGTGGCGCCCGGCATCCAGTCGGCCAGGGCGTCCAGCGCGGATGTGATGACGGTTTCCACGACGAGGACGTAGCCCACGCCGACGGAGATCGCGATGGCTGCGGACCTCGTGAGCAGGGCCAGCACCAGTCCGATCACTCCCCACACGAGCAGAGCGAAGAACAGGTTGAGCCAGGCGCCGGCCAGCGTGGGTACGACGTCGTCGCTCCACGCCGACACGTCGACCCCGGCCTGCCGGGCGGCCACGGGGGCGACGAGCAGGTTGACGACGAGGGCCACCGTCGCCGCGACGGCTGTCCACAGGGTCAGCGCGCCGACCTTCCCCAGCAGCAGCCTGGCCCGGTCGGGCTGGGCGGACGCGGTCAACCGGATCAAGCCGCTGCTGTAGTCTCCGGCCGTCGCGATCGCCCAGAACGACAGGGTGACCACGCCGTACATGCTGGCGGCCGAGGACAGGCCTGCGGTGATCCCGTCCGAAGCCTGCCACTGGGCGAGCGTCGGGAAGGAGACGCCGGGACCCGCCTGCGGTGACGCCGAGGAGGCGCCGACGACCTGGGCCATCACCATGTTGATCATGAGGGTGAAGAGGATCGTCAGGCCGAACCAGCCGAAGGCGACGCCCTTGCGGCGGATCCGCAGGAGCTCGCTGCGCATTGCGTTGATCATGATGCCTTCCGATCCGCGGCCGCGGCGCGCGCCGCCGTGAGCTCCCGGTCGCTCGTGCCGGTCATCTCGAGGAAGATCTCCTCCAGGCTGCCGCGTACCGGGGTCATCGAACTGAGGGTGATGCCGCCACGGGTGGCGGCTCGATTGATGGCGGCGCCCTGGGGCTCGTCCGCGACGACGCTCAGACCTCGATCGGCAGCGGGCTCGACCTGCCAGCCGTCCGCGGTGAGCAGTTCCCGCAGGGCACCGGTGTCCGCCTCGTGTTCCGCGGTGATCACGAGGCGCTGCCGGGTGCGGGCGAGGAGGTCGGTGACGGAACCCGAGTAGACGAGGTGGCCGAAACGGATCACCACCAGGAAGTCGCAGATCGCTTCGATCTCCGCGAGGAGGTGGGAGGAGACGATGACGGTCCTGCCCGACCGGGCCAGGTCCGCCAGCAGGCTCCGGATCTCGACGATGCCGGAGGGATCCAGGCCGTTCGTCGGTTCGTCGAGGATGAGCAGCGCGGGATCGGGCAGGAGTGCCGCCGCGATTCCCAGACGCTGCTTCATTCCCAGGGAGAAGCGCTTGACGGGCTCGTCCTCCCGGCCCGTCAGACCGACGACCTGGAGCACCTCCCCCACGCGGGAGGAGTCGAGCCCCCGCAGCCGGGCCAGGGACAGCAGGTTCGCGCGGGCGGAGAGCGCGGGCACGAAGGCGGGATTCTCCACCAGTGCGCCGACGCGGCCCAGGTAGCGGCCGGGTGAGCTGATCGGCTCCCCCAGCACCTCGGCCGTCCCCGAGGTGGGGGTGATCAGACCCAGCAGCATGCGGATGAGGGTCGACTTGCCCGACCCGTTCGGGCCGACGAGACCGATCACGCCCGCTTCCGGCAGTTCCAGGGTCAGATCGTCGAGAGCCGTCACCTCCCCGAAGCGTCGGGTGAGTCCCACGGTATTGATCACACTCATCATCCCTCCAAAGCGTGTGAGCGCTCACTCACATTATGGGCGCCGGGAGGAGGAGAGTGTCAAGCGCGGGAGGGAACGCAGGGGTCCGCAGCCCTGTGGCTTCGCCGTGGAGGGTTTTCCGCGGGCCACGTCACCAAGCCGTCGGTGACCCTCCGGGCGAGCGATCCGGAACCTGGATCTGACCTTCACAGCCAGTGACCCTCGACTGCCAGCGCGAGGAAGGGGCCACCTCCGACGGCACCCTGCTCGTGACGGGTGCGCGTACGGCATCGGCATGACGAGCAGCTCGTCGCGACCTACGGTGAGGGCGTCTTCGACGAGGCGATCCGGCTGCTCGTCCCCGACTCCGCCTACGACGACTGCGACCTGCACGCGCAGACGGTGGAGCCGAGGGGCGCGGACCACTGCGGGAGCACCACGACATGTGAGTGTCTCGCTTTCCTCCTGGCGGCACTCACCGGAACGGCGGAAACGCAGTACTCCAGCTACCTCCGCGACGTACTGAACCCCGCAGAGCAGTGCTTCGTGACGGCCGACCAGGCTCTCGGAGCATCCGGCCGGTGACGCCGTCGACCGCTCTCACCGAGCATCCGGGCCCTGCCCACCCCGGCGCTTGAAGGAGTCGGCGGCGGCGCACCTGGCCCACATCGCCGGCAGGCTGAGCGGTCGGGGCGACGGTCGCGGGCCTACCTCTCGTCAGGTTCGTCCTCGTGGCGCAGCCCCCGTGATGGGCCTCTGACGGAGCCCAGGACCCGCTTGCCCTGCTGGTCGACAAGACGTGTCACGGTTTCCTGGGCGACGCCGAACACGAGGGCCCACGCGAGGATCTGGGCGCCGGAGTCCAGATCCGTCAACCCCGGCACGAAGCCGCCCTGGATCACCAGCAGACCGAAGACCGCTGCCAGGGCACCGACCGGCAGGCGCAACAGCAGCAGGCAGATGGGCACCATGTACGGCGTCGCCGTCCCCTGCATGTGGCGCAGGGACACGGCTCCCGCCAGAGTCGCCCCGCACAGCCCGAAGAACTCCACGATGAGCACGTCGGCGCCCTCCGGTGTCCCGCTGATCGGGCAGACCAAGTTGGTGTTGGCCTGAAGCAGAGCTTCTGCGCTATCGCGGTCGGCTCGGCATATCCCCAGAAGACGACGAGGCCGGCGATGAGACCGGTGAGAAGCACCGAGGTCAGCAGGATGTTGCGGAAGCTGCGTGCCCTTGCCCTCTCCAGGTCCTGGGCGTCGTTGGCGGCGCGCAGCGCCCGCACCGCGAGGTCCTTGAACCGAGAGTCCACGTCGTGCCCGCCGCTTGTGCGGAGTTGCAACTCCAGTTCGTTGCGCAGTGGATCCTCGTCGCCCAGATGCTGCTGGGCCCGCGCGAGAACCTCCCGCCCCCACCACGCGAGTTCCGCCTCACCGGCGAGCTTCAGAATGGTCACCTCAGCGCGGTGGATGTTCGCCCAGGTGCGGTCCACGGCCGAGCCGGACAGCAGGGACAGCGGTGTGTCTCTGCTGTTGATGGCCTCCCGAGCCGCCTCCAACTGAACCTTGGCCTTCTTCACGAGGCGCTGTCGCTCGCTCGACAACTCACCGCGGGCCTCGATCGTGCCCAGATCACCCTGGAGTTCGGCGACATAGGCCGACGCACGTTGGTGCCAGGAGGACTTCCGCCTGCCTGCCACATCTCCGTCTTCGTCGGGGATGATCCGCACCGGGGAATGCACCATGGTTCCGCCCTCCGCAGAGCGACCCGGAGTTCACCCCTACAGGGTCCTCATCTCCAAGTCTCCGCCAGGCGACCTCAATTGCAAGTCAGCGAGCGGCCTTTCGCCGGGTTCGCCGGCCGTCTTCCTCCAGGGTCCGATGTGTTCGCTCCGTCCGGCGAACCCGTCTGACGTGTAAGCCCCCTCCCCCCAGCCGTGCGCCGACAGGAAGCCGGCCCGGGGCATGCCAATCGGGCTGTGGTGATTCGGCAGCCTCTCCTCAGGTTATGCGAAAAAGCCCGGGGAGGAAGTTTCGCGAGCCTATGACAAGCAAAGTCGACAGGACGCTCATTTCGCCATCAACAATTGATGCCGACACGAAGTCGAAATTTGTTGAATACGCACGAAGTGCAGGTCAAACGGGGTGGGAGTAGTGTCGTGAGAGAGATTGCACAGCATTCTTGGGCCACGAGATCAGGAAACTCGCCGCCCGAGCGGTATCACCATCGGAACAATTCGAAAAGGAGAGCCGACGATGTTGGATCGCATACTCTTCTACGGCGCTGCCAAAGGACGCGGAGTCGTCGCCGCCATGGACGAAGCCAACCATCTCGGGGACGTCACCGTCATACCCGCGGGCAGCTTCGCCAAGGACTGGACCGCCTTCACCGGTCTGAGCGGCGATCGGCTTCTGTTCTACAGCGCGACCAGGGGCGGCGGAGTCATCTGCTCCGTCGACGACGACAACACCATCGCAGACGTCACCGTGCTGCCCAACGGCAGCCTGGCCACCGACTGGACAGAGGTCACCGCGCTGAGCGGCGATCGCGTCCTGTTCTACGGCAAGTCCAAAGGACGCGGCGTGGTCTGCTCCGTCGACGACGGGAACAACCTCGCAGACGTGACCGTCATTCCCCCGGGAAGCTTCGCTAAGGACTGGACGGAGATCGCCGGCCTGAGCGGCGATCGAATCCTGTTCTACAGCGCGACCAGGGGCGGCGGAGTCATCTGCTCCATCGACGACGACAACACCATCGCAGACGTCACCGTGCTGCCCAACGGCAGCCTGGCCACCGACTGGACACAGATCACCGCCGTGAGCGGCGACCGCATTCTGTTCTACGGCAAGTCCAAAGGACGCGGCGTGGTCTGCTCCATCGACGACGGGAACAACCTCGCAGACGTGACCGTCATCCCCCCGGGAAGCTTCGCCAAGGACTGGACGGAGGTCAGTGCTCTGCGTCCGCCTGAAGGCCATGTGCGCATCGGCCGCTCCGCGGAGCTGCACCACGCGTAGACCCATCCCCTTCGCGGCGTCGAAGCCGGAGTCCGCGGCGAGGAACGTCAACGGCTGGCCCTGACAGGGTGGATGACCACATCGAGCGCGGTATGCCGCCACCCGAGACCACCACGATCCGTACCGGCCTGCGGCTCGACGCCCCCTTCACATCACGCCGGGAGGCGGATCATGGCCACGGCGGACTTGGCCTCCGAACGAGAGTCGGACTATCTGTCGCAGCTGACGATGGCCGCGACACGTTATGCGAACCGAACCACACGACGGGAACAGAACCAGTCCGTCATCGAGACGCGCGGACCGCTCTACGCGGACACTCCCGAGCGTGTCGAGAAGCGGCTGGCACGGCTCGGCGCGGACTGGGCGATGGCCCGGGCGATCGAGCAGACACCGACGGAACCGGCGAGCAGCGCGGGCAGTACCCTGCAACTGCCTGCCGAGGCCCTCACCAGTGAAGTGCTGGGGCTGGAGCGCCTGATCGGGCGCAACAACCTCACTCCCGTCGCATTCCTGGAGGGGGGCGTCCAGGTCTCCCGCTCGGTCGGCCGTGTCACCGTCGGCGGTCCGGGAGGCGGACACGGCACCGGTTTCATGGTGTCCCCCTCTCTGCTGCTCACCAACAACCACGTACTGCGCGGCACGGAGGAGGCGAGCCGCAGCAAGGTCGCCTTCGCCTTCCAGGACGGTGTCGACGGGAACCCGCTCGTTCCGGCGGTCTTCCCGTTGGAACCACTGCGGTTCTTCGTCACCGACCGCGCCCTCGACTACAGCCTCGTCGCTGTGGCGCCGCGCAGCGCTCAGGACGAACCCCTGTCGTCGTTCGGCCGGTTGACCCTCAGCCAGGCCGAGGGGAAGGTCGTCATCGGCGAGTTCGTCAACATCATCCAGCACCCACGGGGTGAGCCCAAGCAGATCGCGCTGCGCGAGAACCAGATCGTCGACGTGCTGGAGCGGTTCCTGCACTACGAGTCCGACACCCGCGAGGGTTCGTCCGGTTCTCCCGTCTTCAACGACCAGTGGGAAGTCGTGGCGCTGCACCACTCGGCAGTCCCGAAGGCCGACGCCGAGGGCCGGCCACTGAGCATCGACGGCACGGTGTGGCGGCCGGAGATGGGCGAGCAGCAACTGGCCTGGCGGGCCAATGAGGGTGTGCGGATCAGCCGGATCCTGCGGGCCCTGCACGAGGTGTCCCTGTCGGGCGAGGCGGCCCGGCTGCGGGACGAGGTGTTCACCATGGGGCTCGCCCCGTCTGCCACGGAGAGCGCCCCCGCGATGTCCTCCGCCGACGGCGCACCCCCTGGCCCGGTGGCGGACGGCTCAGCGGTTCAGGTGCAGGGGCACACGCCCACGGCCGACGGCACCGCTCAACTCACCGTCCCCTTGCGGATCACCTTCGGCATCGACAGGCACTGGCACTCGCAGGCCGCTTTCCCCGCGCGGCCGCCCCAGCCCGCACCGACGCCGAAGGCGGCATCGCGGCCACCCCGGAGCGCACGAACGGACGTCGTGTCAGCGGTCGAGAACGACGTCGACGCGGCCCTGGCGCACAACCGGCTCGCACGCGAACGTCCCTACTACGACCGGTCTGCGGACAGCGTCGCACGCGACGCCTACTACGCGGACATCACGGGCGACGGTGACGCGCTGCGCCAACGGCTGACGACGCTGCTCGCGGCGACACACGAGCCCCAGCCCAGGTACAAGCCGATGAGACTGGTGTACCCGTGGGTCGATCTGCACAAGGACGGTCGGCTGCGCAGCATCTATTCCGGCAGAGACTTCTCCGTCGAGGAACTCGTCCGAGCGGACGCGGCGGTGGCGGAAGCGCGGCTGGCGCGGGTGCAGGAACTCCTGTTGATGGAGACCACTGCGGGACCGGTCGAGTTCGAGGCGGAGTTCGATGCCCTGGAAGCGTCCATGCCGTTCAACTGTGAGCACGTGGTGCCGCAGTCGTGGTTCGCCAAGAAGGAGCCGATGCGGGGAGACCTGCATCATCTGTTCGCGTGCGAGGTGGGCTGCAACAGCTATCGCGGCAACTTCCCGTACATCGACTTCCCCGACTTCGACGAGGTGGTCAGGGACGCCTGCGGAAAGCGCGAGCCCTCGGGGTTCGAGCCGCAGGAGGGCAAGGGCGCAGTCGCCCGTGCGACCCTGTACTTCCTCCTCCGCTATCCGGGCCAGGTCGGTGACGCAGCGCGCGAGTTCCCCGAGGAGCGGCTGCCGGTCCTGCTGCAGTGGCACGAGAGCGAGGCGGTCACGGAGTACGAACTGCACCGCAATGCCGCCATCGCGGAGATCCAGGGCAACCGGAATCCCCTGATAGATCACCCCGAGTGGGCAAGCAGGATCGAATTCGCAGGCGTCTGGCGGTGAGGCCCGCGCCACGCCGCGGCCCCTCCCCCGCCCTCGCCGACACCCGACGGCGCACGATGTGCACGACACGGCCCCACCGGCGAGCGAACGGGATGGGCCCGTAAGGTCTTCGCTGCCGCCGACGTAGCCTCTGCCCTTGGCCGGACGCGTCAGCGCGAGCGCGATTCCAGTTCGTCTGCGTGCTTGGTCTCCCTGGCTGTCCCGAGGCGCCAGGACGTTGTCGGTGGCGGCCGGTACGTTGCGCTCATGGGTGTCTATCTGGTGAGTGTCACCGCGCAGGACTGGTCGCGGCCCGGGGAGGACGGTTACGGAGACGTGGCCGCCACGCTGAACGCCGAGCTGGGGCGGCGCGGGCTGCCCCCTTACGAGCTGCGGCACGCCTCACGGGAGGCGCCGGGCTGGTTCGAGGAGAAGGTCAGCCCATCCATGGACGGCTTCGTGGCACTGTGCAGGACGCGGCTGACCGACGCGGAGCTGTCGACCCTCCTCGACTGGAGCGTGCTGGTGCCGTTCGCGCTGGACGAGGAGATCGTGCTCCCCGTCGGCACCGCGTACTCCGGCGACGAGACAACGGTCGCCGGGGCCCCGCGGGTGCTCGCCCTGGCCGAGCGGCTGGCCGATGCCGTCGGCCTGCCCGTGGACGCGATACCGGCGGGCGAGAACCTCGCACTGAGCCTGTGGTTCCTGGAGGGCGAGGCGGAGCGGACCGCCCGGGTGCGGCCGGGACCGTGGGCCGAGGACCGGGACGCCGCCTTCTACGTGGCGCTCTACCTGCGCGCTGCTCAGTACTCCCTGCGCTACGGCTGCCCGATGACCTACTCCTGAGCCACGGCGACGGCCGGCCGGCCGGCTGGAGTGGCTGATCGACGTCGGCGGCGTCCGCGTCTTCTCGGGCCTGGGCGACGGCAAGGACGAGCACCACGCGACTGCGCTGTTCCGGCCAGGAAGAATGGCGCACCGAACCGACCCTGACCCCGCAGAAGTTGGCCCGCATCGGTGCCCCGACCCTAGTCATGGTCGGCGACGACGACCTGGTGTCGTTGGAGCACTCGATCGCCCTGTACCGCGCGATTCCGGGCTCCGAGCTCGCCGTCGTGCCCGGTACCTCGCACGTCCTCCCGCTGGAGAAGCCCACCGAGGTCAATCACCTCGTCATCGAGCATTTCACCGGCGAGCCCATCGAGACCATGCTCCCTGTCCGCCGCGCCACAACTCGCACAGAGCGATGAACGGGTGTGCGAGTTCGGCCGCCGAACGGCAAGCAGTCTGCTCGACTTTCCGTATGTCGCGGACATGCGCGCGGAGGACAGCGCCTGGGAATTGGTGGCCGGAGGGCGGCAGTGGTACGGAGCGGTCTGGTTTCAGTACTGGCCTCGACTGCTCATCATCGACATCAGTTGTCCGTGGGTCTCATGGTCGGCGGTGACCACGAGCCCACGAGCTGTATCACCCATCGGGGCACCGTCGATGCCGGTGACAACGCAGCCGGCAGCCCGGCACAGAGCGATACCGGCCGCGAAATGCACGCTTCCGGAGAGGTTGCCGCCATCGGTGACATACGCTGCGCGCCTGCCTGCGGCCACCCAGGCCAGCGCCAGCGTCGTGGAGACCACGCGCAGCCGAAAGCTTTCGATGAACTCAGGGCGGCCCAGCAGATCGACGGCCCGGAACCCCGGCGCGCTCGGGAACGGGGGGTCCAGGTTGACGTCCACCAATCGCGTGGCGGGCGTGGGCGTCAGCAGTGCATCGTCGGCCCCGTCATGCCGCACCCAGGCCTTCTCCCCGTCGGTGAAGAACACCTCGCCGCTGAACGGGTCGGCCACTGCCGCCGCCCCGTCTCGCAGCGCCACGTTGACGGCCACCAGCATGCTGCCGACGGCGTAGTTCAACGTGCCGCACAAGGGATCCACCAACCACTGGCGCACAGCGTCGCGGGCGCCCTGCTGTCCGCCTTCCTCACCCAGCACCGCGTCATCGGGCCGTGCGGCACGGATGATGCCGAGGATCCTCTTCTCGGCCTCTACATCGGCGGCGGTGGCAAAGTCCCCGGCACCCTTGTCGATGCGGCTGAGCCGCTGACCGTACATGCTGCGCACCACGTCCGCTCCGGCCCGCGCCGCGGCTGCCGCGACTGCCGCATCGTCGGAACTCGCGTATGAGTCGATCATGTTGTGCAGGCTACCGAGGCGAAGTCACCGTCCGGCGAACTTCTTGCAGACCTCGCGGTCGAAGGCCGGTCGCCGGCCGCCACGGCTGCTGCGTCTGAGCCGGTTGCGCCGAGTGCCGAGTTGCGGAGTCCTCTTCTCAGGCGCGTGCGGCGTGCTGATGGGCCCGGACGATCGTGGAGTCGACCGACACAGCCAGTCGATGTCGGCGGTGCGGCCGCCGCGGCTGCGGGTGCCGGCACCCACCGGACGTCGGCGTGCCGTGCGGTACGCCGTTTCGCCTCTGCCCGCTCCCCCGGCCCCAAGCGGTCCGCACTTCCCCTTGCATGTTCTATGGCATATCCCATAAGTTACCGACAGGTAGCCCACCTCGGCGGCTGCACGGTCATGGGGAAGGTGGTGAGCCGGTGAGTCCGCGCAAGAGTGACAGCCGTGATCGGATGGTCCTCAGTGCCGCCGCTCTGCTGCGCGAGTACGGGGCGAGCGCGACCAGCATCGACCGGGTGCTCGCCCACAGCGGCGCCCCACGCGGCTCGGTGTATCACCACTTCCCCGGCGGGCGGGCGCAGCTCATCGACGAAGCAGTGGCACTGGCCGGGGACTTCGTCGCGGGCCTGATCGACGCCGCCACCCGGACCGACGATCCGGTCGAGGCCATCGACGCCTTCTTCCTGCTCTGGCGCGACCGGCTCGTGGAGAGCGGCTTCAGGGCCGGCTGCCCGATCGTGGCGGTGGCTGTGGAGACCAACGACGACGCGCCTCAACTCGCCCGCTCCGCCGCCGCCGTCTTCGCCCGCTGGCAGGAGGCCCTCGCCGCCCTCTTCCTGCGGCACGGCCTGACCGAGGAGCGCAGCCGCCGGCTCGGTGCCTTCGTCATCGCCGCTGTCGAGGGTGCCGTGATCATGTGCCGGGCCGAGCGCAGCACCGCACCGATCGAGGCGGCCGCTGCCGAGATCCACGACCTGCTGCTGTACGCACTGCGTGATCGCCCCGGCGCGGGGCCCGGCTCACGGCCGTGAGCCGCAGCCACCCAGCCGCTTCACCTACGTTGCTCGAAGGAGTCGCCATGCCCGTGCTCGAACGTCAGGACAACGTCTTCGTCCTCGACCTGGGAGACGGTGAGAACCGCTTCCACCCCGACTGGCTCACGGCTGTCGGCGCCGCGCTCGACGAGGTGGAGAAAGCGGAAGGCCCCCGCGCCCTGGTCACCGCCGCCACCGGCAAGTTCTACTCCAACGGTCTCGACCTGGACTGGTTGTTCGCCCACGCCGACGAGCACCAGAACTACGTCGTCTCCGTCCACGAGTTGTTCGCGCGGCTGCTCTCCCTGCCGGTCATCACGGTGGCCGCGCTGCAGGGACACACCTTTGCCGCCGGTGCGATGTTCTCCCTCGCCCACGACTTCCGGGTCATGCGCGCCGACCGCGGCTACTGGTGCCTGCCCGAGGCAGACATCGACATTCCCTTCACCCCCGGCATGGCCGCCCTCATCCAGTCCAAGCTGGCCCCCCAGACCGCACACGAGGCCATGCTCACCGCCCGCCGCTACGGCGGTGTCGACGCTGCGGCAGCCGGCATCGTCGACCGGGCGGTCGACGAGGACGCCGTACGCTCCACCGCCGTCGAGATCGCCCGGGCACAGGTGAACAAGGCCGGCAACACCCTCGGCACCATCAAGGCCCGCATGCACGCCCCGACCTTGGCCACCCTGCGCGACACCAGCAACCCGCTGGGCTGAGCCGGTACTTCGCCCACCGCACCGAGCCGCGACCCGGGCGGTCCCCCCGCGCAAGCGCGACCAGCAGGGCACATGGCGCGTCTGCACGCGTCGAGATCGACGACCGCCTGCAGGCCGGACATGCCGCCCTGTCCAAATTCTCTCTCCGTCTGACGACCACCTCGCCTCTCATCGCAGCGGCGCCACGCACACCTGCAAGGAGAACCACCCGTGACCACGACCGACCTCACCGCCATGACCGGCCTGGAACTGATGCGCTGGGTGCAGACCGAACGCCCCACCGACATCCCCTCCATCGGCCGCCTGCTCGGCATGCGCTTCGACGAGGTCGAGCACGGCCGCATCGTCATCTCCCTGGACACCCGCCCCGACTTCGCCAACCCTCTCGGCACCGTCCACGGCGGTATCGCCGCCACCCTCCTCGACTCCGCGATGGGCTGCGCCGTCCACACCACCCTCCCCGCCGGCGCCGGCTACACGACCCTCGAACTCAAGGTCAACTACATCCGGGCCGCCCGAACCGACGGACAGACCCTCACCGCCGAAGGCACCGTCATCCACGTCGGCCGCCGCACCGCAACCGCCGAAGGGAAGGTCCTCGACGAACAGGGCAAACTGATCGCCCACGCCACCACCACCTGCATGATCTTCTAGCTCACGTGTCGGTGCGCTCATCGGGTGCTCAGGACGTGCGGCCCTGGACGGTATGGCCCGGGGGCCCTCGCCGTCACTCCTGCCGCAGGCTGGTGACCAGGTCGCGAGGCAGGCCATGGGTGTCGTGCAGGTAGTGGAAGTCCTCGTCCGTCAGCGTGCGCCGGAACCGGGGGCGGGCGAGCACCTGCCTGCCTCGTTCCAGGAGTCGACCGAACCGGCGCTCCTCCCCGAGCAGCAACCGGCGCACGTCGCTGGGATCCGCATCCTGACGGAAGTGGTCCAGAGTGTGGGAGAACAGCTCCCCCGGCAGGTCTCCGAGACTGCGCGACGGATCGTCCCGCCACAGCGAGGTGAGCACGCGTCGCAGCAGACGGCGCGGCACGTAGCCCCGTCCCGTGTTGGCCGGGCGCACTCCGTCGCCCAGTACGACGACGGCTGAGCGCACGTGGTCGTAGACCAGGCGCAGCGACGGCTCGTCAAGGGGCCACAGGTCAGGGACGACACGTCGCCACGGGTCGAAGACGTCGCAGTCGAACACGGACGACTTGCCCTGCAGCAACGAGGCCAGCCGCTCCACGCCGAGCCCTGTGTCGACGTTGCGTTGGGGAAGCGGGAGGAGGGAGCCGTCCTCGAGGCGGCGGTGGCGCATCATCACGTGGTTCCAGACCTCCACCCAGCGGTGGTCGCGGGTGGGGGTCGACCGGGGTGGGGTGTCGCCGCTCCACAGGAAGATCTCCGAGTCGGGGCCGCACGGGCCGACCGGTCCGTTGGACCACCAGTTGTCCTCCACGGTGAGCTCGACGGGAACGCCCAGGTCCTGCCACACCTGCTGGGAAGCGGTGTCCGGCCCGGTCCGGTCATCGCCGGCGAAGACCGTGGCGTGCAGCAAGTCCGGATCGACCCCCAGCCCCTCCGTGAGCAGCTTGAAGCCCCAGTCGAGACTCGATGAGCCCTCGTAGTCGCCCAGCGACCACGTGCCGAGCATCTCGAAGACCGTCAGATGGGTGGCGTCGCCGACCTCCTCCAAGTCCGTGGTGCGCAGACAGCGCTGCACGTTGACCAATCGTCGGCCCAGGGGATGGGGACGCCCCTCCAGGTACGGGGTGAGCGGATGCATGCCGGAGGTGGTGAACAGCACCGGGTCGCCAGAGGGCGGCAGCAGCGTCGAGCCGGTGATACGGCGGTGACCACGCTCCTCGAAGTACTCGACGAACGTGTGAATGATCTGCTCGGTGTTCATGGGGGGTGGCTCCTTCGGGTGACAGCGGGAGAGGCACCGGATGACGGCCCGCGCTGGTCGTCGCATCCGGGCAGGAAGCCGAGGAAGCCACAGGACCACCGACGGACCGTTTCCGGTCGCCGGTGGGAGAGAAGAAGGTCAGACGGCGGCAACCGGCGAGCTGGTCGCTCGCGCGGTCGCGATGGTGGTTCGGCCGGTGACGTTCATGGGCGCGACGATAGCGCGCCCAGCTCGCGGAGGCACACCTGTTTCCGTCGGGCCGACGCGGCCACGCCCGGGTTCGGCAGGGCCGGAGCGGACCGTGGTGCAGCTCGTGCGGGGTGTCCAGACGTTGTGCGGGTCCGTGCAGTTCGCCGCGAGAGCGCTCAGGCGTGTTTCAGTCGTACGCCTGCGCGGGTGGCGGTTGCACGCCTTGTCCGGACAGGCTCAAGTCGCGCGACGGGAAAGCGCATGGAGCCGCCCGGTGAAAGTACGACCCGGGAGGCGCCGGACTTCTCCTCCCATGCCACGGCCTTCCGCCGATGCACCGGCCGATCGCACATCAGGGCGCTGCACCCTCACGGCGCACCGCCGATCGAGTCGAGGGCGTGATCACCCGGCGGAGCGCCATGTGCCGTCCGTGAGGCCGACCGGGTTGGCGGTCGGCACGATGCCGGAGTCCAGGACGCGTCGTGCGAGCGGTTCCAGCAGGTGGGCGAGGCGGGCGGTGCCGTCGGCGCCGAGGGCCTGCCACGGCGCAGCCGCCGCGGCGTCCGTGTCCGCTTCCATCTGCTCGTGGGCGGCCGCTCCGGCTGCGGTCAGGCGCTCCTCTCCACCGAGCCAGCCGCGCCCGCGCAGCTCTGCCTGTGCTGCCTGCCATGCCTCGATGTCCCACTGACGGATGCGTCGCTGAAATGCGGCCTCGGTCTCCCCCGTCGCGCTCTTGAGGACCAGCGCCTCGACCGGCCCCATCCGACGGCCGACCAATACGGCGACATGGCCATCGCCCCGGTGCTCGCGCAAGGTGGTTGCGGCCTGCCAGAGCCGCACGTGCGGCTGAGCCGGCCGTGGCAGGGCCTGGTTGGCCGCGCCGAGCACGCGACCCGCCGTGTCCGCGGCGCAGGCGGCCTCCCAGGCGAGGTCGGCGGCCTCGGCCAGCTCGGTCGAGTCGACGACGGCGGGACCGTAGAGGCTTCTCATCGCGGCGTCCACGGCCCGTTCGCGTGCCTCGATCACCTGCTGCGGCCCGGCCAGAGCCCAGGCGTCCGGCAGGGCCTTCGCGGCCCGGTCGGGGTGGAACACGTAGAAGCAGCTCGTCACCACCGGGGCAGAGGCAAGGCCGAGAGGCGCCGCGCGGAGGGCGAAGTAGCCCATCCAGTAGCCACGCATCCCGAGACCGTCCATGGCTTCGCGCACCTCGGGGGCGAAGTAGACCAGCTGGTGAACCGGTTCGTACCTCTCCCACATCGCCCGTGCGACGTTGTCCCTCACCCTGTGCTCCTCCCCGCTCGTCGTGCTCGGCTGCGGCGCACGCCGAAAAGGCAGCATCCATCATGACAGCCGTCATAACAACCCCCGCTGTGCAGCCACATCCGAGCAGCCGGGTTCTCGGGCCGTACCGGGTCGAGCGCTACCGGGGCCGTCTGGATGATTCACCTAGAGGGGGCATGGTGTGGTTATCGCTGCTCTGAACTCACCAATTGACCAGAGAAGTTGCTCGCTCTGCTGCTGCGCGTGCCACCACCGACCCGCCGCGCATGGCGGGACTCGGCAGGTCATCAACGGCTTGGTCCGAACGCGCCGGACCGGCACGTCCTGCTCGGAGCGCTTGGTCGCGCGGACCGCGACCTCACCCGGCGCACCCTCACGGCGGCGGCTGTCGGCGGAGACCTCCGTCACGCCCCCGGAACGCTCACTTCGACGTCGTCGCCGAGCAGGAGAAGCTGCTGCGGACCGACAGGACCGCCCAATGCTACCCAGCGTATACGTAGCCAACGTTTCTGATGACAACTCAGAAGATTGACATCTGCACTACTTGCGTCAACAGATCGATCTCTGCCAACGTCTGACACGCAACTCGCAGCGCCAAAACAGCACTTGGGGAGGACGCGGCCCGCGTCGTTCGCATCGTCCGCGTGAGTACTCCCGGAGAAGAGGCACGGTGAAACGCTCAGGCGCCTTCATGGCGTCCGCTCTGCTCGTCTGCCCCGCACCGGCGACACCGCGACCAGACCGACAGCCGGCGCCGCGGCGGAGACCGAAGGCAGCGCAGAGCAAGCGCACCTGACAAAGCACGATCGACACCCCACCAAGCCCCGCCGCCCGAGCACCTGCCGCTCGGGTGGCGGCCCGGCGCCCTCAGGCACATCCCCCCGTCCTGAGGCGACCCCGTCACCCGGGCTCCCCCCGCCCGGGTGGCGGGGACCACTCCACACCCTGCGACCCCACACAGCCTCAGCATGCGCATATTGAACGCAAGGCCTCATGGCGACCCACAGCGCGATCGGCATCCGGGCCGTGCACTTCCCCAGCCGGCGGCCCGTGAGCATGGCTGCGGCCGTGCAGGTCTCGCGGCCGAGTCGACGGACGACAGCAGATGGCGACTCTCGCACCAGCCGAGGATGACGGACGACGCATGCGGCCTGTGCGGCCGGTGGATGTGCGACGGCCACGACTGTCCACCCGCGCGAGCGAGTCCGACGAAGGACTGACTGCAGCCTCCCGATGCCGGTGTCCATCTCGGCTCAGCCATTGGCCGGTTGAGGCATCTGGAGCGTCGTCCGGCCCCGCCGCATGCAGTTTTCCCTGGGGAGACGGAGGCGGACTGAACCGCGGTGCGGTCAGCCGAGCGGAGTGAGACGCGACGCCAGCTTGTCGCGGTAGTGGTCCACCACGACCGCGACCATGATCACGCCACCGGTGATGATCTGCCGCTGGAAGTCCGACACACCCATCAGCAGCAGCCCGTTGGTCAGAACACCCAGCAGGCAGGCGCCGAGCAGCGTGCCCACCATGGAGCCCTTGCCGCCGGACAGCGACGCGCCGCCTATGACGACCGCCGCGATCGCGCTGAGCTCGTAACCACCGCCGATGATCGGGCTCGCGATCGAGAGCCGTGCCATGTAGGTGATGGCGGCGATGCCCACGGCCAGTCCCGCGATGACGAACACGGCGACCTTCACCGCTGACGTCCGGTGGCCGGAGAGACGGACGGCTTCCTCGTTGCCGCCGATCGCGAAGACCAGGCGGCCGAACACAGTCCGTGTGAGCACCAGATGACCGACGGCGACCATCAGGAGGGCGATCCAGAACAACGAGGGAATGCCGAGTACCGTCGAGGTCCCGAAGCGAGTGAAGGCCGGGGGAAAGTCGTACAGGGTCTTGGCGTCCGTGTACTGCAGAGCCGCACCACGGGCCACGTTGAGCATTCCTAGGGTGATGATGAAGGACGGCACCCGCCAGCGTTCCGACACATAGCCGTTGACCAGTCCGCAGAGCATGCCGACTCCGGCCGCCGCCAGAACGGCGAGGGCGATCGCGGCGGTTGGCGGGAGCCCCTTGGCGGTGAGGATCTCTCCCGACACGACAGCCGAGAGGGCCATCACGGCGCCGACCGACAGGTCGATGCCTCCGACAAGGATGACGAAGGTCATGCCGACGGCGAGCATGGTGTTGAGGGTGATCTCGGTGGCGATGTTGGTCAGGTTCGCCGAGGTGGCGAACTTCGGAGCGCTGACTGCGAACACCATGACCAGTGCGATCAGGGCGATGCCGATGCCGGCTTCGCCCATCACTTGCCGTGCGAAGGAGGCGGCAGCCGGCTTGCGGGTCACGGGAGGTGAGGACGAGTGGGTCGCCGGCGGGACGGAAGTCACGGCTGGTCACCTTTCTTCGGGCCTGACGGCTCGCGGGAGGCGTAGCCGGAGTAGGCGAGGGCGAGAACCCGGGAGGTGTCGAATGCCTCGCGAGGCACCTCTCCGGCGAGTGCGCCGCGGGAGAACACGAGGATGCGGTCGCAGATGCCCATGAGTTCGGGCAGGTCGGACGAGACGACGAGCAGGCCCTTCCCGCGCTCTGCGAGGTCGACGAGCTGCTGGTGGATCTCGTAGCGGGCGCCGACGTCTATGCCGCGCGTGGGTTCGTCGACGATGAGCACGTCCGTCCCGGCGAGCAGCCAGCGGCCGAGTACGACCTTCTGCTGGTTGCCGCCGGACAGGGTCCGCACGGCCGTACGCACACCGGGAGTCCGGACGGTCAGGGAGCTGACGGCGGCCTGGGCCAGCCGTCCCTCCTCGGCACGCCGCAGCAGACCCCGGCGCGCTATCTTGCCGGTCGCGGCGAGCGTGACGTTCGCGGCCAGTGGCATGTCGAGAACCAGCCCCTGCTCCTTGCGGTCCTCCGTCAGGAGGCTGATGCCGTGCCGGACCGCGTCTCTGGGGCTGCGGATCTGCACCTCTTCACCGCGCACGAGGACGCGGCCGCCGTCGGCACGATCGGCGCCGAACAGGGCTCGCGCGGTCTCCGTGCGGCCCGACCCGACCAGTCCGGCGACGCCGACGATCTCACCGGCGTGCACGGCGAACGAGACGGGCTGTCCGCCCCTCGGCTGCAGTGCCTCGGCGCGCAGCAGTTCGGGACCGCGTTCGCGGACGGTGACGGGCGGATACTCATGGTCCATGTCACGGCCGACCATCAACCTGATGATCTCGGCGGTGTCCGTGCCGGCGAGGTCCTTGGTGACGACGTGGCGACCGTTTCGGAACACGGTCATCCGGTCGCAGATCTCGAAGACCTCCTCCAGGTGGTGGGAGATGTAGAGGACGGCGGTACCGCGCTCGGCGAGCCGTCGCAGCAGAGTGAAGAGGCGTTCGGTCTCCTGGGGGGTGAGCGTGGCGGTCGGTTCGTCCATCACCAGCACGCGGCACTCCTGCCACACGGTCCTGGCGATCTCCAGCAGTTGCATCTGCGAGATGCCGAGTTGCTTCACCTTCGTCGTCGGCGACACGTCGAGGCCGATGTCCGCGAGGAGTTCGGCCGCTCTGCGATGCAGCGCCCGCCGGTCCACGAAGCCCAGCCGGCGCGGGAGCCGTTGGAAGAAGAGGTTCTCCGCGACGGTCAGGTTGGGCAGGAGGCTCAGTTCCTGGTGCACGACCTGGACCCCGGCGGCCATGGCGGCCGCCGCGTTGCCAGGGGCGTACGGGCGGCCGTCGAGCCGCATGGTTCCGGAGTCGGCGGGTTGGTTGCCGGCCAGGATGCGCACGAGGGTGGACTTGCCCGCTCCGTTCTCACCGAGCAGAGCGTGCACCTCCCCCGCACGCAGGCGCAGTTGTACGTCCTCCAGCGCCACGACGCCGCGGTGGGTGAGTTCCTTGAGCGCGCTGTGCGGGATGCGGTCCACTGCGATGTCGTGCAGTCGCCGGTCGAACAGGGCGAGCAGTCGAGGTTCAGCGGCTTCCACGGCGATCGTGGCGTGCTCGGTGACCATCTCGCCGAGCACGGCGTCCAGTACGGGCCCGAAGGGGGGATCACCTCGTCGCCAGACCAGATCGACGACCTCCACGCCGGGGGGTACGGGCAGCCCGGGATCGGCCACCACCAGCAGATCGCCGTGTCCGAGCGAAGCGATCACCTGCAACAGGCGCGGATGCCACAGTCCCTCAGCCCGCATGGACGGCCTCCAGCAGGTGTGCCACCTCGGCGCGGGTGGGCAGTGCGTCCTGGGCACCGCGGCGAGTCGTGGCAAGGGCTCCCGCCGCGCAGGCCCGGCGGAGTGCTCGGGGCAGTGGCTCACGCCGGCCGAGATCCAGAGCGAGCTGCGCGCTGAAGGCGTCACCGGCGCCGACCGTGTCCACTGCCTCGACGTCGAAGGCGGGGACCCTCACCTGCTGCGTCTGCCCGGCCGCGACCGCTCCCGACGCACCCAGCGTGATGACGACGGTGCCCGGACCGAGTGAGCGCAAGCGCTCGGCATGTGTCAGCCACTGATCGCCGGCAGGGAGGTCGCCGATGATGTCGTGGGTGGGGGCGGTCTTCTGCGCAGGCGGCAGCAGACCCGTGGCCTCCGTCTCGTTGACGACGAGGACGTCGACGGTGCGCAACAGTTCGGCCGGCAGCGGCGCCGTCGGCAGCGGCGCCGCGTTCAGCACGGTCAATGCCCCGGCTTCCCTCGCCGCCCGTGCGGCCGCGAGCACGGTGTCGACGGGCACCTCCAGTTGCAGCAGCACGGTGTCCCCGGACCGGATCGCACCTGGTGCAGTGAGTCGTGCGAGGCATCGGGCGTCCACATGGCGGTTGGCGCCCGGGGAGAGCGTGATGGTGTTCTCACCGTCGTCCTGGACGACGATCAGTGCCAGGCCGCTGGTGACCCCCGCCACGGTGGACACTCCGCGGTCGTCGACTCGCTCGGCGACGAGCCGGGCACGAAGCTCGTCACCGAACGCATCGGCGCCGAGCAGGCCGATCATCTTCACGTCGGCGCCGAGCCGGGCGGCGGCGATCGCCTGGTTGGCTCCCTTGCCTCCCGGAGCGCGCACCACGTCGGCTCCCGGCATCGTCTCGCCCGGCTGCGGAAGCCGTGGGACGGTCACGGACAGGTCCATGTTGAGGCTGCCCATCACGATCAGTCGCTCACTCATCCGTACCGAGCTCCCCGGTTGGGTGGTGCGCCCCGGCTTGCCGCGGCGACGCCTGCAGGGCCGCGTCCACGTGCTCTCCGCCGTCGGGGTCCGGGCAGCCGCACGAACCGCGGGCGAGCAGCGTCACCGGCAGCACGTCCCGGGTGGGGGGCAGATCGGGATCCTTCATCCGCCCCAGCAGGCGCTGCACAGCCGTTTCCGCGAGGTGGTCGAAGGGCTGGCACATGGTGGACAGCGCCGGGGTCGTGTAAGCGCCCGCCGCGATGCCGTCGAAGGAGACCAGCGCGAGATCGTCCGGGACCCGAAGACCCAGTTCGGTGGCCGCCCGCAGCACTCCGAACGCCTGCTCGTCGGATGTGACGAACAGCGCGTCGACGGATCTGTCCCGGGAGAGCAGAGCCCGCCCCGACCGGTAGCCGTCGAGCCGCCCGAACTGGCCGTGCAGCAGGGGGGACGCGTCGGGGCAGACCTCCCAGCCGGTAGAGCCGCCGGAACCGGTCCCGGCTTTGAGTCCGGCGCCCTCCAGTGCCCTGCGCCAGCCGATGACGCGGTCCACGGTGGGGTGGATGCCCAGGGGTCCCGCGATGCAGCCGATACGCCGACGCCCGTGCGCGAGGAGATGCTCGGTGGCTTCCCGGGCGCCGTGCATGTTGTCGACGACCACATGCGACGCCACGACCCCTTCCAGTTCCCGGTCGAAGACGATGCTGGGGACTCCGGAGCGGACCAGCTCGGCTCGCCAGGGACCGTCACCGTGGGAAGGTATGAGCACCAGGCCGTCGACCTGCCGGTCCACGAAGGTCCTTACGTACCCCGCCTCCCGGGCCGGGTCGTCGACCGTATTGCCTACGAGCAGCGTGTATCCGACCGCCCACGCATGGTCCTCCAGGGAACGCGCCAGTTCGGCGAAGAAGGGGTTCGCGGCGTCCGGGACGATCAGTCCCAAGGTCATGGTCTGACTCATACGCAATGAGCGAGCCACCGCGTTCGGCCGGTACTCCAGCTTCCTGACAGCCGCCAGTACTCGTTCCCGAGTTGCCGGTGCCACCGACCGAGGTCCGTTGTTGAGTACGTAGCTGACAACCGAGGGCGAGGTGCCCGCGAGCCTGGCCACGTCCTGCCGTGTTGCCATAGCGGAAACTCCCAGCTGAGACGGAGTGGTGGGGTGACGGAGGGCACCTCGAAAGGGCCGGTTCGAGGTGCCACTCGAATGGGGCAACTCGTGTTGAAGCGGGAGTATGAGAAGCAACCTCGGCAACCGCAAGACCTGTTTCACATCCGGTCGACACTTTTCCGTAACGCCGCTCGAGGCGGCTCGACATCGCCGGCCGGGGTGACATCGCCCCAGTCGAGTGAGAGTGAGACCACGGGCGATCGCGCAGGAGCAGGCGCACACCGATCTTGAGCGAGTGTCAGGGAGTGGAAGCGCTGTGTGCACAGCGGTCGGGTCGCTTTTGTTGTCGTCTGGTTGACGACAAGAGCTGATGTGGCTAGGTTCCTTTTATCGTCTCGTTGACGAGAAAAGGGATTGGGGGCTTGTATGGCCGACATCACCCGGCGACTGGGCTGGCGCCACCTCCGCGGCGCCCCGACGACACATGTGCGCCACCACCGCTCCGGCAAGCTGGTGCACGACGGGCCGGGGCTCAGCTTCTGGTTCCGTGCGCTGAGCGCCGCGCTCTCCGAAGTCCCGGTCGACGACCGTGAGTTGGCCATGACCTTTCACGCCCGCACGGCTGACTTCCAGGACCTGACGGTGCAGGCCACGGTGACGTACCGGATCAGCGACCCGGCCGTAGCCGCCGTCCGGCTGGACTTCTCCATCGACCCGGACACCGGCATCTGGCGCGGTGCACCGCTGGAACAGCTCGGCACGCTGCTGACGGAGACGGCGCAACAGCACGCGCTGGATGTCCTCGCCCGTACGTCGCTGGCATCAGCGCTGGTGGACGGTGTGACGGCGGTGAGGGAGCGGATAGCGGCGGGGCTGGCCGCAGAACCGCGTCTGCCGGCGACCGGCATCGAGATCGTGGCAGTCCGCGTGGTCGCCCTGCGTCCCGAGCCGGAGGTCGAACGCGCGTTGCGCACGCCGGCGCGCGAGCAGATCCAGCAGGAGGCCGACCGGGCGACCTACGAGAGGCGTGCGGTGGCCGTCGAACGGGAACGGACGATCGCGGAGAACGAACTCGCAAGCAGAATCGAGCTGGCACGCCGCGAGGAGCAACTGGTCGAGCAGCGGGGCGTGAACACCCGGCGTGAGGCGGAGGAGAACGCGGCCGCGGACAAGGTGAAGGCGGAGGCGGAAGCCACGCGGTCCGTGCGGCTCGCGGAAGCGGAGGCCACACGCTCGGTGAGGCTGGCCGAGGCTGAGGCACAGGGCACCGAGCTGCTGACGCGGGCGGAGGCGACGCGCACGGTGCAGCTCGCTCGCGCCGAGGCGGAAGCGGCGCGCGAGGTGGGCGAGGCACGGGCGCAGGCCCAGGCGGCCTGGCTGCGGGCGCACGGAGAGGTCGACGTGGCCACCCTGCACGCGCTCACCGGCACGCGACTCGCGGAGAACCTTCCGCACATCGACAGCGTGACGGTGTCGCCGGACGTCGTGACCGGCATGCTGTCGAGGCTCGGCATGGGAGACCGAGGATGAGCCTGGCCCCGCGGGCCGTGCTGGTCCACCGCACCACGGAGTACGAGGAGCTGGTGGCCCGGCACGGCACACACGGCCAGGCCGCCTTCTTTCTCTCCTCGCGGGGCCGTGACATCGAGGAGGTCGCCGAGCGTCACCGGCGCACGAGACGCGCGCTCGCGGAAGTGGCGGCCGCCGTTCCCCTGACGTGGCGCCAGAGCCGAGTGGAGCGGAGCGACCTGGACCGGTTTCTGTTCGCCCCCGAGGACGTGGTGGTCGTCGTCGGTCAGGACGGGCTGGTGGCGAACGTCGCCAAGTACCTCACGGGACAGCCGGTGGTGGGCGTCGACGCGGACCCGGGCCGCAATCCGGGCGTCCTGGTCCGCCATCGGCCCGCCGACGCGCGGAGGCTTCTGCCCGCCTCACTGTCCACCAGCACCGGCACGACCGAATTGACCATGGTCGAGGCTGTCGCCGACGACACCCAACGACTGCTGGCACTCAATGAGATCTACGTGGGCGCCGCCGGCCACCAGACGGCCCGTTACCGCCTGGGCCTCGACGATGGACGCGGTGCCGCCGAGGCCCAGGCTTCGTCCGGTGTGCTGGTGGGCACCGGTACCGGGGCCACCGGCTGGGTCCGGTCGGTGTGGCAGGAGCGGGGCGGTGGTGGGGCGGTCGGCGACGTGCGGCTGCCGGCCCCCACCGAGGGACGGCTGGTGTGGTTCGTGCGTGAGGCATGGCCCTCCCCCACCACCGGCACCTCCCTGGTGGCGGGCGAGCTGGAGGGGGGCAACCGCCTGACCCTCGACGTCGAGTCGGAGCGCCTCGTCGCGTTCGGCGACGGGATGGAGTCCGATGCGGTCGAGCTCACCTGGGGCCAGCGTGTCCGGCTCGGTGTGTGCGCGCAACGCCTGCATCTGGTGGGATGAACGGCCGACGACGGTCTCTCGGCCTGCGCGCAGCAGGCCACCAACGCACCCGTCGCTGCGGGGGACAAACCGGACCGAGTCGTTCGGGTCGTTCTCGCCGAGCGCGCCAGCCACCGATGGTGCCGTTCGGAATGCTGCCGACATCTGCCCCCTGTCTGAACGGACAGCGACGTTCGTCCGTACTTGAGGTCATGTGGCAGCGGAAGAGAGAGTGACCGCGCTGCCGTTCACTCTGCACTTCGCCCAGTGGGACGATCAAGCGTACTGCCTGGCGGCGTCGTCCCGATCGCGACGGCACAACTGAGCCACAGCTCGGGAGGAATCTCTGAGACCCCGGTCCGCGCCAGGCCACGACCGGCACATGAACGCACCCACGGCGGCCGGTCGGGAAGCGGCCCTGTCGCCGTGGGTGCTTGTACACGACAGCGTGGAGGGGTGCACCCCGATGTCGGCCGACCGGCCCGGGCGAATCACTGTGCGACGCTCTGCACCGGCGCAGCATGCGCTTGGACCTCACGCCAGATAGGCTCGCTCAAGACGTACCTGCCCGTCGGTGTTCAGGACTACGCCCTTGAGGGTGGCGCTGTGTATGAGCGGCGACCTGGCCTGGTGCAGGAACACCCAGTAGTTCTTCTCGAGCAGACGCTTCTGCACCTGTACGTACAGGCGCTTTCGTTCCTGCGTGTCGCCCGTACTGACAGCTCGCTCCAGCAGCCCGTCAAGGCGGGCGTCTTTCACCCCTGACCAGTTGTTCGGCCCGGCGCTGGTGAAGTACGGGTTGAAGGTGAGTGAGGGATACAGTCGCGGAATGTCGATCACCAGGATTCCGGCGTCGAAGTCTTGCCTGGTGAGCCGTTCGATCATTTGCTGAAGTCCGAGTGTCTCCACCTTGACGGTGAAGCCGGCTTTCTCGAGCTGACCGCGCAACACCTCGGCTATCGCGGGGTCGGGGGCACGTCGCCGTGTGAGCAGCGTGACGGCAACCCCCCGCCCAGCACTTGCTTCGGTCACCTTCCTCCGGGCTTCCTCCGGGTCGAAGGGGGGAGCGGCGAGCGACTCGTCATAGAACCAGTCGGATGCTGCAGCAAAGGTAGGAGCGAGGTCGAAGCTGTTCTTGGCCGCGGTGTTTCCTATCACTTTGCGATCGACGGCTTGGGCGAAAGCCGACCGAATATCGGGATCGTCGAACGGCGGACGAGTCACGTTGAGAGAGATGTAGTACGCGCGCCGTACGCCATTCTCCTTGACGACAACACTGCCCCCGGGCAGCTGGGCATATTCCTTCGGCGGCAACGCTCTGACGAGTTGGATTCCTCCACTGGCCAGTTCGGCGCGGGCCGCTGTAGCCTCAGTGATGAAACGGAACGTCACTGCATGGAGCCTGGGAAGCTCGGCGCCTTCGGCACTGATGTCCCAGTAGGCATCATTGCGGGTACCGGTCAGCCGGTCTCCCGCTCGCCATTCCTGGAAAACGAAGGGGCCACTTCCCACCGGGTTTCGCCCGAACGCGCCTCCATGCTCCTGAAGGGCAGTGGGCGACACGATCATGCCGGGTTCGTGCGCCAGGTTGACCAGGAGGAGCGGATCGTCCTGCCGGAGAGTGAGTGTCACCGTCCTGGCGTCGTCAGCCTTCACGGAGGCGACGCTGGAAAGAGCGCCTGCCTTGGGGGACTTGCTTGCCGAGTTCATGATGCGTTCAAGGCTGGACACCACGGATGCGGCATCGAGTGCCGTGCCGTCGTGGAACTTCAGCCCCTTTCGCAGAACGAAGGTCACCGACCGGTCTCCCACTTGCCAGTACCGGGCGAGTGCAGGCTCGAAAGTCCCGTCGTCGCGTTGGCGGAGCAACGTGTCGTAGAACAGGTTCAGCAGGTTCCGGTCCGACGATATGGACGCGCTGAACGCAGGATCCAGCGTCAGTGGCTCGTTGTCGAATCCCACGGTGAGTGTCCCGTCAGCCGCGCCGCCGTCCGTCGAGGAGAAACCGGTGCAGGCGGCGAGGCCGGGTACTGCCGCGGTGGCGAGCGTGCCTGCCAGCAGGGACCGGCGAGTGACGGCGAGTGTCATGAGAGGCATGTGAATTCCATACAGGCGCTATCGGACGGCATTGTCCAGGGCAGGTGTCCCGAGGCTGTTGATGACAGGCCCAAGGCACCGGTTGTGCAGTGACCAGCGCCGCCTTCTTGACCGAACGGGACACTTCGAGTCGCCGGCTTTGACGGCGCTGCGACATCGTGGGCAGGTGGAATAGAACAGGAGCGATGTCGTGCCCATGAGGCCTTATGGCACGACTATGGAACGACCGCTTGTGGCGGCCACGTTGACGCACTTTCGGCGCATGTGCCGGGAAGTGCGGGCACAGCCAGCCCTTGCATACGCTGCCTCGACTGATGCAAGGCGGCAGACTGAATCACCTTTTCGCTGCAGAGGTGACGTCCGGCTCAGGCTACTTGCAGGCATTCCGGCCGATGGCCGCCGACCCGCATAGTCGGCCATCTGGTATGCCAGCATGCCAGAATGTCGATTGAGGGCGCAAGCTTCAGGGGGAGTTCACTTGACCTCTGTCGCGCGCTTTGCAGCTGACAGAGAAGGCACCAGGGCCGAGCCTGGTCGCCTGTCATGCATCCGGCGTTGGGCGACCCTCGCCGGTTGCGGCCTGGCACAGTCGCCGCAAGGAACCGTCACCCGCGCGACAGCGGCCGGCCTCCTCAAGCGGTCCCACAGTCGCCCGCCGGGGGTGCGCACCCAGTAGTCGTCGCCGAAGGCCCACCCTCACCTCCCGTCTGCCGGACCATCACCGCGCCGGCGCAGGCACCGAAATCTCGCAGCACCAACTCGACGGCGATGCGGGGGCCGCCTCCGGGCGCATGCTCTCGATCATCCGGTCGATGCTCCGCGGGCTGTGTGCTCGCCGACACCCGCCATGCAGGCTGCTGCCCTCAAGTGCTGCCACCGTCACTGTGTGCCTCAGCTCAGTGTCATGTCAGTCATCGAAGTGCGTCTTCGATCCTGCTGTCGAAGTGGTCGTGCCCGTGACCCTGAGCAGCTCGAGGTCGTCGACCACGAAGGTTCCGTCCGCCAGGACGTTGAGCTGCAGCGTTGGGTCATAGGTATAGGCCGGCAGGTCCTCGAAGAGCCGGACATCCTGTGCGTAGGCGAGCAGAAATGGCCCCATGCTTGTCACCCCATCGGCGAGTTGCTCCCAGTCGCTTCTGAGTGGAGTACGTAAGTGACGCATGTCTGTATCACCTTGAGACGCGTATCACGCTCATGCGCATGTCTGACGGTACGTCGGTCAGTGGTTGGTCGCAGGGCCCGACGAGTTACGCAGTCAGTTGGGAACGCCGAACTGAACGTCGGGTCGCAGTCCGCCTGAGAGCGACGCGCACTGCTCCAGCGGTCCTCGACCACCTCGCGCCAAGACCTCCGGCTCCGCCCGGCGAGTGGGGACGTCAGGCGGAAGGAGCCGTCGCTCTGCGATGTGCGGCGATGAGTTGTGCGTAGCGGTGACCACTTGCCTTGATGGTGCGTTGCTGCGTCTTGTAGTCGACGTGGACAAGCCCGAAGCGCTTGTCGTACCCGAAGATCCACTCGAAGTTGTCCATCAATGACCAGGCGAAGTAGCCGTGCAGGGGTGCTCCCCGTCGTACGGCAGAGGCGGCGGCCTCGAGGTGACGCTCCAGGTAGGCCACGCGGTCGGGGTCGTGCACCGTGCCGTCCTCGGCGACCTGGTCGTCGTAGGCCGAGCCGTTCTCGGTGATGAGGAGGGAGGCGGGAGCGTACTCGTGGTGCAGCCTCATCAGCAGCTGCTCGAGGCCGTCGGGATGTACTTCCCAGTCCATCGAGGTCGTCGGGGCGCCCGGGACGGGCACCACCCGGTACGAGGGAGCAGGGAGCTCGGGAGCGTCCTGGATGATCTGCCGGAAGTAGTAGTTGACGCCGAGGTGGTCGAGAGGGGTGGCGATCGTGTCGGAGTCACCGACCCGCTCGGGCAGGTCGACGCCGTACACCTCCAGCATGTCGGCCGGGAATCCGCGACCGTGAACGGGATCGAGCCACCAACGGTTGTTGTGTCCGTCGGCGCGTCGCGCGGCGTCCGAGTCGTCGTCGGTGGCGGGTTCGCAGGGCGTCAGGTTGACGACGAGTCCCACGTTGGGCTTCAGCGCTGCGTGTGACCGCAGGGCCTGGGCGGCGAGGCCGTGTCCGAGCAGGAGGTGATAGGACGCCCGCACGGCGTCACCCAGATCCTTCAGCCCGGGTGCCAGGACGCCTTCGAGATGCCCCAGCCACGCCGAGCACAGGGGCTCGTTCAGGGTCGCCCAATCCTGTACCCGGTCTCCCAGCACCTCGGCCACCGCCGCGGCGTAGTCGCCGAAATGCTCGGCCGTGGAGCGTTGTGGCCATCCACCGGCGTCCTGGAGCGCCTGCGGCAAGTCCCAGTGGTAGAGGGTGACATAGGGGCGGATACCGGCTTCGAGCAAGCCGTCCACGAGCCGGTCGTAGAAGGCCAGTCCCGCCCGATTGACGGGCCCCTTGCCCAGGGGGCGGACCCGCGGCCAAGAGATCGAGAAGCGGTAGTCGCTCACGCCCAGGTTCCGCATGAGTGCGATGTCGTCCCGCCACAGGTGATAGTGATCGCAAGCCACGTCACCCGTGTCGCCGTTGGCCACCACGCCAGGAACATGACTGAACGTGTCCCAGATCGACGGGCCTCGCCCATCAGCGTCGACGGCCCCCTCGATCTGGTAGGCGGCGGTGGACACTCCCCAGCGGAAGGCAGGGGGGAAGGACGGGATGGATGGCACGGAGTCACTCCTCGTGGATGGGGTTGGGGGGGGGTGCGCTGTGGTCACCGCTGTACGGAGGAATGCGAGGTCGAGTGCCTCCCCGAACGGCACACGTCTGCGTACACAACCCTCGGCCCTGTACTGCTCCGACCCGGAGTCGAAGCGCGCCGCCCACTGGTCGACACCATGAAATCGCCGCGGTTCTGCAGGATCCTCCTTCTGGCCCCTTCGTCCTTCCAGGATCCTCGGATCGTGGCGGTTGCCGGTCCGGGCAGCGCGTCTTTGAGGCTCGACGGGCCGACGTGCGGGTCCCCGCAGCGTCCTTCGGACCGAATCATGGCCTCAGCGTTCAGAACCAGCCACTGCGGAGATCGGCTTCGGTGGTGGCCCGCGCCTCGGCAGGATCGACTCCGGCTGTCTCGGTCGACGGCCTATTGCTGCGGTGAGCGCGGCGGAAGGTGCCCGGCGAGGTTCCGCAGACCTCGGTGAAGCTCGAGTAGAAGCTGCTCTGAGAGCCGAAGCCCACCGCTGTCATGATCTCGGAGATGGGCAACTCCGTCGTGATGAGCAGGCGTTGCGACTCCGCTATCCGGCACTGCGTGATGCGGGCATTGATAGTGGTCCCCAGGACCTCCTTGAACAGCGACATGGCGTAGTTCGGATGGAGCGGCACCACGCTTGCAATGTGCTCGACGGTGATGGACTCACGGAAGTGAGCAGCGATGAACTCCGCCATCCGCGCGGCGTGCTCCACCGAGCGATGACCGCTGGGCTCGTCCGATCCGAGAACATCGTCCAGAGCACCGTGGGTGAGTCTGCGGAGCCGCGCTTCGATCTCGATTTGGCAGATGCGGTGCAGTTCCGCGTCCTCCGTCGACAGGTCCCGTTGCCAGCGCCTCAGCAACCCGGCGTCGTCCCGGTAGCACTCGCTGAGGTTGGCCCGCATTAGCTGACCGCGCAGGAGGGCCCGCACGCCGGCCGACGGCAACCGCCAGCCCAGGTACATACGAAGAGGCACGGTCAGCCAGTACATGTGAGCCAAAGGTCTGACTTCGATCAACTGATGGGGAATCGCCGCCCAGAAGGCGGTCAACTCGCCGGGTGACACGACCATACGGCGCCCTCCGAGCAGGTAGACCAGTTCGGATTCCATGGCGAGGTTGACTTCTACGTCGTCATGCCGGTGGGCGCGGGTCATCTCCGTCGGCGTCCCGTACCAGCAGGCCAGCATCGAGACGTCGTTCCGCGGGGGCAGCGTGTCCATTCGAGAATCCTGGAAGGTCGGAGGAGCCCACAGGAGGCACCTGGAGATCGGCAGGAGTTGTATGGCGGTCGAGCGTCCGCAGTCGTTCATCGACGGTCGCGCGGATCGACTGACCTGGAGGGCGCAGCCCAGCGCACGGCCGTATCGCTTCGAAAAAGTACATGACAGGGGCGGACGCCAGGAAGGCCCAGGTGCCGCGCGGAGGGCGGCTCCGGCCCTTCACCTGGGCCGGTGGGCGAACCGTCACGGCTGTAGCTACGTACACAGTCCGCTGTTTGAGGTATCGCGGATGCGTGACTCTCACGAAGCGCTCCCAGCGGGAGCGCGGAACCTCCTGAAGGAGAACCGGTGACACGTCGTCTACGCGCCGCCCTCGCCATGGGGCGGGACATGCCGGACAAGTTGTTCAGCCACGCCGACAGGGCACGCATGGAACGCCTCTGCAATCTCACCTCCATCGTACTCACCGACTTCTGCAGCGCCGAGGCGATCCGTGTGCTCGGCGACATCGACGTACTCATCACGGGATGGGGAGCACCGGTCGTCGATGAGCACGTGCTGGACCGGGCTCCCTCGCTCCGTGTGATCCTGGACGTCACAGACTGTGCGAAGTCCCGTGTCGACCGCGTGTGTTGGGAGCGGGGGCTGACGGTGACGACGGCGGCGGACGCGAACGCCCGGCCCGTCGCCGAGTACACGCTCGCCTCGATCCTCCTGGCGGGCAAGAACGTACCGGCCCTCAGGCATCGTTACGCGACCGAGCGGCGGGCCCTGGATCTGGCTGCCGACCACCCGGACATCGGCAACGCCGGCCGAAGCGTCGGGATCGTCGGAGCCTCCCGCGTCGGGCGGCGCGTCCTGGACCTTCTGCGGTGGCACGACCTGACCGTCTTCGTGTACGACCCCTCTCTCGATCCCGCTGTCGCCACGGCGCTCGGTGCCCACGCGGTCACCCTCGAGGACCTGCTCGTCCGCAGCTCGGTGGTCAGCGTCCACGCTCCCGAGGTAGCGCAGACGGACCACCTGCTGGATCGGCGACGCCTCGGCCTGCTCGGCAACGGCTCGACGCTGATCCATACGGCCCGGCCCGCTCTGGTTGATTTCGCGGCGCTCACCGACGAGTTGGTGTCCGGTCGTATCAACGCCTTCCTCGACGTCACAGAGCCGGACGTACCACCCGCGGGGTCCCCCCTCTACGAGCTTCCCAACGTGGTGCTCACCCCTCACCTCTCGGGCCCTCTGGGAAACGAGCTGACACGTCTGGGTGGTTCGGTGGTGGACGAGCTTCAACGACTCGCGCAGGGGTGCCCTCTTCGCTGTGCGGTGTCACCGGCGGACCTCGATCACATCGCTTGATGTCCGAGGCACTGAGGACCACCACGGTCCTCCGCGGCCACCGGCCATCCGTCATACGGAGGATGCGGGAAGGTCGCAGGAGCCAGCAGGAGGAATCCGCAGTGGAACAGCGGTTACATGGCAGTGGCCGACGATCTCCACCGGTCGTCGCCGGGTCGGCCGAGCCCGACGTCCCCGAAGAGGCCCGACCGTAGCGGAGACTCAGACCTGTGGGGAGAGCGGACGACTCGCTGGGTGGGCACGGCGTCCGCTGCGTACCGAACCTGACGCGGTACAGCCCCACCGGGGAACCGGGGGGAGATGCCGCATCGCGGCATCTCCCCCCGCGACCGTGCGCGAACGCGCCCTGCCGATGTCAGCACGGGAAAGGTGAAGCCTTGAGCCATGGCGAGACAGCAGTGACCTCAACAGCTCACGTAGGAGAAGTCAGGTTCGGGGTGAACTACGTCCCCAGCAGGTACTGGTGGTATTCGTGGCTGGAATGGGATGCCCCATCGATACTCGACGATCTGAGGGCCATAGCAGGCCTCGGAATGGATCACATCCGCGTGCAACTGCTGTGGCCGGTTTTCCAGCCCGACCCGTCCGTGATCAGTCCCACGGCCCTGGAGCACCTGCGCGAGTTGCTGGACCTGGCCGATCACCCCGACGTGTCGCTGGACGTCTCCGTCTGCGTACTCGACGGCTGGCTGAGCGGCTTCTCCTTTCTTCCGGCGTGGCTCACGGGCCGCAACATGATCACCGACCCTGATGTCGTGCGCGCACAGCTCCTCCTGCTCGACGCCCTCGCGGAGCATGTCGGGGACCACCGCCGATTCCTCGGTTTCGACCTCGGCAACGAACTCTCGGTGCCCAACCCGGATGTTCCCGCAGAACAGGGGGACCAATGGGCGTCTCGTCTTCTGGAGCATTGCGAACGCATCGCACCCGGCCGCTTCCACGTCAACGGTGTCGACAACCAGCCGTGGTTCGAGGCCCGGACGTTCACCCCGGCGGCGACCGCCACCTACGGCAACGCCAGTGTCCTGCACACCTATCCGTACTGGACCGGCGCGATCAAGCGTTACGGGCCGGAGGGCACCGGGGTCCTGCATCTGGGCGAGTACATGGCCGAGCTCGCCGAGGCCTTCTCCCCCGTCCGTGGCCGACCGAAGTGGCTGCAGGAGTTCGGCGCCTCCCCCGTGGAGCGGCCGGCGGACTCGATCCCGCAGTGGGCGACCACTTTCGCACGCAACACCCTTTCGTCGGCCGGCCTGTGGGGCTGCACCTGGTGGGGCAGTCACGACATCGACCGCCGCTTCAGCGGCTTCGTCGAGTACGAGTACGACCTGGGACTGCTGACCGTCGACAACGACGTCAAGCCGACGGGCGCCCGGCTCCGGGGCCTGATCGAGGAACTACGCCGTACACCGGTGCAGCCCGTGACCCGGCACGTGGCGCTGGTACTGCCGGACTCACGTGAGCTGGGACTTGAGGTGGCCGACCACTTCTTCGCCCTGATCGACCAGGGAGTCCGGCCTGCACTGGTCACGGCCGACAAGGCGGACGACCTGGCGCATCTGTCCGACCGCGGGATCACTCGACTCACGTACGTCCGATGAGTCCCCCGCACTCGCCGTTGCGTCACGCGATCGGCGGGGACGCCCGGCGCATGTGCCGCTCCTGCCGTGACCGATCACCGCTCCATGCCGCGAGGAGGCTCCATGTTCGCCCCGTACCCCGTGCTGCACCGCCAAGTGCGCGCCATGCTGCGAGACAAGGAGGAACAGGGCCGGGACGTCACCGGCCTGGCCGTCCGGCTGGAGCGCCTGCCGGACGACTACCAGGCCATCGCGGACCTGGCGGCAGCCATCGACGCTGCACCGATGCGCGAGGACTGGCCGTACGTCGAACCGAGCGACCTGGACGGTATCCGTGCGGAGCAGGCCCCCACCGCCGAGGAGCACCCCGCACCCCTCGACTCCGCAGTGGCGGAGCGGGCACGGGCGGGCTTCCTCGGCTCGGTGGCCGGATGCATCCTGGGCAAGCCGGTGGAGGTCATGCCGACCCTCGACGAACTGCGGGATGCCCTGCAACGGGTGGGCGAGTGGCCGCTGCGGGACTACATCCCCTCGCGGCTGTGCAGCGACGGAGGCTTCCGCGCCTTCCACCCCGACTGGTCCGCGACGGTCCGGGAGAACATCACCCACGTCGCTCCGGACGACGACATCAACTACACCCTGCTGGGCATGCTGGCACTGGAGCGGCACGGAGCCGACTTCACCAAGTCCGACCTGTGCCGTCTGTGGCTGGAGAACATCCCCCTGGGCTACACCTGGGGCCCCGAACGCACCTTCCTGACACGCCAGGGGCTGGCCATGGGCCTGGACGACTGGCCGGTGATCGAAGAGGAGGCACTGGCCACGATGCCGGCCCGGCTCAATCCCGGTGATGAGCGGTGCGGTGCCATGATCCGTGCCGACGCCTACGGGTACGCCTGCCCGGGCCGCCCTGGCCTGGCCGCCGAACTGGCCTGGCGTGACGCATCGTTGACGCACCGCGCCAACGGCATCTACGGCGCGATGTTCGCTGCGGCCGCCATCTCCGCCGCATTCACCGCCGGCGGCCCGCTGGAGATCTTCGCCACGGCGTTGCGGTACGTGCCGCAACGCAGCCGCTTCCACGCCGTCGTCAAGGACTCGCTGGAACTGGTGGCCGGGGCCCAGGACTGGCTCCAGGGCTATCGAGCCATCCACGGCCGGTACGCCGGCTACGGCCACTGCCGGGTCTTCCAGGAGAGCGGGACGCTGATCAACACGCTGTGCTTCGCCACGGACGTCGGTGACGGGATCTGCAAGCAGGTCAGCCAGGGCAACGACACCGACAGCTACGGTGCGACGGCCGGCTCCATCCTGGGTGTGTACTTCGGCCCTGGACATCTGGAGGAGCGCTGGACCGCCCCCTTCCGCGACGTCCTGCACACCCGGCTGGCCGGGTTCCACGAGGTGTCCCTGAAGGCAACCGCCGACCGCATCGCCGCACTCCCCGCACGTGTCCTGGGTCAGGGGTGATCGCTGCTGGGGGTCGGGCGCTCACGCTGCGCGCCCGACCCCCTGGCGCGCGGCCCGCATCTCTATACGGCGGCGTCCGAGTACGGCATGTTCAGAACGGCACACAAGGTGCGTGTCACTCTCCCCGGTACATCGTCGGAGGGCGGTGCGGGTAGCAGCATGTGACTGAGCGTCAGCCGCACCACGACATCCGCCGCCTCCTCCCGCTGCCCGGCCGTGGCCTGCGGAGCCACCTCTCCCAGCCAGGCGACCATGAGGCTCTTCGCGGAGGAGAAGACCGGGTCGGGGCGGCTCGTCAGGAAGGGGAGCAACGCATCCGTCCCGCCACGGGCCGCCGTGAGCACCGCGCCGATGAAGGGGTTGACGGATGCCTCGGCGAGCGCGTGCGCGACGCCCTTGCGGATGGCAGTGGCAAGGTCGTCGCGATGCTCGTCCAGCACGGCCGCAAGTCCCAGCAGGAACCGTTCGGTCTCCCGTTCCACCAGGGCTCTGCCGATTCCTGCCCGGTCGCCGAATTCCTTGTAGATCGAAGGCCTGGACACCTCCGCCCGCCCCGCCAGATCGGCGAGCGTGACCCGGTCCCAACCCTCCTGCGCGGCGAGCGTCCAGGCCTCGTCCAGCACACGCTCGCGCATCTGACGGCGCCAGGCGACACGCGGCGGATCCGGACGTTCAGCGGAGTCGGTGCCCATGCTCATGTGCGCAGTCTGTCAGTGCAAGCACTCGCTCGACCAGTGACCTCCGGACAGAAGCCGACGGCTGTGCGAAGCAAGGCAACTCACCGCTGAACTTCATGTCGCAGCGTGCACAAGGAGGTTCTACGCCGCGTGACTTGCTGGCATAGTGTCTCGAAACCGCCGGGTGAGCGGACTACATCCGCCCCCCACATCACATCGGCGCCTTCCACGTCTTCACGGGATTGCCTATGACCGATCACGAAGCGCCACATGCCGATCCGCACCGTCCGTCCGGGGCGTCCGACGCGGAGCTGGTCACTTACCTGACCCTCGGCGCTCCGTCCGCTTCCCACGCGCTGCAGGTGCTTCGCTCCCGGCACAGCTCCGCGTTGCTCCATTACGCACGCCTCTGCGCAGCGGATGAGCGCTTCGCGCTCCAGCTGTGCCGGCAGACGATCTCCACCGCCGCTCAAGCCGCCGTGGCCGGCCGGGTGGAGTCCAGGGCCGTCCGGCACAGCCTGCTGCTTCTGGTGCAGAACCTCGCGGCGGAATGGAATTTCGACGAACGGCAACAGCGTCTGGACCCTGCCTTCACCCGCTGGCTCCGCGAGTTCGGTGACGAGCACACCTGGCAGCCGGTGCATCACCGCGGGGCCGGCAATCACCTGCTGCGGGCCTACTGGCAGCTGCCGCAGATGCAGCAGGAGATACTCTGGCACGGAGAAGTCGAGGTGAGCGGCCGGGAACTCGCCTGCGCCTGTGCCGGCATCACGGTCGCGGACTTCGAGTACCAACGCGACCAGGCTCTGACAGCGCTTCGTCGCGGCTACCTGGAGACGTACGGCGCTGGATGCGGCGACTCGGAGTGCAGGGGCTATGTGCGCATCCTGGACGCCCAGGCACGTAGATCGGTCCCCGGTACGAGCCCTGAGTTCGATGCGCACCGAGCCGACTGCGCGGGATGTGACCACGCACTGACCGAACTCACCACGCTGTACGAGGCTCCGCGGCTGGCCCTGATACCGGCGCTCATCGGCTATGCGGGGACCCGCTACATCGGACGGCGTGCGACCCCTGTGCCCGCGGTGGCGGCTGAACCGGACGCCGTCGTCAGGCCCTCCTCGCCACGCCGCCCCCGCCTCGTGGTGCCTGTGACGATCACTGTAGCGGCGGCCACTCTCGTCGTGGGCGCTGCGCTCAGCCTGCGCGCTTCTGAGCGACCGCCCGCCGAGAGCGGGGAACGGCCTCCTTCCGCCACCACGTCCCAGGTCCCCGAACCGAGCCCGCCCCCCAGTTCCGGTCCGCCGTCCTCGACTCGGCCGACCGAAACCGAGCGGACGGTGCCGAGTCGTCGGGCGCCTGTCACTTCGGCGACGTCGAGGCGTCCCCCGACGCCGAGTGACGGACCCTCCCGCAAGGCCTCCAGGACCGCCGAACCGAAGCCGGAACCGACGGCTGTCTGCACCACCTACTCATCGTCGTCGGGCAACGGCGGTCAGAGCAACACGGTCGTCATCGAAGCGGACGGTGGAGTGTCCATCTCCTCACAGCAGATCTCAGGGTCCGGCGGGGGCAAGAGCGTCAGTGTGGTCATCCGGTGCACTGGGTCGGGCGGCGACGAGTAGCTCAAGGCCGGGTCAGCTCGGCCACGCCGGTCGCGACGGCAACAGCCGCGGTCGCCGGAGGGATCGTCGCCCTCAGGCGAACGCTGCTGCGTCTCGGCCGGCGGCCCCGGTCCCGATGCCTCGGCCCTGCGGCGGTCAAGGGGTGCGGCAGTTCCCCGCCACGGCGTCGGCATGAGCCGACGACACGGGCCGCTGTGCCCCGCTCGTCGCCGACCGGTCCATCAGTGCCAGGACGAGGGAGGAGAGTCGCCGGGCGGTGCTCGGCGGGTCCCATCGCGGCAGAACGAGGTGACTGATGGTCATGCGCACGGTCATATCGGCAGTGAGTTCGATGTCTTCCGCGTCGGCGTCCCGATGGTTCACCCGCAACCACTCGCCCAGCAGCGCCTGGCCTTCGTCGAACACCGGGTCGGGGCGGGCCGTGAGGTAGGGCAGGAGACTGTCCGAACCTCGGCGCGCAGCCGACACCACTGCACTCACCAGAGGATTGCGCTCCGCCTCGGTCAGAACGTAGAGCATCGCTGCTTCCAGAGCACTGCGGGCATCGCCCGGAGTGGACTCCAGCCGCTCCGCCACACCGCGCAGCAGGTGCCCGGATTCCTGCGTCACCAGGGCTTGTCCCAGACCGGCCCTGTTGCCGAACTCCTTGTACACCGAGGGACGTGACACTTCCGCGAGCAAGGCCACTTCCGCCAGGCTCACATTCTCCCAGCCTGAGGTGCAGGCGAGCTCATGTGCCGCGCTGAGTATGCGACGCCTCATGTGCTTGCGCCAGGCCACACGGGGCGGGTCGGGCCGCTCGGGAGCCCGGGAATGCCGGGAGGACTCACCAGAAGAGGGTGAGTGGCTCATGTGGAATGGATTCCTCACGTCGTGGGCCATCACCGCGGCCGGTACGAGGAGCGCACAGGAGAGGGTGCTCGGTGAATGAGCCGCTCCGGCAGGTGCGCAGGGCGGGTCCTCGCAGCAGATGCAGTGCGGCGGTCACCCGCAGGCCTCTGGTGTGCATGGATGTGGCACAAGATTCGTGTACCGCCGCCCTTCCGACAAGAGGTGACGGTAGTCAACTTTCTGATGCCTCATCACGTTTGAGCAGCATCGCTCATGCGCGTATGCCTCAGTCCTTCGAGGCGAAGCCTCACCTCCATAGTCATACAGTCCGAGCCGGCACCGAGACACCGCCACCGGACTGCCCACCCTCTGACGCGCCATCAGAACGTTGCCACGTGATCAGCCTATGAACGGGATCAGCGGAGTGCGACACTGGTCCGACCGCCAGGCCAGGCGCCCCCAGCCGGCTGAGAGCGATCAGCGTGCGGCAAGTCCAAGCCGTTCGAGGGGGCCGGCGAACCGGGCCGACCGGCCCGCCGGAGAGCCCCGAGAAGGCAGGGCTGACAGGCAGGCAGGGCGTGCGAAGCACACTGCCTCGTGCCGAGTGCGCCGACCGCGGCGCCGCGGAGAGGGTTCCCCATCAGCGGGGACAGGCACGGATACTCGGCGGCTCTGTGACGTCAAGAATGATCCTGCGCGCGGGACGGACGTCCTCCGGTGCGCGGGAGTCACGCGGTGCGAGCAGGCTCCGCCCCGGCCGTCTCCTGGCGAGCGGACGGAATGCTGTAGAAGACCGATGAGCCCTGCTTCGTGCGCTCGGCCCGGTTGCGTGCGACCAGGTTCTCCAACGCCCCCCGCACGACGGGGATGGAGGCATTGCGTTCCGGATGCCTCTCAGCGATCACGGCTGCGACCTCGGCGGCGGCTGTCGGCGCGCCCTGCTCGACGAGACAGTTCTCCACGAGCTCGCGCAGCGTGGGGCTCTGTCGCTTCCCCCGGCCGCCGTCGCGAGGTGAGCGGTGGGCCCCTCGACTCCGCGGCACGACGCCCTGCGGGCGGGAGTGTGCCGATTCCGAGACCTTGGCCGTATTGCCGGTGGTACCGCTCCCAGAAGGGCCTCCGGTCAACGCCGTCGATTTCTCGACCGTCAGCTCCAGCGCCTCCTGCACGTTGCGCAGCACGCTGAGGTCCGTCTCAAGCGCTTCAAGCCGGGCACGCAGCAGCGCCAACTCCTCCTCATTGCGGGAAATGTCGGCGGCGACCTGTGCGGCGTACTGACCCTTCAACGTGTTGTCCGTGTCGGACATGGCACCTCGCTCCCCTACTGAACAATGTGGGCGGAGCATACTTAACCAAACGACTGGACCTTTTGCCCAGAGGGCATTGTTGTGCTAGCCACTGCACGCCTCAGGTCGGCTCCGTCTTTGCGACTGCTTCGGGGATCGGCTTCGAAGTCTTGTTCACCCGGGCTCCGTGGAGCGCATGACCAGGGACGTGCGTTCGTGTGCAACTCTGGTGAGTTCCGCGGCCCCTGAGAGGGCGACTCGTACGGGTGCGAAGTTATCCGAAAAATTGGGCGTCGCTCCTGCGTGGCCGACAGGTCGAACAGACGGCCTGTCAGAGACGCACTGCACCAAGGACGGGGCAAGGAGTGCAGCCCGAGAGAAAGCGACGGCGGCAGCGGGATCGTCGTACTGGTCGGGGGCGGCATCCGGCAGGGGAGAACGACCGCAGTGCGGGAGGGACCGGCGAAATCATGAGCGACTGAAGACCACGCTTTCACCGAAGCACCCGGCGAGGAAATTCAGCCCTGACAACCTTCAATGCCCGATTCAATCAACGGGGACTCCGGCTATCCAGCTTCTTAACGATTGCCTCAAAGGGTTCCCGGCACAAGAAAGCCATTCACCATTGCGGAAAACGTGAAAACACATATGCAAATCTCACGGCTCTCCCTCATCGAGATTACCGGCTTGATCGAGGACTTCCGGCCGGGAGACGTGGCTTCTCATGTCTTGCGCGTCAGCACACCATGCTGACATATTGGTATACCAACATGCCAGAGATCAGGACTCCTACCCACCCCTCGGGTGGCGTACCAGAGGAGACCGCACGCATGCCCTGAGAGCGCGCGCACGACCGTCATATGGGAGACCCGCATGTTCATCAGTAACAACCTGCGCACATGTCCTGGGCAGGGAAGGACGACCGAGCCACAGGGCGGCACAGGGGGCTCGGCCGCCCGGGAGGACTTGGTGTGCGAGTTCAGCCTGCGGTGCGAGCGGGAGGCGGTACCGGTCTCGCGAGAGATCACCCGTCGTCGGCTGAACAGGTGGGCCTGCGGCGGCGAGGCCGTCGAAGCCGCTTGCCTGGTCGTCTCCGAACTGGTCACCAATGCCGTAGTGCACAGCGGTGGAACCCACGTCGACGTCCACGTGCACCGGACCCCTGGGGCACTCCGGCTCGAGGTCCGTGACGACGGGCACTGGCACCGCGGTGCGGAGGCCGTCCCGGGCGAACTGACCGAGTGCGGCCGCGGGCTGACCATCGTCACCGCTTGCGCCGCGAAGTACGGTCACAGCACCACAGCGGCCGGCACCACCAGCTGGGCCGTGATCACAGCTTCATGACCCGCCGAGGAAGCCACCGTCCCGCGCAGGTCATGGCGCGCTGCGGACGAGCACTCGCCGCGATCTGGGGCCCTTGCCTAGGAAGCGCAGGTATACCACGATGCTCATATGCCGGATAGCAACGCTCTGCCGCAGGAACCGACGATGATCCCGCCCGCTTCGGTGGTCCTGCCGCCTTTGCGTCAGCCGGTCTCACGCACCGACCGACTGCGGGAGGCCTTGCGGCAGGCGATCCTGGACGGGGCACTGCCCCCCGGTAAGGCTCTGGTGGAGCGGGAGATCGCCGAGATGTACGGCGTGTCCAAGACGCCGGTCCGAGAGGCGCTGAAGCAGCTGCACTCAAGCGGCCTGGTCGTGATCAACGCCTATCAGGGGGTCAGTGTCCGCCGACCCGATGACGCGCTGGTCCGGGAGCTCTACACAGCCCGGGCCCAGGTCGAGCCGTCCGCCGTGGCCATGACCGCCGCGCGGCTGGGGCCGCGCCGGCACGATCGGGCGCGAGCGGCCCTCCTGGAAGCGAACGCCTTGATGAAGTCCGGCGCGTCCAGTGGCCTCGGAGCCGCCAACCGCCGCTTCCATCGCGAGTTGTACCAGGCGTGCGGCAACACCTTCCTCATCAACTTCCTGGACCAGTTGCAGGACCTGACGGCGTTCGTCGCGGGCCTGGGCTGGCGCCTGCACGCCACCTTCGAAGTCGAGGCCGCTGAGCACGCGGCGATTCTGGAAGCAGTCGAGGCGGGCGAGGCGGACGTGGCGGAGACGCGTTGCCGCGAACACATTCTGTCCGCTGAGCGGAAGCTGGAGGGTGTGCTCAAGGAACACTCCTGAGGCGTCGGGCGGAGGTACCCATGCCGGGGGGTGTGTCAGAGAAGCATGGCCACGGCTGCGGCTGCGGCTGCGACAAGGGCGAGCAGAGCCAGGACCGCCGAAATGTGCAGGAGGTTCGCATGAGCGTCGGCGGTTTGCTCGGCAGCAGGTGGGGCCGTGTCGCTCGGCCCGGCCTCGGCCGGGCCGGAAGCCTCGTCCTTCATGCGGCCGACCGCGACGACTCTCTCCAGGGCCTTCCGGGCGACGGACAGCGGAAGCCGCTCGCTGATCGATACGCGTGTCAGTCCGGCAGCCGTCAGTTGCAGGGAACGGAGCGCTCGGGTGTCGACGTATGTGCAGTGGTGGCCGGCGCCGCGCTCCCGCTGCTGTGTGGCCCGCGCGAGCGCCATGAGAGTCGTACCGAGGTCATAGATGTCGGCGTTCTCGGCCTGCTCGGGGCTTTCGGCGAACCCGGGTACCGTCGACGCACCGGTGGTGGCTCCGTAGCAGACGGCGCGCAGCGTGGAGCTCACTCCGAAGTCCGTCAGCCGTACTCGATCATCGCTGTCGATCAGGACGCACCACTGGTCCAGGCCGCCGTGGAACAGCTCTGCGGCGTGCGCGCCCTCGAGACAGGCGATGAGGTTCACGGCCACTGTCGCCGCCCGCAGACCGCACAGGTGGATGCCGCCTCCCGCCAGTTCACCCAGGGTCTGCATGGAGCCGCATCGCGTGACGGTCCACAGGTGTCCCTCCTCGACGAACGCGTCGCTCGGACGAACGATGAGGTTCCCCTCGGCGATCCGGCCGTAGCCCGTCCGCTCGCACAGCTGACGCGACAAAAGGCGTTGCAGGGAGGCGTCCAAATCGCTCGGCACCGTGTGGCACCGCATCAGTACACGGGTTTGCTGTTGCGTATCCCATGCGTGAACGGGCGCCTGCCGCAGGGGTCTCTCCGCCGGCTCGACGATGTATCTGCCCGAGTGCAATGCGTGTGGAGGAACGAACGGAGTGGTCATCTCTTCCTCGCCTTCACCTCTTCCACGGCGCTCTTTCCGCCTCGACATCTCGGGGGGGGAGACAGGCAGTGAGCGAGAATGCGCGTGGTTCACGTCGCAATGAGGTTGCCCGGTGGACGTTTCCTGCCTCTGGGCTGTGACGGAACCGTAGCGCGCTTTCCGTTGTAAAGGGTGAGGTGGAGCATCACCTTAAGGTTCCCCTGAAGGAGAGCTCAGTTGCCGCTCACGATCGGGACGCCGATGGCGTGCTCTGTGGGGTGAGCACGCCACCGTCGACTCGGTCGCTCGGCGCGGCAGGGCAGCGACGGTTCACTCCGTTCCGAGCGTCCGCGCCACGTTCCGCTCGGCTGTGCGGATGTGTTGCAGAGTGAGCCGCTCCGCGAGCTCGGCATCGCCTGTCTCCACCGCATCCAAGATGGCCGCGTGTTCAGCCGCCTCCTCCTCGAAGGTCGCTCGCACCCGCCAGCCCAGTCCGGCGACGAAGGCTGTCAGATCCTGCAACTGGTCGAGGAAGTCACAGAAGAAGGTGTTGCCGCACTCGCGGTACAGCTCGCGGTGGAAGCGCCTGTTCGCCGCCCCGAGCCGGTCCGTCTCGCCCGCGCCGATGAGCGCCGCCGCTTCCTCGAAGGCCTGGCGGGCACCCGCGTTGGGACCTGATCCCGACCGCAGTGCGGTCATACCGACCGCACAAGGTTCAGCGCTGGCCCGGGCTGTGTAGAGCTCATGGACCAACTGCTGGTCCGGGTGCCTGACGCTGACACCCTGATATGCGTTGGTGACGACCAGACCCGTCGAGTGCAGCTGCTTGAGAGCCTCCCGCACCGGGGTCTTGGAGACGCCGAGCATCGCGGCGATCTCACGTTCCACGAGCGCCCGTCCGGGCGGGAGGGTCCCCTGCAGGATGGCGTGCCTCAGCGCGTCGCGCACCCGGTCCGTGCGGGAGGCCGGCCGGCGCAACGGCGGGAGGCCGACAAGGGCGGGGACGTCTGATGGTGCCGGTGAGGCGGCATCCATGGGAGTCGACATGGTGGTATGGTGGTATACCAGGTGGCAAGTTGCAAGCTACATCGACACACGTCTCAGCATCTGGCTGAAACTCGCACTCAGGTACGCATGGCCAGCAGTTCGGCGAGGTGGACAGCTCGTACGGAGGAGCGACGGCGGCGCAGGCCGGTCTGCAACTGCCGCAGGCAGCCCGGGTTCACGGCGACGACGTAGTCCACCTCGGCGGCGATGATCTCGTCCACCTTGGCGTCCAGGATGGTCCGGGAGTCCTTCGGCCGCAGCAGCGAGTAGGTCCCGGCCGCGCCGCAGCACGTCCCCGCGGACGGCAGTTCCACGTAGTCGGCGATCTGCGCGATCAGCGACCGCGGCTGTTCGACGACGCCCAGTCCGTTGCGCAGGTGGCAGGAGTCCTGCAGAGCCACCCGAGCCCTGCGCCCGGAGATGGTCACCTCGCCTGTGAAAGCGGCCGCGTCCACGTAGTCCGACAACTCCCGCACCCGCTCACGTCCCAGTGCGGACGCGAGGTGCGCGGCACATCCGCCCGCCGTGGTCACGATGGTTCCCGGCAACTGCTCACCGAGGCGGTGGGCCAGTTCCTCCCCCTGCGCCAGGTCCCCGTTGTGGGCGTGCAGCGCCCCGCAGCAGCCCTGGTCACTGGGCACATACAGGTCCGGCAACTGCTCCATCACCTGTCGGCTGACCGCCGGGTAGAGGATGCGCTCGTAACATCCCAGCATGAGCGAGTCCTGGCCCTCAGCGGGTCCGGAGGTCTTACGGCGCGCGGTGCGAGCGGCCCCCCGCAGGACGCCGAGCACGCGGATGGCGGTACCACGGCTCGCGAAGAAACTCAGGAGTGCCGCGAGCCAGGGACGCTTGCGCCCCTGCCACTGATGGTCCCGCCACTGCTCCAACAGGCTGCCATACTCCACTCCCGCGGGACACACCGGCTCACACGCCCGGCACCCCAGGCAGAAGGACGCCTCCTCGGTGAGCGTGGGGTCGTCCTGAGGCAGGTCGCCGCTCTCCAGGGCACGCATCAAGGTGATCCGGCCCCGCGGGGAGGACGCCTCGTCGCCGGTCTGCGCGTACGTGGGACACGCCGGCAGACAGAAGCCGCACGAGATGCAGCGGGACAACTGGTCGGCGTTGAAGATCGGGTCGCTCATGAACCAAGCTTTCCGGGATTGAGGATGCCGGCCGGGTCGAACGCGGTCTTGAGCCGGCGCAGCAGACTCATCTGTGCCGTTCCGAGCTGCTGGGCCAGATACGGGAGTTTCGCCGCGCCCACGCCGTGTTCCCCGGTGATGGTGCCGCCCAGTTCGATGGCGGCGCTGAAGATGTCCTGGAAGGCGTGCTCGGCTCGTGCCACGGCCGCCTTGTCCTCCGGCGAGTCCAGTACGCACGTGGGGTGCAGATTGCCGTCCCCGGCATGCCCGAACGTCGCGATCCGGACGTCGTGCTGCCGCGCGATCGAGTCGATGCGTTCCACCATCTCGGCGATGCGCGGACGCGGCACGGTGGCGTCTTCGAGGATGGTGAGGGATCCGAGCCTCGACAGAGCGGGCAGGGTGCAGCGGCGTGCTGTCAGGAGTGCCTCGGCCTGGGCGATCTGCGCGGCTGTGGTGATGTCCAGGGCTCCGGAGGCCGCGCAGGCGTCACTCATGCGCGCGAGCGCCTGCTGTGTCGTCCCCGTGTCGCCGTCGTCCCCGAACAGCAGCAGCGCGCCGGCGTCCGTGCGCAGGCCGAGGCCGGCGAAGTCCTCCACGGCGCGGATGCAGGCGTTGTCGAGGAACTCCAGGGTGGCCGGCAGCAGTCCGCCGGCGATGATCGAGGCCACGGCCCGTCCGGCGTCGGCCAGGGTCGGGAAGTAGGCGACCCCGGTTCCCGTCTCGGCGGGTGCCGGCCTCAGGGCGACGGTGGCCTCCGTGATGACGGCCAGGGTGCCTTCGGAGCCGGTCAGCAGACGGGTCAGGTCGTAACCCGCGACATCCTTGCTGAGTCTGCCGCCGGTGCGGATCACTTCGCCGGTGGGCAGGACGGCTTCGAGGCCCAGGACGTAGTTCCGGGTGACGCCGTACTTGAGCCCGCGCAGTCCTCCCGCGCAGGTGGCGATCATGCCGCCGACCGTCGCGACGGAACGGCTGCCCGGGTCGGGGGCCCACAGCAGGTCCTCGTCGGCCGCAGCATCGCCCAGGGCGTTGCTGGTCACGCCCGGCTGCACGCGGGCCAGCAGTTCCGAGGGGCTGAGCTCCAGGATGCGGTCGAGACGGGTCAAGGACAGCACGATGCCGCCGTGGAGGGCCACGGTCGCAGCGCACAGGTTCGATCCCGCGCCGCGCGGGACGACCGGGACACCGTGCCGGGTGGCGAGGCGCAGTACCGCCGCCACCTCCTCCGTGTCGGCGGGGAAGACCACCGCTTCGGGTTGCCGGAAGAAGAGCGGGGTGGCGTCACGGCTGTAGGGCGCGAGATCACCGGGTGTCTCGCGCAGATGGTCGGGGCCGACGATGGCCCGCAGTTCCTTGAGAAGGGCTTTGTCCATGAATGGGTTCTCCACGGCCGGTCGTGCGGGCGGGATCGCTCGCACGACCGGCGGGATGTTCGGAGCCGGAAGGTGGACGGGTCGGCGATGAGGATCGGTGCGCCATGCACCGGCGACTCCCCGTGGCTGATCGCGACTCGGGCACGCCTGAGCCGCCCAGGGGCGCAGGGGAGGCCGGACACGCCGGCCGGGTCGCAGGGCTCGACGACGTACTCAAGCGCGACGCGTCACCGGGCCGGACTCAGTTGCTGGGGACCTCGACCCGGCCACGCTGCCGTTCGTAGGCCTCCAGGGTCTGCACGTCCGCGGGGTAGGTCCCGCGCAGGGGAGCGCCTTCGGCGACTCGCTGCTGCAGGTACGCCTCCAGTTCCTCCTGCTCCGCGGCCGCTTGGGCGATGACGGGGACCATGTGCCGGGGAACGCAGACGACTCCGTCGCCGTCGCCCACCATGATGTCGCCCGGGTACACCGGGACCCCGGCGCAGCCGATCGGCACCTGCAGGTCCACCGCGTGGTGCAGCGCCAGGTTGGTCATGGCGGCCGCTCCGGTGCTGTAGACGGACAGGTCGAGCTGGCTGATGCCCTCGATGTCCCGCAGCGTGCCGTCGGTCACGACTCCGGCTGCCCCGCGGGCGGCCAGGCGGGTGAGGAGGATGTGGCCGGCCGAGGCGGCGCGGCCGTCGCCCCGGCAGTCCATGACGAGGACCTGGCCGGGGCCCACGAGTTCGACGGCCTTGCGCTGCGGGTGCTCGTGATCGTTGAACACCTCGAGTACGTCGACGTCCTCGCGGGCGGGGATGTAGCGCAGGGTGAACGCCTCGCCGATCATGCGGGGCGCGTGCGAGCTCTGCGGTCGCAGCCCCGGGAGGTAGGTGTTGCGCAGCCCGTACTTGAACAGCTGAGTGGTGATGGTGGCGGTGCTGGCGCGGCCGAGCGCGGCCAGGTCGTCGGGGTCAAGCGGGGACTGCTGCGTCTGGGTCATGAAGTGCGTCCTTCAACGGGGTGAGAGGGCTGGGGGGCAGGGGAGGAGGCGTCCAGTGCCGGATCGGTTCCCGCGGGGCGGGCCTGAGCCGTCAGGCCACCGTCCACGGTGATGACTTGACCGGTCACGTACGCGGCGTCGTCGGAGGCGAGGAAGGCCACCACGCCGGCGACGTCGGCGCCTGTGCCGACCCGGCCGGCCGGGACGGGCCGGGCCCGCGCTCGCTGTTGTTCGGGGCTCAGGGCGTCGAAGCGGTCGTTGGCGATGGCCCCGGGGGCCACGGCGTTCACCCGGACGCCCCGGGGTGCGAGTTCCAGGGCCATGGCACGGGTCGCGGCTTCCACGGCCCCCTTGCTCGCGTCGTAGGGGACACATCCCCGGTGTGCGCGGGTGGCGCCGACGGACGAGATGTTGATGATGCTCGACCCGGCGGGCATCACGCGTGCTGCGGCGACGGTGCAGAGGAACACACCGCGGGCGTTGACGGCGAAGCTGCGGTCCCAGTCGTCCGGATCCAGCTCCAGCAGGGCGGTGCGGCCCACCATGGGCACCGCGGCGTTGTTGACGAGGACGTCGAGCCCGCCGAGTTCCGACCGCGCCCGCGCGACGAGGGCTTCGGCCTGTGCGGCGTCGGAGACGTCTCCCGGGCAGGCGGCCGCGCGGACGCCGCGTGCGCGCAGTGCGGCAGCGGCGGTCTCCGCGCCTTCGGCGTCGTCGCTGTTGATCCCGACGGCCGCGCCTTCGTCTGCGAAGCGCTCGGCCAGGGCGAGTCCGATGTTGCGCGCACCGCCCGTGACCAGTACCGCGCGGCCTGCGAAGCGGCCCGTCACGACTGTGCCTTCCGGTCGACCACGGCGTCCGCGTCCGTCTTGGCCCAGGTGAGAGGTGAGGCGGACACCTGCACCAGCTCGGGGTCCAGCTTCATGCCCAGTCCGAGGCCGTCCGGGACGCCCAGTCGCCCGTTGGTGTACGTCACCGGCTGCTGCACGACGTCCCGGGTGTAGAGCAGAGGGCCCACGGGGTCGCTGGGCAGGGTCGCGGCGGGCATGGCCATGGCAACGTGGGCCGCGGCTGCGGTGCCGATCGACAGTTCCTGCGTGGTGCCGATCAGGCAGGACTTGCCTGCCGCGTCGGCGATCGCGAAGATGCGGCGGGCCGGGGTGATGCCGCCGATGGCGATGACGCTGACGTTGAACACGTCCACCGCGTCCGCCGCGACGAGGTCCAGGGCCCACCGATAGCTGTAGACGTGCTCGCTGATCGGGACCGGCATACGGTCACGGGCGTGGGCGAGGCCCCGGACGTCGTGGTTGGGGGCCGGCGCCTCCACCAGATCGAACCCGACGTCGTACACGCGGTCCACGAAGGAGCATGCGGCCTTGGAATCCAGGAGGTTCGAGAAGTCCAGGGACTTGATGTTCATCCGGTCGCCGAAGCGCTGACGCGCGGTGCGGAGGAACTTCTCGTCCAGCTTCAGGTCCCGGCCCACGTACACCCGGAAGTACTCGAAGCCTTCCGACAGACGTCGCTCGACCATGGCCAGATTGCGCTCGACCTCCTCCTCGTGCTGCTGGCGGAAGATCGGGTAGGCGATGGGCACCGACTCCCTCACGGCACCGCCGAGCAGGTCGCAGACGCGCAGGCCGAGGATCTTCGCCGACAGGTCCCAGACGGCGATGTCGACGCCGCACTTGATGGCGCGGCTCTTGTCGTAGATGTAGCCGGCCTGGGGGAAGTTGGCCTCCAGACGCCGCTCGATCTCGGTCAGGTGCAGCGGGTCGAGCCCCACCAGCATCTCGTTGAGCGTGGACTCCAGTTCCGGCACGTCGAAGTGGAAGCGGGGAAGGTGCTGGAGATCCGACATCTCCCCCAGGCCGACCAGTGCGTCGTCATCGGTGAAGAGCTCGACCAGCACGTGCCCACACGTGATGCTGTTGTGGCGGGGGGTGTTGATCGACGTGAGCCGCACCTGGGTTATCCGGGCCATGCGGCGCTCCTTTCCTCGTCTCGGGACGACGCCGGTGCGACACCGTCCCGGTGGCTGTCGGACGTGGCGTCCGCGGCCGTGCGTGGTCCGCCTAGGCCGGCGGGATGGCCCGGCGCCATGGACAGCAGTTCCTTGGTGTACTCGTGCCGCGGGGAGTCGTAGATGTCCTCCGCCCGGCCTTGCTCGACGATCTGTCCCTCACGCATCACGGCGATCCGGTGGGCGACCGAGCGCACGACTGCGAGGTTGTGGGTGATGAACAGGTAGGCGATGCCGTGTTCGGCCTGCAGGTCGGCCAGCAGGTTGAGCACCTGGGCCTGGATGGACACGTCCAGGGCGCTGACGGCCTCGTCGCAGACGATCAGCCGGGGACGCAGGGCCAGCGCACGGGCGATGGCGATGCGCTGACGCTGGCCGCCCGAGAACGCCGACGGGTGCCGGTCCAGAGCCGCCGCGTCCAGCCCGACGTCGGCGAGCAGCCGCGCGAGGTCGGCTTCCCCGTGCTCGAGGCCGTGCACGCGCAAGGGCTCGGCGAGGGTCTGCCGGACGGTCATCCGCGGGTCGAGGCTGGCGTAGGGGTTCTGGAAGACCACCTGCACTTCGCGCTGGAGTCTGCGCCGTTCGCTCGGGCTGGGCCTGTCGACGTCGATGCCGTCGTAGCGGACAGCGCCCGCGCTGGGCTTCTCCAGACGCAGCAGCATCTTGGTGAGGCTGGTCTTGCCGGAACCGGACTCCCCCACCAGGGCCAGCGTCTCCCCGGGCGCCACCGTGAGGCTCACCCCGCGCACAGCTTCGACATGCCGGGTGACCCGGCGCAGCAGACCGCTGCGGATCGGGTAGCGCAGGTCGACCGCGTCGAACTCCGCCAGCACGTCGTCGGTGGTGCGGTGACTCGCGGGCGCCGATGCCGGTCCGGTCAGGTGCGGCCTGTCCTGAGCCACCTGCTCGGCGGGCAGCACCTGCCGTCCGGTACCCGCGTGCACGCATGCCGCGCGGTGGTCGTGGCCCAGCTCGACCAGGGCGGGGGCCTGCTCGGTACAGGAGTCGACGGCGACGGGACATCGCGGCGCGAAGGAGCAGCCGGGAGGGCGGGACGCCAGGTTGGGCGGCTGGCCGGTCACCGAGGTGAGGCGCTGGCGGGCCGGCGCGTCGACTCGCGGTGTGGCCGCCATGAGTGCCTGGGTGTACGGCATCTGCGGATCGCCGAGTACCTGGGCGGTGGGCCCGGACTCCACGACACGCCCGGCGTACATGACGCAGACACGGTCGGCCTGCTCGGCCACGACTCCCAGGTCATGGGTGATGAGGATCAGACCCATGTCGAGTTCGTCGCACAGGGACCGGAGCATGGACAGGATGCCCGCCTGCACGCTGACGTCGAGCGCGGTGGTCGGTTCGTCGGCGATCAGCAGTCGCGGACGGGCGGCGATGGCGAGGGCGATGGCGGCGCGCTGGCGCATGCCGCCGGACAGCTCGTGCGTGTACTGGTTCAGCCGGCGTTCCGGTTCGGTCAGCCGTGCCTGCGTGAGGGCCTCGATCGCACGCTTGCGTGCCTGGTCCCGCGAGAGCGGTTCGTGGGCGCGCACCGCGTCCATGATCTGCGTGCCGATGGTCAGGAGTGGGTTGAGCGCCGAACTGGGGTCCTGGAACACCATCGCGACGTCGGCACCCCTGACGGCGCGCCAGCCGGGGCGGTCGAGCTGACGGAGGTCCTTGCCGTCGAGGACGATGCTGCCCGTGGTGGTACAGGTCGGTTCCTCGGGGTTGAGTCCGAGGAGGCTCAGCGCGGTCACGGTCTTGCCGGACCCGGACTCCCCCACGATCGCCAGGACTTCACCCGCGTCGACGTGGAGGGACACGCTCTCGACCGCCCGCGCGGGCGGTCCGTCCGGCGGTTGGAACGTGACACCTAGATCGGTGACTTTCAGGAGACTCATGTATGGGTGTCCCTCAGGAACTCAGGTGAGCGTTGTCGAGCCGCACCTGGCCGTCGACGTCGAGTGTGACGCCCTTGAGCTTGGTGCTGCGGATGAGGGGCGACTTGGGCTGGTGCAGGAAGACCCAGTAGTTCTGGTCGAGCAGGCGCCGCTGGACGTCGGCGTAGGCCTGCTTGCGCACGGCCTGGTCGTCGGTGTTGAGCGCCTTCTCGAGCAGGCCGTCGAGCTTCGTGTCCTTCAGACCGGACCAGTTGTTGGCACCGTCGCTGGAGAAGTACGGGTTGAAGGAGAGGGACGGATCCAGGCGCGGGATGTCGATGACCAGCATGCCTGCGTCGAAGTCCTGGTTGAGCAGGCGCTCCAGCATGGTCTGCAGTTCCAGCACTTCGACCTTCACGGTGAAACCGGCCTGCTTGAGTTGGTTCTGGAGCAGTTCCGCGATGGTGGGGTCGGGGGCCCTGCGCCGGGCCAGGATGGTGATGGTCGTGCCCTTTCCTCCCCGGGCCTCGGTCAGCGCCTTGCGCGCCGCCTTCGGGTCGTACGGGAGAGGGGCGAGGGAGCCGTCGTAGAACCAGTCGGACTTGGTGGCGAACGACGGTGCGACGTCGAACTCGTTGCCGGCCGCCGCCTTGCCCACGGCCTCGCGGTTGACGGCCTGGGCGAACGCGGCACGGACCGCGGGGTCGTCGAACGGCGGACGCGTCACGTTGAGCGCGACGTAGTAGGCCCGCCTGACGCCCTCGTCCTTGATGGAGACGGCGCTGTCGGACTCCAGCTGCTTGAACTCCTCCGGCGGCAGGGCGCGTACGAGCTGCACGCCGCCCGTGGCCAGTTCCGTCCTCAGCACCTTGGCCTCGGTGACGAACCTGTAGATCACCTTGTCGAGCTTGGGCAGGGCGCTGCCGTCCGAGGCCTTGGCCCAGTACGTCTTGTTGCGCTCCGCGATGAGCTGGACCTTGGAACGCCACGTCTCGAAGGTGAACGCCCCGGTCCCCACGGGCTTGCGGCCGTAGCCGGCGCCGCCCTTCTTCACGGCCGTCGGGGACGCCATCATGCCCGCCTCGTGGGCCAGGTTGATCAGCAGCAGCGGGTCCTGGTCCTTCAAGGTGATCTGCACGGTGGCGGCGTCGACCGCCTTCACGTCGGAGATCTTGGACAGGGCGGCCGCCTTGGTCGACTTCGTCGCCGGGTCCATCACCCGTCGCAGGTTGAAGACCACCGCTTCGGCGTCGAAGGCCGTTCCGTCGTGGAACTTGACGCCCTTGCGGAGCTTGAAGGTGATGGTCCGGCCGCTCTCCTTCCAGCTCTCGGCGAGAGCGGGTTCGAACGAGCCGTCGCGCTGCTGGCGCAGGAGTGTGTCGTAGAAGAGGTTGAGCACGTTGCGGTCGGAGGAGATCGCCGCGCTCAGCGCGGGGTCGAGGGTGAGCGGTTCGTTGTCGAATCCCACCGTCAGAGTGCCTCCGGACGAGCCGCTTCCCGAGCCGCCCGACGAGCCGCTGCAGGCGGCGACGGCCGTGAGGGACATCGTGGCGGCGGCGCCGGCCAGGACCGAGCGGCGTGACAGTGGATTGACCGGTAGTTGCATGACGTTCCTTTGCGCGGGGTCGGGCGGGATGCCGTGAGGGTCGGATGAGGTGGCGGCGGCGGCTCAGCGCGGTGCGGACAGTTCGGGCCGGTGAGCGTCCAGCGCGTCTCGCACGGCGTCCGCGAGCAGGTTGAACGCCGCGACGGTGATGAGGATGGCCAGGCCCGGGAAGACGCTCAGGGCCCAGGTGGAGTTCAGGTGATCGGTACCGGAGGCCACCATCGCTCCCCAGCTGGGCTGGGGCGGCTGCACGCTGAGGCCGAGGAAGCTCAGGGCCGCTTCCGCCATGATCGCGGTGGACACCTGCAGGGCGGCGAAGACGAGCAGGGTGCCGGCCAGGTGCGGCAGCAGGTGCCGACGCATGATCTGGCGCTCGGGGACACCGACGATGCGGGCCGCGGCGACCCATTCCCTCGTCCTGAGCGAGAGCACTTCACCGCGGACCACCCGGGCGAAGCGTGGGGTGGTCACGATGGCGATGGCGATCAGCGCGTTGACCAGGCCGGGCCCGATGGCGGCCACGACGGTGAGGGCGAGGACGAGCAGGGGGAAGGCGATGAGCCCGTCGGCGGTGCGCATGACCAGGGCGTCGACCCAGCCGCCGCGGTAGCCGGCCACCAGGCCGAGTACGGTTCCCAGGATCAGCGCGGCGATCACGGTGACCGAGGCGACCTGGAGCGTCACAGCGGCCCCCGACCACACCCGGGCCAGGACATCGCGTCCCAGCTCGTCGGTACCGAGGAAGTGCCGGGTGCTGGGGCCCGCCAGCAGTTCGTCGGTGTCGGTATCGCTGACCCAGTCGCCGAGGAACGGTTTCGTGGCCGTCGCGAGAACGAGCAGCAGCAGCACGGGCAGTGCCATGAGCGCGCGACGGTCGCGTCGCAGGCGGTTGAGCACGGGATGGCGCGGGGCGGTGTCCACAGTGGCGGTCGTCATGGCTCTCCTCTCAGTACGTGATGCGCGGGTCGAGCCACGCGTAGACGATGTCGGCGAGCAGGTTCACCAGCAGGACGAAGACCACGACCATCAACACGGCTCCCTGCACGACGGGCAGGTCGCGGTCGAAGATGCTGTCGACGATCAGCGTGCCCATGCCGGGCACGGTGAAGACGGTCTCCGTCACCACCGTGGCGCTCATCAGCGCTCCGACCTGCAGGGCGAGGACCGTGACCACCGGAACGACGGCGTTGCGCAGGGCGTACACGAGCACGATGCGGCGCCGGGAGAGGCCGGTGGCTTCCGCGGTGCGGATGTAGTCCTCGCTGAAGGTCGCCAGGAGCGCGGCCCGGGTCTGGCGCATGGTCACCGCGACCATCGTCGAGCCGATGGTCACGGCGGGGAGCACGATGTGCTCCAGGTTCGCGATCGGGTCCTCGGTGAACGGCACGTACCCGGAGGGCGGAAGGAGCCTGAGCCACAGCCCGAACACCAGGATGAGCAGGGCAGCGACATAGAAGTGCGGAGCCGACAGGGCCACGACACTGAGGGAGTTCAGCGCGGCGTCCGTCTTGGTGCGTCGCCGTACCGCTGCGAGGACGCCGGCCGGGATACCGATGAAGACCGCCATCAGCAGCGCGATGATCCCCAGCTCCACGGTCGCCGCGAGGCGCTCGCCGATCATGCCGCCGACGGGCTCGGTGGTCAGCCATGACGTTCCCAGGTCACCGGTGACGATGCCGGTGATCCAGTCGGCGAACTGCTGGGTGACGGGTGTGTCGAGACCGAGTTCCGCGCGCAGGGCGGCACGGTCCTCGGCGGTCGCCTCCTGGCCCAGGATCTCCGTGGTGGGATCCCCGGGCATCAGACGCAACAGGAGGAACAGCACCAGCGAGACGACGATCACCACTGGCAGCAGTTGCAGGAGCCTGCGCAGGAGGTAGCCGGTCATTGCGCGGCCTCCGTTCCGTGGAAGTAGGGCGCCTCGTCCTGTTCGTCTGTCCGGGGCAGTCGGCTCAGCCAGGACAGCCGTTCGGAGGGCGCGAGATCGTATGCGTAGAAGGCCACAGCGGCACAGCCCCTGGCCGCTCGGGCCACCTGCGCCAGCTGGGCCTCGGTGGCGGTGTGGGCGGCCGACAGGCTCCACCCCGCCGTGACGCGGGCTCCTGTCCGGGCGGCCGCGGCCAGGTCGGACTCCAGGCCTTCCAGCGAGCCCGCGAGGTTGGTGACGGTCAGGCCGCCGGCCGCCCGGGCGAGGGCGTGGAGGTCACCGGAGGACTTGCCGTCACAGGCGTAGGGGTCACAGGTGGCACGGACGGACACCGGAAGGTGCGGCGCCGCATCGGCCGCTGCCTCGACGAGGTCGCTCGTCACCGCGGAACGGGTCCGCAGGATGAGAGTGAGGAGTTCGCTGCCGAAGACGCCCCGTGCGTCGTCTGCCAGGTGCTCGGCCGGGGGCTTCGCCGAACGGAACTGCTCCCGCAGCGCGTTGCGTGCCTTGTCGCGAAGCTCGTCCACGTCCGCACCGGCGTCGCGGTAGCGCCTTGCGCAGGCCTCACACACGCACAGTGACAGGAGCCAGCGGTCGACCGGGCGCAGTGCCACGCCGAACTTGTCGTGCGCGCTCTGGTGAGCCCACCCCAGGTAGCCGAAGGCCTCCAGTTCGAGCCCGCTGACTCCCTGCTGTGCCGCGGCGTCCGCGACCAGGTGACGTGCGTAGCGCACGACGTCCGGCTGTGCGGGGCACAGGGCGTGCTCGTAGCGATGCCCGAAGACATTGAGAAGGGCGAGGTCGGGCCTGTGGCGCACGAGCGGTGACTGATGCAGTCCGACCAGCCACGCCGTGACGCCCAGCCCCGCGGCGGTCAGCGCCGCGCAGGCGCTGGTCGCCAGGTCCCCCTGCGAGGGGAGAACCAGGCCGGGTGCCGCTTCGGCCTGCCCGCCGGCCGGTGAGGCGAACCAGCGGCCGGCACCGAAGTCGGCGACGTTTCCCGGTTCGCTGGTGCTCAGCAGCCACCTTCCCCCGTGATAGGCGTAGGCCAGACGTACGCCGTCGACACCGCAGGCCGCGAGCGTCTCGGCCTGCTCCGGCGCCTTGTCACGCAGGGACAGAGGGTGCATGAAGAGCTCAACACGCATCTGCCGGCCCTCTCGTCTCCCACAGGGCTCTGCACAAAGTCTGCTTCCCTTTCTCCACATGTGCTCGGCGCTACGCCCTGACGGCGAACGATCCGCCGAGAGGGCGAAGGGTCACGTCGGAACCGGGGCAAGACCCGTCACTCACCCAGGGACCGACGTGACCGTTGGCCAGCAGCCGGTCGTGCGACCGGCCGTCCCCGCCGGTTCGCGCGCCGTATACACGGCGTCGGCGATCGGCCCTCTGCGGCCCGTTCGCGCCGGCTCCCGCTCCTGGCATGCCGACATCGTGGTATACCAGCATGCCAAGCGCAAGACCCCGGAACGCAGTTCTTCGGACACCTGACGGAAACACCCACCCCGTAGCGGAGGTCTCGATGTCATCCTCTTCCCCCCAGCAAGAACCAGCGCCTGCCGTCCGGGCAGCGGCGGACGCAGCGGAGCGAGCGGCGGCCGCCACCGGCCTCCTCGCCGACCTTCCCTTGCGGGAGCGCGCAGACCTCCTGGGCAGTCTGGCGGACTCGGTGAAGAAGCACGCGCAGGAGCTGGTGAGCGTCGGCAGTCACGAGACAGGTCTGACGCCCGTCCGGCTCGAATCGGAAGTGCGGCGCACGGAGGTGCAGTTGCGCATGTTCGCCGACATCGTCCGGAGCGGCGCGTTCCTCGATGTCATGGTCGACCTACCCGACCCGAAGGTGATCCCGGCCCCCCGCCCCGACCTGAGGCGCATGCTCGTTCCCATAGGACCCGTCGCGGTCTTCTCCGCCTCCAACTTCCCCCTGGCCTTCTCCGTCCTCGGCGGCGACACCGCAAGCGCGCTGGCAGCCGGGTGCCCCGTCGTGGTGAAGGCTCATGAGGGGCATCCGCGGCTTTCCACGCTGACAGCCGAACTGGCGTCAGCCGTTCTCCCCGCGGGCACGCTGTCCCTCGTCCAGGGCCGGGAGGCGGGCCCCGCACTCGTGCGTGACTCACACATTCGCGCCGTCGGCTTCACGGGATCCACCTCGGGCGGCAGGGCCCTGTTCGACATGGCCTGCGCGCGACCGGACCCCATCCCCTTCTACGGCGAGCTCGGATCACTCAACCCCGTGATCGTGACCGCGGCGGCACTGGCCGATCGCGGCGAGAGGGTGGCGCACGACTTCGTCGCCTCGCTCACCTTCAGCCAGGGGCAGCTCTGCACCAAGCCCGGTGTCCTCTTCCTCCCCACCGGCCATGGCCTGGAGGCGCAGCTGGCGGAGGAGGCCGACGCCGTGCCGGCGGCACCGATGCTCGGCCAGTGGATCCATGAGGGATACACCTCCGCTCTTGCGGCCCTCGCCGGTCATCCGCACGTGCGGGTGATCACGGGTCGCTCCGCAACCGCGGACACGGCTCGGCACGACGCGGTGATCCCCACCCTGCTGTCCGTCTCGGCCGAGACGGTGCGCTCGGCGCCGGAACTGCTCCACGAGTGCTTCGGACCGGCCGGGCTGATCGTGGAGTACGAGAGCCGGGAGGACCTGCTCGCCACCCTTCCTCTGGTGCCCGCGAGTCTCACCACGACGGTCCACGGCCGGGAAGGCGCCGACGACGAACTGGCCCGTCTCGTGCTGTCGGCCGTTCCCGCGGGACGTCTGCTGTGGAACAGCTGGCCCACCGGGGTCGCCGTCACCCAGGCCATGCACCACGGAGGCCCGTGGCCGGCCACCACCTCGCCCCTGCACACGAGCGTCGGGGGCACGGCCATCGCCCGGTGGCTGCGACCCGTCGTGTACCAGAACATGCCGGATGCGCTGCTGCCCGCGCCGTTGCGCCGTGACAATCCGCTCCGCGTACCGCGCAGGATCAACGGGGTGATGGAGCAGCCGGCGGCCTAGCGGAGCCCTGGTTCGGCCCCGCCCCCCTCGGGGGACGGGGCCGAGCCGGGCATGGGTCAGAACTTGATGACGGACCGGTCGGCGATGAGCACGGGTGAGTCGTACACCGGGATGTCCTTGAAGGTGTACTTGCCGCCCTGGACGGACCAGTTGGCGGCGGGGATGTCGTGAACGGCACCGGTGCGCACGTCCACGAGCACCGGGTCGTCGAAGTTGCCGTCGGTGAAGGTCAGATCCGTGGCCCTGGTCGTGTTGACCTCGCTGGGCTTGGCCGCTCCCGACCAGACGCCGACGATCTGACGGCCGGCGCCCTGCTTGGCGAACGCCTGCACGGTGAGCGAGGCGTTGGGCGAGGCGCTCCAGCCATAACCGGGGAGCGGTCGCACCGTGCGGTCGAACAGGGACGCCACGTTCTGGACGGCGTAGTACGAGGGCTTGGCGTAGCGGATGGTCTTGTCGGTGTTGGTCTGCAGCAGGCCCTTGCTGTTGATCTTACCGGGGTAGTGCAGGTCGGAGATGCTGAAGACGCTGGTGCTGATGTCGCGCCCGAGGTCGTTGAGCACGCGGCGCAGGACCCACTTGGTCTGGCTGAGTTCCGTCCAGTCCAGGTCGCCCAGGGCACCGAAGCTGCCCGGCCTGCTGGGTGCGCCGTTCTCCCCCTGTCGGAGGACGGCACCGGGCGCGTACTGGGCGATCAGTCCCCGCAACTTCTGCACCTGCCCGTACGTCCAGGCGTCGTCGGGGTTGGCGTTGTACGGGTGGTAGGTGAAGCCGTCCAGCAGGTCGGCCTTGCCCTTCTCGGCCAGCCGCGTCAGGAAATCCTTGGCGTAGGGGACGTCGATGCCTGCTTCCTGGCCGTAGATGACGGCGCTGGGCTGTTCGGCACGGATGAGGGTGGCCGTGCGGATGAAGAAGTCGGTGTAGTCGGCCACCGGGATGCCGGCCAGGTTGGGCTCGTTCCAGATCTCCCACTCGGTGACGCCGCGGTTCTTGTACCGCTTCACCATGGCGGTCACCCATGCGTCCCACGCGTCCAGGGCCTCGGCGGAGCTGGGCAGCTGCCCACCGAGACCGGAGCCGCCTCCTCCCGGGTAGGCCGCGTTGCCGTAGGACAGCTGGAGCCAGGGCTTGACCCCCCGGCCCCGGGCGTCGTCGACGATCCGGTCGAGCCAGTCCCAGTTGTAGACGCCCTTGGTCTTCTCCGTCTTCCCCCAACCGCCCTGCAGCCGGGTGGTGGTGGCGCCGAGCCGACCCAGGTAGGGGGCGAACGCCCGGTAGTTCGTGTAGTCCCGGTCGAGGGTCTCGGCACCGATGATCAGATCCGACGTGCCGACCTGCTGGGCGGTGCGGGGGGCGACCGAACCGAGGTAGGGCCAGTTGCCCGTGTTGTTCTCCACGGTGGTACGCACGTCGTCCACCCATGCCGTGCCCGTGTGGGCCTTGGAGACGCCGGCTTCGATACGTCCGAGCGCGGTGCCGGACGTCCGGAACGCCAGACCGTCGGCCTTGCGCTCACCGTCGATGTAGATGTCGGCGGTCGCCGTGGACGGGCGGGCCACCACCCTGATGTCGTACCAGCGGTCGGCCGTGTAGGCGCCGAGGTACACCCGTCGGGTGCCGTCGTAGGTGTACAGACGCCCGTCCGCGCTCATCGCGACGGTGACGCTGTGCCCGGCGTTGCCGTCCAGGTGCACACCGATCGTCGCCGAGGTCTGCGCGGCGCGGAGCCGGAAGCCCGCGACGACCGTCGACGACGTGCTGCCGAAGGCCGTGCCCGCGAGCACGGACGCGGTCGTGGAGGTGTCCCGCAGGCGCAGGCTCCGGTCGACGGTCCCGGGCACCTGCTGCACGGTGGCGTCACCGCCACCACCGGAAACGGACCAGCTGGAGGGCGTGCTGCCGAGGGCGGCGGTGTCGAAGTCACCGCTGACGTCGGCGCTGGCCGGCGCGGCTGCGATGACGGACACGAGGCCACCGAGAAGCGTGCCGGCTGTCAGCAGTGCTAGTGGTCTGGTGGTCAGAGTGCGTGAGGGGTTGACCATGGTTCGTGCATTCTCCCTAGATGGACGGTTCAGCCCGGTAACCGGCTCACGGTAGGTCCGTGCGGTCGCATAGCCGTGCCTGAGACGGGCGTTCACGTGCTGCAGTGCCTTCGCGCATCGAGGACCGAATATGCGCCATCCGATGCGCGGCATGGCGGCATGCTGGTATACCGGCATGCCGACAGGCAACCCCTCGGAGCCATCCTTAAGCGTTTCCGCACAACTGACAGTCCATCAGAACGTTGACACTTGCTCTCAACTTGCATCTGCAGCTGGGATCTGCCAACGTCACACACGTAACTCGCCCCCCACGCAGCGAACTTGGAGGGCGACACCGCGGGTGGACGTCGATCGAAGCATCGGGCCACCGACAATGTGCGAGCCCGGCCCCCCGCCAGGACCCTTGACGGTCAGCAGACGCATTCCTGCCGGCAGGTGCGCACCCTCTCCGGTGCTGCCCCTCGGTCCGAGCACGCAAAGCGGTGTCCCTCCCCCCTCGATCGCTCGTGAGCTCTTGCCCGGAACGACCGGCGCTCGCCGGAGCAGGCGTGGCCGAAGCAGCGTTCCGCGCAAGCGTCCTCGGAGAAAAGGCAGTAATGAAACGCAGCAGCGTATACGCAGTGTCAGCGGTACTCGTCGGTTCGGCGATACCTCTGGGTCTGGCCGGTTCGCAGACGGCGCAGGCCGCTTCCCGCACGTATTACGTCAGCCCCAGCGGCTCCGACAGCAATCCGGGAACCTCGCAGGCCAAGCCGTTCCGCACGCTCCAGAAGGCCGCCGACAGCACCGCGCCCGGAGACACCGTCTCCATCATGAACGGCACCTACCGCGAGCAGTCCGGACGCGCGGACGTGATGGTGATCTCCCGCTCCGGCACGGCCGCAGCACCCATCACCTTCCGGGCCCACCCCGGGCACCGGCCGGTCATCAACCCCGTCAGCGGGTGGAACGGCATCCGCGTCAACGGCGCCTCCCACATCGCCGTGCGCGGACTGGAGATCAAGGGCAACAGCGCCGACATCTCCCTCGCCCAGGCCGAACGGGGCGCCAGCACCACCAAGCCCACCTTCAACACCAACTGCCTGTCGGTGGAGAAGAACAAGTCGACCGGCGCCCTCGCGCACCACATCGACATCGTCGGCAACACCGTCCATCACTGCCCCGGCGGTGGCATCGCCGCCGGTGACGCCGACTACGTCACCATCGACGGCAACCACGTCTACTCCAACGCCTGGTACTCCGTCTTCGCCAACAGCGGCATCTCGATCCTGGCCGCGCGCGACGTCGACGGCGGCAACCCCGGCAAGTACAAGATCCGGATCACCGACAACACCGTCCACGACAACGAGTCGAAGGTGAAGTGGGAGCAGTGCAACTGCTACTCCGACGGTAACGGCATCATCATCGACACCCTCAAGGACAAGGCGAAGTCCGGCGCGTCCGGCCCCGACTACCAGGGACGGGTCCTGGTCGCCAACAACGTGTCCTACAACAACGGCGGCTCCGGAATCCACTCCTTCAAGAGCCAGCACGTCGACATCCTCCACAACACGGCCTACCAGAACGGCCGCAGCACCCGCATGGAGAGCTACGCCAACGTCTACGCGCACAACAGCACGGACGTGAAGATCCTCAACAACGTCGCCTACGGCCGTCCCGGCCAGTCCACCAACTCCAAGCACAAGAACACCGACGTCACGTACGACTACAACGTCTACTACGGCGGCAAGGCCCCCGAGGTGAAGGGCCCGCACGACATCGTCGCCGACCCCAAGATCGTCAGACCCGGCGACGAAGCCGCCTTCCAGCTGCGCAAGGGCTCTCCCGCCATCGGCTCCGCCAAGCCGCTCGACCAGGTCACCACCGACATCACCGGCGCCCGTCGCGCCGCCGACGCCCCCGACCGCGGAGCCTTCGCCTTCACCACCGACGGCAAGGCCCCCAGCACCGAGGACACCGCCACCACGCCCGCAGCCGGCGCCGCAGCGGAGACCAAGGACGACGGGTCCCCCGCCACCGGGACCGACACCGGCAGCGGAGGTACCGGCGAGCAGAACGCCGACCCCGCCGAGACGGACCGGAGCACCGGGAGCGAAGCCCGCTCCGACGGTGACAGCGGCCCGCTGGCCGCGACCGGAGCCGGCGTGGGAGTGCCCCTCGGCATCGGCGCCGCGGCACTGCTGCTCGGCGGAGGCATCATCTTCCTGATCCGCCGCAAGCGCACCTGACCCTCTCGTTCCCACCACGACCCCCGCTGCCCGGGCGCCCCTCGCCCGGGCAGCGGGCCTCCCCCGGGCCGGCGAGTGCCTCCTCCTCAGCACTCGCCGGCCCTTCCGGGCTTTCCGGGAAGCCGACTTCCGCCCTGCCGCTCAGCCGACGACCTGACGCACGCTGGTGCGGTTGCCCTCCGCGTAGGCGTCGACCACGGCGCGAGCACCCGGTTTGGCCAGGGTGACGGAGAGGCGATCGGGCCCACGGTCCACGGAGACGGCGAACCCGCTGGTCGGTACGGCCGACACCAAGCACACTCGGCCGTCCTCGAAGGCGACGACGACCTGGCCGCCTATCGTACGAATCGTGCGGACGAGGCCCGTTGACTTGTCGCAGTCCCGCTCGATCCTCGTGGCCACCGGTCGTGGAGACGCTACTGCGGTCGGCTCGGCGACCGCATCGCCCCTGTCGGCGCTGGAGGAACCCTCCGTGCTCGGTGCGCTGCTCGTGGCACGGGGAGTCGGAGGTACCGGGGCAGCCGATGTGGGTTGCGCAGACGCCCCGCCCGTGTCGGGTACCTCACGTGCGACAGGCGGCACCGGTCGTGTGGACCCGTCCACGAGACTGACAGTGACTGCGACTGCCGTGACACTTGTCGCCGTGCAAGCGCCCCACAACAATACGTTGCGCAGGATGCGGTTCATCAACCCATTCTGCCCGACCGTAGGTAGCACGTCATCAACTGTCCTGCATGACAAGCTGAAACGTACTAGCGTCTCTCACGTGGCCTCGATACTTCTCGTAGAAGACGACTCCGTCATACGTACGACGCTCACGGGAGTCCTCGCCGAACACGGACATGTGGTGCGAAGCACCTCACTGGGATTCCAGGCTCTGCGCGAAGTGACACAGTACGCACCGGATGCGGTCGTGCTGGACCTGGGTCTGCCTGACCTGGACGGTGTCGACGTTCTTCGCATGCTTCGCGGCATCTCACAGGTCCCCGTCGTGGTGGCCACAGCACGTGACGACGAGGCCGAGATCATCCGCCTGCTGAACACCGGCGCCGACGACTACATCGTCAAACCGTTCTCAGGCGGACAACTCGCCGCCCGCCTGAGCGCGGTACTCCGCCGCTCCCATCCCGCACAGCACCAAAGGGACGATGCTCCCGACACCGGGCAGATACGCGTGGGAGGGTTGCAACTGGACCTGGACGGCCATTCCGCCCATCTGGACGGTCGTGAACTGCGCCTCACCCGCCGCGAGTTCGACCTTCTCACCTATCTCGCCCAGCGCGCCAACAGGGTGTGTTCCCGGCGTCGCATCCTGGCCGATGTGTGGCGCCAGCCCTACGTCGAGGATCAAACGCTCGACGTGCACATCTCCTCGTTGCGCCGCAAGATGGGGGAAAAGGCGTCTCAACCGCGTTACCTCCACACCCTGAGGGGAGTGGGGATCAAGTTGGTGACGCCCACGTGAGACGCGCCCTGGCGGCCGTCGCCCTGGCTGTCACCTCCATGATCGCTCTCTCCTTCTCGATACCTCTAGCCCTTCTCGTACAGTCGGAAGCGCGCTCCCGAGCGATCACTCAGGCGGAGCAGAAGGCCGCCGCCCTGTCCCCGGTCCTCGCCATCACCACCGAACCGGGCGAGGTCGAGCAGGCGGTGGCCAGTCTGGACGGCGACAAGCGCCTGGGGGTCCACTTGCCCTCGGGATCACGCGTCGGTCCTTCCACCGCTCCCCCGTCATCGCTGAAACGCGCCGCTCAGCGGCGGGAGTCCTTCTCCCTGGAGACGGACCAGGGCTGGGTGTACCTGCAACCGGTCGTCCTGCCGGAGAACGAGGTCGCCGTCGTCGAGGCTTTCGTACCCGCGGCGGACCTGAATCGGGGAGTCGAGAAGTCCTGGATCGTCCTCGCCCTGCTGGCCCTGGGACTGGTCACGGGGTCGGTCGCCGTCGCCGACCGACTGGGGACCCGCGTCGTCCGCGCTTCCAAGGATCTGTCCCGGGCGGCGCACGCCTTCCGCAAGGGTGACCTCCGCACGCGCGTGGCACCGGGCGGGCCTCCCGAACTCCTGGAGGCCGGCACCGCTTTCAACGCCATGGCCGATCACGTGGTGGATCTGCTGGCCATGGAGCGAGAACTCGTGGCCGACCTCTCCCACCGCCTTCGCACGCCGCTGACAGCCCTCCATCTCGAGGCCGAGCGTCTGGCCAAGGTACTGCCCGAGTCGGAAGGACGGCGCCTCGAGGGCGCGGTCACCTTCGTCGACTCGGAGCTGAGCTCCATCATCAAGGCGGCACGCGTTCCCCTGGTGGCCGAGGCGGCCTCTCCCGGCGGACAGGGATGCGAAGCGGCGACGATCACTGCCGCGCGCGCTGATTTCTGGTCGATCCTGGCCCATGAGCAGGGCCGCCGGCACACTGTGGAGATCACGGACGAGCCCACCGCCGTGATGATCTCCGAGGACGACTTCGCTGCCGTCGTGGACGCGCTGGTAGGCAACATCTTCAGGCACACACCTCAGGGCACTCCTTTTGCGATCACGGTTCACCGCACTGCTCACAGCGTGGTCCTGACGGTCGACGACGGCGGCGCGGGCATAGAGGATCCGGAATCGGCGCTCACGCGGGGCCTGAGCGGGCAGGGCTCGACCGGGCTCGGACTGGACATCGCACAGCGCGCGGCGACGACGTGTCAGGGCTCCTTGCGCATCGGGCGATCACCACTGGGGGGTGCCCGGGTGAGTGTGGAGATGAGACTGGGCCCCGTGGATCACACCGTGCGGCGGGGAGCGCGGCGGATGCGTCACGGCCACGGGCAGACCTCCTGGACGGGGCAGGTCGTCCAGAGGGCGACCGCGCTTCGTTGGCCCTTCGCCGCGGCGGCCCGGTCAGCCATCGGCTTGCGCCGGTCCCGAGGCCGCAAGGAGCCCGGCGGGTAGGCCCGGGTGACGCACCGACCGGCCGTGCGGCCCTGGTCCGACTCATGAGGACGGCCCCCGTCGGGGCACGGCCATGGTGCGGTCGACGGTGACGACGCCGTAAGGACTGCATGGCCGTGGGCGTCGTGGCTGTGCACCCGGCCGACGACCGACGGGGCCATGGAAGCCAGGCGTCGTGCAGCGAACCGGGACTGCCACCCGCTGCAGAGTGCGGGTGGCAGTCCCGGTTCGGCCTGGCCGCTCCCCGGCCGCCGCCGTATCCGTACAGCTCGGCGCTGCCGTCAGCGCCTCGTGCCGAAGTTCTGCACCCACCAGGGGCCGTTCCCCACCTTGCTCACGCCCACCCCGATGTCCTGGAAGCGGCAGTTGAGGATGTTGGCGCGGTGCCCGGAGCTGCCCATCCACGCACGCATCACCTGCTCGGGGCTCCGCTGGCCCTGGGCGATGTTCTCGCCCAGAGAGGAGCCGGCGTAGCCGGCGGCCTTGACGCGCGACGACATGGTGCTGCCGTCAGGCCCGCGGTGGGACAGTACCCCGCTCCTGCCCATGACCCCGGCGTACTTCTGGGCCGCCGCGGACAGCTGCCCGTTCACCTTCAGCGGCCGGCATCCGCTCCTTGAACGCTCCTGGTTCACCAACTGCACCACGCGCTTGGCTGCGTCCGGCACCTTGGGCTGCGGCTTGGCCGGGCGCTTGGTCTTCTTCGGCGGTACAGGACTTCCCGGCTTCTCGGCGGCCGAGGCGCCCAGCTCGACACTCAGCTTGAAGCGGTCGAGCACCTCGGTGACGGGCTGGAAGAACGTCGTCCCTCCCCGGCGGCAGCTTCCGTTGCCACCCGAGGTCAGGCCGAGTGCCACGCTGCCGGCGAACAGGGCGCCGCCACTGTCGCCCGGTTCCGCGCAGACGTTGGTGCGGATCAGGCCCCGGACCTGGCCCTGGGGGTAGTTGACGGTGGTGTCGAGTGCCGTCACCGTCCCGGCATGCAGTCCTGTCGTACTGCCGCTCCGCTGCACGCGCTGTCCGACGACCGGAAGAGCGGCGCCCTTGATCGCCTGCTTCCGTCCGTTGTGGAGATCGACGGTGCCGGGTGGCACAGAGCGGGAATTCCTGTACTTGATGACCGCGAAATCGTTACCGGGAAAGCTGCTTTCCACAGCTGGGCCGATCGGCCGCCGAGAGGATCCGCCCGCGGCCCAGTCGGCTCCCACTCGGGTGCAATGCCCCGCGGTTATCAGGAAGAATTGCTTGCCCTTCCTCGCATTGAACCCGGCCGAGCAGCGCGCTCCGCCCGAAATGATGGCGTCACCGCCGTCCACAAACGGCTTGAAGACACCGTCTGTCTTCTCCACGCGCGCCGAGTCGCCCCATGCGCCGACCTTTTCGACCAGGTCTTGCCACGTGCGGCCCTTCACGGTCGCGTCTGCCGTGACCACTACCTTGTTGGTGCGCGGGTCGACCGACCATGACGTACCGGGCGTCCGGGTGCGGCGGTCCAGCGACGCCTTCACCTCGGCCAGCTGCCGCATGGTCCGTTTCACCTCACGGACCTTTGCACCGGCCTTGGTGACCAGCTTCTCGTCGCGCTCGTCCACCACGTTCACGACGAGTCGTTTCGCCGCGGAGTCGTAGTAGGAACCTGCCGCGTCAGCGCCGAGCTTCTTCTCGAGCGGGCTCGCGAGTCGACTCGCCTCGTCGGCATTCATCGCAGCCGGGACAGGAGTCGCATCCGCTTCGGGCTGGAGGGCAACGAACGAACCGGCCACCACCGATGCCACGGCCGTGGCTATGACCGCCTTGACTGCCATCGGCTTCCTGCGCGCCCGCCGCCCATGTTGCTTCTTCAGGCTCATCGCTCAGCTTCCCTTTCCGTCTGACGACCACACACCAGTGCGTGCTCCGGGAGAAGTTAGCCCCAGAAGAGTCCGAAAATTGCGCGGTGACGATTGCGCTGAGAGACGCCTAAGATTGCCTTAAGACTGCGCGGCGTACGCATCCGTCCACGCTGAGTCAGATAAGCCTGTCAGAATTGCGATCGGTCCGGGACCGGCGTTATCAGGGGCGTCATGTCGCTGCTCGACCAGTCGCGGGACGGCGTGAGCCACAATCCGGGCAGGGCCGGCCACCATAAGTCCGATCCGGGGCTCCGGGCGCTGCGTGAAGAATGTGCTCAGGAACTCATAAGACTCCGCTAAGAATCGGGTGTCGACGGTGCTCGTGACGTCTTGCGTCCATGGCGGAATTCTGTCAACGTCACTCCCGCAACTCGCCCCCCACGAAGCAAACTTGCGGGCCACGGCATGGCGGCCGGCACTCATAACTCATGTCCCGTGCCCGGGGCCGTGTGGTGCGCGAGGCATGCCCGGGGTGTGGCTGCCGGGCGTGATGTCTCCTCGCTGCGACCGGTTGTGAAGTCTCGTGCGGGACGGAGGGTGGCGCCGTCACGTCGGCCGGTCCGACGGGGCGATGAGGCAGAAGGCCGTCCGCGTAAGGGTCCTCGGAGAAAAGGCAGCAATGAAACGCACCAGCGCATACGCAGTGTCAGCGGTACTCATCGGTTCGGCGATACCCCTGGGTCTGGCCGGTTCGCAGACGGCGCAGGCCGCTGCCCGTACCTACTACGTCAGCCCCGGCGGCTCCGACCGCAACCCGGGAACCTCGCAGGCCAAGCCGTTCCGCACGCTGCAGAGGGCCGCCGACAGCACCGCGCCCGGAGACACCGTGTCCATCATGAACGGCACCTACCGCGAACGACGCGGAGGTGCGGACGTCCTGGTGATCTCCCGTTCCGGCCGGGCCGGAGCACCGATCACCTTCCGGGCCCACCCTGGGCACCGCCCGGTCATCAACCCCGTCGAGGCATGGAACGGCATCCGCATCAACGGCGCCTCCCAGATCGCCGTCCGCGGACTGGAGGTCAAGGGCAACAACGCCAACATCTCCCTTGCCGAAGCCGAACGGGGCGCCAGCACAAGAAGGGGGAAGTACAACGGCAACTGCATCTGGGCCGAGCCGAACAAGTCCTCCGGTGCCAGGCCTCATCACATCGACATCGTCGGCAACACCGTGCATCACTGCCCCGGCTCGGGCATCGCGTCACGTGGCGCGGACTACATGACGATCGACCGCAACCACGTGTATGCGAATTCGTGGTACACGGTCTTCGGCACCAGCGGCATCTCCGTCCTGGCCGCACACGACGTCGACCGGGCCGCCGGCAGGAAGTACAAGTTCCGGATCACCAACAACACCGTCCACGACAACGAGACCAAGGTGAAGTGGGAGCAGTGCGACTGCTACTCCGACGGTAACGGCATCATCATCGACACCCTCAAGGGCAAGGCGAAGGCGGGCGAGCAGGGCCCCGACTATCGGGGACGGGTCCTGGTCGCCAACAACGTGTCCTACGACAACGGCGGCTCCGGCATCCACGCCTTCAAGAGCCAGCACGTCCACATCCTGCACAACACGGCCTATCACAACGGCCGCAGCACCCGCATGAAAGGCTACGGCAACATCTACGCCCACGACAGCAGGGATGTCAGGATCCTGAACAACGTGGCCGCCGGCCGTCCGGGCCAGATGACCAACTCCAAGAGCAAGAACGTCGACGTCGTCTACGACTACAACGTCTACTTCGGCGGCAAGGCTCCCGAGGTGAAGGGACCCCACGACATCGTCGCCGACCCGCGGTTCGTCAAGCCCGGCACCGACGCCGGAGCCGACTTCCGACTCCGCAGGGGCTCCCCCGCCATCGGTTCGGGCAAGCCCCTGCACCAGGTCCGCACCGACATCAGCGGCGCCCGCCGGGCCACCGGCGCACCCGACCGCGGAGCCCACGCCTTCACCACGAGCGGTGCCGCTCCCCGGAAGGGCGAGGCGGGAGCCGGCGCCACGGCGGAGACCAGGAGCGACGAGTCCCAGGCTCCCGCCACGGAGACCACCGAGGGGAACACGAACGCCATGGACGGGTCGAACGCCGACCCGGGGAACGACGCCCGGCCCAACGGTGAGAGCCAGCCGCTGGCCGCGACCGGAGCCGGCGTGGGAGTACCTGTCGGCATCGGCGCCGCTGCGCTGGTACTCGGCGCGGCCATCATGTTCCTGATCCGCCGCAAACGCTCTTGAGGGCCTCCCTCCCGTCCCGTTCCCCGCTGCCCGGGCCCTCGGCCCGGGCAGCGGCCTGCGTCACCCCGGAAGCTCTCGGTGGCGTCGGCCAGGCATCCGACGGCGACGAGCACGTAACGCTGCCGCGCACAGCCGGCGCCACCCACGGCGACGGGCTGCGCCACCGTCTCGGCAGCTGCTGGGCAGCGCGCAAAACGGAGTCGAGGCCGTGCAGAGGGCCGTGCGGCACTGCCTCGATGCGGTCCCGATGGACACCCGGATGCCCGGCATGGACGGGGTGGCCGTCGCGGCGCTTCCTCGCCGGCGGCTGCCGAGGTGCGAGGGGGTGGTCGCGTCGCCGACCACCGGAATTCCCCCCGCTCCCCGAATCGGCGGCAAGGACGCGGTGAAGCATGTAATTCCGGCGCACTCGATCAGCACCTGGCGAAGGTGTTCGCTCCGCCGTCTCATAAGGAAATTCGGCTAACCGCCCACGGCGAGACGCACCGCGATGTCGCCATATCGGCGAGCGCGCGGTACGGGCACCGATTATGCATGCCACCACGCGGACGCAGCCCCGAGGACTCGGCGCTCCGGGCACCTGAGGATTCAGGAAGGTCGAAGGAGCCATCAGGTAGAACCTGCAGGCGAACAGCGGTTCTATGGCGGTGGTCGGCGGTCAGCCACCCGCCTGCTCCCCGTGCAAGACCCCCGGGGGAGCGCGGGTCACGGGAATGGGCGCGACCGATTCTCATGGGCAGCGGAAAGGCGGCAACGATGAGGGACGGCCATGCCACGAATTCACGCATGAACTGAAGCACGGCCCGTACGCGACAAACACCGATGGCATTCGTGGCTGGAACGGGATGCCGCATCGGTCCGCGGGACCGGTGGCCTTTCTCCCGCCGCGCCAGAGCGAACGCATCGGAATCGGCCGCTGACACGCCACCCGGGTGGCTCATGGCAGGGAGGACGTCACCGCCGCTCCTTGCGACCCCATCGGGACGCCCTTGCGAGCCCGCACTACCGAAGGAGGAACGCTCGTTCGGCCCTGACTGTCTCCACTCAGGAGGAAAGAACCAGCCATGACGAAACCCCACACCTTCACTTGGCCATGTGTACTCACAGTGGCACTGCTGCTCCTCGCCGCTCTCCTCACCACCGCCCCCTCGGCCACGGCCGCCCCGGGCGCCTACTACGTCAGCAGTTCCATGGGGTCGGACACCTATGACGGGCGTTCGGCGAGCAGACCGTTCAAGACCATTCAGAAGGCAGCGGACCAGACCCTTCCCGGCGACACCGTGTACATCATGAACGGGACGTACCGCGACGTCACACCTGAAGGAGTCGTCCAGGTCACGCGGTCGGGCGCGCCGGGCAAGCCGATCACCTATCGGCCTCTTCCGGGGCACAAGCCGGTCATCGCGCCGGTGACCGGCTGGAACGGGATCGTCCTCATCGGAGCGTCGTACATCACGATCACCGGCCTCGACATCCGCGGCGACAGCGACAACCTGCGACTGGAGGACGCGGAGGTCGGCTCCAAGCCCACCGGGCCGGCCTTCAACACCAACTGCATCTACATACGGGAGGACTCCGCCTCCGGCCGCACTTCGCACCACGTCACCGTCCGCAACAACCACATCTGGGACTGCCCGGGCGCGGGAGTGGGAAGCACCTACGCCGACCACCTCCTCATCGAGCACAACAGGGTTCACTCGAACGCCTGGTACTCGGCTTTCGCCACCAGCGGTATCTCCGTGCTCACCCCCGTGGACGTGGACGACAAGCCCGGCTACAAGATCATCATCCGGAAGAACGTCGTCCACGACAACGAGAGCAAGGTCAAGTGGTACGTGTGCTCATGCTACTCCGACGGTAACGGGATCATCGTGGACCAGACCCTGCACCGTGGGGGCACCGGCACCCCGTACAAGGGCCGCATCCTGGTCGAGAACAACCTGGCCTTCGACAACGGCGGTTCGGGCATCCATTCCTTCAGCTCCGCCAACGTGGACATCGTCCACAACACCGCCTACATGAACTCACGCGGCAGGGAGATCAACTACCCGAACATCGGAGCCTGGCACAGCTCGAACGTCCGGCTCCTGAACAACATCTCGGTGGCACGACCGGGAAAGCCCACCAACTTCACCTTCGAGAACACCGACGTCGTGTACGACTACAACATCTACTACGGCGGCACCGCTCCCATGGTCCGGGGTCCGCACGACGTGATCGCCGATCCGAGGCTCGTGGCCCCCGGCACGGACAGCCGGCACGCCGACTTCCGGCTCGCCGCCGGCTCTCCCGCCATCGACAGCGGCGTCGCCACGAGCACCCGCACCGATCACGCGGGTACGCCACGGCCGCTGGGCACCGGCTGGGACCGAGGCGCGTACGAGTTCAGAAGGCACTACACCAGGCACTGACACCACGACCCGGTCGTGGCGTCGTCCCGGCAGTCGTCCTGCTCACCGTCCGGGCGACTGCCGGGAGGCACCGTGGGAGCGCCGACGCCGAGCACCCCTTCCCTCTTACGAAAGTGGTCAGTTCCGTGGACTCCGTCCCTTCTCCTCGCCTCGACCCCGGATCGGGTACCGCGCGTTTCCCGCTGCTGTTCCCTGCGGTGGAGGCCGTCGCGCAACGGCGCACCACACTGCTTCTGAGTCAGACCTCCGACGAACTGCCCGCCGTCCTGTGGTGCGGCACCGCCCCCGGCCAGGACGGAGTCGCCTGGGACGCGGAGCAAGGAGAGCGGGCAGCCTCCTCCGACTCCGCGGTACCGCTGCTGCCGGAGCACTGGCGCGGCTGGTTCGGACGTCCCGGACTGGGCGGTCACCGCTTGGCGGAAGCCGCCGGAACTCCGCCGGCCGGCCGGGACTGGGCCCCGGCGTTCACCCTGGACAGCGCGCTGGTCGAGGCTTCGGCCCTCACGCTGCGGGCCAGGGACGACGTCGCCGGGCTGGCCCTGGTCACCGAGGTCGAGTCGTTGCCCGGCGGGGCGCTGAGGGTGCGGCACGCGCTCACCAACACCGGCCCCGGCGCCTATGTGGTGGACCATCTGGACGTCGTCGTCCCGGTGCCGTCCCGGGCACGGGAGGGGCTCGACTTCACGGGGCGGATCCTGCACGAGAGGACCCCCCAGCGCCGGAAGGTGATCGACGGGTTGTGGCTGCGGGAGAACCGCAGGGGCAAGACGGCTCACGATGCGGCGACGCTCAACATCGTCGGCACTGAGGGCTTCGGATTCGCCACCGGCGAGGTGTGGGGTGTCCACGTCGGCTGGAGCGGCAACCATGTACATCGCACGGAGCTCCTGGACGGCATCCTGACGATCGGCGGCGGTGAGCTCCTGCTTCCGGGGGAGGTGGTCCTCGCCCAGGACGAGAGCTACCGCACACCGTGGGTCTACGTAGCCGCCTCGGACGAGGGACTCGACGGGCTGGCGGCACGGTTCCACGAGTACCTGCGGTCCCTGCCCGCACACCCCGGCTCCGCACGGCCGGTCAACTTCAACGTCTGGGAAGCGGTCCGGTTCCGGCACGACACGACCGAGCTGATCGAACTGGCCGAACTCGCCGCCGAGGTGGGCGCCGAGCGCTTCGTCCTGGACGACGGATGGTTCCGCGGCCGGCGATCGGACCGGGCCGGCCTGGGCGACTGGTGGGTCGACGAGGGCGTCTTCCCCCACGGGCTCACTCCGTTGGTCGACCGCGTCCGGGAGTTGGGCATGGAGTTCGGCCTCTGGTTCGAGCCGGAGATGATCAGCCAGGACTCGGACCTGTACCGCGAGCACCCTGAGTGGATCGTGTCCACCGGGTCACGGACACCACTGCTGGAACGCAACCAGCTGGTCCTGGACCTCTCGCGACCCGAGGTGGTCCGGTACCTGGTGGAGCGCATCGACACCCTGCTCACCGAGTACGACATCTCCTACGTGAAGTGGGACCACAACCGTGCGGTGCTGGACGGGGGTTCGGGGCGGACCGGCGGCGCGCCGGTGATCCACGCGCAGACCGTCGCCTACTACGCCTTGCTCGACGAACTGCGCCGACGCCATCCGCGGGTGGAGTGGGAGTCGTGTTCGGCCGGCGGCGCCCGTATCGACCTGGAGGTCCTCCAGCGCGTCCAGCGGGTGTGGACCTCCGACATGACCGACGCACTGGCCCGCCACTCCATCCAGCGCTGGACGGGCCAGCTGCTGCCCCCGGAGTACCTCGGTGCTCACGTCGCCGCACCGTTCTCCCTGTACACGGGCCGCTACATGCCCCTGGACTTCAGGGCAGCGACCGCGTTCTTCGGGCACTTCGGCATCGAGTGGGACATCCGGGAGGCGAGCACCGAGGACCGGGCGGTCCTCAAGGACTGGGTCCGCCTCTACAAGGAGCACCGGACTCTGCTGCACGGCGGCCGGACCGTCCGGGGCGACACCAGCGACGAGCGCGCGTGGACCCACGGGGTCATCGCCCACGACCACTCGGCCGCCCTCATGGCGCACGTCCAGTTCGAGGACGGACTCAACACGACCTCCCCGCGGCTGACCATCCCCGGACTGCTCCCGGACAAGGAGTACCGGATCCGGGCCGTACGGCCTGCGGCACAGGCAGCGGTCTCACGCGCCGATGACATCCCTCCGCTCCCCGAAGAGGGCTCGCTGATGTCCGGCGCGGCGCTCGCCCACATCGGCATCACCCTTCCCCCACTGTGTCCGCTCCAGGTCGTGCTGCTGCTCGCCGAGGCGGCCTGACGCCGGGCTCGACACCCCCACCCGAAATGGCGCCATTCCATCCGAGAACGATCTGCACCTTCCTCACTGGAGTCACCGTGTCAGCACAGCACACCCTCCGGGCGCTGAGCGCCGCGACCGTCGTGGCGGCCCTGGTCACCGGATGTTCCTCCGCCAACTCCGACGCCAACCGCTCGTCACGCGGCAGCACCGCCGGCGTCCTCGACATCGGCGTGGTCAGCGGTCCGCAGACCGACAACAGCAACCCATTCCTCGGCACGTCGGCCGCCGCGAATCTGGGCTACCGCCACATGATCTACGAGCCGCTGGTGATGCCGAACGACATCCGGCCGGAGCGCAAGGGCACGCCCTGGCTGGCGAAGGACTGGAAGTGGGACGGGAACTTCACCAAGGTCACCATCACCGTGGACGAGCGTGCGAAATGGTCCGACGGCAAGCCGCTGACCGCCGAGGACGTGGCGTTCACCTTCGACCTGATCAAGAAGTACCCGGCACTCAACGTCTACGGCGTCACCTACGGCGGAGTGGCCGTAGAAGCCGGCAAGGTCGTCCTCACCTTCGCGGAATCGCAGTTCGTCAACCAGAGCAAGATCCTGCGTACGCTCATCGTGCCCAAGCACATCTGGAAGACCGTCGAGGACCCGGCCACCTGGCCCAACCGCAAGCCTCTCGGTTCCGGCCCCTACACGCTCAAGACGTTCACACCGCAGACCACCACGCTCCAGGCGGCGCCCTCCTACTGGAAGGGCAAGACGCGGGTGAAGGAACTCCGCTTCACCTCCCACAACGACAACAGCGCGCAGACCACGGCTCTCGCCAACGGCAAGTCGGAATGGTCCAACGTCTTCATTCCGAACCACGAGCAGCTGTACGTCGCCAAGGACCCGGCGCACCACAAGCTCTGGTTCCCCGCCGGGATCGGTATACACGGCCTGTGGCTGAACACCACGAGGGGGCCGCTGAGCGATCCGGCGCTGCGCAAGGCGATGGCCATGGTGATCGATCGCAGGGCCATCCACGTCCAGGCGCAGGCTTCGCTCTACCCGGAGATCACCAATCCGACCGGGATACCCCTGCCCGCGGGTGAGCCCTTCCTCGCCCCCGAGTACAAGAGCAGGACGAACAAGCCGGACGTGGCCGGCGCCAAGAAGCTCCTGGAGCGGGCCGGATACCGCCTGGCCGGCGGCGTGCTGAAGGACCCCGCAGGCAAGGCCGTGAAGCTCACCCTCACCGACCCGGCAGGCTGGAACGACTACGTCACCGGTTTGTCGATCATCCAGAGCAACATCAAGCCCCTGGGCATCGACGCGAAGGTCAAGACCCAGAGCGCCGAGGTATGGACCGCCAGTGTGGCCAACGGTGACTTCGACGCCACGCTCCACTGGACGAACAGTGGTGCCACGCCGTACGACATGTACCAGAACATCATGGACGGCGCGCTGCTCCAGCCCGTCGGCAAGAGCGCCTCGCTGGGCAACTACGGGCGTTTCGACAGTCCTCGGGCGACGAAGGCGCTCAAGGAGTACGCCAACGCCACCGATGACTCCACGCGCACCACGGCGCTCCACACCCTGCAGAAGATCATGGTGGAGGAAGTGCCGGTCATCCCCACGGCCGGGGCGCACCTGGGAGCCGAGTACTCCACGAAGAACTGGGTGGGCTGGCCCGACGAGTCCGACCCGTACGGCCCCCCGCAGCCGACCCAGCCCAACGCGCTGGACATCGTGCTGCGCCTCAAGCCCGCCAAGTGAGAGGGGACCGGCCGATGAGCGACCACGAACACGACGCGGCGCCGCGCTCCGGCACCCGTCCCGGCGAGGCGGGCGACACCGTGCTCGAAGCACGCGGCGTCACCAAGCACTTCCCCGTCAGACGAACCGCCCGCGAAGTCTTCGGCCGCCGGCACCGTGCCGTCCGGGCGGTCGACGACATCTCCCTGTGCCTACGACGCGGCAGCGTCACCGCCCTGGTGGGGGAATCGGGTTCGGGCAAGTCGACGGTGGCCCGCCTGCTGTCCCAGCTCCATCCCCTCACCCAGGGTGAGATCCGGCTTCTCGGCGTCCCGGTCACGGCCGGGCGGGGCCGGTCGTTCCGCGCTTACGCACGTCAGGTACAGCTGATCTTCCAGGACCCGTTCGCCTCGCTCAACCCGGTCCACACGGTGCGCTACCACCTCACCCGGTCCTTGCGGATCCACGGCAAGCGGGCCACCGACGCGGAGGTGTACCGACTGCTCGAGCGGGTGCAGCTGAGCCCTCCGCACGAGTACGTGGACAAGTTCCCGCACGAGTTGTCGGGGGGCCAGCGCCAGCGCGTCGCCATCGCCAGGGCGCTGGGCGCCGATCCGAAGGTGCTCCTCGCGGACGAACCGGTCTCCATGCTCGACGTGTCCATCCGCCTCGGCGTCCTCAACCTGCTGCGGGACCTCAAGGAGCGACTGCGGCTCGCCATCCTCTACATCACGCACGACATCGCTTCCGCACGCTACTTCGCCGACACGACCCTCGTCATGTACGCGGGCCGCCTCGTGGAGGGCGGCGACAGTGAGACGGTCACCCAGCGGCCCGCACACCCGTACACCCAGTTGCTGATCGCCTCGGCCCCCGACCCCGACCGCATCGCCGACCCGCGGGAGCAGGAGGAGACCGGCAGCGGCGAGCCCCCGTCGCTCATCTCCCCGCCGGAGGGATGCCGCTTCCACCCGCGCTGCCCCAAGGCGATGGAGCGCTGCCGCACCGAACTCCCGCCCCGCTTCGAGATCGGCAACGACGGCCAGTGGGCCGCGTGCTGGCTGTACGAGGACCGCCCCGTCAGCACCGGGATCCCTGGTGCCGCTCCGTCGGCCGGCACCTCGGCCTCCGGCGCGGCCGAGACCATGACGGAGGCAGCGGCCCCGTGAAATTCGTCCTCCAGCGCATCCTCTTCTACGCCGTCACCGCGTGGGCGGCGATCACCATCAACTTCCTGATCCCGCGGTTGATGCCGGGCGACCCGCTCCAGGCACTGCTGACCCGCTTCAAGGGGCAGCTCGACACCAGTGCCATCGCCTCGATCGAGGTGCTCTTCGGCATCGACGAGAAGCGCTCGCTCTGGCAGCAGTACCTGGACTACTGGGGCCAACTCCTGCGGGGCGACCTGGGCCTGTCCTTCACCTTCTTCCCCACGCCCGTCAGCGAGGTCATCTCGCAGTCACTGCCCTGGACACTGGTGCTGGTGGGCGTCACCACGCTGCTGAGCTTCGGGCTCGGCACCGGCCTGGGCATCTACACCGGCTGGCGGCGTGGTTCGTGGATGGACGGCCTGCTGCCCGTCACCACCTTCGTCTCCTCCATCCCCTACTTCTGGCTCGGTCTCATCTTCATCGCCGTGTTCGCCGTGAAGTGGCCGGTCTTCCCGGCTGCCGGCGGCTACGACAACGCGCTGGTCCCGGCCTTCGACGTACCGTTCGTCTCCAGCGCGCTGTACCACGGTTTCCTGCCCGCCCTCACCATCATCCTCAGTGCCGTCGCCAGCTGGATCCTCGGCATGCGCAACATGATGGTGACCGTCTCGTCCGAGGACTACGTGATGGTGGCGCAGGCCAAGGGACTGTCGGAGCGCCGCGTGATGTTCTCCTACGCCGCGCGGAACGCGATCCTGCCCAACATCTCCGGGTTCGCCCTCTCGCTCGGCTTCGTCGTCGGCGGCACGCTGCTGGTGGAGATGGTCTTCTCCTATCCGGGCATCGGCTTCCAGCTCTTCCAGGCGGTCGGGGCCAGGGACTACCCGCTGATGCAGGGCGTCTTCCTGATCATCACGCTGTCGGTCCTCGCGGCGAACCTCCTCGCCGACCTGGTCTACATGCTCCTGGACCCGCGCACCAGAAAGGAGGCCTGAGCCGTGTCACTCCCCTCCACCGAGATCACCGTCCCCGAGGCGCCTCCCGCTCCGGCTCCGGCAGGCGCCAAGCGTGCCCGGCTGCGATTCCTGCGCGGCAGGAAGACCCTCACGGGCCTCTCGATCCTCGGATTCTTCACGGTGCTCGCCGTCATCGGGCCGTGGATCGCCCCCTACGACCCCGACGCGATGAGTGACGCGCTGCTCCAGCCGCCGTCGGGCGATCACTGGTTCGGCACCACGCACACCGGTCAGGACGTGCTGTCCCAGATCCTCGTCGGGACCCGGGGCGTGCTCGTCGTGGGCTTCCTCGCCGGGTTCCTCGCCACGGTCCTGTCCGTGCTGATCGGCGTCAGCGCCGGCTTCCTGGGCGGCGCGGCCGACGAAATACTGTCGGCGCTGTCCAACATCTTCCTCGTCATCCCGGCACTGCCCCTGGTCATCATCATCGCCAGCTTCGTCACGGACGCGGGAGACCTGCTGATCGCCGTGGTGATCGCCTTCACCTCCTGGGCCTGGGGCGCCCGTGTGCTGCGCGCCCAGACCCTGTCGCTGCGGCGGCGGGACTACGTCGAGGCGGCCCGCGCCACCGGTGAACCCACCTGGCGCATCATCGTCTTCGAGATCATGCCGAACCTCACCGCGGTCATCGCCTCCGGCTTCATCGGCACCGTCATCTTCGCCGTTCTGCTGGAGATCACCCTCGCCTTCATCGGCGTGGCCGACATCTCCCACTGGAACTGGGGGACCGTGCTCTTCTGGGCGCAGTCCAACCAGGCGCTCGCACAGGGCGCATGGTGGTGGTTCGTACCCGCCGGACTGTGCATCGCCCTGCTCGGCACGGCCCTGGCTCTGATCAACTTCGGCATCGACGAGTTCGTGAACCCGCGGCTGCGCACCGCGACCGGCGCGTCCCGCAAGGTCCGGATGCGGGTGGGCTTCACGCCGGTGGCCCGCACGGGGCCGGCGAACGGCGCCGGAGAGCCGGACGACGCGGCCCCCGGCGGCATGCCGATACCCGACCGCCCGCAGCACAAGGAGCCCCACGCGTGACCAGGCGCCCCGTTCTGACCATCAGCGGACTGCACGTCGACTACGGCACGGGTCCTGCCGCGGTCCACGCGTTGCGCGACATCAACCTCACTCTGCACCGCGGCGAGATCCTCGGCCTCGCCGGCGAGTCAGGTTCCGGCAAGTCCACGCTCGCCTACGCCGTGACCCGTCTGCTCTCCCCGCCCGGAGTGATCACAGGCGGCGACGTCCGCTACCACCCGCCGCAGGACGGCGCAGGCCCGGTGGACATCCTCGCGCTGACGCCGCGTCAGCTGCGCGCGTTCCGTTGGCAGGAGCTGTCCATCGTCTTCCAGGGGTCGATGAACGCGCTCAATCCCGTGCACACGGTGCACAGCCAGCTGACGGATGTCCTCGCGGCACACCGGCCAAGGATGTCGGCGGCCCAGCGCACGGCGCGGGCCGGGGAGTTGCTCGCCCTGGTCGGCATCTCCCGCGACAGGCTGGGTGCCTTCCCGCACCAGCTGTCCGGCGGCATGCGCCAGCGCGTGATGATCGCGATGGCCATGGCCCTGGAACCGGAGATCGTGATCATGGATGAACCGACCACGGCCCTGGACGTGGTGATGCAGCGCCAGATCCTGCGGAAGATCGCGGCGCTCCGTGAGGTACTGGGCTTCTCGGTCGTCTTCGTCACGCACGACATCTCGCTGCTGATCGAGTTCTCCGACCGCGTGGCCATCATGTACGGCGGCCGCATCGTCGAGCAGGCGAGCGCCGCGGACATCTACCGGGACCCGCACCACCCCTACAGCGACGGGCTGCTTCACTCCTTCCCGGCTCTGCACGGTCCGCGCCGGGAGCTGACGGGCATCCCGGGCTCGCCGCCTCACCTCGCCGCCATGCCCTCGGGTTGTGTGTTCCACCCGCGCTGCGGGCAGTCGTTCGACCCGTGCGACCGTCACGTCCCGCCGCTGGCCGCACCGGAGGCGACGCCGGGCCGGTCCGTGGCGTGCTGGCTCCACCACGCGGCCCCCGGACCGGCCTCCGGACCGGCCTCCGCCCCGGACGCCACGGCGACGACACGCACGGCCTGACCCGGGTCTCGCACCGGACACGCGTGGCTGCGCCGAGACGCGCCGAGCGAGGCGGCTGCCCGGCCGGGCAGCCGCCTCGCTGTGCGGTCCGTCGGGCGAGGATCTGACAGTGGAATTGGACGCCTGGGTCCGTGCCGAGGCCTCACAGCCCCGGCCTCGGTCGCGACGGCGGCACGCATGAATTCCTCGTCCGTGACAGACCATCGATCAAGCCGCGCCTCTCGTCCCGGCGCTGCCCCGGGAGTCGTTCACCCACGGATCTCCCGCATCCGGCCTCCGCGTCCGGCGTCCGGCGTGCCGGAGCGGGTGCCGCACCGACTCCTCACGAGCGTGGGGAGGAACCGGGTTTCGACCCGGTCGGTGTGGCGCATCAGGCGCGGCGTCAGGAGCAGCCCGACGCCCATGACGGCGACACCTGCGACCGCGTCGAGGAAGTAGTGGTTCGCCGTGCCCATCACCACGATCGTCGTCGCAGGGGATAGAGCACGGCAGCCGTTCGGGCTGAACGCCCTCGTCCGCACTGTCAGAGCATCACCCCGCACCACAACGCCCAGCCCACGTGCAGACGTGGCATGGCCGCGTACTGGTTTGGTCATGTCCCCATGCCCCGCGGTGCGCTCGCCGCACCGCCCCACCATCCCTACGAACTGTACTGGGCCATCGTGTCGACGAAGCCGTGGCTCTTGTCGAGAAGCCGGGGCGGGCAGGTCGGCAGCAGGGCGAAGCCGATCATGCAGATGAGGGTTCCTCCGGCACTATCCCTCCGCACGGCTGCCGCGCCAGGAGTGGAGCACCGTACCGGTCACGAAAGCGGTCGCTGCCACTGCCCAGGAACCGGAGTCGCTGCCCGGCTGCGTGTACCAGGTCCACACGGTGCCGTGCGGGCCCGGGGGCGCGAGCAGGTACGTCAGGCCCACATAGAGGGTCACGGGCAGCCAGCTCCGGCGCGCTCCGAGGAGAACCGACGCCGCCACCGTCACACCGGTCACTCCCACGAGGTTCCGCACCATCGCACCGGCTCCGTACGCGTGGGGGTCACCGGGGACGGAGCCGGCGAGCAGGGCCGCGGTCAGGCCCGTCAGCACACCTACGTGCAGCAGGCGGCGCGTCGCCCACCGTCTGACGGCGGTGCGATCCAGTTCGTCGCTCGGTGTGGACAGACTCGTCCCGATCGCGGCCGCGGCCAGGAGTGGCGCGAAGACGGTCACCGGCAGGCGCGACGTGTGGTCGGCGTCAAGCTGCTGTTGCAGCACGTGGGCGAAGAGGGCAGCCAGCACCGCGATGCCCACGAGCGCTGTGGCGATGCTCGGGAGTGCACGCGAGCGGCTGTAGAGGAGGGAGAACTTCATGGCAGGGGAACCGCCGTCGGGTCGCAACGGTCGGCCGCGAAGTACCGTTGCAGGTAGACCTTCTGCTCTTCCCGGCTCTTCGTTCGCAGCCGATCGACGAGGCGATGCGCCTCTGGAGTGAGGATCGCGGATTGGATCCGGGAGGGTGCCAGCCATTCGATGACCGCGCTGTTGACATCGGACGCCCTCTGGAAGTCCGGATGCTCGAAGTCGCTGTTCGAGCAGGTGTCAGCGAAGAGGTTCATGGCCGCTGCGGTGGCATACTCGGCCGGGTCGCCCACTTTGTTGCGTGTGGCTTCTGCCGCCGGAGAGGGAAGTACGGCGTCCCGGCGGGTCGGCCGGGACGCGCCGTCGACCCAGCGAAGAGGGGCGCCAGGGACTCCCCGAAGGCGTGCGTTGAGGTCCTGCAGAGCGTCTGAGGTGTCGTTCAGGAGCTTGTGGTCGACTGCTCTCACGCACACCTGCGGCCTCCCCTGATCACACATGAGGCGGGAAGCCGAGTGATCAGGCTGCCAGGGAGATCCGTTCACGACGATGAGCAAGGCGGCACCTCCCGCCAGAGCAAGCGGGATGATCGCCACTGTGCGGCGTCGGGCGGCGTACGCGAGCAGCGAGGCAGCCGCGAGCCCTCCCGTCCACAGCATGGACGAGGGGCCGAACCACCATGCCGGTCGGTCCCAGGTGTAGTCGTGGGGGAACGAGGGGTTGAGCCAGCCGAAGCGTTTCAACTCGTAGGTGAAGCTGAAGGCCAGATAGAGGCAGACGGCAGCAGCCGGAGCAGCAAGGCGCCAGCGAACCACCCTTCCCAGAACGAAGCCCACTGCGCCGAGCGAGGCCAGCGCTGCCGCGTCCGCCAGCACCAAGGAGAGAAAGGGGTGCCCGTACCCTGCGTACGGCCAGGTGGCCAGGAGGCAGCAGGAGGCCGCGGCAAGGTAGCCGACAGCGGGCCACACGACGGCCGGCGCCGCGGCGAGCAGTGTCTGCCGCAACGGAGATCTCGCGCAGGAGGCCAGCAGTTCCGTCATGCGAGCACGGCGTTCCCTGCCCCCGTGCCAGCACCCCAGGGCGGCGGTGACGGGGCCGCCGAGGAAGGTGCCGGTGACGCGCAGCAGATCCGTGGTGTCCGTCCACCGGTTCTGCCAGCCCCCCGCTTCGTTCGCCTTGGCCGCCATGACGGTGACCACGAGCACGGCGATGATCGCTCCGGTCCAAGGCCCGGTACCGCGGCGGAGTTCGCTGCGCAAGGGGTGGCGCAGCGGTGATCCGGCTTCCGCTGAGAAGACCGGGCTCCGACGGTCTGCCGTCTCGGTCATCGCGCTCCCCCGGGCCCGGGCGCCGCGTTCCTGCGTTCGCGGCGTTGGGCCTGCAGCACCGTCGTGTAGCCGCGCTCGATGGGGTTGCCTGCCGCCTCGTGCTCGGCGTCCATACCGATAGCCGTCAGTTCGGCTGTCGTCCCGCGATAGGCGACTCGCCCGGACTCCATCAGGGTCACCTCCGAGCAGGCAGCCGCGACGTCCTCGACGATGTGAGTCGAGACGATGACCGCGGCAGTGGTGCCGACGTCTCGCAGCAATGCTCTGAACTCCACTCGCTGTTCGGGATCGAGCCCGGCGGTGGGTTCGTCGAGGAGCAGGAGTTCCGGTTCGTTGACGAGGGCCTGCGCTATTCCAGCCCTCCGCACCATTCCGCCCGACAGCGTCTTGATCTTGGTGTCGAGGCGGTCGGCCAGCCCGACACGTTCCACGGCATGTTCCACTGCTGCCGCCATGGAGGCCGCAGGCACCTCTTTCAGCCAGGCCATGTACGTCACGAATTCCCGCACGGTGAAACCGGGGTAGTAGCCGAACTCCTGGGGCAGATAACCCAGTTTGCGCCTGGCCTGTGTCCTGCCGTGGTGCGTGCCCATGTCCTGGCCCAGGATTTCCACCCTGCCGCTCGTCGGAGAAGCGACGGTGGCCAGTACCCGCATCAAGGAAGTTTTGCCGGCTCCGTTGGGGCCGAGGAGGCCGTGTACGCCCGTGCCGAAGTGCAGATCGACGGCATCCAGAGCGACGTGCCGTCGGTGCCGGACCGTGAGGCCGCTGACGCGAACCGCGTGCGTCAGCCTTGTGGTTGATGGGCTCACAGGTTCTCCCGGTAGTCGAATGAAGCACGTCGCAGCACCAGCACTCCCGCGCACACTGCGGCGCCGATCGCCCACCCGCTCTGGGCTCCGGTGCCGGAGACAAGCAGGTCCAGCCGGTCGCTCAGGTTCATGGACAAGGCGTCGAAGCGGGGCGCCATCACGGCGGCCGTCCAGCAAGCCGCCAGGATCGAGGCGGCGACGTAACAGCCCACGTAGGAGCCGAGCGCAAGAGCCGCCAGCGTGAGGGCGAGCGCAGGAAGCAGCCACGTCGCAAGTCCCGGGCCTCCCGCGTCCGCCGGGAGCAGCGCACCGGCAGCCGTCAGCAGCGGGATGCTCACCGCGAGCACCACCGCGGTGCGTGCCAGCAGCAGATACAACCCACTCGCCGGGGTCGAGGCGACGAGGTCGTACATCGGGTCCGCGTGCCGGCCGTACGAGAGCGCCACACCGGCCAAGGGCAGCGTCGGCGCAAGCGCCAGGAGGACCGGGCGAGCGTGCGCGTAACCCGCACCGAAGGCGAGACCGAAGGTCCCCGCGATCACGAAGAGCAGGGCCAGCAGCCACGGTCCCCGAAGCGCAGGGCCGACCGCCCAGTACACACGAACCATCGATCCGAAGCGGCCCGGTCGCCCGTATGCCTGCGCCTCGGCCAGGACCATCGCCCGCACGTCGGCGACGACCGCACCGTCAGACCCGGCGGCAACGTGCCATGAGACACGGGCCGCGCACTCCTGACACGACTCCACGTGCTTCTCCAGCGACCAGGCGTCCAGCTCTGATGCCGTGTCCGCGGCGTAGTCGGCCGCGAGCACCTCACTCACATGCCATCCGGTCATGCCATGCCTTCCCGCGGTCGAGTGACGGAGACGGCCTCGGCCAGGGCCTTGCGCAGCTCGCGGCGAGCACGCAGCGCACGGGACTTGACCGTCCCTTCCGGTATGCCGAGCAGTCGGGCGGCCTCACGCGTGCTCAGTCCGTCCACGACCGTCGCACGCAGCACTTCTCGCAACTCACGGGGTATGCGCTCAAGAGCGGCACCCACGTCGCCGTACTCCAGCCCGGACAACACACGCTCCTCTGCCGACGGCGCCATGCCTGCCATGTCATCGATCACGGGTTCCTCTCGCGGTCTCGACCGTTGGGCGTCGATCAACCGACGAGCCGCGATCACCCACAGCCACCCGCCTGTCTCAGTGCCACGATGGGACCTGGCGGAGCGCCACACCGTGACGAAGGTCTCCTGCAGTACGTCCCGGACCACCTCCGGGTCGTCGCAGCGTCGTGACAGGCGGGAGTGCAGCCAGCCGGCGTGCCGGTCGTACAGCACCCCGAGCGCCCGAGCGTCACCCCCGGCTACCGCGCGGAGCAAGGCTGCGTCGTCCTCCTCGCCGTCCGAAGGCGAACGTGTGGTTCTCATACTCTTCTTATCGGTGATCCGCGCACGTTCGGTTCACGATCACCGGCTGAACATGCCCTCGGTCTCTCCCCGACACGTACTGAGCTGTGCCCTGCGCGTTGCGGCAGATCAACCGCACACCGACCACGCGGTACATGACGGACAGTCAAATTGGTGACGCTGCCCTGTGTTGGTCCGAGTGATCACGTACGTCACGTGAGCCGTACATGCCTGTCGACGTGTTACCTCGAACATGTCCTGGAGTGGTCAGGACGGCGCGATGGGACACCAGATAGGCCGGGCGGAGCCTGATGGGTCCTGGTCGGCGAACACCGTCCAGGACGGTCCCGGGTTTCTCAGCTTCGGCCCGTATGCCACCGAGCGTCCCTCTGAGCAGCGATCAGTGCACCGACACGGTCGAGGACGCCCGCGTGGTGAAGACGGCCGCTAACCCGGGCAGTGTGACGCTGGATGTGCCGCAGGCCTTCTACGGCCGGGACATCTCTCGCCTCGATCCCAAGAATATCGCACCGTCCTCTGCCCATACTGGTGGCGCTCACGCCCACCAACGGTGGCACGGTCAAGGCATGCCCCGACCGCGAGTCTCGCCCGTACGGACGAGACTCGGGGTCGGTGATTGCGGCCGCCCTGCGCATCAGATGGTGCACCTGGCCGGCGCGTCGGTCCTGCCGGCGTTTGTGCGGGGGGCCGGGGCTCAGGTCCCCCGGGGCCGGTGGGCCGAGGCGCCGGTCCTGTCGGGCCGGTCGATCAGCGGGCGAGTCGCTGTCCGAACAGTGCTTCCTTCTGCGGCGCGCCGAGCGAACCGGGGCCGAACGAGGTGATGTTGGTGGTCGTCGCGCCCGCCTTCGAGCCGCGCAGCACCCAGACCGCCCCCGAGTCCTTGTAGGTGTTGTCCTCCAGCGGGGCGGCCACCACGAGGTCGGCCCGGTTGTTGTCGTTGACGTCGGCGAGCAGGACCGTACGACCGAAGTTGTCGCTCGTCTCGGAGACGCCGGGGACGCCGGAGGTGGACTGGTGGAAGGCCTGGGCGCCCGAACCGGTCAGGCCGGACGCGCCGCCCTTGAGCAGGACCACCGCGCCCGCCTCGCGGACCGAGCCGACGTCCTCACCGGGCACGCCGACCGCGATGTCCGGGTAGCCGTCGCCGGTCACGTCGCCCGCGGCGAGCGCGTAGCCGAACTGGTCGCCGAAGTTGCGGTAGTTGTCGCCCGCCTCGTCGGTGCCGGGGACACCCGCCGTGTTCTGCGTGATCCTGGCGGTGCGCGTGGAGGGCCCGTTCGCCGAGCCGTAGACGACGCGGACCGCGCCCGCGTCGTAGTCCATCATCTCCGACACCTGGTCGACCTGGCGGGCCACGAAGTCCCCGTAACCGTCCCGGTTCACATCGGCCACGACGCCGCCGACGGTGTAGTAGCCGGTGCTCTTGAACGTCGAGCTGAGTCCCGTCGACGTGCCCTTGTAGTAGCGGGACTTGAACTGCATCTCCTCGAAGCCGTTCGTGGTGACGACGTCATCCTTGCCGTCACCGTTCATGTCCCCGACGGCCATGTCCTGGGGACCGGACTCGTCCGCTATCTCCAGCGTGTTCGTCCGGGCGGGCACCCCGGCCCGGGTGAAGGGGCCGAAGCGGACCTCCAGGTTGCCGTTGGCGTTGGCGATGACGTCGGCGTGGCCGTCGCCGTCGATGTCGCCGGCGGCCACCCGGTAGGCGGCGTCGCCGAGCGCGGCGCCTTCGCTCAGGCCGTGTGCGGAGCCCCACAGCACCATCGGGGTGTAGTAGCTGCCGACGACCAGGTCCGTGTACCCGTCGCCGTCGAGGTCGCGGGCGGCGGTGCTGACGCCGAAGGTCCCGTACTCCATGAGGTCGCCGGGCACGCTGTTGGTGGCCTGCGTGATCAGCTGCGGGTGGGCGGTGTCGGTGCCGGCCGAGGAGCCGTACACGACGGACACGTAACCGGCCTGGTGGACGCCCGACACGGTGGCGTAGGGAGCGCTGACCGCGAGGTCGGCGTAGCCGTCGCCGTTGAAGTCCACCACAGGGGTCTGCGGCGCGGCGGCGGCCGGACCGGCGGACAGGACCATGGGCGCGGTGACCAGGGCGACCAGCGCCGCGCACCGTGCGACGCCGCGACGGCTCTTGGGGTGAGGCACGAATGACTCCGAAAGTTGGGCCAGGATAAGTCTGTCGTTCAACTGGACCCGCGAGTGACCCAAAGGGTTGTGGTGCGGTGACCGGTCGTGGCCCTGGTGCGACCGTTCCCGTTCGATCGCGCAATGCGATGGACCGGGGGCCTGACCTTCGGCCTTACCTCGGTGTGGATCATTGCACACCTGACCGATATGTCATATTTATCGAAGCCACCGCCCCCTCCCCCACCGGAATACCGAGGCCTGGCTGCCATGCCCGACGGACGATTCAGCGCGACGTACGAGGAAGTCGAGAGACCCCGCTGCCCGGCCCTGCGCCCGCCCGCGCTGGCCGCCTGCGCCACCGCCGCGGTCATGGCATCGATCGCCGCTTGTTCTTCCCCTGCGACACCCGGCGAGGTGCCGACGCCACCCGTGCGCAGCCAGGCGCCCGCCGTCGCGTTGGCGGGGCAGCCGTCCGAGAACCTGAGCGCGGCTCTCGCGCGGGTGCTTCGGCCGGCAGCGGGGCGCGGTGAGACCCGATTGGCTCTGGCCGTGCGCGACCTGAACTGCGTCCACCGCGACGTCGCGTCCTACCGGGGCGACGCGTCGTTCAACACGGCGAGCATCAGCAAGGTGAACATCCTCGCGGCGCTGCTGCTGCAGGCGCAGGACGAAGGCCGGCGACTGACAGGCGAGGAGCGCCGAGCCGCCGAGCTGATGATCGAGACCAGCGACAACGACGCGGCGGACTGGCTGTGGCGGGTGATCGGCGAGAGAGAGGGCCTCGACGCGGCGAACGAGCGCCTGGGGCTCTCCTCCACCCAGGGCGGCCCCGGCGGTCACTGGGGCCTCACCACGACGACTGCCGAGGACCAGATCCGCCTGCTGCAGTCGATCTTCCCCGCCTCGTCGGCGCACTCCGCCCGCACGCGGCAAGGGCTGCAGCCCGCATCCCGCGCCTTCATCCGCACGCTGATGCGCGACATCACGGAGGGCCAGGACTGGGGCGTGTCGGCGGCGTCCTCCCGTTGGTCGCTCAAGAACGGCTGGGTGCAGCGAAGCGCAACCGGGCTGTGGGTCATCAACAGCATCGGACTGGTGACGGTGGACGGGCACCGGTACCTGATCTCCGCTCTCAGCAGCGGCAACCCGTCGAAGCGGCGCGGCATCTCGCTGATCGAACGGGCGGTGCGAGCGGCGATCGGCACGGCCGGCACCCACGTCCGCCGCAAGCCGACCGGCGCACACACCAGGAGGCCGGCGGGACTCCCTCTGCTCGACCCCGGTCTCGCGCCATGTGCTGCCCGGCCTCCGCACCCTGGCCGTCGTCTGTGGCGGTCGTGGTGGGAGGACACGGACGTCATCGCCCCGTGCGGACGACCGCGCTGAGCGCGGACGGCAGCTCGTCGCGGGGCGTGCCGACCGCTGCCGGCCTCACCGCCCGCCGCGCGACAGGCGCACCGCACGCGGACCATCGGCCGGACGATCCCGAGGAACCGGTCCGGGGCTGCCGCCCGGTCCCACCGGAAAGGTGAACTGCCTTACGGAGCAGGGGGTTCAGGACATATGTTGTGATCCGAACTGCCCGCTTCAGCTGAAAGACAGACGGTAGACATGACCGACCATGCGAGCACGTCCGGATCGCCGGCGCACCAGAACATCGACACCTCCGTGCCGCATTCGGCCCGTATCTGGAACTACTGGCTGGGCGGAAAGGACAACTACCCGGTCGACGAGCAGGCCGGCGATGCCTACACCGCCGTGTTCCCCGGCATCGTGACCATCGCCCGCAGCAGTCGCGCCTTCCTGCGCCGCAACATCACGTACTTGGCCGCCGAGGCGGGTATCCGCCAGTTCCTCGACATCGGGACGGGGCTTCCGACCGCCGACAACACCCACGAGGTCGCCCAGCGGGTCGCCCCGGAGTCCCGGATCGTGTACGCCGACAACGACCCGATGGTGCTGGCGCACGCCCGGGCCCTGCTCTACTCCACGCCGGAGGGGGCGACCGCCTATGTCGACTCCGACGTGCACGACCCGGACCGCATCCTGGCGGCCGCCGCCGACACCCTGGACTTCAGCCGGCCGACGGCCCTGATCCTCAGCAACATCCTGGGGCACATCCAGGACCACGAGCAGGCGCGCTCGATCGTCACGCGCCTGATGGGAGCACTGCCGTCCGGCAGCTACCTCTCCATCAACGACGGTTCGCGGGGCATCGACCCGGTCTTCGAGCAGGCCCAGGACGCGTACAACGAGAGCGGCGCCGTCCCGTACACGCTGCGCACGGTCGACGAGATCACCTCGTTCTTCGACGGCCTGAAGCTCCTCGACCCCGGCGTCGTGTCGGTTCCCCTGTGGCGGCCCGACCCCACGGACCCTGCGCCGGAAGTCATCGCCGAACACGGTGGTCTGGCCCTCAAGCCGTGACCGCACCGTTCCGCCCCTGAGCCGACGTCAGGCGCCGGCTGTACGGCCGGCCCCTGGCCCCTGGAACGTCCCAAGCGCTTGCGGTGCCCCGCCCGGCGCCCCGCACCATGAGTCATGCAGTGATCATGGTGCGGGGCGCCGGGCGTTCGCGCACCGGTGGTCCTCTCCGTCGGACACACCGAGGTGCCCCCCAGGTGAGCCCGGTCATAGCACCGCGTTATCACCGAGTGTTTCTACCGCGTTCAACGACTCTCCGGGATGGTGGACGACGTCCGTGACGAACAGGCGCCTCATGAGGGCGAGTTCGTCATGGGGCGGCCCCCGGTGCGGGGCCGTCGACCCCCACACGTACACGCCCACCCGGCGTGGCTCCCGAATCGAGGAACCTTGCGCATATCAAGGCTCATGCCCGCTCTCGCCGCAGCAGCGGTCAGCGTCCTCGCACTCCTCTCCCCCAGCGCCGCCGCGGCGGAGGCCCCGGTGCCGCCGATCACCAAGGCTCCGCAGCCCATCATCGGCGGCTCGTACGCCAGCAGTGGCCCCTGGGCCGCGCGGCTGTTCTCGAACGGCAGGGAGACCTGTTCGGCGACGATCATCGCGCCGACGTGGATCCTCACCGCCAAGCACTGCGTCACCGGCGGCGGACTGTCGTTCCGCATCGGCAGCCTGGACCAGCACAGCGGCGGCACCCTCGCCAACGGCGTCCAGACCTACACCCACAGCTCGGACCTAGCGCTCGTGCGCCTCGACCGCTCCGTGTCGGCGACCTACGCACGGCTCGGCCAGCCCGGCACCGTCCGCGTCGGCCAGAGCGTGCAGGTGTACGGCTGGGGCGCCACCTCCCAGTGCGGCTCCGAGGCCACCTGCCAGTCGCGCTACCTGAAGGTCGCCAACGTCACGGTCACCGGCGGGTGTTCCGACGCCTACGGCGGTTCCGCCATCTGCGCCCGCCGCGGCGACGGCATCACCGCCGGCGGAGACTCGGGCGGACCGATGATGGCGAACGGCGTCCAGGTCGGTGTGGCTTCCACCAGCGACCGCCAGACGACCACCGCCTACACCAACGTGACCGCGTACCGCTCCTGGATCCAGTCGGTCGCGGGCGTCTGAGCCCTGCCCCCCCCCGGCCGTCAGCACAGCGGGGTCCCGCATCACGTCGTGGTGCGGGACCCTTCCCCGTGCCGGAACGCGTGCCCGCTATATTCGAGCCCACTTTCGACATCCGACATCCAGGGCTGGCGTGCACAGAACAGAGGAAAGTATCCAGGAGGCTGAAGCGGTCGCCGAGGCAGCCGGTGTCCGGACCATGGAGGAGCGGATCTGGTCAGGGCTCCTGGTGCTCCTGGGAGCGATCGTCCTGCTGAACGTGGTGCTCTTCGTGGGCGGTGGCCGGCCGGACGCACCCGCCGTGCAGGCGTGGCGGACCGTGGCTCTCGCCATCACCGTGCAGGCGATGCCGTTCCTGCTGCTGGGGACGGCCCTGTCCGGTGCCATCAACGCGTTCGTGCCGGCGCGGGTGTTCAGCCGCCTGCTGCCGAAGCGCCCGGCGCTGGCGGTTCCGGTGGCAGCGGGCGCCGGTGTCGTCCTGCCCGGGTGCGAATGCGCCTCGGTGCCCGTCGCGAACAGTCTGATCGGCCGTGGCGTCACCCCGGCCGCCGCGTTCGCGTTCCTGCTGTCCGCCCCGGCCGTGAACCCGGTGGTGCTGACCGCCACCGCCATCGCCTTCCCCGGCGACCCCGCCATGGTGCTGGCCCGGCTGCTCGCCTCGCTCGCGACCGCCGCCGTGATGGGCTGGCTGTGGCTGCGCTTCGGCCGGCAGAAGTGGCTGCGTCCGACCGTGCGGCACACCGGGCACCGGCCGGGGCACAGCCGCTGGACGGAGTTCCGGCGCGGCTTCCAGCACGACTTCCTGCACGCGGGCGGCTTCCTGGTCGTGGGGGCCATGGCCGCGGCCACCTTCAACGTGACGGTGCCGCGCTCGCTGCTGGAGGTGTTCTCCGGCTCTCCGTGGCTGTCGGTGCTCTTCCTGGCCGGGCTCGCGGTCGTGCTGTCGGTGTGCTCGGAGGCCGACGCGTTCGTCGCTGCCTCGCTCACCGGCTTCTCGCCGGTCGCCCGCCTGACGTTCATGGTGGTCGGCCCCATGGTCGACCTGAAGCTCTTCGCCCTGCAGGCGGGCACGTTCGGCCGGGCCTTCGCCGTCCGCTTCTGCGCCGCCACCACGGTGGTGGCGATCCTGTGCAGCGTTCTGATCGGAGCCGTGGTGCTGTGAGACGACTTTTCCCGGTGTCCCTGCTGGTCCTGAGCGGCCTCGGCCTGGTGCACGCCTCGCTCCTCACCGACCTCTACCTCCGGTACGTGAAGGAGGGGATGCGGCCGTTCCTGATCGCGTCCGGTTTCCTGCTTCTCCTGCTGGGAGCGGCCGAGGCGGTCTCGCTCCGGAGGCCGGGCAAGGACGGCGAGCCGGGCGAGGCCCACGAACCCGGGGACGGGGACGGTCACGACCACTCCGGCATGCCCCGCGTCGCCTGGCTGCTGCTCCTGCCCGCGCTGAGCCTGCTCTTCTACGCCCCTCCGGCTCTCGGCGCGTACACCGCGGCTCGTGAGGCCCCGCGGCCGGTGAAGGAGCGCAGCGACTTCGATCCCCTTCCCGCGACCTCACCGGTCCCCCTGACCCTCACCGATTTCACCAGTCGCGTGCAGCAGGACCGGGAGCAGGGCATCAAGGGGCGCAGTGTCCGTATGACCGGGTTCGTCACCCCCGGCGGAGGGGGCGGCGACTGGTACCTGACGCGGCTCGTCCTCAACTGCTGTGCCGCGGACGCCCAGACCGTCAAGGTGCGGATCCACGGGGCTCCGGCACTGCCCGCCGACACGTGGGTGTCCGTCACGGGCACCTGGCACCCCGGGGGGACCCTGGGCACGAAGTCCGCCCCGGTCGCTCTGGACGCCCACAGCGTCCGCAAGGTCCCCCGCCCGGTCAACGCCTACACCGACGCCCTCCCCCTGCCGACCACGAGGTAAGAGGCCGGCAGAGTGGTGCTGCCTGCTGCGGACCTTGAATCCACTCAGCAGGTACGCGGCACGCCGTGCGTCGTGCGTCGTGCGTCGTATGTCGTGCCGTTCACGCGCCGTGGCCAGGTGCGCCGAATGGGTCACTGGTCTCGAACGCATCTGTATCGGCGGGTATGACCGAAGAGGTGCGAGAGTGCCGCCGGCGGGGCGGTGCGGTGACGGGAACGAGGACGTATGAGTGAGGTCCCCGGGTCGGGACGGTTCGAAGGGGCGGCCGGATCCCCCTTGGCGGGGCGGGTCGCCGTCGTGACCGGAGCCGCCCGAGGTGTGGGCGCGGCCCTCGCGCGGCGTCTGTCCGATGCAGGGATGCTGGTCGCGCTGATAGGGCGCGAGGAGGCCACCCTCCGCCAGGCCGCGGACGCCTTGCCCGGCCGGAGCCTGTGCGTCGAGACCGACGTCACCGACCGGGAGGCGCTCGATCACGCCGCCCGCGAGATCAGCACCCGGTTGGGGCCCGCGAGCGTCGTCGTGGCCAATGCGGGGATCGCCACCGGCGGGCCCTTCGTGCACACACCGGCCGACCTGTGGCAGCGGGTCATCGACGTCAACCTCACCGGCTCGGCCAACACCGCCCGCGCCTTCCTGCCCCACCTCATGCAGACCAGGGGCTACTTCCTGCAGATCGCCTCGACCGCCGCCTTCGGCTCCTCCCCGCTGATGAGCGCCTACTGCGCGTCCAAGGCCGGGGTCGAGTCGTTCGCCCTGGCCCTGCGGGGCGAGGTGGAGCCGGACGGGATCGGTGTCGGCATCGCTTATCTGCACTGGACCGGAACCGACATGATCACGGGCATCGACGATCACCCCGTCCTGCAGGCCCTGCGCCGCAACCAGCCCCGCTTCGCCCGCAAGGTGCACAGCACCGCCGAGGTCTCGGGCTGGCTGACCTCCGGCATCACGCGACGCGCCCGGCACATCTACGCGCCCCCGTGGCTGCGCTGGTGCCAGCCGCTGCGGCCCGCCTTCCCGGCGCTCGTCTCCCGCCTCGCCCGCCAGGAACTGCGCCGGCAGCCCCCCAGCCGACTCGCCGCTCAGACCGGGGTCCTGGGCGCGGGCGGCCGAGCGGACTTCGACGCCTACCAGGCGACCACCCGGCCTCCCCGGCCCGACGGCCCCACCCGGCCACCCCGGCCCGATGGCCCCGCCCAACCCTGAAGCGTCCTGCCGCCCCGGCGTCCGGGGGCCGTCGCACTTCTCCGGCAGGTGGTCCGTCGGCTCGTCGGGCAGCAGGAGATCGACGGGCTCCGGGACGCGTCGGGCGGGCCCACATCTCGAAGGCGGCCCCGCGGCGTACGCCGTCCGCAGCCCGGTCGGGCACCGGCACCGGCACCCTGCCGACGGCCGGCGCCCGCCGCAGCCCCGGTGGGGGCAGCGCGGCGGGCGTCGGGCGGGTGCGGCTACTCGACTATCTTGAGCAGCTTGTTGGCGGTGCCCTGCGAGGGGTTGGAGATCTTGTCGGGGACGGCGCCGTCGGTCAGCGCCTTGGCGACCTGGTCCGGCGTGGCGTCCTGGTGGCCCGCCAGGTAGACGGCGGCGGCGCCCACGACGTGCGGAGTGGCCATGGACGTGCCCGAGATCGTCTTGGTGCCGCCGTCACTGTCGTTCCAGGCGGAGGTGATGTCCGAGCCGGGGGCGTAGATGTCCACCACCGAGCCGAAGTTGGAGAAGTCGGACTGCTGGTCGTCCTTGGTCGAGGAGGCGACGGTGAGGGCTTCGGCGACCCGGGCCGGGGAGCCCTGCCCGGCGTCCGAGGACTCGTTCCCGGCGGCGACGCCGAAGGTGACACCGGCGGCGATGGCCTTCTTCACGGCTTCGTCGATGGCCGGGTCGGCGCCACCGCCCAGGCTCATGTTCGCGACGGACGGGCCCTGGTGGTTCTTGGCGACCCAGTCGATCCCCGCGATGACCTGCTCGGTCGTTCCCGAACCGCTGTCGTCGAGCACCCGGACGGCGACGATCTTGGCCTTCTTGGCGACGCCGTGGGCGGTGCCGGCGATCGTGCCGGCGACATGGGTGCCGTGCCCGTTGCCGTCACTGGCGTCGTTGTCGTTGTCCACCGCGTCGAAGCCCGACGTGGCCCGTCCGGCCAGGTCCTTGTGCGTGATGCGCACGCCGGTGTCGATGACGTACGCCGTGACGCCTTCACCCGCGCCGTCGGGGTAGGTGTACTTGCCGTCGCCGGCCGTGTCCGCCTGGTCCAGGCGGTCCAGGCCCCAGGAGGGCGGGTTGTCCTGGGTGGCGGTGATGCTGAACTTCTTGACCTGTACGACCCGGGCGACGGACGGGTCGGCGGCGAGTCGCTTGGCCTCGGCGGACGAAAGACCGCCGGCGGAGAAGCCGTTGAGGGCGGTCGAGTAGGTGCGCTTGAGCTTGCCGCCGTATTCCTCGGCGAGTGCGGACTTGTCGGCCTTCTCGTCCAGCGTGACGATGAAGCTGCCGGGTACGGCTCCCTCGGCGCCGAGGCCGTACACGGTGCCTTCGGCGGGGGTGGGTTCCGGCGCTGTGTGTGCGTGTGCCGTTCCGACGGCCGTCATGGTGGTGACGACAGCCGTTGCGGTGAGGAGCTGCATTCTGCGTGTGAATGCGCGAGATGCCATGTGAGGGTTCTCCTCGTCAGGTGGTGTGGGGGGTGTGGGAGTTCGGACCGAACCTGCATCGGGTCCGCCTCGAACCTGACCTATTGATGTGCGCAGATCAAGGACTTGAAGCGGATCAGTGCCGGAACAGCAGGTCAGCGGGGCGCGAATCAGCCACCGTCTCCCCACACGTCTCCCTCACACCTCCGCCCCTTGTGCGCGCACCCTGTCGAGAATGTGTGACCGTGCGGCGACCGCCGACGTAGTCGCATCAATTCTGGGTAGGCGCCGCCGATTTCCGCAGCAAGCGATTGCCGACCGGGCGTCTCGTCGGGGTGCACTATTGGTGCAGACCGCATGGCCGAACGAGAACCCGACCGATTCGAAACCCCGTGAAGAAAGGGCAGTTGTCGACCCGCGATTCATGTGTTGGGCGCGCAATAGTTGAATTGCAGGCGTCCGGTGCCGAGTTCGCGGCAGCGGAAGCGGCGCGGGGTCGACGGGGCCGCAGTCGGTGTGTGCACCAGGACCTACGGCCGCTCGCCGCAGCGGTCAGGCGGACCCCGCGCGCCATCGTTGTCCGGCGTCCCCGCTCGACGGCTGGAGCGACAGTCCGTCTCCGGCGCCGCCGTCGGGGGTGACGGCCGTGTGGAAGGCGATGGCGGGCCGGATCAGGCCGTTCCCGTCGACGACGAACGTGAGGTTGCGGCCGTTGCGGCCCTCCACCGAGTCGCAGCTCCAGATGCCGACGCCCCGGTGCGTGGCGCCGCGGCTGTCCAGGCAGTAGTCGGGGTCGGCGGCCGACTGCACCACTCCCCGGTCGGCATCGACGCGCCAGCGCTGCGTGCGGGCGGCGGAGCAGGTCGCCGTGACGACGTCGGTGCCGTTGGAGAAGGCGCCCTCCACGTCCAGGCACAACCCCGAACCGACGTTGACGACCTGGGCGAAGGCTCCGGAGGGCGGGCGGGTGGGTGGAGTCTTCGGCTCCGGACTCGCGCTCTTGGTCGGTGACTTGCTCGGTGGCGGAGAGGTGGGCTTCCGCGTCGGCTCGGGTGAGGGGGAGGGCGAGGACGTCGACGGTGTCGCCGACACGGTGGCCGTCACCGTGACCGCCACGGGAGGCGCGCTCGGCGGAAGGCGCTCCGCGCTCACCGGGTCCTGTGCCGGTGAGCCGTCCCGCGCCACCAGGAAGGCCGCCAGGGACAGCAGGGTCACCCCGATCGCCGCCGAGACCAGCAGGGCACGCCGGCGGTCCGGAGCCCCCGCGGTCCGGTCCTCCTCCCCCGGGGCGTGTGTTCCGAGGGACCGGTCCCACCCCGTGGCGGCGTCCGGGGCCGCGTGGTCGCCGGTCACGTAGGCCGTGCCGCCCCACGGCAGCAGGCCCTCCGCCAGGGCCGGACGCGGTGCGTCCCGCAGGGCGGACAGCTCTTCGTGGGCCGTGGCGCAGTGCGGACAACGCGCCATGTGGGTGTGCAGATCCGCGCTGTCGCGAGGGTTGTCCGGACGTACGGACTCCTCGATGAGGCGGCCGAAGTCGGGGCAGTCCGGGTCGTCGGAGGAGGCGAGGCGGGTGCGCAGGCAGGCCCGGGCCAGCTGGCGCAGCGCCCGGTCCGTGCCGTGGGTGACGTCCTCCGGGGTCAGGCCGAGGAGCACCGCCGCGCTGTCCGCGTGCTCCGCCTCCACGACGGCGTACCAGATCAGGCCCTGGGCCCGAGCGGGCAGGGACTGGAAGGCGGTGAGCATCGGGGGCACCGGACCGGAGGGGCCGACCGTGTTCAGCACGAGCAGCAGCCCCGGGTCCAGGCCGGCCGCCCGCGCGTCCCCGGCCCAGGTCCGCGCCGTCCGGGTGACCAGAAGGAGGAGCTGGTGGCGCCAGGGCAGCCCCGGGTCGATGCCGCGCGCGACCTGCCGGGCCGCCAGCGTGAAGGCCTGGGCCGCGAGTTGCCGGGCTGTCGACTCGCTGGGGGCGCACAGCCGGGCGTAGGCGAGGACGTGCTGGTGATGGCGGGCACGCAGTTCCTGCAGTGCCGGGTACGCCGTCGCCGTGTCGGCGCGCAGCAGCTCGGTCAGCCGCGCGTCGGGCACGCCCCCGTGCGGCCCGTGGCCCGGCTCCGCACCGCCCTGGTCCCTGTCGTCGGCCCCAGCCATCGCGCCGCCTCCTTGCAGCCTTGCGACCCGCGCGGAGACCTGACGTACCGGCGGGTATGACGGCTCATAGTGGAGGACGAGAGGTCGTGCGGGGAAGGGTTTCCGTGGGTAACGCACGGACCTGCGATGAGGACGCCGGCAGCACGGCGTCGCCGCCAGGCAGGCCCGGTCGCCGCGCCGGTCCCCCCGCTCCCCGGGCGGTGCACCGGCGCCCACGCCCGGCCCGCGTGCCGGCTCGATCCACTTTGTCCTGATCATGGAAAAAGTGCCGGGATCGTATGCGAAAGGGGTTACGCCTTCGTTGCGGGGCCGCTAACTTCCTTGCGACCGGTCATGCGCATGCAATGGCTTGACGGCGCGACGGCGCGCGCCTGTGCTCCCACGGCAGTTCCTCCTTCGGGCTGCCGTCACCCCACCCCAGCGGGAGACTTCTGTGCGCTCAAAAGTGGTGAGACCCAGACTTGTCCGTTCGCTCGTGACGGCCTTGGCGTGTGCCGTCAGCTGTCTGCTCCCCGGGGCAGCGGTCGCCGCCCCGGGAGGATCCGAGGCGTCTCCCCGCGCCGCGGCCGATGAGTTCCAACAGGTCACCCTCGCCAAGGGCGTGGCCGAGACGGGCGAGCCGATGACGCTCGCCGTCCTTCCGGACCGCTCGGTCCTGCACACCTCCAGAGACGGCACCGTCCGGCTCACGGACGCGGCCGGCACCACCAAGGTGGCCGGCAAGGTGGAGGTGTACAGCCATGACGAGGAGGGCCTGCAGGGCGTCGCGGTGGACCCGGCCTTCGCGTCCAACCGATTCGTCTACCTCTACTACGCCCCGAAGTCGAGCACTCCGGGCGGCGACGCCCCCTCCGACGGGTCGGCGTCGGACTTCGCCCCCTTCGACGGCGTCAACCGGCTGTCGCGGTTCGTCCTCGGCAGCAGCGGCACCCTGGACCTGGCGAGCGAGAAGAAGATCCTCGACGTCCCCGCCTCCCGGGGCATCTGCTGCCATGTCGGCGGAGACATCGACTTCGACGCGCAGGGCAACCTCTACCTGTCGACGGGGGACGACACCAATCCCTTCGCCTCCGACGGGTTCACCCCGATCGACGAGCGCGCGTCGCGCAACCCGGCCTACGACGCGCAGCGTTCGGCGGGCAACACCAACGACCTGCGGGGCAAGGTCCTGCGCATCAAGGTCGGCGCCGACGGGTCGTACGCCATACCGCCGGGCAACCTCTTCCCGCCGGGCACGGCCAGGACGCGGCCCGAGATCTACGCGATGGGGTTCCGCAACCCCTTCCGGATGAGCGTCGACAAGGCCACCGGCACCGTCCTCCTCGGTGACTACGGGCCCGATTCCGGTACCGCCAGTGCTACCCGCGGTCCGGCCGGCCAGGTGGAGTTCAACCGCATCACCAAGGCGGGCAACTACGGCTGGCCGTACTGCACCGGCCGCAACGACGCCTATGTCGACCACGACTTCGCCACCGGCACCGCGGGCGCGAAGTTCGACTGCGCCGCACCGAAGAACACCTCGCCGCGCAACACCGGGCTGACCGACCTGCCTCCCGCACAGCCCGCCTGGATTCCCTACGACGGCGGCTCCGTACCGGAGTTCGGCAGCGGCTCCGAGTCGCCCATGGGCGGTCCCGTCTACCGCTACGACGCCGCCTCCACCTCCCAGGTCAAGTTCCCCCAGGAGTACGACGGCGACTTCTTCGCCGGCGAGTTCGGCCGCCGCTGGATCAAACGCATCGAGACCGGCGGCGACGGCACCGTGCAGTCCATCAACGGCTTCCCCTGGAGCGGCACCCAGGTGATGGACATGGCCTTCGGACCGGACGGCGCCCTGTACGTGCTCGATTACGGCACCGGCTACTTCAACGGCGACGCGAACTCCGCCCTGTACCGCATCGAGCACGTCACGGACGGCCACGCCCCGGTGGCCCAGGCCAAGGCCGACGTCACCTCGGGCAAGGCCCCCTTGACCGTGTCGTTCTCCTCGGCCGGCAGTTCCGACGCCGACGGTGACGCCCTGAGCCACGCGTGGACCTTCGGCGACGGCGGCACCTCCACCGCGGCCAGCCCCTCCCACACGTACACCGTGAACGGCCAGTACACGGCCACGTTGAAGGTCACGGACACGACCGGCAAGTCCGCGACCGCGTCGGTGCAGATCACGGTGGGCAACACCGCCCCGACGGTGCGGCTGGACCTGCCTGCCGACGGAAGCATCTACGACTTCGGCGCCGCGATCCCGTTCAAGGTGACGGTCACCGATCCCGAGGACGGCACGATCGACTGCACCAAGGTCAAGGTGACGTTCATCGTCGGCCACGACAGCCACGGCCACCCGCAGACCTCGGCGACCGGCTGCTCGGGCACCCTGCGGACCCTCGCGGACGGTGAACACGATCCCAACGCCAACATCTTCGGCGTCGTCGACGCCGAGTACACGGACGAGGGCGCCAACGGCCAACCCGCGCTGACCACGCACGACCAGCACGTGACCCAGCCCAGCCACCGCCAGGCCGAGCACTACGGCGACTCCTCGGGCGTCCAGGTGGTCAGCCACACCCCGGCACACGGCGGCAGGACGGTCGGCCACATCGACAACGGCGACTGGATCTCCTTCGAGCCCTACGCCCTGACCGGCGCCACGCGCTTCACCGCCCGGGTCTCCTCGGCCGGCTCCGGCGGCACCATCGAGGTCCGCGCGGGATCCCCGACCGGCACCCTGCTCGGCACGGCGACCGTGCCGGTGACCGGCGGGTGGGAGACGTTCCAGGACGTGACCGCGACGCTGAGCGGTCAGCCCGCCGGCTCCACCACGCTCCACCTCGTCTTCAAGGGCGGCACCGGTGCGCTGTTCGACGTGGACGAGTTCGCCTTCACCACCGCCGGCTCGGAGCGTTCCGGCGAGGTGAAGGGCGTGGGCGGCAAGTGCCTGGACGTCGACAACGCCCAGAGCACCGACGGCACCAAGGTGCAACTGTGGACCTGCAACACCAGCAGCGCCCAGAAATGGACCCTGCCCGGCGACGGCACCCTTCGCGCCCTCGGCAAGTGCCTCGACATCTCCGGCGCCGCCACCGCCGACGGCACCCGGATCCAGCTGTGGACCTGCAACGGCACCGGCGCCCAGACATGGACCCCCCACACCGACGGCACCCTGCGCAACCCCCAGTCCGGCAAATGCCTCGACGCATCCGGCGGCACCTGGAACGACGGCACACCCGTCCACCTGTGGACCTGCCACACCGGCCCCAACCAGAAGTGGACCCTTCCGTAGAAAGGAGGCGATCCTCCATGCGCCACCCCATCCGGCCGCTCCTCGGCCTCCTCACCGGCGCCGCGCTGTGCCTGGCGTCCCCGTCCGTCGCCCTGCCTGATCCCGCGGACGATCCCCGCGCTGCCGCCCGAACGGCGGCGGCCACCCGCCCGGCGGCCGCCGACCCGGCGTACAAGATCCTGGTGTTCTCCAAGACGGCGGGCTTCCGGCACTCCTCCATCGACGACGGCATAGCGGCCCTGCGGGACCTCGGTGCGGCCAACAACTTCACCGTCGACGCCACCGAGGACGCCGGAGCCTTCACCACCGGCAACCTCGCCCAGTACAAGGCGGTCGCCTTCCTGTCGACCACGGGCGACGTCCTCGACGGCACCCAGCAGAGCGCGTTCGAGAGCTACGTCAAGGGCGGGGGCGGGTACGTCGGCATCCACGCCGCGGCCGACACCGAGTACGACTGGCCCTTCTACGCAGGGCTGGCCGGCGCGCTCTTCCACTCCCACCCCGCCGTGCAGTCCGCCACCGTCGAGGTCGAGGACCGGGCCCACGATGCCACCGCCCACCTCGGCGGCACCTGGCAGCGCACCGACGAGTGGTACAACTACCGCACCAACCCGCGGACTTCGGCCCACGTCCTCGCCTCGCTCGACGAGTCGAGCTATTCCGGCGGCACCATGTCGGGCGACCACCCGATCGCCTGGTGCAAGGACTACCAGGGCGGCCGCGCCTTCTACACGGGCGGCGGCCACACCGACGAGTCGTACGCCGAGCCCGCGTTCCGCCGTCATCTGCTCGGCGGCGTCCGCTGGGCCGCCGGGATGACGGAGGCCGACTGCCGTCCCGAAACCGGCTACACGCCCCTGTTCGACGGTTCGGGCACCGCGGGCTGGAAGCAGGCGGGGCCGGGCGGCTTCACCCTCGCCGACGGCACCCTCACCTCGCACGGCGGGCTCGGAATGCTGTGGTACTCCGCCAAGGAGTTCACCGGGGACTACTCGCTGAAACTCGACTGGCGCGCCGACGGCGACGACAACTCCGGCGTCTTCCTCGGCTTCCCCGCGTCGGACGACCCGTGGTCGGCGGTGGACCGCGGCTACGAGATCCAGATCGACGCCACCGACGAGGCGGCGCGCACCACCGGAGCGGTCTACGGATTCAAGTCCGCCGACCTGCCGGCGCGCGACGCGGCACTGAACCCGCCCGGCGAGTGGAACACCTTCGAACTGCGGGTCACCGGGGAGCGGCTGGAGATCTTCCTCAACGGCCGCAAGATCAACGACTTCACCGGCACCGACCCCGCGCGCAGTCTCCAGCAGGGCCACATCGGCCTGCAGAACCACGGCGACGGGGACTCCGTGTCGTTCCGGAACATCCGCATCAAGCAGGGCGGCGGCAGCCAACCCGGCCCCCGCTCGGGCGAGGTGAAGGGCGTGGGCGGCAAGTGCCTGGACGTCGACAACGCCCAGAGCACCGACGGCACCAAGGTGCAACTGTGGACCTGCAACACCAGCAGCGCCCAGAAATGGACCCTGCCCGGCGACGGCACCCTTCGCGCCCTCGGCAAGTGCCTCGACATCTCCGGCGCCGCCACCGCCGACGGCACCCGGATCCAGCTGTGGACCTGCAACGGCACCGGCGCCCAGACATGGACCCCCCACACCGACGGCACCCTGCGCAACCCCCAGTCCGGCAAATGCCTCGACGCATCCGGCGGCACCTGGAACGACGGCACACCCGTCCACCTGTGGACCTGCCACACCGGCCCCAACCAGAAGTGGACCCTCCCCTGACGCCGTGGACCGCACGCACGGCATGACACACGGCACCCCATGACGGTGGCCGGGGACGCGCCCCCGGCCACCGCGCGGGTCCGTACGACCGGGCGCCCGAGCCGGGCGACGCCCCGGACCTCGTAAGATGCCCGTCGTGAACTCGGCTCCTACCTCCAGGCACGGCGCCCTCGTCGTACGGCGGGCCGTCGCCCGCGACGCCAAGCGGCTCACACGGCTCGTGCGCGGCTCGCATGCCTACGAGGGCCGGTACGCGTCGATGGTCGCGGGCTACCGCGTCGGGGCCGACTACATCGAGAACCACCGGGTCTACGCCGCCGTCGACACCGCTGACGCGGCCGGCCGGATCGTGGGCTTCTACTCGCTGGTCCTGCTGCCGCCCGAGCTGGACCTGCTCTTCGTCGACAACGGGGCACAGGGCCGGGGCATCGGGCGGCTCCTCGTCGAGCACATGAAAGCGGAGGCACGTGCCGCCGGGCTGGACCGGGTGCGGGTGGTGTCGCATCCTCCGGCGGAGGGCTTCTACCTCAGCAGCGGGGCACAGCCCACCGGAACCGTCGGCGCGAACCCGCCCGCGGTGCCCTGGGACCGGCCGGAGTTGGAGTTCCTGACGCGCTGACCTGCGGCCCGGTGCCCGCTGACCGCCGGCCCGGTGCCGGAAACGGAGGCGCCCGCGTCCGGTGGGCATCGGGTCGCCGCCGGGCCGTCGGCCGCTCCCCCGGCTCAGCCGCTGCGGCGTACCCGGGCCGCCTTGCGGGCCTCCGCGAGCTTGCGGGCCTCGCTGGTCCTGCGGGACGGCTTGGCACCGGAGCCGCTCCGGGCGTCCTTGGCGCTGCCCAGGCCGCGGAACGGGACGGGGTTGTTCTTGGGACGCGGTGCGGAGGGCCCGCCGTCGAGAGGCAGGCCGGAGGGGGCCTTGGCGCCGGTGATCCGGCTCAGCTCCGCCTCGCCGGACCGTACCTTCGTGACCGTGGGAGCCACGCCCGCGTCCGTGAGGACCTGGCTCGTCTCGCGGCGCTGTCCCGGCAGGACGAGGCTCACGACGGTGCCGGAGCGGCCGGCCCGCGCGGTGCGGCCGGCACGGTGCAGATAGTCCTTCGGGTCGGTGGCCGGGTCGACGTTGACCACGAGATCCAGGTCGTCGATGTGCAGGCCGCGCGCGGCGACGTTGGTCGCCACCAGTGAGGTGACCTGACCCTCCTTGAACTGGGCCAGGGTCCGGGTGCGCTGCGGCTGCGACTTGCCGCTGTGCAGGGCGGCCGCGGCGACCCCGCTGCCCCGTAGATGCCGCGTCAGCTGATCGACGCCGTGCTTGGTGTCCAGGAACAGCAGGACACGGCCGTCCCGGGCGGCGATCTCCGTGACCACGGCGTAGCGGTCGGGCCCGTGCACGACGAAGAGGTGGTGCGCGATCCCGGCGACCGAGCTCGACGAAGGGTCGACCGCGTGCACGGCGGGGTCGCGCAGCCGGCGGCGGACCAGTTCGTCGACGTCCCCGTCGAGCGTGGCGGAGAACATCATGGTCTGCCCGTCGGACCGCACCTGGTCCAGGATCTCGCCGACCTGCGGCAGGAAACCCAGGTCGCACATCTGGTCGGCCTCGTCCAGGACCACGATGCGCACGCGCCCCAGCCGGCAGCCCTTGCGCTCGATCAGGTCGTGCAGCCGGCCGGGCGTGGCGACGACGATCTCGGCGCCCTCCCGCAGCGCGGCGGCCTGGCGTCCGAGGGACACTCCCCCCACCACGGTGGCGAGCCGCAGCCGCAGCGCGTCGGCGTACGGAGTGAGCGCCTCCGCGACCTGCTGTGCCAGTTCCCGCGTGGGGACCAGCACGAGCCCCAGCGGCTCCTTGGGCTGCGCGCGCCGCCCGGCCGTGCGGGCCAGCAAAGCCAGGCCGAAGGCGAGCGTCTTGCCGGATCCCGTGCGGCCCCTGCCCAGGACGTCCCGTCCCGCGAGCGCGTCCGGCAGTGTCGCGGCCTGGATGGGGTAGGGCACCGTCACGCCCTGCTCGTCGAGCGTCCGCACGATCGCCGCGGGGAGGCCGAACGGCGCGAAGGACGTCACCGCGGCAGGTCGCACGGCGGCGCCGTCGGGTACGACAGGGGACTCGTCGTCCTGCGGTCGGGCAGCAGAGCGTGGCGAATCGCTCACCGGGAACCTTCCTTCGGGGGGACCGTACCCAGGAAGGCGCGGCGGGGTGTGGGGTCACCGGCCGGGGCCCGATCGGGGCACCGGACGACGACGCGGCAAACAGCCGACGGTAGCACGGCAGGCAGTCCCGGCCCTCCCTGCCCGTCCCCGCAGGGGTGGCGGGCAGGTCGCGTCACCCTCGGGCGTCCTTGCCCTCCTCGTTCGCGCTGCCCGGTTCCGCCATGCGCCGGTGCGCCACCGCCTTGACCCCGTCGGGCAGCACCTTTCCGGCCAGCCCCTGCACCTTGGTCTTCAGGGACCCGGTCACGACCTTCTTCTCGCCCCGCATGATCGCCTCGAACGCCTGCTCGGCGACCTGGGCTGGGTCGTCCTTCTCCATGGTGCCGATCGCGGTGTCGTCCGCCATGCCCGCCCGCTCGAAGAAGTCCGTGTCGGTCGGGCCCGGCATGAGCGAGGTGACCGTGACCCCCGTGTCCTTCACCTCCTCCGCCAGCGCCTGCGCGAACGACTGCACGAACGACTTGGACGCCGTGTAGACGGGCTCGAAGGCGCCCGGCATGGTCGAGACGACGGACGAGGTGAAGGCGATCCGTCCCGCGTCGCGCGTCGCCATGGCGCGCAGCAGCGGCTTGGCCAGCCGCACGGTCGCGGTGACGTCGAGGTCGATGACCTCCTGGTCGTCGGCCACGTCCGTGTCGACGAAGGCCCCTCCCCGGCCCACCCCCGCGTTGAGGACGGCGACGTCGACGGTCAGCCCGTCGAGTGCGTCCAGCAGCAGGTACCTGCCCTCGGCGCTGCGGAGATCGGCGCGCACCGCCCGCACCTGCGCGCCGCACTCCCGCAGGCTCTCCGCGGCCGTCTCGAGGCGTTCGTCCTCGGCGTTCACCACCAGGTCGTGGCCGTGGAGGGCGAACTGCCGGGCCAGTTCGTAGCCGATCCCGCTGGACGCCCCGGTGATCAATGCGAGTGGCCGTGTGTCAGTCATGCCGGGCGAGTAACCCGCACGACCCGGATGAAAGCGCCCGGCGCTCCGCACGCTCGCGGGCTCGCAGGCTCGCAGGCTCGCGGGCTCGCGGGCTCGTGGTGAGTGGCGTCCCGCTCGGCGCCGCCCCGCTGGCGGCCCGGCGCTATCTCGGGCGCCGGGTGGACCGGTTCGACCGGCGGCGGACGGTGACGAAGGAGGCGAGGACGCCGAGTGCCCAGGCGATCAGGAGGGCACCCCACAGGGGCATGGTGACCATCGGGATCAGCAGCCGGATCTCCACGCTCGAGCGGTTCTCGAAGATGAAGATCAGCGCGATCGCCGTGATCACGGCGAAGGGGATGAGGCGGCGGACGCCAGGGCTGGAGGAGAACGACTGGTCCGCCCTGTCTTTGGTGGTCCGAGTCATGAGTGCCTCTCAATCGCGTGGGCCCCACCTACAGGATCCCCACCTCGGGCGTGGCACGCCACCGAGGTCGATCGTCCGGGCCGGCCCTCGCCGCCGGCCGCGCCCGTCGCACCGGGGTTCAGGCCCGTGTCCAGACGAACGGGTAGTCCGCGCGGCCGTTCCCCTCGACCCAGCGCAGCCGGTCGGCCACGGGCGCACGCCTGTCCTCGGGCGTCAGGTCCACGAGTCTGCTCAGCAGGTCACGCGTCCTGCGCAGGACCATCGGGGCCCCGGCGGCGGCGAGGACGACGTCGTCGACGGCGAGCCGGACGTAGTCCTCCCACCCCGGGACCGGCACACTCACCCGCATCCGCCCGGCGGCGTCGTCGAACCGCCCCACGTCCAGGTCCCCACCCGCGAGGCGCACCAGCAGGCCCTCGACGTGGTCGAGGGCCTCCACCGCCGTGGCCGGATCGTTCACCGCCGGTGAAAGGGCGCGAAGGGCGATGTCGGCGAGAAGCCTGAACGGCAGTTCCGGATCCTGCTCGAAGGTGCGCTCGACCCCGGTCGACAGGGCCCGCCGCAGCGCGGTCTCCTCCATGTCCCCGCCGGTGACCTCGGCGATCACCATGCCCTCCGCCAGGGTCGCACCGGGGGCGACCTGGAAGGAGATCGAGACATCGCCCTCCTGGGCCGTCCTGATGAGGGCGGGCACGTCGATCCTCTGGAGCACGGCCGACGGCCCCGTCCAGCGGACCGCCCTGCCGGTGCCCGCGAGGGACCGCGGTGCCGGGCCGGCGCCCCCCGTGTACGGGCGGGCGTAGAGAGTGTCGTACAGGCGGTGCGCCCGGGCCGCGATGGCCGAGAGCGAGTGACCCAGCTGGATGGAGTCGAACGCCCTCATCTGGAGCGTCCTCATCCAGGCGAGCGCCACCAGCGTCAGGATCATGGCCGCGCCGGGGACGAGAGCGGAGACCGTCTTCCGGGATCCCACCGCCACGGCCGACGTGACGCAGAAGACGAACACGCCGATGGCGAAGGCGAAGGTCCGCCAGACGATCGGTTCGTCGCGGAACAGGGTCAGCCGGGGGGTGAAGGTGCTCGCGGAGAACTGCACGACGAGGAAGAGCACCGAGTAGATGATGCTCACCAGGCTGATGACCCCGAACCCCAGGGTGAACAGGACGCCGACCACGCGATCCGTGTCCGCCCGGGGCCCGGCGGTCATCAGCGGGGTCAGCAGCCCCAGACCCGCGCCGAGGACCGCGCACAGCAGCTGGGACAGGTTCCTGCGGACGACGGGTGTGGGCCGCCGGAGCCGGATGCGCAGTCGGCGCCGGAGCGGTGTGCGCAGTGGGCGGCGCGGTCGCGGCCCGGAGCCGGCCGGGGCTTCGGCGTGATCGGGCATCGGGCCATCCTCGAACTCGCAGCGGCACTGCGTCGGCGGGACCCGTGTCGGCGGTCGCGGGGCGCCCCGCCCCGGGCGCGGCCCCGCACCGGCGCACCCGGATGCCCGGGCCCGCCGCCGGAGACCGCCGACCGCCTCGTGGGCCGTGGACCGTGCCCGGCCCGGCCGCGCGACAAGGCCCATGGGAACACGGCACGCGCACGGCCGCATGCGGGCTGTCCCGTCCACGCGTCCGGGGCCGGGGCCCCGGCCCGGGTCAGAGTCGCTTCGCGCTGCGCAGGGTCTTGGCGTAGTAGCCGTTGCCGTCGAGCCGGGACACGCCGCCGACGTCGCCGATGGTGGGTCCGTTGACCTCCTCGCGGCTCGACACGAAGATCAGGTGCCCTTCGGTGTCGTGGCCGAGCACCATGCCGACGTGGTCCAGGCGTTCACCGGTGCGGGTGTCCAGTTTGAAGAAGGCCAGGTCGCCCGGCTGGAGCTGGTCGATCGCGGAGGGCCGGTCCTTGGCGGAGATGCCGGTGAGCGGCAGGATGTCGACGCCCTGCTCGGAGCGGGCCATCCCGTTGGCGGTGCGGGGCAGGCCGTTGCCGGAGGTGTCCGAGGACATCAGGGGGTAGCGGGCCCGGTAGCCCAGGACCATGCGGATGAAGCCGGAGCAGTCGATGGACTTGGCCCGCACGGACTCCGGCTGTCCGACGACCCCGTCGCGGAAGGGGTACGGCACCTGGAGGTAGTCGTAGAAGTCGGACTGCTCCAGCCGCAGGTCGCCGCCCTCGGCCCCGCCGGTGTTCAGCGGACCGAAGTTGGCGTCACCGGCGTAGACGGTGCCCCGCTCGTCCTTCTTCTCCGGTGCGCCCGCCACGTACTGGAAGGCGAACGCGAAGATGTCGTCCTCCTTGCTGTCCTTGTACTCGGCGTGCCAGTCCTTGAACCACTTCTTCTTCTCGGCGCCCTTGGCCCAGGGCTCCGGCATCAGCCGCACCCAGTCCGTCGTGCTGACCTTGGAGGCGGTGGAGGCCGGCTCCTGGAAGGTGCGGGCCGGGCCGGTCAGCGTCGCGGTGCGCGCGCCGTCCGTGAAGACGGCCTCGATCTGGCCGTCGGACCCGCGCAGCACCGACCGGGCCGGGTTCTCCAGCCGGGACCAGGTGGCCTTGCCGGTCTTCTCGGCGGTGCCGCTGCTGCGGCCGCCTTCCAGCACGCCGACGTTGCGCACCTCGGTGACGCCCTGCTCGTCCTGTTTGCGCAGCTCCAGCGTGAGGTAGCCGGAGGTGCCGACGAGCGCCAGCAGCACGGCGCCGGTGACGACGGGCCGCGACTTCTTCTTCCCTGCCATCGTTTGCTCCTCGGTTCTCAGACGGTCGGCATGACGCCGAGCAGCAGGCCGGCGGCGACGACGATGTAGGCCATGAGGGACACGGCTCCGGTGGCCAGCAGCGTGGCCCCCTTGGGCTGGCGGACCATCTGGTAGGCGATCAGGCCGGGCACGATGAAGCCGAGCGTCTGGTTGCCGTACATGAGCGGGAACTCGAGCGAGAGCACGATCATGACGGTCGCCTGCAGCAGCACGCCCAGCAGCACCACCGCGGCGAACAGCCGCTTGCCGTAGAGGATCACCAGCCGCTGCATGATCTTGGTGCCGCCGTAGGTGAGCGCGGTGACGCCCACGACCATGGCGGCGCGCTGGAGGTCCTCGATGAGGGTGAGCGCCAGCCAGCCGGGGGTGATCATGCCGCCGGGCGACAGGTTGGTCGTGAGATAGCACAGCAGCGAGAAGAACAGGCCTATGGCGATGCCCAGGGCGGCCATCTCGGGGGTCAGGGCAGCGGTGGTCAACGGGGTCTCCGGACGAAGGGGTGCGGTGGTCGTGGGCGGGCGGGCGGCGTGCGGGGCCGCCGTTCCCGCGGGTCAGGCGCGCGGCTGGTGTCCCCCGCCGTCATCGGCCTGCGGGCGCGGCGCCCGGCGGTGGTGTGCGTCGGGGTGCGGTGCCCGCCCCGTGCCGGAGGACTGCTCGGCCGGGTCGTACGCCGGGCCGCCGGGCCGGTGCGGCGCGGCACCCGGGCCCGCGGGCCGGTGCGGTGCGGCATCGGGGCCGCCGGGCCGTCCGGTGTCGCGACCGGTCCGGGCCGACGCCTGGAACCAGCCGGGGCCCTGCGCGTCCTGGGCCGGTGCCCGGCCGCCGTCGGCGGCGCCGGGCGCGCCGCGCCCGTAGGGCTCCTCCGGAGTCCGGGACGCGCCCGGGTCGTACGACCGGCCCTGCGACGGGTGGGCACCTCCCCTGTGCGGTTGACCGGTGCCGTGGGTCCGGCCGGAGCCGTGCGGGGGCTCCGGAGTGTGGTGCGCGCCCCCGCCGAGGTCCTGGGCCGGGGCGTGGGCCGATGGGGCCGAGGCGTGGCCCCGCGCGGCGCCGTACGCCGCGCCGTGTGCGCCCCGGCCGTCGCCGTACTGCCCCGGCGACGCGTCGTACGCGGGCGCCGTGCGGCCGTGCCGTCCGGTCGCCCCGGCATGCGCCTGCGCCGTGTCGCCGTACGGCCCCGCCGCCCCGGCGTACGCCCCCGCCGCGTCGCGGTACGGCGCCGTCGCCTGCTCGGGCATGCGGATCACCGGGATCTCCTGGGTCCGCGACGCCTGGTAGCGCTCCTCGTAGGCGGTGGGGTACGAGGCGTACGGGTCCAGGCGCTGCGCCTGCTGCGGGGCGCTGGCGACCGCCTCCGGGGTCTCCTCCGCGGCGCTCTCGTCCGCCGGGAGTTCGGCCAGGTACTCCAGCAGCTCCTCGCCCTGCCCGTGGATGTTGCCGATGGCGACCAGGGAGGAGCCGTCGGCCATCCGGCCGAGCAGGGTCGGCATGAACTCGTCCGCCGAGCGCCGCTCGCCGCCGAGGTCGACCGCGCGGTCGCGCCAGTCGGCGGGGATGGCGTCGATGGCGCTCTTCGCCGGGTGGCCGATGACGAACACGTTGTCCGGCCGGAGGTCGGGGATGATCTCGCCCATCTGCCCGTTGCGCTCCACCCGGTCGGGGCGGCAGTTGATGACGACGTTCAGCGGGCGGCGGATCGCGCCGAGGTCGAGCAGCTGGTTGATGTTCATCAGCGTCGACTCGGGGTCGTTGGCCGCGAACACGTTGGCGAAGGCGAGGCGCTTGCCGTCGGGCGCGACGTACCGCTCCACCGACAGCACACCCGGGTCCGGCGGGGCGTCGTACATGCCCTGCAGCGCGACCTCGCGCTCGACGCCCAGCAGGTCGGCGACGACCAGGGCGATGGCCACGTTCTCCTTGAAGGTGAACCAGCTGAAGCCGCGCAGCTCCTCGTCGGTGACCGTCTCCGGGTCGGCGTAGATGAGCCGGCAGTTCCGGGCGTCCGCCTCCTCCTGGAGGATGTGGAAGCGCTCCTTCTCGGCCGTGACGCAGATGCCGTTCTCCGGCATGGAGCGGCACAGCGAGCGGGCGACGTCGTCCAGGGTCGGTCCCATCTCGGCGAGGTGGTCCTCGCGGACGTTGCACAGCACGCCGATCGTGGAGCGGATCAGCTTGCTCTGGTTGACCTCCTGGAGCGCGGGCATGACGGCCATGCACTCGATGACGAGGGCGTCGGGCCGGTACGTGGCGGCCCGGCGGACGATGCCGATCTGCTCGACGACGTTGGCGATGCCGAACTTGCGGTAGACCGGCTCCTCCGTGGCGTCCGGGTGGATGAAGCGCGCCGCGGTGCCCGTCGTCTTGGCCACGGTGACGAGGTCACCGCCGCGCAGTGCCCCGGCGCACAGCCGGGTGATGGAGGACTTCCCGCGGATGCCGTTGACCAGCACCCGCGAGGGGATGGTGTGCAGCGCGGCGTAGTGCCTGCGCTGTTCGACGACGCCCGCGACGAACAGGCAGATCCCGCCGACGAGCAGGACGAAGTAGAGGTAGAGCACAGCCGGTCACCTTCCTCGGGCGCCGAGCCGGGGCTCGGCACTCCGGCGGGCCTGGTTCTGCCTGCGGGCCTGCAACTGCTGGCGGACCAGTTCGAGGCTGCGGACGACGGCCCCCACCTCGTCGTGATAGCGGGGGTAGAGCACGGTCTTGAGGTCGCCGTCGGCCAGCTTCTCGGCGCTGCCGGCGAGGGCGCGCAGCGGGCGGACGACGACGAGGTGGATCCAGCCCAGGCAGACCACGATCAGGGCGAGCCCGAGCATCCCGGCGAGGACGCTGCGGTCCTCGCGCTCGTAGGGGGTGATCTCGAAGTGCTTGGCGTTCTGCCAGCTGACGACGGTCCAGCCGATGTCGGCGGCCACGCCGCCGCCGGAGAAGGGCGCGGCGGCGGCGACGGTGACCGAGCGTCCCTCGCGGACGAGCAGCCCGTTCTCCACGGGGCCCGCCCCGACCCGGACGGCGCCGGCCCGGACGAGGTCGGTGAGCGCGTCGCGCGGCAGGTCCTCGAAGGCGAGGAAGCCGTCGCTGGCGGCGATGGTCCGCGCCTCGGCGTCGACCACCCGGACCTCGCCGAGGCCGGGCCGGGCGAGCAGCGAGTTCAGGAACTCCACCCGGATCTCGCCGACGAGCGTCATGCCCTTCTGGTCCGGTACGGGGGCTCCGGCCTGGATGACGGGCTTCTTGCCGCCCTCGCCGGTGACGCGGACGAGCGGGGCGTCCTGGCCCTTCTTCGCTCCGGCTGCCTCGTCCCAGCCGCCGTGCGGCTCGGCTCCGGCGCGTGCGACGACGTCGCCGCCCCGGTCGACGACGTACAGGGAGCCGTAGCGCGTGTGCTTGCCGAGGGCGTCGTCGAGGACGTCCGCGGTGGCGTCGGAGTCGTCCGGGTCGATGAGCCGGGTCATGGAAACGAGGTCGGCCTGGGCCTCGTTGAGGGCGCGGCGGACGCGGTCGGCGACGAGGTCGGTGCGGTCGCGCTGGTCGTTGACCATGGTGCTGGGCACGCTCACCGAGGCGTCCGTGCGGTTGAGCAGCAGGCCGACCGGTACGCACCACAGCAGCAGCAGGACGGCCGTCACGGCCAGGGAGACCCGCAGTCCGAACCGGCCGCGTCGGCTGTCGCCGCCGGCGGCGGGCTCGGCGCCGGTGCCGGACAGCTGCCGGCGCAGCCGTTCCAGGGCCGCGCCGACCCGGGCGGCCTCGCCCCAGCGGGGCGCGGCGACGGGCCGGGTCAGGTCGCCGCGGGCCAGGCGGCGGGACTCCAGGAAGAGCGCCAGCAGGGGCCGCTGCACGGCCAGCCACAGCAGGGCGGCGGCCAGCAGGCCGACGACCACGAGGACGCCGGCCGCGACCAGGCCGTACAGTTCCCGTTCCTGTCCGACGGCCTGTTCCTGCACCACGGGCAGCATCGCCACGACGGTGAGCCCGAGGCCCGCGCCGACGCTGCGGCGCTGCTCGGGGTCGGCGGAGGCGAGCGAGGCGTATCCGGCGGTGGCGATACGGCCGTTGTAGGAGTCGCCGAGCAGGGTGCCGCTGACGCCGGGGTAGCCGTGGGAGCCGGGTTCGCGGGCACTGACCGGGTTCTGCTCGGTCTTGGCGGCCGCCTGCTCCGACAGCCGGCTCATCTGCTTCTGCAGGAAGGTCAGTTCGTCGCGCTCGGCGTCCGAGTTGAGCGCCTCGGCCTGCTCGAAGCCTTCGGTGGCGAGGACTTCGCCGCCGCGGGCCACGACCGCCATGGAGCGGAACGGGCCGAGGTTGATGGCGGGCACGGACAGGCTGTTGGAGGCGATCAGCAGTTGCTGCGGGCGGTCCTTCCAGTCCAGGAGCGCCATGGTCATCAGCCGTACGTCGCCGGTCTCCAGCCGCACCATGCGCGGGGTCAGGGCGTGCTCGCCGGTGAGGACCTCCTTGTCCAGCCAGCCCAGAGGAATCGTTTCACCTCTGGCGGCCAGGACCTTGCCGCTCTCCAGGTCCAGCACGGTGGTGCCGGTCCACTTCTGATACGTGTTGCTCAGGTCGGACAGCACACGCTCCGGGTCCGCGGGGTCGCCCTCGTTCAGGACGTCCGCGGTGCGCTCCAGGTCGGTGACCCGCTCGTCGATCGACGCGCGCAGGGCGATCGCGCCGTCCTCCGCGAAGTGCTGCTGGGAGCCCAGCACCGCCTGCGGCACGGCGGGCTCGCCGGCCGGTCCGAGCACCTTGGCGGTCAGCCCGGCCAGGGCGACGATCAGCAGGCACAGCAGCGCGATGGGCGGACGTACGCCGCCCAGCAGCGGCATGTCCGCGCGCCTGCGCGAACGCCGCCGGCCGCCCCGTCCGGAACGCGGCGTGCCTTGGGTTGAACTCACCGGTGGATTCCTTCGCCTCTTCATCGCTCGGGCGCTCGCGGGAACCACCGCTGACGCGGGGACGAGACGCCGTCGCTATAGATGACCTTCGACACGCGCAAGGGTTGGGTCCCCCGCGCGACAACTGCCTGTGTCGCTCGTCACGTCCCCAGGGAGAGCTGCTCGAGGCCGTCGCCGCCGGGCGCGCCCCGGTTGTAGAGGAAGCCTCGGGTGCGGCCCTCGGCCAGCCGGTACCGGGCGAGCCGCTCCTGCGACAGGTCACCGGGGTGGTCCAGCGCCTCCTGCACGTCCACCACCCGGTGGTCGGCGACCGCGCCCGCCGGTGCCTTCTCCCCCGCTTCCAGCTCCGGCGGGATGTCGACCAGCGTGGTCCGGTAGCGGGCGCTGACGTTCCAGCCGTCGGCCGTCTCCTTGAACTCGAACCAGCCGAGCGCGCCCTCCTCGGTCAGGCCGGTCGGAGAGGAGTGCCGGGCCACCTGATTGCCGAGGCTGTAGGCGATCCAGGTGCCGTTGACCTTCTGGACGGGCTGCACCACGTGGGAGTGGTGGCCGATCACGAGGTCGACGCCGGTCTCCTTGGTGATCCGCTCGGCCAGCTCCAGCTGCGGCACGCTCGGCTCGTTGTAGTGCTCCAGGCCCCAGTGCACGGACAGGATCACGACCTCGGCGCCCTTCCTGCGGGCCCGGGTCTCGGCCGCCTTGATGGCGTCGGTGCTCAGCCGGTTGAAGGCCCAGCGCTCCTTCTCGGGCGTCGGATTGAGGAAGGACTCCCAGGAAAAGCTCAGGTGGGCGACCTTGACGCCTTTGACGTCGCGGATGGTGATCTGCTTCGCTTCCTCGGGCGTGCGCGCGGATCCGGTGTGGCCGAGACCCACTTTGTCCATCGCGGACAGCGTGCGCTTCACGGCCTTGAGGCCGTGGTCGTAGGTGTGATTGGAGGCCGTCGAGCAGGTGTCGTACCCCACGTCCTTGAGGGCCGTGAGGATCTGCGGCGGAACGAGGAACTCGGGGTACCCCTCGAAGGGGCCCTGGGGAGTGCCGACCGGTGTCTCCATGTGACAGATGGCCAGATCGGCCTTGCTGACGACCGGCTTCACCCCGGCCATCAGCGGTCCGAAGTCCAGCCCCGCCTGTCCCTTGCCGGTCTTCCCGGCGTCCTTGGCCGCCTGTTCGACCAGCTCGGGGTGGATGAGCACATCGCCCGCCGCGGCGACGGTGAACGACCGCCCGCCCGGCTTCGCCGGGGCCCCGGACGGCTCGGAGGTGCAGGAGGCCACGAGGCCTGCCAAAGCACCCAGAACCGCCACCGAGCGACCTATACGGAGAGACTTACGGAATGTCACCGCGACATACTCACACGTCACACACACCTCAATCGATCTCTACCATCACGAGAACATCACGGTTCGCTCGCATTTTCGCCCCAGCGGTTTTGATCCTGGCGACGGCGGCATGCAGCGCGGCGTCGTCCGACCGCACGGAACCCTCGACTCCGCGGGCACGGGAACTCGTCGATCTCCGCAGCCGCATCCTCGACTACACCGCCGGCTTCGAGCCCGACGGCACCTACAGCCCGCCCGGGGACGACGAGCGCGAGCGGCTGGCACGAGGTGTGGGACGGCTGCTCGACGGGGACGCTGCGGCGGCGCAGCGCCTCCTCGCCCCGCTCGGCCTGGGCGTCACCCGCCTCACCGACACCGACTCCGGGCGCCGCTACGACGAGATCGCCGCCACCCGCTCCGGTGGCGACGCCGAGAACTGGGGCCGTCTGTACCTGACGGCCGACTCCGCGCTGCGCTGGAACGTGCAGGTGCCGCACCCGGTGTCCGACCGGGCCACCGAGGAGCTGGGCGTCCGGCTGCTGGAGGAGACCCCGTCCGGCGCGCTGGTGGTGGCCGGTGCGCACCGCCGGGCCGGTGACTCGGGCGAGGCGGACGTCGCACACAGCGAGGACAGCGCCTTCCACGCGGTCGTCGAGGAGCTCCAGAAGCGCGGGGTGCCGGGTCTGCAGCTGCACGGCTTCGCACAGACGTCCGACCGCCCGTACGAGGCCATCGTCTCCGGGGGTGCGGCCCAGAAGGCGTCCGACGAGGCCTCGGCGCTGGCGGACCGGCTGGAGGCGGACGGCCTGCGGGTCTGCCGCGGCTGGTCGGCGCGCTGCCCGCTGGAGGGCACGCAGAACGTCCAGGGCCGCTCGGCCGAACGCCGCCACGCCCCCTTCCTGCACGTGGAGCTGTCCCCCGACGCCCGTGACGACGGCCCGGACGCCGACGAGACGGCCCGGGCACTGGCCGACCTGCTGAGGACGTGGGCGGAACGCTGAGATGCGAGGATCGGCGTTTCGGCCAATCTCTGTGTGAGGGGGGTCCGTTGCCCGTCGCGGGTCGATGCATCCCCCACGCTCCGACACGCCCCGTGGTGCGGGAGTCCGGAACCGACCGAAACACATGTGTTCGAAATCCGGGCCCGGTCGTTGAGCCGCGTGACCACGGCCGACGACGACGAGGGAGACCACCTTGACCTCGGCAGACACCAGCACGCAGCAGAACACGCCCCCACCGCCACCGCCTCCGGCGGAGATCACCTACAGCGGCCAGTACGCCGTCAACCCCCTCGCCCAGGTCGGCTTCCGGCGGATGGGGGCGCAGATCCCCGCCGTGCTGGCCCGGATCGTCCGGCTGTCGTGGCGCACCGACCGGCGGGCGGTGCAGCTCCTGTTCGGGTGCCAGCTGGTCACCGGCGTCTCGGCCGCCGTCGTGCTGGCCGCCACCGCTCGGGCGATGCAGCCGATCCTCGGCGGCGGCTCGGCCGGCCAGAGGCTGCGGGACGCCCTGCCGGCCCTCCTGGTCGTCGCGCTCGCCGCCGCCACGAGCCGTGCGGCGGGGGCGGTGGCCGCGTACGCCGAGCGGAGAATCACCCCGCAGCTGATCACACGGACGGACACGGCTCTGGTGGAGGCGGTCTGCCGGGTGGAAGCGGCCGCGTACACGGAGGACGGGTTCTCCGACCGGTACGAGGCCGCCGAGATGGGAGTGATCCGCACTCAGGTCATGGTGGGCGACGCGCAGCGGTTCCTGTCCGCGCTGATCCGCATGGTCACGGCGGGCGGTGTGCTGTCGGTGCTGAACCTGCTGATGCTGCCGCTGCTGCTGCTCGCGGTCCTCCCGGCCGGCGTCGGCGCGGTCCTGACCGCCCGGGTCGACTACGAGATCCACTACGCCAACATCGCCGACCGCAACGTCCGGGGCATGATGCGCTGGTGGGCGACCACGTCGAAGTACGGCGACGAGGTCCGCGCCAACTCGATGACCGACTACCTCGTCCACTGGTACCGGACCCTGTCCGACCGCTGCGACCGGCGCACTCTGGCCGCCGCGCCGCGCACCCTGCGCATCGCCCTGCTCTGCGCCGCGGCGGGCGGCGCGTTCCTCGTGGCGGCCTGGGGTGCCCTCGCGTGGCTGGCGGTGACCGGCCGCATCGACCTGGCCGTCGCCGCGACGGCCGTGATCGCCGTCCAGACCACGCTCGCGGCGCTCTCCCAGGTCGTCGTCAACGGAGCCGCCGTCTTCCACACCAGCCTGTACCTGGGCGACATGCAGGCCTTCCTCGACGACGCCGCCGCCCGCGCGCCCCGGCGCGGACCGGGCCGGCTCACCGCGCCGGTGGAGGAGATCCGGCTGGAGGACGTCGTCCACCGCTACCCGGGCACGGACAAGCCCGCCGTGGACCACGTGTCCCTCACCCTCAGACGCGGCCAGATCCTCGCCGTCGTGGGGGCGAACGGCTCGGGCAAGTCCACCCTCACCCGGTTGCTCACCGGCATCTACCTGCCGGACAAGGGCACCGTCACCTGGAACGGCACCCCTCTCGCGGATCTCGATCCGGAGACCGTCTGGCGCCGCACCGGCCTCGTGCCGCAGATCTTCGCCCAGTGGCCGTTGCGGGTCCGCGAGAACATCACCCTGGGCCAGCCCCGCACCCATGACGACCTTCCCGTCTGGGAAGCCGTCGACGCCGTGGGGCTGCGGGAGGCCGTCGAGGACCTGCCCGGCGGTCTGGACACGCTGCTGTCCCGCGAGGTCTTCGGCGGATCCGAACTGTCCGGCGGCCAATGGCAGCGCATCGCCTGCTCCAGGGCTCTGTACCGGCGGCCCGAGTTGCTCATCCTGGACGAGCCCACCTCCCAGATGGACCCGCGCGGCGAGCACCGGATCTTCGAGAAGATCAGATCCGTCGCCGCCGACCGCATCACCATCGTGATCACCCACCGGCTGGAGAACACCAGGGTCGCCGACCACGTCGTCGTCATGGAGCACGGCCGCATCACGGAGCAGGGCCACTACGACGACCTCGTCCACGCGGGCGGCACGTTCGCCGAACTGCTCGCGCTCTCCCAGGACCGCTGACCCGGCCACCACGGCTGTCCCGACCGGCCCGGCGCCGCTGCGACGGAGAAGCGGCGGGCCGCGCCCGGCCGCCAGACGCCTGCCGGGTCGCGGTGAGTGGCGGGTGGCCGTGCCCGGGGTGAAGCTGGAGACGACTGCCGGCGGCACCGGCGGAAGCCGGTGCCACCGGTACCCCTCCTTCCTCGGCCCCGGCCCCGGTGTCCCTCCCGCGCCAGGGCCCGCCCGGGACGCCGGCGCGGGCGGGTGACTCGAAGCGCGGGATCGGGGAACCGGAAGAGAGCCCCGACCCACGAGGCGAGGCCGGGCGTCCGGATCCCGGCTCCCTCACCGGAAGAAGGACCACGATGGCGCACGAAGACGACGGCGGGCAGGCCGTGCCGAACACGCCGGACACGCACACCGACGACGGCGTCACGCGCCGCCGTCCGCTGCGCGAGCAGCACGTCGAGGAGACGGTCGAGGTCGCGGTGCCGGTCCGCACGGCCTACAACCAGTGGACCCAGTTCAAGACGTTCCCGCGCTTCTCCGGCGTGGTGCGCGACGTCGAGCAGGTCAGGCCCACCGTCACCGCGTGGACCCTCGGCTGGGGCCCCCTGCGCCACCGTTTCGCGGTCGAGATCCTGGAACAGGACCCGGACGCCTACCTCGCCTGGCGCGGGCTGGAGCAGCACCCCACCCACGAGGGCGAGGTGGAGTTCCGGCCGACGGAGTCCGGTGGCACCGCGATCACGGTCCGGATGCTCCTCCACCCGCAGGGGCCGGCGAAGGTCCTCACCCGCTCGTCGAGGATCGCGGGGGTGACCGCCCGGCTGGTGCGCGGGGAGCTGGTGAACTTCAAGCACTTCATCGAAGGACTGGGCCAGGAGGGCGGGGCCTGGCGCGGCACCATCCGCAACGGCCGCGTCCAGCACGACACCGCCGAACCGCCCAGGAGCCGTGTCGCCCAGTGGCCGGTCGGCTGACCCGCGTACCGCACACGGCAAGAGAAAGGCGAACCGATGCAGAACCCGCCCGGTGAGGAGCCGGAGACCTCCCTCTCCGTGACACCGCCGAAGAAGTGGGCGGCCGGCGTCCCCGCCGTCGTGCACGCACTGGAGTACTCCCTGGAGCAGACCTCTCCGCGCAAGACGGGGGTGGACCTGCTGACGATGAACCAGGTGGGCGGGATCGACTGCCCCGGCTGCGCGTGGGCGGATCCGGCCCCGGGCCGGCGCCACCGCAACGAGTACTGCGAGAACGGCGCCAAGCACATCAACGACGACGCCACGACGCGCCGGATCACCGCCGAGTTCTTCCGCGAGCACAGCGTGACCGATCTGGCCGCCCGGTCCGACATGTGGCTCAACCAGCAGGGCCGGCTCACCGAGCCGATGATCAAGCGGCCCGGTTCGGACCACTACGAGCCCATCGGCTGGAACGACGCCCTCGGCGTCCTCGCGCAGGAGCTCCGGGAGCTGGACTCGCCCGACGAGGCGGTCTTCTACACCTCCGGCCGGGCCGGCAACGAAGCCGCCTTCGTCTTCCAGCTCTTCGCCCGTGCCTTCGGCACCAACAACCTGCCCGACTGCAGCAACATGTGCCACGAGTCCAGCGGCTTCGCCCTGAACGAGACGCTGGGCGTCGGCAAGGGCACCGTCAGTCTCGACGACCTCCACCACGCCGACCTGATCTTCCTGGTCGGGCAGAACCCGGGCAGCAATCACCCGCGGCAGCTCTCGGCCCTGGAGGAGGCCAAGCGCAACGGCGGCCGCATCGTGGCGGTGAACCCGTTGCCGGAGGCCGGGCTGCGGCGTTTCAAGAACCCGCAGAAGCCGCGCGGGGTCGTGGGACGGGGCACCCAGATCGCCGACCGCTTCCTGCACATCAAGCCGGGCGGCGACCTGGCCCTGTTCCAGGCACTGAACCGGCTGCTGCTGGAGGCGGAGGACGCCCGTCCCGGAACCGTCCTCGACCACGACTTCATCGACGCCCACACCTCCGGCTTCGAGGAGTTCGCCCGGGACGCCCGCACCGTCGACTGGGACGACGTCCACGCGGCGACGGGCCTGACCCGCGAGGAGATCGAGAAGGTCCGCGACGAGGTCCTGAAGAGCGAACGCGTCATCGTCTGCTGGGCGATGGGCATCACCCAGCACAAGCACGGCGTGCCCACCATCCGGGAGATCGTCAACTTCCTGCTGCTGCGGGGCAATCTGGGGCGTGCCGGCACGGGCGCCTGCCCGGTGCGCGGCCACAGCAACGTCCAGGGCGACCGCACCATGGGCATCTGGGAGCAGATGCCGGACAGCTTCCTGGACGCCTTGCAGCAGGAGTTCGGCTTCGATCCGCCGCGCCCGCACGGCCTGGACTCGGTGAAGTCGATCAAGGCCATGCTGGAGGGCCGCGTCAAGGTCTTCCTCGCCCTCGCCGGGAACTTCGTGCGCGCCGCGCCCGACAGCGAGGTCACCGAGAAGGCGATGCGTGCGTGCCGGCTGACCGCCCACATCTCCACCAAGCTCAACCGTTCGCACACCGTCTGCGGCGACACCGCGCTGATCCTGCCGACGCTGGGGCGCACGGAGCGTGATGTCCAGGCCGACGGCGAGCAGTTCGTCACCGTCGAGAACTCCATGAGCGAGGTGCACACCTCCCAGGGGCGGCTCGAACCGGCCTCGCGCATGCTCCTGAGCGAGGTCGCCATCCTGTGCCGGCTCGCCCGGCTGACGGTCGACGGCAAGGGGGACATCCCCTGGGTCTCGTTCGAGGGCGACTACAACACCATCCGCGACCGCATCTCCCGGATCGTGCCGGGCTTCCACGACTTCAACGCCCGGGTGACCCGTCCGGGAGGCTTCCAGCTGCCCAACCCGGTCAACGAGGGCGTGTTCCGCACCGAGACCGGCAAGGCCCGGTTCACCCGCAACGAACGGGTGGTCCCGCGCGCCCCGGAAGGGCACCTGCTGCTGCAGACCCTGCGCTCGCACGACCAGTGGAACACCGTGCCGTACACGAACAACGACCGGTACCGCGGCATCCACGGCAGCCGCCACGTGGTCCTCGTCAACCCAGCCGACCTGTCCGGACTCGGCCTCGCCCAGGGCGATCGCGTGGACCTGGTGAGCGTCTGGGAGGACGGCACCGAGCGCCGGGCCGAGAACTTCGAGGTCGTGTCCTACCCGGCCGCCAAGGGCTCGGCCGCCGCCTACTACCCGGAGACGAACGTCCTGGTGCCGCTCGACAGCGTCGCCGACATCAGCAACCAGCCCACGTCGAAGGGCATCGTCGTCCGCCTCGAACCCACGGGCGACCGGTCCCGGCCGGCACCCGTCTGACCGGGAACGGCGACACCACTTACGGCGGGGCCCGCGGACGGCAGCGGGCCCCGTCGTCCGTCCGGGCGCGTCCCGGCGCGGCGCCGGTACACGCCTCCCCCGCCTAGCCGAGCACCTTCAGTACGGCCAGGGAGATGCGCTCCGCGGTGGCCCGGGCGTCGCCGCCCGGGAGGACGAGGTGGCTGAGGGTCATGCGCACCGCGACGTCCGCCGCCACCTCGACGAGAAGCCCGTCCTGGTCGGGGAAGCGCTCCGTCAGCCAGGCGCGCAGCAGGTCCTGCGCCGCGTCGAACACGGGGTCGGCGCGCGCGGTGAGGTATGGCAGCAGGCTGTCGGAGCCCTCGCGCGCGGCCAGCACGACGGCCCGCACGAGGGGGTTGCGGTGCGCCTCGGTGAGGACGTGGTGGACCGCGGTCTCCAGCGCGGCGCCGGTGTCCGGCGGCCCCGGGTGGAGGACCTCCGCCACACCGCCCAGGAACACCCGGGTCTCCCGGTCGACCAGGGCGCGGCCGAGGCCGGCTCTGTTGCCGAACTCCTTGTAGACCGAGGGGCGGGACACCTCGGCCGCGGCGGCCACGGCCGACAGGCTCACCTGGTCCCAGCCGGAGTCGCAGGTCAGGTCGCGTGCGGCCGCCAGCACCCGTTGCCTCATCTGCTTGCGCCAGGCGAGCCGCGGCGGATCGGGTGCGACCGTCTCGGCGTCGCGGGACGTCGTGGTGTGCCTGTGTACCGCCATGGCTCGAGTCTGGCAGGAGGGACGGTAGAGACAATGGGCCGCCCCCTCCTGACGACCTCTCAGAACATTGACAGTGCGAACCGTCTTGTCAGCGGTCCGCCCTCTTGGCACGCTCGGGGCTCCCCCTCAAGGTGCGCTTCCGCCGGCCCCGGCGGGACGGCGGGAGCGCGCTGAGCTCACCAGGAGGTGTCGTGCCGCATCATCGGGAACAAGGGATCCGGCGGTGGCGTGATCCGAAGCGGTATCTGTGGCTGCTCGCGCTGGCCGTGCCCACGCTGCCGTTCCAGGCGGGCGGTCTCGTCGCCCTGACCGGCCTCGGAGCGCTGTGGTGGTGGGGGCCCGTCTTCGCCTTCGTCCTGCTGCCGCTGATCGACCACGCCACGGGCAAGGACAGCGCCAATCCGCCCGAAGAGGTCATGAAGGCGCTGGAGGCGGACCGGTACTACCGCTGGTGCACGTACCTCTACCTGCCGCTGCAGTTCGGCGCCCTCGTCTGGGCCTGCGAGCGGTGGGCCGGCGGTGAGCTGTCGGTCGCGGAGTCCCTCGGACTGGCCGCGACGACCGGCGTCGTGGCGGGAGTGGCGATCAACACCGCGCACGAACTGGGCCACAAGAGGGAGCGCCTGGAGCGGCGCCTGAGCCGCATGGCGCTGGCGCAGAGCGGCTACGGCCACTTCTACGTGGAACACAACCACGGCCATCACATCCGCGTCGCCACACCGGAGGACCCGGCGAGTTCGAGGATGGGCGAGAGCTTCTGGCGCTTCCTGCCCCGGGCGGTGGTGGGCAGTCTGCGCTCGGCCTGGAGTCTGGAGAGCCGCCGGCTGCGGCGCCGCGACCGGCGGGTCTGGAGCCACCACAACGACGTCCTCACCTCCTGGGCGCTGACCGTGGTGCTGTTCACCGCGCTGGCCGCGACCTTCGGCGGCATCGTCCTGCCGTACCTGCTTCTCCAGGCGGTCCTGGGCTTCTGCCTGCTGGAGACGGTCAACTACCTGGAGCACTACGGGCTGTTGCGGCAGCGCCGGCCGGACGGCCGCTACGAGCGGGTCTCGCCGCGCCACAGCTGGAACAGCAACAACACGGTGAGCAACCTGTTCCTCTTCCAGCTGCAGCGCCACTCCGACCACCACGCCAACCCCCTGCGGCGGTACCAGACGCTCAGGCACTTCGAGGAGGCGCCCCAACTGCCGTCCGGCTACGCGACGATGATCGTCGTGGCGTGGTGCCCGCCGCTGTGGCGGCGCATCATGGACCCCCGCCTGCACCGGCACTACGCCGGCGATCTGTCCCGGGCGAACGTCCACCCCTCAGCGAGGACGCCCGGGCCGGCACGGACCGTGTCGGGGTGACCCTCAGACGAGTCCCGCGCGCCGGGCGGTGGCCTCCGTCTGCTGCAGGTGGTCGCGTGCGGCCGAGCCCAGGGCCGCGATCACGTGGGCCACGACCGTCTCGATGACGGCGAGCGTCGGCACGAGGCTGTCGTAGGGCGAGGTGGAGGCGACGCGGCTGGGCAGCACCACCTCGGCGTGGGCACTGACGGGAGAGAGCCAGGTGTCGGTGAACACGACCACCTTGCCCCCGCGTTCGGCGGCGAGCTGGGCGAGGGTGAGGTTGTCCGGCTCGTAACGGCGGTAGTCGAAGACCACCAGGACGTCCCGCCGGTTCAGGCCGGACAGGACCGCCGTGCGTTCCACGTCCCGGTCCGGAAGGATCTGCACCGCGTCGCGCATCTGCATCAGGTGCAGTCCCAGGTACTGGGCCAGCAGGTGGGTGAACCGGCCGCCGCACAGCAGGATCCGCCGCTTGGGGTCGCAGAGCAGGGCGACGGTCGTCTCCAGGTCGTGCGCCGGCAGTTCGGCCAGGGTCTGGGCGACGGACGTGCTGAACGTGGCCCCGCTGCGGGCGAGCAGAGTGCCCTCGGCGGAGTCGCCCGGGGGCGCTCCCGCGGCCTCGTACAGGGACAGCGGGGACGCCTCGCGCTCCTGCACCTCGGAGCGCAGGGCGGCCTGGAACTCCGGGAACCCGCCGAAGCCCAGCCGGCCGGCGAAGCGCAGGACGGTCGGGCCGCTGACGCCCGCCCGCTCGGCGATGCTCGCGACGGTCTCGAACCCGACCGCGGGGTAGCCCGCCAGGATGACCCGGGCCACCTTGCGTTCGGCGGGGCTGAGTTCACCCAGGTTCAGGCGGATCTCGTCGGCGAGCGTGCCGTGGGTCACGGATGTCTTCCTTCCTCGGAGGGAGCGGCCGGTGTGCCGGGCGGATGTCCGGCACACCGGCCGCGGTGGTGCTCACTGCGGCCGGACGGAGACCGACAGGTTCAGCAGGGTCTGCGGCGTGGAGCCGTCCGTGCTCCAGGCCGCGAAGCACGACCCCTTGGTGAGGACGGCTGCGAACTGCGGATCCTTCTCAAAGGTAGTCGCCGTGGCGGTGTTCCGGGCGCGGGTACCCGCCAGTGCCCGGGCCGTGGAGCGGAAGGAGTACGCCACCCCGTCGGGGTTGTCCAGCGAATGGAAGACGTCGCCGTTGACCGGGACGGGGTCGGTACCGGTCGGTGTGTACCGGCGCTTGCCCGGGCCGGGCGTGGGCTGCCAGAGGGCGGCGTGGTACCGGTCGCCGTCGGTCAGGTAGCTGTAGCGGGCCCGGGAGAGGGACCAGCCGTCGGCTGACGTGCGCGCCCTCGCCGCGCGCAGGTCGAACACGGCGACGCCCTGGGTGCCGGCGACCGTCATGGTCTCCCTGGCGGTGCCCGGGCGGTCCACGATCAGCGCGGTGTTCTCCTCCAGGGCGTAGACGCGGTCGTGCCCGGTGTCGGCGGCCAGGCGCAGAACCCGGCCCTCGCGGCCGTAGGAGCCGGTGTGGGTGTCGATCAGGCCCGAGCGCAGGAATCCGAAGCCGCCCTCGGGGAGGTAGCCGAGGCGCGTGGGGTCCTCGAAGTAGCCGGGGGCGCTGCCGTCGCGCAGCCCCTGGTAGGACTCGCCCCCGGTGACCATGTCCCGGCCGGCGGCGATCTGCGCCCCGGCCGAGGTGCCCGCGACGACGGCCCCCTGCGCGAGCCGGCGGCGGATGGCCGCCAGGGCGCGGGAGTCGGTGTGCGCGTCGCCGCGCAGCAGCGTGGTGACGTAGCGGTACTGGTCGCCGCCGCCGAAGAAGAAGCCCGTCATGGACTCGATCTGCGCGACGACCTCGTCGTCGTCGGCGTTCGCGATGTGGTCCAGGTCGATGGGGATCCACTCGGCGGCCGCGGCGCCGTGGCGCTCGAACAGGTCGGCGTAGTAAGCGCCGTTGCACTCGGAGTTGCTGCACCGGTCGGGGTCGTCGGCGTCCGGGTCCTGGCTGGCCGGGACGGAGGCGGCCGTCAGGACGCCGATGCGGGCCCGCTCTCCGCCGGCGCGGCGGATGATCTCGCCGTACACCTCGTCGTTGTCGGCCTTCAGCGCACCGCCGACCAGGACGAGCGAGCCGGGCCGCGCCGCGGGCGCGGCGCCGTCGGCGGCGGTGGCGGTGGCGGGCACGGCGGTCAGGAGTACGACGCAGGCGGCGCCGGTGGCGCCGAGGGCGCGACGGCGTGCGGGCAGGGGTCTGGACACGAAGCCTCCAAGGGGGTGTCTCTCAGGGGATGTGGTGCCGGGTGGGGCCCTGTTCAGCGGGTGCGCGGAAGCGCGCGCCGCAGGGCTCAGCGGGTGCCGAGGACCGTGATGAGCGAGGCGAGCAGGGCGATGCGGGGCGCGACCGTCGTGGTGTCCAGCCATTCCCCGGGGCTGTGGTCGGCACCGCCGACCGGTCCGAGGCCGTCGAGGGTGGGGGTGCCCGTGCCGGCGATGAGGTTGGCGTCTCCGACGCCGCCGGTGGCGGCCGCGCCGACGGTGATGCCGAGGGCCTCCGCCGCCGTCGCCGCTTCGGCGTAGAGCGCCCGCGTGGCGGGGGTGTCCTCCATCGGCGGGCACAGGTCGCGCTGCTCGATCGTGACGTCGGTGCCGGGGACGCGGCAGTCGACGGCCGCCTCCTCCATGGCCGCCCGTACGGCCGCGAGGTCGCGGGTGGTGGCCGCGCGCACCTCGACCTGCAGTTCGGCCTCGTCGCAGACGATGTTGGGCAGCCGGCCGGCGCGGATCACGCCGACGTTGACGGTGACGCCCCGCTCGGGCCGGTTCATGGCCTGGAGGGCGACGGTGAGCCGCGCCGCCGTCAGTGCGGCGTTGGCTCCCCGTTCGGGTTCGATGCCCGCGTGCGCCGCCTTGCCGGTGACCGTGACGAGGTAGTCGGCCACACCCTTGCGGGTCACGACCAGGTCGCCGTTCTCCCGGGCGCACTCCAGGGCCAGCGCGCAGTCCACGCCCCGGGCGACGTCCTCGGTGACGGAGCGGCTGAAGGGCGCGCCGATCTCCTCGTCCGGGGTGGCGAGGAAGACCAGTTCGGCGTAGTCCGTGACCCCTTGCGACGCCAGGATCTCCAGGGCGGTCAGTCCGGCGAGGAGGCCGCCCTTGTCGTCGCTGACGCCCGGGCCGTGGGCCATCCGGCCGGCCAGGGTGAAGGGGCGGGCGGCGGCTGTGCCGTCGTCGAAGACGGTGTCCATGTGCCCGGCCAGGAGCACACGCCGTCCGCCGTCGTGCACGGGTCGCGTCCCGCGCTTGCGGCCGACCAGTACGTCACCGGTGCGGGTGCCCTGCCCGGGAGGCGGTGGTGTGCGCTGCACGGTGAAGCCGAGCGACCTCAGCCGCCGCTGCACCGAGTCGGCCACCCGGTTCACCCCGTCGGCGTTGTGCGAGCCGGAGTCGATCGACACGAGTGCGGCCAGATCGCTCAGATAGTCCTGGAGGCGGTCCTCGGCGAGGGCGAGCACGTCCTGCTGAAGCGTGCGCTGCCGCGCGTGGGCGCTCACAGGACCTTGGACAGGAAGGCACGGGTGCGTTCCTGCTCCGGCTCGGTGAGGACCCGGCGGGGATCGCCGGCCTCGACCACGACGCCTTCGTCCATGAAGACGGCCGTGTCCCCGACTTCGCGGGCGAAGCCGATCTCGTGGGTGACCACCACCATCGTCATCCCGTCGGCCGCGAGGGCGCGCATCACGTCGAGCACGTCTCCCACGAGTTCCGGGTCGAGGGCCGAGGTCGGCTCGTCGAACAGCATGAGCTTCGGCTTCATCGCGAGCGCCCGGGCGATGGCGACCCGTTGCTGCTGGCCGCCGGACAGCTGGGCGGGGAAGTGCCCGGCCCGGTCCGCCAGACCGACGCGCCGCAGCAGCTCGTGCGCCTCTTCGCGGGCCTGCGTCCTGCTGACGCCGCGGACGCGCACGGGCGCTTCCATGACGTTGTCGAGGGCGGTCATGTGCGGGAAGAGGTTGAACCGCTGGAAGACCATGCCGATGTCCCGGCGGCGTTCGGCCACTTCCTTCTCGCGCAGCTCGTGCAGGGTGTCGCCGTGCTGGCGGTAGCCGACCAGTTCACCGCCCACCGTCAGCTTTCCGCCGTCGACCTTCTCCAGGTGGTTGATGCAGCGCAGGAAGGTGGACTTGCCGGACCCGGAGGGGCCCAGCAGACAGCACACCTGGCCCTGCTCGACGGTGAGGTCGATGCCCTTGAGGACCTCGAGCCTGCCGAACTGCTTGCGCACGCCCTCGGCGCGCACCATGGGCACGTTCATCACGCGGCGCCCTTCTTGCCGGGGCGGAGGGTGGATCCGCCGGTCGCGAAGCCCAGCATCCGGCGCAGGGGCGAGGCCTGCCCCTGCGTGGAGCTGCCCCGGCCGTAGCGTCGCTCCAGCCAGGCCTGGGGGATGCCGAGCAGCGTGACCAGGGCGAGGTACCAGATGCTGGCCACGACGAGCATGGGGATGACCTGGTAGTTCTGGGCGTAGACGTCCTGGATGTTCGACATCAGGTCGTGGGCGGAGATGACCGACACGAGCGCGGTCATCTTGAGCATGTTGATGGTCTCGTTGCCCATCGGCGGGATGATCACCCGCATCGCCTGCGGCAGGACGATCCGGCGCATGGTCAGTGCCGGGCCCATGCCGAGGCTGTGGGCGGCCTCGGTCTGGCCGCGGTCGACGGACTGGATGCCGGCGCGCACGATCTCGGAGGCGTACGCGGCCTCGTTCAGGCCCAGCGCGAGCAGGGCGGCCACCGGCGGGGTGAGCAGGGAGTTGGTCTCCACCTGGAAGAAGGTGATGTCGGTGAAGGGGATGCCGATCTTGAGGTACTGGTAGAGGGCCGCGGCGTAGCCCCAGAAGATGATCTGCACGAGCAGGGGGGTGCCGCGGAAGACCCAGACGAAGAGGGTGGCCAGGCCGTACAGGACGGGGCTCGTGGACAGCCGCATGACGGCGATCAGGGTGCCCAGCGTCAGGCCGAGCGCCATGGCCGCCGCGGTCAGCCACAGGGTGGTGGCGAGCCCGTCGAAGATCAGCCCGGCGAAGAGGTAGTGCCCGACGACGTCCCAGTGCAGGTTGTCGTTCTTGGCGAGCGACCCGGCCAGGCCGACGAGGGCGGTCAGCGCCACGACGATGGCGATCCAGCGCCCCCAGTGCCGTACGGGGACGACCTTGAGTTCCTGGGGGGCCGGGCCGGATCGCGTGGTCTTGAGCGGTGCGGTCACGTCGGTCATGTCAGTCGACCGCCGCGTTCTTGGTGGCTTCCTTCACCGCGATGGAGGCCACGCCGTACTTGTCGAAGATCTTCTCGGCGGTGCCGTCGTCGATGAGCTGCTGGAGCGCCTTCTGCACGGCGGTGGTGAGGGCGGGCAGCTTCTTGCTGACGGCTATGCCGTTGGGCGAGGCGTTGTAGCCGCCCGGGGCGGCCGGGTCGTCGACGAGGTCGAAGGCGGCTCCCTTGTCGGCGGTCTTGGCGACCCAGCCCGCGGCGGGCTTGGTCAGCACCTGGGCGACGACCTGGCCGGAGCGCAGGGCGAGCTGGGCGTCGGAGTCCTTGGGGAAGGTCTTGATGTCGATCTTCCCCTTGGCACACTTGCCCTGCTGCGACTTGAGCAGGTCGAGCTGGTTGGTGGCCGCCTGGACGGCGACCTTCTTCCCGCAGAGGTCGTCCAGGTCGCCGATCTTGCCGGGGTTGCCGTCCGCGACGAGGATGCCGGAGCCGGACTGCGAGTAGTCGACGAAGTCGACGACCTGCTGGCGCTCCTTGTTGTCCGTGATGGCGGACATGGCCGCGTCGTACTTGCCCGCCTGGATGGCCGGCACGATCCCGTCGAACTTCTGCGCGCTGAAGGCGAACCGGACGCCGAGCTTGGCTCCGATGGCCTGTCCGAGGTCGTAGTCCAGACCGGTGAACTCGGTGCTGCCTTCCTTCACGTACATCACGAACGGCGCGTAGGGGACGTCGGTGGCCACCTTGACGGTGCCGGACTTCTTGATCCGGTCCGGAAGCGCGTCGTGCAGGGCCTGGTCCTTCTTCACCTCCACGCCCGCCACCGTCACCTTGCCGGCCGGCGCGGCGTCCTCGGTGTCCTGGTCTCCGCAGGCGGTGAGCGCGAGCGAGGACGCCGCCAGCAGGATGACGGCCGCGGGGGCGGACAGGGATCTGTTCATGAGGCAGGGCCTTTCCGGGTGTGAGGCGGACCGGACGTCTTCTTCTCGCCGGCCGATGGCGCTGTAAGTTACAGACCCGGCGCCTGAATGCCTAGATGTATCGCGCGTTACGTTCGAACGTGATGGAACTGCGACCCTCACAACACGGCCTCTATCTTGACGAAAAGGTGCATAAGACGAGCGATCTTGAGACTGCCCGGACGTTACAAGTCGGTTTCCATGACGATCACGTGTACCGGGAACGCCCTTGTGGTGGCCGCTGCTGTGCGACCCGTCGCCGGGAAGACCAATCCGCCGGCCCCCCGGAGCCGGATTCCCTGTGTGACGGACGATGAGCCGGTGGCTTCGCGAGGGCCTCGCGCGGGCACGTGACCGGGGACCTCGCACCCGGCGCGGCGACCGCCGAGCCCGCATCGTCACTCAGGCAGGAACGGACAACGGTGCCGGTGGAGACCGGTACAGGGATGGATGTCGGTGAAGGAACCCGTATTTATCGGTCCTCGTCCGGTGAAACAGCCGGATCTGGAAGCGCTGGTGGAGTCCGTCGCGCGCGGGGACGCCGACGCGTTCGGCCTGCTGTACGACGCCGTTGCGGCCTCGGTGCTGGGCGTGGCCCGAGCGGTGCTGCGTGACGTGGCGCAGTCCGAGGAGGTCGCCCAGGAGGTGCTGGTGGAGGTGTGGCGCACCGCGCCCCGCTACCGGCCCGACCGCGGTACGGCCCTGAACTGGATCCTCACCCTGGCCCACCGGCGTGCCATCGACCGGGTCCGCTCGGTGGAGGCGGCCGCGGCCAGGGACCACAAGGCCGCACTGCTGGACCAGCTGCCGGAGTACGACGAGGTGAGCGAGCAGGTGGAGAACCGCCTGGAGCGCGAACAGGTCCGCCGGTGCCTGCGCACGCTCACCGAGCTGCAGCGCCAGTCCGTCACCCTCGCCTACTACCGCGGGCTGACCTACCGCGAGGTGGCCGCCCAGTTGTCCCTGCCCCTGGGGACGGTCAAGACCCGCCTGCGTGACGGACTGATCCGCTTGCGCGACTGCCTCGGAGTGAGCGCATGACGACCGACACCGACCTGCACACCCTGACCGGGGCCTACGCCCTGCACGCCCTGTCCGACGAAGAACGGGTCCTGTTCGAGCGGCACTTGAACGCGTGCCCGTCCTGCGCGGACGAGATCACCGAGTTCACCGCCACCGCGGCGAAACTGGCGGCCGCCGTCGCCGTCACGCCGAGCCCCGCGATGAAGCGGCGGGTTCAGCAACGTGTGACCACGGTGCGGCAGGTGGCTCCGCACGTCCCGCGGACGCCGTCGGCCGCACGGATGCGCAGGCGCCTTCCCCCGCTCGTGCTGGCCGCCTGCCTGGCCGCGGCAGCCGGCCTGGGGGGTGTGGCCGTGTGGGAGCACGACCGGGCCGAGGACGCCGTCGCACAGGAACAGCAGGCCCGCCGGCAGGCGGACGAGCTGGCCACTGTGCTCGGGGCCTCCGACGCGGTGTCGCGCCGCGTCCCGCTCCGCGGCGGAGCGAGCGCGACGCTGGTCGTCTCCCGGGCGCACGACAAGGCCGTGCTGGTGGCGGCCGACATGGCCGCGCCCCCCGAGGGCAAGGTCTATCAGCTCTGGTACGACCAGGACGGCAGGATGCGTCCGGCCGGGCTGATGGACAGCGACCGCACCCGTCAGGCCGTGACCCTGTCCGGTTCGGCCAGGTCGGCCTCCGCCATGGGCATCACGGTCGAGCCCGCCGGAGGATCGCCTCGCCCCACTTCGGCGCCCCTGGCCGTGGTGGATCTGACGGCGTGACGAGTGACCTCCGGACATTCGCATCGCGATCGACATGAAGGCGGGCGACTGAGGGGACGGTTCTTCCGCGCGTCCCCCTTTCTCACCGGGCCCCGGTGGTCAGCAGCACTGCTGACCACCGGGGCTTTTCCTCGTACACTCCCCCACTTTTCGACAGGGCGACCGAATCGCATTGCCCCCTTCGAGTGGACGGCCCGCCCACGGCAATCCGCCCTTCTCCGGGGAGCGAATTACGCGTGACCGCCGCAGATCGCGGCGGGGCCGGGCGGACTTTCCCTTCGCCCGGGACGCGAAACAAGGAGAACAACCGTGAAGATCTGTGCGATCCGGAACGCCGGTCTCGTCGCCGCTGCCGGTGCGATGGTGCTGGGCTGGGCCGGGGCCGCCTCCGCGGACAGCGGTGCCCAGGGTGTGGCCGCCGGCTCCCCCGGCGTGGCCTCCGGAAACGTCGTGCAGGTGCCGGTCCACATTCCGGTGAACGCCTGCGGCAACACGGTCGATGTCGTCGGTCTGCTCAACCCCGCCTTCGGCAACACGTGCGCCAATGTGAGCGGCCACGGCTGGGCGGGTCGGGGCTGACCGGAAGGACGGAACATCCGTAGCCGCGAGCACCGCGGATTGGTCCGGGAAGGAAGTCGATCGAATTGATTTCCGGGCCAATCCGGCCGCCGACCGGCAGCGGATTACCCACGTGAGCGAAGTAGAGAAGAAGCCGCCAACCACGGCCACCCGACTGCGTTTTGCGCTCGGCGCGCTGAGCGGTCTGCTGGCCGGATTCGCCGCACTCACCGTGGCGGAACTGGTGGCGGCCGGGGTGCGGCCGCAAGCCGGTCCGGTCGTGGCGGTCGGGGGTGCCGTCATCGACCGCACACCGGCCGCGGTGAAGGACTGGGCGATCCGCACCTTCGGCACCGACGACAAACTGGTGCTGCAGACCGGCATCCTGGCCGTCCTGGTGGTGTGCGCGCTGGTCATCGGCGCTCTGAGCCTGCGTCACCGGCTTCTGGGAGCGGCCGGGGTGCTGCTCTTCGGTGCCGTCGGCTCCGCGGCAGCGGTCGGGCGACCGGACTCCGAAGGTGCCGTCGACGCGCTTCCCTCCCTGGTCGGGGCGGTGGCCGCAGCCGGCCTTCTCCACCTCCTCACGGGCCGGCTCCGCACCTCGGGTCCGTCGCCCGGGGGCGCGGACGGGCACCCGGACACGTCCCCCAGGGAGGGCTGGGACCGACGCGGTTTCGTCGTCGCGGCCACGGCCGCTGCCGCGGCCTCGGCGGGTGCGGGGGTGCTGGGCCGGTCGCTGAACGGCTCCGGCGACAAGGGCGCGGTCGCCTCCCGCGCCGGCCTGGTCCTCCCGGCCGCGGGCTCGCCCGCTTCCCCGACACCCCGGGGGGCCCGGGTACGGGTGGCGGGGATCAGCCCGTTCGTGACCCCGACCGAGGACTTCTACCGGGTGGACACCGCCCTGGTGGTGCCCAAGGTCGACGCCCGGGCCTGGCGGTTGCGCATCCACGGCACCGGAGTGCGACGCCCGCTCACCCTGTCCCTCGACGACCTGCTCGCACGGGAGTTGATCGAACGTCACATCACGCTCACCTGTGTGTCCAACGAAGTCGGCGGCCCGTACGTCGGCAACGCCCGCTGGATCGGCGTCCGGCTGGCGGACCTCCTGGCGGAGTGCGGTGTCGTGCCGCCGTCGAAGGGGGGCCGGGCCGACCAGCTCGTGGCCCGCTCGGTGGACGGCATGACCATCGGCAGCCCCGTCGAGGACGTCATGGACGGCCGCGACGCGATGCTCGCCCTCGGCATGAACGGCGCACCCCTGCCCTTCGAGCACGGCTTCCCGGTCCGCATGCTCGTGCCGGGTCTGTACGGATACGTGTCGGCCTGCAAATGGATCGAGGACATCGAACTGACCACGTTCGACGCCTACGACGCCTACTGGGTCCGGCGCGACTGGGCCCGTGAGGCGCCCGTCAAGACCCAGTCGCGGATCGACACCCCGAAACCCTTCGCCCGCCCGAAGGCCGGGACGGTGATGGTGGCCGGCGTCGCCTGGGCCCAGTCCCGCGGCATCGACCGGGTCGAGCTCCGCGTGGACGACGGCCCCTGGCAGGAGGCCACCCTGGCCGCCGAGGACACCCGGGACACCTGGCGCCAGTGGTCCTTCCCCTGGCGGGCGACCAGGGGCGCGCACACCCTCACCGTCCGCGCCACCGACCGCACCGGTCAGGTGCAGACCGCAGAACGCACCCGCACGGTCCCCGACGGCGCCAGTGGCCGCCACTCCGTCGTGGTGACCGTCGAGTGACCCCCCGAACCATTTCCTTTTCCCTTTCACCCGACAGCGGCAGACAGCCGCTCGATCATCAGGAGAACCACGTGAACACCCGTATCCGCCGCATCGCCACCGCCGTCGCAGCCGCGGCCTTCCTCCCCCTCGCGCTGAGCGCCTGCTCCGACGACGGCGGCAGCTCGTCGAAGGCCGACTCCGACACCAAGGCGTCGGCGTCCGCGCCCGCCTCCGACGACGCCATGGCGGACTCCGGCCCGTCCGCCGCGGACGCGCCCTTCGGCCCCGCCTGCGCCTCCGTCCCCGAGGACGGTGCCGGTTCCTTCGACGGCATGGCCAAGGACCCCGTGGCCACCGCCGCTTCCAACAACCCGGCGCTGTCCACCCTGGTCACCGCGGTGAAGAAGGCCGGCCTGGTCGACACCCTCAACAACGCGGAGAACATCACCGTCTTCGCGCCCACCAACGACGCCTTCGCCAAGATCCCCAAGGCCGACCTGGACAAGGTGCTCAACGACAAGGAGCAGCTGACCAAGATCCTCACCTACCACGTCGTGGGCCAGAAGCTCGCCCCGAAGGACCTGGAGAACGGCTCCTTCGAGACCCTGGAGAAGTCCAAGCTGACGACGTCCGGATCCGGCGAGTCCTACACCGTCAACGACTCGGCCAAGGTGGTCTGCGGCAACGTGAAGACCGCCAACGCCAACGTCTACATCATCGACACCGTGCTGATGCCGCAGAGCTGACCGCACCTGCCGGCCGGCCGGGCGCCGCGCGAGCGCGCCCGGCCGGCCGGCGCGTCCGGGTCCGGGGCGCACCCGCTCAGCCGGGCAGCCGCCCTCCCGCGACCGTCCCCGGCCCGGCGTGCGGGGTGTTGCGCAGGGCCAGGAAGCAGCGCGCGCCGAGCGTCCACCGGTCGGCCGCGGTCCAGCCGGCGGCCCGGGCCGCGCCGAGCAGGGCCGCTGCTCCCAGGCGCGCCCACGCAAAGGGCAGGCCGTGCCGGCCGTTCGCGTCCTCGATCCGCACCAGCAGACGCTCGTCGACGTCCTGGGCGAGCGCCTCGGCGAGGAGGAGCCCCCCGGGGGCCGTGAGCCGGCGGGTCCGGGCCAGCAGCGCGACGGGATCGCCGGCGATCCCCACGTTGCCGTCCATGAGCAGGGCCGTCGGCCACCGCCCCTCACCGGGCAGGCGCTCGAAGACGGACCGCCGTACGGCGGCGCCACCCAGGAGGCGTGTGCGGGCGACGGCCGCGGGGCTGACGTCGATGCCCAGCGCCGGTACGCCCCGGCCGGTCAGAGCGGCCACGAGCCTGCCCGGTCCGCAACCGATGTCCAGGACCGGGCCTTCGCAGCGGTGCAGGACGCTCCTGTCACCCCGGTCCGGCGGTGCGCACCACCCCTCGACGTCCAGGGGCAGCAGGCGCTCGTCGCCGGCGGCGGCGTCGGTGAGGGAGCGCAGGAACAGCGGACCCCGGCCGGCGTGGACGGCGAGGTCGTAGGGGTCGTCGATCCACGGTCCCGGCGGTGCGGGTGGGGAGGTCTCCGGCGGCCGCGGCTGTCGTGCCCGGGGGACGCTCCGGGGCTCCGGGGGAGACAGACGCCCGGGACGCAGCGGCGGGGCGCCGGTGCCGGTCACCGGACCGCCTCGGGCAGGGCGCGCAGTGCCGTGGCGAAGAACGAGCCGGCGGGGCAGAGCGCGCCGACCAGGTGGGCGTCCTCGGCGGTGTCGACGTCCCGGAGGACGGGCAGGTCCCGTACGGCGAGGCCGGCGTCGACGAGGCGCCGGCGCTGCACGGACCCGGTGCGGGGCGTGGACATGGGCACTCCCTTGACCAGGTGATCGGCTCCGGCCGGGGTCCTCAGTCCCAGGGCCCAGAAGCCGCCGTCGGCGGCCGGACCGAACCAGGCGTCGGTGTCGTCCCAGGTGACGCGGGTGAGCAGTTCGGGCGTCAGCTGGGGCGTGTCCATGCCCACCAGGACGGCAGGGCCGGGCGGGCACCCGGTGAACGCGGCGGCGATGCGTTCGTCCAACGTCCCGGAGGTCTGCGGGACGACGTCGAAGCCGGCCGGCAGCCACGGTCCCGGGGAGCCGTCGAGGACGAGCACCCGGCGCGCCGCGGGCACGCGGGCGATCGTGCGCAGGGTGTCGGCCAGCGCCGCTTCGGCCAGTGCGGCGGCCTGCCGCGGGGTCCAGGCCGGGGTCAGCCGTGTCTTGACCCGGCCCGGCAGGGGCTCCTTCGCGATCACCAGCAGGGTCGGCAGGTTCATCGCGCCCCTCCCCCGTCGTGCGCCGCGGCCGCCGTGGGGGGTTCGTCCAGGACGCGGCGCATGTCCCGGACGGCCTGCCAGGTGCCGCGCCAGGTCCCGGTGACCTTGGAACGGCCGGTGCGCGGGTGGTAGGGGACGTCCGTCTCCTGCACGCGCCATCCGGCGTCGGCCGCGCGGACGACCATCTGCAGGGGGTAGCCGGAGCGCCGGTCCGTCAGGTCCAGCGCCACCAGTCCGGCACGGCGCGCTGCCCGCATCGGGCCCAGGTCGTGCAGGCGCACGCCGGTGCGGCGGCGGATCAGGCGGGCGAGTTCGAGGCCGGCCAGGCGGGCGTGCGGCGGCCACGCCCGGAAGGTGGTCGGGCGCCGTCGCCCCAGGACCAGGTCGGCGGTGCCGTCGGTGAGGGGTGCGACCAGCCGGGGCAGCAGGGCCGGGTCGAGGGAGGCGTCGCAGTCGCAGAAGCAGACCACGTCGGCCGTGGCCGCGGTCAGGCCGGCGTGGCAGGCGGCGCCGAAGCCGCGGCGCGGCTCGGTGACCACGTGGGCCCCGTGGGCCCGGGCGATCTCGGCGGAGCGGTCGGTGCTGCCGTTGTCGACCACGATCGCGCGCCAGTGGGGCGGGATCCGGCTCAGCACCCAGGGCAGGGCCGCCGCCTCGTCCAGGCAGGGCAGCACCACGTCGACACGGTCGGGAGGGGTCGGGGAGTCGTCGATCACGCGACTCACCCTACGAACACACCACGGACATAAGGGACTTCGAGGTCTTACGGATCGCTGACGTCGGCTGCCGCTTACGGTTCGCTGACGTCTGCTGCGCGTGTGCGGTACGTGTGGCCGCCCGGTGCCAGACTCGTAGGTGTGAAACGCGTACTGGTCGTCGATGACGACCCGACCATCGTGGAAGTCGTCGCCTCGTACCTGACCCAGGCCGGCCTGGCCGTCACGGTGGCCGGGGACGGTCCGGCCGCGGTCGCGGCCGTCGCCGCCGACCTGCCGGACCTGGTGGTGCTCGACCTGATGCTGCCCGGCATGGACGGCTTCGAGGTGTGCCGCCGGATCCGCGGCCACGGCCCGGTGCCCGTCATCATGCTGACGGCGCGCGGCGACGAGGAGGACCGCATCCTCGGCCTGGAGATCGGGGCGGACGACTACGTCACCAAGCCCTTCAGCCCGCGGGAACTGGTGCTGCGCGTGCAGTCCGTGCTGCGCAGGGCCGCGACCGCACCCACCGAGGGCCGCGACGGCGGCACCGCCCGTGAGATGCGGGCCGGGTCACTCGTCCTGGATCCCTCGGCCCGCCGGGCCACCCTGCGGGGGCGCGAACTGCTGCTGACCCTGCGCGAGTTCGACCTGCTGGAGTACTTCCTGCGCCATCCCGGGCAGGCCACGAGCCGCGAGGACCTGATGCACCGGGTGTGGGGGTGGGAGTTCGGCGATCTGTCCACGGTGACCGTCCATGTGCGCAGGCTGCGGGCGAAGATCGAGGAGGATCCGGCACGGCCGCGGCTGATCAGCACCGTGTGGGGCGTGGGGTACCGCTTCGACGCGGCGCCGTCGGAAGGAGCGCACGATGTGGCGTGACACCGCGCTGATCGTTCTGTACGCGACGGTCGGCGCGGTGGCCGCCGGGTTGCTGGGCACAGCGGTGCTGAGGCTGCTGCGCAACCGTTCCCTCACGGCCTCGCTCGCCGTCGTCGCAGGTGTCACGGTCGTCGCGATGCTCGCCGGGACGATGCTCGTGGCCTGGGCGATGCTGCTCTCCGACCACGATCTGCGGGTCGTGACGATGGTCTGCTCGATCGCCGCGGTCGTGTCTTTGGCCGTCGCCCTCGTCCTGGGCAGGAGTGTCGTACGAGGAAGCCGGGCGCTGGCGCGGGCCACCCGCACGCTCGGTGAGGAGGGCGTCTTCACCCCGCCGGCCGGCGCGCCCACCGCGGAACTCGCCGAGCTGGGACGGGAACTGGCCGAGACCAGCGCGAAGCTGGCCGCCTCCCGCGCACGGGAGCGCGCGCTGGAGGAGTCCCGCCGGGAGCTGGTCGCCTGGATCTCGCACGATCTGCGAACCCCTCTGGCGGGGCTCCAGGCGATGACGGAGGCGCTGGAGGACGGCATGGTCGCGGATCCGCACGTGTACCACGCCCGGATGCGCGCGGAGGTGGGCCGCCTCAGCGAGATGGTCGGCGACCTCTTCGAACTCTCCCGCATCCAGGCGGGCGTCCTGACGCTGAGCAGGACCCGCATGTCGGTGTACGACCTCGTCGACGACGCGCTGGCCGGGGCGGACGCCCTGGCCAAGGAGCACGGCGTGCGGCTGGTCGGCGACGGCGTGGAGCCCGTTCCCGTCGAGGTGGACGGCCGCGAGATGACCCGGGTGCTGACGAACCTCCTGGTCAACGCCATCCACCGCACCCCCGCCGACGGCACGGTCGCCGTCTCCGCGAGGAAGGAGTCGGGTGACGTCGTCCTCGCGGTCACCGATGCCTGCGGCGGCATCGCGCCCGAGGACCTGCCGCGGGTCTTCGACACGGGCTGGCGGGGAACCGACGCCCGTACCCCGCCGGCCGGGGCGGGGCTCGGCCTGGCCATCGTGCGCGGCATCGTCGAGGCCCACCGGGGCCAGGCGGCGGTGCACAACGTCCCCGGCGGGTGCCGCTTCGAAGTGCGCCTGCCCGCCACCGCCTGAGGACGGGTCCTCCCCCGGCCGGCCGCCGGGGGAAGACCCCCGGGGCCGGTCGACCCGGTCAGTCGCCCCGCAGCGGTGCCGTGGCGAACTCGGCCATGCCCTCGGCGAACGGCACCTCCGCCTTCCAGCGCAGCTCCTCGCGCAGCCGCTGCGAGGAGGCGGTGACGTGCCGGACGTCGCCCAGCCGGTACTCGCCCGTCACCACCGGCGCGCAGCCGCCGCGGGCCGCGGCGAGAGCGGCGGCGGCCTCCCCCACCGTGTGCGGCTCGCCGCTGCCCACGTTGTAGGCGCGCGCCCCTCCCTCCGGCAGGGTGTTGAGCCCGGCCAGCGCCGCGAGGTTCGCCTCGGCGACATCGCGCACGTGGACGAAGTCCCGCAGCTGCCCGCCGTCCTCGAACACACGCGGCGCCTGCCCCCTCTCCAGCGCGGACCGGAACAGCGAGGCCACTCCCGCGTACGGGGTGTCCCGGGGCATGCCGGGCCCGTACACGTTGTGGTAGCGCAGCGCGGCCGCACGTCCCCCGGTCGCCCGGGCCCAGGACGCCGCGAGGTGCTCCTGGGCCAGTTTGGTCGCCGCGTAGACGTTGCGCGGGTCGGCGGGGGCGTCCTCGGTGACCGGGCCGGGGGCCAGCTGCGCACCGCACCGCGGGCACGGCGGCTCGAACCGCCCCGCCTCCAGGTAGTCCACCATCCGCGGCCCCGGCCGCACATGGCCGTGGAGCGGGCAGGTGTAGCGGCCCTCGCCGTAGACGACCATGGAACCGGCCAGTACCAGGTGCGCGACGCCGGCTCTGGTCATCTCGGCGAGGAGGACGGCCGTGCCGAGGTCGTTGCAGCCGGCGTAGTCGGGGGCGTCGAGGAAGTCCTTGCCCAGCCCGACCATGGCGGCCTGATGCAGGACGGCGTCCACGCCGGCGAGGGCGTCCGCGACGGCTTCGGCGTCGCGGACGTCGGCGTGGCGGAAGTCCACGTCCCCGGGAAGCGCGGGCGGGACGCGGTGGGCTGCGGGGAGCAGCGCGTCGAGCACACGCACGTCGTCGCCCCGACGCAGGAGGGCGTCGACGATGTGCGAGCCGATGAAGCCCGCGCCTCCGGTGACCAGGATCCTCATGCCTGCGACCGTACGGCCGCGGGACGCTGCCCGGGGCGCCCGGGCCGGGGGCGTCAGGAGTCGGTAATACCTCCGGTCGCGGCGTCGTCCCTGCGGGGCGGATCGTGCCGGCCGCGGCGCACCGTGCGGGCCAGAACCAGCAGGAGGGTCACCGCAGCCACGCTCAGCAGGCAGAGCACCAGGTTGCGCGGATAGTCCAGCGGCAGCACCGACGGGTTGGCGCGGGGCCCGGGGCGCAGCAGGGGCGGCAGGGCGATCGCGGTCAGCGCACCGGCCACCAGCAGCGCGCCGCGGACGGCTCCACGCGCGGCGCCGCGCACCGCGACCATGCCGATCAGGAGCACCAGGGGGGCGATCAACGCGTCGTGCAGCAGCACGGCGGCCCCCAGCCACACCCACACGCCCGCCGGGTCTCGCACCTCCAGCAGCAGGGACACACCCGTCCCCAGCAGGGCCAGGCCGATCAGGCCCGTCAGCAGACGCACCAGCCGTACGGTCATGTCAGCACCTCCAGCCGGCAGACCCACTTGGTCTGCAGCACACCCGGCCGGTTCGGGGCGATCAGGCGGGCCGGGTACCCGTGATCGGGGGCGAGTTCCTCGCCGCCGAGGCGCAGGGCGAGCAGGGTCAGCGGGTCGCGGGCGTGCGCGGCGTCCAGCTCGGACACCCGGTACCCCCCGCGTGTCTGCAGGGAGACCACGCGGACACGGGCGTGAGCCGGTGCGCCCGCCCGCTCCAGCAGGTCGAGGATCCGCACCCCGCCCCAGTGCGCCGACTTGCTCCAGCCCTCCACGCACGCGATCGGCAACTCCGCCTCGTACTGCGGCAGTCGGCGCAGGTCGGTCAGGGTCAGGACTGCGGGGCGGGGGCCGTCGACCCTGAGCCGGTAGCCGTCCTCGGCGACGGCACCGACACCGGCCGCCGCGGCGGTCCGGTTGACCGGCAGCCCTTGCAGCCCCTGGTCCGGGTGGCGCGGGGCGAGGAGGTCGAGGCCCTTCAAGGGGGTGAAGGACTGGCCCACGGTCGTCACCGTCACCGCGCCGACCGCCGCGCCCACCGCGGTCAGCAACGAGCGCCGGTTGCGGGCGTCTTCGGCGGGCAGAGCGAGCGTGCCGGCCGACCGCCGACTCCAATGGCGCCCGATGTCGGGGGCCTTGACCGCGACGTGCAGAACCAGTGATCCGGTGACCACCCAGGCCATGGCGTAGTGCACGGGGACGAACGAGAACGGCCACGGGTACCACTGGGCCGTGTTGAGCAGTCCGGTCGCCACCTCGAAGACGGCAGCCCCCACCAGCAGACCGACCGACAGGCGTTCCAGGCCGTGGCGCGGGGAGCGGACGGGCGGCCAGGTGAACAGCCTCGGGTAGACGGTCCACAGCTTGGCGAGGAGCAGCGGGACGGCCGCGATGCCGGAGGCGACGTGCAGGCCCTGCGTGAACCGGTATGCCCCGACCGGGCGGCTGGGGAACCCGGACAGCCAGGACGGGGGGTGCTGCATGCCGTGACTGATCAGCCCGGTGGCGAAGCACACCGCGAAGGCGGCCCCGAGCCAGCGGCCGAGGACGGTCGCCGTACGCGGGTCGTGGAGCCTGCCGGTGAACCGGGGCGGGAGCAAGCGTGGTCTCATGCCTCCCATCCCACTGCCCGAGCGCGGGCGCGGGAACAGGCAAATCCTTACCGGGTGCGGACGTCCCCGCACGGCGCGACAGCGACCGGGCCGCCCGCGCCCGAGTGTCTTACGGACCGCTGACGTCGCCCGCTGAGCCCGTCCCCCGTGGGGTGCCCCGCCCTAGCGTTGCGCCGGTGAACCGCGCATCTGTTCGTGATCTGTGTTCCGCCGCCTTCGCCGCCCTGCTCGTGGCAGCGGCGGCCGTCGTGGGACGCCACATCGACGACTTCCGTGACACGTTGAGAGTCGGCTGGCCCCCGCTGCTGGCCCACTTCGACCCTCACGCCGGCCCCGGCACCCCCGCGGCCGTCCTCCTGGCGGCAGCCGGCGTGGCGGCCGGGCCGTGGGTGGCGGCCCGCCTGTCCTGGCGGTCCTTGGCCCTGGGCGCCTGGGCGGCGTCGATGGCGTGGATCTGGTCCCTGGCCCTGATCGACGGCCTGCACGACGGCGTCGCCGTCCGCCTGACGACGCGTCACGAGTACCTTCAGGTGATCGGCCGTTTCCATGACATCCCGGCAGCGCTGGACGAGTTCTCCCGGCACATCCTGCTGCACTCCCCCGACAACTGGCCCGCCCATGTCGCCGGTCACCCGCCCGCCGCCACCGTGACCTTCGTCCTGCTGGACAGGATCGGCCTGCACGGGGGCGGCTGGGCCGGGGCCTGGTGCATCACCGTGGGCGCCAGTGCCTGCGCGGCGGTGCTGGTCGCCGTGCGCGCGCTGGCCTCCGAAGACCTCGCGCGCCGAGCGGCTCCCTTCCTGGTGTTCGCTCCGGCCGCGGTGTGGATGGGCACGTCGGCCGACGCGTACTTCACGGCGGTGGCCGCGTGGGCCGTGGCCCTGCTGGCGGTGGCCGTCACCCGGCGCTCGGTCGGGGCCGCGGCGGCCTCCGGTCTGCTGTTCGGCCTCACGTGCTACCTCTCCTACGGCCTGACGCTGTTCGCCCTGATCGCCGCGAGCGTGCTGGTCCTGGGACGCCGTGCGCTGCGGGCCCGGCCCCTGCTGGTGGCGGCCCTCGCGGCGGGGGCGGCGGTCGTCCCCACGCTGTTCACGCTGGCCGGCTTCGACTGGTGGGAGGCGTACCGACTGCTGGTCACGCGGTACTACGAAGGGGCGGGAGGAGTCCGTCCGTACGGTTACTGGGTGTGGGCCAACCTGGCCTGCACGGTCGTGATCACCGGTCTCGCCACGTCCGCGGGTCTGGTCCGTGCCGCCGGCACGCCGACCCTGCTGCGGCGGGGCGCGGCGACGCCCGAGGACGTGGCCCGGGCCCGTCTCGCGCTCGTGGTGGGTTCCGCGTTCCTCGCGCTGCTCGTCGCCGACCTGTCCGGCATGAGCAAGGCGGAGACGGAACGCATCTGGCTGCCCTTCGCGGTGTGGCTGCTTCCCGCGTGCGCCTGCCTGACCGGGGCGCGCGCCTGGCTGTGCGCACAGGTGCTGGTCGCTCTGCTCGTCAACCACCTGCTGCACACCGGTTGGTGACGCGGGAACGCCGCAGTGCCACCGGCCCCCGAACGACCGGGTGCCCGGACGCGGCCGGAACCAAGACCCTGGAGCAGGTCACGCGTCCTTCCAGCGCAGGCCCGTGGCCCGGGGGGAATCCACCACGGCGCCGACGGTGAAACGGACGCACCGGGACCCGTCCTCGGTGAAGTCGATCCGCGCGCTGCCGGTGACCTGGAGGGTCCTGCCGGTCGTCCAGTCCAGGAACAGCAGGCCGGCCCGGGAGTCGGTGACGAGGTTGCCGAGCGTCAGGAACATGGCGTTGCCCGCATAGTCCGGCCAGACGATCTCATGGGCCGACTCGGCGCGCACGAAGCCGGCGTCACCGCCTCGGTGACTGGCCTCCGCCCCGTCGGGGGAGACCGTGGCGATGAAGAACGTGTCCGCGGCGGAGACGAACGCCCGCTGCTCCTGCGTGAGTGCGGTGCTCCCCCGCGCGCCGGGCGCGGTTTCCTCCCGGGAGGCGGCGGGGTGCAGCAGGTCGCGACGGCGGATGTGCTTGGGGCAGTTCGCGAAGACCTGGCGGGCTTCGACGGCGATTCCGCGGGCCGTGGGGCGAGCGGTCCCGTTGAGCCGCATGCGGCGGCGCGTGCGCGGGTCGAGGGCGAGGGTCCCGACGGCGGTGCCCTCCTGCGCCAGGACCTTGGCGAGCGGATCGCCGGCGGAAGGCTCCCCGAGCACCGAGACCGACGTGGGCCCGGTGGCCCGTACGAAACCTGCCGGGCCGGTCAGGAGCGACGCCCAGACCTCGCCGTTCTCGTCGGCCGCACCGATGACGAGCATCGGTTGCAGTTCGAGGAACGCGGCGGCCACCGGCTTGATGCCGGACCCGATCGACCGGCCGACATGATCCGCGACCTCGGTGAGGCCGAGCCATTGCTGCACCTGACGCGAGCCGGGGCGGTAGGTGTCCACGATCTCCTCCTGTGGGTGGGTCCGGGGCCGGGAGTGCGACCGCAGGCTCAGAAGAAGCCGCAGGTCGGCGTCTCGGCGCTGGGCGCGGAGGTGTGGTCCACGCCGGTCGGGGCGTAGATCTCCAGCCGGACGCCGTCGGGGTCGTAGAAGAAGATCCCGCCGGAGGACGCGCCTTCGTCGTGGGCGACCACGCCGTCGTGCGCGAAGCGGGCCCCGTGGCGGAGCAGCGAGTCCTCCAGCGACCGGACCTCGTCGACGTGGTCGACCTCGAACGACAGGTGGTGCAGACCGGCGCGACCGGGCTCGTAGCCGTCCCCGGCCTGCTGCCAGAGCGTGAGAACGAGCCGGCCGCCGCGCGCGAGGAAGGCGAAGCGCTCGTCGCCGTGCGCCTCCGTGCTCTCCCTCACGACGTCGAAGCCCAGGACGTCCCGGTAGAAGCGCAGGGACCGGTCGAGGTCCGTGACGTTGACGCCCACATGCCCTGTACGGAGTCCCTCGGCGACCGTCATGGACACACCCCTCTCGTCTCGCGGCAGCCGCCCTTTGCGGCTAACCGTTTAACGAGACTTTAAGGGTTAGACGGAGGGCGTGCAACCGTTGAAGTACGATTGAGGGGTTAGACGGAGTGAGAAGGTGAGTCAGTGAGTACGTCCACCGCACGCGATCCGCGCCCCCTCGTGGGCGAACCCACCGCCCTGGATCTGCTGAACACCCGCTGGGTGGAGGACGGGGTGGAGCACGACCTGCTCACCGATACCCGGGGGCTCGCGATCTGGCTGGCGAGCAATGCACTCGACGCGCGGTTCACCGCGGACGAGGCGGCTCTCGAGCACCTCCTGGCGGCCCGCGCCGCGATCGCGTCGGCGGTGGACCGGCCCGGGGACGCTCAGGGGGCGTCCGGTGTGGACGCGATCCTCGAGTTCGGCTGCGTACGGCCCACCCTGACGGCCGACGGGCCCGGCGAGGTCACGCGGTTCCCGGACCCCGCGTGGGGCCCGGCCTGGACCGCCGCCTACTCCTACCTGCACCTGCTGCGCGCCCCGGACCGGATCCGCGCCTGCGCGCACCCCTCCTGCGTACTGCACTTCTTCGACACGTCGCGCAACGGCACGCGTCGCTGGTGCTCGATGGCCGTGTGCGGCAACCGCGCCAAGGCGTCACGGCATCACGCCAGGTCACGCGGGAACTGACCGCCTGACACGAGGACGAGGCCGGTCTGCGGCCGGCAACCGGAAACCGGTGATCGACCGTCCCCTTGGCCCGATCCGTCGACGACGCCGTGCGTCACCCTCGGCTCCCTGGGCACTCGGTCCTCCGGAGTTCGCACCACCAGGAGGAGGTTCGTGGCATGCCCAATCCGCAGCAGCCGGAGATTCGGCGCAACGACAAGGGAGCCGCCACCCCCGAGGACAGTCAGCAGTTGAAGGCGGCCCAGTCGGGCGGCGGTGGAGGCGGCACCCCGCACGGCACCGACAAGGGCGACAAGGGTGGAGGAGAGGGCGGCGGAGTGCCTCCGGCGCAGCAGCCCGACCACCCCTGAGTCCTCAGCACCGCCCTGCCGGACGGCCCCGAGCGGGGCCGTTCGGTGCGTTCGGGGCCCTCGGCCGTCAGCGGCGGAACGCCTGGTCAGCCCCGGCCCAGGACGCAGAACTCGTTGCCCTCCGGGTCGGCCAGGACGATCCAGGAGACGTCTCCCTGACCCACGTCGGCCCGTGTGGCGCCGAGGCGTTCGAGCCGGGCGACCTCCTTCAGCTGGTCCCCGACGGGGTCGGACATGACATCGAGGTGGATGCGGCTGCGCACGACCTTGTCGTCCGGCGTCCGCCGGAACTCCAGGAACGGCCCGACGCCCTGGGCGGAACGCAGCAGGGCCCGGTCGTCGGTCAGCTCGTGGACGGTCCAGCCGACCGCCTCGCCCCAGAACCGGACCATGGCCCGCGGATCGGCGCAGGCGACGACCACCGCAGCTATGGGCCCGGTGTCCCGGTACAGCTCCCGGGGCTCCAGGACGGTGAACACGTTGCCTTCGGGGTCGGCCATCATCGTCCACGGCACATCACCCTGGCCCACGCCGACCGGCATCGCCCCGAGGTCCCCGAGGCGCTCGATCAACCCGGCCCGATGGGTGTCGGAGGCGGTGGCGAGCTCCAGGTGCACGCGGTAGCGCACCGATTCCGGGTCCGGAACGCGGACGAGATCGACGCAGACGGCGGACGGGTCCGGCCAGTCGAAGCCCACCGGTTCCAGGTTGGTGACCCCCGGTCCTTCACTCGAGGCCCCCCAGCCGAGCGCCTCGGCCCAGAACCGGCCGAGCGCCGAGTCGTCCCCCGCCTTGAAGTTCACCTGAACGAGTTCCAGCGTCATGGTGCGTACCCTACGGGCCCTCCCGTGGCGCTCGACCGCCCCGGGATCACCGGTCAGGGTGCATTCGTCCGCGGCTGTGCGCGTTGGGCGGAGCAGGAATCGCCGTCGCCCCTAGCGTGGGTCGGCAATGATCCTGTCGGCCCGCCGTCGGATCCGGACCCTACGGAGGTTCCTCACCATGACTGTTCCGATCCCCGAGCTCACCGGGGACTACGTCCTCGACCCGGCCCACACCCGGATCGGCTTCGTCGCCCGCCACGCCATGGTCACCAAGGTGCGCGGCGCCTTCCACGAGTTCGAGGGCACCGCCCATCTGGACGGCGCCGATCCCACCCGCTCCAGCGGGGAGGTGGTCATCAAGGCGCAGAGCATCGACACGGGCGTCGAGCAGCGCGACCAGCACCTGCGCACCAACGACTTCCTGGACGCTCCGAACCACCCGGACATCGTCTTCCGCACCACCAGGGTCGAGAAGCTGTCCGACGCCGAGTACCGGGTCACCGGCGACCTCACCATCAAGGACGTGACCAAGCCGGTCACCATCGACTTCGAGTACACCGGCAACGCCGTCGACCCCTTCGGCAACCTGCGCGTCGGCCTGGAGGGCTCGGTGACCATCTCGCGCAAGGAGTTCGGCGTGACCTGGAACGCGGCGCTGGAGGGCGGCGGCGTACTCGTCGGCGACAAGATCGTCCTGGAGTTCGACATCTCCGCGATCAAGCAGGGTTAGCGGCTGCACGAGTCCCGCCGGCGCATCTTCCTTCCCGTGCGCACGGGCAGCGACCACGCGGCGCGGTCCTCGCCGGGGCCGCGCCGCCGGGACGCTCTCGACTCCCGGCCGGCGAGGGCCCTCATGCGACGGGCGTGCCGATCCGCAGCCGATTGCCGTCGGGGTCCCGCAGTTCGATCTCACGCGCCCACGGGGCGTCGTCCACCGGTACGCCGAACTCGCGGGCGACGGCGTCCACATCCCGTACCCGGAGACAGACCAACGTGTCGGGGCGGGCGTCGCCCAGGTGCTCCGACAGGAACAACCGCATCTCGCCCCGACTCACCTCGACGAACGCCGGCAGTCCCGGCTCGAAGCGGTGTTCCCACTGCCGTGAGAAGCCCAGGCGCTCGTACCAGGCGACCGCCGCCGCAGCGTCCTCGACGCGGAGAACGGGAATGACGTCCTCGTCCATGGCGCCATCGTCGCAGACCAGGCATCGCCCACTGGGCGGGATCCACTCGCCCGGGCGCCCCCCCCCCGTTCCATGAGCTCGACGTACTCCTCAGCCCTCAAAGGGCAGGCCGTACTTGGGCTTTTCTCCAGGCGTGGGAAAAGATGTCATGTGGCAAGCGATTTCCCGCCCGGCGCAGTAGTGTGTGCGTGGTTACTCACGATCGTTCCTGTCGCTCTGCTTTCGTAAGACCTTCACGGAATGACCGGTCGGGGCCCTGCTCGGGAGGGCGCGCCCTACCGTCCCGGGCCGTCGCGCGCTGCTGCCGCACGGGCCGGGCGCCGGCACCGGCCGGCGCGATCGAGAGGCTCCACCGGCAGCGGTGGTTCTCGCCATCCGCTGCAGGACGCTACGCACCGCCTTGGTTGATCGGATGGGGGGCCAGCTATGCCTTGGGGGCGGAGACGAAGAAGGTCTGCACCCGCACCACGAGCAGTGACGGATCAGCGGGCGTTCGAACTGGCCCACGCCGACTACCGGATGCTGACCCGGGTGATCGAGCACGCCAGGGAGCGTTTGGAGTCGGCCGGCGACGCGGACGCCCGGACGATCCGCAACGCCAGCGGGGCGGAGGTGCTCCCCGTCCTCTACGCCCGCGCCGGCGCCGCACTCGCCTCCGGCGCTGAGGGTGTCCCGATGCTCGTCAGCGAGATCCGCCACGTCGAGGCCGCCGTGCTCAACCTGCAGTCCTACGGCGGGCACGAGACCGTACTGTGCGAGGGGCACAGCCTGTTGCAGCGGCTGGCCGTGCTCGCCCAGGAGGCACGGACCGGACGCACGGTGGACGGAGTCCTGCGACTCCCCCATCCGCAAGCTCCGTGCGGATGAGGTGGCGGGCCTCTACTGCTCCTTCGGCACTCCGGTACGAGCTCCCGCGGCCCAGCGTCCCAGAATCGGTTCGGCCAGCACCCTGGCCGCCGGGCAGAGGGTCTGGCCGTATCGCGCGAAGAGCTCGTCGCGGGAACCGAAGCGGCCGAGATCCGCGACGACGTAGGACGACAGGTCGCAGGTTCTCGCGTCGACGCGCTCGCCGGTCCCCGTGCCGGTGCCCACAGTTGCGGCGTCCTCGGTGATCGTCGCGGTCGGGCAGACGGTGACTCCGTCCCAGTCGAGCGCTGTTCGCGACAGTGCCTCGAACAGCGTCTCCGATCCGCTGTTGCTGAATCCGCCGCCTGCCTCTCGACTCAACCGGTTCAGGTCACCGAAGATCTCGGACGCCGTCAACCAGCGCTCGCGTACCTGGCCGCCCTCACACCTGCCGTGCGTGGCCGCCTCGGCCTCCGCCTCGACGAGGAACTCCGGCCAAGCCAGCACCACGCAGTCGGGCACGATCTGCCGCATGCGCGGGAAGCGCGGGTACCAGAACGCTCCGTCCAGCAGCAGGCCCCGGACCCGGGTGGCGATGCCGCTCGCCCTGGCCACCGCCTCCAGCACCGCGAGCCGCTGGCTGCACGAACCGCGGCCCCGGCGCAGCACCTCGGACACCGGTCGCTCGTCCTGCACGGAGTAGACCGGGCGCACCGCGCTCGTGATCGCCCGGTGGGCCCGCCGGAGGGTGTCGAGTCGTTCACCGGCCCGGGAGCCGACTTCTCGATCTTCGAGAACCCCCGCAGCGCCGATGCTGCGGACCAGGGTCGCGACACGGTCGTCGGTCCAGTCGAGTACGGCCGTCGGAGCCGTACTCCCCATGGCGTCCGGTGCGGCGTCGACGGGGACGCGTCTCTTCGGCGTCAGCAGCGAACTCGTCATGGCACTCGTCCCTCCCCTGCCGGGTGCGGCGCACCCTGGCCGGTCCATCTTCGCAGACGATTTGAACGCGTTCAACTTTTCAGGCCGAAGCGGTCCTTCGCCCGGCGGTGTCAGTGAGCTGACGTATCCTTCCCGCCACCGCACACCGACTCGAAGGATCAAGGCACTTGACCAGCTCGTCCGCGTTCGCGCTGCCCTTTCACGCGTCCCGTTCCCTGCCGTTCGCCACGCCCCGGACCGTGCGGGAGCTGCAGATGATGGAGTGCAGCGCACACATACGGGCGAAGCCGGGGTGGTTCGACAAGATGACCGATCCCGGCATCGTCGCGAAGTGGACGCGGGAAGCGGTCGCCCAGGGTCTGACCGAAGCGCAGGTCCGCTACGTCATGGCCGAACTCGCGCACTACGCCGCGCTGCGCGACGAGCGAAGCGGCATCGAAGTCTCCGCCGTGGACGGAGTGTGGCAGTCGGACGCCTTGGTCGACGACGCCCTCAGGTCGCGGTTGCGGGATGCCGTCAAGGTGCTCGAAGAGGTGCCCGAGGCAGAGCTGGACTGGCATCCGGGATCCGCCGGCCAGGTTCTCGATCTGGTGCATCCTTCGCTGTTCTGCCTGGTCAGGGGAGTCAGCGGCGCACCCGAAGAGGCTTGGCAGAACCCGACGGACCGCTACTCGCAGCACGAATTCTCGGAACGCTTCCAATGGCTTCCCACGGACGTCGACGTCAGTGACGACGGACAGGTCACCTTCCGTTCGTACGTCAACAACGTCCATCCCGAGAAGCACGGGGAACTGGCCGCCGTCCTGCCGGACCTGGTCGCGCGCATGCGCCCGCTCTGGGAGAACGTGCTCACCGACCTGCGCCAGCCGCGACCCCTGCGGATCGAGGCCGATCCGTACGGATGGTACGAATCGAAGCCGATGTATCCCCACAAGGACGACTTCAGCGACGAGGCGGCCTACTCGGAGGCCTGTCGAGCGTGGGAGCAGGCCCTTGACGACTGGTGGGAGAACCGCCGCCCGGTCGTCCCGGACGCCCCCGCGTTCACGCCCCCCGAGCCGCCGGAGCCCTCGGCCCGGGTCGACCTGCGCGGCCGCGGCCTCCAGGTCATCGTCAAACTCGCCACCGTTCACCTCACGCCCGAGAACCCTGAGTACCCCGGTGGTTCCTGGCACGTCGAGGGCATGCTGAACGAGCGGATCGTGTCGACCGGCATCTACTACTGGGACAGCGACAACATCACCGAGAGCCGGCTGAGTTTCCGCACGGCACTCGACGACCCGGACTACGAGCAGAACGACGACGACGGCCTGCGCGAGGTCTACGGCCTGGAGGACGAGGACGCGCTGAACCAGGTGCTCGGATCGGCCGCGACTCCGGCGGGCCGCTGCCTGGCCTTCCCCAACATCCTGCAGCACCGGGTGGGATCGTTCCGCCTGGAGGATCCCGCGCGGCCGGGTCACCGCAAGATCCTCGCGTTCTTCCTCGTGGATCCGTTGCGACGAATCGTTTCGACGTCCGACGTTCCCCCGCAGCAACCGTGGTCCGCCACCTCCACCATGACGCTCGACGACGCCAAGCGATACCGCGAGGAACTCATGCAGGAGCGCAAGTTCTTCGTCGCCGAGCACAACGAGCAGCTCTACGAACGCGAATTCTCCCTCTGCGAGCACTGAGCCCGCGGAGTGCGCCACCCGTCGGCTCCCCTCGATGCGGTGACGTCGACCCGCCTCGACCTGGCGCCTTCACCGCCGTGCGCCACCCGGCCGTCCGGCCACCCGGCCATCCGGAGCAGGTCAGCGGGCGATGGAGACGGCGAAGGGCGTGAACCCGGTGGAACGGATCACGTGCGGCACGAACAGGACCGCCGCCTCCGCAGCCCGCGCCGTCTCGATGCCACCCAGGTCGGTGATCCACGCGTCGCGCCATCCCAGGTCCCCCAGGAGCCCTCGCACCACGCGTTTGGCTCCCGGTTCGTCACCGGAAAGAAACACTGTCGGCGCCTGCGCGAGCGTCGCGGGTGAGGTCATCACCGTGAACAGCATCGTGTTGAGCGTCTTGACGACGTGCGTGCCGGGGAGCGCTTCCTGGAGATGCTCGGCGAGGCTCGAGCCGGGGTAGATCAGGTCGGTCGGCAGTCCGTCCGGTCCGTCGGTGGTGGCGTTGGAGACATCGACGAGGATTTTGCCCTGCAACTCCTCGCGCAGCGCCGAGAGGCGTTCCAGCGAGCCGGCGCCCGGTGTGGCGTTGATGACGAGGCGAGCACTCAGGGCGACATCGGCGGCGGAGCCCGGCGAGCGGTCCGCCACGCCGACCTGGTGCCCGGCGCGGGTGAGCGCCGTGGCCAGGCTGCCGCCGACGCGGCCGTTTCCCAGTATGCCGATCGTGGTCATGAGGATCTGTCCTTCCGCTGCTGTGCTCACGGTGGTCGTGAACGGCTACTTCGAGAGCGTGGTGACGGCTTCCGCGTGTACGCCCGGTGCGGCGGCCAGGAAACTGTCGCTGCCGGGCGTCCAGGGGCGGCCTTCGGCGTCGGAGATCCGTCCGCCGGCCTCGGCGACCAGCAGCGCCCCGGGCAGCAGGTCCGCGCGGGCCCCGGCAAACTGCCAGAAGGCGTCGATCCGTCCGGCGGCCACGTTCAGCAGGTGGAGTGTGGCGGGCACCGACGTACGTACGACGAGCGCGTCGAAGAGCATCGCGGTGATCGAATCGCCGATACGGCGCACGACATTCTCGTCTTCGTCGGGCCTTGCCTGGCTCGTGGCCACCAGCGCGAGGGTGAGGTTCGCTGTGAGGGCAACGCGGAGCGGCCGGCCGTTCACGTGGGCTCCGCCGCCCGCGAGCGCGGTGTAGGTCTCACCGGTCAGCGGCAGGTGCACGGCGGTGAGCACCGGTTGGTTGTCGCGTACGAGGGTCGCCGTGACTGCCCAGTCCGGCAGGGCGTGCAGGTGATTGACGTTGCCCTCGGCCGGATCAACGATCCACCACTCGCCGTTCGGGAGGGCCCCGCCTGCGAGTTTGTCCTCGACCCAGCCCGCGACCGGGCGCACCTCCGCCAGACGGGGGCGCAGTATGTCCAGGGCCGCCTTGTCGTTGGCGGCGAGTGCCCGCATCAGCTCCTCGCGGGTGTCGTAGGGGACGACGTCGCCGAAGCGCTCGCGCAGGGCCGAGCCCGCAGCGTTCACCGCGAGCACGGTCCGGGCGAGCAGGTCCTCATCCGATGCGAGGGGGGTGGAGGCGCTACCGGTGCTCTGGTCCGTCGGTTCGGGCATGGCGGTACTCCCGTCGAGAACTGGGGGGTGTAGGCGTCGACTCGGGCGCTGCACGTGTGCTTGATGCCCGCACGTCGAAGGTAGGGAGCCGGATCATTAACAGCAAGTGCATGTGATGCACGGCTAGGATGACTGTCATGCAACTGGACCTGAATCTGCTCACCGCGCTCGATGCCCTGCTGGAGGAAGGCAGTGTGACGGCGGCCGCCGACCGCCTGCATGTCACCGCGCCCGCCATGAGCCGGAGCCTCGGTCGGCTGCGGCGCGCGACGGGGGATCAGATCCTGGTGCGCACGGGGCGCACGATGACTCCGACGCCGTACGCGATCGCCGTCCGGGAACAGGTCCATGAGCTGCTGCAGCAGGTGCACGGCGTCCTGGCGCCGAGCCGGGAACTGGACCTCCGCACGTTGGAGCGCACCTTCACCCTCCGCTGGCACGACGCACTGGTCGCCGTGAGCGGCCCGGCGCTCCTCGCGGCCGTGCGGGAGCAGGCGCCCGGCGTGCGACTGCGGTTCCTCGCGGAATCGAGTACCGACACCCCCGAGCTGCGTCGCGGCGAGGTCGACCTGGAGGCGAACGCGAACCGCCCGAGTGCTTCCGACATCCGCGCGGAGCAGGTCGCCGACACCGGTCATGTCCTCGTCGTGCGAGCGGAACACCCCTTCGCCCGCCGGAAGTCCGTCACCGCCGCCGCCTACGCCGCCGCCGAGCACATCACCGTCTCCCGGCGCGGACGGCTGACCAACGCCCTCGACGGCGCTCTGGCACAGCTCGGCCTGGCACGCCGCGTGGTGGTGAGCGCACCGACCGAGGCGGCCGCGTTCGCGTTCGTACAGGGCTCCGACCTCCTCCTCACGGCCCCGGAGTCCACGACCCGCGCGGTGGCCGCCCGCCTCGGTCTGGCGCTGATCCCCTTGCCCCTCGACCTGCCCCGGGCACGCGTCTACCTGTCGTGGCACCAGCGGTACGACACGGACCCCGCACACACCTGGCTGCGCGGCCTGGCACGCACCGCCCTCACGGGTTCGCCCGGCTGACCCGTTCGAGGGTGCGAAGACCGCTTCAGGCTCAAGGCGCTGATCATTTCGTCCAGGACCAGGTAGAGCGCGTGCTGTGCTGTGATCGGCGTGCTCCCGAAAGCCCCTCGGTCATCGCCAGGCACCGCTCCGCATGGTCGGCAGCGACGCCGGTCCGGGAGATGTCGGCCGCTGCTTGTCGATGGGAGTCGGGGTGTGACGCCGTCGCCCGAGGTCAGGCAGGGCGGATCAACACCGTCCCGCCGCGATGCGCCCGTCTCCACCCCGGCTTAGGTTGGGAGACGGGCAGCTCGCACCGGGAGAGGTGAGACCCATGGCGAGCGGGCAGGCAGAGGCACAGACACCGGCACAAACACAGGCACAGGCAGAGCCACAGGCACAGACACATGAGCACGCACTGACCGAGCGGCTCCGCTCCTCGCTGCACGGTGAGGTGATCGATCGCGCCCACCCCGGTTACGACGAGGCGCGCGCCGTGTGGAACGGGTTGATCGACCGTCGGCCTGCGGTGGTGGCCCGGTGCTCCGGGACGGCCGACGTCGTCGAAGCGGTGGCGGCCGCACGCGACCACCGACCGGTCGTGAGCATCCGCGGCGGTGGGCACCAGGTCGCCGGGAGCGCCGTGTGCGACGACGGCCTGGTGATCGACCTGTCCGGCATGAAAGGCGTGCACGTCGATCCGACGACCCGCACGGCACGCGCCCAAGCGGGCGTGACCTGGGGGGACTTGGATCGTGAGACGCAGGTGCACGGACTGATCACGCCCGGCGGGGAGATCTCGGCGACCGGGATCGCGGGTCTCACGCTCGGCGGCGGCTTCGGCTTCGTGATGCGGACGTTCGGACTGAGCTGCGACAGCGTGCGCTCGCTGGAGATCGTGACGGCGGACGGCAGGGTGCGCACCGTGGACCGGGAGCAAGAGCCCGACCTCTTCTGGGCCTCGCGCGGCGGAGGACGAGGCCTGGGCGTCGTGACGTCCTTCGAGTTCGGCCTCCACGCACTCGGCCCGGAAGTGGCCGGAGTGCTGGTCCTCCACCCGTACGAGCACGCCGAGCAGGTGCTGCGGGCCTGGCGCGACGCCACGTACGCCGCGCCGAGGACGGTCACACCCGAACTGCTGCTGTGGAGCGTTCCCGCCGACCCCGCGATCCCGCCGGAGCTGCACCGTGTGAACTGCGTGATGGTCGGCGCCGTGTACGGCGGGCCCCCGGGCGACGGCGCCACCGCCGCGCTGGCCCCTCAGCGACAACTGGGGCCGCCCCTGTTGGATTTGAGCGGTTCCCTGCCGTACGTCATGCTGCAGGGCGCGAACACCTGGCGGTTCCCCGACGGCGAGCGCTACTTCATGAAGTCGCACTTCATGGAGGAGCTGACGGACGAGGCGATCCGGACGCTGCTCGACTGGGACTCCCGGCGGCCGACACCCGAGAGCCTGATCGTCGTGCGCACGCTCGGCGGCGCTGTGGCCGACGTGGACCCGGACGACAGCGCGTTCGCGCACCGGTCCGCCCGCTTCAACGTCAGCATCGACGCGGGCTGGCAGGATCCGGCGATGGACGAGGCGGCGATCGCATGGGCGCGCTCGGCCTGGGAGGCGATGAAGCCGTTCTCGAGCGGGGGGACGTACGTCAACTTCGCCGGTCTCGCGGAGGACGCCGGCGAGCTGCGGGGCGCGGTGTTCGGCTCCCACGAGGAGCGGCTGGAGCGCACGCGCGCGGCCTACGACCCGGAGGGCCTGTTCGCACCGGCCGCACGCATGCCGTGATGGCAAGGCCGAGCCGTCGCCCGTCAACCCGCTGGACGGCCTGCCGGGAGACGCCGAGCCGCCGGACGGCCTGCGGGGCGGTCATCGGCCGGCCGGACAGCGCGCTGAGCACCTGCCACCGCTCCCGGGTCTGCCCCTCGGCCGCCTCGATGCACCAGGCGGGTCCGTCGCCGCCGGGTGCGGGCGGATCCGTCAGCAGGAGCTGCTGCAGGACGAGGAACTGCTGCCGCACGAGGACGAGCTGCTCCCACAGGACGAGGAACTGCTGCCGCAGGACGAGGAGCCGCTGCCCGAGCAGCCGCTGGAGGAGCTGTCGCCGCCTGCCGTCCACCAGGACGAGTCGTCGACCCCGCTGCCGTGGTGGTGCACCGCCGACGCGCCGGACCCACCGCCGCCGACGCCGTAAGCGCTGCCGGCCGTCCCCGCGCGGCGCCCCGCCGCGCCGCCCGCACCGTGTGCGGTTGCCCGTGCACTCAGGTCGTTCCAGGCGCGGCGCCACGCCCGGCGCACCCACCAGGTCACGAGCGTGACGACCACCAGGGCGAACCCGCCCACCACCAAGAATGCGATCAACACAGCGTCCCCCTTACGCCGGGCCGCGCCCGGATTGCCCGCAGTATGCCCGGCCTGGGGGCGACCTGCGGCACCGCTTGAGCAAGTCCAGAGCTTCGGTGCCGGTGTAGCACGCGGCGACGGCGAGGAGCCGCCGGAGCGGCGGCGTCTTCCGGAAGAAGCACTTCTTACTGAGGGGTAGGCCCGGCTGGGTTCCTTGTTATACATTCCGTCTAACAAGAGGGGCCCGAGCGGTGACCCGTGCCGCACGCCGCCCCAGGGCCGCGTCCTGTCCGGCGGCGGCTCCGCCCACCCCGCGGAGACCCTCCGGGCCCCGGGACCGCCCCGGTAGAACCCCGATGACATGCGCAACGGACGGATGCGGTCCGTCACTCGAGACCGAGGAGTTGAGAGCATGGCAAGCAGCACGGCCCAGCCGCGAGCGGAGCGCGACACCCAGGCCGGTGGAGTCGCCGGCCGACTGCTGGACTCGGCCGCGAAACTCTCCTACGACCCCGTGACCGAGGTGGACTGGGAGACCCCGCTCGACAAGGACTTCCACGGCGCCAGCCCGGAATGGAGCACGCTGTACGGGACTTCGTACTGGGACGAACTGTCCGAGGCGCAGCGCAAGGAGCTGACCCGGCAGGAAGCCGCCTCCGTGGCCAGCACGGGCATCTGGTTCGAGATGATCCTCCAGCAGCTGATCCTCCGGGACATCTACGCCAAGGACCCGACCGACGACACGGTCCAGTGGGCGCTGACCGAGATCGCGGACGAGTGCCGGCACTCGATCATGTTCGCCCGCGGCGCCGAGAAGCTCGGGGCGCCGGCCTACCGGCCCCGCCGCCTGGCGGTCGAACTGGGCCGGGCCTTCAAGACGTTGGCGTTCGGCGAAGCCGCTTACGCGGCCATCCTCGTCGCCGAGGAGGTCCTCGACGTCATGCAGCGCGACTGGATGCGGGACGAGCGGGTCGTGCCGTTCGTCAGGACCATCAACAACATCCATGTGGTGGAGGAGTCCCGCCACATGAAGTTCGCCCGCGAGGAGACGCGGCAGCACCTGGCGAAGGCGGGCCGGGTCCGCCGGCACCTCCACGCGTTCGTGATCGCCGTGGCGGCGTACGTCATCGTCACGAGCATGGTGAACGAGTCCGTCTACGCCAACGCCGGGCTCGACCCCGAGCGGGCACTCGCCGAGGCGCGCGGCAACGAGCACCACAAGGCGATGATGCGCTCCAGCTGCGCCGGCCTGATGGAGTTCCTGGCCTCGGCGCGGCTGCTGACCAAGCCGGCCCTGGCGTTCTACCGGCGTGCCCACCTGATCTGACCGACCCACCGGCAGCGCTGCCGAGCAGAGCGGACCCCATGACCTACGCGATCACCCAGACCTGCTGCGCCGACGCCACCTGCGTCGCCGTCTGCCCGGTCAACTGCATCCATCCCACACCGCAGGAGCGGGCGTTCGGCAGCACCGAGATGCTGTACGTCGACCCCAGGGCCTGCATCGACTGCGGCGCGTGCGCCGACGCGTGCCCGGTGGACGCCGTCGTCCCGGTCGACCAGCTGACCGGCCCGCAGCGGGCGTACGCCGACATCAACGCCGCCTACTTCGCCGACGCGCCGGCACCCGAACGGCCCGACGGCAGCCCGAACTTCCACGTCTGGGACCGGCCCACCTTCGACCGGAACCTGCCGGCGGACTTCCGGCCGCTGCGGGTCGCCGTCGTCGGCACGGGACCCGCCGGCATGTACACCGCTCAGGACCTGCTCCTGCACACCGACGCCGAGGTCACTCTCGTCGACCGGCTGCCGGTCGCGGGCGGCCTGGTGCGGTTCGGCGTCGCCCCCGACCATCCCGCGACCAAGAAGATCGGCGACACCTTCGCACGCTTCCACGCCCACCCGCGGGTACGGATGCTGCTGGGGCTGGAAGTCGGGGAACACGTGTCGGCCGAGGAGCTCGCCGCGCATCACGACGCGGTGGTGTACGCGGTGGGAGCGTCCGCCGATCGCCGGCTCGGCATACCCGGTGAGGACCTGGCGGGCAGCGTGTCCGCCACGACGTTCGTCGCCTGGTACAACGCCCACCCCGACGTCGCCCCCGACGCGGTCGACCTGTCCGCCGAGCGCGTCGTCGTGGTGGGCAACGGCAATGTCGCCCTCGACGTGGCCCGCATCCTGGTCACCGACCCGGAGAGGCTCGTCGGCACCGACATCGCCGACCACGCACTGCGGGCTCTGCGCGACGCCGCCGTCCGTGAGGTGGTCGTCCTGGGCCGCCGCGGCCCGCAGGACGCCGCCTGCACGCGGCCGGAACTGCTCGCCCTGACGCACCTGCCCGGGGTGGACCTGGTCGTCGACGACCACGATCCGCGCATCGCCGGCGCGATCGAGGCGGCCGGGCCGCAGGAGACCGCCGCGGTGCTGCGGACCGTGCGGCGGGAGAAGGTGGACTGGTCACAGGCGCCCGGGGCGGGCCGCCGTATCGTGCTGCGGTTCCACTCCGCGCCGACGGAGATCGTGGCGGGCGACGAGGCGAGCGTACGTGCCGTGCGGGTCACCGGCGGAAGCGGGGACACCCTGGTGCCCGCCGCGTCCGTGCTGCGGGCCATCGGTTATCGGGGGACGCCGGTACCAGGGCTGCCGTTCGACGAGGCCACCGGGACCGTGCCGCACGACGCGGGCCGGGTCACGGGGCTGCCGGGCACGTACGTCGTGGGATGGATCAAGCGCGGTTCGTCGGGCGGGATCGGTGCCAACCGGGCGTGCGCCGCCGAAACGGTGAGCAGCCTGCTCGCCGACGCCGTCGCGGGCGTCCTCACCGAACCTGCCCACCCGGCCAGGTCCTTCGCACGCCTGGCCCGCCGCCGGGTGCCGCGTCTCGTCGACGCCCGGGGCATGGCGGCCATCGACCGGGCCGAACGTCTGCGCGGCGAACCGGACGGCAGACCGCGCAAGAAGCTGGGCACGGTCGCGGAACTGGTCACGGCGTCACGGCGAAAGGCGACGCGGTGACGAGAAACGACCAACTGCTCAAGCACAGCTGCTTCGCCAGGGCTGCCGGAGAGGTGGTGCCGGAAGGGTGAGCGCCTGAGTACGCGTACTCAGGCCGTCCGAGCTGTCCTCCCCTGCTCCTCAAGGGTCGAGCGCCGTCACACTGGACCGCCCTGACTCCCTCGTGCGAAGAGGTTTTGATGAGCCGTCCTCTCACCCTGCGCTCCGCCGGCGTCGACGACATGCCGTGGATCCACGAACTCCGCCACCGCGTCTATGCGCAGGAGCTCGGCCAGCACGCGCCGAACGCCGAGGGGCGGCTGGTCGACGGGCTGGACGGTGAGAACGTCTACCTGGTCGCGGCGCGGGACGCGGACCGTGTCGGGTTCGTGAGCGTGACGCCGCCGTGGGTGGGACGGTACGGGCTGGACAAGTACCTGACCCGGTCCGAACTTCCCCTCCTGGACGAGGCGGACGTCTTCGAGGTGCGGCTGCTCACGGTCGAGCCGGATGCCCGGTCCGGTGCGGCGGGCGCCGCGCTGATGTACGCGGCGCTCCGCTGGATCGCCTCCCGGGGCGGTCGGCGGGTGGTGGCGATGGGCCGCTCCGACCTGATCGGCATGTACCGGGCGGCGGGCCTGCGCCCCGTCGGCCGTACCGTGCGCAGCGGCGCCGTCGACTTCGAGGTGCTGACCGCGGACGTCACGGAGCTGTCCCGGTACGCGGCGGGCCGGCACGCGCCGGCCCTCGCGCGGCTGGCGGGCGGCGTCGACTGGCGGCTGGACGTTCCGTTCGCGACCGGGCCCGACGGGTGCGAGCACGGTGGTGCCTCGTTCACCGCGATCGGCGCGGACTTCCGTACGCTCGACCGCCGTCGCGAGGTGGTCACCGCCGACGTGCTCGACGCGTGGTTCCCCCCGGCCCCCGGCGCGCACGCCGTGCTCAGGGAGGACGCCGGGTGGATCGCGCGCACCTCTCCCCCGACCGGCGCGGAGGGCGTGCTCGCGGAGCTGGCCGCCGTCCGCGGCCTGCCCCCGGAGACCCTTGCCGTCGGCTCGGGCTCCTCCGACCTGATCTTCCGCGCCTTCGGCCGGTGGCTGACCCCGGCCGGCCGGGTCCTGCTGATGGATCCCGGGTACGGCGAGTACGCCCATGTCACGGAGCGGGTCATCGGCTGCCGTGTGGACCGGTTCCGGCTGCGGCGCGAGGAGGGCTGGCGCATCGACCCGGTGCGGCTGTCGGCGGTCGTCGCGGACGGCTCGTACGACCTCGTGGTGGTGGTGAACCCGAACAACCCGACCGGCCGCCACGCACCGGCCGCCGAGCTGGCCGCGGTGATCGCCGCCGCGCCCTCCCGGACGCGCTGGTGGATCGACGAGACGTACCTCGGCTATGTCGGTGCCGCCGAGTCACTCGCCTCGTTCGCCGCGCGGGATCCGCGTGTGGTGGTCTGCACCTCGATGTCGAAGACGTACGCCCTGTCCGGGGTGCGGGCCGCGTACCTGGTGGCCGAGCCGGGCACGGCGGCGGAGCTGCGCCGGTGGACGCCGCCGTGGGCGATGAGCCTGCCCGCCCAGCTCGCGGCGGTGGCGGCGCTGCGCGACCCGGGCTACTACGCCGGCCGGCTGCGGCGCACGCACGAGCTGCGTGCGGAGCTCGCCGGAGAACTGGCCGCGGTGGACGCCTCCGTGACGGTCGAGGAGTCGGTGGCCAACTTCCTCACGGTCACCCTGCCGCCCGGCGGACCGAGCGCCGCGTCCCTGGTCGCGCAGTGCCGGCTGCAGGGTGTGTATCTGCGCGACCTGTCGCCCCTGTCGCCGGCGTACGAGGGCCGCACCGTGCGTATCGCGGTCCGCGACACCGCTGAGAACGCCCGCATCGTGGACGCCTGTCGCGCCGCCCTCAGCCAACTGCACGCAGCTACTAGCACGTTGACGGCCACAGGAGCGGCGCAGTGACGTCGGTGGCAGCGCTGGCGCCCTGGCTGGGTGGTGCCCTGCTGGTGAGCGGTGTGGCGGTGGGGGCCTCGCGGCGACGGGAGTTGGTCACCCGGTGGTGTGCGTGGGCGGTGGGTGTGCCGGTGGTGACCGCCGCGTTCTGGTGGGGGCGGCCCGGCATCGCCCTCCTCGCCGCCGTGGTCGCGCTGGTGGCGGTGCTGGAGTTCGGGGCGCTGGCCCGACTCCCCCGGCCCGACCGGGCGGTGCTGGCGTCGGGCGTGACAGCGTTGATCGTCACCGCGGCGTGGGCGCCGGACCAGGTGGGCCGGGTGGCCGGTGCCGGGGCGCTGGCCCTGGTCGTCGTGCTCCTGGTGAGTGGCGACGCGGACGACGGACTGCGGCGGCTCGGCACGGGTCTGCTCGGCCTGCTCTGGCTGGGGGTGCTGGCCGCCTTGGCACCCCTGGGCGCGCTCGGCCTGGCGCTCTTCGCCGCGGTGTCGATCGCCGACGTGGTCGCGTACTTCGCCGGGCAGCGGTTGGGTGGGCCCCGGTTGTCCCGGCTGTCCCCGGCCAAGCGGTGGAGCGGCACGCTGTGCGGTGCGGCGGCGGGTCTCGCCGTACTCGCCCTGCTGTCGGCGTGGAGTTGGCAGGCGGCGATCGCGGTGGCCGTGGGCGGCCCGGCCGGCGACTTGCTCGAGTCACTCGTCAAGCGCGGTGCGGGCGTCAAGGACTCCGGTCGGTGGCTGGCGGGAGCCGGAGGACTGCTGGACCGGATCGACTCGCTGGTGGGCGCGTTGGCGGTGGCAGTGGTGCTGGGGTGGCCGTGGTGACCATGGCCCTGCCGGCTGCCGACGTCCTGCGCGTACGTCTGCTCGGCCCCGCACCCTGCATGTCTCGAACAGGCCGGTCAGTCTCCAACCGGTCGACGTCCAGACCGCTCACCGGCTGAACAGGCCGGTGAGGGCCGTCTCAAGGTCGCCGGCGGTGCTGTACCGCACGGCTGTCATCCCGAGCTCACGCGCCGCATCCACGTTCTCCTGCCGGTCGTCGACGAAGAGGCAGCGGTCGAGGCGAGCGCCGGCCTTCTCCGCCGCCAACTCGTAGATCCGCCGGTCCGGCTTGGCGACACCGACCAGCGAACTGTTGATCACGCTGTCCGCCAGGTCGGCGAGTCCCAGCAGCGCCAAGTCCTCGTCGAGCCACACCGTCGCATTGGTGACGAGTACAACGGGGCAGAACCCGCGCACCTGACGGAGGAGCCGTACGACGGTCGTGTCCGCCCAGAAGCCCGCTTCCGTGAAGGCCTTGGCCAACTGACGCGCCACGCTCATCGGCACCCGGGACGCGAGGCCCGCCGCGATCGACTGCGCCCACTGCTCCCTGGTGATCTGCCCGAGCAGAAGCGGCAGGTCGTTCTCCGGGGCGAAGCCGATGGCCTCCGTGGTGCCCTCCGGCAGGCCCGCAGCAACCTCCAGCCGCGTCACCTCGGCGGTGTCGTAGAAGCGGAGCACTCCGTCGACGTCACACAGGACGGCGTCGAAGGGCAGGTCGGTCGTTGCGCGGGCGGTCTCCATGCCCCATGCCTACCAGCAGCCTGCGGGCAGCGGCTCAGACACGGGGTTGCAGCATCTCCAGGGCGCCGGTCTCGGTGTCGAAGCTGCGCAGGACGGTGAGCCGGAACGACGGGGGCGGGGCGGGCAGCAGTTCGGGGATCCGCCGGTCGGCGAAGGCGCCGGCCCGCCGGGTGCGACCGAGGGTGATGTGCGGAGCCCACCGCCCGGGTTCGTGGAAGGGGTTGAGCGTATCGGCGGGACTGTCCGCGGCCACTGCCTCCCACACGCGGCGATGCAGTGCGGCCAGAGCGGCATCGAGGTCGAGCGCCCAGGCCAGCACCGAGGTGGGCCGTTCGAAGCGGACGAGGCCGGTGCACCGCGCGAGCAGCGGCAGTGCGGCGGCCACCTCGGTGAGCTCCCACCGGATCGAGGCGGTCAGCTCCGGGCAGGTGGCCAGGGTGAGGTGCGGACGGTTGGTCGGTGAGCGGTGGCGTGCCTGACTGGGCAGGCCCGCGTCCGCGAGCCGTCGCCAGGCCTCCCGGACCTCTCGCTCCTCGGCCTCATCCGGCAACAACTCGACGGTGCGCACCGCCGCAGCCTATCGACGTTCGCCGACGCCCGCGTCTGCGGTTCGCCGTCGCCGCAGGGCAGCGCCCCGGAGACGCGGAGCCGCCGCGGTCACCTCGGACCCTGTCCTCTCCCGGTCACGTGGTGCAGTCGGCCGCAACCCGCGGTGGCGGCCGTGTGGGGCCGGGTTGCGGCTGCGGCCCTGCGGCCCGAGCATGAAAGGGTTCCGCCCGCCGCGCCGGGAGGCCGACCGTGCCGCAGACCTTGTTGACGCCGGTGATGGTGGACACCATCGAGCGCTACTTCGTCGCTCTCCAAAGCCACGCCACGGCCGAGGTCATGCTCGAGGACATCCTCACCCCCGACTTCCGCACCGGGTTCGTGGACGGTCTTGTGTGGCGCGGGCCTGACGGTTTGAGCGAGTTCATCGAGGCGCGCTCGGAGTTCTTCGACGAGTCGCACGAGATCCGGCAGATCTCCGACCCCTGGCCACTGCCCGACGGCCGCTGGAGCGCCAGGACGGTCCTGTGGTTCTTCCTCCGGCGCCGGGAGCCCGCCGCACCGGTGAGCGAGGAGTTCACCGGACTCGCCTTCCACCGCTGGGAGTTCGAGCCGTCCGCGCAACGGTCGGGGTGGCGGGTCGCCGCCCAGCTGGTCGAGGGCTTCGCCCGGTTGAACGACAACGCCAGGATCCTGTTCGGCCGCCCGGAGGACGGACTCACCACGTAGAGGACGGACTCACCACGTAGGGGCGGCCGGGCGGGGCAGGGCCTTGAGACGTCGTTGTACGGGAGCGTTCCTCACAGGGCTCCGGGATAGGGTGCACCCGTGGAACGGATCTTGGTGGTGGGTGTCACCGGTGTGGGCAAATCCACGCTCGCCCACATCTTGAGCAGTCGTCTGGGCTTGCCCTACCACGAGATGGACGCGTTGTACTTCAACGGCCCCGACTGGGCCATCAACAACAAGTTGACCGAAGATGTATCAAGGCTCACCGCCGAGCCTCATTGGATCATCGACTCGCTCGGTTGTCCGGAAGTCCGTGACCTGCTGTGGGACCGGGCCGACACCGTGATGTGGCTGGACTACTCCAGACGCGTCATCATTCCCCGCGTTCTGCGTCGGTCCTTCCGGCGCACCGTCACACGCGAGGTCCTCTTCGGCGGCAACAGGGAAACCTGGGCGGGCTGGCTGAGCCGGGAGCACCCGGCCTGGTGGGCCTGGTCGCAACACGGAGCCCGCCGCCGCGAAGTCGAGCGCCGTGTCCGCGATGACCGATTCGCCCCTCTCGACACCCTCCGCTTCCGCCACCCCGATGACACGGCGGCCTGGCTGGCATCCCTCTGATCCGCCCAAGGGCCGGCAGGGCTCCTCGGCCTGCGGGGAGGACGGGCTGTGCTGCGGCCTGCCCCAAGATCGAGGGTGGTGCTACCTACACCTTTTTCTGGGGGCGCACGCCATTCTGTCGCCGGGAAATGGCTCCGACACTGATCGCATGACGCATTCCATGGTTCTTCCCGTCGATCCGTCGGCGGCCGCCGGTCGGGGCGGACAGCAGGGCGGGAGCGACTTCTCGGAGCTTTCGCGGCGGATCACCGAGGCCGGGCTTCTTCGGCGACGCCCGCTGTACTATTCGGTCCGTTTCGGTCTGGTCGCCGCCGCGCTCGCGGGGTGCACAAGCGCATTCGTGGCGCTGGGAGACAGCTGGGCCCAGCTGATCGTCGCCGTGGCCCTGGCCGTGGTCTTCGGGCAGCTGGGACTGGCCGCCCACGACCTCGCCCACCGGCAGGTCTTCTCGCGCCGCCGGCCCAGCGAGGCGGGCGGGCTGCTCGTGGCCGACCTCCTGCTGGGCATGAGCTACGGCTGGTGGATGAACAAGCACACCCGGCACCACGCGAATCCGAACCATGAGGGGAAGGATCCGGACGTGTCGCCGGACATCCTCGTGTGGTCGCGGCGGCAGGCGCGCCGGGCGAAAGGCTTGCCGGGCTTCGTCGGGAAGTATCAGGCCGCGCTCTTCTTCCCGCTTCTCACGCTTGAGGGGCTCAATCTGAGTTTCAGCAGCTTCCGGGCTCTCAAGAGCCCGTCGATGAAGAAGCCGGTACTGGAGGGATCTCTGCTCGTCGCCCATTTCGTGGTGTATTTCGGTGGGATTTTCGCCGTGCTCTCCCCCGTCAAGGCCCTGGTTTTCCTCGCTGTGCACCAGGGGCTTTTCGGTGTCTATCTCGGATCGGTGTTCGCGCCCAATCACAAGGGCATGCCGATGATCGAGGAGGGCACCCGGCTGGACTTCCTGCGCCGCCAGGTGCTCACGTCACGCAACGTCCGGGGCGGCGCCCTGATCGACGTCTTCATGGGCGGGCTCAACTACCAGATCGAGCACCACCTCTTCCCCAGCATGCCGACACCGGCCCTGGCCGAGGCGCAGCGCATCACGGAGCGGTACTGCGCCGAGCTGGGCGTCCCCTACCAGCAAGCGCGGCTGATCGAGTCGTACCGCGTGGCCCTGCGGCATCTCAGGAGCGTCGGCGCACCGCTGCGCGCCCGGGAGGGCTGACCCGCCCGCGGCTCGCTCGGGCAGCCGATCGAACCCGTCCTCTGCGATCAGGCGCGGTCACCGTGTGCGCTGCCAAGGTGGGTGCCGAAAGGAGGCCTCATGATCTCGGCACTCAACCGGCTCGTCGATCTCGTCGAGGAGCACCTCTCCGAGGAGCTCGACGTCGACCGGCTGGCCGGGGCGCTCGGCACGACCGAGTACCACCTGCGCCGGATGTTCTCGTCCCTCGCCGGCATGCCGCTGTCGGAGTACGTGCGGAGGCGGCGCATGACGCTGGCCGCCGCCGACGTGGTGCGGGGAGAGGGGGACCTGCTGACCATCGCCGTCCGGTACGGCTACGGCTCGAGTGAGGCGTTCGGACGGGCGTTCCGGGCAATCCACGGTGCCGGCCCCGGAGACGTGCGCCGCGACGGAGGCCCCTTGCGCACCCAACCGCAGCTCAGGTTCCGCCTGACCGTCGAAGGGAGTACTCCCATGGAGACCCGTCTCGTCGACCGCCCCGCATTCCGGCTGGTCGGACACGCCGTCCGTGTTCCGCTTGTCCACCGGGGCATCAACCCCGGCATCCAGGAGCACATCGCCGCACTGCCGAAGGAGGAGCATCAGCGGCTGAAGGCCCTCGGCAACGCCGAACCGGGAGGCTTGCTGCAGATCAGCGACGACGTCGACCCCGACGGCCGGGAGGGCACCGAACTGACCTACCTGCACGGAGTCGCCGTCGACCGGGACACCCAGGTTCCCGACGGGCTCGACGCCATCGAGGTGACAGCCGGCAGGTGGGCCGTCTTCCGGACCGGCGGACCGCATCCGCAGGCCCTGCAGACGACCTGGGCGGCGACAGCGACCGAGTGGTTCCCCTCCAACCCCTGGCGGCTGCGGCCGGGTCCGTCGATCGTCTCGATCCTCGACCACGCGGACGACTTCGGCACCGCCACCTGCGAGCTGTGGCTCCCCGTCGAGCCCGGCTGACACCCACGCTCGGCGGAGGGCCGGTTGCTTCCAGGGCGCGCGCACCTCCGCCACCGGAAGCGCTCTTCCCGCGCAACGCCCCACTGGGCGGCAGGCGGTGAAAGCGCCGGCTTCGGCACCCAGGACCGGTGCTTCGGCGGCCCGCTGCGGTGGTCGGGAGTCGGGCTCGGCTCGCGGGAGCGCCGACTGAGTGCACCGGCGCCGCGACGGCGACGGGCAGGTCTCAGAACAGCCGTCCCTGCGTGACCTGTTGAGCGGGGCGCGCAGCAGGCCGGTTCGCCCTCGTCCGGTCCGGCGCCGGGTCCTCACCGAAGAGGGGCGCCGTACCGCACTCGTCGACCTCGGCGGGGATGCGGGTGTCCACCTCCGGGCGCGGCGGTGCCTCGCGGTCGAAGTCGTCCGGGGTCATGCACACCCAGTCGCGGCCGCCTTCTTCGGTCACGTGTCGTCACCGCCTCTCCCCCGGGCCCACTCCCGGGAACGCTCCCCGGGTCCACGTGCACCCTCTCATGATCAGTTCCACTCCCGCGGGTTTCTGAACACGCGAACCCCGTACCGCGCGACGGGCGCCGGTCCCTCGTGACGGTTCGTCAGCTCTCGCGACCCACTTTGCACGCAGTGATGACAAAGTCTGGACATGACAAGCGAAAGTCTCTTACCTTTGCGGCGCAACCGCGCTCCACCCCCGTGAACGACCGGAACGATCCGGCACGGTCCGGTCCCCAGCACAGGAGGACCATTGCGCCAACGACCCTTCCCACGAGCCCGAAGACACCTCCTCGCCCTGCTCGCGTCCACCGTCCTGGCCGGCGGCGCGCTCGCCGCCCCGGCGGCCGCGGCCGACCCCGCTGCGACGGTCACCGGGCCCCCGTCGGCGACCGCCGCCGACATCCCCCCGCAGGAGCCGGGCGTCACGCTGCGCGTCTACGACATCCAGACCCCGCTCGGCAGACTGTGCACACTCAAGCCGGGGCAGACCCCCAACCACGACAAGCTGATGCCCACCGTCGACTGGTCCTCGGCTGCCGACTTCGGCGGGTTCGAGGACCGGTTCGTCTCCGAGGCGACCGGCCATCTGATCGCCCCGCGGGACGGGTCGTACGTGTTCCGCCTCACCAGCGACGACGGCTCCCGCCTGTCGCTCGACGGTTCCACGGTGATCGACCACGACGGTCTGCACGGCGCCGAACCCAAGGACGGCACCGTCCACCTCACCGCCGGGTCCCACCCCCTGCGCGTCGACCACTTCGAACGCGACGGCGGACAGCAGGTGCAGTTGTCCTGGAAGCCGCCGGGCGAGAGCGAGTTCACCGTCGTGCCGCGCGAGGCACTGAGCACCGACGCCGGGGTGGTCCGGGTGACGGCGCCGGGCCGCAAGGAGTGCGAGGCGGGCGGCGACTCGCCCGGCGACGGACTGCCCCTCACCTCCGTACGCCCCGACCTCGACCTCACCGACCTGCGCCCGGAAGGCTTCCAGCCGCAGGTCACCGGCATGGACTGGCTGCCCGACGGGCGACTGGCGATCAGCACCTGGGGCGGCACTGACAACGTTGCCGGTGAGGTGTATCTGCTCGACAACGTCACCGGCAGGACCAGCCGCGACAAGGTCACCGTCAAGAAGGTGGCCGAGGGGCTGCGCGAGCCCATGGGGATCACGTACGTCGACGGGTCGCTGTACGTGTCGCAGAAGCATGAGCTGACCCGGCTCGTGGACGACGACGGCGACGACGTCACCGACACGTACCGCACGGTGGCCACCTGGCCCTACGGGGGCAACTTCCACGAGTTCGCGTTCGGACTGCTCTACCGCGACGGCTACTTCTACGTGAACCTGTCCGTCGCCATCGACTACGGCGGCGCGACCACCACCCCGCAGCCTGCTCCCGACCGCGGAACCACCTACAGGATCAGCAAGAGGACGGGCCGGATCACCCCGGTCGCGGGCGGCCTGCGCACGCCCAACGGGATCGGATGGGGCCCGGAGGGCGGCCTGTTCACGACCGACAACCAGGGCGGCTGGCTCCCCTCGTCGAAGCTGGTCCAGATCGAGCAGGGGCGCTTCTTCAACCACCACACCGAGCCCGCCGGCCCCTTCGAGTCCTCCCCCGTCACCGCGCCGGTGCTCTGGCTGCCGCAGAACGAGATCGCCAACTCGCCCTCCACTCCGCTGTACCTGAAGAAGGGGCAGTTCGCGGGCCAGATGCTCATCGGCGACGTCACCTACGGCGGTCTCCAGCGCGCCTACCTGGAAAAGGTCAAGGGCCAGTACCAGGGAGCCGTCTTCCGCTACACCCAGGGCCTGGAGGCCGGCGTCAACCGGCTCACCCTCGGCCCCGACGGCGCGGTCTACGCCGGCGGTCTCGGCGCGGACGGCAACTGGGGCCAGGAGGGCAAACTCCGCTTCGGTCTGCAGAAGCTGACCCCCAACGGCGGCAACACCTTCGACATCAAGACCATGCGTGCCGTCCCTGGCGGCTTCGACCTGACGTACACCCAGCCGGTGTCCGAGCAGACCGCCGCGCAACTCGCCGCGCGCTACCGGATCGAGCAGTGGCGCTACACGCCGACGAAGGACTACGGCGGCCCGAAGATCGGGGAGGAGACGCTCGCCGTGCGCTCGGCGACGCTCTCCGGCGACGGCCGGACCGTCCGGCTGCGCACCGACGGCCTCAAACCCGGGCACGTGGTGCACGTGCGCTCCCCGCGCCCCTTCACCTCGGCCTCCGGCGAGGCTCTGTGGAGCACCGAGGCCTGGTACACACTCAACGCCCTGCCGGGCAAGCAGCCGCCCGCCGCCACTCTGTACGAGGCGGAGGAAGCCCGGCTGACCGGTGCGGCCGGGATCAACACCGACCACTCCGGATACTCCGGCAGCGGCTTCGTCGACCGGTACGCCACCGAGGGCAAGGTCGCCACGACCTTCGACGTGACCGTCTCCAGGAGCGGCACGTACGACGTGAACCTTCGCTACGCAGGCGGCCCGAACCCGTTCGCCGGCACCAAGTCCCTCTCCCTGTACGCCAACGACAGCAAGGTCCGGCAGACCCTGCTGCCCTCCACCGGCGACTGGGACTCCTGGTCCACCAGGACCGAGCAGCTGAGACTGCGTGCCGGGCACAACTCGATCTCCTACCGGTTCGAGGCCGGCGACACCGGCCACGTCAATCTCGACCTGATCACCGTGCGTCCGCACGGCGTCGAGGCGACGCTCTTCGACGGCACCGCAGGATCGCAGTACCGCTGGCAGCACACCGACGGGCGGAAGGTGGCCTGGCCACTGACCGAGGAGAAGTCGATGGAGGTGTGCTGCGGCGACATCCGCAGCAAGGACGCGTACCAGGACTTCGCCCTGCACGTGGAGTTCCGTGTGCCGCTGCTCCCACCGGACGTCACCGGCCAGGACCGGGGCAACAGCGGCATCTTCCTCCAGGACCGCTACGAACTGCAGATCCTCGACTCCTACGGCGACACCTCACCGAACATCGACGAAGCCGGGGCCATCTACCGGAAGAAGGCACCCGACGCCAACATGGCCGCGAAACCGGAGACATGGCAGACGTACGACGTCGTGTTCCGTGCGGCCCGTTTCGACGACGAGGGCAGGAAGACCGCCGATGCCCGGGTGACGGTGGTGTGGAACGGCAAGAAGGTCCACGACGACCTCGCCCTCGACGGTCCCACCGCGTCCGGCCGGGCCGAGACGTCGGCGGCGGGGGCGATCCGGCTGCAGGACCACGGCGGCAAGGTGCGGTTCCGCGACATCCGCGTGCGCCCGTTGTAGTGCGCGCCCTGTCACGCCCTCCGCGGTGCGCCGCCACCGGCGGGCGTCCGCGGAGTGGACGGCCGGGGGCTGGTGGCGGCGGCCACCAGCCCCCGGCCGGTCTGTGCGACGGCCCGTCCGACGGTGAGGGACGATGGAGGGGTGCGAAGGCAACCAGTACTGATCTTCGACGGGGACTGCGGTTTCTGCACCACGTCGGTGGGCGTCGTCCAGCGCCTGGTGCGGCCGCGGTGCGAGGTCGTGGCCTGGCAGCGGGTGGACCTCGACGCGCTCGGCGTCACCGAGGACCGGGCCCGGTACGAGGCCCTGTGGGTGACGCCCACCGGGCGGGTGTACGGCGGTGCCCAGGCGGTGGCGAAGATCCTGCTCAGCGCCGGTGGGGTGTGGGCCGTCCCGGGCGCCGTGCTCACCCTTCCGCCCGTGCGGTGGGCCGCTCACGGCGCCTACCGTCTCGTGGCCGAGAACCGCATGCGGCTGCCGGGCGGGACGGCGGCGTGCGCGGTGCCCGGAGCGAAGGTTCCCCGGCCGTAGCCCGCCCCGCCGTCGGCCCCGGCGACAGGGTCAGGTCGACCAGATGACTCCGCCGTTGTGCACGATGACGACCTTGGCGTCCGCTCGCAGCACCAGTTGCGCCCCCTCGTGGCCATGGGTGCGGGCGGCCCAGATGGGCCGGTCGTCGCCGTTGTGGATCACGAGGTTGCCGTCCTGCTGGAAGATCGCCCGGTGGTTCTGGCCGAAGGTCATGGACGCCCAGATGGGCTTGCCCTTCTCGTTGTAGACGACGAGGTTGCCGTCGGTCTGCATGATCATGCGGATGCGGTTGGTGGTCCAGGCCTGGTTGACCTCCAGGACACTGGTCGCCGAGATCGTCGCGGTGCCCCAGTCGGGCTTGGGCGCCGCCTTCGGTTTCGGTTTCGGCTTCGGCTTGGGCTTCTTCGTGGGCGAGCTGCTCGGGCTGGGCTGCGGTGGAACCGCCACGGGCTGGGGAGCGGCAGCCACCGGTGCCGCGCTCTTCTCCGGCTTCTTCTTCCTGGGCGACGCACTGGGCTTCTCGGCCACGTAGTCGTCCAGGGCGGCGGGGGCCGATTCCGGTTTCAGGACGGTGTCCGCGTCACCCGCCGTCACGGTCTTCGAGGCGCTGCGGCCGTCGTCGTCGCGCCCGCCGCCGGTCAGCAGCAGCGGGACGGCCACCAGGACGGCGCCGAAGACCGCGGCTCCCGCCAGGACCGGTTTGCGGGGTCGCCCGGTCTGCACACCGGTGCCGGAGGTGGGAGGCGGGGACACCACGGCAGCGGCGGCGGCTACGCCGATGCGCGCGGCCGGGGGCTCGGGCGCCGCGGCGGCCTGTGCCGCCGCGCCGGCTTCCGGTGTCGTCGTGCCGGCTTCCGGTGTCGTCGTACCGGGCGTGGGGGCAGCGTTTTCCGGCGCCGGGGCGGCGTTTCCCTGTGCGGGGGCGGCGTTTTCCGGTGCGGGGGCGGGATTTTCGGACGTTTTCGCGGGGGCGGCGCTTTCCGGCGCGGGGGCGCTCTCCGGCGTCTCCGCGGAGGCGGGACGGTGGCGGGCCGACGTGCCATCGGGCTCGGTCTCGGAGGTGTCGGCGTCTCCGGCAGGCGCGGTACCCGGCTCGCTGCTGCCCGGCTCGCTCCCGGCGGTGGCCGCGGAGGCGGCGGGCTCTCCTGCCGAGACGGCACCCGGTTCCCCCGCGGACGTGGTGGCCCGGCCCGGTTCCCGAGCCGTCGGCGCCGAGGCGCCGGACGGCGAGCCCGTCTCCTCCTCGCCGGGGCCGGCGGCCTTCTCCGCTTGCGCGTCAGGGGTGTGGTGCTGGGGGGACATGCGGTTACTCCTCCTCGGTGGCGGAGCTCTCGGTGGTGGGCGGGACCCGCGCAGCGGCCGGTCGGGCCGACCGGCACCCCTGCGCACGGCGGGCGTCGGTCAGTGCCACGCCGGGGTGAGTTCGGCTCGTACGTGTCGTCGAGCCTCCCGGCAGGGTGGCACCGGACACCGGTCCGACGCCGCTGCGAGCAGCCAGGTGTGCCGCACGACTCCGGTCGGCCGTCCGGCCGGGCCGCACTGTACGTCGACGAGTCCGACGACAGGGCCAACTTAACCCGTCCTCGGTGTGACGTCCGCGCTGCCGCCCCAACAGCCGTTGCCGCTTTGTCCGTCCGCGCCTCGCTGCTCCCGGAACGTTCCCCACCCGGGCAGCGAACGGGCACGCCACAGGCTCATACGGAGCCTGCTCGGGCACCTATGGGCCAGAGCGGTGTGGCATCCTGTTGGCCCGGCCGATCGATGTCGGCGTGTGTCCATGCCGTTCGGCACCCAAGTATGCGTAGGGACCCAAGAGTTCAGGTGGAGATGCGGCCCGGAGACCGGCGAGCGGCCCCGCAGGGCGCCCTGCCGGTGACACCTGACGCTCCCGGCCCCACCGCCGCCGCATCGTCCGTCACCGGCGCAGGGGAGACCGTCGACACCTCCGAGACGCCGGAGATACCCGACGCCGTGCGCGCCGCCGCCCGCCGTGCTCCGGGGCACTGGGTCGGCGTGGTGGACCCGGAGTGGACGCAGGAGCGGACACCGCCGGACTGGGCGGTGGTCGGTGAGTGGCGCTCGGACGACAGCGGTGACGTGGCCGAGTACCGCGCCAATCCGGCCTACCGCCCCTCCGCACGGATGCTCGGCTGGCCGGAGCCCACGGATCCCGTGGACGCCGCGGCACAGCGGGCCGCCACCGGCTACGGCTCGGTGGCGGAGGCACTGGCCGCGCTCGCCGCAGCGGAGGTCACCGTCGCGCGCGGCGCGGACGGGGGGCCGCTCACCGCTGCCGGACAAGACGGGGCGCCCGTGGTCCTGTTGTTCACCTCGGCGCCGCATGCGTTCATGTCCTCGGCACTTCGCCACGACACCCTGTCCGCCGGGGAGTTGGCCCGTTCCCTGCGGGGTTCCGGCACGGTGCTGCTGGTCAACCCCGGTGCGGCGGCTCCGTTGTTGGTCCCGGCGGACAGCGTCCCCGGCGCCGGTTCGGGGGACGAGGCCGGAGGCTTCGCCCCCGGTTCGCCCCCGCCGGCCGGTACCCCCGCTGCCGAACCCGCCGTCGCTTCGGGCTCCCGGAGCGACGGCTTACCCGAACCCTGGCCCCACACCACAGGGAGGACTCCGTGACGCGATCGGCCCAGCAACCCCCCACCGCCCCGGGCACCCTCGCGGACACCGGTACCGGAAGCGAGCGGTCGTCCGGCCCCGAAGCCGTTCCCGCGCAGGAGGTGACCACGCCCGGCGACGGGACCACGCCCGGCGCAGGGACGACGACGGAGGCGGCGTCCGGGACCGTCGAGGAGGCGCCCGAGTCACAGGAGGCCGCCCGGCCCGAGCCCTCCGCGGCCGGCAGCACGCCCGAAGCCCGGGCCGAGCCCACCAGCCCCGCGACAGGGGCCGATTCCGCCGGACGGGCCGAGGGCGAGGCCGATCCCGGTGCCGCCGCGGTGGCCAAGAGCCGGCTGCCCGCACTCGTCCGGACCATGACGCAGACCGCGATCGACCGGCCGGAGCAGCAGCCCGCCGCGGTCGGGCGGCCCGGCAAGGCGGTGCTGGCGGGAGCGGCCGTCGTCGGGGCGCTGCTGGTGTCGGTGCCGTTCCTGGTGCTCGGCGGCAACGACGACGGGGGCGGCCGCAAGCAGGCGGCGGGCGCGGGAACCGTGCTCGGTGACGACGGTCAGGAGGCGCCCGGCGAGTTCGTGGCGGCCTCGCCCGACAACAGCCCCTCCGACGAGCCGGAGAAGGCGACCGGCAAGCCGGTGAAACCGTCGAGCGGTGCCACCGCAACGCCGAGCACCCGTAAGGACGAGGGCGACGACGCGCCGAAGGAGAAGGCCGAGGCGAAGGATCGGCCCGAGGCACCGGCACAGGGCGAGCGGAACACCCGGGAGAAGTCCGGCGGCGGCGAGGACCGGCCCGCCGGAGCCGGTGCGGGTGTCAACCTCGGTTCCCCCGTCTCGCTGCGCAGTCACCTCTCCGGCCGCTGTGTCGACGTACCCGACGGGGACTTCAGCGACGGCAAGCAGCTGTGGGTGTGGGACTGCAACGACAGCCCCGCCCAGAAATGGCAGTTCGCCTCGGACGGCACCGTGCGCATCGGCGGCAAGTGCCTCGACGTGGCCGGGGCCGACTACAACGACGGCACCCCCCTCCAGCTCGCCTGGTGCAACGGCAACGCCGCGCAGCAGTTCACGCTCAACGCCAGCCACGACCTGGTCAACACCGTGGTCGGCAAGTGCGCCGACATCAAGGACAACAACCGGGGCAACGGCGCCGGGCTGCAACTGTGGACCTGCGCCGGCACCGACAACCAGAAGTGGAGCGTCTGACCGGACAGCCACCGCAGCGGGCGTACCGCTGCCGCGACTCGCCCGCGCGGGGCGAGACATGATGACCCCGTCGGCCCGCCGACACGCGTCCCGGTCGAGTGGGGCGCACGCTGAAGACCACGCCACAGCAAGGAGGTTGGTGCGTGTCGCGCCAGGTACTGACGGTCGGCCCGGGAGACGGGGACCGCTACCGGACGATCGGTGAGGCGCTCTCGGCTGCCCGGACCGGCGCGATCATCAGCGTCCGGCCCGGGACCTACCCGGAGAACCTCGTGATCCACACCCGGGTCACGCTCACCGCCGCCGAGGGCCGGGGCACCGTGGAGGTCAGACCGCGCTCGGGCAGCGTGCTCGCGCTGCGGGCCGACGCGGTGATGCTCTCGGAACTGACCCTGCGCGGCGGCGACGCGGAGGAACCGGCCGTGGACGTGCGGCGCGGGCAGGCCGCACTGGACGGCTGCGAGATCGTCGGCGCCGCGTGGACCGCGCTGCTGGCCGGGGGAACCGGCTCGCTCGCGTTGCGGGACTGCCGGGTGAGCAACGGGCAGGGCGCGGGCATCGTGGTCACCTCGACCACGCCCACGACGGTGGAGTCCTGCACCTTCGAGCACCTGGGGACGAGCGGGCTGGTCCTGGCCGAGCAAGGGGAGGCGCGCGTGCGGGGCTGTACCGTGCGCGACGCCCGCGGCAACGGCCTGCTCGCCAACGGCGACTCGCGCGGCAGCGTCGAGGACTGCGACATCTCCTCCACCGACAAGCCGTCCCTGGCTCTGGAGCAGAACTGCTCGGTGTCGGTCGTCCGCACCGTCGTGCACGACACCAGCACCGGCGTCCACCTGAGCAGCGCGGGGCGCACCACGCTGGAGGACGTACGGGTCACGGGCGCGTCCGGCAACGGGATCACGCTGGCCGCGGGCACCGATCCGGTGCTGCGGCGCTGCCGGGTGTCCCGTACGCGCGGCCACGGGGTGCTGGTCACCGACCGGGCGCGCGGCACCTTCGAGGACTGCTGGGTGGACGGCGCCCGGGGAGCGGCCCTGCGGGTCGCCGGGGCCGCCTCGCCGGCCCTGACCGGCTTGACCGTGCGCGACTGCGAGGAGACGGGTCTGCTGCTGGAGGAGGACTCGGCGCCGGAGCTGGACCGGCTGGAGGTGATCGGCGGCGCGCCGGCGGTCCTGGTGCGCGGCGGCGCCAACCCGCTGCTGCGCCGGGCCCGGCTGGTGGAGCCGTCCGGTGACGGTGTGGCGGCCGTCAAGGACGCCCGCGGGCGCGCCGAGGACTGCGAGATACTCCGGCCGAAGGGCGCAGGTGTGCGTGCCGCCTCCGGCAGCACCCTGTATCTGGCCGGCGGTGGGGTGTCCGACGCCGGCGCCGGTGGCCTGGTCGTCGAGGACGGCGGGAACGTCACCGTCCGGGACTTCCGGGTCGAGACGTCCGGCGAGGACGGCGTGGTGGTGGGCGCCGGCGGTGAGCTGACCGCCAACCGCACCGCGGTGCACGCCGCTCAGGGGCACGGCTTCCTGCTCCGTGAGGGGGCGCTCGCCTCGCTCAGCGGCTGCGAGGCGACCGGCGGGGCGCAGGACGGCTTCCGGGTGGAGTCCACGGCGCCCGTCTCGCTGGTCAACTGCCTGGCCCGGGAGAACGAGGGCGGTGGCCTGGTGCAGACGGCCCCCGGTGAACGGCTCGCCGTGGAGGGCCTGAACAGCACCGGCAACGGCAAGCGGGACGCCTGGGGCACCGGCACCGCCGAGAACACCGATCCGGCGGGTTCGGGGGCGGCGGACGCGCCCCCGCCGGACCGCGCCGACGGCCCGCTCGGCGCCCTCAACGCGCTGATCGGGCTGGAGAACGTCAAGCAGCAGGTGCGCACCCTGGTCAACCTGACGCAGCTCGCGCAGCGCCGGGAGAAGCTCGGCATGCCCGCGCCGCCGATGAGCCGTCACCTGGTCTTCGCCGGGCCGCCCGGCACCGGCAAGACGACCGTCGCCCGGCTCTACGGCTCGATCCTGGCCGAACTGGGGTCGCTCCGCAGCGGGCATCTGGTGGAGGTGTCGCGTGCGGACCTGGTCGCGCAGGTCGTCGGCGGGACCGCGATCAAGACCACGGAGACCTTCCAACGGGCGCTGGGCGGCGTGCTGTTCATCGACGAGGCGTACACGCTCACCTCGGACAGCGGCAACGGCGGCGCCGACTTCGGCCGGGAGGCGGTGGACACGCTGCTGAAGCTGATGGAGGACCACCGCGACGACGTGGTGGTCGTGGCCGCCGGCTACTCGCGCGAGATGGAGTCCTTCCTCACCTTCAACCCGGGTCTGGCCTCCCGGTTCTCACGCACGGTCGAGTTCGAGAACTACTCGGTGCCGGAACTGGTGGCGATCATGGAGAACATGTGCGCCCAGCACCAGTACGAACTCGGTGAGGGCACCGCGCAGGCGCTGGCCGCCCACTTCGAGGCGATGCCGCGGGACGCCGGTTTCGGCAACGGGCGTGCGGCGCGCGGGGTGTTCGAGGAGATGGTGGACCGCCAGGCGGTCCGGCTCGCCTCCCAGCAGCAGGTCAGTGAGCACGATCTGCGGTTGCTGCTGCCGGAGGACGTGTCCGCCACGGCCGCCGCGCAGGCGACCGGGACCGCCGTGGCCGAGGACGACCCGCTGACCCGCCTCGGCGACATGATCGGTCTGGCCGAGGTGAAGCGGGACGTCGCGGACCTGGTCAATCTCATCACGACCGCGCGCCACCGCGCGGCCGCCGGGCTGCCGGTGCCCTCGCTCAGCCATCACCTGGTGTTCACCGGCCCGCCCGGCACCGGCAAGACCACGGTGGCCCGGCTCTACGGCGAGATCCTGTCCCAGCTCGGCATCCTCGAGCGGGGCCAGTTGGTCGAGGCGGCCCGCGCCGACCTGGTCGGGCGGTACATCGGCCACACCGCGCAGCTCACCCGTGAGGTGTTCGAACGGGCCCGCGGTGGTGTGCTGTTCATCGACGAGGCCTACACCCTCACCCCGCGCGGCGAGGGCGCCGACTTCGGTCAGGAAGCGGTGGACACCCTGCTGAAGCTGATGGAGGACCACCGCGACGAGGTGGTCGTCATCGTCGCCGGATACACCGACGAGATGGAGCGCTTCCTGGCCTCCAACCCGGGCCTGTCCTCGCGCTTCCCGCGGCGGGTCGCCTTCGCGGACTACTCCTCCGAGGAGCTGGTCACCATCGTCCGTACGCAGGCCGCGAGCATGGGCTACGAGTGCGGTCCCGGCACCGGGCCGCTGCTCAAGGAGTACTTCGACGCGCTCCCCCGGGACCGGTCCTTCGGCAACGCACGGCTGGCCCGCCAGGTGGTGGAGTCGATGGTCACCCGGCAGGCCGGCCGGCTCAGCTCGCTGGCCGCGCCCACCCTGGACGACCTGCGCATCCTGCTGCCCCAGGACGTCACCGCCGCGACCGCGAAGGCGGCACCCCGATGAAGTCGTCCACCCGCGGGCCCGCCCGCCTGCTGCCCGGAGCCGCACTCGCCGCCGCCCTGCTGCTGCCCCCGGCCGGCACCGCGCACGCCGCGCAGCCGCCCCTGCTTCCCGCGGTCGACGGGAAGAGCCAGCAGCTGCCCGGCATGCCGTCCGTGCTCGATCCGGACGCCGGGCAGGAGCCCTGTACGCCCGCCTCCGACGCGACGGCCAAGAAGCAGGACTGGTCACGCCAGCGGCTGGATCTGGCCCGCGTGCACCGGCACAGCACGGGCGCGGGTGTGACCGTGGCCCTGATCGACACCGGCGTCGACACCGGCGCGGCGGGACTGGCCGGACGGGTCACCGCCCCGGGCACAGCCGGTGACGACTGCGTGGGACACGGCACCTTCCTGGCCGGGCTCGTCGCCGGGACCGGCGGCAAGACACCGGGCCTGGCCGGGGTGGCACCCGCCGCGAAGGTCCTCGCGCTGCGGGGCACCGACGCGCGCGGCCGGGCGGAGGCGGGGCTCGTGGTGGACGCGCTGCGGCAGGCGACCGCGGCCCGGGCCGACGTGATCGCTGTCACGGTCGCCCTCCCCCGCCGCGACCCCGAGCTGACCCGCGCGGTCGCCGACGCCCGGCGCGCCGGTGCGGTGGTGGTCGCGGCCGCCGCCCCCGACCCGCCCTCACGCGGCGCCGGCGACGAGATCCCGGCGCGCACCTACTATCCGGCCGGTGAGCCGGGTGTGCTGTCCGTCGCCGACATGCTGCCCGGCGGGGCCCGCCCGGACGGTGCCCTGCGCACCGGCGGCATCGACCTGGCCGCTCCCGGTGCGGGCGTGGTGTCCGGCGGTCCGCGCGGCGACGGCCACTACCTCGGCGGGGGTGCCGCGGTGGCCGCCGCCTACGCCGCAGGGGCCGCCGCGGTCGTCCGTGCCGCCCACCCCGACGACTCCCCCGCGGCCGTCGTCCGCCGCCTGACCGCCACCGCCTACCCGGCGGACATCCCCCAGCTGGATCCCTACGCCGCCGTCACCACCGTCCTCGCAACCACCCCTCGGGCGACACGCGCCGACGGCGGCGCCGTGGCCGTGCGCGACACGTCCGCGGCGGACCGTGTCACCCACCGCGCCACCCTCTTCGTCCTGCTGGGGTCGGCCGGCGTGCTGTGCGTCCTGTGGGCGGCCTTCGCCTGTCCGCGTGCCCGCGCCCGGGGCTGGCGCCCGGCGGAAGCGGGGAGCAGGAGCCGGCAGCACTGAGCGGCGCGGCCCAGGCCCCCCCGGGGGTCCGGAGCCCTCCCGGCGCGGAAACAGGAGCGGGGGCCACCCAGGTGGCCACCGCTCCTCCGTTTCCCGTCAGGCGTCCTGCCCCCGGCTCTCCTCCACCAGCGCCGTCTGCATCAGCCGTTCACGGCGGCGGGCGATGTGCAGCGCGCGGCCCGGGGGGAGGTTGCGCGGCTTGGCGTTGCCGAACAGGCGGCCCTCGGTGGGCGGGCAGGACAGGAGGACCGCGGGGTTGTTGGCCTCGTCCAGGCGGCGCAGCAGGCCGTCGCCCAGGCCCCGGCCGGCGCCCATGGCGCTGCGGGCGACCACCAGGTGCAGTCCGGTCTCGAAGCCGAGTGTGAGGTGCTCGAAGAGCGGCTCGAAGGGGCTCTGGAAGGAGTTGGTGGAGACCATGTCGTAGTCGTCGACCAGGATGAACAGGCGCGGGCCGGTCCACCAGTCGCACTGGCGCATGCGCGCCGGGGCGATGTCGGCGCCGGGGACGCGGGTCTTCATGGCGCGGGCGGCGCCCTCCACGGTCTCCTTGAGGTTGTCCAGGGAGATCACGTGCCCGATGCGGTACTCCTCGGGGACGGTGTCCACCAGGGTGCGGCGGTAGTCGACCACGATGATCTTCGCCTCGTTGGGCGCGTAGCGGGTGGTGATGCCCTCGGCGACGCGGCGCAGCAGGTTGGTCTTGCCGCTCTCGGTGTCCCCCACCACGATCAGGTGCGGGGTGCGGCTGAAGTCGTGCCAGACGGGCTCCAGGGCGTCCTGGTCGATGCCGAGCGGCAGGCGCATGCCGCCGCCCTCGGTGGCCTCGGGCGCGGGCAGTTCCGCGAGCGGCAGCCGGTGCGGCAGCATCCGGACCTGCGGGGCGGACGGGCCCGGCCAGTGGCGGGACACCTCGGACACCAGGTGGGCGACGCCGTCGCCGAGGTCGTCGAGGGAGCCGCTGCCGTCGAGGCGGGGCAGTCCGGCCAGGAAGTGCATCTTGGTGTCGGCGGTGATGCCGCGGCCGCCGCTGCGCGGCACCGAGCGGGCCTTGCGGGTGTCGACCTCGGAGTCCATCGGGTCGCCCATGCGCAGTTCGAGGCGGGTGGCGGCCTGGTCGCGGACCTGGGCGGACAGCTCCACCCAGCGGGTGGTGGTGATCAGCAGGTGGATGCCGTAGTTGAGGCCGCGGGCGGCGAGTTCGTTGAACTTCGGGATCAGGTCGTCGTAGTCCTGGCGGACGGTGGACCAGCCGTCCACCACCATGAAGACGTCGCCGAACGGCTCGTCGGGGAACTCGCCGGCGGCCCGGCGGCGCCGGTAGGACTGCATCGAGTCCAGGGTGTGGTCGACGAAGAACTGCTCGCGGCGCGCGAGCAGCGTCATCACCTCGGCGACGGCCCGGTGCACCCGCTCGGGGTTGAGCCGCGCCGCGACACCGCCGACATGCGGCAGGCCCGCGAGCTGGGAGAGGCCGCCGCCGCCGAAGTCGAGGCAGTAGAACTGGACTTCGGCGGGGGTGTGGGTGAGGGCGAGGGCGCCGATCAGGGTGCGGGCGAGGGTGGACTTGCCGCTCTGCGAGCCGCCGGCGATGGCGACGTGGCCGCCTGCCCCGGACAGGTCGACGACGAGCGGGTCGCGGCGCTGCTCGAAGGGCTTGTCGACCAGGCCGACGGGGACGCGCAGCTTCCCGGTGCCGGGCCAGCCGGTGGCGGTGAGGCCGCGTGCGGGGTCGGGGGCGATGCCGGGCAGCAGGGCGTCCAGCGGGGACGGCTCGTCCAGCGGGGGCAGCCACACCTGGTGGGCGGCGGGGCCGGAGTCGCGCAGCCGGTCGAGGGCGACGTCGAGGAGGGTCTCCTCGACGCCGGTCTCCTTGGTCTCGGGCTCCGGTTCGGGCGCGGGCTCCAGGGTGCGCGGCACGACCCAGCCGCTGGTCCAGGGCACGACCTGGCTGGCCACCCGGGCCTGCACCACCGCGCCGGTGCGCCGGTGGTAGGTCCCGGAGGAGTAGGCGGCGCGGAAGCGGGTCAGTGCCTCCACGCCGGACTTCAGGTAGCCGCTGCCGGGCTGCGCGGGCAGCTGGTAGGCGTCGGGGACGCCGAGCACGCCGCGGCTCTCCATGGCGGAGAAGGTGCGCAGGCCGATGCGGTAGGAGAGGTGGCTCTCCAGCTGGTGCATGCGGCCCTCGTCCAGGCGCTGCGAGGCGAGCAGCAGGTGCACCCCGAGGGACCGGCCGAGGCGGCCGATCATGACGAACAGGTCCATGAACTCGCGGTGGGCGGAGAGCAGTTCGCTGAACTCGTCGACCACGACGAACAGGCTGGGCAGCGGCGTCAGGTCGGCGCCGGCGGCGCGGGCGCGCTCGTACTCCAGGGCGGAGGTGTAGTTGCCGGCGGCGCGCAGCAGCTCCTGGCGGCGCATGAGTTCGCCGTGCAGGGCGTCCTGCATGCGTTCGACGAGGGCGACTTCGTCGGCGAGGTTGGTGATGACGGCGGAGGTGTGCGGGAGTTCCTCCAGGCCGAGGAAGGTGGCGCCGCCCTTGAAGTCGACGAGGACGAAGTTGAGCGTCTCGGAGGAGTTGGTCAGGGCCAGGCCGAGGACGAGGGTGCGCAGGAGTTCGCTCTTGCCGGAGCCGGTGGCGCCGATGAGCATGCCGTGCGGTCCCATGCCGCCCTGTGCGGACTCCTTGATGTCGAGTTCCACGGGGCGGCCGTCCACGCCGACCGCGACGGGCACCCGGAGCCGGGCGGAGCCGGTGTGCCGGGCGAAGAGGGTCTGGGGGTCGTGGCGGTGCAGGTCGGGGATGCCGAGCAGGGTGGTCAGCTCGACGTCGGTGTCCATGGGCTGTGCGATGTCGGTGCCGAGGCTGATGCGGCGGGCCGTGAGCAGCCGGGCCAGGGACTCGGCGCCGAGCGGGCCGAGCCGGTCGGGGCGGCCTAGCGGCACGGAGCGCTCCTTGCGGCTGCGGTCGGTGCGCACCAGGCTGACCTGCTCGGGTCCGACGGTCAGCCGCAGTGTGTTGCGGCCGGGGCGCCAGCGCAGCGCCCCGGAGACGTCGAGGACCACCGCGTTGCGGTAGCCGTGCCCTTCCCAGCGGTGTCCTTCGGAGACGGTGACGCCGTCGAGGACGACGACGGTGTAGGGCTCGTCGCGTCCGGGGCGGGCGTCGGGGTCGAAGCCGGGGCGTTCGGCGAACTCGGCGCCGAGCAGGTCGTCGAGTTCGGTGAGGTCGGCGGTGATCCTGCGGACCTGGCCGGCGCCGTCCTCCTCGTGCGGGTGGAGGGCGTGCGGCAGCCACTTCACCCACTCCCAGTCGGGCCGGCGTTCGTCACTGGCGCAGACCGCGAGCCACAGCTCCTCGGGGGCGTGGAACACCGCGAGCTGGCCGAGTGCGGCGCGCACCAGGGAGCGGACGGCGTCGCTTGCGGTGTCCCCGGCCGGGGCGGTGCCGCCCGGCTGGGCGGACGGGTCGCCGGGGGCCTCCTCGGGGCGCAGCAGGATCCGTGCGGAGGAGCGCAGGTAGAGGCCGAGGGGCTGGTCGGGAATGGTGGAGTAGGCGCGGATGAAGCGGCGCAGGGCGTGGGCGCAGAGCGGTTCGAGGTCCTCCACGGGCCGCGTGGAGACCGGCTGCAGGGTGAGGGCGAGCTGCTGCTCGCCCACCGCGAGCCGCACCTCGCCGAAGTCCTCGTCGGCGGGGCGGCGTTCCCACAGGCGGGAGGTGCGGGCCAGGGAGCGCAGCGCGGCCGGGTCCGGGTGGCGCCAGGCCAGGGCCCGCTGCTGCTCGACGATGGTGGCGCGGACGCGCTTGCGGATCTGCGCCAGGTAGCGGAGGTAGTCGCGGCGTTCGCCCCTGAGGCGCTGCTTGCGTTCGCTGGAGCGGCGCATCAGCTGGCCCAGGAGCATGGCTCCGGCGGAGAGCGCCATGACGCCCAGCGCCAGGTAGATGAAGACGCCGTTGCCGCCGCCGGGGCGCAGGAACATCAGCATCATCGACACCGACATCAGCGCCATCGGCAGATAGGTCCATATCGCCGAGGTGTCGGGAACGGTCTCGGCGAGGACCGGTGGTTCCTGGAGGGTCAATTGCCCTTCGGGCATCTCCGGTCCGCGTCTGCGGGCAGGCCGGCGAAACAGCACCACGCTCAAGGGACAGAACCTCCGGGTTCGCTGGGCTTTCCGGCCCGCACCGAATACCCGCCGCGCAGGGCGGCGGGAAGTGCCCCACCGGGTGGGCCCTACGGTTCCGGGCCGCGGTGATATCCGGGGTGGTCGTGTTCCGGGCGGTGGGGGCGGGCAACTCCCGTGCCGATCGGCTCGTACCGGGCGCGTGTCCGATCCGCAGCACAATCCGGCGGGCGTCGGCAGTAGTCTGCATTCACCGAACGCCACCTGTCCACGCGGCAGGGGCGGTTACCGGACGCGCGGGTGCAATTCAACTGCTGTGGCCCGTCGTTGGTGGCCGCATATACCTTACGTACTCTTCACCCGTTCCCCCTTTACCGGGGGCATCTTTCCCTGCCACACCCCCCACGGAAGACGAGAGTTCAGCTGATGACCGACAGTGCGGTGGCCGAACTGTGCCGCCTGACCGTACGCGCGCCGAGCGTCTCCGTCGATCTGGCCGTGCCCGCCGATGTGCCGGTGGCCGATCTGCTGCCCACCATGCTGCGGTACGTCGGCGAGGAGGCCGAGGAGGCCGGCCTCGACCACGCCGGCTGGGTGCTGCAGCGGCTCGGTGACGCGCCGCTCGACGAGGAGACCACCCTCGCCGGCTCGGGACTCACCGACGGCGACGTGCTCTACCTGCGCCCGCACACCGAGGCGCTGCCGGAGGCCCGGCTCGACGACCTGGTCGACGGGATAGCCGACACCGCGGGGCGGCGGCTGCACAACTGGCACCCGGGGGCGGCGCGCGGCCTGCTGGTGGGGACCGCGGTCGCCACCGTCCTGACCGCCCTGCTCCTGGTGTTCTGGCCCGGGGTCGGTTCCTCGTCCGGGCCCGTGTACGCGGGTGTGACGGGTGTGCTGCTGCTGGCGGGGGCGGGGACGGCCAGCCGCGCGGTCGGGGACCGGCTGTCGGCCAGTGCGCTGGGCCTGCTGGTGGCGCCCTGCCTGGCGCTGGCCGGCTGGGTGCTGCCCGGCGGCGACCTGACCGGCCCGGACGCCGCCCGGGTCGTCGGGGCACGGTTGCTCGCTGCGGGGGCCGCGGGCGCGGGCGGGGCCGTGCTGGCGCTGGCCGCCACCGCGGTCGGGGCTCCGGCGCTGGTGGCCACGGCGGTGGTGTCGGTGGCCGCCGCGATCGCCGGGGCCCTGATCGGCTACAGCTGCCTGGACGTGCCGGCCACGGCGGCGCTGGTGGCGACGGTGGTCGCGCTGGGGGCAGGTGCGGTGGCGCCCTTCGCGTTCAAGCTGGCCGGGATGCGGATGCCGGCGCTGCCGTCGTCCGCGAGCCAGCTCCAGGAGGGCATCGAGCCCTACGCGGGCAGCGAGGTGGCCGAACGCACGGAACTGGCCGGACGCTGGGTGACCGCGCTGTTCGCCGCCACCGGCGTCGTCTGCGCGGCCGCCCTGGTCGTGCTCGCCGAGCACCCGAACCTGCCCGAGGTGCTCACCTCCCTGGCGCTGAGCCTGCTGCTGCTCCTGCACTGCCGGGGCCTGGTGCACATCGCGCAGCGGCTGACGCTGGCCGTGCCGGGCGTGTGGGGTCTGCTGCTGCTGGCCCGCGCCTGGGCGGTCGACAGCGGCAGCGGCGGGCGCACGGTGGTCTGCGCGGTGCTGCTCGCCGCTGCCGCCGGCCTGGTGGTGGCCGCCTGGGTCGTGCCCGGCCGCCGCGTCCTGCCGTACTGGGGGCGGGCGGCGGAGCTGGCGCACACCGGGTTCGCGGTGGCGCTGCTGCCGCTCGGCCTGTGGGTGGCGGGCCTGTTCGGCTGGCTGCGCGGCCTGTTCGGCTGAGGTCCGGACGCCGGTACATCGAGGACGAGGTGAGGAGAGGCTGTGCAGTCCAAACGCGACCAGGTGCAGGCCCACGGATTCATGATGGGCAGGCTCAGCTCGGGCCTGCTGACGGCCGACCCGGACGCCCCGGAGAGCCCGCTGGGACGCACCACGCGCGGTGTGGTCTTCGGTGTGCTGGTCACCGTCCTGGTCGGTGCGGGCGCCACCGTCTACGGTCTGCTGCGCCCCGGCGGCAACGACGGCTGGCGCGACGGCGAGCACCTGGTGGTCAACCGCGACACCGGGGCCCGCTACCTGTGGACCGGCACCGACGGGGTGCTGCACCCGGTGCGCAACTACGCCTCGGCGCGGCTGATCGGCGGCTCCGACCTGCCGACGGACGACGTGGGCACCGCGTCGCTGCGGGACACCCCGGTGGGCGTGCCGGTCGGCATCCCCGGCGCCCCGGACACCGTGCCCGACCCCGGACAACTCGACGACGGCGCCTGGCACATGTGCGTGACGGGTCCGCAGGGGGCCCTGCCCAGCACCTCCGGCGCCACGCCCGACACCGGCGTGAACAAGCCGGGCGCCACCACGGTGGTCGCCGGCGCGCCCCTGGATTCCCAGGGCGTGGACGGGGACCGCGCGGTGCTGGTGCGCGGCCCGGACGGCACCGAGTACCTGGTGTGGCGGGGCAGCAGGCTGCCGCTGGACCGCGCCGCCGACGCCCGCAACGCCCTCGGATACGGCTCCGAACGGCCCATGCCCGTCTCCGCGGCCTTCCTGGACGCGCTGGCCCCCGGCCCCGTCCTGAGCCCGCCCGAGGTGCCCGGACGGGGCGAGGAGGGTCCCGAGCTGGGAGGAGAGGCCAGCCGCGTCGGCCAGCTGTTCAAGGTGAGCGTGCCCGGCGGCGGCAGCACGTACCACCTGCTGCGCAAGGACGGCCTGGTGCCGCTGACGCGGCTGGGTGCCGCGCTGGTGCTGGGCGACCCGGCCACGCAGAAGGAGGCGTACGGGGGGAAGTCGCCCGAGGTGCGCACCGTGGGCGCCGACACCCTGCGCGAGCACCGGGCGAAGGACGCGGGTCCGGCCGGCTCGGCCCAGCTGCCGGACGCGCCGCCGGCCGCGCAGGCCACGCCGCGGGGAACCGCGCTGTGCGCCAAGGTGGACGGCGGCGACGGCGGCGCCCGGATCAGCTCCGTGCTGGCCCCCCTGACCGGCCTGGCCCCCGTGGCGGTGCCGGAGGGCACCGGCGGGCCGCTGGAGGCGGCCTGCGCGCCGCCCGACGCCGCGGTCGTCCGGCCGGGGCGCGGCGCCCTGGTCAGGGCGCTGCACGCCAGCGGCGCCGCCCACGCGGGCACCACCTACCTGGTGGCGGACAACGGAGTGAAGTACCGGCTCTCCTCCAAGGAGGCGCTGTCCGCGCTCGGTTACGAGGCAGGGGACATCGACTCGGTGCCGGTGCAGCTGCTCGCTTCGTTCCCCACCGGGGCGGACCTGGACCCGGCGGCCGCGTCGGGCGCCGCGAAGGTGAGGGTGACGGCCCCCGACTGCGGCGCCGGCGAGCCGGAGCGGAAGGACGCCGCGGGCGGCGGGGCGGACAAGCCCGACACAGTCGGCACCGCGCAGTGAGTCGGACAAGGAACCCGTACGCACCGAACAAAAAGAAATGGGCCGGCCGCGGGGGCGAATTCCAGCCGAATTGAATCCCGTCAGCACACGGCCGGGCCGGTCGGTGACCGGGGCGGGAGCCGCGAATCGACGGTGTCCGGCCCCGGGGCCGCCGGAAGTCGGCAGGGATTGGAGCGCCCGGCCGGGACGCAACCTCAAATGTAGCTCAAAGAATTCCGGCGGTCCGTGCCTGAAATGACTGCGGGCCACGCGGACATTTCGGGGAACAAGTCACCGCCGTGACCGTTTCCCACCCTGCCGTGCCCGCTTCGTGCCCGATTCTCGAGCCGCTTCCGCGAAATGAGCGGCGGGCGGGCGTCGGCCGGTGGGACGGACGCCTTCACCCTGCCGAAACCTCCCGGCAACTCTCCTCGTATGTATGGTTCTTGGCGAGCGGACCGAAGCTCAAAACCATTCCTGCACGCGTTGCGCGGAACGCGGGGTTCTCTCTAGCCTCAGCGAGCGACAAGGCGACAGGACTTGCTCGAACGAAGGGAGCGCGACATGGCGGACAGTGCCGCGAGGAAAGCGGATTACGCCAAGGGCTTGGGGGGCGTCTCGTCCCTGGAGTCGGCCCGGAGCCAGGTCGAGAAGATCCAGAACAACGTGGCCGAGCTGGCCGCGCGTTCGGGCGTCGGCGGTGACGAGGGCCAGGCCCTCCTCAAGCTCTTCCGCAGCTGGAACGCCGAGGCGCAGAAGGTCGTCGTCCAGATCAGCAAGATGATCGACGCGCTCCAGGAGAACGTGACCTCCGCCAACCGTCTGGCGCAGGAGAACCAGGATCTGACCGAGGTCCTCAACAGCAAGACCACCCAGGGCGTCTTCGAAGCGCTGCGCTGACCTCCCCCTTCCGGCACCGGCCCCCGTGCCGCGGCCGGCCCCCGCGAGTCTTCCGGGCCCGGCGCCCGGCCCCCGAGAGGAGACGTCATGGCCGACGGCATCATCGACGTGCAGTACCCCGTGGTCCAGCGGGCCATCGAGGATCTGAAGGACCAGACCCAGCAGATCATCAACACCCTCAACACCCTGGAGGACGAGCTGAAGCCGCTCGTCAGCTCCTGGGAGGGTTCCGACCAGCAGATGTACATCCAGGTCCAGGCGGAGTGGGACCAGGCCACGAAGAACATGGCCATGCTGCTCGGCGACAGCGGTCAGCTGATCCAGAGCATCCACGACAACCACTCCCGTGACGAGCGCCGCAGTGCCGACAACTGGGGCAACGTCCGGGCCCGGTAGCACCGCTCCGGTCCCGCACCGGTACGGCCGGCCCGGGCAGGCACGGCCGTGGACCGGCAGAGCCGCCGCGGACCGGCAGGGCCCGCGCGCCCCTCGGCCGCCCCTCGGCACGGCCGGCCGGCATCCCGGCCAGGCATCGCCACGGCCGGCCGTACACCCCGGCCACGCGTCGGCGCGGGCCGGCCCCGCACCCCCGGCCGCGCGCAAGTGTGGCGGTGCGTGCGACGGCGCCGGGCGGCCGTACCGATGCCGCTCGTCACCCGTCCGGAACCCAGCCAAGCCGCAGGAGGACGTCCCATGGCCGGTGAGAAGGCCGACGTCAAGCACTTCGACCTCAAGCAGATGGAGAACTTCCGGGACAACGAGGTGCAGCCGGTGTACACCGCCGCCAAGACGCACCGCGAGGAGGGCGACGGGTCACACATCCGCCCGCTCGGCCGGCTCATCGACGGGCACACCACCCCGGACAACCTCGCCCAGGACCAACAGCTCCTGCGCATCGGCAAGATGGTCACCGAGCCGCTGGTGTCGGGCCCGAAGCTCATCGAGGACGTCCGCGCCGCCGCCGAGTCCATCGACAAGCTGCTCGGCGACCAGATGGAGCTGTTCAAGGAGCTCAAGGAGGCTCTCGCCGACACCATCGACGAGGCCAACAAGACGAAGGACAAGAACCTCAGCGCGATCGACGCGCAGACGCTGCTCATGACCTTCGAAGAGGTCGACTCCCTCACCGCCGGCAGCTCCGGCGGGAACGACGACGACACCTGACATCGACGCTGCCCGCCCGGCCCCGGACCGGACGGCACACACAGCACGCGGCAAGGCCCGGCTGCACACCGGCGTGAGAACGCCGCGCACCGGCACGCAGGACAGGCACCGACCAGAAAGGGCGCCCGGTGGCCGATCGGTACGATCCCAACTCCGTCGCGAACCTCGACAAGTTCGACAACGCCGGTGACCCGTCGTCCGACACCTGGGCCACCCTGGTCACCCACATCACGGGATACCCCGTGCCGGACCGCAGCACGATCTTCGACACCCTGCGCTCCGACCACGGCGGCAAGCTCTTCCGGATGGACATCAAGGACCGCAGCCTCGGCCTCCTCGTCAAGGACTCCGGCTTCCTCACCAACACCGGTGAGGACTACGACATCTGGTTCTTCGACCGGAACAAGACGACCCGGATCAAACAGGCCCGCATCGTCTTCGAGGGCCGGGTGAAGGCCGGCGACGAGATCATCTTCGCCTCCCCCGGATCCGACAACGTGCACGACGCCCAGGTCCGTGAGGGCAACGAGTTCACGGACTACAACAAGGACAAGATGAGCACGATCCCGCTGGCCCGGTACATGAACGGGCCGCGGGCGGCGCTCCTCGCCCTGCTCGGCGGCAGCACCCAGGACGCCCGGTTCAGCAATCTGGGCGTCGGCGGCGGCGACGTCGTGGACCTCGACTCGTTCGACTCCACCGGCGAGTCCTTCGACTACGCGGCCAAGTTCTTCAAGGACCACGCCGTGGTGCTGAAGGACTGGGAGGACCGCTTCGGCCGCGACGACGCGAGCTGGAAGGGCGAGGCCGCCGAGGTCTTCCGCAGCCTGCTGAAGAAGATCCGCGAGAACTACGACAACTACGTCGAGACCTTCAACGCCAACCCCGGCTCGGGCAGCGAGACCGGCACCGGCAACACGGTCTACTCCCGCGCCCTGTCCCTGGGGCGCAAGTACCTGGAGGACGCGGCCGACACCCTGCTGAAGGCGTGGCTGGACTGGGCCAAGTCGCCCTACTACGACCCGCACCAGGTGCTGCGCTACGTGCTGGACGACCTCGCCCAGTGGGTGGACGCCAACAACGTCGCCAAGACCGACATCAAGGTCACCACCTCCCGCTACGGCAGCTCCACCTACCACACGCCCCAGGCCGGCTTCCTCCAGGAGCACCCGGAGTACGGCGACCTCACCGACATCGCCAACTGGGCGAAGGTGGGCGACAAGGCCGTCAGGATCTGGAGCCAGGGCGTCGACCAGTACCTGGGCAAACCCGCAGCCCAGGTGCAGTCCTCCCTCAACAACCACTTCCTCGACCTGGGCAAGGACTTCTCGGAGAACCTGCCCGAGCCGAAGTCGACCACCACCGCGGCCGACGACTACGAGAAGCGGAAGCTGCAGCAGGAGAAGGAGGAGATCGACAAGCAGAACGAGGAGAACCGCAGGTACCAGGACGAACTGCGGGCGGAGCAGCAGCGCCAGCGCGAGGAGGACCGGCGGTACCAGGAGGAGCTGCGCAACGAGCAGAACCGGCAGCGCGAGGAGGACAAGAAGTACCAGGACGAGCTGCGGGAGGAGCAGAAGCGGGAGCAGGACGAGGCCGAGAAGTACCAGGACGAGCTCCGCGAGGAGCAGAAACGCGAGCAGGACGAGGCCCGCAGGTACCAGGACGAGCTGCGCAACGAGCAGAACCAGCAGCGCGACGAGGACAAGAAGTATGCCGACGAGCTCCGCGAGGAGCAGAAGCGGGAGCAGGACGAGGCCAGGCGCGAGGCCGAGGAACAGCGCAGGACCATGGAGGAGAACCTCGGCGGCCTCAACGGTCCGGCCGCGGTGAACGAACAGGACCTCGGCACCCTCGACGACCTGCTCAACCGGAACGTCCCGGTCACCGAGAGCCCCGGCGACCTGAACGGCACGGGCGGCGACCAGGATCTGACGGGCACCCCTCCCCCCGTCACCGCGTCCCTGGGCAACCTGGGCGGGCTCAACAACGGCCCTGCCGGGGCGAACCGCAACGCGGCCGACGACGAGGTCACCCGGAGCCTGGGCAACCTCGGCGGCCTGAACAACGGCCCCGGCACCTCCCTGCGGACCCCGACCGGCGGCAGCACCCAGCTCGACGACGGCAAGCTCACCACCGGCTTCCCGGACGGCAGCAGTACCTCGTTCGACCCGGACTCCGGCGTGCTCACCACCACGCACCCCGACGGCAGCGTCACCACCACCGACCTGGGCGACGGCACGCAGGTGACCAACCCCGACGGTTCCACGACCACCCTCGGTGACGACGGCAAGCTGACCACGACCTTCCCCGACGGCACCATCCAGACCGTCGACCCCGCCACCGGCCGCACGAGCACCACCGCCCCGGACGGCACCACCACCACGACCGACCTGGGCAGTCTCGACGGTCTCAACAGCCGCGACGGCGTGCTCGACACCCCGACCGGGGGCAGCACGCAGCTCACCAGCGGCGGCGACCTGACCACCGACTTCCCCGACGGCGGACGCACGTCCTTCGACCCGGACACGGGGGTGCTCACGACGACGCACCCCGACGGCAGCGTCACCACCACCGACCTGGGCGACGGCACGAAGGTGACCAACCCCGACGGCTCCACGACCACCCTCGGTGACGACGGCAAGCTGACCACGACCTTCCCCGACGGCACCATCCAGACCGTCGACCCCGCCACCGGCCGCACGAGCACCACCGCGCCGGACGGCACCACCACGACCGAGAACCTCGGGCACCTGGGGAACCTCAACGGGCAGCAAGAGTCCGGCGGTCTCGGTGGCCTCGGCGATCTGGGCGGCCTCGGCCCGGACGTGACGACCGAGTCGATCGGCGACCTGGGTGACCTCGGCAACCTCAACGCCGACCCGTCCGGGCTGGAGACCCCGACCGGTGGCCACACCTCGATCGAGGACGACGGCGACTTCGCCACCACGTTCCGCGACGGCAGCGAGAGCGTCTTCGACCCGGACAACGGCATGCTCACCACCACCCGGCCCGACGGCTCCACCACGACCGCCGACCTCACCCACGGAGCGAAGGTCACCAACCCGGACGGCTCCGTCACGACCCTGGACAACGGCCGGCTGACCACCACCTTCCCGGACGGCAGCAGGCAGGTCATCGACCCGGACACCGGCATCGCCGAGGTCACCGATCCGCAGGGCCGTACCGAGACGGTGAACCTGCACGACCTCAACTCACCGTCGGGGTCCGGTCGTTCCGGCGCCCTCGACCGACTCGGCGGCCTGGACGGCCTGGACGGGCTGAACGGACCCGGCGGAGGCGGCTCCACGACGTCCCGGGACGTGTCCCTGTCCGAACTGGGGCTGGGGGGCGGCAGCGGGTCCGCCGCGAGCACCGCCACTCCCGGCGGCCTCTCCGCGGCGGACTCCTTCTCCGCCGGCGGCTCCGGGGCCGCCCCGCTGTCGGAGGGCGCCACCGCGCCGCTCGCGCCTGCCGCCTCGGCCGGCGCTCCGGGCACCCCCGGCATGCCCGGCAGTCCCGGCATGCCGATGGGCGGCATGGGCGGCGGCATGGGCGCGGGCGGTGAGCGGGGCAACGGCGAGCGGGTGCGGGCCGTCCTGGTCGACGCGGCCGAGGAGAGCGAACGGCGCAACCGCCGGCGGCGCAGCCCGTGGAACCGCCAGGAGGACGACGACACCTTCCTCGCCCCCGCCTCCCGGGTGGCGACCACCGGCGGCGAGTCCCCGGAGGAGGAGACGGAACCCGGCCGCAGGGCGACCACGTCAGCCGACTACCTGGAGGAGGACGCGGACGTGTGGGGCACCGACGAGGGCGGCACACCGGCCGTCATCGGCCGATGACCGGCGCCGAGCCGACGTGCTGCCGGAGGGGCCCGGTTTTGCACCGGCACCGCCACCGGGCAAGATCGTCGACACAGTCGAGACACCGGAGCGCCGAACGGGCACGCCGCCGCACACCCGGCCGCCCGCGCGGCACCCACGGAGGAAGGGAGGGGCGACCGTGACGGAACCGCTGGAGAAACGCCTCGAACAGGCGATGGCCGAACTGCACGCCGCCCAGGAGGCGTTGGCACGCACCGAACGCGAGCTGCGTGAGACGTCCTTCGCGGTCCTCTCCTCCGACCGCGCGGTCCGGGCGACCGTCGGACCGCAGGGCGAGCTGACCGGGATCGAGTTCCTGGAGAACAAGTACCGCGACATGTCGCCGCAGGAGCTGGCCGCGAGTGTGCTGGAAGCGGCGGGCGCGGCGCGTGTGCGGATGAACCGGCACGTGATGAAGGCGATGGCTCCCTTCACGGAGCCCAGCAGCAACCTGCCGGAGCTGAAGGGCTTCGAGGTCGACTGGGAGCGGATCTTCGGAACCGAGGTGCTGCGCGACGACGAGGAGCCGGCCCGCGGTGGCGAGCCGGGCCCCGCCTGGCGGGACGCACTCGACGAGGACGGGGAGGACTGAGCGTGGGACAGCGGTACTACGTCGACCCGCACCGCATCGAGGCCCTGGCCGGGCAGCTGGAGGAGATCGGCTCCCTCGCCCGGAGCATGACGGAGGAGTTCCTCGACGAGCTGGCGCCCACGGTGTCCTGGCCCGGCACGGACGGGGAGTTCGCCGAGAAGGCCAGGCCGCAGGAGCAGAAGGAGCGGCAGACGACCAAGGACACGATGATGTCCGTCCGGGACGCCCTGGTGGGCATCACCGACGCCACGGTCAGCCAGGTCCGGATGATGAAGGACACCCGCGACCGCAACATCGAGGACATCGAGCAGCGCAACAGCCGGATCGAGACCGACGGACTGGGCGGGGACGGAGGCCACGGCGGGCATGGACGCCGCTGACCTCGGCATCACCGGCCGCGGCCGCACCCCTGCGGGAACGGCCGGCGCGCGCCGCCCCCGCACCTGCCGGGGCGGCCGTCGATGAGCCTCCAGGCGTCACCCGAGGTCAACGCGATGATCTTCATCCTCACCGGGGAGAAGCTCATCGACGCCGACGAGGACCTCGCCTACGACAGCCGCAAGCCCTACTCCGGCCTGGGCCGCAAGCTCGACAGGCTCTCCTCGCTGATCGACAAGTCGATCCACGACATCGCCGAGTCCATGCCGGACGACCTGTCCAAGTCGTACGCCAAGGCGATGGGCCTGCTCATCGACGACGGCGGCAGGAACTACCTGCGCGAGTTCGCCGAACAGCTCGACAAGATCGCCGAGGGCCGGCGCAAGACCTCCATGGACATCATGGAGTCCAAGTGGCAGGTCATCGCCGAGGTCATCCGGCTGCTCATCGAGATCGCCCTCTACCTGGCGATGTCCTTCTTCACCGGAGGCGCCTCGGCCAGCCAGATCATGATGGCCAAGCTGCGCAGCCGGTTCATGATCCTCACCACGCTCAGCCACCTGCTGCAGCGGCTGCACCTCGCGCCGTCCCTGACGGAGGCCTTCGCCGAGGCGTTCACCACCTTCGCGGTGCGGCTGGCGATGATGAACTTCGCCCCCGACGGCCGCCGCCCTGACGGCTTCGACTGGAACGACATCCTCAAGTCGGCCGCGTTCGGGGCCGCGGCCGGTTTCCTCACCGGCGTCTTCGACGACTGGGCGCGGAGCATCGTCAGGAGCTACGACAACAACTTCCTCAAGAACGGCCCCGACCTCGACTTCAAGAACAACCCCGGCCTGCGCGACCGCCCGGACATCGACACCAGGTCGGGTCCGGGACCCCACCGGGACGACAGCCCGAACGACCGCCCCGGCCCTGGTCCGTCCCCGGACGGCCCGGCCCCGCACCGCGACCTTCCGACGACCTTCCGCAACGATCCGCTGTCCTTCCGCAACAACCTCGACCTGTGGCGCAACAACCAGCTCCTGCGCCACAACGCCGACCGGCCCGGCGCGCTGGCCGGTCACTACGGCCTGAAAGGTGCCGCCGACTTCCTCGCCGCCGGTTCCGGTGAGGCCCTCGCGGAGATCCTGATCAAGGGCGCGTTCGACGGCGACTGGTCCACGAGCTGGTCCACCTTCGTCGGCGCGGGCATCAGCAGCCAGGTCGAGGCCACGCTCACGGACACGGCGCTCAACAGCGGCGCGGAACTGCGCCACGCCATCGACAAGTTGCGGCTCGGACCGTCCACTGTGTCCGGCGGGGAGAGTACTTCCGGGGACCGCGACTCCGCGGGCTCCTCACGCTCCCGGAGCGGCGACGGCACGGACCGCACCGGTGACCGTTCGGGTGAGGGCGCGGGCGGTGCCGCCGATGTCCCTTCCTCGTCCACCGACTTCGCCGGAGGTTCACCACCGCCGTACAGCCTCTCAACCCCGCCGCCGCACACGATCTCGGACCCGCCGCCGTACACGATCGCGGACCCGCCGCCCTACGCCCCCGGCCCGCTGCCGGTGACGGCCGCGGAGAACGCGCTGTGGCAGCAGGTGCACAGCGGCGCGCCCGAGACCCGCGAGCAGGCACTGCGCGACCTCGCCGCCGTACGCGGCTCTCAGCCCCCGGGCAGCACCGAGATCGGGGTCCGCGACGCGCTGCACAGCGATCTGTCGCAGCGCCCGGAGGTGCGGGTGGTGCCCACCGGGAACAGCCCCGCCGCGCAGATCGACACCGACAGCGTCCGCCGCGCCCTCGACTCCTTCGGCGTACCGGTCACGGTGGGACCGCCCCTGACCGGTGACGCCCCGGGCCCGGCGGACGCGTCCGACAGCAGGTCGACCGGCGCCCGAGCGGACGCGGTCCGGGGGCAGGAGGCGACCGGCCCGGGTGGCGGCACCGGTTCCGCCGTCCCCGCCGCGCCCGGAACGAGCACGGGCGGCACCTCCGGCCCCGGCAGCCCCGGCGCCGGGCCGGGTGGCGTGCCGACGGGGGGCAGCTCGGCAGCACCACCGTCGTCCGTCTCCGCCCAGGGCGGCCTCCGTACGTCCGGCGGATCGCCTGATTCCCTCGGCGGGACGACCTCGCCGCACGCCACGCAGACGTCGGACGGAGACGCTCTCGACGAGCGGGGCGTCCGCGACGAGGCGGACGGTGCTGCCGAGGGGAAGCCCGACGCTGTCAGCGGCGTGACCGGCGACCCCACCCGGGCGGCGCCGCTCACCGTCGTCGTGTCGGACACGCCGCCTCCCGCACCGGGGTCGCCCGAGGCCGCCGCGCTTCTGGACGGGGCCGGCACCGACCGTGCCGTCGTCCTCGGGCCTCCGGCTCCGGCGAACGGGACGGGGAACTCCGTGCGCACCGCCGTCGAGCTGACCCGTGAAGGGCCCGGTCGGCCCGTCGATGTGCGGCCCCTCACCGGCCCGGCCACCACATCGCCGGACGACGTCACCACCGCGGCCGACTCCACGTTCCCCGGATCCGACGTGCTGCTCCCCCTCGCGGACGCCGTCGGCCCGCCCGCCCCCGCCGGCCGCGCCGCCCGGCCCGCCACCGAGAGCGGCACCTCCGTCGACGCCCCGGCCGCCGAGGACGGCAGCACGCTCCCGGCGTCACCGGACGACTCCCGGAAGGCGTCCCCGTTCAGCGAGAAGCCGGTCAGGACCGAGTCGGCTCCCTCGGCTCCCTCGACCGCGGACCCGTCCTCCACGAAGGTGCTGCCCGATGCGCCGCCCCCGGCCCGCGGCGACGTGCCGCGGTCGGAGACGCCTTCCACCGTTCCGCCCGCCGCCAAGCTCGCCACCCTGTCCCGGCCGTGGGCCGAACCGGCCACCGGACTGCACCTGGAGTCGGGCCACGGGAACACCTCCGCCGAAGGCACGGCCGACGGGGAAACCGGCGACGGGACCGGCACTCCGGCTCCGCCCGCACCGGCCCCCGCGTCTGCGCCCCCGTCCACACCGGCACCCCCGCCCGCGCCCGCATCCGTCACCTCGAACGTCCCGTCCCCGACGCCGTCCGCCGCGCCCCCGCGGCAGGGCCGCGTCGTCGTGCGGCCCGCGGACGGCACGGACGACGTCGGGCCCGGCCCGGCTCGTGACCGGGGGCAGCCGGCCGTGACGACGCTGACCGGCCACACCGTGCCGGTGGCCCAACTGCGGCACTGGGGGCCCGAATCCACCGGGCAGCAACAACCCGGCCGGGCCGTGCGGACGTTGACCATCTCGCAGAGCGTTGCGGAGGACGACACAGCCCACAGTGAGGGGCGCCGGGCGCTGCTCGGGCAGGACACGTACCGCGGGGTGCGCACCGTGTCCGGTCCGGGGACCGACGGCGTGCCCTCGGCACCGCCCAGGACCGTGTTCACCGGTCCGCCGGCCCCTCTGCCGGGCTCGGGTACGGACGTGGGCGCCGACTACTTCGCCGGTCACGGCACCTCCCGCACCGTCACGCTCGGCACCGACGGCACCGCGCACCCCAGCGTGAAGGTGAGCGGCGTGCAGTTCGGCGAGGTACTCAAGGCGTGGTCCGAGGACGGCGATCAGGACCGGCCGATCGTGCTGTTCTCCTGCGAGACCGGACGGCAGCCGGAGGTCGCGGGCCTGCCGGTCGCCCAGCACGTGGCGAACCGCACCGGGCGGCGGGTGCACGCGCCGACCACCGAGGTGGGTACGGCCCGGGACCGCGACGGCAACGTCCGTGCGGTGCTCACCGAAGGGCCGGACGGGCCCGGCAGCTGGCGGCTGTTCACCCCGGAGCCCGGGGGCGCCGACCTCGACGACCTGGCGCGTGTCGCCGGTCTGCACGCGGGCCCCGAGCCGGCGGACGCCTTCACCCGCGCCCGTACGCTCCAGCAGATCCGCACCCTGCGCGGCACGTTCGGCACCGATGCCGAACAGAACCCCGAGAACCACGAGTTGCTCGCGGGTCTCGCCCTCGCCGACAACCTGCGCTGGCTGAGTCCGAGCACCGCGGCCCGCTACGGCGACGGCCGGATGACCGCCGAGCTGCTGCGCCGCATGGTCACCGACTGGGTCAGCGCCGGGCACGGCACGGCCGGCCCGGCAGCCGGTCCCGGTCCCGGTCCCGGTCCTGAGCAGTATGCGGGCTTCCTGCGTGCCGCGGCCGCGCTGCGTCCCACCGCGGGCGCCGACGTCACGCTGGAGACCCTGCTGCCCCCTCCGCCCCCCGCACTCCCGCCAAGCACCATGGTGTCGCCGCAGGACGTGCGCGGGCTGACGTACGCACCCTCCGCGCAGGTCACGTGGTCGCTGTCCGACACTCCGCTGCCGCTCTCCGAGCTGGCCCTGAGCCCGGAGGACAGCGCGGAACTCGCCCGCCGCCGGCCCGACCTGGTCCCGGGGTCCGGCCGGCCGGACAGTCCCGTCGAGGATCTGGCCCTGCTCAGCAGGAGCAGCACCACGCCCGCCGGCCCGGAAACGGTGCACGCGGACGGCCGTGCCTTCACGCGGCTCGACACCCCGGGCGGCGGCAACTGCCTGTTCCGGGCGCTGCTCGACAGCGCCCGCAGCCAGGCGGTGCCCCCCGCGTGGGCCGCGCGGAACGTCGCCGGCCTGCGCGGACTGCTGCGCGACCGGATCCGGGGCACCGAACTGAGCACCGCGGCGGCGACGGCGATACCCGACCCCGTGTACGCCGTCGTCGACGACCTCCGGGTGCGGGCCCTCGCGGGCGCCCGCGACGCGGAGGAGAGCGCGCGGATCACCGGCGAGTGGAACCGGATCGCGCGGGAGGTCGTCACCGACGGCGATCCCGGCCGGTGGCGGCAGCTCCTCCGGGACAGCGACTACCCGCACCTCGCCGATGTGGCCCCCACGCCCGCCGAGGCGCGGCGGCTCGGCTCGGGCGCCCTGGTCGCCGCTGCCGCCGAGCGCCCCGGGCTGTGGGCGTCCCCCTTCGCCGACCTGCTCCCGGAGGCCCTGGCCCACACCCTGGACCTGGACCTGCGCCTCGTACGGCCGCATCCGCAGTCACCCGGCGGTGCGCTCATCACCTCGCTGCACCCCGGAGGCCGGGGCGGCACCCTGTACCTCGCCTACAACGGCACCGATCACTACGACGCCCTGGTCCCGGCGTCGGCCCCGCTCACCCCCGTGCCGGACCCGGTCGGCACGGAGGACACCGTCGCCGAGGGCTCCGTCACTCCGACTGCTCCCGCACCGGACTCCGTCGTCCAGGACCCCGCGACACAGGACCCGGCCGCACCGAACCCGGCGGCACAGGACTCGGACGCACCGGACCCGGCCGCACAGGACACGGACGTCGTCCCGGAGTCCGACACGGCCGACCGGGGCGACCCGGTGCCGCTGGAGACCCAGCTCGAACGGCACCGCCCGGCACGCGTGCTGACCGGGCAGGACGCGCCCGCACCGGGGCCCGCGCCGCGTACCGTCGACTTCGAGGACGGCAGCCGGCTGCCCACGGTCCTGATCAGCCCCGATGCCGACCCCGATGCCGACCCCGGGGACGGCACGCCGGGCGGCCGGGCGCCGCGCACGCCCTCGACCGGCCTCTTCACCGGCCCCGGCGTCATCACGCTGCGCTCGCCCGAGGCGGTCGCACAGGAGATCCTGGGAAGGTTGCCCAGGAGCGTGCAGGCCCGGTTCGACGGGACCGAGCTGCTGAGGATGCTGACGGACCATCCCGGCGCCTTCACCGCCCCGCGCGGTGCGCGGTTCGTGGGGCGGGAGAAGTCCGGCGTCGGACTCGAGATGACGGTCGAAGCCGTCCCGTACCACCGCTGGGAGCGCTTCGCCGACGTCGACGGCGGCACCACGCGCGTCGACACCATGCGGCGCGGCCAGGCGGGTACGGGCGGCGGGCGCAGCGTCGGTTTCGGGCGCCGGATCGCGGGTGCGCTGAGCATGGGCCCTCCGCTCAACTGGCTGCTGAAGATCGGTGTCTCACTGGGCTGGACCCGCCGGACCGACTACGCCCAGGGCACGCAGGCGTACAACCAGACCGAGTGGCGCGCGCACGAAGGCTCGCACCTGCACCTGGACGACGTGTACTACCGGGTGCGGGTGGACCGCGTCACCGAGGCGCCGAGGACCGAGACGCCGAAGGCGGACGCGCCGGTGGGTGGGGGCGGTCGGGTCGCAGGGTCCACGGCACCCGGCGACCCGGGCACCGTACGGCCCGGCTGGCGGCGCACGCCGGTGCACGCGGCGGACTTCGCCGTGCGGGACGGGCTGAGCTGGCGGCTGCCGGACGACCTCACCGTGCCGTTCCAGGGCCCTCGGCGCGCGCCCCGGACCCTCACCTTCCCGGACGGGACGGAGCCGCGGGTCACCGACATCACCGGCCTGCACCTGGTGGACCCGCCGGAGGACGTGGCGCTGGCCATCTCCGGTGCCAGACCCGGGAGTTCCGCCCACCGCACGGTCGTGTCGTACGTCCGGCCGACGCGGCTGCTCGGCCTGTTCGGGCGGATGGCGGGCCCGGTCACCGGGCCCGAGCTGACCCGGGGCAGCGGCCAGCACCCCTTGGGGCACCTGATCGTGGAGCGGTCGGTGCCGCACCGGGCCACTCTGGTCACCGAGTCGGTCAAGGCGGAGGTGCGCGACCTGACCCAGACCACCTACCAGAACGAACGCGGTCACGTCCGGGACACCCGCTTCGGCATCCAGGTCACCGCCGGGCCGAACCACACCCTCGTCGGCCCGGAGACGGACGTGCGCCTCCAGGGCGGTCCGCTGGTGCGCGCCGACCTCACCAGCGGGCGCGGCCACTACCTGGGTGCCGACGCGGCGCGGAAGACCACGGGGCGTGTTCGCAACCACCCCATGGCGCTGTACCGGGTCGAGCGCACCCTGATGGTCCGCAAGCCCGGCGAGCCGGCGTCCGCGGCACGTCCGGTCCGGGTGGTCAGCCTCGACTGGATGTCCACGCAGGACGCGCGGCGGCTCGCGGGCTGGGACAGCCGCACGCCCGGCCGGACGGGCCCGGACCCGGACGTCGAGCCGCCGGTGCCGTGGTACTTGACGCGTGAGGACCCGGTCCACCTCGGTGGCCAGGTCCGGGCCGAGGGCTTCCGCCCCGACCGGCCGCAGAGCGACCCGCTCCGGAGCGACGACCCGCTCCGGGGCGAGGACCGGACGCGCAGAGGCGGCGACCGGCCTCGGGACGACCGGCCGCGGAACGACCGCCCGCAGAACGACCGGCTTCGGAGCGACCGCCCGCAGAGCGATCGGCCCGGTGCTCAGGGCCGGATGCCGAACCCGGCCCCGCAGCCCGCGCCGCAGGACCCCCTGCGGGTCTTCACGGACGCCGTCCTCGACACCCTGCACCGGTCCTACCCGTCCCTGTTCGTCCCGCCGTTGATGCTGCGCCACCCGCGGCTGGCCAAGTTCTGGTACGGCGACGGGCGGATGCGGACCGCGCTGCACAACGACCGCCAGGTGCGGGAGGCGCTCAACCGGCCGAGTCTGGCGCAGAGTCTGGACGATCTGACCACCACCGGAGTGCCGGTCACCCTCACCGAGGACGGCAAGGTCCGGCGCGGCCACCACACCCTCGTCCTCCGGGCCCGGCTGAGCGACCGGCGGTTCGAGACCACCATGAGTGAACGCTCGCTGCGCAACGCGGTAGTCGGCACCGAGATCTCCGGCCAGGGGCAGCAGGCGTCCGTCACGCTCTCCGGCGGTGTGGAGCTGGGCATTTCACCGCGCGACCACGACAAGGTGCCCGAGGTCGGGCTGCCGCGCCAGACCGGCAACGTCACCCTCGGGGTCCGCTACGCCAAGACCGACCAGAAGGCCACCCGCACCACGGCCGCGGTCACGCACGACCACCTCACCTTCCAGAACGGCGCCGACCTGTACAGCTACCGGGTCGAGCTGGGCGCGACCTTCGAGGGGCATCGCCGTCCGCGGGGCTGGGCGCGGCTCGCCTCGGTGGGCCTGCTCGGCGCGGGCGTCTTCGTCAGCAAGGTCGAGGAGCGGCCGCTGTTCACCCGGGGGTCCGAGACCGTGGGCCGGGTGGAGCTGGCGGTGCCCGCCGCGCACGGCTCCGAACGGCACGCCCCCGCGGACCCACCGGCCGGCCGGACCCCCGTCCCGGATCCCGTGACCGCTCCGCGACGGCTCTCCTCCGCCGAGGCGGACCAGCTGCTGGACGGCACCCGTCCGCCGCACCGGGTCGACCCGTCCGACCGGCGGCTCACCGAGCGGCTGCTGAGCGCGCCGCACGTGGTGCTCAGCACCGAGGGCGGCCCGCAGCGCCAACGGCTGGTGCAGGACGTGGCGGATCGGGCCACGGGCTCGTCCTGGCACGTCGGCGCGCCCGGCGCACCCGTCCGCACCGCTCTGCGCCGGGCCGTGGCCAACCTCGGCCTGGCCGGTCAACTCGGGCAGTACCTCGGGCCGTTCGGCTCCCGCATCACCGGCCTGTCGGGCGCGGGTCCGCTCCAAACGCACTACCTCAAGGCCGCGATCCGCGGCGAGCTGTACAACCTGCGCGTCAAGAGCGACCCCAAGCCGGCCAGTCTGGAAGCCACCATCGGCAACGAGCAGCGGGTCGTCGGCAGCGCGAGCACCGTCTCGCACGCGACACTCGGCGTCCAGGGCGCGGACATGCCGCTCCAGCAGGGCCCCGGCCGCGAGGCCGTGACGGGCACCTACTCGACCGCCCTGCAGTACGCCTGGGGGCGGGGCCGCAGCGTCTCGCAGACCCTCACCCGGGGCCGCAACACCACCCTCACCTTCGCCGGGCGCATGTACCTGGTGGTCGCCGACGCCGCCGAGACCGTCGCGGTGCGGGACCGCTGGACGGCCGCGATGGGCATGGCGGGGACCCGCGCCGGGTCCCGGATCAGCGCGGCGGCCGGGCGCCTGTCGGAGCACCTCGGCCGCCGTCTCGCACCCCGCCGGGCCGCCGCCGCGCTGCATCGGGTCCGCGACGCGGTGATGTTCCACCTGCCGATGCAGGACGCCATCGAGGCGGGGCTCGCCCCGGACGGCCTGGGTGACGCCACCCCGCGCAACCTCGGCGGCGGCTACCGGGTGCCCGGCTTCCTGCGCGGCCGGCGTTTCCCCACCCACCCCAGCGGCCGGCTCGACGCGAGCCGTGCCGCGCACCGGCTGCTGCGGCAGCTGGAGAAGACGGGGATGCCTTCGCACGACCGGGAGCAGGTCCTGCAGCGTCTCTCGCCCGACTTCCTGCGCGCCCACCTGCACGAGCTGACCACCGACGGGATGACCCTGCCGGTCCGTCACCGCGCCTGGGCGCGGCCCCACCACCTGCCGGTCGGCGGCAGCCCGGCTCAGCTGCACTTCCGGCTCACCCCGGTCACCACGACGGTGGAGAGGCTGCGCACCGGGTTCGAGCTGGAGGACTACCGCACCATCGCCCGTGACGACGCCGTCGCCTCCTCCCAGGACCGCGGTGCCGACGTGACGCTCGGCGTCAGCGAGCGCGCGGCGGCCGGAAGCGGCGGTGTCCTCACGGCCAGTCCGTCGCTGCAGGGCACGGCCGCCAAGCAGCGGTCGAGTGTCCGGACCGAGACGAACGGCAGCACCGCGATGCCGAACATCGCCACCACGCAGGCGCACGCCGAGATCGTCACCGACTACGTGCTCACCGTGTCGATGACCGACGCGACCGGCGCACCGCTCGCCCCCCGGGTCGGTGCCTCGGTCGGCACCCTCCGCGAGATGCTCCCGGTCAGTCTGCTCACCCCGGACGGTGACGGCGCGGACGGCGCCGTGACCGAGCAGGACGTGCCCGAGCCGGAACGGGCGGTCCGGCTGCTCACCGCGGAGCAGGCCCGGCCCGAGGGCATCGCCGCATGGCGCACGTCCGGCGGCGATGCCCCGGGGCCCGCACACCCGGAGAAGCCGGGCTCCGGGACCCGCGGTGCGGACACGCAGAACTCGGACACCCAGGCCCCGGGCACCCGGTCCCAGGGCACCCCGACCTCGGGCACCCGGTCCTGGGGCACCCGGCTCCCGGAGACCGCCGACTCCGACGTCCTGCCCTTCGACGACCGGATCGGCTCCGGGATCCTCGCCGTGGACATCGTCGGCGCCGCCAACGTGCGGGACGGCCTCACGCTCGCCACCGCCCGCGCGGACGGTTTCGGCGACAGCGACCTCGGCCGCCGGCACACCGGCGCCATCCTCGCCGAGCGGGTGCGCATGGCCCGGCTCACCCCGCTCACGGGCCTCGGCACCGCCCCCGGCCAGGCGCAGCAGGAGGCGACGTCCCAGGGCGGTCTGACCGCCGGGTTCCGGGAGGCGCTCGGCCCGAACGGCTCGGTGCTGCCCAGGCAGTCCTCGGCCCGCCTCTTCGGGCAGTCCCACACCGCCGACTCACGCCTCTACGCGAAGATGCACCGCACCGGGGCCCGGCTGCTGGCGGTGGAGAACAAGCCGCGCATGGAGGCCATGCAGCGCCGGAAGACGTCCGACGCGCTCGAAGCCGGCATCACCGACAACGTCGAAGGCACGGTGGGCACCTCGCCCCTGGCGGGCAACAGCAACGCCGGCGTGACCAACCCCGGCGCGACCGTCCCGATCGGGGGCGCCAACGACAGCACCGCTCTCAAGGGCGCCACGGACACCACGCTCGGCACCCACCTCAAGGTCGTCACCGACCGCAGCATGCTCTTCGCGCTGCCGGTGAGCTGGCTGTCGGTCGCCGAGGTGCACCACCAGTTCACCGACAGCCGGCCCCTGCACGCCCTCGGCAAGGCCAGGCGCGGACCGCGCGCCGCGGAGGCCCGGACGACCGCCCTGGTCTGGCTGCGCGAGGACATCGCCCGGGACTACGGCCTCCTCGACGACACCACCTTCCCCGACGAGGCCGCCGCCGCCTGGGACGACCTGGCGAAGGCCACGGCCGACCTCGCCACGGCCGAGCAGCGCTACTACGACGCCCGGGCGCGCGCCCGCGACACCTGGCTGGACCTGACCCCGCAGGAGCAGAAGGAACTCGGGTCCCCCACCGCGGAGCCGGGAGCGGTGCCCGGCTCACCGGCCGTGCGGGCGTGGCAGGCCGCCCGCACGGAGGTCCGGCTGTGGGAGCAGCGCACGGACGCCGCCGCCGCGGACCACCACCGCCTGCACCTGGCCGCCACGCGTCTGACCGCCCACCACCGCGCCCCCTCCGCCGTCCCGGCAGCGGACCCGCGGCTGCGGTACACCGCGCCCGCGTGGCGCTCCGAAGCGCCCCAGCCGTACACCGTCACCGACTCCGGCGGCTCCGGCCCGCGCACCCTCACCTCTCCCGACGGTGCCACCGTGCGCGACATCCACGACGTGCCGCACGACGGAGCCTCGTTCTTCCACGCCCTGCTCGCCGTCGCCCAGGACCGGGGCAGGCTGCCCCACCTGCTCGGCACCGACCTCGCCGGGCGCTTCACGGCCGCCCCCGGCGACCCGGCCGTCACCGCCGAGGCCGTCGGCGCCGCCCGCGACCGGCTGGCCTGGGAACTGGGCGAGGACAGCAACGCGGACCTGCTCGAATCGCTCGCACCGGACGCGGCGGACACGTTCACGCGGGACGAACTCGACGCGGCGGGCGTCCGGCTCACCCCGGCCCAGCAGGCCGAGTTCGACGCCTTCGGTCGGCTTCCGCAGACCTACTGGCCGACGCCCGAGCAGCGGGTGGCGCTGGCCGTCACCGCCCTGGCCCGGCCGTTCGCGAGCGAACCCCGCCGGGACGCGGCCGCGTCCCCGGACGGCGACCCGGCCCGCCCGGAGCGTCGCGCCGGTGACCACGGTGGCGCCGACCTCCTGCCGGCCCTCGCCGCGCGGGTCATGGGCACCCCGCTGACCGTGGTCACCGGCGAGGGCCGCAGCCAGCTCTTCCTCCCGCACGGCGGCGACCCTGCCGCCGTGCGGCCGGCCACCGACCCGGTCCTCCTCGCCGCCGGAGGCTTCTTCCACGCCACGCTCCCCGCGGGGACCCCGGCGCCGGTCAGCACCCCGCTCCCGCCCCCCGGCGCCCCCACGACGGCCGCAGACGCCAGGGGCACGGGGACGACCGCGCACGGCACCGGTGTGTCCGGCCGGCAGCCCGCGCGCCGCAGTCACACCACCCCGCCCTGGATGCCCCCCACGGGCAGCAGCGGACCGCGCTACCGGCTCGACCGCAGCGGCGTCCTCACCGCACCCGACGGCGCCACCTACACGCAGGGCACGCCGGCCGGTCGCGGCAACGGCTTCTTCGCCGCGCTGTCCACCGCCCTGCGGGAGGCTGCCGCACAGCCCGGACTGCACCACCGCGAGGCGGCGCGCCTGCGCACCCGCGCCGGGGTCACGCCCGCGCAGTTGATGCGGCTGAACGGCCTTCCGGGCCGGGCGGCCGAACGCGACGCCCTCTTCGCGCCGCCGCCCTTCCGCATCCGGCCGGGCGCGCCCGCGCCGAGCCGGGAGGCCCTGGACGGGCATCTGCGCCGTCATCTCGCCGAGGCACCGTGGGGGCCGGAGGCCGACCGTGCGGTGGCCGAATGGGCCGCCGCCGCGACGGGGGCCACGGTCACCCTGGTCGAGGAGAACGGCACCGCGCACACCTACGCGGGTCCCTCCTCCGACGGCCCCCACCTGCGGCTGCGGCGCCGAGGCGGCGACTTCGTCCCCCTCCTGCCCCGCTCCCCGGCTCCCGCGCGCCCGCCCGGTGGCGAGCCGCCGCACCGTGCGGACGAGGACGAGGCGTACGAGCTGAGCACCCTGTCGGGCAACGACGCGGGCCCGGACGCCACCGCGCCCACGGGCACGCAGCCGGCCGCCCCGCAGCCGGTCCTGCGCCCCTTCAAGCTGGGCGCCTTCGAGTTCACCAACCTGAACCAGACGGACGACTACCTCGACAAGGCCGTCCGGATCATCGAACTGCTCGACGAACACGCCACCATCAAGGACTACATCGGCGACCGCACCGTCCGCATCACCCTGCACCTGCGCACCACCGAGACACCAGCCGACGTCGTCGACCGCGGCGACGACGGCGTCGACATCAACCTCGCCAGCTACTACTTCGAGAAGTACGACACCGGCTACATCATGGGCATGCTCGCCCACGAGATCGGCCTGCACCCCCTCGCCTCCCGCGACAGCAGCATCCCCGACGAAGAAGCCATGTTCCAGGGCGTCCCCCTGACCGTCCCCGGACTGAGCGACCTCAAGACCCCGCGCACCATGAACACCGAAGGCGCCGGCCAGGCCGACCACATCATGGCCGCCTTCCCCAGCAGCACCCGGCACCGCATCTACCGCGACATCGTCATCGACATGGCCCGGGTCCTCGCACACCGGGCACGGGTGGGCGTGCCGGGCGCCAAGTCGCAGGACGTCACGGACCTGTTCGACACGTATCTGATGGACCTCGCCTCCATCGCCGTCACCGGCGACCACCGGCTGAACGCGGTCAGGGAACCCAACTACACGGCCAGGGCGTACAACGCCTACAAGGACCTGCTCCGCGCCCAGTTGGGCGACGACGCGGCCCTTCGCGACCTGCTGCCGTCGAACAAGACCCTGTTCGGCGTCGCCCGGTCGTTCACCCAACTCGCCACCAGCATCGCGACGAACAACCGCGGTGACAGCATCCAGCAGCCCGCCGTCCCGGTGCACACCACGGTCCCGGACACCGGCGAGGCGCGCCCGCGCCTGCCCGGGAACCACCGCGACCCGGCGCCGCCGCCCCACTCCCCCGGCGCTCCGCAGGTACGGGGCACCCTCGACCGCCGGCCCCGGTTCGTCGTCCGCTCGGGCTTCGACGCACGGCGGTTCACCTACGACGGCGAGCCGGTCACCGACCTGACCGTGCGCGTCGCCCTGCGCGGCACCATGGAGCAGACGCAGCACGTCTTCGGGCAACTCCACAGTGGAGTCGAAGAGTTCCTCAACGCTCCCGGCTACCGACTGCCCAACGGCGACCTGCTGCACGTGACCGTGGAGCTCGTGGACGCCTCGGACGCGGGCACGGACACCGACGCCCCCGTCCCGCACCTGACCGTGGACCTGACGGGCCGGGACCGGGCGATGGACCAGGTCACCTGGTGGACCGATGCCGCTCCGGTGCAACTGGTGCACGAGCTCACCCACCAGCTCGGCCTGCGCGACGAGTACCGCGACGCGGGCACCCCGCACCGCCCCCACGTCCTCGGCAGCCTGCTCGGCGGTCTGGACGAGGCTCCCGAGGATTCCTCACTCGCCCCCGCCGGCCTGCGCGAGCGGCACCTGGCCCTCCTCGGCGCCCTCATCGGGGAGGTGACCCCGGCCGCGCGTCCGCACGACGGCGAACCGGCCGGCCGGGACTGGGCGGCGGCCCGCCGTGCGGCCACTCCGCAACCGCGTGAGTCCGTGTGGGTGGACCCGGTCTCGCTGCCCCGGTCCACCGGCAGCACCGCACGGGCGGACGTCGCCGCCCCCATGCCGCAGGACGCGGACCCGCAGCCCGCCGTCACCGGACCGGTCCCCTTCAAGCTGGGCGCCTTCGAGTTCACCAACCTGAACCAGACGGACGACTACCTCGACAAGGCCGTCCGGATCATCGAACTGCTCGACGAACACGCCACCATCAAGGACTACATCGGCGACCGCACCGTCCGCATCACCCTGCACCTGCGCACCACCGAGACACCAGCCGACGTCGTCGACCGCGGCGACGACGGCGTCGACATCAACCTCGCCAGCTACTACTTCGAGAAGTACGACACCGGCTACATCATGGGCATGCTCGCCCACGAGATCGGCCTGCACCCCCTCGCCTCCCGCAACGACCGGATCCCCGAGGAGGAGGAGCTCTATCGGGGCATGCCCCTGCTGGTACCGGGACTGGAGACCCTCAGGACCCCGCGCTTCATGAACACCGAGGGAGCCGGCCAGGAGGACCACGTCATGGCCGCCTTCCCGCACACCCTCCGCCACGGCATCTACCGGGACATCGTCCTGGAGATGGCCCGGGTGCTCGCACGGCGCGCACAGGTGGGCGTACCGGGAGCGAAGGCGAAGGACGTCACGGACCTGATCGACACGTACCTCATGGACCTCGCCTCCATCGCGGTGACGAACGACCATCGGGCGAAGGCGATCCTGGACCCCGGCTACACGGCCCGGGTCTACAACGCCTACAAGCAGCAACTGCTCCAGCACCTGCCGCAGAACAGCCCCGTCCGTCCTCTGCTGCCGGCGGACAAGGGCAGGTTCGGCGTCCTCGGTGACTTCGCCCAACTCGCCACCGCCGTCGGCACCAACAACCGGGGCGACAGCATCCAGCGGCCCGCGCAGCAGCCCCAGGCCCCGGTGCACGCCGCCGAGGAACGTCCGCGACTGCCTCACGCCGCCGGCGAGACGGCCCCCAGCGTCCCGCCGCGCATGCCGCAGACCTCCGGCCCCACGCCTCCGGCCCCGGCCCCGGTCCTCGTCCCCTTCACGTCGGGGAACTTCGAGTTCACCAACCTCAAGCACACGAACGAGAAGTACCGCGACAAGGCCACCCGCATCATCGAGCTGCTGCGCAGGCACACCACGATCCGGGACTACGTCGGTGACCGCACCGTCCGCATCACGCTTCACCTGCGCACGACCGAGACACCAGCCGACGTCGTCGACCGCGGCGACGACGGCGTCGACATCAACCTCGCCAGCTACTACTTCGAGAAGTACGACACCGGCTACATCATGGGCATGCTCGCCCACGAGATCGGCCTGCACCCCCTCGCCTCCCGCGACAGCAGCATCCCCGACGAAGAAGCCATGTTCCAGGGCGTCCCCCTGACCGTCCCCGGACTGAGCGACCTCAAGACCCCGCGCACCATGAACACCGAAGGCGCCGGCCAGGCCGACCACATCATGGCCGCCTTCCCCAGCAGCACCCGGCACCGCATCTACCGCGACATCGTCATCGACATGGCCGCCCTCCTCGCCGAGGACGCGCAGGCAGGGGAGGAAGGCGCCAGGGCCCAGGACGTCACGGACCTCGTCGACACCTACCTGATGGACCTCGCCACGATCGCCGTCACCAACGACCGGCGCAAGGACGCGGCCTGGGAGCCGCGTTACACGGCGAGGGTCTACAACGCCTACAAGGAGCAGTTCGCCGCGCGGCTCGCGGACGACAGCCCGGTACGGGGGATGCTGCCGCCCGACAAGAGCTGGTACAACGTCACCAACAACTTCCTCGGTCTCGGCGCCAGCTTCGCCTTCAACAACCAGGGCGACAGCATCCAGACTCCTCCGCCGGGACCGGCCACCGGCACCACGGGCGAGACCCGGCCCCGGCTTCCCGGCACCGGCCGCGACGTCACCGAGCCATCCCCTGGGTCTCCGCGGGCCCGCAGGCCACGGGACCGGCGCCCCCGGTTCGTCGTCCGCTCGGGCTTCGACGCACGGCGGTTCACCTACGACGGCGAGCCGGTCACCGACCTGACCGTGCGCGTCGCCCTGCGCGGTACGGCCGAGGAGAGGTCGCGGGTCCTGGAGCGCCTCCAGGCGGGTGTGCACGCGTTCCTCAACTCGCCCGGTCATCTCCTGCCCGGCGGTGACCGGCTGCACGTCACCGTGGAACCCGCCGATCCGGCCGACGAGGGCGCGAAGGCCCCCCACCTGACCGTGGACCTGGTCGGCCGGGACCGCGCCATGGACCAGAACACCTGGTGGGCGGATGCCGAACCCGTCCAGCTGGTGCACGAGCTCACCCACCAACTCGGCCTGCGCGACGAGTACCGCGACACCGACACCCCGCACCGCCCCCACATCCCCGGCAGCCTCCTCGGCGCCCTGGACGAGACCCCGGAGGACTCCTCCCTCCCCGCCGCCGGCCTCCGCGGCCGTCACCTCGCCCTGCTGCAGGCCCTGATCGGCGATGTGACGCCGGAGTCCCGGCAGGGTGAGGAGGACACCGATCGGACGTGGGCGGAGGCACGCACCGGCACCCCGCCGGTCCCGCGCACCTCCGTCTGGGTGGACCCGGTCTCCCTGCCCGGTGCGGATCCCACCACCGGGGGCACGCCCGCCACCGAGGTCCCGGCCCCCATGCCGCAGAGCGCGGCCCCGGCAGCGGCCGACACGCAGCCGGCCCTCACACCCTTCAGGTCGGGGACTTTCGAGTTCACCAACCTGAAGCACACGAACGAGAAGTACCGCGACAAGGCGGTCCGGATCATCGAACTGCTCGGTGACCACCCGACGATCCGGTCGTACGTCGGTGACCGCCCCGTGCGGATCACCCTGCACCTGCGCACGACCGAAACCCCGGCCGACGTGCGCAACCTCGGTGCCGAAGGCGTGCAGATCAACCTGGCCAGCTACTACTTCGAGAAGTACGGCATCGGCTACATCATGGGCATGCTCGCCCACGAGATCGGCCTGCACCCGCTCGCCTCCCGCAACGCGGAGATCGCCGAACAGGAGGAGGCGTACCGGGGCATGCCCCTGACCGTGCCGGGACTGACCGATCTGCGGCCCCCGCGCACGATGAACACCGACAGCGCGGGGCAGGCCGACCACATCATGGCCGCCTACCCGCGCACCCTCCGGTACGGCATCTACCGCGACATCGTGCTGGAGATGGCCGACCTGCTCGCCGAGGCCGCGCGCGCCGGCGTGGAGGGAGCCAGGCCGGGGGACGTCACCGACCTGATCGACACCTACCTGATGGACCTGGCCTCCATCGCGATCACCAGCGACTACCGGATGAACGCGGCGAGGGAACCCGGCAACACCGCCAAGGTCTACAACGCCTACAAGGCCCTGCTCGTCGAGCACATGGCACAGGACAGCCCGGCCCGTGCCCTGCTGCCGCCGGACAAGGGGATGTTCGGCGTGATCCGGGACTTCGCGCAGCTCGCCACGAGCATCGCGGCCAACAACCGCGGGGACAGCATCCAGCAGCCCGTCGGGCCGGAGGAGGCGCGCCCGCGGCTGCCGCAGGGTGACGGAGTCCGGCACTCGGTCGAGCGAGCTCCGCACCAGCCGGTTCCGATGGCGCCCCCGCCGAGCGGCCCGCGGGACGACCGGCCCCGCTTCGTGGTGCGTTCCGGCTTCGACGCGCGGCGGTTCGTCCATGACGGCGAGCCGGTCACCGACCTCACCGTCCGCGTCGCCCTGCGCGGCTCCGAGAAGCAGGGTTCCGAGGAGCAGGTGTCCCAGGTGTTCCACCGACTCCGCGGCGGGGTGGACGACTTCCTGAACACTCCCCCCTACCGCTTGCCGAACGGTGACCGGCTGCACGTCACCGTGGAACCCGCCGATCCGGCCGGCACGGGTGCGAAGGCCCCCCACCTGACCGTGGACCTGGTCGGCCGGGACCGCGCCATGGACCAGAACACCTGGTGGGCGGATGCCGAACCCGTCCAGCTGGTGCACGAGCTCACCCACCAACTCGGCCTGCGCGACGAGTACCGCGACACCGGCACCCCGCACCGCCCCCACATCCCCGGCAGCCTCCTCGGCGCCCTGCACGAGACCCCCGAAGACACCTCGCTGCCCACCGCCGGCCTCCGCGACCGGCACCTGCACCTGCTGGACGCCCTGATCGGTGAGGTCACTCCCGAGGCGAGCCGGGCAGCCGGCACGAGCTGGGAAGCGGCGCGGCTGGGCGCCACGCCCGCGCCCCGGGCCTCCGTCTGGATCGATCCGGTGTCCCTTCCCACGCCCCACGGGAAGCAGGACGACAGCGGAACGATCACCGGAGCCGATGGGGACAACGGGGCGCCGACCGCGGTTCCCGCCCGGATGATGACGGACACGGCACCCTCCGCCCCGCCCGTCGTCGTCCCGTTCACGTCGGGCGCCTTCGAGTTCACCAATCTGAAGCACACGGACCCGAGGTACCGGGACAAGGCGGTCCGGATCATCGAACTGCTCGGTGACCACCCGACGATCCGGTCGTACGTCGGTGACCGCCCCGTGCGGATCACCCTGCACCTGCGCACGACCGAAACCCCGGCCGACGTGCGCGACCTCGGTGCCGAAGGCGTGCAGATCAACCTGGCCAGCTACTACTTCGAGAAGTACGGCATCGGCTACATCATGGGCATGCTCGCCCACGAGATCGGCCTGCACCCGCTCGCCTCCCGCGACACGGGCATCCCCGACGAGGAGTCGATGTTCCAGGACATTCCGCTGCCGGTGCCGGGCCTGGCGGATCTGGCCGAGCCGCGCACGATGAACACCCGGGGCGCCGGACAGGCCGACCACGTCATGGCGGCCTTCCCCAGCAGCACCCGGCACCGCATCTACCGCGAGATCGTGGTCGAGATGGCCGAGATCCTCGCCCGGCAGGCGCAGTCGGGGGAAGAGGGCGTACGGGCCGCGGACGTGACGGACCTGTTCGACTGCTTCCTGATGGACCTCGCCTCCATCGCGGTCACGAACGACTACCGGATGAACGCGGCGAAGGAGCCCAACTACACGGCGAAGGTCTACAACGCCTACAAGGACATGCTGAGGACACGCCTGTCGGACAAGGCGCCCCTGCAGGCGCTCCTGCCGACGAACAAGACGCTCTTCGGCGTGATCAACGACTTCCGCCGGATCGGGACGTACCTGGCGATCAACAACCGGGGCGACAGCATCCAGGCGGCCCACGCCACCTGAGGGGCCGCACGACACGGTCGCGGACTCCCCGCCCCGTTCCGGTCGGTGCATCCGAGCGGAACGGTCCGGCGGAAGAGGGGAACGCCGGCCCCCGGGGGTGCCGCTGTCCCGGGTCGAGGAGGGTGCGGTGAGCAGGCGCGCGGGCTGGTCCTTCGTGACCACGCATGCCCGGGTTCTGGCAGCCGTCGCCGACATGCCCGCCGCGCGCATCCGGGACATCGCCCTCACCACCGGCATCACCGAGCGCGCCGCCCACCGCATCCTCGCCGATCTCGAGCGGGCCGGTTTCCTCACCCGGCGGCGCGTCGGGCGGCGCAATCACTACACCGTTCACCCGGAGCGGGGCCGGAGCCACCCGGCCGAGACCGGGCTGCCGGTGCCGGCGTTGCTCGCCCTCATCCGGCGCACGACCCGGCCGTAGGGAGCCGGCGGACGGGGCAGGGCGGCAGGGCGCCCCGGCGCCCGAGCAGCCGATGTCCGCCCCGCCTCCGGCCCGCGATCCGGAGCCGCGTCCCCTACTTGTCCCCTCGCGACGATCAATGCGCCGTAGGCCCTTCCCTTGTCATGCCCTCATCTGAAATCTTGCGTCGACCCATTCGACCCACGGCCCGGCCGGCACCACCCTTCGCCCCGGGCTCCCGGAGGATGCTGTGACAACCCCCCGCATATCACCGCGCCGTCTCAGACGGCCGCTGCTGTCCGTCGCCGCCGTGGGAGCGGCGCTCGCCCTCGCCACGCCCGCCGGTGCCGCCGGCACGGACACCGGCCTCCCGCCGGGGCCCGCCGCGGCCGGTGCCGGCTCCCGCGCCGAGTCCCGCACCGCCACCACCGCTCAGGCCGCCGCCGGCTGGGTCGCCGGGACCAGGTCGTATCTGGTCATCAGCGCTCCCGGCGACACCTCGGCCGCCCGCAACGCCGTCGCCGCCAACGGCGGTTCGGTGTTCGCGTCGTACGACGCGATCGGCGTCGTGGTCGCCCACTCCGCCTCGGCCGGCTTCGCCACCGCCCTGCGCTCCGCGGCGGGCGTGCAGAAGGTGGGCGCGACCCGCACCTCGGACGTCCCCGCCGACGCCTACTCCCCCACCCTGCCGACCGCTCCCTCGCAGTCGTCGACCACCCTGACCGAATCCGCCCGGTGGGACATGACGAGGATCAACGCCGACAAGGCGTGGGCCGTCAACCCCGGTTCGCCGTCCGTCAAGGTCGGTGTCCTGGACACCGGTGTGGACGACCGGCACCAGGACCTCGCGCCCAACTTCAACGCCGCCGACTCGGTCTCGTGCGCCTACGGCAAGGCCGACACCCGCTCCGGGGCCTGGCGTGACGTCGGCACCCACGGCACACACGTGGCGGGCACCATCGCCGCCGCGAAGAACGGCAAGGGCGTGGTCGGCGTCGCGCCGGGCGTGAGCATCGCCTCCGTGCGCATCGCGGAGCCGACCACCAGCATGTTCTTCGCCGAGAACACCGTCTGCGGCTTCATGTGGGCCGGTGACCACGGCTTCGACGTCACCAACAACAGCTATTACACCGACCCGTGGATGTTCAACTGCCCCGACGACCCGGACCAGGCGGCCATCATCGAGGGTGTGCGCCGGGCCCAGGAGTACGCGGAGGGCAAGGGCTCCCTCCAGGTCGCCGCGGCCGGCAACTCCAACTACGACCTGGCCGACAAGCGGTCGGACAACTCCAGCCCGAACGACTCGACCCCGGTCAACCGCACCATCACCAACGCCTGCGTCGACATCCCGACGGAGCTGCCGGGTGTCGTGACCGTCGCGGCGATGGGCAACGGGAACATCAAGGCGTCCTACTCCAACTACGGCCGGGACGTCATCGACGTCGCGGCGCCGGGCGGCGACGGGGCCTACGGCGTCTACTCCACCCTGCCGGGCGGCAAGTACGGCAACATGAACGGCACGTCGATGGCCTCGCCGCACGTCGCCGGCGTCGCCGCGCTGCTGAAGAGCACCGACCCGTCCGCCACCCCGGCGCAGCTGCGTGAGCGGCTGGGCACCCAGGCCACGGACACGGCGTGCCCGTCGGACAGCCGGTGCACCGGCACGACGGCGAAGAACGCCTTCTTCGGGGAGGGCCAGGTCGACGCGCTGAAGGCCGTCGGCGGGACGACGCCGCAGCCGGGCCGGTACTTCGAGAACACCGCCGACGTCGCCGTCGCGGACAACGCCACCGTGGAGTCGCCGATCGCGGTGACCGGGCTCGCGGGCAACGCCCCGGCCGCGCTGAAGGTCGGCGTGGACATCGAGCACACGTACCGCGGCGACCTGGTGGTGTCACTGGTCGCCCCCGACGGGACCGTCTACCTTCTGGAGGACTTCGCCGACGGTGACAGCGGGGACGACGTGGTGAAGACCTACACGGTCGACGCCTCCTCGGAGACCGCCTCCGGCACGTGGAAGCTCCGCGTCCGCGACATCGCGACCCGGGACACCGGACGCGTCGACGCCTGGAACCTGACCTTCTAGCCGGCGCCTCCCCGCGCCGTGGGCATCCGCCCCGCGGCGGGGCCGCCGCACCGTCCGGTGTCACGCGCGCCCCGCCCCCGGTTCCCGCGGTCGCGGGGAGCGGGGGCGGGGCGCCGGGTGCGGCCTCACGCGGGGACGGGTGCGTGCCGCACCGGTCCGTCAGACGCCGGGGAGCACTCCGGTGCGGGCCACCTCGGAGTACCAGCGGGCGCTGGCCTTGGGGATGCGGGTGCCGGTCGGGTAGTCGACGTACACCGCGCCGAACCGCTTGCTGTAACCGTGCGCCCACTCGAAGTTGTCCAGCAGCGACCACAGGAAGTAGCCGCGTACGTCCGAGCCGTCCAGGATCGCCTGGTGGACGGCGGCCAGGTGGCCGCGCAGGTAGGCGATCCGGGCGGGGTCGTTGACCCGGCCCTCGGGATCGGCGTAGTCGTCGAAGGCGGCGCCGTTCTCGGTGATGACCAGCGGCAGGCGCGGGAAGTCGGCGGTCAGCCGGCGCAGCAGGTCGTACAGGCCGCTGGGGTCGACGGCCCAGCCCATGGCGGTGGTGTCACCGGGCGGCTGGTGGAAGGCGACGCGGTCGGCACCCGGCCAGGGGCTGTGGGCGCTGTTGCCGTGTCCGTCGGAGGTGTGGGTGCCGCTGCCGTCGGCCTCGGACACCACGGTCGGCGTGTAGTAGTTGACGCCGAGGAAGTCCAGCGGCTGGTGGATCCGCGCGAGGTCGCCGTCCTGGACGAAGGACCAGTCGGTCAGTCCGGCGGTGTCCTTGAACAGGTCCTCGGGGTAGGCGCCGTTCAGCATCGGGCCGGTGAACACCCGGTTGGCGAGGGCGTCGATCCGGCGGACCGCGTCCGCGTCGCCGTCCGACCCGGTGAGCGGGCGGACGTGGTGGATGTTGAGGGTGACCGAGACCCGGGCGTCGGCGCGCAGGCGGTCGCGCAGCGCCTGGACGGCCAGGCCGTGGGCCAGGTTGAGGTGGTGCGCCGCGCGCAGGGCGGCGACCGGGTCGGTGCGGCCGGGGGCGTGGACACCGGAGCCGTAGCCGAGGAAGGCACTGCACCAGGGCTCGTTGAGCGTGGTCCAGGTCTTCACCCGGTCACCGAGGGCGTCCGCCGCGAAGGCCGCGTACTCGGCGAACCGTTCGGCCGTGGCCCGCTCGGGCCAGCCGCCGGCGTCCTCCAGCTCCTGCGGGAGGTCCCAGTGGTACAGGGTGGCGACGGGCTGGATGCCCTTGTCGAGCAGGTCGTCGGCGAGGCGCCGGTAGAAGTCCAGGCCCTTCTGCACGGCGGGCCCGCGGCCGGTGGGCTGGATCCGGGGCCAGGCGAGCGAGAAGCGGTAGGCGCCCAGGCCGAGTTCGGCCATGAGGGCGACGTCCTCGCGCCAGCGGTGGTAGTGGTCGGTGGCGGTGTCGCCCGTGTCGCCGTTGCGGACGCGGCCCGGGGTGCGGGCGTAGGTGTCCCAGATGGACGGCGTCCTGCCGTCCTCGGCGGCGGCTCCCTCGATCTGGTAGGAGGCGGTGGCGGAGCCCCAGAGGAAGCCCTTGGGGAAGGTGCGGGCGGCGTCCGGGGCGGACGCGGTCTGCTGTGCTGCGGTGACCACGTAAGTCCTTTCGAGGTGGTGGTGTGCGACGGGCGCGGGGAGCCGGGTGGTGGCGGCTCGATGCGCGAACCGGGCATGTGTGACAGTGGCTTGCCGTGGGGACGGCGGTCAGCCCTTGACGGCGCCCGCCATGATGCCGCTGACGATCTGGCGGCCGAAGACGATGAACATCGCCAGCAGCGGCAGTGTGCCGAGCAGGGCGCCGGCCATGATGAGCGACTGGTCGCGGACGTACCCCGCGCTGAGCTGGGTGAGGGCGACGGGGACCGTCGGGTTGGTCATGTCGAGGACCACGAAGGGCCAGAAGAAGTCGTTCCAGGCGTGCACGAACGTGATCATGAACAGGACGGCCATCGCGGGGCGGGCGACGGGCAGCACGATGCTCCAGAAGATGCGCAGCGAGTGCGCCCCGTCCACGCGTCCGGCCTCGACGAGTTCGTCGGGCAGGGCCTCGGAGAGGTACTGCCGCATGAAGAACACGCCCACCGCGCTCACCAGCGTGGGGAAGATGACGGCGGGCAGCTGCTGGGACCAGCCGAGCTCGGCCATCATCATGAACAGCGGTACGACGCCGAGCTGCGGCGGCACGAGCATGGTGCCGATGACCAGCATGAGCAGGGCGTTGCGCCCCTTGAACCGCAGTTTGGCGAAGGCGAATCCGGCGAGCGTCGCGAACAGCACCGTGGACAGGGCGATCACACCGGCCACGATGAGGCTGTTGATCATCGCTTGGCCCATCGCCGCCTCGTCCCAGGCGCGGGCGAGGTTGCTGAACAGGTTCGGGCCGGGCAGGAACGGCGGCGGGGTCTGGCTGACCCGGGTGTTGTCGGTCGAGGCGGCCACCATCGTCCAGTACAGCGGGAAGATGGACAGCACCGCCATGACGCCGAGCAGGACGTAGGTGAGGGGCCCGGCGTGGTGCTGGCGGCCCGCGCGCTGGCGCAGCAGCCGGCGGCCGCCCCGGCGGGCCGTCTTCTCGGGTGAGGCCGGGCCCGCGGTGGTGCCGGTCCGGGCCGGGAGACTGTGCAGGGTCATGGTGACTCCGGGTCAGGACGTACGGGAGCGGGCGCGCTGGATGACGCGCTGCACGAGGAAGACGAGCAGGAGCAGCAGGAACATGGCCCAGGCGACGGTCGCCGAGCGGCCCATCTGGTAGTTCTTCCAGCCCTCTTCGTACAGCAGCAGTCCCAGCGTCTGGTACTGGTTGTCCGCGCCGCCGCTCACACCGTTGGGCCCCTGCCCGAAGATCAGCGGCTCACCGAACAACTGGGTGGCGCCGATCGTGGAGAGCACGATGGTGAAGACGATCGTGGAGCGGATCCCCGGGATGGTGACGTGGGTGAACTGCTGCCACCGGGAGGCGCCGTCCAGCGAGGCGGCCTCGTAGCGGTCGGCGGGGATGGCCTGCATGGCGGCGAGGTAGAGCAGCGCGTTGTAACCCGTCCAGCGCCAGATCACGATGGTGGAGATGGCCACCTGGGCGGGCCACTTGTCGGCCTCCCAGTCCACGGGGTCCATGCCGACCGCACCGAGCGCCCAGTTGATCATGCCGAAGTCGCGCTCGAAGATCATGGTGAAGACGAGGGCGGCGGCGGCGACCGAGGTGGCGTAGGGCACCAGCGAGGCGACGCGGAAGAACAGCGAGCCGCGCATGCGGTAGTTGAGCAGGTGCGCCAGTCCGAGGGCCATCAGCAGCTGCGGCACGGTGGAGATGACGCCGATGGTGATCGTGTTCTGCAGCGCGTTCCAGAACCGGGAGTCTCCCCACAGCTCGACGTAGTTGTCGAACGCCACCCACTCCATCACGTCGAGGGTGGCCAGTTCGACGTCGTGCAGGGAGATCCACGACGTGTAGACGAGGGGGTAGAAGCTGAACGCGGCGAACACCACGAAGAACGGCGCGACGAAGACGTACGGGGCGCCCTTGATGTCGAGCCGGTGCAGGAGCGCGCCGCGCCGCCGGGCGGTGCCTTCTTCCGGGGGCGGCCCGGCGGGCTCGTCCCCGGTCAGGGCCTTGGTGGTGGAGATGGCCACCGGAGTTCCTTCCTGAGAGCGGATGAGGGAGCCGGCCGTCCGGGCCCGGCCGCGGCGGGGCGGGCCCGGACGGCCGCGGGGTCAGAGGTCAGCCGACCGCCTTCTCGATGCGCTCCGCGGTGGTCTCCCACGCCTTGTCCCGCGCCGTGCCCTGCTGCTCGATCAGCGTCAGGCCCTGGGAGAAGGTGTCCTTGATCGTGCCGTCCTTGCGGCCGAGGACCTGCTTGTCGGGGATCTCCTGGGCCGCGGCGCCGAAGATCTGCCCGATGGGCGCGCCGCTGAAGTACTCCGACTCGGCGTTCTTGACCTCGGGGCTGTCCAGCGCCTGGCGCGAGGACGGGATGTTGCCGATCTCCTTGAAGATGTGCGCCTGCTGCGCGGGGGCGGTCAGCCAGGCGACGAGCTTCTTGGCCTCCTCCTTGACCGGGCTCTGCTCGACGACACCCAGGAAGGACCCGCCCCAGTTGGCGCCCTTGGGGGCCTTGGCCACGTCCCACTTGCCCTTGTTCGCCGGTCCGGCCTTCTCGCTGATGTGGCTCAGCATCCAGGCGGGGCACACGGCCGTGGCGAAAGTGCCGTTGGCCAGACCCGGGTCCCAACCCGGCTGGAACTGGCGGAGCTTGGCCGTCAGGCCGTCCTCCGCCGCGTCGGCGGCAAGGCCCCAGGCGTCCTTGACGACCGGGTTGCTGTCGTAGATCAGCTCACCCTTCTCGTCGTAGAACTGCTCGGAGTTGCCGTAGATCATGGCGTTGAACAGGCCGCTGGCCGCGTCCATGTAGGCGACGCGGTCACCCTTGAAGTCCTTCTTGAAGGTGCGGCCGACCTCGACGTACTTCTTCCAGTCGCCCTCCCAGAGCTTCGCGACTTCCTCGCGGTCGGTGGGCAGGCCGGCCTTCTCGAAGTAGTCCTTGCGGTAGCAGACCGCCATCGGCCCGATGTCCGTGCCGAGGCCGAGCACCTTGCCGTCGGCGGTGCTGATCTGCGACTGCTTCCACGGCAGGAAGTGGTCGGTGCCCGACATGTCGCCGAAGTCGGCGAACTTGTCCGACTGGGTGTCGGTGATCTCCTTCGCCCGGCCGATCTCGATGCCCTGGATGTCCTTCAGGCCCTTGCCGGCGGCGAGCCGGGTCTGCAGGGCGGTGTAGTACGTCTGCTCGTCGCCGGCGATCTCGGCCTTGATGTCGACGTCGGGGTTCTCCTTCTCGTACTGCTCGAGAAGGCCCGTCTCCTTGAGGCCCATCACCCCGTACAGGCCCATGGTGATGGTGACCTTGCCGTTCTTCTTGCCGCCGCCGGTGGCGGAGTCGTCGCTGCCGCCGCAGCCGACCACGAGCGCCAGCGCGCCGGCGGTCGCGGCCGCCGCCACCGCCTTTCTGCGCAACGAACCGGAAGTGCTCATGGGTCTCCTCCTAGCGACGGCGCCGAACCGTCGACGGCGACGGATCCGCGCAGGCCACGGCAGAGCCGTGGGTGATGAGTTTTGGGATGCTTTGCAGGAGTGGGAACGTGCCCACTTCTGGGTGGGCACGTTCCCACCGGCGCAACGAAGACTCGTAGGAGCGGACCGATCTGTCAATGACTTGAACACGAACTCGTCGATTCGCCGGGGGGAGGTGCGGCCCGGACCCCATTGATCGGGCAGGGCCACAGCGACGGCCGGATCTGCAAGAATTGCGCAGGTCACCTCCGCGGCAGGGCCTGCCGCCGCGGCGCGAGGGGGGAGCACATGACCGGCAACCGCCGTCCCACGATCAAAACGGTCGCCGCCCGCGCCGGCGTGGGCCGCACGACGGTCTCCCGTGTCGTCAACGGCTCGGACCTGGTCAGTGCCGATGCGCGCGCCCGGGTACTCGCGGCGATCAAGGAACTGAACTACGTCCCCAACTCCGTCGCCCGGGGCCTGGTGACCAACCGCACCGACGCCGTGGCCCTGGTGATCCCCGAGTCCGAGAGCCGGCTCGGCTCGGAGCCGTTCTTCGCCGCGATCATCCGCGGCGTCAGCGGCGCCTGCGCGGAGAGCCGCACCCAGCTGCAGCTGATGCTCGTCCGCGACGAGGCGGAACGCGACCAGCTGACCGAGTCGGTGGCGACCCGCCGCGTGGACGGTGTGCTGCTGGTGTCCGTGCACTCCGGGGACCGGCTGCCGGGCATGCTGGAGGAGATGGGCCTGCCCACCGTCCTGGCCGGACGCCGGGACGCGGGTGAGCAGTTGAGCTACGTCAACGCCGACAACGCGGGCGGCGCCGCCGTCGCCGTGCGGCATCTGCTGGACCGCGGACGGCGCCGGGTGGCCACGATCACCGGTCCCCTGGACATGGACGTCGGCCGCAGCCGGCTCGCAGGCTGGCGCGACGCCCACCGCGAGGCAGGGGTCGCCCCGTCCGAGTTCCTCGTCGAGAAGGGCGACTTCACTGAGGAGGGGGGTGCTGTCGCCATGCGTTCGCTTCTTGAACGCGCCCCCGACCTGGACGCCGTCTTCGTGGCCTCCGACCTCATGGCGGTCGGCGCTCTGGCCGAACTGCGCCGCTGGAAGAGACGGGTGCCGGAGGACGTCGCGGTCGTCGGGTTCGAGGACTCCGTGCTCGCCCGTCACACCAACCCGCCACTGACGACGGTGCGTCAACCCGTGGAGGAACTGGGCCGGACGATGGCCCGCATCCTGACCGACATCACGCAGCACGGTGCGGACCGGCAGCAGATCACGCTGCCGACGGAACTGGTGGTGCGCGAGTCGTCCTGACGCCTCGACTCGTCCTGCAGGGCCTCGACTTCATGCCGTCCGCAGGTCCGCGCGACGGTCGGTCTGTGCCGCCTGAGCGCACACGGGCGCCGCGGACCGGCATACCGTCCTCCAAGGCCCCCGTGCGCTGCCGGGGTCGAGTCCGCGGTGCTCCACTTCTGCACCCCGCGGGACCCGGCAGCCATCGCCGCCGGCCGTCCAGTCCTCCTCGATGCCGGGGGCCGCTGGAACCAAGGGCCACCGTGATCACCGATAGCAGCGCCCCGCCCCTGGACCACGCCGCCGGCGCGGCGGTGCCGAACACGGCGACGGTCGCCTTCGGGGGCGTCCTGCGAGCCGTGTTCCTCAGGTGGGGGCGGCCGCCAGGCCGGCAAGGCGGCGTACGGCGGTGAGCCCGTCATCGGTGCCGGGCCAGTGCCGCGCCAGGGCTTCGGGCCCGGCGTGGCGGACGACGGAGCGCAGGACGGCGGCGACCATGATGGCGTCGTCCGCGTAGCCGAGGACGGGGACGAAGTCGGGCACGAGGTCGATCGGCATGGCCAGGTAGCCGAGCAGCAGCCACAGCCGGAGGCGCACGCCGCGCGGCAGGGCCTGGTCGCGGGCCAGGCGGTGGACGAGCCGCAGCAGGTCGGGCAGCAGCCGGATCGCCTCGGTCAGCAGGTTCCCGCGCGGGCGGACGACGGCGAGGGCTGCGAGGGCGAGCAGCCAGAGCAGCAGCAGCCCGCCGACCACGGCGAGAGCCGTGGACCACCAGATGTTCACGACCCGTGTCCTTCGCCGGTGACGGCGCGCAGCCGGACTCGGCCGCGCGCCGTGCTGCTGTCGTCGGTGTCGGCGGCGAGGGCAGCGGCCTCGAACGCCTTCATCGCGGTACGGGCACGCTCCAGCTCGGCGCGGACCTCGGAGCCGATCGGCGCGGCGAAGTAGTCACGGACCGCGATCTTGGCGACCCACGCCTCGAAGCGTGCCAGGTCCGCCTCGGACTCCTCGACCTCGGCGAAGGTGGTGCGGCCCTTGGCCGTCTCGGCTTCGATCTCGGCGAAGAACGCCGGGAGGCGTTCCAGGACCTCGGCGTACTCGGCGGTGACGGAGGCGCGGAATGCGCCGATCAGCTCGCCGCGTTCGACCGGGTCGGTCAGGGTCAGGTGCAGCAGGCGGGCGGTACCGCCCTCGGTGCGGACCTTCTCCACCAGTCTGCGCACGGCGCCCGCGACCGGTGGACGGTCGGGCAGCAGGCAGACCGACTGCTGCATGTACACCGCTCCGAGTCCGCGCAGCTTGCGCCACACATGCACCCGCAGGGAGTCGGCCGCCCCTGCGGTGCTCACCGCCACCATCAGCCAGGCGTCCTCGGCCCGCGCCGAGACCGGCTCGTTCACCTCGCCATCACTCACAGAGGAATGATACGCCCGTAACAATCGAGTCGACGACACCCGGCCGCCCTGCTCCCCGGGGGCCCACCTGAGGTCCTCGGTTTCGGGGTCACTAGTGGCACGCGGAGGGTGTTACGGATGTAACTGGAAACAGGCACTCCAGCAAGAGGCCGGGACCGCCGGTGCACTCTGGTGTAAGCCGTACGCATGACCGGGCGAACGCGCGCTGGTGGCTTGGTCCGGCCGGGCCGAGGGGGGGTTCAGGCGGTCGCGGGCCGGAAGCCGGGCGGAGGGACGTCGGGCAGCAGCCGGGACAGGTCGAAAGTGGCCGGGTCCGCGTCGGCGGCCCTGAGCAGCAGCCACAGCGGCTGGGGGCGCAGTCCCGTTACGGTGGTGCGGCAGTCGGGGCTGTTAGCGGTGGCGCGGAAGAGCAGGTGCAGGCCGGCGACGTCCATGAAGGCGGTGCCGGTCAGATCCCACTGCAGGTCCCTGATGTGCGGCGGCAGGGCGGCGGCCGCGGCGCGCAGTGGGGGCAGGGTGTCGAAGTCGATGTCCCCGTGGGCGGCGATCGTTGCGCTGGTCCCGTCGATGGTGGTGGTGATGTTCATGCAGGATGCCCCCTTTCCGGGGGTCGTGAGCCCATCGGCGACACCCCCTGTGGGGTGTGCGGCGAGGGCGGGGGCCGGGTGCCCGGGATGGGGGCAACGCCCGACTCAGCCCGAAGGACCGGGTGCCCGGTCAGTCTCGCTGTCTGTTCACCGTCGCACAGCAGCGCCGGGCACCACGACTGCTCACCCGGGGGAGGTCTTGTGAAGCCCAGCACAGCCCGACGGGCACCACCGGCCGGCCCAGCGTTCCTCACGACCTGCCTGGTAGGGGCACGGTGGTCTCCGCCACAGGCCGGACGGCATCAGTGGCGTTGATGTCAGACAGGTCTGGCACGCTGCACGCCATGACGGACGATCTGATCGGCACACAGAGACCGATGCGCCGCATCACAGAGCCGGAAGAGGCGATCGCGGCACTGGAACGTGCTGTGCCTGGACTGGCCGAGCACCGCCGATCAGAGCCCGCGGTCCTCGACTGGGCCTTGCTCGAAGACGGCCTGGGCACCGCGCTACCCGCCGACTACAAGCGCCTCGCCGAGTGGTACCCGACCTTCGCCCTCGGAGACTTCCTCCTCGTCGGCCTGCCTGAACCGGGCGGAGAGCACCACCAGCTCCGCGGTATCCGCTCCGACCTCGAAGGGGTCATCCACGCGTGGTGGCAGGCCGACATGTCCATCGGCCTGCGCCCCCATCCGGCAACGGGCGGCCTCCTGCCATGGGCGGAGTCCAACGAGGGCGACAAGTTCCTGTGGAGTACGACTGGGAACACCCCGCAGCAGTGGCTCGTCACCATCGCCTCTCGCAACGGCGGCTGGTGGCATTACGAGGGTGGTGCCGTCCAGTTCCTCGCCGAACTCTGCGACGGCTCGCTGGAATCCTGGGCGCTGCCCCCGCTCGACCCCGAAGTCACCCCCTGCTGAGCGATGTGCAGGCCGTCGTCAGCCAGACGGAAACGACGTCCAAGGTGCGCCTGAGGGTTCTTCGTCGGCCTCCCGGGCCGACGAAGAACCCGAGAGGCTGTCTGTCCAACCCCTCACCACACCGAGTCGCCCCCGATCGACCGTTTACCCACCTTTCCGGGTGATTGTTGGTCCGTGGCCACGTCGGTGTGCTCGACTGTCGCCTCCCTGCTGTGCGCGCCGGCGTCTTCTCAGGGATATCCCTTCAGGGCATGCCCCTGCTGGATGCCGCGGCCTTCAGACAGTCAGGGTGACTGTTCTCAGAGGTGAAGCCCGTCGGCCGGCAGGTGGTGGCTGTGCCGCCACCCTCCCGGTGTGCGCAGGGCGCCCACGACGTGCGGATGGCCGGCGTGCAGGTCGTTGTGCTCGTGCTCCACGGCGCCCGGCTCCCGGGACGGCCAGAGGCGTACGGCCAGGAGTGCGGCGGTGAGAGCCGTCAGGCCGAGGGCGATGACGGCAGTCTGCAGGCCGGCTACGGCTCCGAGCCAACCGGCCGTGGGATAGGTCAGCAGCCAGCAGCTGTGCGAGAGGGAGAACTGCGCGGCGAACACGGCGGTGCGCTTCTCGGGTGGTGCGGAGCGGCGAAGGAGGCGGCCGGTCGGAGTGAGCACCATCGAACTGGCGGCACCGAAGGCTGCCCAGATCGACAGGAGGGCGGGCCAGCGCCACGTGCCACTGCCGGTTGCGGTCAGGACGGCAAGTGCCGTGAAGAGGGGGGTGAGCAGCAGTGCGCTGCACAGCATCACCGTGCGGTCGGAGATCCGGTCGAGAGCGCGGGGAAGCAGGAGAGCGAGGGCCGTCGAGCCTGCGCCGTATGCGCCGAGGGCGAGTGACACGTCGGCCGTGCTGCGGTTGAGTTCGTCCCGGACGAGTACGACGGTGTTGACGGTGACCATGGCGCCCGCTGCTGCGACGGCGAGGTCGAGGGCCAGCAGGGCGCGCAAGCGGGGGGTGGCGAGGAACTGGCCTATGCCTGCGGTGGCTTTGGCGTGTGCGCCCGTGTCGTTCGGCTCCGGGCTTACGTGCTTGGGCAGCATGGCGGACAGGACGAGAGTCGCCGAGGCCAGGAAGCCTGCGACGGTTCCCAGGAACAGCCAGTTGTAGGTCATCAGCGACAGCAGCGCGGCGGCCAGGGCCGGGCTGAACAGGCTCTCGGTGTCGTAGGCGAGGCGAGAGAGCGACAGCGCCCGCGTGTAGTCGCGCTCATCGGGCAGGACGTCCGGGATGACGGCCTGGAACGTCGGTGTGAACAAGGCCGAGGCCGACTGCAGCAGGAAGATCAGGACGTAGACCTGCCATACCTGGGTCACGAACGGCAGAGTCAGGGCCACCGCGGCCCGGGTGAGGTCCGTGCCGACCATCAGTGTGCGGCGGGGCAGCCGGTCGGCGACCGCTCCGGCGGCAGGGGCGATGGCCACGTAGGCCACCATCTTGAGGGCGAGGGCGGTGCCGAGGACGGAGCCGGCGTCGGCGCCGGCGATGTCGTAGGCCAGCAGGCCGAGCGCGATGGTGGCCAAGCCGGTGCCGACCAGGGCGATCACCTGGGCGGTGAACAGGTGCCGGTAGGTGCGGTTGCGCAGGACGGACAGCATGCGGCAATCCCTGGGCAGGTCGGGGAGGCAGGCAACTGCCCTTCACTGTATCCATACGTGCGCACGCGCGCACATGTCGCGCGCGGAGGCTGGGCGCCGTGTGGCTGTGAGGGCGCGTCCAGGCCTCTACGCTGTGGGCATGGCTGCTCGCGAGTCCCTGCCGACTGCTCCGGGTGCGCATCTACGACCGCCCGACAGCGCACGTCTCGCAGAGGCGACCGCAGTGTTCGCGATGCTTGCCGACGCCACCCGCCTGCATCTGCTCTGGCTGATCGCGCAGGGCGAGTCCGACGTCGGGTCCCTGACCGAACGCTGCCAGGCATCCCGGACAGCGGTGAGCCAGCACCTGGCGAAGTTGCGGCTCGCGGGCCTGGTCGAGAGCCGGCGCGAAGGGCGGCACGTCTACTACAGCCTGCGCGACGGCCACCTTCGGCGGCTGGTGGTGGAGGCGCTCAGTCACGCGGACCACCGAGTGAGCGGACAGGCCCCGCACGACTGAGACGGCCGCCGCCGTGAGCGAGGCGGCTGCCGGGTGGGACAGCCACCTCGCTCTCCTTTGTGCAGCCGGTCAGCCTCGGACGATGTTCTGGGCCTGAGGGCCCTTCTGGCCCTGGCCGATGTCGAAGGTGACGTGTTCGCCTTCGGTCAGCTCGCGGAATCCACCGCCCTGGATCTCGGAGTAATGCGCGAAGACGTCGGGGCCTCCGCCGTCCTGCTCGATGAAGCCGAAGCCCTTTTCTGCGTTGAACCACTTCACGGTGCCGCTGGCCATACTGATCGATCCTTCGTCCATACCCGGGAGCAGCCCTCCGTCCGGGCATGCTCCGGCTCGGTGCACGCGCACCAGCCACAACCGTTGTACCCCGCGACGCCGCGCCCACCCGGCTGACGACACGACCACTCGTCCCGGGGGACCTGCGCGCGCTGCGGCGACAGCTTGCTTGTTCCAGCGAGTGATCGCCTGAGGCAACCCGCTGATCGAGGGCACCCCGGGTACTTAGTGGCGTGATCGCAAGGACGCATACTCGGTGATCGTTGCGGCGGCGTCCAGCGACGGCTTCCGCGACGCATCCGATGGACAGGCAGGGAAGGGCGTGGGGGACATGGGCAGTGCAGATCAGTCGGTGATACCGGAGGTGGTGGACAGCCCCGCTTTGCGGGCGCAGCCGACGGGCAAGGCGGCGCGATGGCTGTTGCGGCATCAGGTCCAGCCCGTGGGGCCGGCGGCCGGTGAGAGTCATGCCGAGCCCCATGCCTGGTGGAAGGTGATGTGCCTGACCGGCGTCGACTACTTCTCCAGCCTGGCCTACGTGCCGGCGATCGCCGCGCTGGCGGCGGGGGCGGTGTCGCCGCTGGCGACGCTGCTGATCGTGGCGTTGACGCTGCTGGGGATGCTGCCGATGTACCGCAAGGTGGCCAGACAGAGCCCGCACGGGGCCGGGTCGGTGGCGATGCTCGAAGACTTGTTGCCGTTCTGGTGGGGCAAGCTGTTCGTGCTGGTCCTGCTCGGGTTCGTCGCCACCTCCTGGATCATCACCATCACCCTGTCGACGGCGGATGCCTCGGTGCACGTCGTGGAGAACCCCTTCTTCCCCGCCGCGCTGCACGGGCACGAGGTCGCCTTGACCGTGGCGCTCCTGCTGGTTCTGGGTGGTGTCTTCCTGCTGGGGTTCAGCGAGGCCGTCAGCGTGGCCATCCCGCTGGTCGCCGTGTTCCTGGTGCTGAACGCCGTCGTCATCGCCATCGGCATGGCCCACGTGTTCACCACCGACGGCGCGCTGTCGGCCTGGACCGACGCGCTCGCCGACGGCGGGGGCGGCTTCGGTGACATTGCCGGCCCGGCACTGCTGGCTTTCCCGCTGCTGGTGCTGGGCCTGTCCGGTTTCGAGACCGGCGTGTCCATGATGCCGCTGATCGCGGCCAAGGGCACCGACGACGAACAGCGCCTGCGTGTGCGGATCCGCAACGCCCGCCGGCTGCTGACCACCGCTGCGCTGATCATGAGCGTCTACCTGCTGTCCGCCAGCTTCGTCACCACCGTGCTCATCCCCCACGACGAGTTCGAGCCGGGCGGCGCGGCCAACGGCCGCGCGCTGGCGTGGCTGGCCCACGAGCACGTCGGAGAAGCGTTCGGCACGGTCTACGACATCAGCACCATCCTCATTCTGTGGTTCGCCGGTGCGTCCGCGATGGCCGGATTGATCAACATCGTTCCCCGCTATCTGCCCGGATACGGCATGGCCCCCGAGTGGGGACGCGCCGTGCGCCCGGTCGTCCTCGTCTACACCGCGCTGTGCGTGGTGATCACCATCGGGTTCGATGCCGACGTCGATGCCCAGGCCGGTGCCTACGCCACCGGGATCCTGGCCATGATGGTCTCCGGGGCCTTCGCCGTGACCGTCTTCGTCGCCCGCAGCCGGCGGCGCGCGGCCACCGTAGGCTTCGGCCTGCTCACCGCCGTGCTCCTCTACGCCCTGGGCGCCAACATCATCGACAAGCCGGACGGCATCGCCATCTCAGGCTTCTTCATCCTCGGCATCGTCATCGTCTCGCTGATCTCCCGTGTCGCACGCACCACCGAGCTGCGCGCCGACCGCCTGGTCTTCGACGAGACCGCACGCCGGTTCATCGCCGACACCCTCGCCCACGACCGGTCCATCAACATCGTCGCCAACCGCCGCCAGGCCGGGGACGAAGCCGAATACGCCGCCAAGGAACGCGAGCAGCGCGGCACCAATCCGGTCCCCGGCTTCGCCGACGTGCTCTTCCTGGAGATCGACGTGGTCGACCCGTCCGACTTCAGCGAGACCCTCACCGTCCACGGCGTCGAAGTCGGCGGCCACCGCATCCTGCGCGCCCAGGCGCCGGCCGCGCCCAATGCCATCGCCGCGATCCTGCTCGCCCTGCGCGACGCCACCGGGGTGCGACCGCACTGCTACTTCGCCTGGGCCGAAGGAAGCCCGCTGAAGCACATGTTCCGCTACTTCCTCCTCGGCCGCGGCGACACCGCCCCCGTCACCCGCGAGATCATCCGCAGCCACGAACCCGACCCCGACCGCCGCCCCGGCATCCACGTCGGCGGCTGAAGTCGTGCCACCGCCCCGGCAAAGCACTTCGCCGGCGCCGGGGCAACGCCGGTGTGGAGCCAGGTGGCAGGTGGATCACTTGCGTGCGTCGGCGTGCCTGCTCGCCACTCGCGCCCATTCCTTGCACTCCTCGGCGAACACGAGGCCGCGGCGGCCTCCTCCCGCGAGGCCGCCCGCCGCACGACCAGCGCTCCGGAGCGCCGTCATCTCAGCGCCTGCGCCCATCGCCTGGAGTCCCGTGTGTAACGCTCCCCCGTGACAGTCGCCTCCCAGCGGCACGACCCGGGCCAGCCCTGCCAGCAAAAGCAGGGCGGCGCAGTGCGACCAGGCCCGTGCCGGACGATCACTGCGGTGGCGCCCCCACAGGGTGCGCGGCCAGGGCCCGTGCGGTGCCGTACAGGTTGGCCGCCATGGCCCGGCCGGTCTTGTGCGCCCACTCGTGGCCGCGGTCGTCGTCGAGGTAGTCCGGGCCCGGGCCGGGGCCGAGGTGCCAGTACGTCCACGACTGGCCCGGGATGGTGTAGCCGATGTCGCACAGCGCACCGTTGATCTCGCTGATCACGTGGTGGGCGCCGTCCTCGTTGCCGGTGACGACCACACCCGCGACCCGGTTGTAGGCGACGGGACGGCCCTCGTCGTCCCTCTCGGACAGCATCGCGTCCATCCGTTCCAGGACGCGCTGGGCCACCGACGAAGGCCGCCCCAGCCAGGTCGGGGACGCGATCACCAGGATCTGCGCCTGCAGCAGCTTGGCGTGGACGGCCGGCCACTGATCGCCCTCGGCCACCGCCTCACTCACCACAGCGGGGTGCAGGTCGAGATCGACAGCGCGAAGGTGCTCCACCTCCACACCCCCGTTGTCCTCAAGCCACTTCCCGACCACCTCGGCCAGCGCGGCGGTGTTGGAGGCATCGGGCGACTTCTTGAGCGTGCAGTTGATCACCAGTGCTTTCATGACAAGTGGCCTACCCCTCCCGGCCCCGGCCACGTCGGCGTGCCCTCACTCAGACGATCGCAAGTCCCCTGACCGGGCCATCGACAGCGACAGCGACAGCGACAGCGACAGCGACAGCGACAGCGACAGGGCGAGCAATCACCGGGCGCGGCCTGGCGGCCGGCCCGGCCGCCAGGCGGGCGCTGGACGACGGCGGGCGCGAGCGCGGCTCCGGAGTGGTGTGCTTGAACTGGCGTCGCCGCAGCCAGCGGCGTGCGGTTGCCGGGACGGCCCACGGCTCAGCGCGCAGGCAGCGCCTCGCCGAACCGGCACGGAAGCGCACCGAGGCAGGGACGATTCATGCCGCACAGGGCGAGAACCAGAACGGGAGGTTCCCGGAAGGAGCCCTCCCCTGAGCGCTCGCTGCTGGCGTCGGTCGTGAGCGATCCCGGGCACCTCCCCGAGGTCCTCGCCGACTTCGCGGTCCGCCGTGTCGGTCCGGCCGTGTCCGAATCCGTCGCCGCACTCCGGCGGAATCACCCCACCGCCACCGAGGCGGAGCTGCGGGCCCGGGTGATCACCCGCGGCCGCCGGGCCGTCGTGTCGGAGGGAGCCCTCGTGGGCGGCCCGTTCCTCGTGCTCATCCCCGTCGCGTTCTGCGCGGCGCTGCTCCGCCAGGCGCGTACGGTCCTGGAGTTGGCCGCGCTGGACGGCCGCGACCCCACGGCGGGCCCGCGCGCCGCCGAGCTCCTCGTACTCCAGGGCGTCTACGAGGACACCCGGCAGGCGCAGCACGCGCTCACCCGCACCGGAAGCGTCACCGGCGCACCCGCCCGCTGGAAGCGATGGGTGACCCTGTGGAACGTGACCCTGCGCATGGCCCGCCTGCTCGGGATCCTCACGCCGGACGACGGGAGTCGTGATGCGGACCGGTCCGTGGGCCGGGTGGGCCGGATCGCCGTTCAGGCTTGGCGGTGGTCACTCCTCTGCGTGGTCCTTCTGGTGGGGATGGTCGCTCCTCTCGTCTGGCTTCCGTACATGGCGGCGACCTACCACCGCGCCGACACCCGACTGGCAGAGCGCGCCCTCGCCTACTACTTCGCCGACACCCCGCAACGCCCCCGCCGGCGGACCCCCCGCCTCGAACCGGACGTCATCGCGGCCACGCTCCGCGCGGTCCTCTCGCTCCTCGTCCCGGTCGCCCTGATCGCCATGACCTTCCTGACCGGCCTGCGCATCGCCGACAGCCGCTGGCCGGTCCTGGGCATCACCCTGGCCGCCGCGTCCGCGACGGTCGGCGCCCTCTGGTACCGAGGACGCCACCGGCACAGTTGACAGGCTGTGGCAGCCGGTAGCCGGGCCGGTGAGGTAGACCGGGTCGCCGATTGCAAGGGCACTCGCTCGGGGTGTGGGTGTCTCGCGACAGTCCCTCCCCGTCGCACCCCCAGGCGGTCAGTCGTGCGTGCCCAGGGCTTCCCGGGACACCTGCCAGAGCCGGGCGGCCGCCTCCGGGTCGAGCGCGTGGTCCGCCACACCGTTGCGGGCGCCCAGCTCTCCGCGGACCGCCTCGTTGCAGTCCTCGAAGTAGCGGCCGCTGACACCGTCCAGCAGCGGCGAGGCGGCCAGCAGCACGGAGGTCGCCGCACCCTGCTCCGTCGTCTTCCAGCGCAGCTCCGCGCCCCCTGCCGCCCGGGCGCGGAGCCGGGCCAGTTCCGCCTCGGAGACGTGGCGCTGGAGGTTGGTGCGGATCCCGCCGGGCATCAGCGCGTTGACGGTGATGCCGTCCGCCGCCCAGCGCTGAGCGGCCTCGACCGCGAACAGGACGTTCGCCGTCTTCGACTGACCGTAGGCCGACCAGGGTTCGTAGGGGCGTTCGTGGAAGTGGATGTCCTCGAAGACGACGCCGGAGCGGTGGTGGGCGCTGGAGCTGACGGCCACGACGCGGGCCCCGCCGTCCCGGGCGAGGGCCGGGTGCAGGCCGGTGGCCAGGGCGAAGTGCCCGAGGTGGTTGGTGGCGAACTGGAGCTCCCAGCCCTCCGGCGTGCGCAGCTCCGGTGAGGCCATCACGCCGGCGTTGTTGACCAGGATGTGCAGGGGTCCGTCCCAGGCGGCGACGAACGCGGCGACCGAGGCCTGGTCGGCCAGGTCCAGGGCTGCGACGTGAATGTCCTTGTTGCCGGTGGTGGCGGTGACGTCCTGCGCGGTGCGCTGTCCGGCGCCGGTGTCCCGGACGGCGAGCGTGACCTGCGCACCCGCGGAGGCGAGGGCGCGTACGGTCTCGACGCCGATGCCGGAAGCGCCACCGGTGACGACGGCGCGGCGGCCGGTGAGGTCGACGCCCTCGACGACCTCTGCGGCGGTGCTCTCCGCTCCGAACGGCGTGGTGAGACGTGCGGGGGAAGTGCTGGAGTTCATGGTGGTTCCCGTCTGGCTGCATGCCTGATGAGGGCGCGAAGGCCGGCACGGCCGGTAGAGTAGAAACCGGAGGAGCCTCCGCATACCTGAAGACTAAGCGGAGGATGCTCCGTTTGCAACCAGAGGAGGACGAGTCGTGACCGCCGACCCCCGGCCGCTGCGCGCGGACGCGCGCCGCAACCGCGACCGACTGATCGAGGTGGCCGCACGGGCCTTCGCCCAGGACGGGACGAACGTGACGCTCGGAGCCGTGGCCAAGGAGGCGGGGGTGGGCATCGGCACGCTGTACCGCCACTTCGCCACCCGGGAGGAGCTCGTCGAGGCGGTCTACCGCACCGAGCTGGAGAAACTGTGCGCCTCCGCCTCGGAGCTCCTGCGCACCCAGGCGCCCGACGCCGCGCTGCGGGCCTGGATGGACGGCTTCGTCCGCTACATGACCACCAAGCGCGGGATGTCGGAGGCACTGCGCGCCCTGATCGCCGGCGGCGGCGATCCCTTCTCCCGGAGCAGGGCCATGCTCACCGCCGCGATCACGGAGCTGCTCGGCGCCGGGCGAGAGGCGGGCCTGGTGCGCGCCGACATCGAACCGGACGACGTGCTCTTCAGTCTCAGTGGCCTGTCCCTGGCGGCCACGACCCCCGAGCACCACGCGCGGATGGCGCGTCTGCTGGATCTCCTGATGGACGGGCTGCGCCGCCACGGCCCCCCGGCCACGGAGCCCACGAGCACCCGCTGAGCCGCCGCCCCTCCCCGCGCGGAGCGGCGGGAGCCGTCAGCCGGTCGTGCGGGCCGGAGCCGCACGCGTACCGCCGCCCCCGGCGCGATGCGCCGGGGGCGGCAGGACGAGGCGGCCGGTCAGTGTTCCGACGTCCCGCCGTCCCGGTAGGAGCGTCGCACCGTGTCCGCGGCCTTGTCGGTCCGGGCGTCGTACTTGTTGCCCGTCCGCTCGTCGACCATGCGCTCGGCGCCGCTGACGCCCTTGTCCGCCTGGTCGGGATGACCCTTGGCCATCTGCTTGGCCTTGTTCATCATGTCGCCCAGCTTGCCCATGGGGAGTACCTCCGGGGAGTGCGCGTACGTCGTACCCGGCGCAGGTACCCCTCCCGGCGTGGACGAATCACCGCAGTCGTCTCATACGAGCCTGCCTGTCATCCGCGGGCGCCGACCCGTGCGGCCAGGTCCGCCCGGGCCGTCACCCCCGGCGCCGGTCACCACGTGACCGGCAGCTCCACCGGGAAGCGGCGGATGGTGCGGGTGTCCCAGGTCAGCTCCTCGGCGGGGACCGCCAGGCGCAGGCCGGGCAGGCGGGTGAACAGCACCTCGACGGCGACTGTCAGTTCCGCGACGGCGAGGGTGCTGGCGACGCAGTGGTGGCCGCCCCAGCCGAACGTCATGTGCGGGTGGGGCGCCCGGTCGACGTCGATGACGTCGGGTGCCTCGAACACCTCCGGGTCCCGGTTGGCCGCCAGGTAGGAGACGTGGACGAAGTCACCCGCGCGGATCAGCGCACCCTCCAGCTTCACGTCCTCCAGTGCGACGCGCGGGATGCCGACGCCCTTGCGGAAGGGGATGTGCCGCAGGAGTTCGTCCAGCAGCCGGGGCAGCCGTCCGGAGCCGTCCTCGACCAGGGCGCGCAGATCGGGCCGGGTCAGCAGGGTGTAGGCGATGTTGCTGATCTGGCAGGTGGCCGTGTCGTTGCCGCTGAGGATGAGCGTCAGCGCCAGCACGGCCAGTTCGTCGTCGCTCAGCGGCTCCTCCCCCTGCTCGGACGCCGCCATGGTGCTGATGAGATCGCTGCCGCCGTCCTTGCGGCGTTCGGCGACGAGCGCGGTGAAGTAGGCGCGCAGCTGCTGCTTGGCCGCGACCGCCGCCTGCCTGGCCTCGGGCGCCGTGGTGAGCATCTGCTGCGTGAGGCGCAGCATGAGGGGACGGTCGGCGGCCGGTACGTCCAGCAGCGCGCAGATGGTGTGGTTGGGCAGCGGCTCGGACAGGCAGCGGGCCAGGTCCGCCGGCGGTCCGCTCTCGACCATCTCGTCCACGAGCCGGTGCGCCACCCTCTCGATGGCCGGCGTCATGCCCTTCACGCTGCTCTGGGTGAAGGCCCGGGCCGCGGCGTGGCGCAGCCGGGTGCTGCGCGGCGGGTCCATCACGTTGAGCGACTCCGGGGAGACGATCGGCTCGGGAGTCATCCGCGGGTAGTCGCGGCCGACGACGGCGGCCCGGCTGAAGCGCGGGTCGGTCGTCACCTGGCGGACCCCCTCGAAGCTGGTCACCAGCCACGCCTCGGCCTCGCCGTACGGCAGCCGGATGCGGGTGACCGGACCGTCCGCCATGAGCTGTGCGAGGGAGGGGTCGAAGGCCAGTCGTTCGCTGTGGTCGAAGGGGCAGGCGGGAGCGTGGGCCATGGGTACTCCTGAGGGCGTGCGGGGGTGCGGCCATGTGGGCGGAACCGGTCGGCGCGGGCCACGGCCGCCCTGCCCGAGGGGGACATCTCGCATAGTGCGGCAGAGCGCCGCTCCACGCACCCAGTGCCGCTCGAACGGCAGAAAGCAGGGAGACGTGCCCGATCCCACCCCCCAGTCACCCCGTCGGCCGGCCGTGGACGTGCTGGTCGTCGGTGCCGGACCGACCGGTCTCACCCTCGCCTGCGATCTGGCCAGGCGCGGTGTGCGCACCCACGTCATCGAAGCGGCCGCCCACCTTCCCGCGGGCTCGCGCGGGAAGAGCCTGCAGTCGCGCACGCTGGAGGTGTTCGACGACCTCGGCGTCGGCGACGCGGTGCATGCCGCCGGTTCCCTCTTCCCGCCCATGCAGACCTGGCACGACGGCGAGCGCCAAGGCGAGTGGCAGCTGATCGAGCCCGACCCGGACGCACCGGTGTCGCGCCATCCGCGCCCATGGCTGGTCCCGCAGTGGCGCACGCTGGAGATCCTGCGCGACCGGTTCCTGGAACTCGGCGGGACGCTGGAGTGCGGTGCGCGGCTGAGCGGCCTGACACAGTCGGACACGCAGGTGACGGCCGAGGTGACCCACTCCGACGGTGGACGGCGCCGGCTGGCGGCGCGCTATCTGGTGGGTGCCGACGGCGGCCACAGCACGGTGCGCGAGTCGTCGGGCATCGCCATGAAGGGCGACGACGGCGGGCTGCGCTCGGCGGTGGTGGCGGACGTACGCGTCCGGGGGCTGGACCGCGAGCACTGGCACATCTGGCCCGACCCGGCCGGTGAACTGCTGATGTGCCCCCTGCCCGGGACGGCGGACTTCCAGCTCAACGCGAAGATCACCGGGGAGGAGTTCGCCGCGACGCCCGAGACCGTGCGCGAGCTGGTCGCCGCCCGTACCCATCTGCCGCCGGACGCCGTGACGGACGTGGGATGGTTCTCGTTCTACCGGCCCCGCACCGCACTGGCCGAGCGCTTCCGGCAGGGGCGCGTGCTCCTGGCGGGGGACGCCGCTCACCTGCACCCGCCCGGCGGCGGCCAGGGACTGAACATCGGCGTGCAGGACGCCTACAACCTCGGCTGGAAGCTCGCCCTGGCCGTCGGTTCCCACACCCCTGACTCGCTGCTGGACAGCTACGAGGCGGAGCGGCGGGCGGCGGCGGCCGAGGTGCTGGAACTCAGCACACGGCTGTACCGGGCGGGCCGCCGGACCGAGGACGCCGGTGAACAGGCCCGCTACCGGGGGCGGGTCTGCCATCTGCTGTCGGTGCACTACCGCGACAGCGACCTGTCCACCGACACCCGCGAGGACGCTTCACCGACCGGTGTCCGGGCCGGCGACCGCGTCCCCGACCTGCCGTGCGTCACCGCCGACGGCCCCCACGACAGTCTCTTCGACCTGCTGCGGGGCCCGGAGTTCACCCTGCTCGCGGTGAACTGCCCGCTCCCCGAGGCGGCTTCACGCATCCGTGCCCACCGGGTGACCGGCGGCCCGCTCGCCGACGCGCTGGGCACCGGCCTGTTCCTGATCCGCCCGGACCACCACATCGCCCTGGCCACCGACGCTCCCGGACACCTCGAGCCCTACCTGACCCGGATGGGTCTGCGCCTGTGACGGCCTTGGGTCTGCGCCTGTGACGGCCTGACGGGCCGGCGGCGCCCCTCCGGCAGACGCCGGGTCCGCCCACCGGGCGCCGGGACGGCACGGCATACGATCGGCGGTAGCCGTCCTGCAAGGAGTGCCCGTCCGTGACCGCCGCCATCCCGCTGCCCCGCCCCGCCACCGATCTGCTGGCGGTGGAGCAGTTCAGCCGCGTCGAGGACGGCGAGCGGCTGCACGGTCTGCTGTGGCGGGCGGGCGACGGCTGGCGGATGGTCAGCAGCGCGGTCCTCGGCGGAGGCATCGGGACGCGGTCCTTCGTCCTCAACGCCCAGGTGGCGCACGGCTACCGGCGCACCGACCCCGCCCGGCACCTCGCGGAGCTCGCCCGGGCCGCCGGGGCCCGCGGGCCGGGTGTCGGGCTGATGACGGCGGCCGACGTCCGGGCCTACGGCCACGCCCGTGACGGCGGCGTGGAAGCGGTCGCCACGGCGGGGCTGGGGGTGCGCGGCTGGGCGGCGTCCCCGGCGGCGGGCCGTGACGAGGACACGCGGCCGGGCACGGTCAACGTCGTCGTCGCGCTCCCCGCGGCCCTGTCCGACGCCGCGCTGGTCAACGCCGTGGCCACGGCCACCGAGGCCAAGGTGCAGGCCCTGCTCGACGCGGGCTACGACTGCTCCGGGACCCCCACGGACGCCGTGTGCGTCGCCGCCCGCTCCCCGCTGGCCGGGGACGACGTCCACGCCTTCGCCGGTCCCCGCTCGCTGTGGGGCGCGCGCCTGGCCCGTGCCGTCCACCGCGCCGTACGCGACGCCGCCCCCGCCGGGCCGTGAGGCCCGAATCGGGTGGATCGGCCTGGGCCGTCCGGCGTACTGTCACGGCTCCGGTGGTGCCCAGACAGCAGGTGATCATGGAACTTCGTCCTTTCGCCCCTCCGCACGCCTCCGCGGTCGCGGGCTGGCCGACGTCGGCGGAGGAGGTCCTCATGTGGTGCGGGCGGCACGAGTTCCCCCTGTCCGTGCGGACGCTCTCCGGATGGCACGAGGATGACGACGTACGGCCGCACGTCCTGGTCGAGGGCGACACGCCTATCGCCTGCGGGGAGTTGTGGTTCGACGCCGAGGAGAACGAGGTGGAGCTGGCACGGCTCATCGTGGCACCCGGGATGCGGGGCGAAGGACTGGGCCGTCAGCTCGTGGCCGGGCTCCTCGCCCGGGCCGTCGAGGCCGGCTACGACGACGTCTTCCTGCGGGTGCACCCGGACAACGACCGGGCGCTCGGGTGCTACCTGGGCGCCGGCTTCGTACCGGTCGATCCGGCGCTCGCCGAGAGCTGGAACGCCGTCCAGCCGGTCCCCTACACCTGGCTGCGCAACGCTCGCGCGACGACGCCGGACGCACCTCAGGGCCTCACGGACTAGGTGTGTCGTCCCGGGACGTTGGTGACACGGCCCAGGGCCCGCGGCACGAGGCGGCCGGCACCGGGCGCACAGCGCGGGGAGCGCGGGCCGCCGGGCGCGGGTGCGGTCGCGGGCGGACGGCGAGGGCGCCTGGTGCCACGCCGCCGGATGGCCCATCGCGCCGGTTCTGGGGCATTGTCGCCCTAACCTGCGCGATATGAACAAATGCCATATCGCGTATCTGGCGTGCACGGCCGCGCTGCTCGGGACGAGCCTCGGTGCCGCTCCGTCGACCGCCGCCGCCCACACGGTCCGCCTGGTGAAGCCGGGCGACTCGATCCAGCGGGCGGTCGACGCCGCCCGGCCCGGTGACACCGTGCTGCTGGGGCACGGCGTCCACCACGGCAGCGTCGACGTGACCACGCCCGGGATCACGCTGCGCGGGATGGGGCGCGGCACTGTGCTCCGGCCGGAGGCGGCCACCGGTGCCTCCGGCACCGCGAAGGCCGCCAAAGCCGCCTCGGCCGCCTCCGGCACGTGTGCCGCGGCCGGCAACGGCATCTGCGTCACGGGCACCAAGGGCGACAGCGTCGAGGGTGTCACCATCTCCGCCCTGACGGTCACCGGCTTCCGCAAGACCGGCGTCCACGCCCGCTTCGCCGAGGCACTCACCGTGCGGAACGTCACCGCGGCCGGGAACGGGGTGTGGGGCATCGCCACGGAGCGCTCACCCCGCGGGGTGTTCCGCGGCAACACCGCCCGCGACAACGGCGACGCGGGCCTGTTCCTCGCCAACACGGTGACGGAGGAGGAGGGCGCCTCGGACGCCGGGGGCACGGTGGTGGAGCGCAACCGGCTGGAGGGCAACCGGATCGGCCTCACCGTCCGCCGGCTGCGCAACCTGACCGTCGCCGGCAACCGCCTCACGGGCAACTGCGCGGGCGTGTTCGTGGTGGGCGACGAGAACAAGCCCAAGGCCGGGCGGGTGACCGTGCTCGGCAACCGCATCGAGCGCAACAACAAGTCCTGCCCGAAGACCGCCCGGCTCGACGCCCTGCAGGGCTCCGGCATCGTCCTGACGGGCACCGACGAGAACCTGATCACGCAGAACGTGATCAGGGACAACGCCGGCTCGTCCCCGCTGTCGGGCGGCATCGTCGTGTTCAAGAGCTTCGTGGGCACGCCCAGCGAGCGGAACCGGATCAGCGACAACCTGCTCAGCGGCAACTCCCCGGCGGACCTGGTCAACACGGACCCGGGCGTGGGCAACACGTTCCAGGGCAACTCCTGCGCCTCCTCGCAGCCCGCCGGCCTGTGCTGACGGTTCGCCGCCGGCCCGCGCGCACCCGCGCTCACCCCACGCACGTCCGGACACCCCTGTGCTTCACGTGAATCGATCAGGAAGGCGGCACATGACGACCACTCAGCCCGCTCCTCCGCCGTCCATGCGGCTGCGGGAGCTCGTTTTCGGGGCGGCCTGTGCCGCCGCCCTGCGCGCGGCCGCCCGGCTGGGCGTGGCCGACGCCCTCGGCGACGCGCCGATGGCCGTGGAGGACCTCGCGGCGTCGGTGAAGACGGAACCCGCCCCGCTGCGGCGGCTCCTGCGCGCGCTGTCGTGCTACGGCGTGTTCAGCGAGCACCCGGACGGCACGTTCGCGCACACCGACGTCTCGCGGCTGCTGCGCGAGGACGATCCCGAGAGCCTGCGGGCCATCGCCCTGTGGTGCACCGAGCCGTGGACCTGGGACGTCTGGCCCAAGCTGGACGAGGCGGTGCGCACCGGCCGCAGCGTGGTGCAGGACCTGTACGGCAAGGAGTTCTTCCCCTACCTCAACGAGGACGCCCCGGAGTCCGCCGACGTCTTCAACCGCGCCATGACGACCTCCAGCGTGCAGTCGGCGCAGGACGTCGCCCGGTTCCTCGACCTGTCCGGGTGCGCGTCGGTCGCCGACATCGGGGGCGGCCAGGGGCACGTGGTGGCGAGCCTGCTGGACAAGTACCCCACCCTGGAAGGCACGCTGCTCGACCTTCCCCGGGTGGTGGAGAACGCGGTGCCGCGGCTCCTCCCGGGCGGGGACCTCGCGGACCGGGCACGCGTGGTGCCGGGCGACGTGCGCACGGCCGTCCCGGTGAAGGCCGACGTCTACGTCATCAAGAACGTCCTGGAGTGGGACGACGAGAGCACCGCGCGCACCCTGCGCAACGTCCGCGAGGCCGGGGGCGCGGGGACACGGGTTGTGGTCATCGAGAACCTCGTCGACGACACGCCCTCCATGCGCTTCAGCACCGCGATGGACCTGCTGCTGCTCCTCAACGTCGGCGGGGCCAAGCACACCACCCGGAGCATGGAGGACCGGCTGACCCGGGCGGGACTCGTCATCGACGACATCAGCCCGGTCAACCCGTATCTGCACGCGTTCGACTGCCACATCCCCGGCTGATCCGACCGCACGCCGGAGGGCTCCCGGTCACCCCCGGGCCTCCTCCGGCACCGCAGACACCGGTCGCCGGGTCCACGACGTCGTGGACCCGGCGACCGGTGAGGGCCGGCGGCGGTCAGCCGGCCGGCTCGCGCTCCCAGAGGTAGAAGCGCTGCGCCATGGCGTCCTTCGGGGACCGCCAGGTCGCGGGGTCGTACGCGCTGACATAGGCGGCCAGCCGGTCGCTGACGTCCCGGAACTCGGGGTGCCCGGCGACCTGGGCGATGGCCTGCCCGGGCTCGCGGTCCGACTCGATCAGGTGCATGTACACATCGCCGAACTGGAAGAGGCTGCGCCGGGTCACGCCGACGAGGTGCGGCAGCTCCCCGCGGTCGGACTCCGCGAACACCTTGGCGATGTCGGGCGCCGATCCCGGGGCCATCCGGGCGACGATCAGGGCTTGGTGCATGGGAGTGTCCTCCGTCCGGCTCAGCGGGTCAGACCGGGACTCTCACCGCGCTCCGCGGCGATCTTCTCGATGCGGTCGCGGATCAGGCCCATCTGCACCTTGGAGTTGCGGTTGATGTTGTCCGTCATCCAGGCGTCGTCGACCGGTGCGTCCGGCTTCATCGCGAAGTCCTGCGTCCACACCATCCGGGTCCCGCCCGGGACTTCCTCGTACTGCCAGTGGATGTCCATGTGGGCGAAGGGACCCGTCTCGACCCGGCGGGCGTCGACCGTGAGCGTGTCGCGGTTCGGCTCGCGTTCGGAGACCCAGCTCCACACGGTGCCGTTCTCGTCAGGGTGCATCGTGAGCCGGAAGGTCGTCCTGCGGCCCTCCCGGGACAGGATCTCGACGGAGGCGTACTCGCTGAACAACTGCGGCCAGTTCTCCAGGTCGTTGGTCACCTCCCACACCAGGTCCACGGGTGCGGCGATGGTGATCTCGTTCTGCGTGTGTCCGGCCATGTCACGCTCCTGCCAGAAGGGCGCCGTTGACGAGGTCGAGGAACTGCCGGGGCGACTTGGAGCGCTCCGCGTCGGTCGGCATCGGCGTGCCGTACCGGTTCTCCAGTTCGCCCACGATGCCCAGCAGGCCCAGCGAGTCGACTCCCATGGACTCGAAGAGCGCGCCGTCCTGGCGCAGTTCGGCCGGGCTGACGGTGGCGCCGGCGCACTTCTTCATGAGTTCGGACAGCTCTTCCACGGTGATGCGGTCACTCATGGCGTTTTCCTTCCTCTCCGGTTGCGCGGCGCCTCACGACGAGGCGCCGGTGGCGCCGTGCCGCAGCACCAGCGCCGAGTTCGACCCCATGAGCCCGCGGCTGAGGACCAGGGCCGTGCGCACCTCGGCGGTGCGGGCCCGGCCGGTCACGAGGTCGAGGTCGTAGCAGATGTCGAAGACGTTCGGCGTCGGCGGGATCACGCCGTGCTCCATGGAGAGCACCGCTGCCGCGACGTCCATCAGCGGTCCCGCGCAGTAGCCCCGGCCGATGCCGGTCTTCGGCGCGGTGACGGGCACCCGGGTGCCGTGGGCCCCCAGGGCGTCGGCGAGGGCGCGGGCCTCGGCGCGGTCGGCCGACGGTACGCCGAGGGCGTCCGCGAAGACCACGTCGATCTCCTCGGGGGCGCACTCGGCCTCGGCCAGGGCGCCGCGCACGGCCTGGGCGAGTCCTTCCGCGGAGTCCTCCCAGCGGGAGGCCCCGGTGAAGGTCGCGGCGTGCCCGGCCAGGTGGGCCCGCACCCGGGCGTCCCGGGCCCGGGCGGTCTCCTCGGCCTCGACGACGAGCATGGCGCCGCCTTCCGCGGGGACGAACCCGCAGGCCGAGGAGGTGAACGGGCGGTAGGCCCGGGCCGGGTCGTCGGCCGTGCTGAGTTCCTCGTAGCCGAGCTGGCAGACCACCGAGTAGGGCGCGATCGGTGCCTCCGTCGACCCGGCCACGATCACATCGGTGCCGCGGCGCACGGCCCGTGCCGCGTGGGCGAGGGCGTCCAGGCCGCCGGCCTCGTCGGCGGCGACCACCGAGCAGGGGCCCTTGAAGCCGCGGCGGATGGAGATCTGGCCGGTGCTGGCGGCGTAGAACCAGGCGATGGACTGGTACGGGCCGACGTAGCGGCTGCCCTTGCCCCACAGTTGCTGCAGTTCGCGCTGGCCGAACTCGCCGCCGCCGGAGCCGGCCGCGGTGACCACCCCGACGGAGAACGGGGCGTTGTCGGTCTCCGAGCGGGGCAACCGGGCGTCGTCCAGGGCGAGATCGGCCGCGCCCATGGCGAAGTGGGTGAACCGGTCGGTCTGGACGAGGAAGCGCTCCTCGATGGCCGCCGCGGGGTCGAAGTCGCGCACCTGTCCCGCCACCCGCAGCGGCAGGTGCTCGCAGCCCTCGCGGGTGACCCGGTCCAGGACGCTGATGCCCTCCCGGGTGGACTTCCAGAAGGTCTCCGTGCTGGATCCGTTGGGCGCGATCACACCGATTCCCGTGACGGCCGCGCGCCGCGGACGGGGTGCGTTCATCGTGTCCTCTCCCTCGGCCGGCTCATGACCACCGCGGACTGGAAGCCGCCGAACCCGCTGCCCACGGAGAGCACGCTGTCGAGCCTGCGCTCGCGGGCCACGCGCGGGACGTAGTCCAGGTCGCACTCGGGGTCGGGCGTCTCGTAGTTGGCGGTCGGCGGGACCACCTGGTGGGCCAGGGCCAGCACGCACGCGACGAGTTCGATCGCCCCGATGGCGCCCAGGGAGTGGCCCACCATCGACTTGATGGAGCTCATGGGCGTCTGGTAGGCGTGCGCGCCCAGCACCCGCTTCACCGCGGCGGTCTCGTGGCGGTCGTTCTGCTTGGTGCCCGAGCCGTGCGCGTTGACGTAGTCGACGGCGGTGGGGTCGAGCCGCGCGTGGTCGAGGGCGTCCTCGATCGCGCGGGCCATCTCCACGCCCTCGCTGGTCAGGCCGGTCATGTGGTAGGCGTTGCCGAACGTGGCGTAGCCGCCGAGCTCGCAGTACACGTGGGCGCCGCGGGCCCGGGCGTGCTCCAGCTCCTCCAGGACGAGGACGGCGCCGCCCTCGCCCATGACGAATCCGTCCCGGTCCGCGTCGAAGGGACGCGAGGCGTGGGCAGGGTCGTCGTTGTTCGGCGAGGTGGCCTTGATGGCGTCGAAGCAGGCCATGGTGATCGGGGAGATCGGCGAGTCCGAGGCGCCCGCGATGCAGACGTCGGCCCGGCCCTCCTCGACCGTGTGGAAGGCGTAGCCCACCGCGTCCAGCCCGGAGGTGCAGCCCGTGGAGACGGTCTGCACCGGCCCGCGCGCCCCGAACCGCTCCGCGACCGTCGCGGCCAGGGTGCTGGGCGAGAACGCGCGGTGCAGGTCCGCGCCGGCCTTGCGGTGGTCCACGTCCCAGCGTTCACCGCCGTGGCTGACCAGGACGTAGTCGTTCTCCAGCCGGGTGGTGCCGCCGACCGCCGTGCCCAGCGAGACGCCGACCCGCCACGGGTTCTCGGCGCCGACGTCGAGACCGGCGTCCCGGACCGCTTCGTTAGCCGCCACCAGGGCGAACTGGATGTAGCGGTCGGAGCGTTCGGCCTCGCGCGGGTCGAGTCCGTGGGCGGTGGGGTCGAAGTCGCACTCGGCGGCGATGCGCGACCGCAGACCCGCAGGGTCGAAGAACGTGATGCCGCGTGTCGCCGTGCGCCCGGCCGACAGCAGATCCCAGAAGGCGGGTACGCCGATACCGCCGGGCGCGACGATGCCTATACCGGTGACCGCCACGCGTCGGGTCATGACCGGACCTGGTCTCGTCCGGCCGCCTCCGCCCCCACCACCGCGGACTCGGCGCCGGTGTCCTCGGTGTCCACGTGGCCCAGCGGCGGGCTCGGGGCGAGGGGACCGAGGTGGAACACCAACCGGGCCTCCACGTTGCCGACGTTGCGGAAGCGGTGGCGCACGTTGATCGGGATGAGCAGCCCCTGCTCGGGCAGGAGCGGGTGTGGCTCTCCGTCGAGGTCGACCTCCAGCTGCCCGCACACCACGTACACGAACTCCTCCGAGTACGGGTGGTAGTGCTCACCGATGCGGTCACCGGGGTCGATGAGGGCCACGCCCATGAATCCGCTGGTGGCGCCCACCGCCGTCGGGGTGAGCATCGCGCGCAGGTCACCGCCTCGCCGGCGGTTGGGCTCGACGTCGTTCAGGCTCACGATCTTGGGACGGGATGTGATCACGCGTTCCTCCGTTGATGTGCTGCACCGGCGTGGGAGAGGCGGGCACCGCCTCTCCCCGGGTTGGCGGTCAGGCGTCGGGCGCCCGGCGGTCGGTGACGAACTCCATGCGCGCCAGCTCCAGCAGGCGCGCCGGGTCGGCGTCCGCGGACGCGTCGGCGGCGTCGTCGAGGAGCGTCGTCAGCTCGGCCGTGCGCGCCGGGTCGGACAGGCCGAGGATGCGGGCCGGGTCGGCGTCCTCCAGCGCACCGCGCATGTCGACCAGCCGTACGACGACGTCGTCGCGCTGGAAGATCGTGCTGCGCAGGACCGGGTTGCGCGGGTCGTCCGCCGCCGCCTCGTCGTGGTGGGCCAGCAGTTCGGCCAGCCGCATCCCGCACTCCGGGCGCGCCGGGTAGTACAGGGCGTGCCGCTCGGCCCGCTCGGCCCGCTCGGCCCGTTCGTCATGGTTTCCGGCGCTCACGTGGTGCACGGCCGGCAGCGCGGCCCGGGTGAAGAAGACCCGGGCGGACTCGGGGTCGTTGAGGTCCCTGTCCTGCTCCAGGTACGGGTTGATGGCCTCCTCGACGGCGCGCACCTCGGGCTGGCGGGCGACGTGGCGCAGTGCCGCCAGCAGGTCGCCGCGGACCTCGACGGCCCGCACGACCCGGTTGCCGTGCATGTACAGCGAGGTGCGGCACAGCCGGGTGGAGTCGTCGACCTTCGGCTCGGGCGAGGCGTACTCGGCGAGGATCTTGGCGACGACGTCCTCGCTGCCCGGCTTGACGGTGAAGGTCAGCGCGTGCCGGATGACACCGTCACCGATGCGCGGGGCCGCCTGCAGCCGCCGCTGCGCCGCGTCGGGGCCGTCCGCCGGACCGCCCGTCTCGCGGACGACGTGGAAGCGCAGCGATCGGGTGTCGCGGACGCAGTTGTGCAGCGGCCGCACCATCTGCACGTGCTCCTCGCTGTTGACCCAGGCGAGGAAGGGCGGGGCGCTCTCCCATTCGCTGGTGATGAGCCACTGGGAGGGGTTCTCGATCGACTGGCACAGCTGGTCGCTGACGTGCCCGGGGACGGACGCGACCTGGTTGCACAGCTGCTCGTAGGCTTCGAGGAACTCCTGCTGCGCGCCGTCGTTGACGTCGACCAGGAGGACGACTCGCAGCCGGGAGCCGTCGAACACGGACTGGGAGACATGGTGCGACGCCTGCCGCACCCGCGAACCTGCGGCCCGTTCGGACGTGGTGGTCATCCTGCGCACAGCTCCTTCACGGAGGGGAAAGTGGGCGCCGGTCGCATGAGGCGACGTCAGCGTTCCTCGATCCTGTGGCCGATTCCACGCATCGCGCGACTCGGGTGTAGTGCAGGAGTGATGCGGCGGGGGCGGACGGGGGGCATATGCCGGGGCGGACCTGCCGAACCGTGTTTCCGGGGGTGCGCGGCCCGTGCTCGCCCGCACAGGTGACGGCCGGGGCGGGGCACGGACGGTTGCCTTCTACATGTTTCCGGGGGCGGGCCCGCGTGGTTCCCGCGGAGCCGCGCGGCGGCCCGGCCGCGGTCGGCTGCCGGGCCGCTGCGTGGAAGGGCGTCAGCCGACGGCCAGTGCGGTCCGCAGGACGTCCCGCAGCACCGCCTCGGCGTCCGCCTCCGGTCCCTGGGACCGCCAGGCCACGAACCCGTCGGGCCGGACGAGGACGGCGCCGCCGGGCCCGGTGCCGTGCCGCTCCGCCCAGTCGGCGGAGTCCTCCGGGACCAGGTCGGCCGAGCCCGGAGTGCCCACCCGGTAGGACTCCAGCGGCAGGGACAGCTCGGCGGCCAGGCGGACGGCGGCGTCGTGCCACCCGTTCGGCTCGGCGGCGTCGCTGAGCAGCACCGGGGCGCGCTCGTAGAGGTCGAGGGTGGAGATCCGGTCGTCGCCGCGGCGCACCCACAGGTGGGGGGCCCGCGTGCCGGGTGCGCCGGTCAGGTCGAGGCCCTCGGGCACCACCGGGGCCTCGGGGTCGGCTCCGACGACGGCGCCCTGCGGGTAGCGGTAGCCGAGGGCGACGTTCAGGATGCCCCGCTGGGGGCCTGAGCCGCCCGCGCCGGGGGGCGGGGCGAAACCGGGGTGGCTGTGCTCGGCCGACCGGGCGGCGGCCCGGGCGCTGGTGGCCTCGGCGACGGGCCGGCGCTCGGCGTCGTAGGTGTCCAGCAGGTCCTCCCCGGCCCAGCCGTCGAGCACGGCGGCCAGCTTCCAGGCCAGGTTGTGGGCGTCCTGGATGCCGGTGTTGGAGCCGAAGGCACCGGTCGGGGACATCTCATGGGCCGAGTCGCCCGCCAGGAGGACACGGCCCGAGCGGTAGCTGCGGGCGACCCGCTGGGCGGCGTGCCAGGGCGCCTTGCCGGTGATCTCCACGTCGAGGTCGTCCACCCCGACGGCGCGGCGGATGTGCTCGGCGCACATCTCGTCCGTGAACTCGTCCAGGCTCTGCCCCTGCTCGGGGTGCCAGGGGGCGTGGAAGACCCAGTTCTCGCGGTTGTCCACCGGCAGCAGGGCGCCGTCGGCCTCCGGGTTCGTCAGGTAGCAGACGATGAAGTGGCGGTCGCCCACGACGTCGGCGAGCCGGCGGGAGCGGAAGGTGAGGCTGACGTTGTGGAACAGGTCGCCGGGTCCGCTCTGGGTGATCCCGAGCTGTTCGCGCACGGGGCTGCGCGGGCCGTCCGCGGCGACGAGGTAGTCGGCGCGGACGGTGGTGTGCTCGCCCGTCTCGCGGTTCTTGACCTGGGCCGTCACCCCGGCGGAGTCGCTCTCGAACGACATCAGCTCGGTGGAGAAGCGCAGGTCGCCGCCGTGGGCGCGGGCGTGGTCGAGCAGGACCGGCTCCAGGTCGTTCTGGCTGCACAGGCACCAGCCGCTGGGGCTGTAGCGGGCCAGACCGCCGCCCGGGTCGATGTCCCGGAAGAGCCACTCGCCGGCGTCGCCGACCAGCGTGGGGGTCTGGAGGATGCCGTGGTTGACGGCCAGGGTGGCGGCCGCGTCCCGGATCGCCTGCTCGACGCCCGCCACCCGGAACAGTTCCATCGTGCGGACGTTGTTGCCGCGGCCCCGGGGATGGATCGAGGTGCCCGCGTGACGCTCCACCAGCATGTGCGGCACGCCCAGCCGTCCCAGGAACAGGGACGTCGACAGGCCGACCAGGGAGCCGCCCACGATGAGGACCGGGACGTGGACGGTGTCGGGGCCCGTCCCTCCGGCTCGTTCGTTCATCACTCTCGCCTCCAGCGCATCGATGCCGCCGGCCAGGCCGGACACGGCGGCGATCCTCATGCATGCCCCGGGAAGCTGACGGTGCCTCAGGCTTCACCCGCCTGCTTCGTGCCCCCGGCGGAAGGGTCCCGGCCCGCGGTCCGGGACGCCCGACGGCCGTGGGGCGCTCCCGCCGCGGCGTACCGCGCCGGGTGCCGTACCCGAGCGCGCCGTCGACAGGACCACCGTCCGCGGCGCGGTCCGTCGCCGACTCCCCTCACCGGCGCGGCCCTTCGCACCGGCGCCCGGCGCCGGCCCGCCCGGCCGGGGGCCCGCGGCAGCCGGCGGGCGGGGCGGTTAGGATCCGGGCCATGGTGCTGACCGCGCACGACGTGGACCGTTTCGAGGCGTCCAGGCCCCGGCTGGAGGCCATCGCCTACCGCCTCCTCGGCTCGGCGAGCGAGGCCGAGGACGCCGTGCAGGAGACGTTCCTGCGGTGGCAGGCGGCCGACGTCGACCGCATCGAGGTGCCCGAGGCCTGGCTGACCAAGGTGCTGACCAATCTGTGCCTCAACCAGCTCACCTCGGCCCGCGCCCGGCGCGAGACCTACGTCGGCCAGTGGCTGCCCGAGCCGCTGCTCGCCGGGGACCCGATGCTCGGCCCGGCGGACACGGCCGAGCAGCGCGAATCGGTGTCGTACGCCGTCCTGGTGCTGCTGGAGCGGCTGTCGCCCAACGAGCGCGCGGTGTACGTGCTGCGCGAGGCCTTCGCCTACGCGCACCGGGAGATCGCCGAGATCCTCGACATCAGCGAGGCCGCCAGCCAGCAGATCCACCATCGGGCGAAGAAGCACGTGGCGGCGGGCAAGGCCCGCGCCGAGGTGGACGAGGCGGCGGCGCGGAAGATCATCGACGAGTTCCTGGCAGCCGCCACCAGCGGGCGCACCGAGCCGCTCGTCCGGCTCCTCACCGAGGACGCCGTCGCGGTCGGTGACGGCGGCGGGAAGGTCCCGGCCCGTGCCCGGGCCTTCGAGGGCGCCCGCGCGGTCGCCACGTTCATGCGGGGCCTGTTCAAGCCGAGCAAGGCCAAGCGCGACCTGGTGGGCGGCTCCCCCGACATCCACGCCGCGACCGCCAACGGCGGGCCCGCCCTGGTGGTGGTGGTCGACGGCCGGGTCGTCGGCGTCATGTGCCTGGAGATCGGCCCCGACGGCATCGCCGCGTTCCGCAGCCAGGTCAACCCCGACAAGCTGGAGCGCGCGACGCGACGGTGGGCCGCCGGCGAGCACGGAGAGCCCCTGCTCCGGGTCTTCTGACCCCCTCCACGCCAATGTGACGCGCATCACATGGCCTGCCTGTCAGGAAGCGGGACGCCGCCCGGTTCAAGAGGCGAACCCGCTGACGACAGGAGCAGGCCATGCAGCACCGCATCATCGTTCTCGGAGCCGGATACACCGGGGCGACCGCCGCCGGCCGCATCGCCAAGCGGCTGCACCGCGAGGACGTCGCCGTCACGCTGGTCGACGCCGAGCCCGACTTCGTCGAACGCGTCCGGATGCACCAGCTCGCCGTCGGCCGGGAGCTCACGCCCCGGCCCCTCGCCGAGATGTTCGCGGGCACCGGCGTGAGGCTGAAGCTCGCGCGGGTGACCGGCATCGACGCCGACGCCAGGAGGGTCACGGTGACCACCGGCGGCGGCACCGAGGACCTGGAGTACGACACCCTCGTCTACGCCCTGGGCAGCGGCTGGGACGACCAGGGTGTCCCCGGCGCCGCCGAGCACGCCCACCAGATCGCGAGCCGCCGCGGTGCGCTGCGGCTGCGCGAACGCCTGGCCGGCCTGGCAGCCGGGCAGCCCGTGGTCGTGGTCGGCGGCGGCCTCACCGGCGTGGAGGCCGCGACCGAGATCGCCGAGGCGCGCCCGGACCTGCACGTCGCCCTCGCCGCCCGCGGCGGGCTCGGCGACTGGCTGTCCGACAAGGGCAGCCGGCACCTGCGGCAGGTGTTCGCCCGGCTCGGCATCACGGTCCACGAGAACACGGAGGTCACCGCGGTCGGAGCCGACCGCGTCGTCACCGCCGACGGGACGGCCGTCCCCGCCGCGGTCACCGTCTGGACCACCGGATTCGCCGTCCACCCGATCGCCCGGGCCTCGGCCCTGCAAGTGGGCGAGACCGGCCAGATCGTCGTCGACGCGACGATGCGCTCCGTGTCCCACCCGGACGTCTACGCCATCGGTGACGCCGCCCTGGTGGCGGGCCCGGGCGGCAAGCCGCTGCGGATGTCCTGCGCCTCGGGCGTCCCCACCGCCTGGCAGGCCGCCGACGCCATCGCGGCCCGCCTGACCGGCGGGAAGCTCCCCGACGTTCCGCTGCGCTACTTCAACCAGTGCATCTCCCTGGGCCGCAAGCAGGGCCTGATCCAGTACGTCACCGCCGACGACCGCGCGGTCCGCCACGCGCTCACCGGCCGGCTCGCCGCGGCCTACAAGGAACTCGTCTGCAAGGGCGCGGCCTGGGGTGTCGCCCATCCGACCCTGGGCCTCCCGAGCCGCCGCCGCCGGATCGTCGCCGCGCCCACCCGCACGGCCCCGGTGACGGAGGCCGAGGCCACCGCCTGACCACCGGCAGCAGGAACAGGCGGGCGCCCCGGGGCCGGGGACGCCCGCTTCGGCCGCGTTCCGGCGCCCGGGCCCGGCCGCGCGGTCCGCGCCGCCCCGCCGGGCCGCCGCGGGTCCCCTCGCCTCGGACACCCGTACCAAGGGTGATTCCCACGCATATGCCGTCTCCGTCCATCTCACTGCTGCCACCCTGCCGTTGGTGATCCAATACCGGCGGGGGCCCGTCCGGCGCCGCCTCTCCACGGGGATGCGCCGGCCGGGGTGCTGAGAGGGCGGGGCGTGACAGCAGAGCGGTCCACGAATGATGTGCTCACCTCTCCCAGTGACACCTCGCGGGGCGCCGGGACCGCCTCCGAGCCGCGCCCGGTGCCGCGTCACGTCGCGTGCGTGATGGACGGCAACGGCCGCTGGGCGGCGCGGCGTTCACTCCCCCGGACCTCGGGTCACCGTGCCGCGGAGACGACGGTGATCGACGTCATCGAAGCGGCGCGGGCCGCCGGGGTCGGCTGGCTGAGCCTGTACGCGTTCTCCACGGAGAACTGGCGACGGCCCGACGCCGAGGTCGAGTTCCTCATGCACCTGGTCCGCCGCGTGGTGCGCAAACACGCCCCGCTGCTGCACGCGCGCGGCATCCGCTGCCGCTTCCTCGGTGTGACCGATCCCCGCATCCCTCCCGGACTGGCGCGGGACATACGCGATCTGACGACCCTGACCGCGGAGAACCGGCAGATGACCCTGACGGTCGCCTTCGACCACGGCGGCCGCAGGGACATCGTCGAGGCGGCGCGGTCGCTGATCCGCAGCGGGGTGCCGGCCGAGGCCGTCACCGAGCAGAGCTTCGCCGACCACCTGCCCTTCCCCGACACCCCGGACGTCGACCTGGTCATCCGCACCTCCGGCGAACAGCGCATCTCCAACTTCATGCTCTGGCAGGTCGCCTACGCCGAGTGGGTCTTCCCGCCGGTGCTGTGGCCCGACTTCCGCGCGCCCGACTTCCTCGAGTGCCTGCACACCTACCGGCAACGCGACCGCCGCTTCGGCGGCGTCCTGCCGCACCAGAACGGAGAGACCCGATCGTGACGACCGCAGACACCCCCCGCTCCACCCCTGCCGGCGCCGGAGCGGACCATGACGGGACCGGGGGCCACGAGACCGCGGAGGGGCCCCTGTTCGGCCCCGGCTCGCAGTTCCACACACTCTTCAATGACCCGCGCTGGGCGCTGGCCATGATCCGGGCGACGGTGCTGGAGGCGGCGCACCCGCAGATCGGCGCCGCTCTGATCGAGAACTCCACGTTCGTCGTCCACCCCTGGCGGCGACTGGGCAACACGTTCATGAGCCTGCGGCGGATGTTCGGAGCCGACGAGCACGTGCGGCAGCGGGAGGCGGCCCGGCTCAACCGCATGCACGCGCGGCTGCGCGGCACCGACGCACGGGAGCGGCCCTACGACGCGATGGACCCGGCCGTGCGGGCCTGGGTGGTGGCGACCATGTTCGAGAGCGCCGTCACGATGTGCCGCCTCAGCGGGCAACCGCTGGAGCAGCGGACCATGGAGCAGCTGTACGCCGAGTTCCAGGCGTTCCTGACCGCGATGGAGGGCGACGCCTCCCATCTGCCGCCCACGCTCGAGGCGTTCTGGCCCTACTACGACCGGGTGGTCGCGGAGGAGCTGGAGAACACCGAGGCGATGCGGATCATCCTGTACAAGCTGTTCGACCACCTCCCCGCCCCTCCGGTGCTGAACGGCTTCCCCGCGCTGTGGGCGACCGGCCGGGCCGTCGCCGGCCCCGTCATCGGGGCGATCACCGTGGCGTCCCTCCCGGAGCCGTTCCGGCGGCGGGCCGGCCTGCCGGAGATCGCCGGCGTCCAGACCCTGATGCAGGGCGCCTATCTGGCGGCCGGTCTGGCGCGGTTCCTGCCCGAGAGCTGGATCCAGGCCGAGAGCATCGCCGAGCTGGTGACGCTCTCCCCGGACAGCGACGACCCCCGTGCCCGGACGATCAGCGCCCTGCGGGACCGGATGAAGCGGGCCGGCGCGCTGCTCCGGCTCATCACCCCGCTCCCCGCGGACCCGGAGCCGGAGCCCGCCGCGGGCGGCACGGCGCAGCGCAGCGCGGAAGAGTTCTTCGCGGACGTCCTCGACCAGACCGGCGACGGCTACCTGGACTGGCCCGACCTGGCCGCCATGGCCCGGGAACTGTCCAGCCGCCTCGACCTCGACGAGCCCGAGGAGACCCGGCTCTACGACGCCTGTGCCGGCTGGTGGCGCGAACTGCAGGCGGCCCTCGACACCGACGGGGACGGCCGCGTCAGCGTCCGTGAGTACGGCGCGGCCGTCCCGTCCCTGGCCGGGCCGGCGCTGATCCGCGTCGCCGAGGTCCTCTTCGACGTCACCGACAAGGACGGCGACCAGCGCATCGACGCCGACGAGTACCGGGCGCTGTTCCGCACCGGGTTCCGGCGGGACACCGCCGACGCCGACGGTACGTACAGCCGCAGCGCGTTCGTCGGCGACTTCCTGTCCTTCATGGCCGGACGCCGGCGCACGACCGCCTACGACCCCCTCCTGGCCCAGGCGTGAGGGGCCGGGTCACTCGCCCTCCGCGGACAGGTGCGGCGCCGTGGTCTCCTGCGGCGGGGCGTCGGGAGAGGCGGAGGGCGGGAACAGGAAGCCCTCGAAGGCGTCCAGTGCGAACATCACGCCGAGCAGCACCAGGGGCGTGAGCAGTGCCAAGGCCATCATGACGCCTCCTGACAGCGGTGCCGCGTACGGCGTGACGCAGAAGGTCCAGGACCACCATGGGCCGAGCGGATGAAGATCGCACCCGCACCCGCAGCCGTGCCCGCACCCGCACCCGCACCCGCACCCGCACCCGGACGACACCGGCGGTCACGGTTCCGCCGGCTCGCAGGCCCCGGTGCGGATTCACCAGTGGGGGTGGGTTGGCGACTGGCGGGACGCCCGGCGGGCACGCACATCTCAGGCCGGCTGCGGCGGCCCTCATTCCGCTCCCCCGCGGCGCCGCCGCAGCCGTCCTCCTGCCGGACCTCCCGGCCGGGCGGCAGCGGTGCCCCTGCGGGATACTCGGAAGCCCCGGCGCGCGGCCGGGCGACGGGCGGCGGCTGCAGTCGCGTCCCGGCCGATCCGCGCGCCGCGTGTGCGCCGACAGGGAGGGTGCCGTGGCGACCATTCTGGTGGCGGACGACGACGAGGACGTCCGGGACGTCGTGTCCTTCAAGCTGGGCAGCGCCCACCACACCGTGCTGGCCGCGCAGGACGGCCCGGAGGCCCTGCGGATCGCCAGCAGCCGGAGCCTGGACCTGGCCGTGCTGGACGTCCGGATGCCGGGGCTCACCGGTGTCGAGGTGTGCCGGCGGCTGCGGCAGAACCCCGCGACGGCCGCGCTTCCGGTCATCCTGCTGACCGCCCAGTCGGAGGAGGGTGACGTGGAGGCCGGGTTCGCGGCCGGCGCGGACGACTACATCGCCAAGCCGTTCAGCCCGCGGGAGGTGGGCAGCCGGGTCCAGGCCGTCCTGGCCCGCGCGCGTTCCTGAACCGGCGCCGCCGGGGCACTCAGTCCCGCGTGCCCGGCGGGTAGGGCAGATGGCAGGTCACCGTCGTCCCCCCGCCGACGGCCGCGTCGACGGTCAGGGTGCCGCGGTGCGCCACCGCGATGCGCTGGCAGGTGGCGAGACCGATCCCGGAGCCGGGCGCTCCCGTGTCCAGCCGGACGAACGGCTCCAGCACGTGCCGGCGCTGCTCGGCCGGGATCCCCACCCCGTTGTCGGTGACGCGGAGGTTCCAGCCGTCGGCGTCGTTGGCGCAGCTCACCTCGATGCGGGCGGGCCGGTCGGGACGGCGGTACTTGGCCGCGTTGGCCAGGAGGTTCTGCAGCAGCCTGCGGATCTGGGTGCCGTCGCAGGGGACGACGGGCAGCATGCCCAGACACACGTGGGCCCGCGCCCCCGTCAGTTCCTCCCGCAGGTCCTCGACGGCCTCCTGGGCCACCACCTGCAGGTCGGTCTCGGCCAGGTGCAGCCGCCCTCCGGTGCGGGCCAGGGCCAGGGCGGCCTCGATGGTGCGGTTCATACGGGAGGTGGCCGCCTCGATACGGCCGACGAAGGCCGACGCCTTCGCGTCCCCGGCCACACCCGGCAACTCCGCGAGGAGGCCCGCGTGTCCGGTGATGCCGGTCAGCGGGTTCTTCAGGTCGTGGCTGACCTGCCCGGCGAACTGCTCCAGGGCCGTGTTGGAGCGCTCCAGCTCGGCCCGGACCTGGTCGGCGGCCAGCAGCGCGTGGTGCAGCAACTGCCGGTGCCGGTGCAGGTCCAGGACGTCCACGACCATGGACGCCAGATCGTCCAGTGCCCGGCGCTGCCGCTCGGTCAGCGACCGCACCTCCTGCGCGAACACGCACAGGGTGCCCAGCGTCTCGCCCTCCGGGGAGTGCAGCGGGGAGGCGGCGTAGAAGCGTACGGCGCCCGTGGGGGCGGTCACCCAGGGGTTGGCGGCGAACCGGGGGTCCCGGCGGGCGTCCGGCACCAGGACCTGGCCGGGTGAGGCGATGCTCACCGCGCACATGGAGTCCGAACGCGAGCACACCGTGGGGGCGATGCCGACCGCGGCGATCTGGTGCTGGCTGTCCGCGGAGATGATGTTCACGGCGGCCTGCGGCGCCTCGCACACCCGCGCGGTCAGCCGGACGATCACGTCCAGGTCCGGCGGTGCGGGCGCCCCGACGATGCCGTAGCGCTCCAGCACCGCGAGACGGCGGTGCTCGGCGGGGTCGTCGCCCGCCTCGACGAGTTCGGCCATCCTGCCCCCGACTCACACGTGTGCGGTTTCTGGCAGCTTCACCCGGCCCGCGGGGACGCGCAACGCCAGGCCGGCACGCTGCCCCTCGGCCGCCGTGCCGGTGCCACGCCGGCGGGGGCGCCCACCGCCTGCCGTACAGGGGCCGGTCATCCCTGCGGGGGACGTGCCGTGGCAAACGTACGAGGCGCTTTGGCCGCCGCACGGGCGCCGCCTCAGGCTGGCACGCGTGACCGACGAAGGGGGCGGACAGCGGTGCGTACGGTGGCACAGGCGGTTCTGCTGGTGTCCGTGGCCTGGGCGGCGCTCTGCCTGCTCCTGCTCTGCGTCACCCGGGTGGTGCGCAACCACCGGGAGCGCGCCCTGCGGGCCGCCGCGACGGCCACCCGGCACCTGGTCGTGGAGACCGCGGGGGGTGAGAGCCCGTCGGCCCGAGCGGCGCTGGCGGCCCTGGACCGGCGTTCCTGGCAGGCCGTGGAGCCTGCCGTCACCCGCTTGCTGAGCCGCGTCAAGGGAGGCGCGCACCGGACGCTCACCGATGTACTGGTGCAGCGCGGGACCGTCGACACGGCCCTGTCCCACGCCGCCCGGCCCCGGTCGATGCGGCGGGCCCGGGCCGCGACCCTGCTCGCCCTGACCGGCCCCAGCCTGCGCACGGACCCGGTCCGCGGGCCCGAGGCGCGGCGTGTCCTGCACGGCCTGCTGGCGCACCGCAGCGTCACGGTGCGCGAGACGGCGGTACGCGCCCTGGGGCGGCTCGGCGACTCCGCAAGCGCCGGTCTGCTGCTGACCACGCTGGAGACGTCCCGGCCCGTCGCGCCCGGCCTGGTCGGTGACGCGCTCGTCCGCATCGGACCGGCCGCCGTCGAGACACTGACGGCGGCGGCCGGAGGGCATGACGAGCAGCACCGCGCCCTGGCCGTGGAACTGCTCGGCCTGATCCGGGACCGCCGGGCGCTGCCCGCCCTGTCGGCGGCACTGGACGACCCGGCCCCCATGGTGCGGGCTGCGACCGCCGCGGCTCTGGGCCGGGTCGGCGAACCCGCGGCCGTCGCCGCGCTCACCCGGACCGTTCGCACCGACCCCTCCGACCGGGTCGTCGCGGCCGCCGCCGAAGCCCTCGGCCTGATCGGCGACGACCACGCCGTACCCGCCCTGAAGCGCACACTCCGGCACGGCACCTACCGCCCGGCCCACACCGCGGCCCGCGCCCTGCTCCGCCTGGACCGGCCCGGGCGGACGGCGCTGGCCGACGCCGCGCGCGGTTCCGGCCCCGCCGGGGCGCACGCCCGTGAAGCCCTCGCTTCCGCCCTCGACGACCGGGAAGGCCCCGACCGGTGAAGGACATCGTCGTCACCCTCGTCCACCTGAGCCAGTACCTGGTGATCGGCTACTTCCTCGCCCTGAACACCGTCTACCTGGTGCTGCTGGTCCTGGCCGGGCGCACCATCCCCCGGCTGGCCCGGCGCCGCCGGCTCACCGGCCTCGACGACCTCGCGACCAGCCCGCTCACCCCGCCGGTGTCGATCGTCACCGCCGCCTACAACGAAGAGCCGACCATCGTCGAGAGCGTGCGCGCCATGCTCGCCCTGCGTTACCCGCGCCACGAGGTGGTCCTGGTCGACGACGGCTCGCGCGACGGCACCTTCGACCGGCTCCGCGAGGCCTTCGGGCTCGTGCCGGTGGAACGCGTGCGCCCGCAGGAGGTCACGTCGAAGGAACCGGCCCGCGCGGTGTACGTCAGCACCCACTCGGTGCCCCTCACCGTCGTGCGCACCGAGAACTCGGGGAAGGCCGACTCCCTCAACGTCGGCATCGACCTGGCCTCCCACCCGCTGGTGTGCATGGTGGACGCCGACTCCCTGCTGGACGAGGACGCCTTGCTCACGCTCGCCCAGCCGTTCGTCGCCGACCCGTTGCACGTCGTCGCCGCAGGGGGCGTCATCCGTCCCGTCAACGACAGCGTCGTACGCCACGGTCAGGTCGTCGAGCCCCGCATCCCCCGGGGCTGGCTGCCGCGCATCCAGGTCGTCGAGTATCTGCGGGCGTTCCTCATGGGCCGCACCGGCTGGGCCCGTCTGCACGGCCTGCTCATCATCTCCGGGGCCTTCGGCCTGTACCGCCGCGACGTCCTGGTCGAGGTGGGCGGCATGAACGCCGAATCCCTCGGGGAGGACTTCGAACTCGTCGTTCGGCTGCACCGGCACCTGCGCGACAACCGCCGCCCCTACCGCATCGAGTTCATCCCCGAGCCGGTCTGCTGGACGGAGGTCCCCGACAGCGGGCGGGTCCTGGCCCGGCAGCGCAGGCGCTGGCACCGCGGCCTGTACGAGACGCTGCTGCGGCACCGGTGCATGCTGCTGCGTCCCCGCTACGGGGTCATCGGCATGGTGGCCTACCCCTACTTCGTGCTGTTCGAGCTGTTCGCCCCGCTGCTCGAGGTGTGGGGCCTGATCACGGTCTGCGTCGGTTTCGGGTTCGGTCTGATCTCCCCGTACCTGGCACTGCTGTTCCTGCTGGCGGCCTTCGGCTACGCCGTGCTCCTCTCGCTGCTCGCCCTGCTTCTGGACGAACTCGGTCTGCACCGCTACCGCCGTCTCGGGGACCTGGCCGCGGTGGCGGCCGCCACCGTCGTCGAGAACCTCGGCTACCGGCAGCTCACGGCCTTGTGGCGGCTGCAGGGATGGTGGGCCTCGCTGCGCAACGGGACACCGGTGTGGGGCGAGATGACGCGCAGCGGCTTCGCCGGGACCACGCCGCTCGACCACGGAAGCCACGCCACGGTGCCGGAGACGACGGCCGGACAGGCCCCGTCCGGGGCACCGTTGCCTGCGGCGGCGCCCCAGGACCGGGGCACGTCGCACTGAGCCGGGCGTGGCGGGGGCGCGACGGAAAACGGCGGGCTGAGCGGCGAAGTCCCCTGCTATGGTGCGCCGATGCCGACGATCAGGAAGTTCCAGGTCACCTTCGACTGCGCGGATCCGGAGCGGGTCGCCCGCTTCTGGTGCGAGGTGCTGGGTTACGTGGCACCGCCACCGCCGGAGGGCTTCACCACCTGGGCCGACTACGAGGACTCCCTGCCCCCGCAGAAGCGGGGTGCCTGGTTCGCGTGCAGCGATCCCTCGGGCGAGGGGCCGCGTCTGTACTTCCAGCGGGTCCCCGAGGGCAAGGTGGTCAAGAACCGCGTGCACCTCGACGTACGCGTGGGCACGGGCCTCGTGGGCGAGGAGCGGCTGTCCACCCTGCAGGCGGAGTCCGAGCGGCTGACCGCGCTCGGGGCGACGCAGGTGCAGGTGCTGTTCGCCGACGAGGAGAACGAGTCGTGCATCGTGATGCAGGACATCGAGGGCAACGAGTTCTGCCTGGACTGAGACCGGGGGCCGGGGTGCCTCCGGGTGTGTCGAGGGAGCCGCGGTGTTCGCATCCGTCCACGAGTGCCACGGGGCTCAGGCACTCGTGGACGGACGCTTGCGTTGGGATGTCGAGTCGACGTGTGCGGTCTGCGCCCGAGGCTGCCTGCCGGTCGTGAATGGTTCGAGTGACGGCGGGCAGCCCTGGGGTGGGTGACGGGTGCTGCCCGGTTAGGGGTTGGGGACGGTGTCCTCGAACGTCGTGCCGGCTGTGCGGTACGCGGTGATCTTCGCCGTGACCTGGGCCGGTGTGAGCACCTGGTCCTTGACGTGCAGGACGTAGTCGATCTGCTCGTCGTAGGCGCGCGGAGTGGTGCTCGTCTGGCCCGCCAGGTCGATCAGCCACTGGTTGAAGTTGATCGACATGGGGCGTTCGGGCAGGTAGGCCGCGTCATGCGTGCCGAACAGCTGCCCGTCCACGTAGTACTTGATGCTGCTGTTGTCGATGGTGAGCACCAGGTCGTGCCAGCCGGCGTGGCTCTGCCGCGACTCGGTGTGCTGGTTGACGGCCTGCCAGGGGTCGGGGTTGTAGGTCTCCCAGGACGTGGTGTAGAGGATGTTGGAGGGCTCGCCCCAGCCGCCGTTGGGCAGGTACTCGAAGTCGTACTCGGCGTAGTCGTCGGCCATCGGCGCCTTGAGGTCGTTGATGGTGAAGAACGTCTGGACCAGGTGGTCGCCGTCGGGGCCGGAGACCGGCGCGTCGGAGAACCTGACGCGGGCGGCGTACGTGCCGTTCTTGAACTTGGTGGCCTTGGTGAGGACTTCGGTGTGCTTGGTGCTGGCGGCCGTTCCCGCGGTCGACGTGCGCAGGTTCATCACCGAGTTGCCGCCGGAGACCGCGAAGGTCACGTTCTCGGGGGCCCAGGTGGCACCCGGCACGCCGGGGCCGCCGGCGTTGGCCCGGACGTTCCAGCCGTTCGCGGAGATCTTCGGGTCGCTGGAGCCGGCGTAGTCGAAGTCGTCGAACAGAGTCTGCCCCCCGGCCGGGGGGTCGGTGGGCGGATCGGTCGGCGGATCGGTCGGGCCGTTGCCCTCGGGCGCCGTGCCCCACACCGTGCTGCCCGAGACCTGGGCGGTGACCTTCGGCCAGTCGGCGTACGTGGTGCGGGCGGCGCTGAAGGAGTAGTCGTCGCTCTGCTTGAGCGGCTGCCAGTCCGTGCGGTGGAAGCGCAGTTGCATGTCCCCGGTGTCGGCGCCCGGCGCGAGGCTGCCGGCGCCGGCGGTGAAGCCGATGTCGAGGTAGCGGTCGGCGGTGGCGGTGGGGTGTGCGAGGGTGCCGAAGGTGCCGGTGATGTGGGCGCAGCCCTTGACCGCCCAGGAGCAGGCGAAGCGGTAGCCGGCCCCGGCCGAGTCGGCTTTGAAGTAGTAGCGCACCTTGACGGTGGAGAGCTGGACGGGGGCGGTCCCGGTGTTCCTGACCTTCAGCCAGGGTTCGGACTGGTCGGCCGTGGCGGAGCCGGCGCCGGTGCGGTACTGGACGGTGACGCTCTCGCCGGCGGCGCCGGCCGTGCCGGTGAGGACGGTGAGCGGGGTGGTTGCGGTGGCCAGGGCCACGGCGGCGGCTGCGGCGATGCGCCACCGCTGGGGAGTGGTGCGCCGTTGCATGCTGTTTCCTTCCGGGTGGGGGTGGGTCGTCCCGCCGCGCGGGGCGGCCGGACGCGCACGGACGGTGCTGTGCTGCGGTGCCGGGGTGGTGCCGTGGCGCCGTCGTGCGGTTCAGGGGTGGCGGCCGACTCCCAGCGCGTCGAGGCGGGCGGTGTGGCCGGCCAGGCGGGCGCTGAAGTCGGCCCAGGTGGTCGGCCCCGTCCAGCCGGCGTCGGCCAGGGCGCACAGCCGGGGGAAGGTGAGGTACTCGATGCGCGCGGGGGTCGCGGCGTACTCGGTCCACAGGTGCGCCTGCGTGCCGAGGACGCGGGCGGCTGTGTGCGGGGACGCGGGCGCCGGTACGGGGTCGTGGCCGTGGACGTCCTGGAGTCTCACCACGCCGCCGGGCTGGCCGGGCGGTTCGTCGGGGCCGGGGCTCTGCGGATGGTCGAGGTAGGTCGCGCGGTGGTAGGAGTTGATCACGTCGTGGCCGCGCCGGGCGGCGCGCAGGGCGTGTGCGGGGTCGCGCCAGGCCATCGCGGTGAAGCCGGCGGGCAGATCGGTGCCGCTCTCCATCCAGGCGACCGGGTGCCGTCCCTGCCGGGTGAGGAAGGTGCCGACGCGGTCGAGGAACCAGCCGTGCAGCGCGGCCGGCCGGCTCAGTCCCTCGCTCCGGGCGCGGCTCGCGGCCGCCGGGCTGCGCTCCCATTCGGTGGTGGGGCACTCGTCGCCGCCGATGTGGAGGTGGGGCGAGGGGAAGACGTCCATGACTTCCCCTAACACGGTCCGGCAGAAGTCGAGGACCTCTTCGTGGACCCCGAGGATCGTGTCGCACACCCCCCACCGGGTCCAGACGTCCAGGGTGCGCTCGGGCCGGTTGCCGAGGTGCGGGTAGGCGGCCAGGGCGGCGCGGGAGTGGCCGGGCATCTCGATCTCCGGCATGACCGTGATGCCGCGGGCCGCCGCGTGGGCGACGAGGCGGGTGAGCTCGGCCCGGGTGTAGGCGCCGCCGTGGGGTGTGTCGTCGTGGCGGTCGCCGTCCGGTCCGAGCGCCGACCGGCGGCGGTGTCCTCCGATCTCGGTGAGCTTGGGGTAGGCGGAGACGGGCATGCGCCAGCCCTGGTCGTCGGTCAGGTGCAGGTGGAAGACGTTGATCTTGTGCAGGGCCAGCAGGTCGACGTAGCGCAGCAGGTACGGCAGGGGCTGGAAGTGGCGGGCCACGTCGAGCATGGCTCCGCGCCAGGGCAGCCGGGGGACGTCGGTGATGTCGGCGCAGGGCACGGTCCAGCGCACACCGGGTCGGGGGCCGGTGGCGAGGGCCTGCGCGGGGAGCAGTTGGCGGAGGGTCTGCACGCCGCGCAGGAGACCGGTGACGCTGCGGGCGCGCAGGAGCACCGAGTGGGGTCCGATCGTCAGCCCGTAGCCTTCGCTGCCCAGGCCGGTCAGGGCCGTGTCGAGGGCGAGGACGACGGGGCCGTCGGCGGCCGGGGGCAGCGGCAGTCCGGTGGCGGGCGCGAGGAGGGCGCGCAGGAGGTCGGCGGCGGGCTCGGCGCCCGCGGTGACGCGCATGCGGGTGCCGGCGTCGAAGGTGAACTGGCCCGTCTTGATGCGGGCTTTGGTGGGTCGGGGCACGAGCGTGGTCCGCGGCGAGGACGGGGTCACGGCTGTCTCCGGAGGGGTCGCGGCTGAGTGGGGGTGCGGGCTCAGCCCTTGACGGCGCCGGCGGCGAAGCCGGCGGTCACGTGGCGTTGGAGGAGGAGGAAGACGGCGAGGGCGGGAAGCGCGAAGAGGGTGGAGGCGGCCATGGTGGCGCCCCAGTCGGTGCCGAAGACGTTCTGGAACGAGGACAGCCAGACCGGCAGGGTGCGGCTGTCCTGCTGCTTGATGATCAGGAAGTTGGCGTAGGCGAACTCGTTCCAGGCGGTGATGTAGCCGAACAGCGAGGTGGCCATCAGCCCGGGTGCGAGGAGGGGGAAGGTGATGTGGCGGAAGGCGTGCCGGCGGGTGCAGCCGTCGACCTGCGCCGCCTCCTCCAGCTCCGGCGGGATCGCGGCGATGAAGCCGCGCAGCACCACGATGGTGAACGGCAGCGTCATCATGAAGTAGACCAGCGTGAGGGTGGGCAGCCGGTCGAGCATGCCGGTGTCGCGGGAGATGATGTACACGGGGATGATCAGCGCCTCCCACGGTGCCATCTGGGCGATGAACACCAGCAGCATGAACGGGCGCCGGCCGCGCCAGCGCATGCGGGCCACCGCGTACGAGGCCCCGAGCGCGACGACCAGCGCGAGCAGGACGGCACCGGCGGTCACCAGGAGGCTGTTGCGCCAGAACAGTGCGAAGCCGTCCGCCGCCACCGCCGTACGGAAGTGCTGCAAGGTCCAGGTGTGCGGCAGGAGTCGCGGTGTGCCGGACTGGATGTCGCGGTGGGGTGTGAACGCCGTGGTGATCATCCAGTACAGGGGGAAGACGCACACGGCGATCGTCAGGCAGGCGGCGGAGTTCAGCAGCAGGCGCCGGCGGGCCCGGGGGCGTGGTCCTGCTCCGGCGCCGCGACGTGCGGGGGCGGGGGTCGGGGATCCGGCACTCATGGGGTGTCGCCCTCCTGGCGGAACAACTGGCGGAAGTAGAGGACGAGTACGCCGGCCATCAGCAGGACGGTGACCATGGAGGCCGCGGAGCCGACGTCGTAGCGCTGGCTCGACAGGGCGGTGTGGACGGCGTAGACGGGCAGGATGGTGGTGGCGTCACCCGGTCCGCCGTTGGTCATGACCCAGATCTGGACGAACGCCTTGAAGGTCCAGATGACTTCGAGGGACAGGACCAGCATGAAGATCGGCCGGATCAGGGGGAGCGTCACGGCGCGGAAGACGCGCGCGGCCGAGGCGCCGTCGATGCGGGCCGCTTCGTACAGTTCCGCGGGGACGGTCGTCAGGGCCGAGTAGAGGGTGACGGCGGCGAACGGGACGGACTGCCAGACGATCAGCAGCACCAGGATGGTGAAGGCGGCCGGACCGTGGGCGAACCAGGGGTAGCGGTCGAACGAGGAGAAGCCGAGCTGTTGCAGGACCCCGTTGACGATGCCGAACTCGGAGTGGAAGAGCCACTGGAAGACGGTGGTGGCGGCGATGACGGGCATCGCCCAGGCGAGGACGAGCGCGCTGAGCACGGCCGTGCGCCACAGGCGGCCCAGCCGCTCGACGAGCAGGGCGACCAGGACGGCCAGCACCATGATCAGGACGACGTTCGCCGCCATGAAGACGAAGGTGCGGCGTACGGCCTGCCAGAAGCGCTCGTCCGCCAGCAGCGTCCGGTAGTTCCGCAGACCCACGAACTCGGCCTTCCCGCTGATGAGTTGACGCAGCTGGAAGTCCTGCAGCGAGATCAGTACGGCGCGGGCGAGGGGGTGGAGCAGGAGGTACAGCATGCCCAGGACCGTGGGGGCCGCGAGGAGGTAGGGCCATGGGCCGGCCCGGCCGGCCCGCGGTGCGCCGCCGCGTCGCGGTTTCGCGGGGGGCCGCGCCGGTGGGCGGCTCGGGGCGGGTGGCGCACTGGAGTCGCGGACGACCGACACGGTGTCGCCTCCTTGGTTGTCGTCAGTGGCCTGTACGGCGGGACCGCGCCGATGGGCGGTGCCGGGGCTGCCTGCCGGTGGGCCTTCAGGAGCCGTTCATGGCGGCGGTGATGGACGCGGAGGCACGGGCCGCCTCCGCCCGGGCGTCGCCGCCGGTCAGGACCGCTGTCATGTAGTCCTTGAGGGGGTTCTTCGCCTCGACGGCGGCCCAGCCGGGGGTGTTGGGTGTCGCCCGGCCGACGGCGGCGCCCGCCGCCATGGCGGCGGCACCCGGGTCGGAGGCGACCGCGTCGGCCAGGGTCGCCTTGTTCGGCACGTAGCTCATGGCCGCGGCGAGCTTGCGCTGCCAGGTGTCGCCGGTCAGTTCCTCGACGAAGGTGAAGGCGGCCTCCGGCTTGCCCGACGCGGCCGGGATGACCAGGTCGGAGCCGCCGATGAACACCGAGCCGGGCCGCGCGGCCGTCTTCCCCGGGACGGGGAAGAAGCCGAGTTTGCCTTCCAGTTCGGGATTGTTCTCCCTCACCACGTTGGCTCCGCCGGGCGTGGAGATGATCTGCGCCACCTGGCCCTTGGCCATGACCTCGGCCTGGGGCGGCTCCGCCTCGTCGGAGTCCTTCGGGCCCTTCCCGAGAGCCTGAAGCCTCTTGTAGAAGTCCATGCCGCGCAGCGCCTGCGGTGTGTCGAGGGTGCCCCGCCAGCTGCCGCCCGACCGCGCGGCCAGGTCGCCGCCCTCGTCCCAGATGAACCCGGCCAGCGCGTACCACATCTGCCCCGGCAGATAGATGCCCTGCGTGCTTCCCGAGTCGAGCTTCTCGGTGGCGGCGATCCACTGGTCCCGGGTCCGGATGGAGTCCGCGTCGACGCCGGCCTTCTCGAACAGGTCGGTACGGTAGATCACGACCCGGTTGGCGGCGTAGTACGGGATGCCGTACTGCTTGCCCTCGAACGCACCCGGCTCGGCCAGCCCTTTGAGCCAGTCCCCGCCGCCGAGTTCGTCGACCTTGTCACTGAGGTCGAGCAGGCCCCCGCTCCGGGCGTACCGGGCGACCTGCGTGTTGCCCGTCTCGATGACGTCCGGGGCGTCGTTGCTGGCGAGAGCGGCCGTGACCTTCTCCCCGATGCCGTCCCACTCCTGTATCTGCACCTTGACGTCGATGTCGGGGTGGGCGGCCTCGAAGCCCGCGACGAACTGCTTCTGGAACTGCGCCGAGACGCTGTCCCGCATGAGCCAGACGTCGATCGTCGTGGCGCCGTCGGCGGAGTCGCCGGACGATCCGGAGCCGTCGCCGCAGGCGCCGGCACCCGAGACGATCATCAGTGCGGTCAGTCCTGCAAGCATGCGGTGCTTCACAGTTCACCTCTGGAGGTAAGGCGCCAAGGAACCTGACCAGTTGAGCCACTGGACAGGTGACCTCTCGTTGGTCGATGAAAATGGCATAGACCAATAGGGGCGTCAATCCCCCGCGCCTGCCTCACTTTTCGCTCCGGTCGGCACGCAGATCGCCCGGGAGCGGGGCACCCCGTGCTTGACCAGCAGGCGTCGAGTGGTAAAGAGTCCACGGAGCGGGTCGGGGATTCTTCGCGTACGGCGGGGCGGGAGCGGTCGGGCATGGGCGCTGACGGGTCGGGGGCGGTACTCAAGCGGGAGCGGGTGCGGGACCACATCCTGCAGCTCATCGAGTCCCTGCACCCCGGGGACGCGATCCCCTCCGAGCGGTCCCTGTGCGCCGCGCTCAAGGTCTCCCGCCCGACGCTCCGCGCGGCGGTCGACGAACTCGTCGCGGCGGGGCTCCTGGTGCGCGAGCACGGGCGCGGCATGTTCGTGGCACCGGAGAAGATCACGCAGGAGCTCGTCGCGGACTCCCGGGGCATGGTCCTGCCCCAGGCGTCCGGCGCCTGGTCGAGCCGTCTGCTGGAGTTCGCCACCATCACGGCGGGCGCCCGGGTGGGCCGCAAACTGCACCTGTCCCCCGCCGCCGAGATCGTCTACGCGGCGCGGCTGAGACTGGTCGACGGTGCCCCGATGGCCATCGAGCACCTGCACATCCCGGCGCAACTGGTACCCGCCCTCAGCGCACGGGAGTTGGAGACGGGCGACCTCTACGAGCACCTGCGCGAACGGCACCGGGTGCAGGTCAGCGACGCCACGCAGACGATCGAGCCCACGGTGGTCAGCCAGGCGGAGGCCAGACTGCTGGGTGTGCCCGAACTGTCGCCGGCGCTGCTCTTCGAGCGCCACACCAGCGACACGCGGGGCCGGCCCGTGGAGTACGTCCACTCGATCTACCGCGGGGACCGCTACCGCATCGTCTCCCGCCTGAGCCTGAACGCCGCGCCGGAGCGGCGGCAGGCGTCACCCGGCCCGGGGGTGACTCCGGGCGTCGCACCGAGCGGCGCGGGACGGTGGGAGCCCAGCCTCTCCACCGGCCCCGGGACGGACGGGGAGGCAGGCGGGGGCGGGTGACGAGCAGGAACGGCCCTTGCCGGCACCTGGACTTCGCCGCCTGCTCGCCGGGATGCCCGCATCGCCCGGGCCGGTTGTCCGGGATCCTCCGCGGAATCGTCCGGAATCCGTAACGGGCGGATCCCGCGGCCGTCGGGCGTCGTCCTGTCAGATGGTCGCGAGGCGGCCGGGGACCGGACGAGGAACTGCGTGGGAGCGGGGCGGACATGGCGCGGCACGGCGGCGGGCGGGGCTGGTACGGCAAGGTCATCGGCGCGGCACTGGGGGTGACGGTGCTGGCCACCGGCGCGTCGGTGTGGACCGCACAGGCCGGCGCCACGGACACGCCGGCACCAAAGGCGACCGCGTCCGCTTCCCCCGGCGGCGACGTCGAGCCGGTCGCGGTCACCATCGCGCACGCGTCGGAGAAGGGGGCCCGCGGCGTCAACATCACGATCGACGACGGCCCCGACCCCGTGTGGACCCCTCAAGTCCTCGACGTGCTGCGGCAGTACGGGGTCAAGGCCACGTTCTGCATGGTGGGCACCCAGGCCCAGGCGCATCCCGGCCTCGTCAAGAAGGTGGTCGCGGCCGGACACCGGCTGTGCGACCACTCCGTCTCGCACGACACCGCCATGGACAAGAACTCCCGGACCTACCAGTCACAGCAGATCCTCGACGCCGAGCGCATGATCACCAAGGCGTCGGGAGGTGTCCGGCCGATGTACTACCGGGCGCCCGGTGGGGCGTTCACGCCGTACAGCCGCAAGCTCGCCGCGTCACGGGGAATGCGGCCGCTGGGCTGGAACGTCGACACCAAGGACTTCGAACGCCCAGGCGCCGACGCCATCGTGGCCACGGTCCAGCGGGAGCTGGCCAACGGACCGACGCTCCTCTTCCACGACGCGGGCGGCGACCGCTCCCAGACTGTCGAGGCCCTGCGCCGCATCCTCCCCTGGCTCAAAGAACAGGGCTACTCGTGCGGTTTCCCTGTGCGCTGACGGCCGGGTCCGGTCAGCCGTTCACCGGCCACTCCAGGGGCTTCTTGTAGAAGCCCTGGAACAGTTCGACGGCGCTCGCCTTCTGACCGGCGGGGATGAGGAACGCCTTGCAGATCTTCTGTGACTGTCCGGGGCTCAGGGTCTTGTCCTGAGGCGCCGGGCAGTCGGGCCACTTCGCCTCCCCCAGCAGCACGATGAGCGCCCTGGTGCGCTTGCCCTTGTCCGTCCGGACGATCAGGTCGTCGTCCATGTCACCGGACTCCATGGGCTTGCCGCTGACGTGCTTCAGGGTGGTCCAGACGTAGACCGGCACCTGGGGCTCGTCGTCCTTGTCCTTCTTGAGGCCGGAGGCGGCCATGTCGGCCTTCGTGCCGGTCTCCACCTTCGTCGGGGTCAGCGTGTACGTCGACCCCTTGTACTTCTGGGCCGTGCTCTCCTGGATCGGGCTCGACTCACCGAGGCGGAACGTGGCCCCGGCCTTCGCCGACTCGGACTTCCCCTTGCCGGGCCGGGACTTGCCGTCGGCGGACTCGCCCCCGCCTCCGCAGGCGGTGAGGGTGAGCGCCAGCGCGGCGACGGTTGCGGCCAGAGAGGTACGGGGGGTGCGCAGGTGCATGGGAGTGCGGTGTTGCCTTTCGGTCCGTCAGCGGCGGTCGCGGCGATCAGGTGGCCCCGGGCCCGCGACGACGTACGTCGGACCTGCCTTCCGTGATCCACATGAGGCTATCAGTGGCCGTCTGCGGCCTTGCCGAGTGGGCGAACGGCTCGCTCGCCTCCGTGACCCCGCCTGTCTGTCCGCCGATCAGCGGCAGCACCTGCGCCGTCGAGGAGGGCGCCCCGAGTCAGCGGAACGTGTGGACCACCTGGATGTCACCGACGATGTGGGCGTTGAAGTCGTCCAGTTCCTCGGCCGGCACCCACAGTTCGAGGATCGTCCGTCCGCCCGCCTGGCGCACGGGGTAGCGGCTGAGGAACTGTGCGTCGACCTCGAAGCGCGTGACGAATCCCGCGCCGTCGTGTTTCACGTTCCAGTCCCGTGCGATCCGGATCGCGTAATCCTCGTTCAGCACCGGGTAGAAGATCGGCTGCTCGGGCAGACGCGGAGGCCAGGCGCGCCAGTTCAGCCGCCGGACCAGCTCCAGTTCCTCGGGGCCGGTCGGGCGCCAGAGGATCGTCGTCGGTCGCGGGCTGGTCATGGGGTCATCCTGGGAGGTGAACGGCGTCGGGCTTCGGAAGCCGGACGCTACCCCTGCTCGGACCCGCGCGGCCAGGGAGTTTCGTCCCGGTGGCGACGGTCAGCCGCCGAGCGTGAGCTGCCAGCGCCTCTCGCCGTCGTGCCAGGCGTCCGTCGGCGCGAGGCCGGCCGCCGTGGCGACGGCGGCGGACGCCCGGTGGTCCGGGTGGATGTGGGCGACGACCGTGCGCACGGGCTGTTCACGGAGCCAGGAGAGCAACCCGCCGGCCGCTTCGCGGGCGATGCCCCTTCCCTGCCACGGCGTTCCCACCACCCAGGCGATCTCGGCGGTGAGCCCGTCACCCGACGGGCCGACCGTCGCCTGGACCGTACCCGTCAGGCAGGACTCGGTACGCAGGCGCAGCACCCAGTTCAGCCAGGACACAGCCGGGTCGAGGGAGCCCGCGATCATGCGCTCGTACCGGGAGCGCAGGGTGTGCGGGGTGTCGGGGGTGCCACCGGTGAACTCGTGCAGGCCGGGGTCGGACAGCACGAGGGCCATCTCCTCGGCGTGCTCGACGCGCAGCGGCAGCAGGTCGACTCGCTCGGTACTGATCGGCCGGGCAACGAGGGTGCTCACCGTGACCTTCCTGCCGGGTGGGACGGCAGGAGGTTGCCGCTCGGGGGCGTGTCGGGTCCGTCCTGCCCGGTCGTGTCACGCGTACCCTACGTCCTCCCTGTCAGGACGGCGTCCTGCCCTTGCCTCCGCTGCCGGGCCCCTGCCGCAGGGCGCGTCTCGTCGGGCTGCCGGCGATCCGGCCTTGCGCTCAACCCGACCGCCGCGGTTCGTCGCCCGTCCTCCCCTCGGCCGAAGCGGCCGCCATCAGTGCGGCGACCTGCTCGTCGATCAGGCCCCAGGCGCCGGGAAGGTCCGCGAGAGGCGTCTCGCGCAACTGGTCCGCGGGGTGGGCGGTGCCGGGGACGAGGTTCGCGGTCGCGGTCAGGACGTCGTACCCGTCGCGCACGGCGACGCGGAGGCGATGCCCGGTGCCGGCGTCGGTGCGGGGACTGGTGCCGTGACCGGCGTCGGTGCGGGGACCGGTGCCGTGACCGGCGTCGGGATCGGTGCCGGCGTGCAGGGCCGTGGCGACCACCAGAGGCGGGGCGCCGCCGGCCGCAGCGGGCAGCTTGCGGTAGGCGCTGGCGACCGGCGTGCTCCAGCGCAGGCCGAGCAGCACCGGGCGTTTGGCCGTCACCTCGGCGAGATCCGTCTCGTAGACGCCGTGCGGAGCCAGTACGATCGCCCGGGCTTCCAGGACCAGGGCCGCGGGCAGCAGGCAACGCAGGGTGCTGCCCGCTATGTTGCCGCCGACGGTCGCCGCGCGGCGCACCGCGCCCGTGCCCACCCCGGCGGCCGCGACGCGCAGAACGTACGGGACCTCCTCGCCGATACGGCTCAGGACGACCGCACCGCCCAGTTCCTCCGGACCCATGGCATTGGCCTGCGGCACCTCACGCAAGGACACGGCCTGTCCGGGGAAGCCGTCGCGCTGCCAGGTCGCCCAGACGAGGGTGGCTCCGCCGACCGGCACCGCACCCTCAGCCACGTGCTCCCGCGCCTCCGCCACCGTCTTCGGCAGATGTACCAGCATCTTCCGTCACGCCGCCCTTCTGGAACGCGGACCGACACTCTTCGGCCACTTGTCCGTCGTCACGGCGCATAGTGGCCGCAGCGGAGGGGGCGCATCCAGGGCTCACACGCGCGCTGCCCGCTCCACGGAGATCGACCGGCGTCCGACGCGCGGGGCGGCGCGCTCCCGCTGCCGGTTCGGGCGCACCGGCGCAGGGGCGCACGTCCGGCCCCCGTGCTGAGTGGCGCGCCGCCCGCCCGGCCGTATGCCACTGGGCGGAACGGAACACCGGTGGCACCCGGTAGAGCCGTCCTTGTTCCCGGTGGCTGTGGACATGCGATGCGTAAGGCCTTGAGGCCGGCCGCGCGGTGCTGCTCCGGCTCCCGCTTGACGGTCGTAAGTCGGCGCTGGTCCACTGCCTGCGAAGATCCGACATCCGGTCCGCCGCCCCACCGGCGGCAACGCGGACCGAACCGAGGGAGCGCGCCCATGCCGAGCGAAGCGATCGTGCGCCAGTCCGTCGTCGACGTACTGGAGGAGCGCCTGCGCACGGGCATCCTGGACGGCACCCTCCCACCCGGCTCCCTCCTCCCGCCGGAGCGCGAACTCGCCGCCTCCTACGGCGTCACCCGCACCACCCTGAAGCACGCCCTGTCCCGGCTGGAGCAGGCCGGTCTGCTCCGCACGCGCCACGGCGTGGGCACGCGCGTGCTGGACTTCCTACGGTCCGGCGGCGTCGACCTGCTGCCCCTGCTGGTGGGGCAGGACGGGCGGTGGCTGTCGGACGTGTTCGAGGCGCGGCGCGCCATCGGCGGGGTCATCGCGCGCAAGGCCGCCGCGCAGTGCGGGACCGCGCAGGGTGTCCGGCTGCGTGCGGCGGCCGACGCGGTCGCCGGCGCGCCGGACCCGGCCGCGGCACAGCTCGCCGAGGCGGACGTGCACCGGGAGCTGGCCCGCGCCACCGGCAACCGCGTCTACCTGCTGCTGACGAACACCCTGCTCAACGCCTACCTTCCCGTCCGTCACGTGATGAGCACCCCGTTCGCGGACCCCGCGGCCGCCGCGGACCGCATCCGGCAGGTGGTGGAGCCGGTGGTGAACGGCGAGGTGGAGGAGGCCGGGCGCGCGGCGGAGGACTACTTCCGGCGGACCGCCGAGGAGATGACCGCGGATCTGAAGAGGCACGCGCGACGGCGGTGAGGGCGCTGCCTCCGCGTCCCTCATTCACAAACCGCTTGCGGCGCTGAGGGGTTGACCTCCGGGGCGGGGGCTGGTTCTCTGCCCTGAGTGGCTGAGCCACTGAGCCACCAGACCGGACGACGAGGAGGGTGCCGCAGATGGCAGCACGCCGGGGAGCGCGCTTCGTGGAGACCATGCAGGGGACCCTGCGGCCGGAACCGGCAGAAGGCGGGGCACCGGACACGGCAGAAGGCGGAGCATCGGACCCGGCAGGGAGCGGGGCGCAGCCCGTGAGGCTCGACCTGTCGGTGACCACACGCGGCGCGTTCCGCCCGTTCGGCTCCACGACGGCTCGCCTGACAGGCCGCGTTCGCCTCGGGGACTGGGCCGACGACCCTCACGCCTCCGGCAGCATGCTGATCGCCCCGCTGTCCCGGGGCCGGATCGCCTACCGCGTGCGCTTCACGGCCCGCGACGGCCGCCCTTACGTCCTGGAGGGGCACAAGTCCCCGGTGTGGCGCAGTCCGCTGCGCTCCATGACCACCCTGCCGATCCGGCTGCGACCCGCCGAAGCGGCCGAAGGGCGGGAGTCCTCTGCCCTGCCCGGCGTGGAGGGCTTCTCCCCGGCGGCCGACGAGAGGCGCTCCTCCCCCGGCGTCCGCGGCGCCGGCCTCCTACGGTTCCGGCTGCGCACATTTCCGGCGTTCGCGGCGAGTTGGCGCTTCCCCGCGGCCGGCCCGCCCTGCTTCCGGTCCCCCACCGCCGACACCCTGACCGCGGCCCGACCGGACCGTCTCAACGTCTGGTACAGCACCTTCACCGACCCGGACACCGGAACCGGCTACTGGCTCCACCACGAACTGGTCCGCCCGGTCGAGGGCGCTCCCTACACGCACGGCTGGGCGGCGGTGTACGCACCGGACGCGCCCCCCGTCATCGACCGTTTCGGCCCGCACCCCCTGGCGGTGGAACCCCCGGTGCCCGGCGGCTCCGTCCCGGCGCAGCCGGCCGGCTTCCACTCCCCGGCCGCCGTCGCCACCGCACGCCAACTGCGCGGGAGCACCGACCGGTTGGCCTGGGACCTCGAGGTGGCGGCGGACGCCGCGCCCCTGCACACCTTTCCCCGGCTGGCGTGGAGACGCAGGCTGCTGCCCGCCGTGCACGTCGTCAACCGGCCGCGGGCGCGCTACTCCGGGACCGTCCGCCTCGACGGTCAGGCACTGCCGCTGGCGGGCGCGCCGGGCGCCGACGCCCGCATCGCCGGCCGCGGCAACGCCCACCGCTGGGCCTGGCTGCACGCCGACCTGGACGACGACACCGTGCTGGAGGTGGTGACGGCCGTCTCCGGCCTGCCCGTGCTGCGGCACCTTCCGCCCCTGGTGTTCCTGCGGTTGCGCAGCGGAGGACGGGACTGGCCGGAGGGAGACTGGCGCAGTCCGCTGGGCGTGCTGGGCGTCGGACGGTTCCGGGGCCGGCCGCAGTTGCCGACCTGGACCGTCGCGGGCCGCGCGGGAGGACGCCGTATCGCGGTGCGGGTGCACCTGCCGGAGGACAGGCGGACCGCGGTGGGCTACACCGATCCGGACGGCGGCAGGGCGACCTGCCACAACAGCGAGCGGGCCGACGTCCAGGTCCGCCTGGAGCGGTTGCGCCGAGGCCGCTGGCGCACCGAGCGGGTCTGGGACCTGCGGGGCACCGCGCACGCCGAAGTGGGGCTGCGGTGACGGCGGCCGGCGGCCGCGCGCTGTCGGCGGTGCTGCTGGACATCGGCGGGGACGGTCCGGAGTGGGAGCGGCAGGTGTCCGAACGCCTGCGGCGCTTCGTGTCCTGCCTGCCGCCCCACGTCCGTACGGGTCTGCACGCGGCGGACGTCGCACTCGACGGCTTCTCCGTGCTGACCACGGGGCGGCGCGCCCACCGGCTGCCGCCGGGCGCCAGGGCCCGGCTCCTGCGGCGGCTGGTCCGGCTGCCGGGCTTCGAAGCCCTGCTCGACAACGTGAAGATCCCCTTGCTGCTGGCCGCGGGGGCGAGCCGGCACGGCACCCGGGCCGTCCGCCCTCTCGTCCGGGCCGATCCTCCGCTGGACCTGTGCCCGTCGTCCGAGTGGCCGGCGGTGTCCCATGTCGACGCGGTGGTGATCGGGTCCGGTGCGGGCGGTGCCGTGGCGGCGCTGACCCTGGCCTCCTCCGGACGTTCGGTCGTGGTCCTGGAGGAGGGGCGGCACTTCTCGACGCAGGAGCTCGCCTCGCGCCCGCCGCTGGACCGGTTCGCCGACGCCTACCGTGACGGCGGCGCCACCCTCGCCTGGGGTCTGCCGCCCGTGCTGCTCCCGCTCGGCAGGGCCGTCGGCGGCACCACCCTGGTCAACTCGGGCACCTGCTTCCGCACACCCGACGACGTGCTGCGGCGATGGCACCGGACCCACGGTGTCGCCTGCGCGGACCCCGCCGCCTTCGGCCGTCATCTGGACCACGTGGAGAGCCTTCTCGGGGTGGGCGTCCCCGATCCGTCCGTCCTCGGCCGCAACGGCGGTCTGGCGCTGGCCGGTTCCGAGCGGCTGGGCTGGTCCGCGGCTCCCCTGCGCCGCAACGCCACCGGTTGCGGGGGCTGTTGCGAGTGCGTCGCCGGGTGCCCGAGCGGTGCCAAGCAGGCGGTGCAGCTGTCCGTGCTGCCCGCGGCCTGCGCGGCGGGGGCGCGCATCGTCACCCGTGCCCGGGCCACCCGGGTCCTCACCGAGCGGCGGGCCGGGGCGCGCCGTGCCGTCGGGGTCGAGGCGCACCGTCCGGACGGCACGGCCTTCACGGTCGGCGCGGATCTCGTGGTGGTGGCGGCGGGGGCCCTGCACACCCCTGCTCTGCTGCGGCGCTCGGGGCTCGCCGGGCACCCCCGGCTGGGCCGGAACCTGGCGATCCACCCGGCCGTCAGTGTCGCCGGGCGGTTCGCGGAGCCCGTCACCGGTCCGGGCGCGGGTCCCAATGTCCTGCAGAGCGTCGGGGTCGACGAGTGGCACCGCGACGGCATCCTCATCGAGGCGACGGCGGCACCGCCCGGCATGACCTCGTTCGTCCTCCCGCACCTCGGCGCCGAGCTGAAGCGCGAGCTGGAGGGGGCGGGACATCTCGGCCTGCTCGGCGCGATGGTCTCGGACCGGCCCTCCGGGCGCGTACGCGGAGCACACCGCCCCGTCGCCTCGTACGCCCTGCACGCCGAGGACGGTGACCGCCTGCTGCGGTCCCTGGTCCACATGGGGCGCATCCTCTTCGCCGCGGGCGCCCGCGAGGTGCTCACCGGCATCCCGTCCCACCCGTCGGTCACGTCCCCGGGCGCCCTGGAGGACCTGGTGCGGCGCACCGGCCGCCGCCGGCTGCACCTGTCGGCGTTCCACCCCACGGGCACGGCGGCCCTGGGGGCGGACGGCGGGCGCGCCCCCGTCCGCCCCGACGGAAGGCTGCGCGGGACGGAAGGGGTCCTGGTCGCCGACGCCTGCCTGCTGCCGACGTCCCCGGGCGTGAACCCGCAGGTCACCATCATGGCGCTGGCCCACGCGGTGGCGGAGCACGCCGTCGGGCGGGAGGCGTAGCCCCTACGGGAGGCGCTCCGCGCCCCTCCGCCTGCTCCCCACGGGGTATGCGGGGTGCCGCCGGCCGTACGACGCCCCGGCACCCCGTGCGGGACCACTCTCGGAAGCGACGCACCGACAGCGTGCCGAGCGATCGAGGAGTGAGCGACATGCAGACCCTGGCGACCTTCGCGGACGGCGGGCCCGGCCCGTGGATCCTGCTCTTTCCGGTGATGTGGGCCCTGGTCATCGGCAGCGGCGTCGCGCTGCTGCGCCGCACCCCGCGGGGCGGCGGCGCGCGGCGCCGGCAGGGCACGGTGGGCGCGGACTCGCCCATCGCCGTGCTCGGCCACCGTTTCGCCTCCGGGGAGATCGACGAGGACGAGTACTGGCGCCGCCTGTCCGTGCTGGACGAGGAGTTCGGCCGCAAGGGGGGTGCGGGCTGAGTCCAGCGGAGGACGTCGGCGACGCGGCGGCGGCGGATCGCCCGGTGGGCCGCACCTCCCGTCGGCGACGGGCCACGGGCGGGGGCGTGATCCGCACGGCATAGGGTGCACGGCAGCAGCGAAGGAGAAGCCCGATGCCCGACGGTCCCCGCATCCTGTTCGTCACCGACCTCGCCTACCGGGCCCAGGGGCGCGGCCGCTACTGCGACGAGGACATCTTCCTGACCTCCCGCCTCCGCCGGGAGTTCCCCCTCGCTCTGTGCCACCCGCTGGACGCGGCCGCGCTGATGGACGCCTTCGACGCCGTCGTCGTCCGCAACAGCGGCCCCGTCCTGCGGTACCGGGAGCAGTGGGCCGCCTTCCGGGAACAGGCGGTGGCGCGCGGCGTCCGGGTCTACAACCCGCTCTCCGGCCGGGGGGACATGGCGGGCAAGCAGTACCTGCTCGACCTGACCCTCTCGGGGCACCCCGTCATCCCCACCGTCGACCACCCGCGGGACCTGCACCTGCTGCCCGAGGCGGAGCTGTATGCGGTCAAGCCGAAGCTGGGCGCGGACTCCATCGGGCTCACCTTCGTCCCGCGGGCGGATCTGGACGGCCTCACCGGCGGCGACGTACTGATCCAGCCCCGGGTCGACTTCCGGTACGAGGTGTCCTTCTACTACGTGGACGACACCTTCCAGTACGCGCTCCACGCCCCCGACCCCGGCCGGCGCTGGGAGCTGGAACCCTACGAGCCCACCGGGGCCGATCTGGCGTTCGCGCGCCGGTTCATCGACTGGAACACCCTCGACCACGGGATCCAGCGTGTGGACGCGTGCCGCGCGCCGGACGGCGGTCTGCTGCTGGTGGAGCTGGAGGACCTCAACCCGTACCTCTCCCTGGACCTGGTCCCCGACCGCACGCGCGAAGCGTTCGTGGCGAGCATGGCCGGGTCCCTGCGCCGGTTCGTGAGCGCCGGCTGAGGGGGCGTCAGACGGTCACCGCCGGTCACGGCCCCGGCCGGACACCCGCGGTCCGCTCGGCGTTCAACGTCCCTTGTTAAATACTGGCGTTGAACGTGTGAAGTCCGGAGGAGCGGCTTCCAGACGTCCCGGCCGACGGTGATAGCATTCCGCCGTCTGCGACCTTGATCCACTTTTGCTCAGGGCCCCGAACCCGAACGCGCGCTGAGCTCCCCCTGGTGCACTGCCCCGGACGGGTTGCGGATCCTTGCGAGGCGTACCTGTCGACGCCTGCATGCCACGCGCGGTGAAAGGTTTCCATGACTCAAGACGTGCTTCTTTGGTGCCTGGTTGCGATAGCGGTGATATCCCTCGCCGCCGTCGTGGCGCTCGTGCTCCGCAGCAGAGGCGTACTGAGGAGGAAGAAGGAGTCCGAGGACGAGCTGCAGGCGAAGCTGCAGTACAGCCAGATCGAACTGGCGCGGGTCCGCGGCGAGTTGGCCCAGCTGCGCAACGAGCAGGACAGCGTCATCCGCGAGGCGGAGACGACCGCCGAGGAGAACACCAAGGCGGTCCTCAAGGGCGCCGCCCGCTTCCTGCAGAGCCTCGCCGCCGAGCAGACGACACTGCTGGACCGGGTCCAGCGCGAGTACGGCGGCCATCCGGTCCTCAGCGACCTGATGGACATCACCCACGCCAACGCCCAGATGGCCCGCAAGGCCCAGGGCATCGCGGTCATGTGCGGTGCGCCCCTCGGCCGCCGCAACCAGCCGGCCAGCGTCTACGACGTCGTGCGCAGCGCCCAGAGCCAGATCCGCAACTTCCAGCGCGTGGAGATCATGCAGCCGAGCGGCATCGCGCTGAAGGCCTCCGCCGTGGCGCCGGTCGCCCTGGCGGTGGCCGAACTCCTCGACAACGCTGCCAGTTTCTCGCAGGCGGACGCCCCCATCGAGGTCACCTTCCGCCAGGTCCAGCAGAACCTCTGCATCATCATCGACGACGCCGGCGTCGGCATGGGTGACGAGGAGCGGCAGCGGGCGACCGCGCTGCTCTCGGGTGACGACCTGCCCCGCCTGGCGCAGCTGGGCACCCAGCCGAAGTTCGGCTTCCCCGTGATCGGCCTGATCGCCCGGCAGTACGGCTTCAAGGTCGACGTCACCGGCGTGTCCCGATATGGCGGCGTACGGGCCGTCGTCCTGCTGCCCGAGGAGCTGTGGACCATGGAGGAAACCCCGTCGGCCCCCGACACAGCGCCCGTGAGCAGCATCCGGCCCATGGAGACGCGCAATCCGGCGCGCACCGCCAACGGCCTGCCCAAGCGCGGGCCGCGTGTGGCGTCGATCGGCGACTCGCCCTCGGCGGACCAGCCGGCCCGGCGCAGTGTCCGGCGCCGCGGCACCGGGAGCCTGGGCGCGCTGCAGCGCGGCGCCCAGACCGGACGCGATGTGGCTTCCCTCGACGCCCCCATGTCTGAAGGGTCCGACAACGCATGAGTACGACCGACCTGTCGTGGATGGTCCAGGACATCGTGACCAACGTGCCCAAGGCACGGCACGCCGTGGTGCTCTCCGCGGACGGCATGCCGCGCGGCTCCACGGACGGTCTGACCGCCGCTGACGTGGGCACGGTCTCGGCCGCCATGGCCGGGATGCAGTCCCTCAGCCGGGCCACGGCGCACTTCGCGGGCGCCTCGCAGACCCGCGAGTGGATCCAGACCGTCATCGAGTTCCAGCACGGCTGGGTGTTCCTGATCGGTGCCGGCCAGGGGGCCTATCTGGCCGCCGCGGCGGAGCCGGACGTGGACATGGAGCAGCTGTCGTTCCGCATGAACCGGCTGGTGGCCCGGCTGGGCAGCAACCTCACGGCCCCGCCGCGGGTGATCCCCGCCGACCCGGCCGCGGCCGGCGGGGGCGCCCAGGCCTCGCATCAGCGGGCAGGCCGGGCCGTCGCGGTGCTGGACCAGCTGGACAAGGTGGTGGCCTCGGTGCCGGGCGCCCTGCACGCGCTGCTGCTCGGCGCGGACGGGCTGCCCCGCGGTGCGAGCGCGGGGATCGACCGGGACCTCGCGGACACCATCTCGGCGGCCATGACCGGTATCCACGCCTACAGCCGGGCCACGGCGCCCTTCGCGGGCGGGGCGCGGGACGACGAGTGGAGCCAGACGGTCATCGAGTTCCAGCACGGCTGGGTCTTCCTGATCGCGGCGGGCGAGGGTGCCTTCCTCGCGGCGGCCGCCGAACACGACTGTGACATCGAGGAGTTCACTGTCCGGCTGAGTGACGCGATGCCCCCGCAGGCCGCGTCTCGCACCGGGTGGGGAGAAGGGGTCGGCGATGCATGAGGACCCGTCCGAGGAACTGGAGCTGACGGCACCGTTAGTCCCCTTCTTCGTCATGGCGAAGGGGCGGGTGCTGCCCCGGGAGAGCGAGTACGAGCACACCACGATGATCTCCGTCCGGGACCCGGCCGCCGCCACGGTGCGCACCCTGGCTCCGGAAGCACGTGTGGTGATGGACCTGCTCGCCGACGGATACCTGTCGGTCGCCGAGGTCGCCGCCCACACGCAGCTGCCCCTGGGCATCGTGCGCATCCTGCTGGCCCAGATGGCCGAGGACGGGCTGATCCATGTGCGCAATCCGGTGCCACATGCCGAGCGCCATGACCCCGCCCTGCTCACCGCCGTGCTCCATGGCCTGGAGCGAATACGAACCGGAGCGTAAGTCGCGTGTATCTGGATCCCAAGGTCTCCCGCTCCGTGAAGGTCCTGGTCGTGGGCCACTTCGCGGTGGGGAAGACCACCTACATCGGCAGCGTCTCCGAGATCGAGCCGCTGCAGACCGAGGAGGAGATCACCGAGGCCAGCGAGGGCTTCGACGATCTCTCCGAGACGCCGGACAAGACGACCACGACCGTCGCGATGGACTTCGGCCGTCTGACGCTCAGCGACGACCTGGTGCTCTACATCTTCGGTACACCGGGGCAGGAGCGGTTCAAGCAGATGTGGGAGGGCCTGTCCCGGGGAGCGCTGGGGGCGCTCGTCCTGGTCGACCCGGAGCGGCTGGAGGAGACCTTCCCCATCCTCGACCTGGTCGAGGACTTCGGCCTGCCCTACGTCGTCGGGGTCAACACCTTCGACGGCCGGTCCCGCTTCCCGCTCTCCGAGGTGTGCGAGGCACTCGACCTCTCCGACAACACGCCGGTCATCGACTGCGACGTGCGCGACCAGGACTCCTCGATGGAGGCCCTCATCACCCTCGTGAAGCACCTCTTGTCCTCACTCGGCTAGGAGCCACCACCATGCAACAGCCCCTCGAGACGTCCGGCACGCCCGCCGGTCACCCGGCATCAGGCAACGTGCCCCTGTACGGCCCCGACTTCGGCTCCGACCCCGAGCGCACCTACGACCGGCTGCGTGCGTCGGGGCACAGCGCCCCGGTCGACATCGCCCCGGGCGTCGAGGTCGAGCTGGTGACGAGCTACGACGCGAGCCTGTACATCCTGCAGAACCCGAACCTCTTCGTCCGCGACTCCCGCCGCTGGAACGCCCTCGCCGAGGGGCGGATCCCGGAGGACAGCCCTGCCCTGCCCATGATGGGCTACCGTCCGAACGCCCTGTTCAGCGACGGTGCCGCACACGCCCGGCTGCGCCAGGCGGTCACGGAGAGTCTCGCCACCGTGGACCAGGGCCGGCTCATCCGCCTGACCCAGCAGTCGGCGGACTACCTGATCAGCCGGTTCAGCTCGGAGCCGCTCGGGCAGGCCGAGTTGATGGCCGCGTACGCCCAGCCGCTGCCGCTGCTGATCTTCGGTGACCTGTTCGGCTGCCCGCCGGAGCTCGGTGACCGGGTCATCGCCGGCATCACCGGCATCTTCCAGGGCACCCCGGGCGCCGACGGGATCCTGGCCGGTGCGCTCGGGGAACTGATCGCCCTGAAGCGCCGGCAGCCCGGCGAGGACCTGACCACCAAGCTGATGGTGCACTCCGCCCGGCTGAGCGACGAGGAGGTGCTGCATCAGCTCGTGACCCTGCTGTCGGGCGGCACCGCGCCGCTGGCGGCGGCGATCGGCACCAGCGTGGCCCTGTACCTCAGTGACGACTGGCCCACGGGCCTGCCGGCGGAGGACGCGGTGGTGAAGACGCTGTGGAACTACGCCCCGATCGCCAACTACGCCGCGCACTACCCGACGCAGGACGTCGAGTTGGGCGAGCGCACCCTGCGGACGGGCGACCCGGTGCTGATCTCCTTCGCGGCGGCCAACAACGACCCGAAGCTCACCGCGCACCGCGAGCAGCTCAGCCCCAAGGCGCACCTGGCCTTCGGCGCCGGGCCGCACGCCTGCCCGGCCAAGGACCCGGCGTTCATGATCACTGCCACGGCCGTGGAGTCCCTGCTCAACCGGCTGCCCGACGTCGAGATGCGCGTGCCCTTCAAGGAGCTGGCCTGGGTGCCCGCCCCGTGGAGCCGCACGCTGGTGACCGTCCCCATCCGGTACAGCCCGCGCACCGTGCCCCAGGCCGCCAACTCCCGCTACACGCAGCCTTCCACGGCTCAAACCGCGCCCTCGTCCGTGGGCGTCCACCAGCCGCACGCGACGCACCGGCCGGCCCACGCCGCGCGCCCGAAAGGCGGGCTGTTCAGCCGTTTCCGTGCCTGGATGAATGGCGAGTGACGCAAGTAACCATATGAGAATACGGTGTTACTGTATGGCTCATGTGACGGTCGGGTACGGATAGCGGCTGGCAGAAAGGAGCCGCTATCGTGGGAAGCGTCACGACCCCGTCCACGGACCGTCGGGCCACCATCTCTCTGTTCTCCCGTCTCAGGACGGCCGACGGACAGGCCGACCCCTTCCCCTTCTACGAAGAGCTCAGGGCGCGCGGCGCGGTCAGCCCCGCGCCCTGGGGCGGTTTACTCGTCACCGGCTACTCCACCTGCGAGCAGATACTGCGCGGCGGCAACTGGCTGGAACCGGACACCCGGTGGCGGGAGCAGCAAGGTGCGCGCACCCGCTGGAGTGCCCCCTCGGCGCGGGAGATCAGCCGGACCCTGCCCGCGCTCAATCCGCCGGAACACACCCGGGTGCGCCGGTCGGCGGGCACCTTCGACCGCGGCACCGTCGAGCGCATCGGCAGCCGGGTGACCCGTGTCGTCGACCGGCTGCTGGGCACCTTGTACGAGCGAATACAGGCAGGAGAGGCCGACTTCGCGGCGCTGGTGAGCGAGGAGCTGCCCGTCGCCACGATAGGCGACTGGCTCGGGCTGCCCAGCGCCGACTGGGCCCGCCTGCGGGAACTGACCCACGAGCAGGTCTTCACGCAGGAACTGCTGCCGAACGCCAGCCAGTTGGCCCGCTCCGACGCGGCCATGGCCGAACTGCGCTCCTACTTCCTCGACTTGGTGCGCGACCGGCGCAGACGTCCCGGCGACGACCCGGTGTCCCGCTGGACGGACACCTGGGACCAGCTCGAGCCCGACCAGGACAAGGCCGACGAAGCGGTCTACTTCCTCGCCCTGTTCGTCCTGCTGGCGGCGCTGGAGACCACCTCGACGCTGCTGTCGACGATGGCACTGCGGCTGGTCGAGGACCCCGACCGCTGGACGCGGCTCACGCACCAGCCGGACCTCGTGCCCTCCTTCGTCGAGGAATCCCTCCGCCACGACCCTCCCACCCACGTCATCAGCCGCGTCGCCGCCCAGGACACCTTCCTGGCGGGCACCGAGGTGGCGGCCGGGGAGATGGTCCACCTCATGGTCGGGGCGGCCCACCGCGACCCGGAACGGTTCCCCGGGCCCGACCTGTTCGACATGCAGCGCAACCCCTCGCACCTGGCCTTCAGCTGGGGCATCCACTACTGCCTCGGGGCGCCCCTGGCCCGCCTGGAGGCCCAGACCCTGCTCCGCCACACGATCACCCGTCTGCCGAGACTCACCCTGGTGCGCCGCCCCGCGTACGCACCCCGGGTGGCGTTCAGGCGCCTGCTGAATCTGGATGTAGCACTGGCATGAACCCGCCTCGCACCCCCACCGCCGTCTCCGCCACCGCCCCCGAGCCGGCGCCCCCGCTCGACACACCCCTCGGCCCCGCTCCCCTGGTCCTCACCCGCACCGGTGCCGTCCTCCAGGTCCAGCTCAACCCCGACGCGCAGGACGACGTCCTGGGCACGGCGGTGCTGGACGCCCTCCTCGCCGTCCTCGACGGCCTGCACGACCAGCCCGACATCAGCGTGCTGGTGCTCTCCTCCCTGGGCGGCGACTTCTGCCTGGGTGCCGACCGGCAGGAGTTCCGGGACAGTCTGGCCGCCGACCCCGGCGGGTCCGCGCTGCGGCGCATCGCGGACAAGGCGCAGCGCCTGTGCCAGGCCCTGGAGAACACCCATGTCGTCACCATCGCCCGGCTCCACGGCAAGGTCGTCGGCGCGGGTCTCGCCCTCGCCGCGTACTGCGACCTCCGCGCGGGTGCTGACACCTGTCAGTTCCGGATGCCCGAAGTCGGCCTCGGACTGGCACCCGCCTGGGGCGGCGCCATGGGCCGCCTGATCGCGGAGGCGGGAGCGGCCCGCATACGCGAACTCATGCTCACCTGCGAGACGTTCGACGCCCACACGGCCCACCGCCTGGGCCTCCTTCACAAGATCGCTCCCCTCGACTCCCTGGACGACACGGTCACCGCCTGGACCAAGCCCCTGGCGCGGCGCTCCCCGCAGGCCCTCGTCCTGACCAGGCGCATGCTGGCCAGCTACGCCAAGGCCGCCCGCACCGCCGACCCGTCCCTGCTGGACTCCCACCTCCTGGCCGCCCAGCTGACCCAGCCCCGCTGACGCGCACCCGGCGCGCCCGGCCCTTCTCGTACGCACCGGCGCAGGCCCGCCGTACGAGGGGGCCGTCGCGCCCGCACGAGCGAACCGCGCCCGCCCGGGAGCACGCCGTGCGGCCGGATGGAGCAAGTCCGCCGAGCAGGCGGGCACCGTCCCGGCCGATGCTGAGGATGCCCCTGACCACCGAGTCTCCCAGGATCCTCATGCCACTCCTGCCCGTTCCCAGACCGGGAACACCCGCCCGTTCCGGTGCCGGACTCCCCTCCCGCCGCCACCGCCTGTTCCTCGTCACCCTGCTCGGCGCCTCCTTCCTCGGCGGTATGCTCCTCGCCCCGACGGCGGGCGCAACCCCCGGCTCCGGCAGCTCCGGCGGCAGTGGTGAGCGCGCCCTGCAACGGCAGCTCGAGGAACTGGTGACCACACCCGGAGGACCGCCCGGTGTGATCGTCGTCCTGAAACGGGACGGGACTCCGCGCGTCCTGCGCGCGGGCGTCGCCGACCTGGAGACCGGCCGCCCGATCGAGCCCACCGACCACATGCGGATCGCGAGCACCGCCAAGGCGTTCAGCGGAGCGGTGGCGCTGCGCCTGGTGGCGGACGGGGCGCTCCGGCTCGACAGCACCATCGGCCGCACCCTGCCCCAGCTGCCGCGTGCCTGGCGGTCGGTCACGCTGCGGCAGCTGCTGAACCACACCAGCGGACTGCCCGACTACACCGAGGACCCCGAGTTCGCGGAGCTGCTGGTGGCGGACCCGCGCCGCACCTTCGACCCCCGCCGCCTGCTGGACTTCGTGGCGGACGAGCCGCTGCGCTTCCGCCCCGGCACGCAGTACCGGTACTCCAACTCCGACAACATCGCGGTGGCGCTGATGGCGGAGGCCGTGACCCGCACGCCGTACGAGGAGCTGCTGTCGGAGATCGTCTACCGGCCGCTCGGCCTGCGCGACACCAGTCTCCCCATGGGCTACGAGATGCCCGAGCCCTACATGCACGGTTACGCCGTCGAACCGCCCGAGCCGCCGGAGGACGTCAGCGAGCTGATCAGCGCGTCCGGCGTGTGGGCCTCGGGCGGCATCATCTCCACCCCGCGGGACATGACGCGCTTCATCCGCGCCTACGCCGCCGGTCGCCTGACGTCGCCGGAGGTGCTGCGCGAGCAGCGCCGGTGGGTCGAGGGCGCCTCGGAACCGGCCGGGCCGGGCCGCAACAAGGCGGGACTCGCCATCTTCCGCTACGAGACCCGCTGCGGAGTCGTCCTGGGGCACACCGGCAACTTCCCCGGCTACACCCAGTTGATCGCCGCGACCCCGGACGGCCGCAAGTCCCTCACGTTCTCGCTCACCACGCAGGTGAACAAGACGCTGAACCCGGATCTGCTCCAGCAGCTGCGCACCGTCCAGGAGAACGCGGTCTGCGCCCTGCTGGGCAAACGCCCCGCCTGAGGCGACACTTCGCTTCGGACCGGGCAGCGCACCCCGCGGCCGCCGGCCCCTGAAGGGGACGGTCTCCGGCCGCGGGCCGCTGGTCGTGGTTCGGCTACTTCAGAACCGTCGCAATCATCGCGGCGACGATCGCTGCCCATGCGAGCAGGGCCACCGCGGTATGCACACCACTGCTCCGCGAGGCCGGACGGGGCCTCGGCCGTCCCACCTCGCGGCAGACGCAGTGGTCCCGAGGAAGTCGCGACAGGTCCAGCCAGTAGGCACCGAGCAGGCGGGTGTCCGGTCGGGTGTATGAGTCGTCCTCCATGCCGGGGGCAACGACAGGCCGCCGGGGAGGGCACGGCGACGTCAACGGCGCGCCCGACGGAGCGACAAACTGATAGGCACGGCAAAGGGCTATTGAACCGAACGATAGAAATTCACCACCGGACCGTGACACGGCAATGACCGTCCAGTTGTGCCCATGCATCTGTCGCTCCTGACGATGCACCGAGTCACCTCGTAAGTCACGGAGAATTTATGCTGAACGCCACGGTGTGGACCTTTGTCGTGAGTGCTTCTGTCTGCACCATCGGGTCCGTGTTCCTGTCCGATCCCCACCGGCGACTGCACCACACGGACGCGGCGGAACTGCGCCGCCGCCGGCTCCTCGTCGAGGTGCTGCGGAGCAACATGCGTCCGCAGCGCTGCGCACCGCCGCCGTCCCGCACCGCGGACGAAGCCGCGGAGCCGGCGGCGAGCGCCGCTCCCCCTCAGCGACCTGCGACGACTCCCTGAGGCGGTCGTCGCGTCAGGTCGGGACAGCATCTCGTCCGGGCTGCCGCACGGGAGCCGGCAGCCGGCCGCGATCATCGTGACAACGTACGTATCACCGATGGCGTCACCCGTTCGCCTCAGCACCCATCTGCCGGCTCCGGCGTTAGGGTGCATATGACACGGGCAGGAGCGGCCACCCTGTCCTCCGCGCTTGAACACCAGATCATTTCAGCCGGTGCATTTCACTCGACCACGACGTGCCTCGAATTCACAGCGCGTCGAAAAACACTCGGACATCCAGAACCAATTCCCCATTCACGCTTTCCTGAGGCCCCGTGAAGAATGGCCGCCGGTCGGCCTGGGCAGCGGGAAATCACCGGACCCCTCTAGAGAGCCCGGTTGCGGCCGTGCGGAGTGAAGGCGTACAGGTCCAGGATGTCCGGCCGGGGAGCGATGCCCGGCCCGCCGGCGCGTACCCACTCCACGATGTCCTCCGTGGCGGCCGGGTCGTTGACCAGGCCCAGCCACACCGGGCGGGCCCCTGCCGCCCGGCCCGCCGACGAGGGCTGCACGACGATGACGTTGGCCTGATCGCACACGTCCAGGCAGTCGGACACCCGCACGGGCATCTCGGCCCGCAGGCGCGCCGTCTGTTCGGCGTGGTCGACGCCGGTCACCTTCGGGCTTCCGCAGCAGCAGTCCCGGCAGACCACGACCCGGCACGGGACGGCGCGGGCGCGTCGTCCGGTCGTCCCCCTGCCGAGGCCCTCGTTGTCAGTTGCTTCGGGCACGCCGAACCACCTCTCTCCGGGGAGATCCGCCCCGGGGTTCTTCGAGGAGGCGACGACGTGAGTCTCCTGGCTCCCGGGTCGCAGCTCGTCCCGGCCTTCCCGCCCCCTCACGGGGGCAGTGGCCCGCACGGGATCCGCTCGCCGGTCACAGTGGCGGGACCGCGCCGGATTCACACCGGCTTCCTCGGACCGCCGTCGCCCTGTCGCCGTTCATCATCGCATCAGCCGATCGCCCGCACTGCGCGGCAACCGGCCCTGATGCGGGCGGTGGTGAGCGGGCCGACGGCCCCGGCGGTGGCGCGAGGGGCGCGCACGTCACCGGGGGCGCCCTTTCGATCCGTGCGCGGCGGGCCGTAGGATCGCCGGGTCATCGCCGCGACGGGAACATCAGGAAGCCGGTGCGAATCCGGCACGGTCCCGCCACTGTGACCGGGGAGTGCACCCTCCGACACGCCACTGCGCGCCGCGCGGGAAGGCCGAGGGAGAGCGTCGATCCGGGAGTCAGGACACTGGCCTGTCGCGGGCCCGATCCGAGGAGCGCGGACTCCCCAGGAGGCTTCACGTGTACGACGGCATGTCCCGTCCCCCGCTGTCCACCCCTGCCCGCAGGCGCCGCGCCCGGCGCGCCGCGGCGGTCGCATGCGCCCTGTCGGCCCTCCTGTCGACCGCCGGCTGCGGATCGTCGCGGAGCAGCGGGCAGGGCGCCGAGCCCGCGGGCTCACCGGCCGGTTTCCCGGTCACCGTCGACAACTGCGGTGTGCGGACGACGTACGAGAGGCCGCCCGCCCGTGCCGTCACCATCCACCAGCACCCGGCGGAACTCCTGCTCTCCCTCGGTCTGAAGGACCGCATGGTGGGGACCGCCTTCCCCGACTCGGCCGTGCTGCCGCACCTGCGGAAGGACTACGCGTCGATCCCCGAACTGGCCGAGAAGGAACCGTCGTTCGAGACGGTCCTGGAGGCCGAGCCGGACCTCGTCTACGGCGGGTACGGCAGTGCCTTCGCCGAGAGCGAGGGCCGTTCCCGCAAGGCGTTCAGCGACTCCGGCATCGACACCCACCTGAACCGCGAGTACTGCGGCAAGACCAGGGTGACGATGCAGGACACGTACGCCGAAGTCCGCACCGTCGGGCGGATCTTCGGCGTGAGCGACCGCGCGGACGAGCTCGTGTCGGACCTCCGGGCGCGGGTCGGCAGGGCCGCCTCGGCCGTCGAGGGTGCGCGCGAGGTGTCCGTCTTCGTGTACGACAGCGGTGACAAGGCGGCGTTCACCGCGGGCGGCAAGAGCCTGGGCACGGAGCTGATCCGGCTGGCCGGCGGCAAGAACGTCTTCGCGGACCTGGACGACGTCTTCGGCGACGTCTCCTGGGAGCAGGTCGTCGAGCGGAAGCCCGAAGTCATCGCCGTCTACGACTACGCGGGCGCCGGGAGCATCGAGCAGAAGAAGAAGTTCCTGCTGTCGCAGCCCGCCCTCCGGGACGTCCCGGCGGTCAGGAACAAGCGGTTCGTGGTGCTGCCGCTGACGGCCACCCTCGTCGGTGTGCGGTCCGCGTACGCGGTGGAGGACCTGGCCCGCGGCATCCACCCCGAGAGCTTCCGGTGACCGCCCCGGTCACCGACACCGGCACGGGACGGACGGCACACGAGCAGCCACAGGACGACGGGCGGGCGGCCCGGCCCCGTCTCGCCGTCGCCCTCGTCGTCCTGGCCGTCGCGCTGGTGCTGTCGATCACGGCCGGCCTGGCCGTCGGTTCGGTGCGCGTGCCTCCGGGCCAGGTGTGGGGCATCGTCACGCACGCGCTGGGCGCCGGCTGGGCCGAGCCGGACTGGTCGCCCGCACGGGAGGCCATCGTCCTGGACGTGCGGGCCCCCCGCGTGCTGCTCGGGGCGGTGGCCGGCGCCGGACTCGCGGTGGTGGGCGCGGCCCTGCAGGCTTTGATCCGCAACCCGCTCGCGGAGCCGTACCTGCTCGGTGTCTCCTCCGGGGCGTCGCTGGGTGCCGTGGTGGTGATCGTGTTCGGGGTGACGCTGCTCGGGCCGGTGTCGCTGTCGGCCGCCGCCTTCGCGGGCGCGCTCGGCGCGCTGCTGCTCGTCTACACCTGCGCGCGCACCGGTGGGCGGATCACCTCGTCACGGCTGGTGATGTCCGGCGTGGCCGTCGCCGCCGTGCTCAGCGCCGTGCTGAATCTGCTGCTGCTCACCACCGACCGGGGCAACGAAGCCCGCGCGGTCCTCGCCTGGACCCTCGGCGGCCTGGGCGGCGTCCGCTGGGGCACGCTGTGGCTGCCCGGCCTCGCCCTGCTGCTGGGGGTCACCGTGCTCCTGGTCCAGGCGCGGAACCTCAACCTCCTGCTGGCCGGGGAGGAGGCGGCCGTGACGATGGGGCTGGACGTGGCCCGGTTCCGGGCCCGGATGTTCGTGCTGCTCTCCCTCGTCACCGGTGTGCTGGTCGCGGCCTGCGGGCCGATCGGCTTCGTCGGTCTGATGCTGCCGCACATCGTGCGCCTGTTCGTGGGCGGTGACCACCGCCGTGTCCTGCCGACGGCGGCCCTGGGCGGCGCGGTCTTCCTCGTCTGGGCCGACATCGCCGCCCGCACCGTCGCCGCGCCGATGGAGATACCTGTCGGCGTGCTGACGGCACTGTGCGGCGGGCCGTTCTTCCTGTGGCTGATGCGCCGGGACGCCGGGCGGGCAACCCGGCAGGGGGCGGCGGCGTGACCGGGGCAGGACTCACCGTCGACGGCGTCACCCTCACGGCCGGGGCGCACCGTCTCGTCGGGGACGTCTCCCTGCACGCCCGGCCGGGCGAGGTCATCGGCCTGGTCGGACCGAACGGCAGCGGCAAGTCCAGTCTGCTGCGCGCGGTCTACCGCGTGCTGCGTCCGCAGGCCGGCCGGATCCTGGCCGACGGCGCGGACGTCTGGTCGCTGCCCGTGCGGCGGGTGGCGCGGACCGTGGCGGCAGTCGTGCAGGAGCCGGGAGCGGACCTCGATCTCACCGTGTACGAGGTCGTGGCCATGGGCCGTGCTCCGCACAAGCGGCTGTTCGACGGGGACACCCCTGCGGACGCCGGCCTGATCCGGTCGGCGCTCACCGCCGTGGACGCCGCCGAGCTGGCCGACCGCCCGTTCGGCCGGTTGTCCGGCGGTGAACGCCAGCGTGTGCTGATCGCCCGCGCGCTGGCCCAGCAGCCGTCGCTCCTGGTCCTGGACGAGCCCACCAACCACCTGGACATCCGCCACCAGTTGGACATCCTCGGGGTGTTGCGGCGGCTGCCCGCGACGGTGCTCGTCGCTCTGCACGACCTCAACCTGGCGGCGTACCACTGCGACCGCCTCTACGTCCTGCACGCCGGTGAGGTCGCCGCCTCGGGCCCGCCGTCCGAGGTACTCACGTCCCGGCTGCTGGCCGAGGTCTACGGGGTGTCGAGCGAGGTCACCGTCCACGCCCGAACAGGCGCCCCGCACGTGACGTTCCTCCCCGACCAGGACGACACACGGGACCCGGCCTCGCCGGGAGACGCGTCAGGACCGGCGGAGGCCCGTCGTCCCTAGGCCGGGCCCGGGCCGGCCGGTGGCTCGTCGCGGCCGCGCCGCTCAGGGGCAGGCTGCCGTCTCACTCCACCATGCTGCAACCGTGCGATCGACCATGTCGCCACGGCGCTCCTGACCGCCGCCGTCAGGGACGTCGTCGGGGGTGTCGCTGCCGTCGAACTTCTGGACGGCCAGGCAGCGGTGGTGGCCGGGCTGCCGGGGCTGCGCGGTGTGACGGACGACGGCTCGACCGCTGCGGGGTCGGCCGAGTTCCTGCGCGCGTGGGCCGGGCATCCCGGCTTCCGGTTGGTCGAGTAGCCCGGCGCCTTCCGCCATCGCCGCGGCTTCCGGCGGAGCCGGCGGCGGGCTGGTGCCCGGGGCGCCGGCGTCCGTCAGGCGGTGGTCGTGGCGGAGTTCATCCCCTCCGCGCCAGGTCGTCGAGCGCGATGTTGAGTTGCAGGACGTTGACGCGTGGCTCGCCCATGAAGCCGAGGGTCCGGGCCCGGGTGTGTGCGCGTACCAGGTCCTGCACCTGCGCGACCGGCAGGTCGTTGCGCTGGGCGACCCGGTGGACCTGGAGTTCGGCGTAGGCCGGGGAGATGTCCGGGTCGAGGCCGGAGCCGGAGGAGGTGACCGCGTCGGCGGGGACCTGCGCGGGCCGGACGGTGTAGCCCGGCACGGAGTTGTCCGCGACGACCTCGGCCTTGGCCCGCTCGACCTGCGCGACGAGCTCCTTGTTGTCCGCTGCCAGGTTCGTGGCACCGGAGAGGATCAGCCTGTACTGCGTGTTGAGCGAGTTCTCGCCCAGGCCGTTCGCCGGGCGCGGCTGGAAGTGGTCGAGGCTGTAGCCCTGTTGCCCGATGAGGGACGAGCCCACCACCCTGCCGTCCGACCTGATCTCGGACCCGTTCGCCTGGTGGGGGAACAGCCCCTGGGCGATGCCCGTGACGACCAGCGGGTAGACGACGCCGGTGACCAGGGTGAGCACGAGCAGGGCACGCAGGCCCGCTCCGAGCAACCGGGCGGTGTTCACGAGGGAGTTGTTCATGGCTCTCAGCCGATTCCGGGGACGAGGGAGAGGAGCAGGTCGACGAGCTTGATGCCGAGGAAGGGAGCGACCAGTCCGCCGAGTCCGTAGACGGCGAGGTTGCGGCGGAGCATCCGGTCGGCGCTCATCGGGCGGTACCGCACGCCCTTGAGGGACAGCGGCACCAGCGCGACGATGATCAGCGCGTTGAAGACGACGGCCGACAGGATCGCGGAGTCGGGCGAGGACAGCCGCATGATGTTGAGCTTGTCGAGGCCGGGGTGGACCGACGCGAAGAGCGCGGGGATGATCGCGAAGTACTTGGCGACGTCGTTGGCTATCGAGAACGTCGTCAACGAGCCTCGTGTAATGAGGAGTTGCTTGCCGATCTCGACGATCTCGATGAGTTTGGTGGGGTCGGAGTCGAGGTCGACCATGTTGCCGGCCTCCTTGGCGGCCGACGTGCCCGAGTTCATCGCGACGCCGACGTCCGCCTGGGCCAGCGCGGGGGCGTCGTTGGTGCCGTCGCCGGTCATGGCGACCAGCTTGCCGCCCGCCTGCTCGCGCTTGATGAGCGCCATCTTGTCCTCGGGAGTGGCCTCGGCGAGGAAGTCGTCGACCCCGGCCTCCTCGGCGATGGCCTTCGCCGTCAGGGGGTTGTCGCCCGTGATCATGACGGTCCTGATGCCCATGCGGCGCAGTTCGGCGAACCGCTCGCGCATGCCGTCCTTCACGACGTCCTTGAGGTGGATGACGCCGAGCACCCGGGCGCCGTCGGCGTCCTCGACCGCGACGAGCAGCGGGGTGCCGCCGGCCTGCGCGATCCGGTCGGCGATCCCGGCGGCGTCCGGGGCGATCGTCCCGCCCCGCTGCTCGACCCAGGCGAGGACCGAGGCCGTCGCGCCCTTGCGGATCTTCCGCCCGTCGGCGTCGACGCCCGACATCCGGGTCTGGGCCGTGAACGGGATCCAGGAGGCACCGGTGAGTGCACGCTCGCGCAGGCCGTATCGCTCCTTGGCCAGGACGACCACGGAGCGGCCCTCCGGAGTCTCGTCCGCCAGCGACGACAGCTGGGCGGCATCGGCGAGTTCGGCTGCGCCGACGCCGTCCACCGGCTCGAAGGCGGCGGCCCGGCGGTTGCCGAGGGTGATGGTGCCCGTCTTGTCGAGCAGCAGCGTGGAGACGTCGCCGGCGGCCTCCACCGCACGGCCGGACATGGCCAGCACGTTGCGCTGGACCAGCCGGTCCATTCCGGCGATGCCGATGGCGGACAGCAGCGCGCCGATCGTGGTGGGGATCAGGCAGACCAGCAGGGCCACCAGCACGACGAGGCTCAGGCGGGTGCCGGCGTGGGCGGCGAAGAACGGCAGGGTGGCGCAGGCCAGCAGGAAGACGATCGTCAGCGAGGCGAGCAGGATGTTCAGGGCGATCTCGTTGGGCGTCTTCTGCCGTGCCGCTCCCTCGACCAGGCCGATCATCCGGTCGATGAAGGTCTCCCCCGGCCTGGTCGTGATGCGGACGACGATCCGGTCGGACAGCACCTTCGTACCGCCGGTGACGGCGGAGCGGTCGCCGCCCGACTCGCGGATCACCGGGGCGGACTCGCCCGTGATGGCCGACTCGTCGACGGAGGCGACGCCCTCGACCACGTCTCCGTCCCCGGGGATGACGTCCCCGGCCTCGCAGACGACCAGGTCGCCGATCCGCAGGTCGGTGCCGGGTACGCGCGTGCCGTCCACCCTGCGGGCGACGCTGTCGGTCTTGGCCTTGCGCAGGGTGTCGGCCTGCGCCTTGCCGCGGCCCTCGGCGACGGCCTCGGCCAGGTTGGCGAAGACCACGGTCAGCCACAGCCACGCGCTGATCGTCCAGCCGAACCAGTCGCCCGGGTCGGTGACGGACACGACCGTGGTGAGCACGGACCCGATCCAGACGACGAACATGACGGGCGACTTGACCATCACGCGCGGGTCGAGCTTGCGGAAGGCGTCCGGCAGTGACCTGATCAGCTGCCCGGGCGTGAAGAGGCCGGCGCCCACGCGGCCGTGCGGGGAGGTGTGCCCCGTCGACGTGTCCGGGCGGGGTGTGAGGGTGGGAGTGGACATGGAGTCCTCGTGGGGTTCGGTACGGGTGGTCATGACGCCAGTCCCTCCGCGAGCGGGCCGAGGGCGAGGGCCGGGAAGTACGTCAGACCGGTGATGATCAGGACCGCGCCCACCAACAGGCCGGAGAACAGCGGCTTCTCGGTGCGCAGGGTGCCTGCGGTCACCGGGACCGGCCGCTGCACCGCCAGGGAGCCGGCCAGGGCGAGCACGAAGACCATGGGCAGGAAGCGGCCCAGCAGCATGGCGAGTCCGGTCGTGGTGTTGAACCAGTCGGTGTCGGCGTTCAGGCCCCCGAAGGCCGAGCCGTTGTTGTTCGCGGCGGAGGTGAAGGCGTACAGCACTTCGGAGAAGCCGTGCGCGCCGGGGTTCAGCAGGGAGTGGGGCGGCGTCGGCAGGGCCACGGAGGCGGCCGTGAAGACGAGCACCAGGGCCGGGGTGACCAGGATGTAGCAGGCGGCGAGTTTCATCTCCCGCGCGCCGATCTTCTTGCCCAGGTACTCGGGTGTGCGTCCGACCATGAGGCCGGCGATGAACACCGCGATGACCGCCAGGACGAGCATGCCGTACAGACCGGAGCCGGTGCCGCCGGGCGCGATCTCGCCCAGCATCATGCCGAGCAGGGTGAGGCCGCCGCCGAGGCCGGTGAAGGAGGAGTGGAAGGAGTCCACCGCGCCGGTCGAGGTCAGGGTGGTGGACACCGCGAAGATCGACGAGGAGCCGACGCCGAAGCGGACCTCCTTGCCCTCCAGGGCACCCCCGGCGGCCTGGAGCGCGGGGCCGTGGTGGGTGAACTCGCTCCACATCATCAGCGCGACGAAGCCCAGCCAGAGGGTGGACATCGTGGCGAGGATCGCGTACCCCTGCCGCACCGACCCGACCATGACGCCGAACGTGCGGGTCAGCGAGAAGGGGATCACCAGGATGAGGAAGATCTCGAAGAGGTTGGTGAAGGGCGTCGGATTCTCGTAGGGGTGCGCGGAGTTGGCGTTGAAGTAGCCACCGCCGTTGGTGCCCAGTTCCTTGATCGCCTCCTGTGAGGCCACGGCACCGCCGTTCCACTGCTGGTGGCCGCCCATGAACTGACCGACCTCGTGGATGCCGGAGAAGTTCTGTATCGCGCCGCACGCCACCAGCACCACGGCGGCGACCGCGGCGGCCGGCACCAGGATGCGCACGGTGCCGCGCACCACGTCCGCCCAGAAATTGCCCAGTTCGCCGGTGCGGAGCCGGCGGTGGGAGGAGGCGAAGCCCCGCACGAGGGCCACCGCCACGGCCATGCCGACCGCCGCCGACAGGAAGTTCTGCACGGCGAGGCCGGCGGTCTGCACGACGTGCCCCATGGTCTGCTCGCCGTAGTACGACTGCCAGTTGGTGTTCGTCACGAACGACACGGCCGTGTTGAACGACTGGGCCGGGCCGACCGAGGCGAAGCCGAGCGAGCCGGGCAGGACGCCCTGCAGGCGCTGGAGCAGGTAGAGGAAGAGGACCCCGACGACCGAGAAGGCGAGGACACCGCGCAGGTACGCCGGCCACCTCATCCCGGTGTCCGGGTCGGCGCCGATGCCCTTGTAGATCCACCTCTCCACCCGCAGGTGTCTCGTCGAGGTGTAGACCCGGGCCATGTAGGTGCCGGCGGGGACGTGCACGAGCGCCAGTGCGGCCACCAGGGCCAGCAACTGGAGGACGCCGGCGAGGACGGGACTCATCTAGAACCTCTCCGGGAAGATCAGGGCGAGGACGAGATAGCCCAGCAGGGCGACGGCCACGACCAGGCCGACGATGTTCTCGGCGGTCACAGCCTGGTCACCCCCTTGGCGACGAGGGCCACCAGCGCGAACCCCGCGAGCACGGCGACGACGAAGGCCAGATCGGCCATCGCGAACTCCTGAGTGAAGGTCGACGGAAACGGACCAGAACAGGGAAACGCCCCGATGGCCGGATCGGGCCGGTCGTTGACGCCTCCCATACGGGGCCGGTCCCGGCCTTGACGCGGCCTTGACGGCACGGGTGATCAGCGTGGTGACCAGTGCGGACGTTGCACGGGCATCCGAGGCGCGGATGCTACCGCCGCTGGTCCGGCAAGCCGGAACTGGTCTACGAGGCGGTTTTCACCTCATCGGACACGGCGGACCTGCCGGACACCGGGACGCTGGACGGTGACGTGACCGTCGTGGTGCAGTCGTTGGTCGAGGAGTTCTCCACACCGGCGGCCGCGTCGGCCCTGCCCGGCCTGCTGGCCGACTTCGCCGCCACTCCGGAACTGCGCGCGACGATCCGCTCCCGGTTCCTCCAGCCGGCCAAGGAACGGCTCGTCACCGTGTTCGACCACCGGGCGGAGCAGCGCGGTGAGACCGGCGCGGACCTGCCGGTCGACCTTGTCCTGGACACCTTGGCCGGAGCCGTCCTCTTCCACCTGGGCGTCATCGGTGAACACCCCGCCCCGGATCTGGCACGCCGTATCGCCGGGGTCGTCACCAAAGGGATCGAGGCCCGGTGAACGGCTGGCTGCTCACCGCGGGCGGCATCGCGGTCGTCACCACCGGCATCCACGCCACGGCCGGCGGCCGGTCGGTCGTCCGCCCGCTCCTGCGCAGCACGGTGGCCGCCGAGCCCAAGCGCACCCTGCACGTCGTCTGGCACATGGTCACCGCGGACCTGCTGCTCGGCTCCCTGGTGCTTCGGCTCCCGCAGTGGATGCTGTTGCTCCCGGTCGCGGTCCTCGCCTTCGTCGGCAGCAATCGCGGTGGGACGTAAGTCCGCGTCCCGACCGGTGCCACGAGAGCGGGCCGCTGTCCGGTACGGGGCTGCGTACCGGACAGCGGTCGGGCCTCAGGCTTCGCGGGCGCCTTCGTACATGGCCTCGACCAGGCCGGCGTATGCGCGCTCGACGACGGGGCGCTTGACCTTCAGGCTCGGGGTCAGCTCGCCGTGCTCGATGTCCAGATCGCGGGGCAGGACGGTGAACTTCTTGATCGTCTGCCAGCGCTGGAGGTCGGCGTTGAGCCGCTGGACGAAGCCGTCGATGAGCGCGTGGACCTCCGGGGAGACGACGACCTCGCCGTACGGGCGGCCGCCGAGGCCGTTGGCGGCGGCCCAGGGCATGATCACGCTCTCGTCGAGGGCGATCAGGGCGGTGCAGTAGTTGCGGTCGTTGCCGATGACCAGGATGTGGCTCGCGAAGGGGCAGACGGCTTTGAAGCGGCCTTCGATCTCGGTGGGGGCCACGTACTTGCCGCCGGAGGTCTTGAAGAGGTCCTTCTTGCGGTCGGTGATCCGGACGTAGCCGTCCTTGTCGATCTCGCCGATGTCCCCGGTGCGCAACCAGCCGTCGGACTCCAGGACTTCAGCCGTCTTGTCCGGGAGGTTGTGGTAGCCGCGCATGATGCCCGGGCCGCGCAGGAGGATCTCGCCGTCCTCGGCGATGCGGACCTCGGTGCCGGGCAGCGCCTTGCCGACGGTGCCCACCCGGCTGTCGTCGGCCGGGTTGACGGTGCAGGCCGCGCTGGTCTCCGTGAGCCCGTAGCCCTCCAGCACGGGGACGCCGGCACCGGCGAAGAAGTAACCGATGTCGGGCGCGAGCGCGGCGCTGCCCGAGGCGCTGCCGCGCAGCCGGCCGCCGAAGGCCGCGCGGATCTTGCCGTAGACCAGCTTGTCGGCGACGGCGTGCTGGACCGTGAGGGACAGCGGCACCGTGCGGCGGCCGGTCGCGGTCATCTGCTCCTGGGCGGTCCTGGCGTGGTCGCGGGCGACCTTCGCCGCCCACCGGAAGATCCTGTACTTGGCTCCGCCTTCGGCGCGCGCCTTGGCGGCGATGCCGTTGTAGACCTTCTCGAAGATGCGGGGCGCCGAGGCCATGATGGTGGGCCGGACGACCGGCAGGTTCGTGATGATGCGGTCGATCCGGCCGTCCACGGCCATGACGTGACCGGACTGCACCTGGCCGGCGATCAGGGCCTTGCCGAACACATGGGACAGCGGCAGCCACAGGAACTGCACGTCGTCCGGGAGCACGAGGCCCGTCGACTCCTGGGCGACGCCCTGGTACGACCAGCAGTCGTGCACCAGCCGCACACCCTTCGGGCGGCCGGTCGTGCCGGAGGTGTAGATCAGGGTGGCCAGTTGCTCCGGGCCGATGCCCTGAACCGTCGTCTCGACCGCGCCGGGGTCCTTCGCGAGATACGCGGTGCCGCGCCGCTCCAGCTCGGCGAGGGTGAGCACCTCCAGCCCCTCGGCCCCGGCCGCATCCGGTGCGGTGTCGAAGAGGACCACGTACTCCAGGTCCGGCAGTTCGCCCTTGTGTGCGGCGACCTTGGCCAATTGCTCGGCGTCCTCGACGAAGATCACGCGACTGCCGGAGTCGGCCAGGATGTACGCCGTCTCCTCGCCGTTGGTGCTGGGGTAGACGGCCGTCGCCGCCGCCCCCGCGCACATGACGCCCATGTCGGCGAGGATCCACTCGATCCGCGTCGACGAGGAGATCGCCACCCGCTCCTCGCTTCGCAGGCCCAGGGCGAGCAAACCGGCCGCGATCGCCTTCACCCGCTGAGCCGTCTGCGCCCACGTCAGCGAACGCCATTCCTCACCGCCACCGTCGACCTCCGCGGGGTACCGGTACGCCTCCCGATCGGGGGTGGCCCCGACCCGTGACAGGAACAGGTGCGCCACGGAATGCGGGCGGCTTTCGAGAAGGTACTGCGCGGAACTCATATCGGCCTCCGGGCCCGAGGGCACCCATCACAGATTGGTTGACTGGCAGGTAACTTGGGGGGCAGGGCCGAGGCTAGGGCGTAAATCTCCGGCTGTGTAGAGGCGTTGGATCACGAATTCGCTTCCCTGTCCTGCGGTCCTTCGGCCGCACCAGGAGGGGAGAACCAGGTGTGAAGGCATCGCCCGATCCTGGTTCCGCGTCCCGGGATCTCGCCGGTGTGCTCCGCGAGAATCGCTGACGTCCCTGGCGCGATCCGCCGGACTCAGGGTCGACACCAGCTGACAGACCAGGGCACGGGCCCGGCGGCCGCGGTGACCGACCGGGCCGGGCGGCTCGTCCCGGTGAAATCGCACCGCGCAGTGAACGCACGGCCACCGTCTCTCCTCTTGCAGGGCGCAACCTGCCAACCGAGAGGAATGAGCTGTGCGTTCACGTACGCGTATACGCCCGCGCCTGTATCCGGCCGGGTCCGTCGTGCTGGCCCTCGCCGCCGCGGGATCCGTGCTGGCCGGCCCGGCCGGCGGCTCCGCGTTCGCGGCCGACGCGGGCGGACGGGCCGACCTCCGGGCGGACGTCGACCGCGACGGCAAGGTCGATGTCACCGGCGGCAGCGACACCCGGGGCGAGAACGGCTGGACCGTCGAGCGGGGAGCCGTGTTCCTGCCCAACATCGACGACGACTCCAAGCGGTGCCGGGTCAGCGGGCCGGGTGGCGACCCGCTGACCGACGCCCAGTTGGCCGCGTGCAACGACGGCACCGACACCAAGGTCAACGGCAGCGAGGACGCCGCCGACCTCGCCCGGGTCAGGTCCGTGCCGATGCCCGGCCTCGCCTCCGGCGCCAAGGGCACCCTGAAGATCAGCACGGGCGCCCGGCACACCCACCTCTTCCTCAAGCGCTCCGGCAGATGGGTGCCGGTCACCCCCGCCACCACGTTGACGGCCGCCGAGTTGCGCTCCGGTGCGGAGTTCGGCGTCGAGGCCACCGACGTCGTCCGGGACAAGGCGAAGTGGGACGGCCGCGCGGTGATCCGGCTGACGGTGACGTCGGGGCGGAGATCGACCTCCGACGCCGTCACACTGCGCGTCGCACCCCTGCTGACGCAGCATCACCTCCAGGAAACGCAGCAGGTGATGGTCTCCAAGGTGCAGGGCGACGGGCCGGACAGCCGGCTTCAGCGCCAGTTCGTCGCCGAATTCGCGAAGGAGGTCGAGAAGGCCGGTGTCACCACTCCGCTGATCACCTTCGAGAAGTACGCAGACCGCTGGGCACAGGACTTCGTCGAACCGGCGTACGTCAGCATGACCGGGCCGGACGGCCGGCGGCACGCGATGCGCGTCATGCTGCGCTCGGCACAGCCCGACCGGGACGCCGGCCGGGAGCTGTTCGAGAGGCTCCGCGGCCAGGACATCGGCGTGGTGCAGGTGACCGACCGGGCGGAGCCCGTCGACTGGTCGCTCGACTCCATGGGCAACCTGGAGACGATCCCGCCCTACGCGCACGGTGGGCGCGCCTTCCCCGCCGGGCGGATCATCATGGGCGAGCGCAAGGACATCGGGGCCCGCCCGTCGAAGGTGATGCGGACGATGCTCGCGTCGCAGGGCATGCAGGACCCCCTGCTGCTCGACACCTCGTGGCTGGGGGTCGGCCATGTCGACGAGTTCGTGCAGTTCCTGCCCGCCGACACCCCGCGCGGCTGGCGCATCGGGGTGGCCGACCCGAAGGCGGGACTGCGGCTGCTGCGCGATGCCGAACGGGACGGCCACGGCCGGACGAAGATGTTCTCCGTCCCGGGCCGCAGCGGCAGCCCGGCGCCGAAGGAGACCATCAGCCAGGCGCTCGCCTCCCGTCACCTGGTGGCCGACAACGAGATGGCGGCCCGGCGCATCGCGGCGAACCTGGACATCCTCAAGCGCGAGACGGGGGTCACGGACGCGGAGATCGTGCGCGTTCCCGCGCTGTACACGCGTGACTCGGAGGCCGAGACCGCCGGCGGCCGGGAGATCCCCGTACCCCGGCTGACCCGTATGGGGGCCGGATCCGACCTGGTGAACGGCCTCGGGAAGCACGGCCAGCAGAAGTGGCTGACCGAGAACCCGTCGGCCGTGCGCGGGGCCGCCGCGGCGACGGTCACGACCAGCGCGTACGTCCCCGGCGCGGTCAACGGCGTGCTGCTGGCCCGCGACCGCTACCTCGCGCCGCGCCAGTGGGGCCCCGTCATCGGCGGCAAGGACGTGTTCACGGAGGCCGTCACGGCCGTCTACCGGCGAGCCGGCCTGAAGGTGTCCTACATCGACGACTGGTACACGTACCACCTCGGGATGGGCGAGGTGCACTGCGGCACCAACACCCTGCGCGACACGTCCGCCGCATGGTGGATGCGCCCGGCCGGGTCCGCGAACGGGGCGTAGCCGGCGGGGCGTAGCCGACGGGGCGTTCCCGCCCGGCGACAGCCCGGGTCCCGCGCGGCCCGGCAGCGGTCGCCGGGGGCCGGGCAGGCACGACAGGCACGGCAGACCCGGCAGACCCGGCAGACACGGCAGACACGGCAGGCACGGCGCACCCGGCGCAGCGGCGCACCCGGTTGGTGGCATTGCGTTCCGTTTGTCGGAACGTTGCTCGTTCTCCACTCGGTGACGGCCATCCTTCGGGTCTCGCCGGGCACCCGGATGACACGCCGCGTCCGGGAGGAAAAGGCCCATGCTGATCGTCGCCGTTCTGTTGCTGCCCGGGCTCGCCCTGCTCCTGACGGGCATGAGCGCGCTCGAGGACCGGCTCCTGCGCCAGGCGGAACCCGGCGCCGCCCGGCATGCCCGGCCCCGCCGGCTGCGTCTCGTCCACGGCGGCAGGGCGACCGCGGCCCGCGCGGAGGGCGGAGCCGGCGCGACCCGCGCGTCCGTGCCGGCCCGTCACGCCGCATCACGCGGCAGGGCGGCCTGACGAGCGCTCGGGCGGTCGGGCAGCTCGGCACCCGCCGGGCGGGGCCCGCTCCGCCCGGGCGGGGGGAGCCGGTCCGCGCCCTCGGACGTGCACGGGCCCGGGCCGAGTGCTGCAATGGCTTGAGGAGCGTTTCCCCGCCGGGGATCCGGGGTCCGGGGAGCCGGCCGAGGCCGTACCCACCTCGAAGGAGTGGCCATGCAGCAGGACATCGAGGACATGGGGCCCGTGGACTACCTGGTGGTCGAGTTCCCCGGCAGCCGGATGACCGGTGAGGGACTGCCCCTGCTTGTCGACCTGGTGGAACGCGGCATCATCCGCATCCTCGACCTCGTCTTCGTGCGCAAGGACGCCGACGGGTCGGTCGGCGCGGTCGAGCTGCGGGAGATGGGCGACGAGACCGAGCTGACCGTGTTCGAGGGGGCCTCCTCGGGACTGCTGGACCAGGGCGACCTGGACGAGGCGGGCGCCGCGCTGGAGCCGGGGAACTCGGCCGCCGTCGTGGTGTACGAGAACCTGTGGGCGGCGCCGCTGGCCCGTGCGCTGCGCCGCGGCGGGGCGCAGGTGGTGGCCAGTGGACGCATCCCGGTGGACGCCCTGCTGGCCACGCTCGACGCCGTCGAGGCGACGGCACCGGGCGGCTGAGCCGCGGCCGTCCCTTCACCCTTGCGCGTGCGCCCCGGCGCCGCGACCCGCACCGCGATCGGGAGACGAGTGACATGCCAGGACTTCTGCGAGGTATCGCCCGCACCGCCGTGATCTCGGGTACGGCGACGGCGGTGTCCAACCGGGTCTCGCGGCGGCAGGCCGGCAGATGGGCCGAGCAGGACCGGGCCCGCGCGGTCGGCTACCAGGAGCCCGCCTACCGGCCCGCCCCGCCGGAACCCGCCGAGCCCGCCCAGCCGCAGACGGACGACGACATGACGGCGAGGATCGGCCAGCTGAAGCAACTGGCCGATCTCAAGGCCCAGGGCATCCTGACCGAGGAGGAGTTCGCGGACCAGAAGCGCCGGCTCCTCGGCTGATCCGGAGGGCGACGGCGTGGTCCACGAGCCGGAACACCCGACCGGTCCGGGCGGCGCGAGCCGGCCGGATCACCCCTCTCCGCAGGGCGCCGCGCGATCCGGGCACCCGGCGGCTCCCGACGGCGGCGATCCGCCGGAGCACCCGACCGGCGCGGGCGGTGGTGCGCAGCCCGAGGAGGCCGAGCGGCTGCGGGAGTTGCTGCGCACCCCGGCCTACCGCAGGGGGCTCGTCTTCTCGTCCTTCATCGGCGTCCCTGTCGCGCTGGCCGCCTTCTGGTTCCTGGCGGGGATGCACGAACTCGAGCACCAGCTGTGGGACGAACTGCCCCATGAGCTGGGCTGGGACACCCCTCCGTGGTGGTGGCCGCTGCCGCTGCTCACCTTCGCGGGCCTCGTGGTCGGCCTCGTGGTCCGGCACTTGAAGGGCGCCGGAGGTCATCTTCCGGCCGGCGGTCTGCACGCCGGCGGCATGAGTCCCGCGGCCCTGCCGGGCGTGCTGCTCGCGGCGCTGGCCAGCCTGCCCTTCGGGGCGGTCCTCGGCCCCGAGGCTCCGCTCATCGCGCTCGGCGGCGGGCTGGCCCTGCTCTTCGCCCGTCTGGCCCGTGCCCCGGCGTCACCGGAGAGCTCGGCGCTCCTGGGGGCGGCCGGTGCCGCGGCCGCCCTGCCGGCGATCTTCGGGGACCCCGTGATCGGCGCGGTCATCCTCATCGAGGTGGCCGGGGTGGGCGGACCACGGCTGTTCGCCGTCATGCTCCCGGCACTGCTGGCCAGCGGGATCGGCTCGCTGGTCTTCACCGGGTTCGGCCGGTGGACCGGCCTGTCCACGGGCAGCCTGTCCCTGGATCTCGGGGTGCCCTCGCCGCGCCTGGACGCCGGGGACGTGGTGTGGTCCGTCCTCATGGCCGTCGCGATCGCCGTCGTGCTGCACTTCGTGCTGGACGGCGGCCGGATGACGGCCGCGTTCATCGCGCGCGGTCCCGTCGCCCGTACGACGGTGTGCGCCCTGGCGGCCGGGGTGTGCGCCGCGGTGTACACGCTGGCGGTCGACCGCTCCCCCGCCGACGTGGCCTCCTCGGGCGAGGCGACGCTGGCCCGCATCGCCCAGGATCCCCACGCGTGGGGTGTGGGGGCCCTGGTCGCGGTGCTGGTGTGCAAGGCGGTGGCCTACACGCTCTGCCTGGGGAGCCTGCGGGGCGGTCCCGTCTTCCCCGCGCTGTTCCTCGGGGCCGCCCTGGGTGTGCTGCTGGCGCCCCTGCCCGGGCTGGGGATCGTGCCCGGCATGGCGGCGGGCATGGCCGCGGCGTCCGCGGCGACCCTGCGTCTGCCGGTGAGCAGTGTGGTGCTGGTCGTCCTGATCATGGGCGGCGCCGGAATGACGCCGGTGGTGATTCTCGCGGCCGTGACCGCCTTCGTCACCGTCCAGCTGCTGCCGGTGGGCCACCCCGTGCCGGTCCTCGGCAGGTCCGCCGAGCCGTCGCCGGACGCCCCGGCGGGGACGCCGCAGGACCGTCCCGTGAGCACGTGAACCCGACAGCCGTGCGGGCACCCCGGCGGGCCACCTGCCTGCGGGCGAACCTGCTCCCTCGGTCGGCCCAACCCCGCCCCGTACGGCGCGCCGCCGCCGGGCCGCGGTGATTGTGTGACCCTGCCCCGACCCCGCGGCCCGGGCCCCGGCCGGCAGTGGAGGAGACACTCATCGTGCGATCGACCGAGGACACGCCACCCGACGTGGTCCCCGCCCAGTTGCTGAAGGGCCAGAAGGCCCTGGTCACCGGTGCCAACTCGGGCATCGGCAAGGCGACGGCCATCGCCCTGGGCCGGGCGGGGGCCGACGTGGTCGTGAACTATGTGACCGGCCCGGAGGAAGCCGACGAGGTGGTCGCGCGGATCGAGTCGTTCGGGGTGCGGGCTGCGGCCCACCGGGCGGACGTCTCCGCGGAGGACCAGGTCGTCGGCATGATGGGGTGGATGGTCGAGGAGTTCGGCACCATCGACGTCCTCGTCGCCAACGCGGGGATGCAGCGTGACGCCCCGCTGACGGAGATGACGCTCGCCCAGTGGCAGAAGGTCCTGGACGTGAACCTCACCGGTCAGTTCCTGTGTGCCCGGGAGGCGAGCAAGGAGTTCGTGCGGCGCGGTGTCGTCCCGGAGGTGTCGCGCTCCGCGGGCAAGATCATCTGTATGAGCTCCGTGCACCAGGTCATCCCCTGGTCCGGGCACGTCAACTACGCGGCCTCCAAGGGAGGCGTGCAGATGATGATGGCGACCCTCGCCCAGGAGCTCGCGCCGAAGAAGATCCGCGTCAACGCCATCGCGCCGGGCGCCGTCCGGACACCCATCAACCGCGACGCCTGGGACACCCCCGAGGCCGAGGAGGACCTGCTGCGGCTGATCCCCTACGACCGCGTCGGCGACCCGGACGACATCGCCCACGCGGCCGTCAGCCTGGCCTCGGACCTGATGGACTACGTCGTCGGCACCACGCTGTACGTGGACGGCGGGATGACCCTCTTCCCCGGCTTCGCCACCGGCGGCTGACCCGGTGGGTGCACGGTGAGCGAGGACGAGATCCTGCTGGGCATCGCGCTCACCGTGGTGCTGGCCGTCGGCTCCCAGATCCTGGCCTCCCGGCTGCGCGTCCCGGCCCTGATCGTGCTCCTGCCGGCCGGGTTCGTCGCCGGGACCCTCACCGACGTGGTGCACCCGGACAAGCTGGTCGGCCAGGACTTCCCGGCCCTGGTGTCGCTGTCCGTCGCGCTCATCCTCTACGACGCCGGACTGGGCCTGGACCTGCGGCTGCTGAAAGGCGCCACCCGCAAGGCCGTCGTCCGTCTCCTCGTGTTCCAGGTCCTGCTGACCTGGGGAGCGGTCATGGCCGTGGGGCCGGCCCTGTTCGGCGTCCCCGCCGCGGTGGCCAGCATGATCGGGGTGATCCTCGTGGTGTCCGGGCCGACCGTCGTCGGCCCGCTCCTGGAACACGTGCGGCCGTCGGAGAAGGTGCGGCGCGTCCTGATGTGGGAGGGGTCCCTGATCGACGCGGTCGGGGGCATCCTCGGGGCCGTCGTGTTCCACTCCCTCGTCTCCGGTGGCCTGCAACCGGGGCACTTCCGGTTCGGTGCCTTCTTCGGCGGCATCGCGGTCGGACTCGCGGGCGGTGCCGTGGGGGCCGCGCTGCTGTGGCTGGCGCTGCGGCTGCTCCGGCTCGGCGAGACGCTCGGCACGCTCACCCAGCTGGCGGTCGTGGTGCTGGTGGCGGCCGGCTGCGACGCCGTGTACGACGACACCGGGCTCATCGCGGCGATCGTCACGGGTCTGGTCGCGGCGAACGTGCCCGGCTTCGAGATGCCCGCGCGGCGGCCGTTCTTCGAGACGCTGGTGCAGCTCATCATCGGCCTGCTGTTCGTGTCGATCTCGGCGACCGTCACGCCCGAGAGCCTGCGTCCGGTCCTGCTGCCCTCGCTGGTGCTGGTCGCGGTCCTGATCGTGGTCGTCCGGCCCCTCGTCGCCCTGCTGTCCACCCTCGGGACGGACCTCGCGCGCGGCGAACGCGCCTTCCTGGGCTGGATGGCCCCGCGCGGGATCGTCGCCGCCTCCACCGCCACCACCTTCGCCGGGGCGCTCACCGCCGCCGGCCTCCAGGACGCCGGCACCATCCTGCCGATCACCTTCCTGGTCATCGTCGGGACGGTCGTGGTCTACGGACTCACCGCACGGCCGGTGGCCCGCCGGCTGGACGTCGTGGCGACGCCCAGGGCCCGCCCGCTGCTGCTCGGCGGTGACCCCTGGGTCGTCGACCTCGCCCACGCCCTGCGCACGGCCGGTGTCGACGTGCTGATGTGGGCGGCCTCGGAGCAGCAGCGGGCCCGGATCGAGGCCGCGGGTGTCGAACCGGCCGCCGAGGAACTGCTGGCCGCGGCCACCGACCCGGAAGCCCGGCTGGAGGGCGTCACCTCGGTCTTCCTGCTGACGGACGACGACGACTTCAACGCGCTCCTCTCGGTCGTGCTGCGGGACAGCGTCGACGGCCCGGTCTACCGGATCGGCCCACCGCCCGGCGCCCCCGGCGTGGTCGCCCCCTATGCCCCCGGGGAGACCCTGTTCAGCCGCGAGCTGGTCCGGCACACCGTGGCCTCGCGGCACGGCAGCGGCGCCCGCTTCCGTGTGCAGCCGGCATCGGCCCCGCTCCCGCCGGGCCACGAGACGCTGTTCGCCGTACGGCGGGACGGCCGCCTGGACCCGGCCACCGAGGGCGGCACCCTCACCGCCGGACCGGGCGACACGCTCGTGCTCCTGGAACCCGCCCCGGCACCGGCCGGCTGAACCCGCTGCCTGCTAGGCCCGGTTGAGGGCGGCATCCAGGGTGATGGCCGCGTCGATCAGCGCCAGGTGGGTGAACGCCTGGGGGAAGTTGCCGAGTTGGCGGCCCTGCGGGTCGATCTCCTCGGCGTACAGGCCGAGGTGGTTGGCGTACCCCATCATCTTCTCGAACACCAGGCGCGCCTTGTCCGGGCGGCCCGCGCGGGCCAGCGCGTCCACGTACATGAAGGTGCACAGCGAGAAGGTGCCTTCCGAGCCGCGCAGGCCGTCGGGGGACGCCTCGGGGTTGTAGCGGTAGACCAGGCTGTCGCTGACCAGTTCCTCCTCCATGGCCCTCAGGGTGGAGGTCCACAGCGGGTCGTCGGGCGTGATGAACCCGACGGTCGCCATGCGCAGCAGCGAGGAGTCGAGGACGTCGCTGCCGAAGTGCTGCACGAACGCCTGCCGTTGCTCGTTCCAGCCCTTCGCCATGACCTGCTCGTAGCAGGCGTCCCGGGCCGCGCGCCACCGTTGGACGTCGGCCGGTCTGCCGTTGGACTCGGCGAGCCGCAGCGCGCGGTCGAAGGCCACCCAGGACATCACGCGCCCGTACGTGAAGTTCTCGCGGCCGCCGCGGGTCTCCCAGATGCCCTCCTCCGCCTGGTCCCAGTGGTCGACCAGCCAGTCCAGGTCCGTCAGCAGGGCGTTCCAGCCGTGGTGGCCCACCTGCAGGCCGTGCCGGTGCGCGAAGGAGATGCTGTCGAGGGCCTCGCCGTAGATGTCCAGTTGCAGCTGGGTGGCGGCGCCGTTGCCGATCCGCACCGGCGCCGAGCCGGCGTAGCCCTCCCAGTGGTCCAGCGTCACCTCGGGCAGGTCCCACGCGCCGTCCACCGCGTACATGATGTTCAGCGGCCCGTTGTCGCTGTCCCGTCCGGCGCGCTCCTTGACCCGGTCGCCGAGCCACTGGATGAATGCTCCGGCCTCCTCGGTGAAACCCAGTCCGAGCAGGGCGTACACCGAGAAGGACGCGTCGCGGATCCAGGTGAACCGGTAGTCCCAGTTGCGCTCGCCGCCCAGTTGCTCGGGGAGCGCGGCCGTCGGGGCGGCCACCACGGCGCCGGAGGGCGCGTACGTCATCAGTTTCAGTGTGATCGCCGAGCGCTCCACGGTCTCGCGCCAGCGCCCCGTGTAGCGCGACTGCCGCAGCCAGCCGCGCCAGAACGCGACCGTGTCGTCGAAGAGCCGCCCGTACTCGGCCAGCCGCATCTCCCTGGGCGGGCCGTCGGCACCCCACTCCAGGACCATCCCGCGCTCCAGGCCCGCTTCCAGGGTGAGGGTGAAGTGGAGGGCCTCCCGGCGGTCGGTGAGGACGTCGAGGAGTTCATCGTCGTCCGGTTCGCGGACGGGGTGCACGGTCAGGCGCGACCCGCGCTCCCCCGCGAACACCGCCCCGTGCCCACCGATGTGCAGCCGGTGGGGTTCGCGGCCGTAGTCGAAGCGGGGATCCACCTGGATCTCGAAGGTCATCCGGCCGCGCACGCAGCGGATCATCCGCACCAGCCGGTGGCGTTCCGTGACGGAGGTGCCGGTGACGGGCATGAAGTCGATCACTTCGCCGGCTCCGGCCTCGGTCATGAACCGGGTGACCAGGATCGCCGTGTCGGGCAGGTAGAGCTGTTTGGTGGCGTAGGAGCGGTGCCGGGGCCGGATGGTGCAGTGCCCGCCCTTGGTCCGGTCCAGGAGGGCGCCGAAGACGCTCGGCGAGTCGAACCTCGGGACGCAGAACCAGTCGACGCTGCCGTCGGTGGTGACCAGCGCGGCGCTCTGCAGATCACCGACGAGTCCGTGGTTCTCGATCAGCGGGTAGTCGTCCATCGGACCGCCCTTCCGGTGCGCGATTCACCCGAACGCCCCCGGCAACAGACTAAGCCGGGGGCCCCGGACCGGCGCGCGGGCCGGCCCGTGCGACGGGCGGGTCCACGGCCTCCCCTGTTGCCTCCCGGTCCCGCTGCCGCCGTCCGCGGGCGGTGCGGCGGGGTGCCGTGGACGGCCCCGTCGCGCACTCTGGGTGAGGAAGGGAGCAGCGCGATGCGGATGTCGCCGGGTGTGCGATCGGCCGGGGGGACCCGGCCGTCGTGTGCGGTCTGGCGGCGCGCGTCGGACGGCCGGTCCGCCGGTCGGTGGGGTGCCGTCGGCCCGCGGGTGCGGATCCGGGTGAGCCGCGCACGCCGTGCGGCGGAGTGAACCGCGGAGCCGGCGCGTCACGCCGGACGCCGCGGGTGGTCCGCCCGTCGTGGTGGGGGGCCCTGGTGCGCGGAAGCGTCGCGCGGCTGCGCTCGGCCGCCTCACGGTTCAGGGCACGCTTCCCCCTGATCACGGCACTGGTGGAGCGCATGCTGGCGGTGAACATCTTCGACTCGGCGACCCGGATCGCGGCCCAGTCGTTCCTCACCGCCATTCCCCTGCTGTTCGTGCTCGGTGCCTACGCCCCCACGGCTCTGAAGGAGCAGGTCGCGACCTCGGTGAGCACCGTGTTCGGGCTGAGCGCCCAGGAGAAGGCCCAGTTGCAGCAGGTCTTCCAGCCGCCGACGGCCGAGCTGCGGCAGGCGACCGGCCTGGTCGGCGGTCTGATGGTGCTGCTGTCGGCGACCGCGGTGAGCCGGGCCGTGCAGCGCCTGTGCAGACGGGCGTGGCAGCTGCCGCGTTCGGGTCCGTCGGTCGCCGCGTGGCGCTGGCTGGCGTGGATCGCCCTGTGGCTGGGCGCCCTGGTCGTGCAGGGCCTGCTGCGCAGCCAGCTGGGGCCGGTGCTCGGGTTCGCGATCGGCCTGCTGCCGCAGACGGCGATGTGGTGGTGGACCCAGCATCTGCTGCTGGGCGGCCAGATCCGCTGGGGGCCGCTCCTGCCGGGGGCCGTGATCACCGCGCTCGCGGTCAGCGGTCTGTCGCTCGCCGCCCAGTTCTACATGCCGCGGGCCCTCAAACGGGCCCTGGACGCCTACGGGGCAGCCGGTTCGGTCTTCGTGCTGCTGTCGTGGCTGATCGTGCTGTGCACGGCCATCGCGGTCGGGCTGAGCGTGGGCGCGGTGCTGTCGCAGTCGACGTCGCTGCGCCGCAGGCGGGCACGGTGGAGTCGCCGCCGGAGGGCACCTGAAGGCACCTGAGGGCACCTGAAGGCACCTGAGGGCACCTGAGGGGCGCCTGCGCGGACCGCCTGCACCGAGGGTGTCCGTGCCCCGGCGGCAGGCATCCGGTCGGTGTCCGCGCCGCCGGCCCGCACGAGGCAGCTCCCTCAGCTTCTGTGCCGAACTGAGGGAGCCTCGCGCTGATGGGCTCCCGGGAACCGACCTCCGCGTACCACCGAGGCTACTCTTCGGCGCGGATCGCCGCGGCGGTCGGTGAGGCGGACGCGGGCAGGCACGGGACTGCTCCCGCCCGGCGGTCTCAGGACGTCTTGGTGGCGGGTCGTTTCGCCGTCCTGCTCCTGCCCGCGCCACGCCCGGAGGTCGCCGCGGCGTCCTTGGGCCGCCTCTCGGACGTCGTCCTGGCCGTGTCGGACGCCGCCGTGTCCTTCCCCGATCCGGACGGAGGCTCTTCCGTCCCGGTGGACCACTTGAACTCGATCTCCAGCTCGGCCTCCCCGCCGCCGATCTCGACCTCGATCTCGCTGCGCAGACCGTCGGGGATGCGCAGGGTCAGTGTGCCCGCGCCGAGTTTGAGCTCGGCGTCCTCACCTTCCCTCAACGCGTCCGCCAGCGCCGAGAGCTGATCCGCGGCCTCGCGGCGGGACAGCGTGCGCTTCTGCTCGAACTTGAGGTCCTTCATGGTCGCCCTCCGATCCGGCGCACAGGATGCGACGAGGTCCATTCTCGCGCGGTGGGCCGGATCGAACCTCTCCGTGCGCCCGCGCCCGTGGACGTCGCCGTCCGGCCCGGCGGCCGTGCACCACAGGTCGCAGGGCTGTGCTCGGTCTCAGGACGGCGCTCCGTAACGGGCGGCCAGGGCTGCGGCGCGGTCGTGCAGGGCGTCCCGCAGCCACTGCGGGGCCAGGGCCTCGGCGTCCGCGGCGAGGTGCCACAGGGCCCATTCGGCGTGCCTCGGGTCCTGGAAGGTGACCTCCAGCCGCGACCGGCCGTCGGCCTCGGTCTCCTCGGCCGCGACGGCCAGCGCGGTGTCCACCAGCTCCTTCCGTCGCGCCGGGTCGACCCGCACCAGCACGGTGACCTGGTCGCCGCCGGTCCGGAACCGTCGGCTGCGTTCCTGCCACAGCCGGTCAAGGTCGACGCCGTCGGGCCTGCGGGCCGGTTCGCGCTGCTCCTCGGCGGCGAGGATGCGGGACAGCCGGTAGGTGCGGTCGGCTCCGGACCTGGCGGCCAGGAGGTAGCCGTGGCCCCGTACGGTGACCAGGCCGATCGGGTCGACCGTGCGCCAGGCGGGGCTCCGGTCCGCGGCCGCGTAGTGGATGCGCAGGCGGTGACCGGCGAACACCGCCCGCCGCACCTCGCCCAGCACCGTCTCGGGCACCTCCTCGGCGTCCTGGCGGCGTGACAGGAGGTCGATGTCCGGCTCGACGAGCAGGCGCCGGGCCGCTCCCGCGGCGGCGGCCCGCGATGTCTCGGGAAGCGCGTCGACCACCTTGCGCACGGCCGAGGCGAGCGCCGAGCCGAGACCGAACGTCTGCGCGCCGCGCCGGGACCCGGCGACCAGCAGGGCCAGTGCCTCGTCGTGGGTGAGCCCGGTGAGTTCGGTCCGGAACCCGGGGAGCAACGCGAAGCCGCCGTGCCGGCCGCGTTCGGCGTACACCGGCACGCCGGCCGCGGACAGCGCCTCGATGTCACGCAGCACCGTGCGGGTGGACACCTCCAGCTCCCGGGCCAGCGCGGTCGCGGAGAGCCGCCCGTGCTGCCGCAGCAGCAGCACGATCGATACCAGTCGGTCGGCGCGCATCCGCGAAGCCTAGGGCCTGTCGTTCGGATCACGCCGCAGACGCGGGACCGCTCATCGGCGTTCACAGGTGCTGCCGATGCCCTGCGCCATGATCCGAACGACAGACCCTAGTGCCGGATACGTGACACAGGGTGTCACGTATTCCTTGGGAGGCTGCTCGCGTCAACGCCCCCCTACGCAAGAGGTGGTTCCCATCGCGCACACATTGGTCAATCCGGAAGGGCTGCACGACCCCGTCCCGTTCGGGTACAGCCACACCGCCGCCGTCCCGGCGGGAACCGAACTGGTGCTGGTGGCAGGCCAGTTCGGGTCGGCGCCCGACGGCAGGGTGGTGTCCGACGACTTCGCCCGGCAGGTGAAGCAGGCGTTTTACAACCTCGGCGTGGCGCTCGCCGCCCACGGGCTGGGGTTGAGCCATGTCGTCCAGCTCAGGACGTACGTGGTCAACCATGACGTCGGGAAGCTCGGGCCGATCGCCGAGGCCGTCCGGGAGGGTTGGGGTTCACGGCCTCCGGCCCAGACCCTGGTCGGCGTGGCGGGCCTGGCCACGCCCGATGTGCTGTTCGAGGTCGAGGCCGTCGCCGCCCGGCACTGACGCGCAGTCGCCCGCACCGGCCCCGTCGGTGCGGGCGGTTCGAGGGGCGGGGCCGCGTCAGGGCACGGGGGGCATCTCGGAGGGCCGGGTGTCGAGGCCCGGGCGCCGGTTCACCCATGCTCCCCGGGTGAAGTCGGGAATGCGCACGGGGCGCCCGCCCGTCGCCAGGGACCGCGCGCTGAGCGGCACGGGTGAGCACCACACGGCCGCGTCGTAGACGTCGATGTCGGGGACGAGCCCGGCGCGCATGAGCTGGACGGTGCGCCACTGCAGCACGTAGTCCATCCCGCCGTGGCCGCCGTTGTTCCCGGCGTCGTCGCCGATCTTCGTCCAGAGCCAGTGGTCGAACTCCTTGCGGTAGGCGTCGAAGTCGCGCCAGGTGTGCCCGCTGTGGTCGGGTTCGACGTAGATCCGGCCGTCGGTCGCCGAGGTGCCCGCGTAGTCCTCGAAGATGCCCCGGGTGCCGGCGAGGGTGTTGATGCGGCTGTACGGTCGTGGCGAGCTGACGTCGTGCTCGGCCCGGACGGTCCGGCCCTGCGCGGTGTCGATCAGGCAGGTGACCAGGTCACCGTTGATGTAGGTCTCCTTCCAGGAGGGGTGCGACCGCGGCAGGAACCTCGCGCGGTAGTCGGCCAGGCCCCGGGGCTCGGTGGCGGTGGCGCGCAGGGTGGTCAGGCGGTCGCCGCGGTTGACGTCCATGGCGGCGGCGATCGGTGCGAGCCCGTGCATCGGGTAGAGCGAGGCGGTGCTGCGCGTGTGCCACCGGCGCCGCCAGGCGTCGGTGTAGTAGGTGTCGGAGAAGAGCAGTTCCCGCAGGTCGTGCAGGTAGCCGCCGTGCCCGTGGGTGAGGTCTCCGAACAGCCCGTCGTGGGCCATCTTGAGCATCGCCAGTTCGTTGCGGCCGTAGGAGCAGTTCTCCGCCAGCATCAGGTGCCGCCGGGTGCGCTCGGAGGTGTCGACGAGGTCCCACAGCTCCTCGAGCCCGGTGGCCACGGGCAGTTCGACCAGGGCGTGCTTGCCCGCCCGCAGCGCGTCCCGGCCCTGTCGGTGGTGGAACTCCCAGGGCGTGGCGATGTAGACGAGGTCGACGTCCTCGCGCCGGAGCATGCGGGTGTAGGCGTCGTCCGAGCCGCCGTACTCGGCGGGGCGCGGTCTGCCCCGGGAGACCAGGCGGTCGGCGACGCGCCGGGCACGGTCGGCCCGTACGTCGCACACGGCGGTCACCGCGCAGCCCGGGACGGCGGACCAGCCCTCCGTCATCCCCGAGCCCCGGTTGCCGAGTCCGATGACGCCGACGCGGACGGTCCGGTGCTCGTCGAACGGCACGTCGATCATGGACTTCTGGCCCGGCCCGCGGCGCGGGGAGAGGCCGGTCTGCTCGGGGGAAGGTCCCGGTACCGCAGCGGCCTGCGCCGAGCCCAGACCGGCGGCCGCCGCACCGCCGGCCAGCGCTCCTCCGAGGAGCAAACGCCTGGTGACTTCGGGGATTTCGGGCATGGGGGTGCACGCTCCTCGGGTCCGCGGATCGGCATCACTCGGTGGGACGACTGTGGAGGGAGCGCCGTCGCCGTGTCAATAGATGCTCATTAGGCCACTGTTGCGAGCAGGAATGAGCACGGAGACGGTCGCGGGCGGCCGGCTGCCGGAGGGGCGCCCGGCCCGTCGGGGACCCGGGAAGCAAGATCGATTGTCAGTGGTGGATGAGAGGGTGGAATCACCAAGCCCGGAACGAGGGGGAGTTGTGATGTCCGGAAGCCAGAATTACATCAACCACGTCGCGCTCGTGCTGGATGCCAGCTCATCCATGTCGCATCTGAGCCACAAGGTCGTGGACGTCGCGGACCAGCAGATCGCCTATCTCGCCCGCCGTTCGAGGGAGCTGGACCAGGAAACCCGCGTCACGGTGTACGTGTTCGCCGACAAGGTGGAGTGCGTCATCTACGACAAGGACGTGCTGCGCATGCCGTCCCTGAAGCAGCTGTACCGCACCGGTGGAATGACCGCGCTCCTCGCGGCCGCACTGAAGTCGCAACGGGAACTGGCACAGACGGCGCAGCTGTACGGGGACCACAGCTTTCTCACGTTCGTGCTGACGGACGGGCAGGAGAACGCCAGCCACCGCTGCCCGGACGCCCCGACCAGGAACGCGCGTGACCTGGTCCGGGCCGTGGCCGACATGATCGAGACGCAGCAGGACAACTGGACGCTGGCCGTTCTGGTGCCCGACCAGATGGGCAAGCGCGAAGCCATGCAGTGCGGTTTCCCCAAGGACAACATCGCCATTTGGGACGCCACCAGCACCCAAGGTCTGGAAGAGGCCGGTCAGGTCATCCGGCAGGCCACCGAGAATTTCATGGTGGGTCGCACGCGCGGAATCCGGGGCTCTCGGGCGGTGTTCTCCACCGGAGCCGATGCGGTCAATGAGAACACCATCAAGGCGGCCGGCCTGACGCCCGTCGATCCGTCGCAGTACCAATTGATTCCGGTGGCTCGGGACGCGGCCATCCGGGACTGGGTCGTCGAATGCGGGCACACCTATCGCACGGGCGGCGCCTTCTATCAGTTGAGCAAGTCGGAGAAAATCCAGGCGCGGAAGCAGATAGCGGTGCTGGAGAAGAAGACGGACCGTGTGTACACGGGTCCGGAGGCTCGGGCCCTGCTCGGCCTGCCGGACACGGAGGTCAGGGTGAAGCCCGACCACAACGACCACTTCACGATTTTCGTGCAGAGCACCAGCGTCAACCGGAAGCTGGTGCCCCACACTCGCCTGCTGCTCATGCTCTGACGAGACGCCAGAACCGCACCGCCGGAAGAGGGCGGGGCCGGCAGGTTCACCTGCCACGGTCGCCCGACGGCCTACTCCTGGGCGAGCCCCAGTTCGCGCTCGCCCAGGGAGGCGAAGAAGCGCTCCACCTCGGCGTCGGTGACCTCGGCGAGGGTCTTCGGCGACCACCTCGGCCGGCGGTCCTTGTCGACGACCTGGGCGCGGATGCCCTCCACCAGGTCGGCGGTGGTCAGCGCGGCACAGGAGACGCGGTACTCCTGGTCCAGGACCTGTTCCAGCGTGCCGAGCCGGCGGGCCCGGCGCACGGAGGCCAGGGTGACCTTGAGGGCGGTCGGTGACTTGGACAGCAGGGTCTCGGCGGTCTCCTTCGCCGCCGGGTCGCCGTGCGCGAGCAGGCGACGGACGATCTCCTCGACGGAATCGGCGGAGTAGCAGGCGTCGATCCAGTCGCGCCGAGCCGCCAGCACTCCCCGCGGGGGTGTCCGCCGCACACCCGCGACGGCCTCGGCAGCCGGCCGCGCGGACAGGGAGTCGAGGAGTTCCGGCAGGGCGTCCGAAGGCACGTAGTGGTCGGCCAGCCCGCACAGCAAAGCGTCTTCGGCGCCGATCTGAGTGCCCGTCAGAGCGAGATGCGTGCCCAGTTGGCCCGGGGCGAGGGCGAGCAGGTGGGTGCCGCCGACGTCCGGCACGAAGCCGATGCCCGTCTCGGGCATGGCGACCCGGGACCGGTCGGTGACGATCCGGACGTCGCCGTGCGCCGAGACACCGACGCCGCCGCCCATGACGATGCCGTCCATCACGGCGACGTACGGCTTGGGGTAGCGGGAGATCCGGGCGTTCAGGCGGTACTCGTCGCGCCAGAACGCCGCTGAGGCGGAGCCGTCCCCGTCGCGGGCGTCGTCGTGGATGGCGCGGATGTCACCGCCCGCGCAGAGGCCGCGTTCGCCCGCGCCGGTGATGACGACGGTCTCCACGGCCGGGTCGCGCTCCCACTCCCTGAGGGCCCCGTCGATGCGGCGGACCATGGTGTGCGTGAGGGCGTTGAGCGCCCCGGGCCGGTTCAGCGTGATGTGGGCGGCGCGTCCGGTGGTGCGGAAGAGGACCGGTTCCTCCGCCGCGCTCATCGGACCGTCTCCCTCAGGCCGTGGACCACGATGACGCCCCTGTCTTCTCGTGCCTCGTGACGCGGTGGCGGGAGCCGCTCGCCCGCCGGCCGCAGGTGGCGAAGGGCTCCGCCACCGGACCCTACGGTGCCCGACGCCCGGCCGGCACGGTCCGGCGGGGTGGGGGAAGGGGCGGTTCGCCCAGGTCTCCGGCCCGCCGCAGGCCGCTCAGCGCCTGGCTGCGATGGCCCCGGCCTTCCGGTCGACCGGGAATCCCGATGGCAGTCGTCTCGCAGTCGTCGTTCCCCCGCGAAGGGGCACCCGGCCCGCGAGAGGGAAGGAGCCGACATGACGAGTCCCGACAACGATCTGTCCCACCCGCTGGAAGAAGTCACCGGGGAGAAGGACGTGCACCCCGAGGAAGAAGGGGCGTCGCAGCCCGACACCTCGGACGAAGGCGGCTCGGAGGGCACCGGCACCTCCGACGAGACCGAAACGCCCTGAGAGGTCTGCCGACGGGGCGGGACGCCGTGCGCGCGGTGTCCCGCCCCGGTGTGCCCGCCCTCCCGGGGGAACCCGGTCAGGGGCGGGGCCGCAGCGGCGGCTGGGGGGTCGGCGGGCGGCCGGCGATGTCGGTCAGCAGGCGGGTGCAGGCGTCGTGGAGCTTGAGGTTGGTCTGCTGGGACAGGCGGCGCAGCAGACCGAAGGCCTCCTCCTCGGTGCACTGCCGCTGCTGCATGACGATGCCGATGGCCTGGTCGATCACCCGGCGGGAGGCCAGTGCGCTCTGCAGGTCCCGGGTGAACTCCTCCGCGTCGGCCAGCCGCTGCGCCAGTGCGATCGCGCCGCCCGCCTGGGCCGCGGACAGTGCCAGTGCGTGCCGGTCCTCCTCGGCGAAGGCGTCGGGGTCCGCGGCGTAGAAGTTGAGCGCGCCCGCGGTGTGGCTGCGGACGGCGATCGGTACCGACAGCGCGGAGCGGACACCCAGGGACGCCGCGAAACGCGGATAGGCGGCCCAGCGGGACTCCTCCAGCATGTCGGGCACATGGACGACCTCTCCCTTGCGCAGGGCCTGCAAGCACGGGCCGTCGTCCTGGCCGTACTGCTTCTCGTCGAGTTTGTCCGCCACTCCCCCGGTGCTCACCACGGTCAGTGGGCGGCCTTCGCGCTGCACCGTCACCCCGCAGCCGTCCGCCGCCGAGGCACCGACCGCGTCGGCGACCAGGAGCTGCAGGAAGTCCCGCAGTGTGTCGGTCTCCAGCAGCCAGTCGATCATGTCGAGCGCGTGCCGATCGTGATCCGGCCGGTTCACTGCCCTCCACCTCCCACAGCATGAACCCGTGGCCTGTCCTTCGTTGTGCTGATACCCGCACGAGGGCGGATACGCGCACCCCGCCGCATCGGTCGCGGAAGGGCGGGCCCGGGGAGGGATCGTGGGCGGCGCGGGGCACGGCGCATCGCCCTGTCCGATCACCCCCCGGCGGGGCGGTAAGGGACCGCGGTCCTCAGCAGGTCAGAGCGCCGGCGCGGTCGCCGCAGGGTCCGTCGTGCCCCGCACGACCAGCCGGTGCGGGATGGTCAGGTCGGAGGCCGGCAGGTCGTTGCGCGGGCTGTAGATGCGGTCGGCGAGGCACTGCAGGGCCCGCTGGGCGATCTGCCGCTTGTCGGGCGAGACGGTGGTGAGGGACGGGTTGCTGAACCGGCCGTCCTCGATGTCGTCGAAGCCGACGATCGCCAGGTCCTGCGGTACGGACACACCGCGGGCATGGGCGGTGTGGAGGGCTCCGAGGGCCAGTTCGTCACTGAAGGCGAACACCGCGTCGGGGACGGTGTCGCCGTCGAGGAGGTGCGCCATGGCCCGGGCGCCGTCCGTGCGGTGCAGCGAGGCCACGGCCAGCTCCCACTCGGGGCGCGGGGTGATGCCCGCGCGGCGCAGGGCCCGGCGCCAGCCTTCGGCGCGCTGCTCGGCGGTGCCGTTCGCCAGGTGCGGTTGCAGACCGATGGCGGCGATGCGGCGGCGGCCCTGCGCCAGCAGGTGGGTGGTGGCCTCGTCGGCGGCGGCCACGTTGTCCACGGCCACGCGGTCGGCCAGGCCCTGCGGGCTGCGCTCGCCGAGCAGGACGACCGGCAGCGAGCGGGCGGTATCGGTCAGGTCGCGCGCACCCAGGGCCCAGGGGCTGATGATGAGCCCGTCCATCACGCGGCCGCCGTCACCGGTGAGCAGCCGCCGCTCGGCCTCGGCGTCGCCCTGCGTCTGGTCGATGATCACGGTCCAGGACCGGCGGCGCGCCTCGTCCACCAGGAGTCCGGCGAGTTCCGCGAAGTACGGCGAGTGCAGCTCCGGGATGGCCAGCCCGACGATGCCGGTACGGCCGGCGCGCAGGCTGCGGGCGGCGAGGTTGGGCCGGTAGCCCAGTTCGTCGATCGCCTCCTGCACTCGCTGCCGGGTCTCGGCCGACACCCGGGCGGACCCGTTGACCACGTTCGACACCGTGCGCGCGGAGACACCCGCGCGGGCGGCCACGTCTTTCAGGCTGCTCCTCACCCGCACATCGTGGCACGGGCCGCGTCCGGCGGGACAAGATCCCCCCAAGAAGGCACCGCCGGCTATTGCCACGTTGAAATCAACGATGCAACATGGCTCGGACAGTTCTGTGCAAGGAGGCACGCATGAGCCCGTACGCCTACCCCGGCATCGCGCCGGCCGGCCTCGACGTCGACGTGACGGCCGACGTGGAGGCCCTGTACTCGGACGGCATCACGGCGCGCAAGGGCGCGTTCACCAAGGAGTGGACCGACCGGCTGCGCGAGGACGTCGAGGCCGCTTTCGAGGAGGCGCGACAGCGGCCCGGCGGCGCGGTCGGACGCGGCCCGAACCGGTACTACGTGGAGATCCATCCCGAGCAGTTGCGCGGCTTCGTCGAGCTCGTCGACCACCCGTGGGTGCGCTCGGTCTGCACCGCCGTGCTCGGGCCCGGCTACCGCATCGTCGAGCTCGGCTTCGACGTACCGCTGGAAGGCGCGGTGAACCAGCCCTGGCACCGGGACTTCCCCATGCCCGAGGAGACCCGCGCCGAGCGGCGGCTGACGTCGCTGGCCTTCAACGTGACGGCCGTCGACACGGAGGAGGACATGGGCCCCTTCGAGATCGCGCCCGGCACCCAGTGGGACGACAGCCCGGAGTTCGGGCACGGCATGTTCCCGCCCCGCTCGCACTACGCGCGCTACGAGGAGCGGGCCGTGCGCAAGTACCCGCAGCGCGGGGACATCTCGGCGCGCACCGCGCTGACGATCCACCGCGGCACCAAGAACCACTCCGCGAAGTCCCGCCCCGTGCTGGTGCTGGGCGTCGACGGCCCCGAGGCCACCAACGGCGACCGGCACGACACCGCCGTCACACGGTCCTACTGGGAGAGCCTGCCCGAGCGGGTCCGGCGCCACCTGGACTGCCCGGTCGTCGACGTCCTGCGGCCGGTGACGCAGAAGCACACCATCGAGGGTCTGGTCATGGGCGATGCCTGAGCTGACCGCGGAGCCCCGGCGCGCCGACCCCGGCGCCGGCGCCCGGGCCCGGGTCCCGGCGGCGGTGTACGCGGTGTCCGGCGTGTCCGCCCTGGGCGGCCTGCTGTTCGGCTACGACACCGGCATCATCTCCGGGGCGCTGCTGCACCTGCGCGAGGATCTGCACCTCACGTCCCGCGAGCAGGAGATCGTCGTCAGCGTGATCCTCCTCGGCGCGATGGCCGGGGCCCTGCTGTCCGGTCGTCTGGCCGTACGGCACGGGCGCCGCAGGATCGTGGTCGCGGTCGCCGTGGTCTTCGCGGTGGGAGCGGCCGCGGCGGCGGTGGCCCCCGGGGTGGGCACGCTGATCGCCGCGCGCTTCGTGCTCGGACTGGCCGTGGGCGGCGCGTCCAACATGGTGCCCGTCTACATCGCCGAGGTCGCGCCCGCGCGGATCCGCGGCCGCCTCATGGTGCTGTTCCAGCTGATGGTCGCCACCGGCCAGCTCATCGCCTACCTGTGCGGCTGGGCGCTGTCCGGCGAGGGCGGCTGGCGCGTCATGTTCGCCCTGGCGGTCCTGCCGGCCGTGGCCCTGGGTGTCGGCATGCTGTTCCTGCCGGAGAGCCCGCGCTGGCTCATCGAGCGGGGCATGACGGACCGGGCCCGGCAGGTCCTGACCCGGCTGCGGCCGGCCGGGACGGACGTCGGCCGGGAGATCCGGGAGATCGCCGAGGTGGCCGCGCGGGTCCCCGCGGGCGGCTGGCGGGACCTGCGGCAGCGGTGGGTGCGGCCCGCCCTGCTGATCGCCGTCGGCATCGCCGCCTTCAGCCAGCTGACCGGCATCAACGCCGTCGTCTACTACGCGCCGACCATCCTCGTCGACGCGGGCTTCGGGGACTCGGTGGCGCTGCTCACGGGCGTCGGGATCGGCGTCATGCTGGTCGTGGCCGGCGTGGTGGGTGCCGTGGCCGTGGACCGGGTGGGGCGGCGGAGCACGATGCTCTGGTTCCTGCCCGGCTCGGCCCTGGCGATGGCCGTGATGGCTCTGGCGTTCCTGGGGGCGGGCGGTTCGGCGGCCCAGCGGTGGACGGTGATCGTCGCCCTGTTCGCCTACATCCTCTTCAACGGGGTGGGCATGCAGGCGGTGGTCTGGCTCATCGGCCCGGAGATCCTCCCGCTGAGCGTGCGCGGCCCGGCGACCAGCCTCGCCACGGTCACCGTGTGGGGCGTCGACCTGCTCATCGCCGTCACGGCGCTGACCGCCATCGAGACGATCGGCCGGTCCGGGACCTTCTTCGTCTACGCGCTGATGAACGTCGCCTGCATCGTGTTCGTGCTGGCGAAGGTGCCGGAGACCCGGGGCAGGTCGCTGGAGAGCATCGAACGGGCACTGCGGCGCGGCGGCACCTTCCGCAAGGCGCTCGACGGCTCGTGAGGTGACGGCGGGCGCGTGCCTGCTGCGCAGGCGAGCTCCTCGGGGCCGGGCGCGGGTGCGGGTGGGCGCGCCGAGCGGCGGCCGTCGCGCTCCGCGGCCGTACGGCGGTCCGGCCGGGCCACCGTGCCCGGCCGGGGCGGGCAGGGTGAGCGGGGCGAGGCGGGGACAGCCTTGGGGTCCCGCCCGTCCGGCCTCGTGGCGGGCCGGCGCATCACGGGCCGCCGTTCCGTACCCTGACGGCATGCGCATGCGCCCCACCCTGAGCTGGACCCCTGCCGGAGACCTGCCGCCGGGCACCTCCGACCCGAGGCCGGTCGCCGACGCGCTCGGCGCCGGCGGTGTCCTGGTGCTCAGCGGCGCGGGCATCTCGACGGAGTCGGGCATCCCGGACTACCGGGGCGAGGGCGGGAGCCTGAGCCGCCACACGCCGATGACCTACCAGGACTTCACCGCCGACGCCCGGGCCCGGCGCCGGTACTGGGCGCGCAGCCACCTCGGCTGGCGCACCTTCGGCCGGGCCCGCCCCAACGCGGGGCACCGGGCGGTGGCCGCCTTCGAGCGGCACGGGCTGCTCTCGGGTGTCATCACACAGAACGTGGACGGGCTGCACCAGGCCGCCGGCAGCGCGGACGTCGTGGAACTGCACGGCACCCTCGACCGGGTCGTGTGCCTGTCCTGCGGCGCGTTCAGCCCGCGCCGCGAACTCGCCCGGCGCCTGGAGGAGGCGAACCCGGGCTTCGAGCCGGTTGCGGCGGGCATCAACCCGGACGGCGACGCCGACCTGACGGACGATCAGGTCGGGGACTTCCGCGTGGTGCCCTGCGCGGTGTGCGGTGGCGTCCTCAAACCCGACGTGGTCTTCTTCGGCGAGTCCGTTCCGCCGCGGCGGGTCGAGCACTGCCGGGAACTGGTCCGGGGCGCCACCTCGTTGCTGGTCCTGGGCTCCTCGCTGACGGTGATGTCCGGGCTCCGCTTCGTCCGTCAGGCGGCTCAGGCCGGCACGCCGGTGCTGATCGTCAACCGGGACCGGACACGGGGTGACCAGCACGCCGTCACGAGGGTCGCCCTGCCGCTGGGCGCCACCCTGACGACGGTGGCGGACCGCCTGGGCATCGCCGTGGAGGACGAGCCGGCCGCCTGACGGGGCACCACCGGATCGCCGCACCCGGCCGAGCCCCGGGTTGCCGCACGCCTATACGGGCAGAGCCTCAGAGGTGCCCGCCGCGGCCTGCGCGACTCCGCGCCAGGCGGCGGCGCAGGGCCGTCGTCAGCCTGATCGGTGCGACGCGCAGGGTGAGGACGTCCCGTGGGGGCCGCGGAAGCGGCTTGGCGTAGTAGGGGCGGCCCAGTCGGGAGACGCGGAACCAGCGGGTGCCGGGGAGATGCCGGGTGTGCGGGACGGGGACCGGCGTGCCGCCCTGGTCTGTGCGAAGTGCCAGCGCCCAGCGGCCGGGCCGCAGTCCGGCGAACGGCATGCGGCCGGTGAAGTGATCGCCGTCCGGCCCGTACGTCAGCGCCACCTCCCGGACCCGCCCCGAGATCTCCTCGGCCCGCAGGGCGACCGGACGGGGGCGGCGGGCGGTTTCGCCGGTCAAGTGCCCGCTGACGACGAGGGTGCCGGGGGCGGAGACGTCCCAATCGGTCGCGGTCACGCGGCACGTGGGCTCGGCTGCCGTCCCGGTCTGCCGGATGTCCAGCGCCAGTTGGCCCTCGGGACCGAACAGGAGCCGCGCGGTGGCGGGTTCGGTGCGGGAGCCGGAGGCCAGTTCGCGGGCCGGCGGTGTGCGGCGTGGGCCGTCGGCGTCCGTCCGGAGCCGCCGGAGCCTGACGGTGCGGCTGACTCCCTGTGCGCGCAGATCGAGGTGGACGTTCCATGTGCCGATGCCGAGCGGGGCGTTCGAGGCCGCGGTGGCCAGGTCCACGTCGACGGTGAAGCGGGTCGCTGCGCCGTCCCCCTCGGACGTGGCGGCCGGCGTCCCGGGTCGTTCCGCGCCGGGCGGGGCGGCGGCGAGGGTGACCGGCACATGGACGTCCGGGTGCCGGAAGCCACTCGGGCGCAGGACCAGCCGGCAGCCGGGCTGGAGCGGGCCGAGGTCGTCGATGCGGGCGTGGCCCGACAGGCGGAGCACGTCGCCCTCGCCGGTCCAGGCCGCCTCGGTCAGGTCGTGGTGGACCGGGATCCGGTCCGTTGCGTCGAAGCAGGCGTCCGGGACCGCCTTCGCCGGATCGCGGAAGAAGGGATGGGCCCAATAGACGCGGCCCTTGTCGACGACGTGGCCGCGCGCCGCGTCCCGCCGGGCGTGGCGCGCCACCGTCATGAGGTCGTCGTAGCGGTCGGCGCGCAGGAGGTGGACGACCAACCGGTCCGGCGGGGCGAGCAGTGGGAAGACGCCGTCGGTCGCGTGGTCGAGCGCCCACTGCCGGAACTGCGGGTAATACTGCCCCCTGGCCCGCTGTTCGTCCTCCCGCGGCAGCAAGGCCCGCACGGGCCCGCACAGTTCCCACTCCACGTGGCGGCGCATGAGCCGGTCCCGGCGCGGCCCGGGTGCGAGGTGGCGGGCGACCGTCTCGAAGCACAGCCGAGTACCGTCCATGCGGTGCACGAGGTCGGCGGCCGTCAGGGTGAGGTTGTTGCCGTTCTGCCGGTTGCGCGAGTAGTAGCAGTCGTAGTCGGCGACGACGGAGATGCCGTCGGCGTTGAGGTAGGCCGCGGCCGTGAAGGGCTTGTCCTCGCAGTTGCGGTACGGCGGGAACCGCAGGCCGAGTCGCTCGATCAGCGACCGCCGGAACAGCTTCCAGCACCCCAGCGTGCGGTACGCGTGGGAGGAAAAGACGTCGGTGCGCGGCTGGTTGTGGGAGAAGACGGCCGTCGGCACGGCTCGCCCGCCGACCGACACCATCTTTCCGAGCACCACGTCCGTCCCGTTCTCGTCGGCCATGGCGACCATCCGGCGCAGGGCGTCGGGGCCCAGGTAGTCGTCGGAGTCGAGGAAGAAGACGTAGTCGCCGACGGCCAGGTCGAGACCGGTGTTGCGCGGGCCTCCGGCTCCTCCGCTGTTGGGCTGGTGGACCACGCGCACGCGGGAGGAGGCACGGGCGAGGCGGTCCAGTTCCTCCCCGGTGCCGTCGGTCGAGCCGTCGTCGACCGCGATGATCTCGATCTCGTCCGGGCGGAGGGTCTGTTCCACGGCGGACCTGACGCACTGGGTGATCTCCGGCATGGCGTTGTAGGCCGGGATGATCACGCTCACGCGGGGCGGGGTCGTGCGGGACATGGCGGGCTCCCGGGCCGTGGGGTGCTGCGGAGGACGGGACGGGCCGTCCCGTGCTCGACGGGGCCGGACGACGGCCGGCCTTCCACGCGAGCTTCCGCCGTCGGCCGCCGCTTCCGCCGTGCCGGGGGTGTCTTCCTGGGCTGTCGGAGTGCGCGAACCACCCGTTCGGCCGCGTGTCGACGCCGTGCGCGTCGGAGGTCGGGCCGGGGAAAGGGAAGGGGCTGGAGCTCGGTGCGCCGGGCGGGCTACGACTGGCCGAACCCGGAGCCCGTCGAGGCGTCCTGGGGGATGGCCTCGGAGCTCGCCGCAAGGTCCTGGGTGAGGGCCTCGGAGCCCCTGGAGACGTCGTGGGTGAGGGCCTCGGAGCCCGTGGAGGCGTTCTGGACGGTGGAGGCGACGGCCGGCTTGCCCGGCAGGTGGTGCAGGGGGATGCGGGCGGTGATGCGCTTGCCGACCGCCTCGCGTTCGACGGTCAGGCTCTCGGTGACCGCCTTCACGATCTCGAGACCGTGCTGCCCGATCCGGCCGGGGTCGGCGGCGCGGGCCGCGGGAAGCGCGGAGTCGCTGTCCCACACGACGACCTCCACGGTGCGCTCGGTCAGGCGCAGTTCCACGAAGACGGGGCCGGGGGCGTACTTGCGGGCGTTGGTGACGAGTTCGCTGACCACGAGCTGGATGAGGTCCCGGACCGGGTCCGGGACCGGCACGTCGTGGTCGTGGACAGCCCGGTCGAGGAAGGCGACAGCATGGTGGCGGGCGTCGGCGATGCAGCTGTCGTCCCCGCCCAAGGCAAAGCCGACCTGCGCCACGTGCTCGTCCGGCGCCCCGCCGCCGTCACCCTCGCCACGACATTCCACTGGCCTCGCCCTCACTCCCCGTTTACGTGCCCGCCAGTACCCCCACTGACGCCATACATACCTCACAGGTGATGTTCGATACAGCCGCGGGGTGCATCCGGGACGAGCGGTGGGGCAGAATCATCCTCGTTCCGAACCTAGGGCGAGCCCTGAACGCATCGAGGAGATCGTGGCCCACATCCAACCCGCGGACCGGCCGGACCGGCTCTGCGCCGAACACCATCTGGTCGAGGGCGTCCGTGTCGTGACCCTTCGGGGCGAGATCGACCACGACGTCCAGGACGTGCTCAGCCGGGCGCTGCTGGGTGGACACGCGTCCGAGCCGCCCCGGATAGTCGCCGATCTCAGTGGTGTGACCTTCATGGACTCCAGCGGCATCAACGTCTTCGTCGCCGCCCACCAGCAGGTCAGCGGAGCGGACGGATGGGTCCGTATCGCGGGGGCCCAGGATTCCGTGCTGCGCGTTCTGCAGCTGGTCGGCGTGGACACGGTCATCCCCTGCCACCCCACCACCGAGCAGGCCCTGATCGCCTGATCACGTGATCGCGCCCGCCGGCCGGGCCCACAGGGGGGCCCGGCGGGGCGCGCACGCATGTCGCGGGCGCGTACGGAGAACCGCACACCGCCCGCACGCCCCTTTGCCGGCCCGCCACGGCCTGGCGCCCGCGCCGGTATGAGCCTCGACACAATTTCGCCCTCGCCGGTCCGCCGCAGACGCGGGATTCTGCTGCCCGGCCTCCTCCTCATCGGTGAGCCGAGCGCTGTCCATTTCGTCGGGCGGGGTCTGCCGCGTCCGGCGGGCTCTGCCGATGGCCGCGCCGATGCGCGCCGGCTCCGCAAGACGGACAGCGGTGTGCTGCCCCACCGGAGCCGCGTGCCGGGCGAAATCCGGTAGCCGGCCGACGCGTTCGACGCGGTGCACGGACGACGCGGTCCCAGGTGGCCGAGCACCCCGCCCGTGGCTCCGCGGAACTCCAGCCGCGCACGGCGACCGACGAACCTCGTGAGGCTTCCAAGTCCTCCGCCCCGGCCACCCGTTGCGGCACCGGCCACCTGAGACCGAGTCATACGCCGGTCGATCTGTGTGCCGTATCACGCCACTCATGCTGGCCTAAGTTGTCTGCATCACAGCGGAAATGTCCTTTTGGCGTCCATGCTCGAAACAGGTACCGAATCTCCCGAAGTGGAGCCCCTCGGCACCCTTTTGGGCGCTGGGCCGCGGAAGTGACCCCTGACACACCCCTCGTGGCGGTCGCACCCGGCGTCAGTGCCCGACCCTCCCACCCCGCTCCCCGGAAGGCTCCCGACATGGCCGCGTACCTCTGCCCCCCTGCCGTCATACACGGCGAGCACACCGTGAAGACCAGCGAGATCGTGGCGGAGGTGCGCGACAGGCATCCCGATGCCGCCTGGGCGCCCCGGATCGACTCCATCGCCGCCAGCACGGGCATCGAGTCGCGCGGCTGGATGCTGCCGCTGGAGACCGCCGTCGCACCCGGCCAGGGAAGCGCACTGGACACCGTGAGCGTCGCGTCGGCCCAAAAGGCCCTGGCCGCCGAGGGGTTCGCGCAGCAGGACGTGGACCGCGCGATCGCCGCCCTGGAGTCCCTGCCCGTCTCCCAGACGATCGAGGAGCGCACCGCACCGGCCTGGGAGGCCGTGCAGGCGTACGGGGAGCGTGCGGCTCGCGGGGCCCTGCAGTCGGCCGGGCTGGACGTGTCCGACGTCGACTGCCTGATCACCAGCCACTCCACCACCCCGGCGCTGCCCGGTCTGGACATGGCCCTGGCCAACAGGCTGTCGCTGCGTCCGGACGCGTTGCTGCTGCCCGCCACGCAGTGGGCCTGCATCGCCGGAACCCGTTCCCTGGCACTGGCGGCGGACCTCGTGGCCGCGGACCCCGACCGCGTCGTCCTCGTCGTCATCTCCGAGGCCCTCAGCACGACCTACCAGCCCGCGGACGACACCCTGGAGTCCCTCATCGTCCGGCTGCTGTTCGCCGACACCGCGGTGGCGGCGGTCGTCACGGGGCGGCAGCGGCCCCAGTCGGTGCTGCGGCTGGACGCCTCCTGGCACCACACGCTGCCCGGCACCCAGGACCTGCACCGGCTCAGGACGCGGGCGGACGGCACCCACTTCGTGATGGACCGGCGCGGGCCGCGTGCCGTGCAGGAGACCGTCACCGCCATGTGGGACTGGCTGCGCTCCCGCTACCAGGACGACCCCGAGGCCTGGCACCCCGACGTCCTGCTCGCGCACCCCGGGGGCACCCGTGTGCTGGAGTACATGGAGCAGACGATGCCCGACTCGTGGCCGTCCGGGCTGCTCGACTACAGCAGGGAGAGCTACACCACCGGCAACCGCGGCGGCGCCGCCGTGTTCGACATCCTGCGGCGGGCGCACGACGCGGGGCAGCAGAAGCCCGGCAACCGCGCCGTCCTGTACGCGGCGGCACCGGGCCTGACGGCCACCGCTCTGGAAGGCGAGTGGCTGTAGGGCGCCGTCGCGCCGCCGCTCCCGGCTGGTGGGGGTGCCGGCAGCACCACCGGGTCGGCAGCGGATCGCCGGTCACGGCCGGGTCCTTCGCCGGTCACGGCCGGGTCCTTCGCCGGTCACGGCCGGGCCCTTCGCCCGGCGGGCGGCTCCTCGGCGGCCGCGATGCTGCACGCCGGTGTCCGCTTCCACATGAGCTGCTCAGCCGCGTGGCCGCGCGACCTCCGCCCACACCACCTTGCCGTCGTCGGTCCACCGCACTCCCCACCGGGTGGTGAGGCGGTGCACGATGCCGAGGCCGCGGCCGCCGTCGTCGAGCACGTCGCTCCTGCGCAGGCGGGGCCGGCCGTTCCCGGTGTCGCCCACCTCGCACAGCAGGCCGTGCCCCGTCCTGATCAGCCGTACGGTGACGGGGCCCGTCGCGAAACGCACCGCGTTCGTGACCAGCTCGCTGACCAGCAGCAGCACGGCCCAGCGGGTGTGGTCCCTGGTCTGCCAGCGCCTGAGCAGCGCGTCGACGTGCACGCGGGCGCGGTGCGGGGCGTCGTCGCGGGCCGGCAGCCGCCAGGTCGCCGTGTCGCCCTTGCGGTAGCCGATCATGCGCGCGAGCAGCAGGGTCACGTCGTCGCGCTGGGGGGCGGGCGCGACCGTGGACGCGACGTGCCGTGCGGCCTGATCCAGTGTGTCCCAGGGATGCACCGCGGCCACGGCCTCCGTCAGCCTCCCGATGCCGTCGTCGATCGACAGCGCCGGGTCCTCCACCAGACCGTCGGTGTACAGCGCGAGCAGGGAGCCCGGGGGCGCGTGGAAGGTGTGGACGTCGAACGGCTCGCGCAGCGCGAACTCGGCCCCGAGGCCGGGGTGGGGCCGGATCCCCAGCGGTTCCGCCCGCCCGGCCGGGGAGACCAGGATCGGCGGCAGGTGGCCCGCGCTGGACATGGTGACCTGGTGGCTGACCGGGTCGTAGAGGGCGATGCAGCAGGTCGATCCCAGGGCGCTGTAGCCGGCCGTCAGCCCGGACTCCGCGTCGTCCAGCAGGGACACGGTCTCGTCCAGGTGCTCCAGCACCTGGTCGGCCGCGAGGCCCGCGGAGAGCAGCGCCCGGGCCTCCATGCTCAGCTGGCCCATGGTCGCCGCGGCCCCCAGGCCGTGCCCGACGACATCCCCCACCACGAGCGCCGTACGGCCGTCCGGCAGGGGGAAGCTGTTCACCCAGTCGCCGCCGACGCCCGCGCTGTCGGGAGTGGCGGGCTGGTAGACGCTGGCGATCTCGACGGTGTCGCCGCCGGTCCGCGGCAGCAGCCGGCGCTGCAGCGCCAGGACCTGTGTGTGCTCGCGCTGGTGCTGACGGGCCAGGTCGACGTGGTGGGCCGTCCGCGCCACCAGTTCCTGCAGGTCGAACAGTTCGCCGTCGCGGAACGGGTGGTCGGCCCGCCGCCAGACCTCCGCCACGCCGAGGACGGCGGGCGGTGTGCCGTCCAGGACCAGCGGGATGCACGCCACACCCGCCGACCGGTCGCTGGGCACCAGGGCGCGGATGACCCGCGGGTTGCCGAAGACCCGCTCGAGGGCCTCCCGATCGGGTATCACGACGGTCTGCGGGTCGTCGTCGCGCATCACCGCCTGCGCCAGCAGGCGTCCGGCCTCACCGGGCAGGTCGTTGCCGGGGGTGACGTAGCCCGCGGGCCACGCCCGGTCCGGCACGAGGGCCGCGCGCCGCAGCCGGATGCGTCCCCGCGGCGTGCCGGTGACTCCCTCGCCCGTCCACACGGCGAAGTCGAGGTCGACGGCGGCCACGTCTCCCCAGGCCAGCAGGGACTGGGCCAGTGACTGCGCGGTCTCGCCGATGTCGAGCGAGGTGCCGATGGCGGTCTCGGCCGCGTAGAGGTGCAGCCTCCGGGCCATGGCGATCACGGAGACCGTCAGGCCCTCCTCGGGCGGGGCGGCGGGCAGGATGCTGATGGAGACGACCAGCTCCGACCCGTCGGTGCGGCGCAGGCGCTGGATCCGGGCCACGTGCGCCTCGCCGGTCTCCACCACCTGCCGCAGGCGGCGGGTGACCGTGGGTACGTCGCCGGGCGGCAGCAGGTCGACGAACGGCTTGCCGGGCGCGGCGTCCAGTCCCGCGAACACGGGAGCGTCCAGCTTGCCGCGGGTGATGATCAGGTCCGTGTCCAGGTTGAGAGCGCCGAGGATCTGCTCCTGACGGCTGTTCGCCGCGGTGTCGGCCGTCCGCTGCCCCGTGGGGGCGCGCTCGTCCCGCGCCTCGGCCGAACCGGTGGCCGCTTCCTCTTCGCCGCGCGGGATGTAACGTCCCAGCGCGCGGCTGACCAGGTGGAACGCCGAGGAGGACGGGGACGAGGGCGAGGGTGTGGAGTCCATGCGGCTCTTTCCGTATGCGGACCCGTGCGATCGGGGCCCCGAGCTCCCTGGTCGCACACCTCATTCAATAACACCGAGGGCCGCCGCGCCCACACCAGCGCAGCACCGACGAACACGCACAGTGAGGGTGAGGTGCGCCCGCCGGGCGGGGTACCGCATGCGGCGGGCAGGGGCTCGCATCGGCGGGCGGGTGCCGCATCCGGCGGGCGGGTGCCCCATCCGGCGGGCGGGGCCGCGAGGCACCCGTGTGCCGGGCGCCCCGCGTCCGGGCTCACAGGTCGGCGGCCTCCTTCACCTCGCCCAGGTCGAGGAACTTGAATCCGGTCGCGTCACGCGTACCGCCCTCGCCGTCGGCCGCCTCGGGGGTCTCGTCACCGTCCTGGACGACCAGCAGGCCGTTCGGGTAGCGACTGCCCAGCGGGGCGTCGAGGACCGCGGCGCCGTCGCACTCCTGCGCCCCGTCGAGTGTCGCCGTGGCCGCCGTGACGCGGAAGCCGCCCTCGTACTCGTTGTCCTCGCTCACCTCGCGGTCGTACAGCGCGAAGGTGTCGTCGCCCTGGCTGGAGGCGAGCAGGTAACCGTCGCCGCCGGGCTCCTGCAGCAGGGTCAGTCCCTCCACGTCCGCGGACAGCCGCTCGCCGCCGTAGCCGGGGTCGGTGCCCACCGTGCACTCCTCGGTCGCCTCGTCGTACACGCCGGGGACGCCGTACTCGCGGACCTTGTCCACCAGGACCGGCTTGCCCGTGAGGTCGGCGCGGAGCCGCCAGATGCCGACGTCCTCCTGGCCGGCGTAGAGCGTGCCGGTCGCGGGGTCCACCACCATGCCCTCGACCTGCGGGAGCTCACCGGGCTCCGCGCACGGCGACCAGGTCGCGCCGTTCGGGAGGCGGAAGGACGAGGGCAGGTCGAGGGTGCGGACCTTGCGGTAGGTGACGGTGCCGCTGGGGGTCGGGCGCAGCTCGACCAGGGCCAGGCGGGTCCGCTCCCGCTGGCTGACCAGGGCGTAGCTGCGGCCGGTGGACCTGTCCTGCCAGGTGGCGAGGCCGTACGCGGTGCGCTGCTCGTTGATCTCGGTCTGGTCCGCGGAGAAGACCGGGGCGGCGGCCGGGTCGGTGATGTCGGTCAGCGGCCCGCCGGGGGCCGCCGGGTCGATGCGGTGGATCCGCAGCCGGTCGGTGCCGCGGTCGCTGACCACGGCGACGTCGGCCGGGCCGTCGGAGAGGCGCAGTCCCGTGACGAGGTCGACGTTGTTGTACCGGCCCGGCGCGTCCTCCGCGGCCGGCGGGCGGGGCGCGGGCAGTGACTGCACCAGGCGGGCGCCCAGGTCGTACACGCGCAGGCCGCCCTCCTTGGCAGTGGCGATGACGAGGCTGCGGCCGGGCTGGGCGGCGTTGCGCCAGATCGCCGGATCGTCCGCGTCGGAGTTCCCGCCGGCTTCGTCGTCGTAGAGGGCGGGGGTCTCGCTGACCGGGCTGACCGCGGGCAGCCCCTGGTGGAGCGCCACGGCTTGCGTGGGGCCCAGCAGGGCGAGCACAGCGGTGCCCAGTACGAGAGAGGCGGTTCTGAACGGACTGCGATACGTCGCCACGGGCACTTCCTTGGTCGGGGTCGAGGACCTGCCGATGGTGCGGGTGGAACGTTGCGCGCAGAAGACTGTGGCTTGTACGCGCGGGCACGGGAAAGACGCCGACCGGCCAACTGCCGTTGACGGCGCGGCACCTGGGGCGCCGGGTGCGCGAGGGGGACGGACGCCTCCGGCAGGGTGCCACCGCCCGGGCATGGAAGGCGCCGACCCAGGGCAGACGGTCCCTCTGACAGGGGAGGATGCCGTGACCATGACCGAAAAGCACGTGGAACCGGAAGGCAGGAGCGACGCCGACGGTGCGCGCAACGACGAGTCGGAGAGGAGACCGGCCGGCGAGGGACCCGAGTCACCGCACGAGCGGGTCAACCGGCGCTGGAACGAGATACTGCAGGAGACGCGCGTGTCCCAGACGGGCGTGCAGATCCTCTTCGGCTTCCTGCTCAGCGTGGCTTTCACCCCCCTGTTCAGGGAGTTGGAGACGCTGGACCGCGGCATCTACGTCACGACCGTGGTGCTGGGCGCGGCGGCCACCGGGACGCTCATCGCCCCCGTCTCCATCCACCGCTTCCTGTCCGGCCAGCGCATGAAGGACGAGCTGGTGGAGACCGCCGGCCGTCTGATGATGTGCGGGATGGTCCTGCTCGCGCTGACCATCGGCTGCACGCTGCTGCTGATCCTCCGCTTCGTGGTGCCCGGCATGCTGGCCGAGACGCTGGTCGTGGGCGTCATGGTGTGGTTCGGCTTCTGCTGGTACGCGCTGCCGCTGTACCTGCGGCGCCGTGCCGACCGGCGGGCCCGCGAGGCCGACGGCTCCTGAGGCGGCGGGCCATGGCCCGGTGGTGACAGGCACACCTTCCTGCCGGCGCTCAGCCCTACTGATCTTCCCGTCCGGTCCCGGAACCGTCGTGGTGGGCGAACCGGACGGGGAGGAACGTGGGTGCAGAGGAAGATCGCGTCAACGCTGCGCAGCGGACTGCTGGTTGTGGCGGCGGCCGGCCTGGCGGGCACGGCGGTGGCCCACACGGCGGTGGCGGGCTCGCCGCCGGCCTCGCCGCTGCAGCGGAGCATCGACTCGCTGGTGAGCGAGGACGAGTACCCGGCCGTGACGGCGTGGGTGCGCACAGACGGCCGCATCAGGTCCCTGGGGCGCCGGGTCCGCCCGGCTGGGCCAGCAGGTGCCGGTCCCCCGCGACGGCTACGTGCGCGCGGGCAGCAACACGAAGACGTTCACCGCCGTCGTGGTCCTCCAACTGGTCGCCGAGGGCAAGGTCCGCCTGGACGAGCCCGTCGAGACGTACCTGCCCGGGGTGGTGCGCGGTGAGGGCATCGACGGCAGGGACATCACCGTCCGCCGGCTCCTGCAGCACACCAGCGGTCTGCCCAACTGCACCGATCACCTGGACCTGGAGGACTTCGGCGACGTCCAGCACAGGTTCTTCCACCCGCACGAGCTGCCCCCGGTCGCGCAAGGTGATCGACGTGACCGAGATGGACCCGTCCTGGGGCGGAGCCGTCGGCCAGCTGATCTCCACCCCGAGCGACCTGGGCACGTTCGCCCGCGTCCTGATCGACGGCAGGCTCCTCCCGGCCGCGCAGCTCGCCGAGATGCGCAGCTGAGCCGCGGCGGCGTCTACTGGGGCCACGGCGGTGACATCGACGGGTACGAGACCCGCGGCGGTGCCACGGACGACGGGCGCTCCGTCGGGCTGGCGGTGACCGCGCTGGCGGGGACGTTTGGCGACGCCGAGGAGGGTGCCCGGGCCGTCATGGAGTCGGTCGACACGGCGTTCCGCGAGTGACCGGTCGCCCGATCGCCGGCGGTGTCGGTGCCGGAGGGGGAACACGAAGGACGCCTGCCGGTCGCCGTGTCGAACCGTTCCGGACGCTGGGGAACATCTTGTGCCGTGCGTCGCGGAGCAGTTCGGGCGAACCGGCAGGCGTCCTCGGTCCTGCCGTGAACGCGGTCAGCGTCTGCGGGCCGACCAGCCGCCGCCCACGCCGGCCACGTGCAGGGCCAGACACATCAGACCGAGCAGCATCACGTTCGTCGAAGAGAACACGTCGTTGGTACCGATCTCCGCCGCGTTGATCAGGAACGAGATGAAGAACAGCACCGCTGCGACTATGCCAAGCATGGAACGAGCTCCTCTCGAAGGGGTGAAGCCCGTATGCCCGGCCAACGCCCGGACATTCACGAGCGGTTCACCGCGGAATCACGCGTGCTGTTCCGGGCAGGGACCGGTTGGCGCCGCGGACCGGTCGGCGCCGGGGTGCGCGCACCGTCCGGGTGACGGCTCGAGCTCGCTCGGACCGGCTCCGCCTGGTCCGGCGCCTCACTTGAGGAGGACCCGCACACCTCGCTCGCCCAAGACGTCCAGCACGTCGGCGAACAGGTCGTAGGGCTTGCCCTGCGGTGTCAGACGACGCGACAGGTGCTCACGCGCCACGGTGGTGTCTTTCCAGTGCAGCGTGGCGGGTGAGGTGTGGCCGAAACCCCCGCGCAGGCAGTCGTCCAGGGCGTCGAGGCACGCACCGAAGTATCCGCCCGGTCCGTTGACCGCCTCGCCGAGCGCCAGGTAGAGGCCCGGTTCATCAGTGATGTGCCTGCCGTCCAGCCGGTACGCCTGCCCCGGAGGCCGCTCGCCGTGCTCGCGCCGGCAGCCCCGGTCGCGGACGAGGTCGAGCCAGGCGTCACGCTCCCGGATGCCCAGGCCGGCCCACGCGCCGGCAGTGTCGGGCGGACCGGCCAGCCAGCGCTCCCACAGGGGCCGGGCGAAGGACGGCACCGGCATGAACTCGCCGTCGAGTGCGAGGTCGACGAGGTGGCGCCCGTGCGGGGAGACGCTCCAGCCGCGGATGCGGGGGTGCAGCAGCCGATCGCCGAGCAGGTTCCCCTGGTCGTCTCTTATCTCCAGTTCGGCTTCTTTCAGGTCCAGGGTGCGCCGGGTGCCGGTCTCCCATGCGCGCCTCAGCCGATCGCTCGGTGCGAGACCGCGCAGGACGAGCGAGGGCGCCGGAATATCGCCCGGCAGAACACGGGTGAACTCCCGGCACGAGCCCAGCCGGCGCCGCTGGTCGTGCACCTGCACAGGACTTCGGTATCCCTCGGGCGGACCTTCGTGGTCGTCCAGCGCGGTGAGGACGAGGCCGTCCGTCCCTGGGTGCCGCCCCAGGCTCTCGACGTCCTCCAGCAGCCAGGGTCCATGCGCCGCGTCGTCCGGCACGAGCCACACGCGGGTGCCGACCCACCCCACCGTTTCGGTCCCGCCCGGCACCCAGCCGAACAGTTCGTAGCTGCTGCGCGGAGGGTCGGCGAACAGCCCTTCGGCCTCGGCACAGACACCCCAGACATGAGCGTTCGCTGTGTCCGTCAACGCGTAACGCGCCTGCCCGCCGTGGTGTTCGGTGTCCTCCAGCATCGCCACCATCATGCCCGGCCGGCAGGCGCCCCGCGCGGAACTTTCCCCGCTGCACGCCAGGCCCCCGGAGGGCGCCCCGCCCTCAGTGCCGCACCAGGCAGAACGGGTGCCCCGCCGGGTCGGCGTAGATCCGCCAACTACGCGTCCCTGAGCCGCCGTCCAGCAGGACCGCCCCGAGGGCCAGCACCTGCTCCTCGGCGTGGTTCAGGTCGGTGACGCCGAAGTCCAGGTGGAACTGCTGGGGACGGGACGGGTCGGGCCACTTCGGGGGTCGGTGGTCGGCGACACCCTGGAACGCGAGGGCGAGGCCGGACGGCGTGTGCAGCGTCGCCCAGTCGTCTCCGAGCGACCACCGGCGGTCCTGCCGGTTCACAGTGCCGCCGAGCAGCGACCGGTAGAACCGGGCGAGCTCCATCGGCTCCGGACAGTCCAGCACCACGCACTGCAGCTCCGCGATCACGAACGGATCGTATGCGGGCCGGGGATGCGGCGTGGTGCCGGGCTGCCGCGATCAGCGCGTGGCCCTCCCTGCATGGCGTCGACCCACAGCCGCTCAGCCCAGCGAGCAGGTGTTGGCGAGGTTCGTGGGTGTTCGGTCGGTCGGGAGGGGGATCGTGTGGGACGCGGGGGGTTGTTCCGCTGAGGTGAGCCAGGCTTCCAGTGTCGTCATGGCCGTGTGGTGGCACGGGGTGATCGGGCGCAGGCGGTCCGGGTGGGCGTCGGCAAGGGCGTCGGCGTGAGTGCCGCCCTCGACGCGGTAGTAGCGGTGCAGGTGGCTTCGGCCCGACGCGCGGACCATGCGGGCGTAGACGTCGGAGTCCCGGCTGATCGGCAGCAGGACGTCCAGTGTGCCGTGCAGGGTGATGAGCGGCTTGCCGATGCGCCCGGTCAGCCCGATCCTCTTCACGGCCTTCCTCACCTCGGCGGGCCGGGCCGCGTAGTCGTAGTCGGCGTCGCAGGCGGGCGTTCCGGTCGTGCAGTAGGGCGTGCCGGCTTCGGTCGGGCCGTCGTAGCCGGGGTCCAGTTCCTCGCGGTAGAGGCGCTGCGTCAGGTCCCAGTAGACGGTGTGGTGGTACTGCCAGAGGAACTCCGACCCGGCCGGGAAGCCGGCGCGGTGCAGGGCTGCGCGTGCCTCGTCCGCTCCTTCACCGCCGGTCGCGTACACCGGGTAGTTGCGCAGGGTCGCGGGCAGGAAGTCCAGCAGCGTGGGGCCGTCGGGGCGCCACAGGGTGCCCTCCCAGTCGACTCCCCCGTCGTAGAGCTCGGGGTGGTTCTCCAGCTGCCAGCGCACGAGGTACCCGCCGTTGGAGAGGCCGGTGACCAGGGTCCGTGACGGCGGCCGGCCGTAGCTGCGGGCGACGGTCGCCCGGGCGGCCCGGGTGAGTTGGGTGAGCCGGCGGTTCCACTCGACGATCGCGTCGCCCGGCTTCCTGCCGTCCCGGTGGAAGGCCAGACCGGTGTTGCCCTTGTCGGTGGCGGCATAGGCGTAGCCGCGGGAGAGGACGTGGTCCGCGATGGCGCGGTCGTTGGCGTACTGTTCGCGGTTCCCGGGAGTGCCCGCGACCACCAGGCCGCCGTTCCAGCGATCCGGCAGGCGGAGGACGAACTGGGCGTCGTGGTTCCAGCCGTGGTTGGTGTTGGTGGTGGAGGTGTCGGGGAAGTAGCCGTCGATCTGCACGCCGGGCACTCCCTTCGGAACCACGAGGTCCTTGGGCGTCAGCCCCGCCCAGTCGGCCGGGTCGGTGTGTCCCGAGGCGACCGTGCCGGCCGTCGTCAACTCGTCCAGGCAGGCGGCCCGTTGCCGCTCCGCGCCCGGTACCCGCGCCTTCGGCAGCTGTGCGCAGTGACCGCTGCCCGGGGCCTGTGAGGCCGCCGCCGCACCGGGTCCGGCGGCCGCGGAGCCGGCGGGGACGAGGAGGGCCGCCAGGGCGAGAGCTGCCGGAACGCCTAGCCGCCAGGCGTCCGCACGAGGGCGGGCGGGAGGACGGAGTCGGGGGTGCGGACGGGGGCGGACGGAGAGATGCATGGGTGACGCCTCCACGATCACGTGCAGCGCCTGCGGCGCGTGCCTCGCTTACCAGGACCGCCGGGAGGCTATGCCGTCCGTGTGCCGGCTACATATGGGGTGGTGGACCACCTTCCGCCGCCCGGCCATGGTCTCGAGCCCCATCTCCTCCGCGGCCAGGCGTCGGCGCAGCCCCGGGCAAGCCGCTCCGCTTACACCCCCCGTCCATGCGCAGCCATATAGCGCCGTCACACATGTTCGCGCCGACCATGGCCGCCGGGCCCATGTCGGCAGTGGCGGGCGCACCCGGACGATGCAGCCGTGCGGTGGCCGATCGCACTCCCGCACCGGCCACGCGGGCGCTCCCCAGCAGCCCTCCCCTTCCGAGCTCCACTCCCCCAGTGGTCCCGGTCCCCCACTACCCCACCAGGAGGCCCTCGTCATGGGACAACCGCCGCCTCGCTCCGCTTCCCTCTCCCCCGTCACCACACGCCGCCACCGCCTCGGCGCCCGCTTCCGCCGCTGCGTCGCCGCCGCTGCCGGAGCTCTGGCGCTGACCGTCGGCCTGATCACCGTGAGTCCCGCGGCCTCCGCCGCCGGCCTGACGCAGGTCACCGGTTTCGGCACCAACCCCGGCAATCTGTCCATGTACGCCTACGCCCCGGACGCGCTGCCGGCCGGCGCCCCCCTCGTCCTGGCCCTGCACGGCTGCACGCAGAGTGCGGGCGACTACTACACCCACTCCGGCTGGCCGAAGTTCGCCGACGCCTACGGCTTCGCCCTGGTGCTGCCGCAGACGAGCAGCGCCAACAACGCCAACTCCTGCTTCAACTGGTTCGAGCCGGGCGACAGCGCTCGGGGCCAGGGAGAGGCGCTGTCGATCAGGCAGATGGTCGACAAGGCCGTCGCCCTGTACGGCAGCGACCCCCGGCGGGTGTACATCACCGGCTTGTCGGCGGGCGGTGGCATGACGGCGAACATGCTCGCCGCCTACCCGGACGTCTTCGCCGGTGGCGCCGTCGACTCCGGGCTGCCCGCACGCTGCGCGACCAGCGTGTCGGCGGCGTACACCTGCATGTACAGCCCGCCGGACAAGACCCCTGCCCAGTGGGGCGACCTGGTCCGCTCCGCCGCCCCGTCCGGCACCGCCTCCTGGCCGCGCGTGGCCATCTGGCAGGGCACCGCCGACACCACCGTCCGGCCCGCCAACGCCGGCGAGCTGCGCGACCAGTGGACCGACGTGTGGGGCATCGGGCAGACCCCCTCCCGCACGGAGAGCCTCGGTGCGGGTACGACGCTGAGCGTCTACGACGACCCCTCGGGCCGTCCCGCCGTCCAGGTCTACTCGGTGTCCGGCATGGCACACGGTCTGGCGGTCGACCCCGGCAGCGGTCCCGAACAGTGCGGGAGCACGGGCACGTACTACCTCGACACGATCTGCTCCAGCTACCACACCGCCCGCTTCTGGGGGCTCGGCGGCGGCCAGGGCACCGGTTCCCTGCCCGCGCCGACGGGGCTGTCCGTCACCGCAACCACCGACAGCACGGTGTCGCTGAGCTGGACCGCGGTGCCCGGCGCGGCGTCGTACGTCGTACGCCGGGGCGGCACGAAGGTCGGCACCGCCACGGCGGCCTCGTACACCGACACCGGTCTGGCCACGGGCACGGCGTACAGCTACAGCGTGGCGGCCGTGGACACCTCGGGCGCCGAGGGGCGCGTCTCCCCGAGCGTCACGGCGACGACGTCCGGGTTCACGCCGACGTGCCACACGGCCAGCAACTACGACCACACGGTCGCCGGACGCGCCTATCAGAGCGGCGGACAGACCTACGCCAAGGGTTCGGGCCAGGCCATGGGCCTGTGGAACACGTTCACCACGCACACCCTCAAGCAGACGGCACCCGACCACTACGTCCTGGCCGACTCGGGCTGCTCGCCGTGACCCCGCGCGCCGCCTCGCCCCTTGGGGGAGGGGCGGCGCCCCACACCCAGCCCGGTGTGGATCGTCTCGCCCGTGGTGCCGGATGCCATAGTGCGGACATGAGTGCTCCGGTTTCCGCGGGTACAGCACAGGCCTGGGCGGTCCTGGACGGCGACGCCTCGCTGCTCGCCCGCGTGTCCTACAGCGGTCCCTCCGGCGGGCTTCCGGCACGGCTGCCCGTGCGGGAGCTGGCCCGGGCGAGCGTCGCGGTGTGCTCGCTCGCCGCCGCGGAGCTCGCCTCCGTCCGGGGGCGGCGACCCGTGGCCCGGGTGCGGGTCGACGACGAGGCGGTCGCCGCGGCGTTCCTCAGCGCGTGCAGCTGCTGCGCGACCTCGGCCCCGCGCTCTCCCCGCACTCCGCCTTCCTGCTGCTGCAGGGCGTGGAGACGCTGAGCCTGCGCATCGAGCGCCATTCGGCCAACGCCCAGGCCCTGGCGGAGTGGCTGGAGCAGCGGGACGAGGTCGCGGCCGTGCACTACCCGGGCCTGCCGTCCAACCGCTGGTACGAGGCCGGGCAGCGCTATCTGCCGCGCGGTGCCGGGGCGGTGCTGTCCTTCGAGCTGCGGGACGGCGTCGAGGCGGGCAAGCGGTTCGTGGACGCGGTGGAACTCTTCAGTCACCTCGCGAACATCGGTGACGTGCGCAGTCTGATCATCCATCCCGCGTCGACGACTCACAGCCAGCTCGACGAGGGACAGTTGGCGGCCACCGGTGCTTCACCCGGCCTGGTGCGCCTGTCGGTCGGCATCGAGAACCTGGCCGACCTGAAGGCGGATCTGGAGGCGGGCTTCCGCGCGGCGAAGGCCGCGTCCTGAGCACCGTACTGACACCGTCCGCGGTCCCTCTCCCGCCGGCCTCCGGTGCCTGGCGGGAGGGGGACCCGCCCGGGCGCCGGCAGTGGCACCGGCACGGCGGACCGCTCCCGCTGGAGGCCGGTGGTGAACTGCCGGACGTGCGGCTCGCGTTCGAGACCTGGGGGCGGCTCGCGCCGGACCGGTCCAACGCGGTGCTCGTGCTGCACGCGCTGACCGGCGACAGCCACGTCACCGGCCCGGCCGGGCCCGGGCATCCCACCGCCGGCTGGTGGGAGGGGCTGGTCGGCCCCGGGCGCGCGCTGGACACCGATCGCTGGTTCGTCGTGGCGCCGAACGTCCTCGGGGGCTGTCAGGGAAGTACCGGGCCGTCGTCCGTGTCGCCGGAGGGGCGCCCCTGGGGCAGCGCCTTCCCGTTCCTCACCCAGCGGGACCAGGTGGCGGCCGAGGCCGGTCTCGCGGACGCGCTGGGCATCGACCGCTGGGCGCTCGTGCTCGGCGGGTCGATGGGCGGGATGCGCGCGCTGGAGTGGGCGGTGTCGTACCCGGAGCGGACCGGGTCGCTGCTGCTGCTCGCCACCGCGGCGGCCGCGAGCGCGGAGCAGATCGCCTGGGCGAACATCCAGCTCCACGCCATCCGCAGCGACCCGCACTGGCGCGGCGGCGACTACCACGACGCTGCGGACGGGCTGGGTCCGCACGCCGGGCTGGGGCTCGCCCGCCGTCTCGCCCATGTCACCTACCGCAGCGAACCGGAGCTCCGGGCCCGTTTCGGCCGGGCGCCGCAGGGCGGGGAGGATCCTTGGCGCGGTGGCCGCTACCAGGTGGAGTCCTATCTCGACCACCACGCGGACAAGCTCGTGCGCCGCTTCGACGCGGGCAGCTACGTCACCTTGGCGCACGCCATGAACAGCCACGACGTCGGCCGCGGCCGGGGTGGTGTGCGGGCCGCCCTGAGCCGGGTCACCGCACCCGCCCTGGTCGCCGGGGTCGACTCCGACCGGCTCTACCCGCTGTCCCAGCAGGCGGAGTTGGCCGCCGGGCTGCCCGGTGCGGACGCCCTGCGGGTCGTCGAATCGCCGTACGGGCACGACGGGTTCCTCATCGAGGTGGAGCAGGTCGCTGCGCTGGTGACGGAGTTGCTGGGCTGACCTACGCCCGGGCTGGTGCAGGGGCGAGCCCGGCACCGGACGTCGCCCCACCCGGGAGCGCGGCGGCCCCGGCAGCGGACATAGCCCTACCCGGAGCACGGCGGCCCCGGCGCCGGAGGTCGACTCGTCCGTGCGCAGGGCGGCTTCGGTTCCGGAGGCCGCCCCACCCGCATGTCACCACACCCCGAGCGCCGGTGGTGTCACCACGCCCCCAGCGCCGGTGGTGTCACCTCACGCAGCGCTCCGGCGGCGTCACCCTGCCTCCGGCGTCCGCCGCCGGGTGAAGGCGGCCCAGTCGACGATCTGTACAGCCGAGCCCGCGGCCTCCTTTCCCCGGCAGTGGGCGTGGTGCCTGCGCGCGATGCCGTCGAGGTCGAGGTGGGGGCCGAAGGCCGGGCGAGCCGCGAGGCGGCGCGCGTAGGCCCACAAGACCGGGTGGTCGGTGATGCGGTGCACCGCGGCGACGTCCAGATGGTGCCGGTGCACGGTGTCCAGTTGCACCAGTGTCACCCACAGCTGTACGTCGGCGAGGGTGAGTTCGGCTCCGAGCAGGTACTCCCGGGCGGCCAGCCGCTCCTCCAGTGAGTCCAGAGTGCTCAGCAGCGTGGCCAGGGCCGCGTCCCGTTCCGCCGCCGTGGCTTCGACGCGGCCCGCGCGCTGGGCGGCCGCGGTGATGCCCTGCTCGCCGAACCGGGCCAGGGCCTCGATCTCCTCCTCCGCTCCGGGCGGGACGAGGTCGGGGCCGTCGCCGCCGAAGCGACGGACCATGTCGCGCAGGATGCCGGGCGTGTGCGTGCTGACGATCGTCCCGGTCCAGCCGTCGCTGAGCACGGGCGCGGCGGCGGGCCCTGGGTGCTGGTGCGAACTGGCTTCGTACAGCGCGCGCAGCGCCGTGTGACCGCCGTCGGGGGCGTCGGGTACAGCAGGCAGCAAGGTCACCGGCAGAGCGTCCTCGAGACCGAGGAGGCTGTGAGTGACCGCGATCTGCAGACAGTGCGGACAGGACGGCGACAGGTGGAGCCGGTAGCGGTGCGGCGCGGCGTAGTAGCCGCTGCGCGCGTCACAGCCGATCCGGCCGCGGAAGGACGGCACGGCGGTCGGGGATGGTGCGGACATGCGTCTCCCTGGGGTGCTCGTTCACAGGCGTACAGGCACGGAAGGCGGCGGCACGCGGCGGCATCGGCGCGGCCGGACGGGTCCTCGGGGCGGAGGAATCAGACGGGGACGGGACCGCCGTCGCCGGGGGAACCGGCCGCACTGCACACCCGCTGGAGATCGATGTGGCGGCGGGACGTCAGCAGGGGGGACTGCCGGAGGGCGAGACGGGCGGCGTCACCGCCGAGTGCCCGGCCGGCACGGTCCATGATTGCCCTACCTTTTCACTAGGGTTCCCGTGTAGGAGTCTCGGACCGGACCGGGCCCCCGTCAAGAGGGCCGTACCACCCGGAGGTTGCCGTCTCACCTCGTGGAACGGGCACCCGCGCCGCCTCTTGCCCCTCCAGCCTGGGCAGGACTCCCGCGCCGAACCAGTACGCCTCCTCCAGGTGCGGGTAGCCGGAGAGGACGAACTCCTCGATGCCCAGCGCCGCGTACTCCTTGACGCGGTCGGCGACCCCGTCGTGGCTGCCGACCGGGGCGGTGCCCGCGCCTGTGCGCACGGGCCCGATACCGGCTCACAACTTGGGCAATTCTCCAGGCGTTCGCGGTTGCGCGGGCCTGCGCCGAGGTGTCGCGGATGATGACGTGCAGCCGGATACCGAAACGGATGCTGCAACCCTCGGCGGCCGCGAGCGCCCGGATTCAGGCGGTCTTCTCCGCGATCTGGGCGGGTGGTTCACTCCAGGTGAGACACAGGTCGGGAGCCATGAGCTGCGCTTGTGAGCGCGAGGAAGGGATTGCCATGCCGTTGGCAGGCCCCGGCCCACACTTACGGACAGGAGCTTGAACTCTGCCCGATGACATGGGCGTCCGCGTTGTCGGCCACTTTGACGTAGGCGGCCGACAGGCCGCGGCGATCGTAGGTGCGATTGAAGTCGTCGCCGAAGTCGACGATGAATCTCACCTTGTAGCACCAGCCGGCGTCGACGCGCAGCGTGTCCCAGTCCTCTCTGTACGGAGTGTGGCCGCCGTTGGGAGACAGATACATGCTGGCCTGCGGGACGTCGTCGCTCTTGCAGGTCGGCTGAGTAGCCGTCCATGCACCGGTGCTGTCCCCACCGCGACACCAGTTCTTCAGCGCGGTCGCCCCCAGACTGGTGTCGTTCACCGAGGAGGAGCACCCGGTGACTCCGCAGCTTGCTCCTGCGTGCGCTGTTGTACCCGTCCCCAGAACCGCGACAAACGCCATGGCTGTCACAGCGACTGCCGATCTAGCTGAGCCACCGAAGTGCTTCTTCAAGATCACGAGGGAGTCCCTTTCCATGCCGCAGTCAAATGACATGAGCTCGACAGGGAAGGTAGTCCTCTTTCGACGCTGTGTCAGCACTCCGGCGATCCCGCTCCACCGCGAGTTTCGGTTCGCCTTATCGATCGGAGGGCGGTGCAGACGTGAGGCGCCCGATAGTGGGACGCATGCTGCCGCCCGGAACGGCGCGCGGCCCGTCGCCGGCCGGGCGGCGGCATGCCGGCCACGGCCGAACCGCTCCTGCAAGGCCAAGCAGCACCTGCACGGCCGTGGCCGAACCGCGCCAAGACAACAGGTGCTGCAGCCCCTTCAGGGGATACTACGATTCGTTCTTCTTCTCGACGTAGTAGGCGTAGGCATAGCCACCACTCGAGCCGTCAGCGGTGACAGCCGAGAATGCGACAGGACCCGACTCGGCCGTGTTGATGCTCCGTTGAAAAATGGACCCATCGCAGACAACGGTGCCCGATGCAGCATCTCTGCCCGAAGTGGTGAGCGTCAGTTCCACCTTCTCGCCACCAATACAAGTGAACGCGAACGCCACGCTCACTACATCGTCGGGCACGGATGCCAGCGTGTTCCCGAAGTTCCGCTTCAGCACACCAGACCCGCCATTCAGCGAATCCATCTCGATAATGCCCTTCTCCAGCACTGACTTCGCCGCTTCTGCCCCGTCCGAAGCGGAGCTCTTCGAAGTCGAGGCCTTCGGAGGAGACGGCTCGCTGGAGCTGCAAGCCCCCAGAGCGAGCGGCATGGAGATGCCCAGGCAAACGGAGAGATGTCGTATGCGCCTGCTGCTCATCATCACGACTTCTTCCGCCCGATCGAGATGTCGCCCTTCCTCGGAGCCTTGATGACGATGGTCTTCTTCTTGACATTACAAGGCGGAGCGATCCACGTCTTGGTGGCCGTGAGCTTCCATCCCTGCTGGCCGAGCACTGCCCGGTACCCCTTCGTTGTGCGATTCTTGTCGGTCACGGTCTGCGTGCCGGACCACGTCCACTTGTTGCTGATCTTGGTATCGATGGAGGTCTTGGCTTTCGACAGGACGATCCCGGCCTCGGCTTCCGCACTGACGCCGATGTCCCAGGTGAACTCATAGCTCTCAGTCAAGGCCCAAGACACGCTCTGACCGGGCAGCAGCCAGGTCGATTTCGGCGGCTTGCTGGCTATGAAGTACGGCGATCCCTTGACTTTGTACTTTGGCTTATCGTTCACCTCAGGGCATGCACTCGCCACTCGGTCACCACTCGCCTTCTCGCGCTCCTCCTCGAAGGTGAACGTAACCTCCTCACCGACATCGATGACACGCCCATCGTTCAGGTGTATCCCGCTGCCCTCTGCGGAAGTTATCTCATCCTCCCCGCTATCCGCGTGCGCGACAGTCGGCATACCAAGCACCGCGACGACGGTGGCAGCGGCGAGAATCCGCGTCCTTCTGCACATAAGTGCGCCCCCTGTTCTGTGTGTTGCCTCCAGCCGGGTTGGTCACTTCCCGGCCGTGATCACCATCCGATCACAGGCGAACCAGGCCTCACAAGCGCACAACGAGGACTTGAGGAACAACTGAGCAAGAAGCGGTGAACGTCGAAGACCCGTGAACGCGATGGCTCGAGGGTCATGGAGCCCGGGGGGTTAACAGATCGGCCAAGCGATAGACGCTGCCATGCACGACAACCGATGCCGCGTGGTGAGTACCAACGCCCAAGCCTCCCGGAGAAGCAGCGCCAGCGTCGCGCCGGCCTCCGACGACAAGCCGGGTTTGTTCGGCACGACAGGCCGCCGCCTCGGCGCGGTCGCCGTGGGCCTGGCAACGGTGATCGGCACCGGCGCCGTGGCCACTCACCTAGCGCTGCAGGGCCAGGGCGCCGTTGCGGAGTGGCTACCCGATCCAGATGACGTCCAGGTCGAACGGGTGTCGGGTGAGCCGGTCGATCACGTGGACGACGCCTCGTCGCGGGGTGGCGAATCAGAGCGAGGCGCCGTCGATGTCGAAGCAGGCGCGGCTGGTTGCCACGCTATGGACGGCTTCAGCAGAAGGGGGCGCCTGGATCGTTGGCCCAGGAGGAGAGGAAGGACCACGTCTGAGCGCCGATGCGCCCATCGGCAACGATCTCGGCGCAACGCTGGAAGTACCTCTTCGCCCGCCATGTCTCTTGTAATCACCGAGGCAGTTCCCGAGGTCATGGCGGAGCGCAGGTCCCCTGGGGCGGACAGAACCACTCGACGGCCGTGCCGGCCAGCTCGAACTCGTCGTCCCGGCCGTCGTCGTCCCTGCCGTAGGCGATGACGGCGTACCTGCCGCCGTTCGCCGTCTCGAACCGGGTGTCCACTACATGCCACGTCCCCGCATCGGGCTCGCCCCTGATCGAGTCGGCCAGGTACTCCAGACGTCGGCCTGTGACGTCGACGCCGGTGAGATCGTGCATGCCGAGCTGCTCGAAGCCGCGGGCCTTCGGAGTCTGCGGCGACAGGAACAGCTCGAAGGATTCCCGCACGGTCGTCTCCGCCACCTCGAACACCTGAAGCCTCTGCTCACCGGTGGGACTGCGGTAGTTGACGACGTCCATGCCGTACTCGGACGGGAGAGCCTCCCGCGTCCAGCCCGCAGGCATGGCGATACGGAAGCCCTGCGGATCGACGAGCGACTCGTAGCCGCTGGGGAGATCAGGGCTCGACGCGGAAGCTGAGGGCGGTGCCGAGGGTTGCGGTTCCTCCTGCGGCGCTTCGGAGAGGTATGTCTGCACCGACGGGGTCGACGACACGGTCCCGTCTGCCCGTGTGCTCGGCCGGTGCCCGGGCTCGTCACCGTCGTTCACCTGCACCATGACGAGCGCCGCCGTGACGCCGATGACGGCAGCCGCGGCCACCACCGGTGCCCACACCCGGCGTCGCTGCCGCCACCCCGGCACGTCCGACACCGATGGCCGCCCCGGGTCCGGCCAGGGCGCTGCCGCAGTCGTGTCACCGACGTCGGCGCTCGGCGGTTGGGGATCAGGCCGGGCCGGCGGGGGTGGGGTGGCATGGGCATACCCTCGGGTGCCGGCCTCCCAGCGCTGGGTCTCCTCGTTCCAGTACCTTTCTCCCCCGCTCATGGCTCACCTCTCACATTCCCAGCAGCCCCGCCACGGCCCCGGCCGAGGCGATCAGGCTCACCAGGGCCTCCGAGTCCGTGAGCAGCTGCCGTAACCGCTGGAGCCTGCCCTGACCGACCGTGCCGGTCCGGGCTATCTCGCTCTCGGTGTCGGCCAGTGCAGCGTCCAGTTGTGCGGTGCGCTCGTCCGCCCGCACCCGGGTCAGATCGGCCCGTAGCACGCGCACCGCCGCCAGCAGTTCCTCGGCTGCCGGGTCGCGCTGCTGGGCCGCGCCGTGGTGGCTCTCGGCGCGCGCCTGGCTGCCGATGGCGAAAGTGCTGTGCGAGACGTCACCGATCCGGACGCCCGGTTCATTCCCGTCGGTCATCGCCGTCGGATCCCTTCTGCGTGGTCGAGGTGGCGCGTGCCTGGTTGCCGACCGCGAACGTGCTGTCCGCCACGGAGTCGATGTGCACGCCGCCATTGCTGATGTTGACGACCTTCTGCACGAACTCGCCGGTCTGATAGCCGTGCGCGGCCAGCGCCGCACGCACGCCGTGCGCGATCCGGTCCTGCACGCTCCTGAGGTAGCGGTCGACGTCCATCTGCTGGAACAGCGACCCCGTGGAAGCCGCGCCCAGTTCGCGCACCGACAGCGCGGGGCCGTCGGGCAGCGCGTTGGCGTGACCCGCGGTGAGCAACTGCCACCCGTAGGCGGCGCCCTGGAAGAGCGTGACCACCGAGCGGAACGCGGAGCGGGGCACCTGTCCGACGGCCCACGTCGCCTTGCCGAATGCGCTGTTGTGGCGGAAGCGGTGGGCGGTCCGGTCGGAGTCCTTGAAGTCCGCGCGGATCGGCTGCAGCACGTGCGGGGCGATCTCCAGCATGAGCATCCGGCCCTGAGTGTGCACCCGGATGAAGACCGTGACGACCAGTTCCTCCTCCCAGCCGCCGACACGCACGCGCAGGAAATGCCGGCGCTTCTCCGCGCCCTCCTCCACGGCGCGGGACCGGTGCGTCTCGAAGGCAGTCCGGTCGTACGGGGCGTCCTCGCGCCGGGCGAGACCCTCAGCGGGCAGAAACACACACTCGTCGATCTCCAACCACCGCAGCCGGTCGCGGACCGTGACCCCCGCGTACTCCGCAGGCAGCCTCAGCCCTTCGAGCAGTGGGCGGATCGTGTCGAGCACCGTCCGATTGCTCAGCGGACGCGTCTTCTGCGACTCCTCCGGCCTCAGTTCGACGGCGAGCACCCAGGTGTCGTAGGCCGCTCCGGCACCGCAGAACGGGTGGGCCTCGTGGTACATGATCAGCGGCTCGTGCTGTTCCGACCGGATGCGGTCCCTCATCCGCCGGAACCGCCCACCCTCAGCGTTCTCCGCCGGGTCGGAGGCGGCGTCCGCGAACCGTTCCGGGGCCAGCTCGCCACCCAGCGCCCGGACGAACTGGCTGCGCTGGGCACCCGTGCACAGGGCCACAGCCACGAACAGCACCAGCGCCAGCCACGCCTGCAGCGGCCGGACCGCGCCGTCGCCGCCGGCCGACTGCGACAAGGCGGGCAGCAGCTCTTCGAGGGAGGACCACAGACTCGAGGACTCGCCGCTGGAGGAGCCGTACGCCCCGTAGGCGGGGTCGTAGGAGCCGGCCGACGAGTCGTCGTCGGAGCCGGTGAAGGCGATGGCCACCGTGGCGGCCAGGAACACCGCGAACACGAGGCGGCCCAGCCAGCGCATGACGAACGCCACGAGTCGCCGTGGAAGCGACGGATGGTCGGTGTCGCCGCGGACCGCACTCGCCACGGCCAGCAACAGGCCGGGAAGCAGGTAACCGGCCAGCAGCATGTCGGTCACCAGGAGGCCCACGAACCACAGGCCGACGATCGCGCCTGCCCAGGCCAGCTCCATACGCCGGGCGCGCAGTGCGTGAGCCAGGACCCGGGCCGCGTCGAAGCCGAGCGAGGGCGCCACGATCCGCTGCTCGTTGAGATGCAGCTCCTCGATCACCCGGTCCCGGTAGGGGGCGTCGAGGTAGGCGCCCGCGCAGAGCAGACGGGTGGCCTCACTGGCGTACGGTGAGGTGGGCGGCGGAGCAGCAGGCGCCGCCGGCGGCGTGGACGGCTCGGATGTCGGCCGTGATGACGGTGGCAGATCCGTGGTACTCACACGATCCCCCGATGCGCGCATGTGTCGTGTGGTTCACCCCAGTTGAGATTCCATCAACATAGCGCGCCGCAAGGAAACCGGGAGGGAATAGTTACGGATGGAGCCCGATCGGTGGCAGGAGATGAGTGCCGGAGATTGCCGGTTCACTCCCTCGAACGGGCATCCGCGCCGCCTGGGCCGCAAGCCCCGCCTTCGTCAGGCGCTCCGGGCGCCGGCGAACGGCACCTGCGCGGAGGGCGCCGTCCGCGCGCCGAGGGGATGCTGCCACAGCCCTTGACCCTCCAGCCTGGGCAGGACTCCCTCGCCGAACCAGTACGCCTCCTCCAGGTGCGGGTAGCCGGAGAGGACGAACTCCTCGATGCCCAGCGCCGCGTACTCCTTGACGCGGTCGGCGACCTCGTCGTGGCTGCCGACCAGGGCGGTGCCCGCGCCTCCGCGCACGAGCCCGATACCGGCCCACAGGTTGGGGTGGATCTCCAGGCGTTCGCGGTTGCCCCCGCCGTGCAGGGCGAGCATCCGCCGCTGCCCCTCCGACTCGCTGCGGGCGAGGCCCGCCTGGACCGACGCGACGGTCTGCGGGTCGAAGCCCGCCAGCAGCCGCTCCGCCTCGGCCCAGGCCTGCTCCGAGGTGTCGCGGGTGATGACGTGCAGCCGGATACCGAAACGGATGCTGCGGCCTTCCGCGGCCGCGAGCGCCCGGATCCAGGCGATCTTCTCCGCGACCTGGGCGGGCGGTTCACCCCAGGTGAGATACACGTCGGCGTGCCGGGCGGCGATCTCGCCGGCGATCGGTGAGGACCCTCCGAAGTAGACCTCGGGCACGGGATCGGGCACCCGCGCGAGGCGGGCGTCCTCGACCTGGAGGTGTTCGCCGTGCAGGTCGACGGTCTTGCCCGCCCACAACTCCCGTACGACGTGCAGGAATTCGCCGGTGCGGCGGTAGCGGGAGTCCTTGTCGAGGAAGTCGCCGTAGGCGCGCTGCTCGTGGCTCTCGCCGCCCGTGACGACGTTCAGGAGGAGGCGGCCGCCGGTCTGCCGCTGGAACGTGGAGGCCATCTGCGCGGCGAGGGTGGGCGAGACGAAGCCGGGCCGGAAGGCCACGAGGAACTTCAGCCGCTCGGTCTGCTGGCTGACCATGGCGGTGGTCAGCCACGCGTCTTCGCACCAGGCGCCGGTCGGGGTGAGCGCACCGGCGAAGCCCAGGTCCTCGGCGGCACGGGCGATCTGGCTCAGGTAGGCGACCGTGGGCGGCCGGTCGCGGCCGGACTCGGTGGCCGGGGTGCCGTGGCCGCCGCCGACGACATGGCGGCTGTCGCCGTTGGTGGGCAGGAACCAGTGGAAGGTGAGGGACACGCGGGTCTCCGATCGGAAGTGCCGGCGGGACGTCAGAGAAGGCCGTGCCGCGGCGGTCTGGTGCCGTTCAGCACGTGGCGGCCGATGTGCTGGACCTTCCAGCGGACCGGATCGTGCAGGGTGTGGGTGCGGGCGTCGCGCCAGTGGCGGTGCAGGCCCAGGGAGTCGAGAGCGGAGCGCGTCCCGGCGACCTCGAAGAGCGCGCCGGCGATCTCCACCGCCGCCTCGGCCGCCGTCACCTTGGCCGCGGCCACGGCGATGGAGGCCTCGGCGGCGGAGTCGTCGGTCAGGTCGGCACGGGCGGCGTCGACGAGGCGGGCGGCTTCGCGCAGCAGCGCCGCTGCGGCCCGCTCCCGGACCGCCAGCTCGCCGAACCGCTGGATCAGCAGCGGGTCCTGCGCCGCGGTGGCGTGCCCCTCCTCGACACTCTCGAACCAGGGGCGGCTCTTGGTGCGGACGAACTCCACCGCTTCGGCCAGCGCGCCGGAGGCGATCCCGGTGTCGATGGCGGCGTGCAGCAACTGGGCCACCGCACCGTGCAGTTGAGGGCCTTGGAAGGTGAGGTGGTGCGGAACGGTCCGCCCGGCCGGGACGCGCACGGCCTCCAGCCGGACCGTTCCGCTGGCGGTGGTGCGCTGCCCCATGCCGTCCCAGTCGTCGGCCACGGTGAGCCCGGGGGCGTCGCGCGGTACGTACGCCACGTGCAGGGTGCCGTCCTCCGCCCGGGCGAGGACAGGGATCCAGTCCGCGAACAGGGCGCCCGTGGAATAGTGCTTGACCCCGTCGAGGACGTACGAGCCGTCCGGGCCGGGCAGGAGGCGGGTGCGGATGTCCTGCACGTGCGCGGTCCCGGCCTCGGACTGGGCGTTGCCGAACCGCCTGCCCGCCAGCACCTCGCCGAAGAAGAACTCCTGCTGCTCCCGGGTCCCCTGCCGGCGCAGCACGTTGACGTAGACGAAGTGGCTCTGCGGGATCTGGGCGAGGCTGGCGTCGGCGGCGGCCAGCAGCCGGAAGATCTCGGCGAGGGTGCCCGCGCCGACGTCCGCCCCGCCGAACCCGGCCGGTACGGTCACGCCGAGCAGCCCGGAGGCGGAGAGCCGCTCCACCTCCGCGTGCGGGAGCCGGCGGCGGGCGTCCCGCTCGGCGGCACCCTTGCGGAACTCCTCCGCGAGCGAGGCGGCGACGGCGAGGGCCTCGGCGTCGTCGGCGATCACATGGGCGGGACTCATCCGGTGGCCGCCAGCACGGTCGTACGGCCGCCGAGGGCGGCGGAGAACTGGTCGGTGACCTGGGCCAGGGCCTCTGCCGAGCCGGGCGCGACGGTCAGGGTCCCGTCGTCGCCGGCGGTGATGTCCTTGTCGAGGGTGAACCAGCCGGGGACGATGTGGGTCGCGCCCATGGAGCTGAGGACGGGGCGCAGGGCGTAGTCGATGGCCAGGACGTGTGCGGTGGAGCCGCCGGTGGCCAGGGGGAGGATCGTCTTGCCGGCCAGGGCGAACTGCGGGAGCAGGTCGAGCAGCGACTTCAGCAGCCCGGAGTAGGCGGCCTTGTAGACGGGGGTGCCGACCACGAGCCCGTCCGCCTGCTCGACCAGGGCGGTGGCCCGGACGATCGCGGGGTGACGGAAGTCCGCACCGAGGAGGGCCTCGGCGGGGAGGGTGCGGACGTCGAAGGGGATCACCTGGTGCCCCTGCGCGATGAGCCGCTGGTCGAGGTGGCGCAGCAGGCGCGCGGTGCGCGAGGTCGCGGAGGGACTGCCGGAGACGGAGAGGATCGTGGCCATGGGGAGGGGGTCCTTTCAGGAGTACCAGGTGGGCTGGGGCAGTTCGCCGGTGAGGACGTGGCGGCCGACCTCGCGGCGCTTGTAGGCGACGGGGTCGTGCAGGGTGTGGGTGCGGACGTTGCGCCAGAAGCGGTCCAGCCCTTCGGCGGAGGCGGTGGCGCGTGCGCCGGTCACCTCGAAGATGCGGTGGGTGATCTCCAGGGCGACGTCGGTGGCACGGGCCTTGACGGCGGCCACCCGCACCTCGAACTCGCCGCGGGCCTGCTCGGTGACCGCGTCGGGGTCGTCGTGCAGCTTCTGCCCCTCGGCGGCCACCGCGTCGGCCAGCGCCTCGGCGGCCCACAGCTTGGCGGTGAGGTCGCCGTAGGTGTCGATGACGTACGGCTCGTCGACGGCGCGGTCGTGGCCGCCGTGCAACCAGGGGCGGGACTTGGCGCGGGTGTAGGTGGCAGCGGTCTCCAGGGCGCCGGCCGCGATGCCGAGGTAGAAGCTGACGAACACCAGCTGGATCGTCGGCACGTTGAGCGTGTTGTACACGCGGGGGCGGAACTGCTTGTCCACGTATCCCGCGGCGGCCGACCAGGGCACGCGGACGGCGTCGAGGGTGACGCCGCCGCTCTCGGTGAGGCGCTGGCCGATGTTGTCCCAGTCGTCGTGGAAGGTCAGGCCCTCGCTGTCGGAGGGAACGATGGCGAAGACGTGGTCGTCGGTGCCCTCCAGGACGCCTTCGAGCACGGTGACGTCGGAGACCTTGCTGCCGGTGGAGAACGTCTTGCGGCCGGTGAAGGTGAGGGTGTCGCCCTCGTCGCGGACGGTCACATCGGCGTCGCGGGGGTTGACGGCGCCGCCGAAGAACCAGCGGCCCCGCGCGGCCTCGGCCTCCACGTGCTCCCACTGTTCGCGGGTGCCGACCAGGCGGGCGGCCCAGTTCCACAGGTAGTGGTAGCCGAGGAGCTGGCCGATGGAGCCGTCGGCCTTGGCGACCTCGCGGACGACGCGGTAGGCGGTCGGCCAGTCCTGGCCTCCTCCCCCGTGCTCGACGGGCCCGAGCAGGGTGACGAGTCCGGAGTCCTTCAGCAGGCGGACCTCCTCGTGGGGGGTGGCACCGGCCTTGTCCCGGGCTGCGGCGTCGGTGGCGAGGACGGCGGCGACCTCGGCGGCCCGGGCGATCCAGCCCTCGGCATTCTCGGGGCGGGGGGCGGTCTGCCAGTCGGTGCGGGCGACGGTGCTCATGAGGCGTCTTCCTCTCGTGGGGGGCGGTCAGACGTGTGCGGCGGACGGCTCGGACGCGGGCTGCCGTGCTTCCAGTTCGCGGACCAGGGGCAGCACCCGCTTGCCGAAGTACTCGACCTCCTCCAGGTAGTGCAGGAAGCCGAGGAGGAAGAGGTCGACGCCGAGCCGCTTGTAGGCCACGATGCGCTCGGCGATCTGCTCGGGTGTGCCGATGAGGCCGGTGCGGAAGCCGTCGTTGTACTGGACGAGGTCCTCGAAGGTGGAGTCCTGCCACATGCCCTTGCGGTCGGCGGTGGACTGCCCGGCCTGGCGAACGGCGTCACGGAAGCCGTGGACGGCCGGTGTGTCGGCCTTGGCGACGATCTCGCGGAGCGTCTCCCGGGCTTCGGCCTCGGTGTCGCGGGCGATGAGGAAGCCGTTGAGGCCGAACTTCGGCGGCCTGCGCCCCGCGTGCGCGGCGGACGCGCGGACGTCGGTGATCTGCTCGGTGACGCCGTCGAAGTCCTTGCCGTTGCTGAAGTACCAGTCGGAGACGCGGCCGGCCATGGCGCGGGCGGCGGTGGAGTTGCCACCCTGGAAGATCTCCGGATGCGGGCGCCCGGGGCCGTTCAGCGGCTTGGGCTTGAGGGAGAAGTCACGCAACCGGTAGAAGTCCCCGGCGAGTTCGGCGTGGTCCTCGGTCCAGATGCTGCGCAGGGCGGTGATGAACTCCTCGGCCCGGCGGTAGCGCTCGTCGTGCTCCAGCCAGGGCTCGCCGAGGGCGGTGAACTCCCCCTTGAACCAGCCGCTGACGACGTTGACGGCGAAACGGCCGCCCGACAGGTGGTCCGCGGTGGCCCCGAGTTTGGCGAGGACACCGGGATGCCACAGCCCCGGGTGGACGGCGGCGATGACCTTGAGCCGCTCCGTGGCGAGCAGCAGGGCGAGGCTGAAGCTCGTCGACTCGTGCTGGTACTCGGCGCCGTAGCTGGCCATGTAGCGCACCTGGCTGAGGGCGTAGTCGAAGCCGTTGTTCTCGGCGAGCACGGCCAGTTCGCGGTTGTACGCGTAGCTCCAGTCGGTGCGCTGTTCGATGGTGCTGGTGACCAGGCCGCCGCTGACGTTCGGCACCCAGTAGGCGAAGCGGACGGGGTCGGTTCCGGGGAATTCGGGCATGGGAAACTCCTGGCCGGCGAATGCGGGGTGAAAGCGTGACGGAGCGCCTTCCGGCCATGCGGGCGCGTTTCGGTGACGTCCCTGGAAAGCCGTCGTCACGCAGGAATGCGGCCGGGACGGCGATTCACGGAAGGGGAAGGCGGGGAGAGCGGGGTGGGAGGGTTTCCCTCGGTGCGCTCAGGCCCGGCGGCGACAGCGGGAGCTGCAGACACGCGCGAGATCGACATGGCGTCGCCGCGTGAGATCCTGTCGCTTCATGCTTCGATCAAAGCAGCGCGACATCCGGCCGGTCAAGAATGCCCGGCTCGATTTCACATGCTGGGCTTCGGTATTCACGAGGTTGTGACAGGGATTCCCTTGAACCCGGCTCCGTGCGATCGGCAGTCTCGTTCCCGTGCGTATCGAACAGCTCGAATACATCGCCGCGGTGACCCGCCTGGGGTCGCTGCGGCGGGCCGCCGAGGAACTGCACCTGTCCCAGCCGGCCCTCAGCGAGACCGTGCGCAATCTGGAGCGGGAGCTCGGCGTGGACCTGCTGGAGCGCAAGCGCTCCGGGGCGAAGATCAGTGACGAGGGGCGGGAGCTGCTGCCGCACATCATGACGGTGCTGGACGCGGTCGACCGGCTGCGCGACGCCGCCGGGGACCAGCACCGCATCAGCCGCATGGTCCGGCTCGGCACGGTGAACACGGCCACCGTACCGCTGGTCATCCCGACGGTCCGGGAGTTCCGGGCCGCGCACCCGGTCACCCAGGTGGAGCTGGTGGGTGCGCAGCAGTCCGAGATCCACCGGGGGCTGCTGGAGGGGTCCTTCGACCTCGGGCTGGTGAACTATCTGCGCGGCGACGACCTGCCGCCCGGTTTCGAGGCCACCGAGCTGCTGTGCGGGCGGCCCGTGGTGTGTGTGCGGCCGGACAGTCCGCTCGCCGCCCTGGACGCGGTGGACACGGACAGCCTGCTGGCCGAGCCGCTGATCGTCATGCGGTCCGGGTACGTCATGCACCGCTTCCTGCACCGCCTGCTCCGGGGGCGGGCACCGGTGTTCTCGTACTCCACCGACGGCGCGGAGATGGGCAAGCTGATGGTCGCCGAGGGGCTGGGGGCCACGGTGCTGCCGGACTTCAGTGTCGTCGGGGACCCGCTGGAGCGGCGCGGCACGATCACCGTGCGGCCGCTCGCGGGCGACGGGACGGAGGTGCTGCTGGTGCTGCAGCGCCGGCACTCCGGTTCCGCCGCCCGGGCCGTGCGCGACCTGCACGAGCTGTTCGTGCGCAACGCCGCCGCGTACCGGGCCGCGTCGGACGGCTGATCGTCCGCGGTGGTTCAGGAGGCGGCCCGCTCCGCGCGGCCGCCGTCCGGGTGGGCCAGGCCGAGGTGGTCGCGCAGGGTCGTGCCCTCGTACTCGGTCCGGAAGACGCCCCGTTCCTGGAGCAGGGGCACCACCTTGTCGGCGAACTCGTCGAGGCCGGTCGGGGTGAGGTGCGGGACGAGGATGAATCCGTCGCTCGCGTCGGCCTGGACGAGGTCGTTGATGGTCCGGGCGACGGTGGCGGGTGAGCCGACGAAGTTCTGCCGGTTGCCGGTGTGGATGACCAGGTCGCGGATGGACCACCCGTGGGCCTCGGCCAGCCGGCGCCACTCGCGTGCGGTGGCCAGCGGGTCGCGGTACATGCGCACTTGTGCGCGGCCCTGGGAGATGTGGTCGTCGCCGAGGTCCGGGTCGACGTCGGGCAGGGGCCCGTCCGGGTCGTAGGCGGACAGGTCCCGGTTCCAGACGAACTCCAGGTGCCTGAGGGCGGTGGCTCCGCTGACCTGCTGGCGGCGCACCTCGCGGGCGAGTTCCTCCGCTTCGGCATCGGTGTCGGCCAGCGCGAAGGTCGCGGCGGGCAGGATGAGCAGCTGGTCGGGCCGGCGGCCGTGCCTGGCCAGGCGGGACTTGACGTCGGTGTAGAAGGCCCGGCCGGCGTCGAGCGTGCCGTGCCGGCTGAAGATGGCATCGGCTTCGGCGGCGGCGAACTCGCGGCCCTCGTCGGAGTCCCCGGCCTGGAAGACGACGGGGCGGCCCTGCGGGGAGCGGGGAACGTTGAACTGCCCGTGGATGTCGAAGTGCGCGCCGGTGTGGGTGAAGGAGCCGGCCTTGGCGTCCGACAGGAACCGGCCGGTCTCCTGGTCGGCGAGGATCTCGTCGCCGTGCCAGGAGTCGAAGAGCGTGTGCGCCGCGGTGAGGAACTCCTCGGCGCGCGAGTAGCGCTGCTCCTGCGGCAGGAATCCGCCGCGCCGGAAGTTCTCACCGGTGAAGGCGTCCCAGGAGGTGACGACGTTCCAGGCGGCGCGTCCGCCGGAGAGGTGGTCGAGGCTCGCGAACTGGCGGGCCACCTCGTAGGGCTCGTTGAACGTGGAGTTGATGGTGCCGGCCAGGCCCAGGTGTTCGGTGACGGCGGCGAGCGCGGCGAGGACGGTGAAGGTGTCGGGGCGGCCGACCACGTCCAAGTCGTAGATCTCTCCTCCCTGTTCGCGCAGGCGGAGCCCTTCGGCCAGGAAGAGGAAGTCGAACCTGGCGCGTTCCGCGGTCCGTGCGAAGTGGGCGAAGGAGCTGAACTCGATGTGGCTGCCGGCCCGGGGATCGCTCCAGACGGTGGTGTTGTTCACGCCGGGGAAGTGGGCGGCCAGATGGATCTGCTTCAGCGGTGCGGTCATCGGTGCGGGTCCCTCCGGCTCAGGCGGCGTAGCGGTTGGCGGGGCGGGCCAGGCCGAGCAGGCCGCGCAGGGTGGCGGCCTCGTAGGTCCGGCGGAAGGCGCCACGGCGCTGGAGTTCGGGGACCAGCCCCCGGGTGATCGCCGGCAGGTCGTGGCCGGTGACGGCGGGCCGCAGCCGGAAGCCGGAGAGTCCGGCACCGCTCCACTCCTGCAGCAGGTCGGCGAGTTGGGCGGGCGTGCCGGTGAAGACGGGGGCGTCGCTCGTGTACGGCTGCCCCGCGAGCGTGTCGAGCCGCTCGCGGCGTGCGGCGGCGCCGGCCGGGTCCTCGTCGAGGAACACGAGGAGGTCGCCGAAGACGTGCAGCGGATCAGCCTCCCGTCCCGCGTCGCGCTGCTCGGCGCGGATGCGGGCGACGATCGTGCGGGCCTCGTCGGTGTCGTGCGGAGTGACGTAGCCGACGTCGGCGGCGCGGGCGACGAGACGGTAGGGGACGGTGTCGTGCGCGAGGGCGCTGACGATCGGCTGGCCCTGCGGCGGGCGGGGGGTGATGGAGGGCCCTCTGACCTTGAAGTACCTGCCTTCGAAGTCGATGTGGTGCAGTTTGCGGCGGTCGATGAACCGCCCGGTGGCGGCGTCCCGGATCTCGGCGTCGTCCTCCCAGCTGTCCCACAGGCGGCGCACGACCTCGACGTGGTCGGCGGCCTCGTCGAACAGCTCGGTCACCGTCTCCAGGGCGTCCGGGCTGTCGTAGGCGTCGATGCGGGGGACGGTGCGGCGGCCGAAGTGCGCGGCCTCGTTCGGGCGTGCGGTGATCTGCACCCGCAGGCCCGCGCGGCCGTTGCTGACGTAGTCGAGGGTGGCGATCGCCTTGGAGATGTGGAACGGCTCGGTGTGGGTGGCGATCACGGTCGGGACCAGGCCGATGTGCCGGGTCAGCGGCGCGACGCGGGAGGCGATGAGCACGGCGTCCAGACGGCCGCGCACCTGGTCGGTGCGCTCGTCGGGGTCGAGGAAGTGGGAGGACTGCGGGCCGAGTCCGTCCTCGACGGTGACGAAGTCGAGCAGTCCGCGCTCGGCTTCGGCGACGAGGCCGGCCCAGTGGGCGGCGGTGAACAGTTCCCGTGGCCGGGCCTGCGGCTCGCGCCAGGAGGCGGGGTGCCAGCCGGTGCCGTCCAGGGCTACGGCCAGGTGCAGTGGTGACGAGGGGGTGGAGGACATGCGGGGGCCTTCCTGCGGCAGTCGCCTACTTGTTGGTCCTGGGCAGGCCGGGCGGGTTGATCTGCGACGTGGGGACGGCCTCGTCGGACAGGCCCCAGCGCTTGAGCACCTTCGCGTAGGTGCCGTTGTCGATGATGTGGTTGATGGCGTCGGCGAGCGGCTCGACGAGGCCGCTGTCCTTCTTCGTGGTGGCGGCGATGAGCCCCTGGAGGGTGGCGCCGGCGCCGGAGTAGGTGCCGACCACCTCGGTCCTGCCGGTGGTGGCCGCGTGGTAGGCGGCGGTCGGGTTGGGGCCGAGGTAGAGGTCGATGCGGCCGGACTGCAGGGCGAGATAGGTGTCGCTGTCGTTCTGGTAGTACTTGATGTCCACCGGTTCGCGGCCGGCCTTCTCGTTCTCCTTGCTCCATTCGATCAGGAGCTTCTCCTGGTTGGTGCCGCTGCTGACGGCGACCGTCCTGCCCGCCACGTCCTTCGGGCCGGTGACCTTCAGGCCGCTGCCCTTCTTCGCCTCGAAGCCCAGGTTGTCCTCGCGGTAGGTGGCGAAGTCGTACTTCTCCTTGCGTTCCTCGGTGACGGTGATGTTGCTGAGGCCGGCGTCGTACTTGGCGCTGTCGAGGCCGACGAAGATGTTCTCCCAGGAGACGGTGTTGATGTGCGGCTTCAGGCCCAGGACGTCGGCGACGAGGTGGGCGAGGTCGGGCTCCACGCCGATGACGGTCTTGTTGTCGGTGGCGTAGAAGGTCAGCGGGGCGGCGGAGCCGGAGGAGGCCACGAGCTCCAGGGTCCCTCTCTTGCGGATGCGCTCGGGCACCTGTGCCGCGATGGAGGCGACCTCGGCGGTCGTGACGCGCTTCTGGTCCGGGCTCGTGTCGATCTTGATGGTGCCGCCGGAGGTGGCCGCGACCTCGGTCGTGCCGCCGTCGTCGGGATCGGCGCAGCCGGCGAGGACGAGGGCGGCGGCGAGTCCGAGTGCTGCTGCGGCGCTGGTACGGCGTGTGGTGAGGGCGGTGGCCACGGGGTGCTCCTTGCGTGCGTGAACGGGTGGGTGGGGGAAGGGTTCCGAGCCGGCCGGCTCAGAGGACCTTGGAGAGGAAGGCGCGGGTGCGCTCGTGCTGCGGGGCGTCGAGGACGGCCGGGGGCGGCCCCTGCTCGACGACGACGCCGCCGTCCATGAAGACCACGGTGTCGGCGACCTCGCGGGCGAAGCCGATCTCGTGGGTGACGACGATCATGGTGGTGCCGGTGCGGGCCAGGTCCTTGATGACGTCGAGGACCTCGCCGACCAGTTCGGGGTCGAGGGCCGAGGTGGGTTCGTCGAACAGCAGCACCTTGGGTTCGAGGGCGAGCGCCCGGGCGATGGCGACGCGCTGCTGCTGGCCGCCGGAGAGCTGGCGCGGGTAGGCGTCGGCCTTGTCGGCGAGCCCGACACGGCCGAGCAGCCTGCGGGCCGTCTCCTCGGCCTCCCGGCGCGGGCGGCGCAGCGCGGACACCGGGGCCTCGATCAGGTTCTCCAGCACGTTCAGGTGGGGGAAGAGGTTGAAGTTCTGGAAGACGAACCCGATGTGGGTGCGCTGCTTCAGGACGTCCTTCTCCTTCAGCTCGTGCAGTCGGTTGCCCGAGCGGCGGTAGCCGACGAGTTCGCCGTCGATGGTGATCCAGCCGCGGTCGACCTTCTCCAGGTGGTTGATGGTGCGCAGCAGGGTCGACTTGCCGGAGCCGGACGGGCCGAGGACGACGGTGACCTCGCCGGCGCGGACCCGCAGGTCGACGCCGCGCAGCACGTCCAGCGGGCCGAAGCTCTTGTGGACGCCGTGCACGTCCACCATGACCTCGCTCATCGGCTCTCTCCCAGGGGTCCGAGGGTCTTCAGCGGCAGGACCGGCTGGTCGCGCCGGGCGGCCGCGGCGCGCAGGGTGCGCACCAGGCGCCGGGCGCGCTGGAAGGGGGTGGGGGGCGGGGTGCGGTCGGCACCCCGGGCGTAGTGGCGTTCGACGTAGTACTGGGCGACCGACAGCAGGGAGGTCAGCACCACGTACCAGGCGGTGGCGACCAGCAGCAGCGGGACGACCCGGCCGTTGCGGCCGTAGATGACCTGGACCTGGTAGAAGAGTTCGCCGATGGACATCACGTAGACCACCGAGGTGCCCTTGAGGAGGCCGATGATCTCGTTGCCGGCCGTGGGCAGGATGGCGCGCATGGCCTGGGGCAGGACGATGCGCCGGATCTGACGCAGCCGGGGGATGCCCAGGGCCGCGGCGGCCTCCAGCTGACCGGGGTCGACGGAGATGACGCCGCCGCGCACGATCTCGGCGGCGTACGCTGCCTGATGGAGTGTCAGCCCGATGACGGCGGCGCCGATGGTGCCGATGAGGCCGTTGCTGTCCACCGACCAGAACACCGGCCCGAAGGGGATGCCGACGCCCAACTCCTTGTACAGGGCGCTGAGGTTGAACCAGAAGACCAGCTGCACGATCATCGGGATCGACCGGAAGACCCAGATGTACGTCCACGCGACGGTCTGGAGCACCGGGCTGCGGGACAACCGCATGAAGGCCAGGACCGTGCCCAGCAGGAAGCCGAGGACGGTGGCGTAGGCGGTGAGCTGGAGGGTGACCCACACCGCTTCCACGATCGTCTCGGACAGGACGTAGTCGCTGAACACGCCCCACTCCCATACGGGGTTGGTGGCCAGGCCGTGCACGAACTGGGCGACCAGCACGGCCACGGCGGCGGCCGCCGCCCAGCGGGCGTAGTGGCGTGCCGGGACGACCTTGAGGGAGGCCGGGCCGGTCGTGTCGGGGCGGGTGTCCGCGGGGGCCGTGCCGGAGGGCGCGGCGTCGGTGGTGGATGCCATCGTGGTGTTCCTGCTCGGCTTCTAGGGGTGTTCGGGCGGGTTGATGCGCGATCTGTCGATCGCGGAGGCGGACGTGCCCCACTTCTTCAGGATCCGGGCGTAGGTGCCGTCCTTGTTGCCCGTTCCCACGTCGTACTTGCCGCTGTCGAGGGCGGGCAGGATCGTCTCGAAGGAGGCGTCCTGGCGGAGCAGTCGCAGTTCAAGGACCTTGGCGACCGCGTCGGCGATGTCGATGTCCTGCCCCGCGGGAGCCTTGTCCGGGCCGTCCGGGTGGTACGCGCCCGGCGGGAAGCCGATGGAGCTGCCGACCCGCAGTGTCCCGGAGCGGCGGACGCCGGCCGGGAGCAGGGCGGCGGCGGAGGCCACCCCGCGCACGGCGGCGACGGGGTCGTCGCTGGGGGCGGGCGAGGCATGGGCTCCGGTGGCCGCGGTGCCGCCCGTGTCGCCGGAGCCGCAGGCGGTCAGCCCCAGCAGCGGCAGGAGCGCGAGGGCGGTGGCGCCGCGCAGGCGTCCTCCGGTCCCGGGAAGCTTCACAGGTCCGTGGCCTTTCCGCTGTGCGGGACGGCAGGCAGGTGCTTCTCGAAGGGCAGCGGGCCGATCGTCTCCGGGTCGGCCGCGGTGTCGAACAGGGGTGTGTAGCCGGTGGCGAGGTAGAGGCCGCGGGCCTCCGGCTGGCGGGGCCCGGTGGTCAGGTAGATCCGCCGGTAGCCGCGGGCGCCGGCCTCGCGCTCCAGCTCGCCGAGCACCCGGCGGGCGAGTCCGCGCCTGCGGTGTGCGGAGTGGGTCCAGATCCGTTTCAGCTCGGCCGTGCTCGCGTCGTGGCGGCGGAAGGCGCCGCCGGCGACCGGGGTGCCGTGCTCCAGCAGCAGCAGGAGCAGGCCGCCGCGCGCGGGGGTGAACTCCTCGTCGGGATAGCGGGAGATCTCGGCGTGCGCGTCCTTCCCGTAGCGCGTCGAGTACTCGTGGCCGAGTTCGCGCAGCAGGGGCCTCACCCGGGGGTCGGAGACGGGGACGTGAACGACGGCCGGCTGCGCCGCGCCGGGCGGGAGGGGGGCCACGGACGTCATGCGCCCACCACCGCCCGGGTCCGGCCCTGGCCCCCGGCCGGCTCGCGTGCCCCCGCCTGCCCCTGTCCTTCGGCCCGCTCGGTGTCGCGCTGGGCGGCCCGTTCGGCATCATCCCTGGCGGCCCGCTCGGCGTCGCGCTTGGCGACCTCCTCGCGGACGAGGGGGATGACGTGGCGGCCGAAGTCGATGGCGTCGCCCAGCAGGTCGTACCCGCGTGCGGAGAGGATGTCCACTCCGAGGTCGTAGTAGTCGAGCAGTGCTCGGGCCACGGTCTCGGGCGTGCCGACCAGGGCGTTGGAGTTGCCGGCGCCGCCGGTGGCGGCGGCCGTCGGGGTCCACAGGGCGCGGTCGTAGCGCTCGCCCTGTTCCGCGATGGCGATCAGCCGCTGCGACCCGGTGTTCTCCGGGGCACCGGAGCGGTGCCGGCGCTTGAGCCCGGCCGCGCCCAGCTCCCTGATGGCACCGACCGTGCGGTGGGCCTTCTCCCAGGCCAGTTCCTCGGTCGGGGCGATGATGGGGCGGAAGGCCACCTGGATGCGTGGGACGTCTGCGCGGCCGGCGGCCCGCGCGGCGGCCTTCACCTGCTCGATCTGCTCGGCGGTCCGCGCCAGCGGCTCGCCCCACAGGCAGTGGACGTCCGCCTCGGCACCGCCGGCGGCGTGAGCGGCGGGCGACGAGCCGCCGAACGAGATCCCGGGGCGCGGCTGTTGAACCGGGAAGACGTCACTGACGAAGTCGTGGAAGCGGTAGTGCTCGCCCTCGTGGTCGAAGGGCTCGTGCGTGGTCCAGATCTTCTTGACGATCCGGATGTACTCGCGGGTGCGGGAGTACCGCTCGTCCTTGGTCAGGGTGTCGCCCTCACGGCCCTGTTCGTGGTCGTTGCCGCCGGTGATGAAGTGCACGGTCAGCCGGCCGTCGCTGATCTGGTCGAGGGTGGCGAAGGTCTTCGCGGCGAACGTCGGGTACGACACGTTGGGCCGGTGCGCGAGGAGGATCTGCAGCCGGTCCAGGCGGCTCGCGATGTACGCGGCGGCGGGAGCCGGGTCGGGGGAGCCGGACCCGTAGGCGAACAGCACGCGGTCCCAGCCGTGCTCCTCGTGGGCCCGGGCGAGGCGGAGGGTGTAGTCCTTGTCGAAGGCGGCGCCGGAGCGCGGGGTGGTTTCCGAGCCGTCGTTGGTGGCGGCGATGCCGAGGAACTCGACGGGCATGGCAGGGGGGCCTTTCGGGAGCGACCGCACGCGGGCATGGCTAACTGCCGGGTGTGCGACGGGAGATGGCCGGCCTGAGAGCGGACCGGTGGACACGCGAAGTGACGACGCCGTGCGTCAGGAAGAACAGGTGCGGCAGCGCGCGCGAAGCGGGAGACCGGCCAGCGACGGGGTCACCGAGGGAGGGAAGGGCCGGTCAGACGGCCCGCTGCCGAGTCAGGCGCAACACGCCGCGGACCACACCCGACCGAAGTCGATGTGGTCGCGCGAGACCAAGCGCTGCTGGGCGTTCATGCGCCTAATTGAGCAGGACGACGCGCGTTCCGTCAAGGAGCGACCGGATGCCGGACCTTCCCGTGCCCGCCTGCCGCTCCGCCTTGTTGACACACGTGTGCCGTGGGCACATACGATCGACGACGGACGGCTCCGCCTCGCGTGGGCCCGTTTCCGAGGCCGCGTTGAGGGACGCGGCGACCGTGACGACGCAGCTTCCCGGCCGCGCTCCGTGTCCGCCCGGCGGCAGTTCCGCCGCACGCCGGCACGAGCGCCCCGGGCGGTCGCCCCCGCCTGACTCCCTCCCCCGGAGAGCCTCCATGGTCACGTCTTCCGACGTCACGTCCCTCCGCGTCGCCGCCGAACCCCCGTTCCGTGCCGGCGACACCGGTTCCTCCCGCGTCGAGCGGCACTACGCCCGCGGCGGCTCCCGCGCCCTGCCGCCGACCCCGCTGCAACGGTCGCGGGCCCGCCTGTCGGCCCTGCGCCTTCGGCTTCGGACGGCGACGGCCTCCGGCGCCCGCCCGGTGCTCGGCGGTGACCGGTGAACGGCGTCGACGGAAACGGCGTGAGCCCAAACAGCGTGAGCGGAAACGGAGTCGGCGGAGACGGCGTGGACGACGACGGCCCGGACGGCGCCGTGTCACCGGCCGTCCTGGTCGTCGTCGGCGCGGGACCCCGTGCCACCGGCCTGGTCGAGCGCATCGCGGCGAACGCCCCCGAACTGTGGGACGGCGCGCGTGCGTTGCACATCCACCTGGTGGACCCGTATCCGCCCGGGCCCGGCCGGGTGTGGCGGCACGAGCAGTCCCCGCTGCTGCGGATGAACTCCATGGCGGAGGACGTCACCATGTTCACCGACGAGTCCTCCACGATCGAGGGCCCGGTGCGGCCCGGCCCGTCGCTGGCCGAGTGGGCCGCGCAGTTCTCGGGCCGCGGCCCCCGTCACACGCCGGGCTACGAGCCCGTGGACGCGGAGGTCCTGGCCGAGCTGCGCTCGCTGAGCGGAGCCGACTTCCCGACGCGGCGCGCTCAGAGCGCCTATCTGGACTGGGTGTTCCGCCGGGCGGTGGCCGAACTGCCGCCCTCGGTCACCGTCGAGGTGCACCCCACCACGGCGACCGCCGTCACCGGCCCCCCGGACGGCCGGCAGTGCGTCCACCTCGCCGGCCGGACCGCCCCGCTCGCCGCCGACCTGGTGGTGCTCACCCAGGGGCACCTCGGCTCCGCGCCCGCGGCCGAGCACCGCACGCACGCCGCGTTCGCCCGCCGCCACGGCCGTTTCCACCTCCCGCCCGAGTTCTCCGCGGACGCCGACCTCTCCGGGCTCCGTCCCGGCGAGCACGTCGTCGTGCGGGGCTTCGGACTGGCCTTCATCGATCTGATGGTCCTGCTCACCGAGGGGCGGGGCGGTACGTACCGCCCCGGGCCCGGCGGGTCGCTCACCTACGTGCCGTCAGGCCGCGAACCCGTGCTGCACGTCGGATCGCGGCGCGGTGTGCCGTACCACTCCAAGACCCGCTACCGGCTGGGCGGCCCACGCCCCGCGCTGCCCCGGTACTTCGGCCCCCGGGCGGTGGACCTGCTGCTCACCCGGTCCGGCCCGCTGGACCTGCGCCGTGACGTGTGGCCGCTGATGGCCAAGGAGATCGGGTACGGCCACTACCACGAGCTGTTCCACGCCCACCCCGGTCGCACCGCCCTCGCCTGGCCCGAGTTCGCCGCCGCCTACGACGGCCTCGACTGGTACGCGGACGAGATGGCCGCCCTCGTCGCCGCGGCCGTACCGGACCCGGTGGACCGGCTGGACTTCGAGGCTCTCGACCGCCCCCTGGACGGTCGCTCGTTCCGCACACCCGAGGCGTTCCAGGACTTCCTGCGCGAGCACATCGCCCAGGACGTGGCGCGGCGCGAGGACCCCGAATTCAGCGCCGACCTCGGGGCGTTCCACGCCCTGCTCTCCGTCTACGGTCAGCTTCCGCGCCTGGTCGCCTCCGGCCGGCTCACCGCCCGCTCGGTCGCGGACCACCTCGACGGCTGGTGGCACGGCTTCTTCAGCTTCCTCGCCTCCGGCCCGCCCGGCGACCGGCTGCGGCAACTGCACGCGCTCTCCCGGGCCGGTGTCGTCCGGTTCGTGGGCGCCGGGATGCGGGTCGGCACCGACGAGGCCGCGGGCACCTTCACCGCCACCAGCCCCACCGTCCCCGGCCGGGCCGTGCACGCCACGGCACTGATCGAGGCGTACCTGCCCGCCCCTTCGTTGGCCCGGACCGAGGATCCGCTGCTGCGCGACCTGTTCCGCAGGGGTTCCCTGAGCGAGGAGGTGGTCGCGGACGCCACCCGCACCCACCGCTCCGGGCTGCTGAGCGTCTCCCCCGTCGACGCCCGCGTCCTGGACCCGGCCCTCGGCGGACCGCACCCGCGCCGCCTCGCGCTCGGCGCCCCCACCAACAGCCGGTCGGTGGCCGCCTTCGCCCGGCCCCGCACCGACGCCCCGGCCTTCCGCCAGAACGACGCGGTGGCGCGTCGGCTGCTGCGCGCCCTGAGCGGTGCCGGGGCCGCGGACGGGGTCGGCGGGGAACGGGCGACCGCACCGGCGTGAGACGGCCCGGGGGTGCGGCCGGGCGGTGCCGCCACCCGGGCGTGAGGCATTCCCCACGTTTCCTATCGAGTTACTAGGAAACCCTTGACGGTGTCCGTGGAGGATGCACAGGATGTTGCACATGTCCCGTACACAGCAGCGACTCGTTCGCCGTCGGCATGTCGACTTCGGTCACGTCGTCAGCGCCGCCTGCTGTTGCGCCTGAGGCACCCGGCTCACCCGCCGGCCCTGCCGCTCGGCTCAGCCCCCTTCCTTTCCCCGCGGCCGGCCGCGCCCGCACCCGGAGCACGACGGCCCGCACACCTCTGAGGGACATCCCCATGACCACGGCACTCCCGGCCCGGACCACCCCCCTGGCCGCCCCCTCCGTCGAGACCCGCCGCCTCCACCTGGTGGGTGAGGCGGGGCGCGACGGCAGCGGCGGTTCCGCCGCCCCGCGCCTCGTCAGCTACCTCGTCGTGGTTCCCGAAGGCACGGACCTGCGGGACCTGTTCGCCGAGGACGGCCCGCGGCCCGAGATCCGGCCCCTCGCGGCCACCGTCGCGGCCGCCGCCCCGCGCACCGGCGAGGGCGCCGTCCACATCGACCCGGCCCGCCAGGTCGCCGAGGTGGACGGCCGGCAACTCGACCTCACGTACCTGGAGTTCGCTCTCCTGGCGCATCTCGTTCAGCACCCGCACCACGTCCACACGCGCGAGCGGCTGGTCGCCGCGGTCTGGGGCTACGACCACGTCGGGGACGGACGCACCGTGGACGTCCACATCGCGCGGCTGCGCCGCAAGCTCGGTACGGCCCACCGGCACACGATCGTCACGGTGCGGCGCGTGGGCTACAAGTACGTGCCCGACCAGCAGCAGAGCCCCGGCACCACACCCTGCCACCGACCTTGAGGAGAGCCCGCCATGGGCGTTGCCATCGCACCGGCCGACCCCGCCCCGGCGCCCGAGCGGACCGGGCCCGGCCGTGCGCACTGGCTGCACGTGGCGCGGGAGGCCGCCGACGACCTGGCCACGGACGCCGTGGCCAGGGAGCAGGCGGGCAAGCACCCGTTCGACGAGGTGTCCAGGCTCCGTGAGGCGGGGCTGCTGACACTCCTCGCGCCGGTGCAGTCCGGGGGCGGCGGCGCGGACTGGGCGACGGCCTGCGCGGTCCTGCGGGAGATCGCCGCCGCCGACGGGGCGATAGGCCAACTGCTCGGCTGTCACTACTACTTGTCCTGGGGCACCCGCTTCTTCTCCTCGCCGGACCTCGCCGCGCGCGTGGCACTGCGGTCCACGGCCGAACAGTGGTGCTGGGGCGGCGGCCTGGCCCGCCAGGAGGCCTCGCCGGTCCTCGGCGGGCGGAGCGGCCGGCGGGTGCTCGACGGCCGGCAGAGTTACGCGACCGGCGTCCTGGTCGCCGACCGCCTCGCGGTCCGGGCCGTCCGGGCCGGCACGGGCGAGCCCCTGGCCGTCCTGGTCGACCCCGCCGGTCCGGGCGTTCGGGTGGACGCCGACACCGGCGGCTTCGGCCAGCGGCTCGTGGCCGGCGGCAGCGTGGAGTTCGACGCCGTGCCGGTCGCCGACGACGACGTCCTCGGCTCGCTGTCGGCGGACGAGGAGGCCCTGTCCCCCTCGGCCGCCCTGGCGGCACCGGTCGGGCGCCTGGTCTCGGTGCAGCTCCTGCTCGGGATGGCCGAGGGCGTCCTGGCGGAGGTGCGCGAGTACAGCAGGACGAGCCACACACCGTGGCCCCTCACCTCCGCGGCACCCCAGGCCCCGACCGATCCGCACGTGCTCACCGCCTACGGGGAACTCACCGTCCTCACCCGCTCCGCCTCCGCACTCGCCGACCAGGCCCTGGACGCGGCGCGGGAGGGACTCTCCGCCGGGGACGACCTCGGCTTCGACCAGTACGCGGAGATCTCCGTCCTCGTCGCGATGGCCGAGGCCGCCGCCTCCCGGGCGGCACACGAGTCCACCACGCGCGCCCTCGACGTCCTCGGCCCGCGCGCCGCCTCCGCGCGGCTGGGTCTGGACCGGTTCTGGCGCAACGCCCGCACCCACACCCTGCACGAGCCGGCCGCCCGCCGCTTCCGCGAGGTCGGGGACTACTGGCTGAACGGCACCCACCCCGCTTTCGTCCTTCCGGTGTGACGCGAACGCAGCGGTCCGGCACCCAGAAGCCCGTCGACATACCGAGCCAATTCACGCATTCCGGCGTCATATCTCACTGAACGAGATGCAGATGCCCGGCATACGGACACCCTCTTGGGGCGGAGACCGTCTTCTGCCACGATCCCTAGCAGCCAGGTAGGAAAGCTAGGGAACAGCGAGGTGTGGCCGTGCGCATGCTCAACTCCACAGCCCTCGCGCTGCTTTTCCTGACCTCACGCCGGCACATCGACTTCGCCCGTACGGCGAGTGCCATGTGTCGGCCCGCCTGAGACGTCGCAGACCGCGACGCCGCCGGCCGACGGCTCCCGCACACCCCGCTGACCTCCCGGGTCGCCGGGGAACTCCTGCGCCGGAGCGTCGTGCCACCCCTCCCCCACGCTCCGCCCGGCGGCCCGGACGGCTTCCCCGTCCGAGCCGGCGAGCGATCTTCGACGCATGCCCCGGGCCCGCCCCACACCGTCGCCCGCCTTCCCTATCCTTCATCTGCCGAGAGGACACCTCAGTGTCTGCCGCAAGACCGTTCACCAGCCTGCGCACCCTCGCCGCCCTCGCGGCGCTCCCCCTCCTGCTGACCGCCTGCGGCTACGGCTCCGAGTCCACCGACGACGGCAAGAAGAGCGAGGTCGCGGCGGGCGCCGAGAAGCTCTCCGCCGACCAGGTGAAGATCGGCTACTTCCCCAACCTCACGCACGCCACGGCTCTCGTGGGCGTCCAGGAGGGACTGATCCAGAAGGAGCTCGGCGGCACCACCATCAAGGCGTCGACCTTCAACGCCGGGCCGTCCGAGATCGAGGCGCTGAACGCGGGCGCCATCGACATCGGCTGGATCGGCCCCTCCCCGGCGATCAACGGGTACACCAAGTCCAACGGCAAGAACCTGCGCATCGTCGGCGGTTCGGCCTCCGGGGGCGTCAAGCTGGTCGTCAACCCGAAGAAGATCAAGTCCCTGAAGGACGTCAAGGGCAAGAAGATCGCCACGCCGCAGCACGGGAACACCCAGGACGTCGCGTTCCTCAACTGGATCGCGGAGCAGGGGTGGAAGGTGGACGCCAAGAGCGGCGCGGGTGACGTCTCCGTCGTCCGCACCGACAACAAGATCACCCCGGACGCCTACAAGTCCGGTTCCATCGACGGCGCGTGGGTGCCGGAGCCGACCGCCTCGAAGCTGGTCGCCGAGGGCGGCAAGGTCCTGCTCGACGAGTCGACGCTGTGGCCGGACAAGAAGTTCGTGATCACGAACATCATCGTGTCGCAGAAGTTCCTCAAGGATCACCCGGACGTCGTCGAGGCCGTGCTGCGCGGCTCGGTGCGGACCAACGAGTGGATCAACGCCAACCCCGACAAGGCGAAGGAGTCCGCCAACAAGGCCCTGAAGGAGCTGGCGGGCAAGGCGCTGCCGGCCGAGGTCCTCGACCCGGCGTGGAAGTCCGTCACGTTCCTCGACGACCCGCTGGCCTCCACGCTGAACACGCAGGCGAAGCACGCGGTCACGGCGGGTCTGCTGGAGAAGCCCAGCCTGCAGGGCATCTACGACCTGAAGCTGCTCAACAAGGTGCTCAAGGCGGACGGCAAGCCCGAGGTGGACGACGCCGGCCTCGGCGCGAAGTAGCGCCACCGGCGGAACACGGCCGGAGTTCTCCGCCCTCGGGGGCGCGGGGACTCCGGCCGCGGCATGTTTCCCGGTTCCGCCGGCCCTGCGGTCGTCCCGACCGGGTCGGCCGGACGGGGCGGGTGGCTCGGGAATGCGGAGCCGGTGCAGGTGGTTGAGACCCATGTCTGACATGCCTGAGTCAATCGAAGGCTCGTGTGTCGGCGGGAAAGGAGTCCTCATGGCACGCAGCAGCGCGCGGCCCGTCGTGAAGCTGAAGTCGACGGCCGGCACCGGCGTCACCTACGTGACCCGCAAGAACCGCCTCAACGACCCCGACCGGCTGGTCCTGCGCAAGTACGACCCGGTCGCCGGGGCCCACGTCCCGTTCCGCGAGGAGCGCTGACCGCCCGCCTCCCGCCGCCCGGCGGCGGGAGGCCCCCGACGAAAGGACAGCCATGAGGACCGCGATCCACCCCGTCTCCCGTCCGGTCGTCTTCCGCGACCGGGCAGCCGGCTTCGCCCTGCTGACCCGCTCCACCCTCGACTCGCAGCGCGCGGTCGAGTGGGAGGACGGCCACACCTATCCGGTGGTCGACGTGGAGATCTCCTCGGCGAGCCACCCCTTCTACACCGGCACCTCGCGCGTCGTGGACACCGCAGGACGCGTGGAGCGCTTCGAGCGCCGCTACGGCGGCGCCGCCGCCCGGCGCTGACCGGGCGCCCGACACGGAGGAGACCGACATGAAGGTGCGCACGTCGCTGCGCGCGCTCAAGGCCAAGCCCGGCGCACAGGTGGTGCGCCGCCGGGGCGTCACGTACGTGATCAACAAGAAGGATCCGCGCTTCAAGGCCCGCCAGGGCTGACGGACTCCGCACCGCACACCAGGGCCGGCCCGGCCCCCGCGTCCGTCGCGGGGGCCGGGCCGCCCCCGTGTCCGGGGCCGTTCCGCTTCATGCGCCCTCGGCGGGAGTGCCGAGCGGCCGGGCCCGGGCGATGAGCAGGGCCACGTCGTCGTGGTCGGTGGGCCCTCGCAGCCGTTCCAGGAGCCGGTCGCAGGTCTCCTCCACGGAGCCGTACGGCGGGGACAGCAGGTCCACCAGGTCCTCCAGGCGCCGGTCGATGGGATCGTCGCGCGTCTCCACCAGCCCGTCGGTGTACAGGACGAGCTGGTCGCCGGGGCGCATGTCGAAGGTCGTGCTCTCGAAGGGGACGCCGCCCACCCCCAGCGGGGTGCCGGTGGGCAGGTCGAGCAGCTCGGGCGGCCCGCCGTCGCGCACCAGGACCGGCGGCAGGTGCCCCGCGCAGGCCACCTGCAGCCGGCGCAGCCGGGGGTCGTACACCGCGTACACGCAGGTCGCGATGTAGGGGTCGAGGCCCTGGGTGATGCGGTCGAGGTGGCTGAGGATCCGGGAGGGTTCGAGGTCGAGTGCGGCGAGGGTGGAGGTGGCGGTGCGCAGCCGGCCCATGGTCGTGGCGGCGGGGATGCCGCTGCCCATGACGTCGCCCACCGCCAGGGCGGTGCGGTCGCCGCTGAGCGGGATGATGTCGTACCAGTCGCCGCCGACCTCGCTGAACGCCTGCGCCGGGCGGTAGCGGGCGGCGATCTCCAGGCCGGGGCGGTGGGGCGAGGGCTGCGGCAGCAGACTGCGCTGGAGGGTCTCGGCGGCCGTGCGGATGTGCTGGTGCAGTACGGCGTTGTCGATGCTCAGCGCCGCGGAGGAGGCCAGTTCGCAGGCGAGCGTGAGGTCGTTGTCGTCGAAGGGCTCCGGGTTGCGCGCGCGGGCCAGGCTCATCACCCCGATGATCTGCCCGCGGGCGATGAGCGGGACCGCCATGTCGGTGTGGACGCCGGCCTGGGCGAGCAGGTCGGCCGCGGCGGCGTCGGCGGCAACCCGGCGGAGCTCGCCGCTGTCCAGGTGTCTGATCAGCAGGGGCTGGCGGGTGCGCAGGCAGTGGGCCGCCGGGTGGTCGGCGTGGTAGGTGGTGAGCTGGCCCGGCGCCATGATCGCCTCGGAGGCGTCGGTCGGGTAGGCGGTCTTCACCGCGAGGGCGCGGAACAGCGGCGGCTTCTCGCCGATGTCCGGCCGGCCCGTGCGCAGCACGGAGTCCAGCACGTCCACGGCGATCATGTCGGCGAGGTCGGGCACGAGCACGTCCGCCAGCTCCTGCGCGGTCCGCTCCACCTCCAGGGTGGTCCCGATGCGCGCGGACCCGTCGGCCATCAGGCGCAGCCGCTGCCGGGCCCGCTCGGCCTCCCTGGCCGCCTCGTAGCGGTCGGTCACGTCGACCACGACGTTGGCGATGCCCAGGGCGTTGCCGGCGTGGTCCTGGAGGCGGTAGATCGACACGGCCCAGGCGTGGTCGTGGTCGGGGTCGGCCCGGGTACGGCCCACCACCTGCTGGTCCACCACGGGCAGACCGGTCGCCAGGACCTCCAGCATCTGGTTCTCGGCGGCCTCGAAGGGAGCGCCGGGCAGGATCTCGCGGAAGCCCCGGCCGAGGTGACCCGCCTCGGAGACGCCGTGCATCGACGCCAGGGCCGGGTTGACCGCCACGTAGCGCAGCTCGGTGTCGAGGACGGACAGACCGATCGGCGCCTGGGCGACCAGCTGGCTGGACAGGGCCACCTTGCGTTCCACCTGCCGCAGCAGGGCCCGGTCGGTGGCCAGTCCCAGGGCGTAGTGGTCGCCGAGGTTGTCCGTCAGCCGCATGTTGCGGAACTCCACCATGAGGCCGCTGCCGTCCTTGCGCCGGACGGGGAAGGAGCCCGCCCAGCCCCGTCCGGTGATCATGACCTCGGCGAACAGTCTGATGGCCGTCTCCCGGTGTTCGGGGCTGAGCAGCAACTGGGCCGCGTACTGCCCGACCGCTTCCTCGCGGGTGTAGCCGAACAGCTCCTCGGCCTGGGGGCTCCACATGTCGATGCGGCCGTCGGCCTCGGCGAGGACGGCGGCGACGCCCAGCAGGTCCGGCAGCCCGCTCGGGCCGGACACGGGCCCCTCCGGATGCTCCGGAGGCTCCGCGTGCTGATCCGCTCCGCTCATCGCACTCGCCCCTTCCGCGTGTCGGCCGCCACAGCGCCTCAGTGGACGGACCCACCGCTTCCCCGCCGTCCGGCGACTCGTTCACCTTGCGGCACACGGCTGGGGACGGCCAGGGGACGCGCCGGGGGGCCGCCGTACCGGGACCACTGCGGGGGCCCGGACGCCCGGCACGGGAACGACATGGTGCTCACCTCGCGGATCGGCGTTCTCCTCCACCCTTCCACACACCGGCCGCCCGCGACGGGTACCGCCGGGCGGCGGCCGGACGCCGGGGCCGCCGTGCTCCACCCACCTCACGGGAGGGGGCTTTTGTCGCTTATGGTCGACATGTGGACCAGCTGGATGGCGAGGTGCGTGACGGCTCGTCGCTGGAGGAGACGCTCAGCGCGACGGTGCGGCGCACGGGTGCTTCCGCCGGAGGCGTGTACCTGCTGTCGCCGTCCGAGCCGGTGCTGGGGCTGACCCTCGTGTGCGGGGTTCCGGTGATGGCCGTCGCGCCCTGGTGGCGGGTGGCCGTGTCGGCCGCGGGGCCGCTGTCCGAGGCGGTGCGGGACGACCGCCTGGTCTGGGTGGGACGGCAGGAGGACCTGGCCCGGCTGTACCCGAACGCCGCGGCGGGGCTGCCGTACCGGTTCGCGCTGGCCTTCGCCCCGCTCAACGGCGTGCGCCGGTGGGGGGCCCTGGCCCTGGTGTGGTCGGCGACCCATCCGCCCTCCCTGACCCGTCGCGAGCGCGGCCACATCCTGTCCAGTGCGCAGCGCGTCACCCAGGCGCTGGAGGAGTCGTCCACCCCCTCCCTCGTCCCGGACCAGCCTCGCGCGGTGCCCTTGCACCCGCCGGAACCGGACACGGCCCAGGCCGGTCTCGCCGCCGCCGACCTGGTCCAGCGGCTGCCCATCGGCGCCCTCGGCCTCGATCTCGAGGGGCGCATCACCTACGTCAACGACGCCGCCGCCCGGCTGCTCGGCCTGGGGCCCGAACGCCTCCTGGGCACCCTGCCCTGGCAGGCCGTGCCCTGGCTCGACACCCCCGTCCACGAGGACCACTACCGCACGGCCGTCTTCAGCCGCGAGTCCGTCTCCTACACGGCGCTGCGCCCGCCCGACACCTGGCTCGACATCCAGCTGCACCCGAGCGACAGCGGGATCAGCGCGCTCCTTCAGCCCCGGCGCGACTCCCGTGCCACGGGCACCGCGCCGTCTCCCGCGCCCCCGGTACCCGCCCCGCCCGAGGGCGCCGGCACGGGCCGGATCCACCAGCTGATCCACCTCGCCGCGGCGCTCAGCCAGACCGTCACCGTGGCCGACGTGATCCATGTGGTGGGCGATCAGATCGTGCCGGCCTTCAATGCCCAGAGCGTCGTCGTCTCCGCGGCGGACGCCGGCCGGCTGAAGATCACCGGGCAGCGGGGGTACGACCCCCGCACGATCGCCCGTCTCGACGGCCTGCCCCTGGACACCGACCTGACGCCCGCCGGCCACATCCTGCGGAGCGGCGTCCCGTCCTTCTTCTCCGACCGCGGCGAGATGTCCCGCGCGTACCCCCGGGCGACCATGGTCAGCGGGAAGCACGCCTGGGCCTTCCTGCCCCTGGTCGTCTCCGACCGCCGCGTCGGCTGCTGCGTGCTCTCCTACGACCGCCCGCGCACGTTCAGCGCCGGCGAACGCGCCGTGCTCGTCTCATTGGGCGGGCTGATCGCCCAGGCGATGGACCGGGCCCGCCTGTACGACGCCACGCACGACCTCGCGCACGGGCTGCAGCAGGCGCTTCTGCCGGTGACCCTGCCGCCCGTCCCCCAACTCGGCGTCGCCGCCCGCTACCTGCCCGCCGCGCACGGCATGGACATCGGCGGCGACTTCTACGACCTGATCCGCCTCGGGGACACGTCCGCCGCCGCCGTCATCGGCGACGTGCAGGGGCACAGCATCCACGCGGCGGCCCTGATGGGCCAGGTGCGCACCGCCGTGCACGCCACCGCCGGCGGGCGGCCCGACGAGGTCCTCGCGCGCACCAACCGCGTGCTGCTCGACCTGGAGACCGATCTGTTCGTCTCCTGCCTGTACCTGCACCTCGACCTCGCCGAGCGCCGGATGTTCCTCGCCAGCGCCGGGCATCCTCCCCCGCTGCTGCGGACGCCGGGGGCCGAGCCCCGCACCGAGGTGCTCGACGTGGAGCCGGGGCCGCTGCTGGGCATCGACACGGGCGTCGACGCCCTCTACCCGGTCTCGACCACGACGCTGCCGGCCGGGTCGCTCCTGGCCCTGTACACCGACGGTCTGGTGGAGGCGCCGGGCGCCGACATCACGGAGTCGATCGCGACGGTCGCCGACTACCTCACCACGACCGGGGAACGGCCCCTCGACGAGCTGGCCGACGACCTGATCCGCCATGCCCTGCCCACGCACGCGCACCTGGACGACGTCGCCCTGCTCCTGCTGCGCCTGCGGTGACGCCCCCGCTCCTGCTGCGCCTGGGGTGAGCCGCGCGCCCCGTGCGCCGGCCGTCAGCCTCCGACCGGGGACTCGGCGGTGCAACCGCCCGAGGTCACCAGGCCCTCGGCGCTCTGCTCCTCGATCACCTCACCCTTGTAGAGGATCGTGCAGGTCACCTCGGCGCCCTCCGGGTCGACGGCGACGGGCATCACGGCGGCAGGCATGATGCCGCGCAGGGTGACGGTCTTCTTCCAGGGCAGTTCCGGTTTCGACACCGACTCGATCCTCGGCTCCATGGCGGTGCCGCCGCCCCCGTGGAACTCGATCGAGTCCACGTTCTCGCCCGTGACCTCGTAGGTGACCCGGTAGGTCTCGTTCACGGCCTTGTCGACCTGATCGACCGCCTCGGAGCAGGCGGTCGGTCCGGCCGCGAGGCCCGCCACGGCGACGGAACACAGGGCGGTACGGAGCGTGCGGTTCATGAGGATCCCCCCGGATCTCGGCATGGTGATCCGCAGCCGATCGCAGAGGGAAGGTCATGTCAAGGCCGCGCACCGGCTCCTGACGGGGCTACAGGTCGAACTCGACGTGGTCGATGTCGGTGAAGCGGACCTCCTCGAGCTGTCCTGCTCGGCGGCCGCCGTCCTGGAAGTAGATCTCCCTGAGGCCCTCGGCGGTGATCTCGCGCAGGCGTTGTTCGGGTGCGCCCTGCTGCTGGGCCTCGAACAGCCGGGCCGCGTACTGCGGGGGCAGCGCCACCGTCAGGTGGCGCAGCCGGTCCTCGTCGGTCGTCCCGATCGGCGCGGTGTAGCCGATCCGGGCCCGGGTGTCGACGACGATGCCGCCGGTCGTCGCCGCCCGCTGCCGTGCCCTGGCCCGGACCTGGGGCTGCCACCGCCGGTTCACCTCGCGCTCCAGCCGTGCGGCGAGGTCCGGCCGCGGTTTCCTGATCTGGTTCTTCACGTACCGCTCGACCGTGCGCTGGGAGACGCGCAGCAACCGGGCCACCTGCCCGGTGCCCTTGAGCTGCCGGACCAGGTAACGCATCTGCGCGGGCGCGGTCTTGGGCGCCGGGCGGGTGAACGCCTTGCGCACGGCGGCCTCCAGGCCCTCCCCGAGGGTGCTCATCGGCCGCTACTCCCCGCTGTCGGCGCCGGTGACGGCGCCGTCCTTGATGTACCGGGCGAGGTTGAGCTCCGGCGCGCCGAACCGTTCACGGACCTCTTCGCCCCACAGCACGGTCTGGGTGCCCTCGTGTTTCACGAGACCGGGGTTGACCCCCAGTCTGAACCCTCCCGGCAGGGGCTTGCCCTCCCGGTAGGGCAGGAAGTCCAGCGGACCGGTCCCCTCGGCCGCGTACACGACGCAGTCGGACAGGACCGCGACCGGGTACTGCCCGGTGAACGCCGCGTGCTTCACCATCTTGCGGTGGAGGTTGATCCGCGTGCGCGAGATGACCGCCGCGCGGATGTCCGGCCGCCATGTGGGGCGGGACAGGGCACGCCAGGGCCGGCCCGGCCGCCAGCCCTCGCCCCGGGGCCGCTCGCGGAGTTTGCCCAGTCCGCCCTTGACCGTCGCCTTGATCGCGTCGGCGACGATCGCCGCCTGCGGGTCGCGGTCGCGGTACCCGGCCATCGCCGCGAGGAAGTCGGCCGGCGCCATGTCGGCGTGCACCCCCAGGTCCGCCATCGTGGCCAGGTAGGCGTCGCGCAGCCGGCCGTACCAGGCGTCCAGGTAACGGCCGTTGTCGTAGCGGAGGTACGCCTCGATCGGGCGCACCTCGTAGCCGAGTTCCACGGCGTAGGCGACGGTGGGGGTGGCGTACCAGGCCGGGCCCTCGGGGCGTTCGCCCGTGGGGGTGAACGGGCTGGGCAGCAGACCGGCGTCCAGGTCGGCCCACCGCTCCTTGCCGGTCCGCACCCGGGACAGGTCGACGTGGGACAGGTCGACCAGCCACGAGCCCGGCAGCTTCGCGTCGAACTCCGGTGCCCTCACGTGGGTCGGTCCGCCGAGGCCGACGACGAGGCCGTTGGCTCCGGCGGCGAAGGCCATGTTCACGTCGATGCCGACCAGATGCCGCTGGGCGCACTCGTCGTCGGTCATCGGCCGCGCCCAGTCGTACGCCTCCTCGAACAACTTCTCGTCGGGGCCGCGGACATGGAAGCGGGGCAGGTCGGCCAGGAGCGGGTGCCCGTCTGGGGCCTCACACGGGGCGCAGTCCACCGGGTCCTTGCCGAGGCTGCCCGGGTTGCGCTCGGAGTGCCGCCTGCCGTGGGCGTCCGGCTCCGAGGCGCGTGTCGGCGGGTGCAGGGCGGTCATCAGCTCCAGTCCGGTGACGGCCGTGGATCCGCGCGGCGTCATCACCAGGGAGGCGTACCGGCCGAGGAGACGGGCGAGTTCGGCCGGGGGCAGCTGGGCGGCGTCCCCCCAGTGGCGCGGGTCGAGGGCGCGCCAGGACGGGACGCAGAGCTGGACGCAGGCGCGCTCGGCGCCGGTGGCCGGACGGTAGATCCGGGCCCATGGGCCGAACCCCCGCTTGGTGAGCTTCCAGTCGGCACGCGCGAGGTGCCTGACGACCTTGTGGTCCTCCGGGAGCCGTCCGGTCCGCCTCTCCTCGTCGGTCAGGGCGACGGGCAGGCCGTAGCGCTCCAGCGCGGTCTCCGTGAGCACGAGCAGGGGATCACCGTCCTTGCCCGCGCCGGCCAGCCTCGGCTGGCCGAGCCTCGCTTCCTCCAGGGTCCACGCGACCAGGGCGGGCAGGGTCGTGGCGGGCACGTCGAGGACCAGGCCGCCGGTGCAGTACGCCAGGACGCGCCCCTCGGAGTCGGCATCGACCACGGCGAGGGGGCCGTTCTCGAAGCGGGGATCGGCGGGGGTCCCCGCTTCCGCAGGTGCCTTCCGTGAGGGGGCCGTCCCCCGGGAAGCGGCCGTCTTCCCAGGTGCACGCCCCGCTTCCGCCGCAGCCGCCCGGCGCGGAGCGGCGGGCTCGGCGGCGGGAGGCGCAGCCCCGGAGGGCGCCGGGGCGACAGGCGCGGGTGGCGCCGCAGCCGGCGGCGCAGCGGCTGACGCCGAGGGTGGCGGAGCCGCGGCCGGGGCGGCAGCTGCCGGGGCCGCGGCCCTGGAGGCAGGTGCGGCCCCGGCGGGTGCCGTCGGAGCCGAGGGGGCCGGGCCGGCCGGCAGCGCCGCCGGGTACAGCTCCGCGAGCCGGTTCAGCAGACGCGCGTACGCCTCGCGCTCCGGGCCGCGGGGCTCGGTCGGCTTCTTCGCCGACTCCCAGCCGGAGACGGTCGCCCGGCGCACCTTCAGCGCGGCGGCCACCTGGTCCAGCGTCAGCCCGTGCGCCTGGCGCAGCCGCTTGCGCTCCGGCGCGGGCGGCAGCGGCGAGCGGGACGCGACCAGCGCGTCGACGGCGTCGAACAGCTCCGACATGGCAGCACCTCCACCAGCGATCCTAGACCCGGACCTCCGTACGGACGGCGTACGGCTCGCGTACGCGTGCCGTACAGGGGCAACCGGGCGGCCCTGCCCACGCGGCCGCAGTCCCCTCCGGAATCCGGGCAGGGACCCCCGCACTCCGGCCGCTCGATGCGGTGAGCCCGCGGCCGGCGATGTCTGCCGGGCCGGGTGCCGGGTAGTCGGTTCTGGCAGGACGCCCGTGTGGTCGGAAGAGAGGTGGTCGGGGCCGTGGCGGTGAAGGCGATGGGGTGGGCGCACTCGTTTCCCATGTCGGAGGGAGTGCGCGCCGGGCGGGAGTGGACACGCGAGCGCCTCGAGGCCCTGCCCTGGGCCGCCGAGGAGCCGGACACGGTGGACTCGGTGGTGCTGGCCGTGTCGGAGCTGATCACCAACGCGCACGTCCACGCGCACAGCGACGCCCACCTGGTACTCACCTGGGACGGTGACTGCCTGCACGTGAGCGTCCACGACGAGGACCCCCGGCTGCCGCGCCAGCGCGACGCCCAGCCGGGTGAGGTCTCCGGGCGCGGTGTGGCGATCGTGCAGAAGCTCGCCGACGAGTGGGGCATGAGGTGTCAGCGGCACGGCAAGACGGTGATGGCGTGCTTCCGTCCCGCGGACCCCGAGGGCGGCGACGGCGACGCCCGGGGGCACGGCGGCGGCAGCAGTTGAGTCCCGCTCACCGGTGAGCCCGCCGCAGAAGGAGAAGTGTCGTGTACCTGGCACGAGGATCGAGTGACGACCCGTACGTCTGGCTCTGGGTCCTGGGCGCTCTCGCGCTGTACGCGCTCATCAGCTACGCGCTGGCCTACCGGGCGCGCGCCCGGCGCGGCTCCGCGCACCCGGCCAAGGACGCCGTGCACGACCTGAAGGACCGGGAGGATCCCCAGCCGCCCGAGGACCGTTTCGTCAGTCGCCTGATCATGTTCTGCGGCGCAGGGCTGACCGGCCTGGTCGCCTACCTGACCGGGGGCGCGCTGCGGGTCCTGGCCGTCGGCCTCACCGCCCTGGTCGCGGTGACCGTGTGGGCGTACTTCGACCACCGCACGCAGACACGCGCCGCCGCCGGGCGGTGAGAAGGACCGGACACCGCTCGTGACGAGGCCGGGCCCCCACTCCTCGGAGTGGGGGCCCGGCCTCGTCACGTGGTGAGAGCGTCAACGGGCGGTGGTCTCCGGGTGGTTGCCCGGCCCGTCCGCTCCCGGGGACAGCGGGGTGGGCGACAGCGTCGTGTCCTCCTCCCCGGGCTCCAGCAGGGTGTCGGCGGCTCCGACGATGAGGGGATCGGCGCTGCCGACCGCCTCGTGGTCCTTGTTGGCGTAGTCGATGCGCGAGAGCAGGCTGCGCATGGTCTCCAGGCGGGCGCGCCGCTTGTCGTTGCTCTTGACGACCGTCCAGGGGGCGTGGGCGGTGTCCGTGGCGCGGAACATGTCGACCTTCGCCTCGGTGTAGTCGTCCCACAGGTCCAGCGAGGCCAGGTCCGTGGGCGAGAGCTTCCACTGGCGCACCGGGTCGACCTGGCGGATCGCGAAGCGGGTGCGCTGCTCGGAGCGGGACACCGAGAACCAGAACTTCATCAGCAGCAGCCCGTCTTCGACGAGCATCCGCTCGAAGGCCGGGCACTGGGCGAGGAAGAGCTCGTACTCGTCCTTGGAGCAGAAGCCCATCACGCGCTCCACGCCGGCCCGGTTGTACCAGGAGCGGTCGAAGAAGACGATCTCCCCGGCCGTCGGCAGCTGGGCGATGTACCGCTGGAAGTACCACTGGCCCATCTCGCGTTCGGTGGGCTTGTCCAGGGCGACCACGCGGGCGCCGCGCGGGTTCAGCCGCTCGGTGAACCGCTGGATCGTGCCGCCCTTGCCCGCCGCGTCACGTCCTTCGCAGACCACGACCAGGCGGGCGCCGGTGTCCTTCACCCACCGCTGGAGCTTGAGCAGTTCGATCTGCAGGACGCGTTTGGTCCGCTCGTACTCCTTGCGGCTGATCTTGCGGTCGTAGGGGTAGTTCTCGCGCCAGGTCCGGATGGGACGCCCCTCGGCGTCGAGCACGATCGGCTGCTCGCGCCGGCTGGCGTCCACGGTCAGTCCGTCCAGCAGCTTGTCCGCGTCTTCGGCGTTCATCGTCCGGCTCCCCGTTCGATTGCTTCCGTCACCCGTCAGAACGGCATGCGGCCGCGGGAACGGCGGCCCGCCGCACCGCTGCGGCTCACCGCGCGGGAGCTGGAGTGGAAGGGCTTGCTGAAGAGCCGGCCCAGCGGGCCGGGCGCCTTGCCGCCGGCCCGGGCGCCGGCGCCGAGCGTCCGCTGCGTGCCGCGCTCCGGGTGACGCGACAGACGGGGGACGAGGAAGGCCAGGACGGCCAGGACCACACACACGCCGATGACTGCGGCGACCACCATGATCGTTCTCCTTCACACTGGGTGACGCAGACACGGGTGCCCCCGCCGGCTTCACCCATGTGGAGCAACGAAGGAGGACGTCCGGGCCGCCGGCCGCGATCATGCCCGCGCACAGCGAACCGGCCGCGGCCGGCGGCCGCCCGTCCTGCCGGCCACGGCCGGGCGGGTGCGGCTGCCGGCCACGGCCGGTCTCCGGTTCGGTGGGTCAGGAGGAGCGGGAGGCGAGGTACTCCTTCACCCCCGGCGCGGTGTGCGCGTCCTCGACGTTCACCGCGGCGCCGACCGCCTTGGCGTCCGGCTTGTGGATGTACGCCTCGGTGCTGGCGGGCTGCGCCTTGTCGGAGAAGTCCTGGGCGGTGCCGAGACCGACGTCCACGCCGGACTGCGCACGGTGCGCCTCGATCACGGCCTCCCGGGTGAGGCTGCCGCCCTCGCAGGCCTTCTTCAGGTCGTTGCCCATCAGGCGGGCGGCGTTGTAGCCGGAGAGGACGCCCGAGTCCAGGAGCGCGCCCGGGTACTTCTTCCGGTAGTCGGCGACCATCTTGCGCACTCCGGGCAGCTCGGAGCTGACGGCCGGGGCGGCGCTGACGACGTTCAGCAGGGCGGCGAGGGCGGGGGCGGCCGGGGTCTTCATGAGCTGCGGGGCGTAGCCTGGCGCGCTGGTGACGACGGGCACCTTCAGGCCGCGGGAGGCGGCCACGCCGACCAGGGAGGCCGTCTGGGCCGGTCCGGCGCTGATCAGGACGGCCTTCACGCCCTCCTTGCGCAGGGCGGAGACCTGGGCGGACAGGTCGGTGTCCGTCGCCTTGATCTTCTGCCCGGCGATCTGCAGACCCGCCTTCTTCGCGGCCCACTGCGAGCCCTCCAGGGCGTTGGCGCCGTAGTCGCCCTCGAAGTAGACGTGTCCGACGGTGTCGCCCTTGTCCAGGCCCTTGGTGCGGGTGAGGAAGTCGACCGCCGCGATCATGTCGATGTCGTAGGTGGTGCCCAGGACCTGCACGGCGTCGCGGCCGAGCAGGGAGGCGGCCCAGGCCTGCGGGAAGGTGAGCACCTTGTCGCGCTCGATGTCGTCGAGCAGCGCCGCCATCACGGGTGAGCCGATGACCTGCGGCAGCGCGACGACGTCCTCGGACAGGTCGGCGTAGGCGGTGACGGCCTTCTGGACGTCGTAGCCGTGGTCCTTGACCACGATCTCGACGCGCCGGCCGCAGATGCCGCCGTCGGCGTTGACCTCGTCCGCCCACATCTGCTGGGCCTGCACGATGCTCTTGCCGAGGGTGGCGTAGGGGCCGGTGAGGTCGGTCAGGGCGCCGAGTCTGATGACCTTGTCGGTCACTCCGGGCCCGGCCTTGACGCCGTCGGCACCGTCGCCCGCGTTCTTCGCGGAGTCGGCCTTGGAGCTGCATCCGGTGGCGGTGAGCAGCAGGACGGCCAGGGCGGTGGCCAGGAGCGTGGTGGGGCGTGCGCGATGCGTGTGGTGCGTGGACTTCACGGGGTGGGCTCCTTGGCTCGTGCGGACGACGCGGGTGCGGGTCGGGGCGAGGGGTGGGACGGGGGCGGTGGGGCGTTGCGCCGGTGATGCAGGCGGGCGCGCAGGCGGCGGGCCAGCCCGTGCAGGCCGTCGGGGGCGAAGAGGAGGATCAGGACGATCGCCGCTCCGTAGAGGTAGCGGGCGGCCTCGGTCGGGCCGACCGTGCCGCCGGTGGTGCCGGGGGCGGCCACCAGGGGGAGCTGGTCGGCGTAGCGGGTCATGAGCAGGGGCAGCGCGGTGACGAAGACGGCGCCGGCGGTGGCACCGGCCACCGAACCCAGCCCGCCGATGACGATCATCGCGAGGTAGTCGACGGACAGCACCAGGCCGAAGTAGTCGGGGACCACCCGGCGGAAGGCGAGCGCGAGCATCACCCCGGCCAGGCCCGCGTACATCGAGGAGACGACGAAGGCCGCCGAACGGTAGCGGGAGACGTCGACGCCCATCACCGCGGCCGCCGTCTCGCTGTCGCGCAGGGCGACCAGGGCCCGCCCCGGGCGGCCGCGGAGCAGCCCGCGGGCGGTGAACCAGGTCAGGGCGAACAGCGCGAGGCTCAGGTACCACAGCCGCTCCTCCGCCCCGAACGGCACGCCCAGCAGGGTGAGTCCGGAGTCGGCGGAGAAGGAGAAGCCGCCCAGTTCCAGCGGCGGCACCGAGCGGCCGTTGAACCCGCCGGTGACGGAGTCGGCGGTGAGCAGGACGTGGTGGCCGAGGAAGACCAGGGCCAGGGTGGCCACGCCGAGGTAGACGCCCCGTACCCGGCCGGCGACGGGACTGAACAGCCCTCCGGCCGCTCCGGCCAGCAGGACCGCGAGCACGGCGGCCACGGCGGTCGGCAGCCCGGGTCCGGGTTCACCGGACAGCCATACGTAGCCGTAGGCGCCGACGGCGAGGAAGAAGGCGTGCCCGAGGGAGAGCTGGCCCGCCGTGCCGGACAGCAGGCCGAGGCCCACCGCGCCGACGGCGGCCGCCATCGAGAACAGCCCGATGCGCAGCCAGAACGCGTCGAGGTAGAAGGGCAGCGCGCACAGCACGACGGTGACCGCGAGGATCCGGCCGAGGCGTGCGGCACCGATACGGTTTCCGGTGAGCCGGTCAGACACGGACCGCCGCCTTCCCGCCGAACAGCCCGGTGGGCCGCACCAGCAGGACCAGCACCATCACCGCGTAGGGCGCGACGTCGCCGAAGCCCTCGCCGAGGACGTGCAGGTCGGACTGGTAGCCGGCGACGAGCGCCTCGGTCATGCCGATCAGCAGGCTGCCCGCGAGGGCACCGGGCGGCGAGGCCATCCCGCCGAGGATCGCCGCCGGGAACGCCTTCAGGGCGATCTGCCCGGTCGTGCGCTCCAGGCCGGGCGCCGGGAACGCGGCGAGGAAGACCGCCGCGAGGGCGGCCAGCGCCCCGGCCAGGCACCACGCCAGCATGCGGATGCGCACCAGCCGCACGCCCATCAGGGCGGCCGCCTCCACGTCCTCCGCGGAGGCGCGCAGCGACAGGCCCCACGAGGTGTACCGGAACAGGGCGAAGACGCCGGCGATGACCGCGGCCGAGACCACGATCGCCGCGATGCGGCTGTCGGCCACGGTCACCGGGCCCAGGCCGCTCACCGCGTCGCCCCAGGGGTCGCCGAGCGAGAGCAGGTCGCCGCCGATGCGCCGGGAGAGGTCGGTGAGGATGAGGATGTCGACGCCGATGGTGACGATGGTCTGCACGTGGGCGGCGTGCGGATCGGCACCGCCGCCCGCCTGGAGCAGGAAGCGGTCCATGGCACCGGCCACGGCGGCCGTGACCAGCACGGACACGGCGAGCGCCCCGGCGAAGCCGAGGTCGTCGTGGAGCACGGCGGTGAGGTAGCCGCCGAGCAGGAGCAGGGAGCCGTGGGCGAAGTTCATGACGCCGGAGGCCTTGAAGATGATGACGAAGCCGAGCGCGACGAGGGCGTAGACGGCCCCCAGCGCGAGGCCGTTGAACACGTTGTCCAGCAGGGTGGTCATGCCGCGTCCTCCTGTTCGGCGCCGGTGCCCAGGTAGGCGCGCAGCACCTCGGGGTCGCGGCGGACCTCGTCCGGGGTGCCGTGGGCGATGACGCGGCCGAAGTCGAGGACGGTGACCTCGTCGGCGAGCCGCATCACCAGGCCCATGTCGTGCTCCACCAGCACCACGGACAGGCCGAGTTCGGCCCGTACGGCGTGCACGACCTCCACCGTGCGGGCGCGTTCGGCGGCGTTCATGCCGGCGACGGGCTCGTCCAGCAGCAGGACGCTGGGCTCCAGGCACAGGGCGCGGGCGAACTCCACGCGCTTGCGGTCGCCGTAGGAGAGCAGTGCGACGGGGCTGTCGAAGTGGGCGGCCAGGCCGGTCAGTTCGGCGATCTCACGGGCCCTGCCGAGGTGGGCGCGCTGCTCGCGGCGCGCCTGCGGCAGGCGCAGGGCGCTGGCGGCGAAGCCGGCCCGGGACAGGGCGTGGCGGCCGAGCATCAGGTTGTCGGCGACGGTGCCCTGGGTGGTGACGATGTTCTGGAAGGTGCGGGCGACCCCGAGGCCGGCGATGCGGTGCGGGGCGAGCCGGGTCAGCTCGGCGTCGCCCAGCCGCACGGTGCCCGTGGCGGGGCGGCACAGACCCGACAGCACGTTGAAGCAGGTGGACTTGCCGGCTCCGTTGGGCCCGATGAGGGCGTGGACGGTGCCCGGGGCGACGGTGAAGGACACCGTGTCCAGGGCGGTGAGTCCGGCGAACCGCACGGTCACGTCGGTGACGGCCAGTTCGGGCGGTGCGGTGGTGCGGACGGTCACGCGGCTCCCTGCCCCTCGGTGCTCGCGGCGGAACGCGCGGGCCCGCCGCTCCCGGTGCCGTCGGCGGTCTCGCCGGCGCGGGCGGTCCCGGCCGGGCCGGTGGTCCCGGCGGCACCGGTGGTCTCGCCCAGGTAGAGCCGCCGGACGGCGTCCGTGCGGGCCAGTTCGTCCGCGAGCCCGGACAGGCGGACCTCGCCGACCTCCAGGACGTGGGCGGTGTCGGCCAGGGACAGCGCCATGCCCGCGTTCTGCTCGACGAGCAGGACGGCGGTGCCCTGGGCGTTGATCTCGCGGATGACGTCGGCGATGCGGTGGACCATCTGCGGGGCGAGGCCCAGGGACGGTTCGTCGAGCAGCAGCAGGCGCGGCGCGGCCATGAGGGCGCGGCCGATGGCGAGCATCTGCTGCTCGCCGCCGGACAGCAGCCCTGCGGCCTGGCGGGTGCGTTCGGCCAGGCGCGGGAAGAGGGTGAAGACCCGTTCCCGGGCCTCGGCGACCTGGTGGGGGCGGCGCCGGCCCAGGCCGAGACCGCCGCTGCGCAGGTTCTCGTCGACGGTGAGCCCGGCGAAGACCCGGCGCCCCTCGGGCACCTGGACGACCCCGGCGCGCACCGCGGCGACCGGGTCGCGCCCGTCGAGTTCCGTGGTGCCGTAGCGGATGCGTCCGGCGGTGATCGCGCCGCGGTGCAGGCGCAGGGTGCCCGACACCGCCCGCAGCAGGGTCGTCTTGCCCGCGCCGTTGGCGCCGAGCAGGGTGACGACCGTGCCGTGCGGGACGGTCAGGGAGACGGAACGAAGGGCGGACAGGGCGCGGCCGTAGGTCACGTCGACGCCCTCGATGTGCAGGGCGGGCTCTTCGTCCGGTGGTGCTTCGGGCATCACGGCTCCTCGGGTCCCGTGCCGTCGGGCACGGGTGCTTCGGGGGAAGGGCAGCCCACGACAGCACGGGCGCGGACGCGCGGTACAGGTGTCCGGCCCGGGTGGCTGCGCGGTCCCAACGCCGCAGGCCGCAGACTGTGCGGCTGCCCAGAGCACGGCGGCGCCCCCGGGGTGGGGACCCCGGGGGCGCCGCAGGAACAGTGGGAATCAGACCCCGAAGGCGGCCGGGTACCGGATGGTGCCGGTGGGCACGGGGCGGGTGTCGTCCAGCGCCAGGGCCATCATGGCCTCGTCCGGCACGTCGAAGGGGGCGCGGACGCCGAAGCGGGAGGCCGGGGTGAACCCGAACCGCGGGTAGTAGTCGGCGTGCCCGAGGACGAGCACGAGGTTCTCGCCCCTGGCACGAGCCGCGTCCAGCACCGCGCGGACGGCGGCGGAGCCGGCGCCGGTGCGCTGGACCGACGGCAGGACGGCGCAGGGGGCCAGGGCGAGGGCGGGCGCGCCGTCGACGTGGCATCGGGTGAGCAGGGCGTGGCCGACGAGGGTGCCGTCGGGGGCCTGGCTGACCATGGAGAGGCCGTCGATCCAGGCGCTCGGGTCGGCGCGCAGGGCGTCCACGAGGTCCGCCTCGTCGGCGGTCGGGAAGGCGGCCAGGTTGACGGCGCGGACGCCGGGGATGTCCGAGGGGGTTTCGGGGCGGGTGGTCCAGGTGCTCACGGGGGTTCCGTTCTCGGGGGTCGGAGGGTGGTCGTCCGAGCCCTCGGCCCGGACGACGTCGAAGTGGCGGTCGGGGAAGGGGAGTCGGTCCATCGAGGGGTCGACCGTCGTGATCCGCCCGCCCAGGCCCGGGGCGTCCGCCCGGGCGGCGAGCCCGTCCGGGCGGGGCCGGTGCGGTTCCACACCGGTGTCGTTCCCGCCGGTCTGCCGGGCGAGCACCGGCGCGGAGCGGCCGGTTCCGGGGCCCTGCCGGGGCAGGCCGTGCTGGAGCGCGGAGAAGGCCTCCGGCGCCGGTTCGGGACACTCGGGGCCGGTGGGGCTGTCGGTCTCCTCGCCGCTGCCGCAGCAGGGCGGGGTGTGCTCACCCAGGGACGGGAATGGTGGGTACATCGTGGAAAGCCCTTGAGGAAGGGGCCCCGATGAGCGCGGGACGGTCATCGCCGCGGCCTGGTGGGCTCCAGGGCGGCGTGGGACGTCAGGTCAGACCGGGGCCCGGGACGTGAGGATGGTCCGGCGGGCACTGCGCACGGCAGCGGTCTCCACGACAGTCATCGACTCACCTCCCCCTCGGTTCCCGCAGGCGGCCCTGTTGCCTCTGCGGCGGACACGCTAACACGAGGCGCGACCGGGCCTGCGGGCCGCCGCGTCAGCCGTGCCGCAGGCGGCGGGCCGTGAGGGCGAGGCTGATCTCCACCACGTCGTGCGGGCGGGCCAGGGATCGGCCGATCAGCTGTTCGCAGCGGCGCAGCCGGTTCAGGACGGTGTTGCGGTGGCAGTACAGGCGCTCACCGGCGCGCTGGGCCGAGCCCTCGCAGGCGAACCAGGCGACGAGAGTCGCCAGCAGGACGTCCCGGTCGGCCGGTTCCAGGCGCAGCAGCGGGCCGAGCACCTGCTCGGTGAGGGTGGCGCCCAGCTCCGGACAGGAGCCGACCAGGGCCTCGGGCAGATGCTCGGCGAGCCGGACCGTGCCTCCCTCGGCCGGGCAGATGCTCAGGGCCAGGTCGGCCAGGCGCCGGGCGTCGCCGACGGCGGCGAGGCCCGTCACGGCGTTGCCGATGCCGACCCGGCGGCCCGGGGCCCCGTCGGCGGGCACGCCGAGTGCGGCCAGCGGGTCCCGGTGCGGGGTGCCGTACCCGCCGGCCGTCTCCCCGCCGTCCGCCCCGTCCGGCCCGTTCGGCGCGCCGTCCCCGAGCAGGACGATGCCGTAGTCGACGTCGGCCCCCGCGTGCCAGTACGTGCCGTCGCCGTGCGCGGGGGCCAGGGCCCGCACGCCGGTGAGGCCCTGCGGCCGGTCGCAGGCGACCGCGACGACGACGTACCGGCCCTGCTCCGGCAGGCCCAGCCCCTCGGCGGTCTCCGGGAGGTCGGCGATCCTGCTGGTGCCGTCCAGCAGGGCGGCCGCCAGCAGGCGCACGCGGTTCTCGCGCCGCCAGGCCAGCTGCCGTTCGGCCTGGCGGTAGGCGTCCGCGACGAGCGTGCAGTGCTCGTCGACGAAGTTCCACACGTCCGTGGCCACGTGGACCAGGAGCCGGATGTCCTCCGGTTCCGCCCGGGCGGTCTCCTCGACCAGCCGCTGCCACACGAGGGACCCGCCCAGCCGGAACGCGTGCAGCAGCGCGTCCAGCGGCAGTCCCTGCTCGGCCCGGGCCACCCCGATCCGCCAGGTGCAGCGGTGGGCCGCCTCCCGGCTGCCGCGCGGGTCGATCAGCGAGGTGACGCTGTGCCGCAGGGAGCGGTACGCCTCCTGCCAGGTGCCGGTGCGGTCGTTCTCCAGGGCGGCCCGGTACGCCGGTTCCTGCTCGCCCAGGACGGCCAGCAGCCGGTCGGTCAGTTCCGGCAGGTCGTCGAGCAGGACACGGGCCGCGCGGTGCAGGACGCGCAGCGCGTCGGCGTCGATCAGCGACCTGATCCTCCGGGTCCGCGGCTGCGGCGCGGGCAGCGGCCCGGTGCGGAACGTCGTGCGTGTGCGTGCGGCAGGATGCATCGCGGTCCTCCCCCGACATCGGCCTTCCCGCCGCCGCGCCCCGCCGGATCCGATGAACGCCGGCGGGCACGGCACCGGGACGGGCGTCGTCACCCAGTACTCCTGCTCCGAAGAATGGCATACCGTCCGGTCGGTCCCCAGACTCGTGCGGGCATCTTCTGCGAACGGAGGGCCTTACTCCGGTTGGCGGGGGCCGTGCGCGCGGGCGGCGGGGGCGGAGGTCAGGGGCCGGGCCGCGGAGGCCGGAGGCCGGCCGCGGCGGGGTTCAGCGGCCCGGGTCCCGGTCCTCCCGGCCCACCATGCGCGCCAGTTCCATCCGTGAGCGCACACCGAGCGCGGCGAAGACGTTGCGCAGGTGGTAGTCGACGGTGCGGGTGCTGACGGCCAGGCGCCGGGCCACCTCCCGGTTGGTCGCGCCCTCGGCGACGTGGCGGGCGATGCGCAGCTGCTGGGGGGTCAGCCGCGACAGCCCTCCGGCCGGCTGCTCCGCCCCGGACGCGACGCCGTTGGCGCGCAGTTCAGCACGGGCCTGCTCCGCCCAGGCACCCGCCCCGCAGCGCTCGAAGCCGACCAGGGCGGCCCCCAGCCGGCCCCGGGCCTCCCGGAGCCGGCGGCGCCGCCGCAGCCACCGGCCGTACAGCAGCTCCGTGCGGGCGCGTTCGAAGTCGCCGCCCGACTCGTCGTGCAGCGCCAGCGCCTCCAGGTACAGCTGGTCGGCCTCCCCCTCGTCCGCGGTCAGCAGGGCGCGGCAGCGGGCGAACTGGGCCGGTGCGTGCGGATCGGCACCGAAGGCGGCCCACTGGGCGAGGTCGCCGAGCAGGTCCCGGGCGTCCTGCGGCTGACCGGCGAGCACGGCGGCCTCGACGAAGCAGGGCACCGCCAGCATCCAGACGGCGAAGTGCCCGCGCCTGGGGCCCGGGCCGACCAGCGGGGTGAGCCGGTCGGCGGCCTCCAGGGGCCGGCCGCGGGCCAGGTCGGCGCGGGCCAGGGCCCATTCGGCCAGGGTCGCCGCCTGGGCCAGGCCGTGGCGGCGGGCGACGCGCAGGGCGGCCGAGGCGTACCCGGCGACCGCTGCCGTGTCCCCCTCGATCGAGGCGGCCAGGGCGAGCATGGCGTGGTGACTGGCCGCGGTGTTGTGGTGCCCGCCCGCCCGGGCCGCCCGTACGCCCTCCTCGGCGTGGGCGCGGGCCTGCGCGTGGCGGCCGGCGCGGAGTTCGGCGTAGGCCAGGTACTCCAGCGCCCGCGCCTCGAACGCGGCGCACTCCGTGCTGCGCGCGGCCGCGAGGGCCCGGGCGCCGGTCGCACGGGCCGCGTGGACGTCGCCGAGCAGCAGGGCCGCGGCCGCGGCCCGCAGCAGCCGCTCGGGCCGGTCGTCGGTGCGTGCCCGGTCCAGCACGCGCCGCAGCGGCCCGGCGGCGCGCTCCGGGTGCCGGGCCAGCAGGGCGCGCATGCCGTCGCGGTAGTCGCGGAGGAAGGGATCGGCCGGGGCCGGCGGTCCGCCCCGTTCCGCCGCGGGCTGGGCCGCCGGGCCGGCCCCGTGGCCGCCGGAAGCGGTGGTAGTCGCGGCCGGGCCGGGGTGGTGGGGGCCCGCCGCGGTCCGCCGGATGTCCGCCTCGCCGGGCAGGAGCAGGGCGGGCCCGGGCGCGGACCGCCCGTCGAGGGTGGCCAGGCAGGCCGCGATGTCACCGGCCGCCCAGGCGGCGTCCGCCGCGCACAGGCGGGCGGCCTCGGCGCCGTCCGGGTCCTCGGCCGCCAGCAGGGCCGCGGCCAGCATCAGGGACTCCCGAGCGTCGGCGACCGGCCCGCCGGCCAGCTGGCGCCTGCCGCGGGCGAACGCGACCCGGCCGCGGTGCGCGGCCGGCCGTACGGCTTCCGGTCCGCTCCCCGTGCGGGAAGCGGACCGCACGCTGCTTCCTTCTCCGGTCATTCCACGGAGGTTACTTGCGCGTAAGGAAGACCGGAAGGCTCGCGTCCGTGCCGCTCGGCGCGGCAACCGGCGTGCTCACCTGCGAGTTGGCCCGCTGTGGCCGCCGGTCGGATTGTGCGGCTGCCCAACGGATCGCCCCCGCGGGGGTGTTCGCGCACGGCACGGCGGCGGGCGCCCCGGAGCGTCCGCCGCCGGCCTCGTACGCCGCCGCCGGCCGCGCGGGCCGGAGGCGGCGAGGGGTCAGGAGGTGTGCGGGCAGTTGCCCCGGTACTCCTCGATGGTCAGGCTCGGGCGGGGCAGCGGGCACAGGAACTGCTCGTAGCGGGTGTCGTTGTCGACGAACCGCTTGAGCCAGCTGATGCTGTACTTCGCGATGGTCGTGTCGTTGCTGTTGGGCGTGAAGTGGCTGGCGCCGTTCAGCTCGAGGTACGCCTTGTCCAGCGCCGACGGCAGGTTCTCGTAGAACGGCTCGGCGTGGCTGGAGACCGGGGCGATCGTGTCGCCGTCGGCACCGAAGATCAGGGTGGGCGTCCGCAGCTCGGGCCAGGTCTTGTCCAGGTTCCACGGGGTGAGCGGGATGGCGGCCTGGAGGGAGGGCCGGTCCTTGGCCGCCTCCAGGGTGCCGCCGCCGCCCATCGAGTGGCCCATCACGCCGAGGCGGGTCGCGTCGACCCGGCCGCGCACGGAGCTGCGCTGGGTGAGGTGGTCCAGCGCGGCGAGGAGCTGGTCACCACGGGAGTCCGGCTGGTCCACCGTGGTGTTGGTGTCGATGGTGAACACCACGAAGCCCTGCGACGCCAGGCGCGGACCGAGCCAGGCGATCGACGACTCGTAGGCGGTGAAGCCCGGCGAGATCGCCACGGCGCCGAAGGTGCCGTCGGCGGTGCTGGTCGGGTAGTAGATCGTGCCGCCGCCGAAGCCGGTCACGGCCAGCGAGGACACGGAGACCTGCGAGACGGCGTACGGACCGCGCAGGGCCTCGATGCTGGACTGGGTGGGTGCCGGGCCCCGCTCGTAGGGGTTGTCGGCGGCGTGGGCCCCGGGAGCGGCCAGGGGGCCGACGCCGATGACGGCGGCGAGCGCGGCGGCGGCGCCGGCCAGTCGCCCGGCCCGGCGTCCGGACGCGCCGCGGGCGCGGGTGGGTGAGTCGGTGTGGGGGTCGAGGTGCACGACGAGTCGTCCTCTCGGTCGTGGCGGACGGCCCACCGCACGGGCATGCGGGACCTGGGGTGTCTCCGCATGCCCGCGGTGGGGCACCGCCGTCGGGCTGGCCGTGCCACTGTCGGCGGCCGGCCACCCCGGAGGGACCGGCAATGTCACCGGTCTCGTGCACCGTCGGGGAGGAGGACATGAGGAGGCGCGAAGGGCCGCCCGCCTACGGGCGCGGGGTGGGCGCGTGGCGGGAGAAGGACGCGCGGGAGCGGGCGGCGGCAGGTGGGGCAGGAGGCCGCGGTCCCCGCGACCCCCGGCCGGCGGCGGTTCAGCCGCGGGCCGGCGCGGGCTCCTCGGCCGTGATGACCAGGGCCGCCTGGTCGTCCTCGACGGTCCGGCCGTCCATGAAGGCGCGGACGTCCTCGGCCACCGCGTCGACGACGTCGTCCGCCGTCGGCCGGTGCGGAGCCGCGCCGAGGGCCTTGATCAGCCGGGCCTCGCCGTACTGTTCCGCGTCGGCGGCCCGGCACTCGGTGATGCCGTCCGTGTAGAGCAGCAGGCTCTCCGTCGGGCGCAGCGTGAACCGGCTCGCCGTGAGCGTGGGCGGGATGCCGATGCCGATCAGCCCGCCGAACGCCTCGACCGTACCGACCCGGTGGTCGCCGTCCAGCACGAGCGGCAGGGTGTGCCCGGCGCGGACCAGGTGGACGGCGAGGCCGTCGGGAGCCGGGGCGAGATGGCCGTAGACCAGGGTCACGAAGCCGTTGTTCTGGTGGGCGTGCCGGTCGTTGAGCGCCTTGTCGACGGCCTTGACGATGTCGACGGGGTCGTCCAGCAGCGAGGTGACGGCGCGTGCGGTGTGCCGGACCAGGGCGGTCGTGGTCGCCGCGGTGGCTCCGCGTCCGCAGACGTCGCCGAGGATGAACGCCCAGCTGCCGTCCTCCCGGGGGAAGACGTCGTAGAAGTCCCCGCCGATCTCCAGTCCCTCACCGGCCGGGTGGTAGAAGGCGGCGAGCCGGGCGCCGGGGATGTCGGGCAGGTCGGGCAGCAGCAGGCCGGTCTGCAGGTCGCGGGCGAGTGCGGCGCGCTGGGCGTACTGGCGTGCGTTGCGGGCCGCGGAGGCGGCGCGGCGGGCCAGTTCCTCGGCCAGGGCGACCCGGTGGCCGTCGAAGGAGTGCCCGTCGGTGGACAGCAGGGTCAGCGCCCCGAAGGGCCGCCCGCGGTCCACCAGGGGCACGCACACGTAACCGGTGACGCCCAGTTCGCGCCAGGGGCCGCTGCCCGTCGGGCTGCGGCGGGCCACTTCGGTCAGGCCGGAGGCCATGACCCGGGCGACGACGTCGTCGTCGGCCCGGAGGGAGGGCTGGTGGGAGGTGAGGAGCGTGCGCTGCTGCTCGCCGGGGGCGGCGGCCGCCACGCGCTGGACGCGTCCGGCCTCCAGGATGTCGACCGTGGTCAGGGGGGCGAGTCTGGGGCTGCACAGGGCGGCCAGGCGCTGGAGCGTCTGTCTCTCGTCCAGCCGGCCGGACAGCGCGTTGCTGGCCGTCAGCAGGAAGGCCAGGTCCTCCCGGGCGGCCTTCTCCCGGGCGTCGGCGGCCTGCCGGGCCTGTTCGGCCTGGTGCCGCTCGACGGCGAGGGCCGCGGTGTCGGCGAAGACCCGGGCCAGGGCGAGGTCGCTGTCCTGGGGGGACCGCGGTGTGCGGTGGTACATGGCGAAGGTGCCGAGGACCCGGCCGTCGCGTGCCAGGATCGGCGTGGACCAGCACGCGGCGAGCCCGGCCCGCCCCGCCAGGGCGCGGAAGTCGGTCCACAGGGGGTCGGTGGCGATGTCGCTGACGACCACGGTGCTGCGCCGGTGGGCGGCGGTGCCGCAGGAACCGACGCCCTCCCCGGTGGCGATGCCGTCGATGGCCTGGTTGTAGAAGGCGGGCAGGCTGGGGGCCGCGCCGTGGCGCAGGTGCCGCCCGTCCTCGTCGGCCAGCAGGACGGAGACGATCACGTCGGGCGACAGTTCCTCGATCGTCCGGCACATGCCGTCCAGCACCTCGGGCAGCGGGTCCTGCCGGGCGATCTGCTCCAGCAGCGCGCGCTGCTCGGCGGCGAGGCGCCGGGCGTGCTTGACCTGGGTGGTCTCCACGCCGATCATCCGGACGCCGATCACGTTGCCGCCCGCGTCGCGGCGGGCTTCGTAGGTGAAGTCGAAGAACGCCTCGCGGGCGGCATCGCCGGTGCCGAGGACCACCCGGGCGTCCCGGCCGACGTGCCGCTCCCCCGAGCGGTACACCTGGTCCAGCAGCTCGATGAACCCCTGCGCCGCGAGTTCGGGCATGAGCTCGGCCAGCGGCAGCCCGGTGCGTTCGTGCCGGTCGCCGACGGCCGCGAAGAAGGCGGGGTTGGCCGCCTCCAGGACGTGGGCGGGCCCCGCCATGGAGGCGAACAGGGCGGTCGACGTCCCGAACAGCAGCGAGAGGTTCTCGTCCTCGTCGCGCACGGTCCCGGACCGGCGGGTGCCGCTCATGGACCTCCGTTCACGCTCGGCCGTCATCTGGTCCCCCTCGCCGACCGCCTGCCCCGGATCCGGGGGGAGCCAACATCACGTTCGTCCGGCATGAGTCATGCCACATCCCTGGTCGTATGCGCCGGAACGGCCCGGGCAATCCTGCCCGGGCGGAGCCGAGCGAGCCGGGACGAGTGGTGACCGTCGGTAACCCCGTGTCCGCCATGGCGGCGCTCAGTCCACGGTCAGGTGCAGGCGCACGACGAGGCCCGAGGCGGGCGTGCGGATCTCCACCAGATCGCAGAGCTGGTGCATCATCCAGACACCGCGCCCGCCGGCCGGGGACAGCGGATCGGGGCGGCGCCGGCCGACCAGCGGATCGGTGATCCGGCCGCGGTCCCGGGTCTCGGCGATCAGGGTGTCGCCGGCGCGCCACAGGCGCAGGGTGCCGCGTCCGCCGCCGTGGCGCACCGAGTTGCCGGTGGCCTCGTTCACCGCCAGCAGCCAGTCGGTGCGGCGGCGCGCCGTCATGCCGGCGTTCTCCGCCCACGCGGCCGCGGCGTCGCGGACCTCGCCGAGGTCCTGCTCCTCGAAGTGCAGGACGACCGGATCGGCGGGCTCGGGCAGGGGTGCGTCGCAGTCCCGGTCCACCGCCCGCGGGTCCGTGTAGTGCGGGCTGGGACGGCAGTCCTCGGCGGCGCCGAGGACGGGGTGGGTCCGGTGGGCCTCGTCCAGGATCCAGCCGGGCAGGCGGGTGTCGTACGGACACAGGATCGTGGCCTGCCGGCCGGCGAAGGCCAGGTTGATCAGGGCCTCGTGACGGGTGGCCTCGCGGGCCTCCTCCGGGGTGCGGCCGACCCAGATCGGCTCGCCCACGATGGAGGGGCGCCGCTCGGTGTGCCGGTCGGCGAACTCCTGCAGCATCGACAGGATGCGGCCCGGATTGCGTCCGGCCCGGCACATGTCGACCCAGGTGGCGTCGAGGTCCCCGAGCGCGTCGCGCAGCAGGCCGAGACGGGGGTCCGGCACGGCGACGAGCAGCGGCCGCCCGCGGGCCGCTTCCCCGCGGACGAACTCGCCGACGCTCTTCAGGTACTCCTGCTCGGTGCCGTAGAAGACGGCGGGGTGGTGGAACGCCGCGTCCCGGTTCGGGGTGGCCGGCGGTCGCGAGTAGGTCGTCATGACGCCGCCTCCTCGAGACCGGCAGCCAGTTCGGGGAAGAGCTCCAGCACGCGGCGGACGGCGGGCGGGGTGTTCAGGAGGCGCACCGGTGACGCCGGGGACCTGCGGCGCGCGGCGCGGGCCATCTCGGCCACGGCGGCCACGTCCAGGTGGTGCAGGTCCGACAGGTCGAGGGTGAGGTCGCGGGCCGGGGAGGCGGCGAGGGAGGCCGCGGTGGCGGCGACGACGCGGCGGCTCTCGTACCCGCCGGCCCCGGAGAGCCGGAAGCCGGGCGTGCCCGCCAGCGGGGCCGCCGACAGCGCCGGCCCGCCGGCACCCGGGGCGCCGGAGCACCGCAGGTGTGCGGAGGTCAGCACCGCCAGCTCGTCGGGCGGGAAGAGGCGCCGGTCGTAGAAGCACCAGGCGGTCAGGGGCAGCCGCTCGAACACCTCGTGGTGGATGCGCATCTCGTACTCCAGCAGGCGCTCCGCCCCGGGTATGCGCCGCGTGCCCCACGACATCTCGCCGATGACCCGCAGGTTCCGGTAGCCCTGGGCGGCCGCGCCGTCCACCGCCTGCTGCCACAGGCCGATCATCGCGTCCGGGTCGAAGCCGGATCCGGCCAGGTACGTCTCGCCCGCGGTGGTCACCAGCAGCTGTCCGCGGCGCAGGGCGCCGGCGGCGTCGACGCCCTGATCGGTGAGGACGTGCGTCACGCGGCCGGGGTCGGTGGCGTCGGCGAAGTACTGCACCTGTTCGCCTCGGTCGAGCCCGGCCCGCACGAAGGCCGCGAGGTGACCGGTCCATTCGTCGTCGCTGGAGTAGCTCACGGCGACATGGCGGGCGGCCGCGGACCCGCCGCCGGAGGTCGGGCGTGTCTCCCGCATGGATGCACCGTCTCCTTCCGGACGCGAGAACCGCTTTTCTCGGGCCGACAGCACGGCGCAGCCTACCTCAGGACGGCCTCGCCCTGAGGGGCTCCGCTCAGCGCCGGAAGCGTCCGGGAGGCCGCGGCGCCGCAGGTCAGGGCGTCACCCGGCGGTACCGGCGTCGGGACCGGCGACGTCGGTCACAGTCGCAGCGGCGGGGCCGGCGGCCACCGCTTCGTCCACGGTCGCGTGGACGGGCAGCAGCTGGGAGATGCCGGTCATGGTCATCATGCGCATCAGACGGTCGGGGACCGCGGCCAGCCGGAGCGAGCCGTCCCGCCGCCGGGTCGCCTGCAGGATCGTGATGAAGGTGCTCAGACCGGTCGAGTCGACGAAGTCCACGCGGGCCAGGTCGAGCACCAGATGCCGCACGCCCTCGTCGACCAGGGCCAGCGCGTGGGCGCGCAGCGTGGGCGAGGTGTGCAGGTCCACGTTCCCGGTCACCGTGAGGACGGCGCTGCCGTCGCTGAGGTGGTGGACGGTCATGTCGAGCGTGTCGGACACGTCTGTCATCACTCCTGGCCAGGGCTCGGGGTGCTTCGGTGGGGCGTCGTGGCGGGTTCTCGGGAGGTGGCACGGGCGAGCGCGGATTCCGGGCTCACTGCCGCGGTGGACCGCCGCCCGGGGTGCGGACGGGGACCAGTTCCGCCAGGCCGGAGACCGTGAGGACGGGCTGCAGCAGCGGTGTGACGACGAGTTCCAGCCGGTCGGCGTGCGCGAAGAGCACGCTGAGTCCGGCGCTGTCGAGGTACTCCACCGCGGTCAGGTCCACTTCGACGGGGCCCGATCCGGCGTCGAGGGCGTCCGCCAGGGACCCAGCGTTGCTCATGTCGATCTCGCCGCTGACCATGAGCCGCGGGATGCCGTCCGGACGCCGGCCCGGGGTGAGGGTGAGCGGGGTGGTCATCAGGCGATCCTCATCTGCATGTCGACGGTGGTGCCGGTCGGGCCGGGTGTGATGGTGACGCGCTGCATCATGGCCCGCATCAGGGCGACACCCCGGCCGCGGTGGGCGTTCAGCTCAGGCTGCGGCACCTTCCACCGGCCGCTGTCGGCGACCGTCAGCCGCAGGCTGTCCACCAGTGCCTCGGCGCGCAGCCGCACGGCCTGGCCCGGCGCGTTGCGGTGTCCGTGCTCGATGGCGTTGGCGCAGGCCTCCCCCGCGGCGACGAGGACGTTCTGCACGGCGTTCGGCGGCAGGTCGCACTGGTCGAGCCAGCCGCGCAGCGCCTGGCGGACGGGGGCGAGCTGGGCGGACTCGGCCGGGAAGGACAGCTCCAGCGGGCCCGGGTGGCGGTAGAGCAGCAGCGCCACGTCGTCGTCGTAGCCGCCGGCCGGTGACAGCCGGGCCATCAGCCTGGTGGCGAGGTCGTCGACGGGCACCTCGCGCCCTTCCTGCACCGCCTCGCCGGCCTCCTCGATGCCGGCGTCGAGCGAACGGCGGCGGCGCTCGACGAGCCCGTCGGTGTAGAGCAGCAGCGTGGACCGCGCGGGCAGGACGCGGCGCGCCTCCGGCCGCTCCCTGCCCGGGCGGACGCCCAGAGGGAGCGAACGTCCGTCGTCGAGCCGCTGGACGGACCCGTCCGCGTGGGCGAGGATCCCCGGCGGGTGCCCGGCGCTGGAGTACGTCAGCTCCCCGGTGGCGGGGCTCAGGACTCCGCAGAACACCGTCGTGCACTGCGCGCCCGGCACGCTCGCCGCGAACTGGTCGAGGGCCATGAGGGTGCTGGCGGGGCCGGACTCGCGCAGCAGCAGTGCGCGGCAGGCACTGCGGAGCTGGCCCATGACACTGGCCGCCCCCAGGCCGTGGCCCACGCAGTCCCCGACGACGATGCCGATCCGTCCGCCGGGCAGGGCAACGGTGTCGTACCAGTCGCCGCCCACCTCCAGCGGGCGCGTGGCGGGCTCGTAGCGCACGGCGAATCCCTCGGGGAGTCGTGCCGGGCCCAGGATGGCGCGCTGCAGCGCGATGGCGGTCTCGCGCTGCTGGTCGATCTGGTGCGACCGCACCAGGCCCTGCGCGAGGTGCCCGGCCAGCAGGGAGAGCAGCAGCTGGTCCTCGCCGGTGAACGGCCGGTGTTCGCCCAGGTCGATCCAGAGGGCCAGCGGGCCGAGGGGGTGCTCCAGCAGGACGACGGCGCCGCTGTCCTCGGGGACCGGGGTGAGCGGTGACAGGTGCCGCAGGCCGGTGAGCAGGTCCCGTCGCTCGGTGGGCAGGCCCTCCCAGGTCAGATCGGGGTCTGTGGCGGTCAGCACGGGCACGTCGCCCTGTTCGAAGACGGCGGCCACGACGCTCCGCGCCCGCCACAGGGCCTTGAGTTCCGTGAGGGCGCCGGACAGCGCGGCGGGCAGGCTGGTGGCCTGCGACAGGGTCGTGCTCAGGGCCGCGAGCGCCGTCTGGCGCTGGACGGCGTAGTGCTCGGAGGTGACGTCCCGGAAGGTGCCGACGGTGACCTGCCGTCCGGTGTCGGGGTCCTGCGCCTTGTTCCAGGTGACCGCGATCCACAGCCGGTGGCCGTCGCGGTGGGCGACCGGAACGGTCGAGGAGCCCTTCTCCCTGTGCAGCAGACGGGCGAAGGCGGAACCGGCCCGGCGGTGTGCCTCGGGGTCGCTGCCCGGGTCGGGCCACCAGGGGTGGACCGGCGCGTACGGCAGGTCCTCGGCGCCGAAGCCGAGGATGTCGGTGAAAGCGGAGTTGATCTCCACGACGGTTCCGGACTCGTCGCAGACGAAGAACGCCTCCTGCAGCGAGTCGACGACGGCCGTCCGCCACCGCAGGTGGTGGCCGCGCAACCGGGCCAGTTCGACGTTGGCGCGTACCCGGGCGAGGAGTTCGGCGGCGGCGAAGGGCTTCACCAGGTAGTCGTCCGCGCCCGCCTGCAGGCCCTCGATGGACGCCTCCTGCCCGGCCCTCGCCGACAGCAGCAGCACGGGCACCGCGGCGGTGCGCGCCTCGGCGCGCAGCCGGGCCACCAGGCCGAGCCCGTCCAGACGGGGCATCATCACGTCGCTCACGACGAGGTCGGGGATGTCGCGGCGGACGGCGTGGAGGGCCTCGACGCCGTCGGTGGCGGTGCCGACCTCGTAGCCGGCCCCGGCGAGGATGCGGGTGAGGTACTCGCGCATGTCGGCGTTGTCGTCGGCGACCAGCACCCGGGCGGGGGCGGACGGCCCGGGCCCCGGCGTCTCGTCCGTGTTCACCGTGGTCGGCACGCCGATGTCCTCGGGGGTGCTGCCGGCCGGCAGCCAGCGCAGTGCCTCCTGGACGAAGGGGTCGGCGGTGGCGGAGGCCACGGTGCTCCTCGCCTCGGACACCACCGATTCCGGTGCCAGATGGGCGGTGCCGAAGGGCAGCCGGACGGTGAAGGTGGTGCCCTCGCCCTCGCTGCTGCGGGCGGTGATGGAACCGCCGTGCAGGCCCACCAGCTCGCGGACCAGGGCCAGTCCGATGCCGCTGCCCTCGTTGGAGCGGGAGCGGGCGTTCTCGATGCGGTGGAAGCGTTCGAACAGCCGCGGGATCTCGGCCGCCGGCACTCCGGCGCCCGTGTCGGACACGCTCACCTCGGCCTCGTCGCCCGACCTGCGCACCCGGACGGTCACGGACCCTTCGAAGGTGAACTTCAGGGCGTTGCTCAGCAGGTTGAGCACCACCTTCTCCCACATGCCGCGGTCGATGTAGACCGGCTCGTCCAGGGGCGGGCAGTCCACCTCGAAGGTGAGCCCGGCCCTGTCCATGGCGGAGCGGAAGACGCTGGCCAGTTCCGCGGTGACCGCAGCCAGGTCGACGGGCTCGTGGCGGGCCTGCATCCGGCCGGCCTCGATCCGGGAGAAGTCCAGCAGCGTGTTGACCAGCTTGCCCAGACGCAGTCCGTTGCGGTGGATGACGTCCAGTTCCCGGCGTACGTGGTCGTCGGCGCCGGCGAGGCGGGTGCGCAGCTCCTCGGTCGGTCCCATGATCAGCGCCAGGGGGGTGCGCAGCTCGTGGCTGATGTTGGAGAAGAACGTGGTCTTGGCGCGGTCCAGCTCGGCGAGTTCCTCGGCGCGCCGCTGCTGGGCCTGGTAGCTGCGGGCGCTGCCGATGCCGGAGGCGATGTGTCCGGCCGTCAGCTCGACGAAGCCCCGGTAGCCGTCGTCGAGTTCGCGGTAGCGGTTCAGCGCGGCGACGCAGAACCCGTACGGGGCGCTGCCCTGCTGCAGCAGGGGGACGACCAGGGCCTCGGTGGGCGGCTCGGGCCAGTCGCCGGCGGGGAGTGCGGCGAAACGGTCGCATGTCAGCGGGACGAGGGCGCTCTCGCCCCGGGCCAGGGCGTCCACGGGCCACGGGGCGCCGTCATCGCCGGCCCGCAGCAGTGCCGGCGCGGCCGGGTGCCCGGCGGGGATGCCGGTGGAACCGGACAGCCGGGCGTCGCCGCCGTCGAAGAGGTACGTGAGGGTGAAGGGCAGGTCCCGGCGGTTGCGGGCCAGCTGCCGGTCGGCGAAGGCGAGCACCTCCTGCTCCGTGCGGATCACGCTCGGGTCGGAACCCAGGTCCCGCAGCGTGGCCATGCGCCGTTCGCCGATCACCCGCTCGGTGTCCTCGCTGACCACGCAGAGCATGCCCACGACGTCGCCGGAGTCGTCCCGCAGGGGGCTGTAGGAGAAGGTGTGGTACGTCTCCTCGCTGTAGCCGGAGCGCTCCAGGAACAGCAGCAGCCCCTCGTCCCAGGTGGCCCGGCCGGTGCGCAGCACGGTCTCGATGCGCGGGCCGATGTCGCCCCAGATCTCCGCCCACACCTCGTTGGCGGGCCGGCCCAGCGCCCAGGGGTACTTGCGGCCGAGTGTGTCGCGCCGGTAGGCCGCGTTGCAGAAGAAGGTGAGCTGCTCGCCCCACGCCATCCACATGGGGAAGCGGGAGGACAGCAGGATGCTCACGGCGGTCTGGAGACTCTGCGGCCACTGCTCCGGCGGACCGAGGGGCGTGCCGGCCCAGTCCACCCGGGCGAGGTCCCCGCCCACCTCGCCGTCGGCGGCGAACACGTCGCCCGCGGTGGTCACCGGCGCCGGTCCGTGGCCGGTCCCGTCGGAGCCCTCCACGCGACATCCCCCTTCCTGCCGGCCCGCTTCCGGGACCACTGCCGTGCCCATCCGTACCGAACGCGCCCGGACACCCCGGTCCGCGCGCTCCTGCCTCTGTCTGCCCCGGAACCGCCGCCTGACGCCGACGAATGCCGCATCGGCCTGCGTGCGGTGACGGCGTTCCTCCGCCCCGGCCGGCCCCTCCCCCGAGGTGCCACGGACACGGTCCCGGTGCGGACGTGACGTCGTTGTCGAGCAGGTGCGCTCAGCCTACTGTCGACGGCAAGGATCTTCTTGCGGGCGGCCCGGGCGGGAGGGGCGCGGGCGGGGCACCGGAGCGCGGGTCCCCCGGCACCCCGCGCGTCCGCGGGCCCGTGGATGGAAATCGCACACCAGGGTGATTGGCCTCTCGGCCCCGCCGATGTGAGGATGGCGCAATGTCTGCGCCCTTCGACACGAAAGTCCACGTCAGCCACCACGACCTGATGGTCCGGATCACCGTGAGCGGCGAACTGGACCACGAGGACGCCGAGGACGTCGAGGCCGCCTGGCAGGTGGCGGAGCGCGCCGGGCTGCCCACGACCACGGTCGACCTGTCCCGGGTCACCTTCGCGGACAGCATGCTGCTCAACGCCCTCCTCGCCGCCCGGCACCGCCACCTCGGGGACGGCCGCCGGCTGGTCCTCCTGGGCCCGCTGCCGCCGTCGGTGCACCGGCTCCTGGAGATCAGCGGCACCCTCGAACACTTCACGGTACGGAACACCCATGAAACGGGAGATCGTGACGACGGTCGTCCTCATGAATGCGGCCGCAGCGGGTAAGCGCACACTGTCCGACAGAAACGATCAGTGATCGAAGACATCCTCACCGCACAGGAACCCCCCATGGTCATCCCGCTGAGGAAACACGCGCCCGATGCGCACACTCCGGCAGTGCCCCCGCGCTTCGGCGCCGCCTGGGGCTCCGAAGGAGCATCCATCGCCGACGCACGCAACGCGGTACGTGGCCTGCTGGCCCGGGCCGGTCACGACCGCGACCACCGGATCAGCCAGGACGCCGAGATCGTCGTCAGCGAGCTCGTCACCAACGCACTGCGCCACGCGCCGGGACCCGGCGGCCTCTTCCTCGAGATGCCGGCGCCGGACCGGCTGCGGATCACCGTCCGCGACAGCTCGCCCGAGGCACCTGCCCCGCGCTCCCCCGACCCCCGGCGGGTCGGTGGCCACGGCCTCCACCTCATCACACGGCTCTGCGAGCAGTTCCGCACCATCACCGTCGAGGGCGGCAAGCAGGTGATGGCCGAACTGGGCCTTCCTCCGGCACCGGGAGTCCACCGGCACCGGGCGGCATGGTGACCGGCGTTCTCGCATAGTCTCTCGACCGAGGTACGACCGACAGGACCGGTCGGACCCCCAGGACCGCCCCTGGCCGAGGAGCCACGGACCCGCGCAGGAGAAGGAGGGACGATCGTGCTGAGGCTGATCAGCCGCGAGGAGGATCTGGCCGTCGCGGCGCTGCCGGAGGACGTCGACTTCTTCACCAGCGCCGATGTCCGCGCCGCGGGCGAACGGCTCCTCGACGACGGCTGCCGCTACCTCGTCGTCGACACCTCTCCCGTGGACTACATCGACTCCACCGGGATCACCGTCCTGCTGGCGTTCTGGCAGCGGCTGGAGGGGGCCGGGGGCGCGTTGCTCGTGGCCGTGCCCGACGAGCATCTGCGGTGGCGTCTGGAGACGCTCGGCCTGGCCGGGGTCATGCCCATCGCCCCGACCCTCCGGGAAGCCGTCTCACGGGCCCGCCGCTTCCGCAGCATCAGCCACCGCTCCCGCCGGGAAACCGTGGACCTGGACGCCGAGACCGCCTGAACCCCCGCGGGCCTCGCGCCGACCGCGGCCGGAACGCCGGCCGTCCGGGGTGTCTGAGGCCGACGGCACACCGGGCCCCGGGATGCGCCGCCGCCCAGGCGCGCCCCGTCGCGGCCCGGCCGGTGGAGGGTCAGTGACCGCCGCCCGCCTTGACGGCTCTCGTGGCGAAGTAGCCGGGCAGCCAGCCGGCGGTGGCCTCCGAGTGGTGCGGCGCCTCGGCGAAGCCGGTGAGGGCGAAGCCCGCCGCGATCTGCCCGCCCAGCTGCTCGCTGAGCGTGTGGCTGTACTCCACCGGCGCGTCCAGGCCCCACAGCCGTTCCCGCTCGGCGGGCTCCAGGTGGGTCAGGTCGCTGTAGGGCAGGCGGTGGCGTACGACCAGTTCGCCGCGCGCTTCCAGGGACTCGGCGTCGAAGAGGTAGAGGTCCGGGTTGAGGAAGCCGGACAGCAGCGTCCCGCCGGGGCGCAGCACGCGGTGGCACTCGCGCCAGACCGGCGGCAGCTCCGGGATGAACAGGTTGGCGACCGGGTGGACGACGAGGTCGAACGAGGCGTCCGGGAACGGGCTCAGGTCGCGCGCGTCGCCGAGCACGGTGCGCAGGTCGAGCCCCTCCCGCGCCGCGACCAGCTCGTCCTGCGCCAGCTGGCGGGGCGAGTTGTCGAAGACGGTCACCCGCGCGCCCGCCGCGGCCAGCACCGGGCCCTGCTGCCCGCCGCCGGAGGCGAGGCACAGCACGTCCAGACCGGCGATCTCAGGCGGGAACCAGGCCGGGTCGACCGGCTCGTGCCCGATCAGGACGACGGACCACTGGCCGGCCCGCGCCTTCGCGATCACCTCGGGGCCGACCGGGCGGGACCACTCGTTGCCCTTCTCCACCTCGCGGTCCCAGGCGAGGCGGTTGTGCGCGACGGGGTCGACGGGAGTCTGGCTCATACGCCGTACCCTAGGGGCTTTCCCGTGAATGATCTCCACGTTTCCCGGGGCGTTCTGGACGGTCGCGCGCCCCGCTTGCCCACTCGGTGAGACTGCGCACCCGTGCGATGCCGGGCAACTGCGCGGTGGACGCCGTCGGCTTCGAGGCGACAGTCACCGAGGTCCCAGGCCGGCGGAGTCCGGCCGGCGGGGGCCCTCGCTTCCCGGCCCTCCCCATGCCCTCCAAAAGGTGATCTGGGTCACTTCGTGTCACAGGAGGCGGTGGCTCGGTGTCTTGTGTCCGATCGCCTTGATGCTGAGGAGGAAGCCATGCCTGACAGGAACGGCACGAAGCACCGCGTCGTGGTTCTCGGCGCCGGTTACGCCGGGGCCTACGTCGCCGGGACCCTGGCGCGGCGGCTGGCGCCGTCGGAGGTCGAGGTCACCGTGGTGAACGCCGAGCCGGACTTCGTGCAGCGGTTGCGGCTGCACCAGCTCGCCGCCGGCCAGGAGATCGAGACCCCGCCGCTCGCCGATGTCTTCGCGGGAACCGGGGTCCGGCTGGTCGTGGCCCGGGTCACCGGCATCGCACCCGAGCGCCGGGTCGTCACCGTGGCCGGCGGCGACGGTGGCGGTGAGGTCGGCTACGACACGCTCGTCTACGCGCTGGGCAGCCACGGCGCCGACCACGGTGTCCCCGGCGTCGCGGAGCACGCCTTCGACGTCGCCGGCCGGCCCTCCGCGCTGCGGCTGCGGGAGCGCCTGGACGGTCTGGAGGCACGGGGGGAGGGCGGGAAGGTGGTGGTCGTCGGCGACGGGCTGACCGGGATCGAGACCGCCGCCGAGGTCGCCGAGTCCCGGCCCGGTCTGTCGGTGACGCTGATCGCCCGCGGCGCATTGGCCACCCCCCTCTCCGCGGGGGCCCGCGACCACGTGCGCCGGGCCTGCGACCGGTTGGGCACCACCGTCCAGGAACACACCAGGGTGCGCTCCGTCGAAGCGGCGCGGGTCCTTTGCGCGGACGGCACCGTCCTGCCGTCGGACGCGACCGTGTGGACGGCCGGGTTCGCGGTCGGACCGATCGCTGCCGCCGCCGGTCTTCAGGTCACCGACGACGGCCGGATCGCCGTCGACCGCACCATGCGCTCGGTGTCGCACCCGGACGTGTACGCAGTCGGCGACAGCGCCCACGCCCTCGGTGACAACGGCCTTCCCCTTCCCATGTCCTGCGCCTCGGCCGGTTACACCGGCCGGCAGGCGACGGCCGCGATCGTGGCCCGCCTGACCGGCGGCAAGGTCAAGCAGACCGGGCTGGAGTACGTGGGCAACCACATCAGCCTCGGACGGCGCGACGGCATCCTGCAGATGGTCGACCGCGACGCCCGGGCGAAGCCCGCGTACCTGGGCGGCCGGAAGGCCGCGCGGATCAAGGCCGGCATCCTCGCCATGTCGCTGTGGACCACGTCCCACCCCACCTTCGGCCTCCCCACCCGAAGGCAGCGCCTGACCGGGATGCCGAAATCGAACGACGAGGCGACGACCCGTCAGGTAGGAAGCGGAGAAGCCGCCCGTGGCTGAGCCGTCCCCGTCGTGCATGCCGGAAGTGAGGCCCTGAGATGACCGACGACACCACCGACCTGGCGACGGAGGCGTTCATCGCCCACCGGAACCTGCTGTTCACCGTCGCCTACGAGATGCTCGGCTCGGCGGCCGACGCCGAGGACGTGCTTCAGGAGACCTGGCTGCGCTGGGCCGCCGTGGACCTCGGGCGGGTGGGCGACCCGCGGGCCTATCTGGTGCGGATCACGACGCGGCAGGCACTCAACCGGCTGCGCACCGTGAAGCGACGCCGCGAGTCCTACGTCGGCCAGTGGCTGCCCGAGCCGCTGATCACCTCGTCGGACGTGACCGAGGACGTCGAACTCGCCGAGAGCATGTCGATGGCGATGATGCTCGTCCTGGAGAGCCTCGCTCCGACCGAGCGGGCGGTGTTCGTGCTGCGCGAGGTCTTCGAGGTCGGCTACGACGAGATCGCGCAGGCCGTCGACAAGAGCCCTGACGCGGTCCGCCAGATCGCGCACCGCGCCCGCCGGCACGTCGGAGCCCGCCGCCCCCGCACCACGGCATCGCCCGGCGAGGCCCAGGCAGCCCTGGAGTCGTTCCGGCGCGCCGTCGAGACCGGCAACCCGCAGGACCTTCTCGACGTCCTCGCCCCCGACGTCGTGCTGCTCAGCGACGGCGGCGGCCTCAAGAAGGCGGCCCTGCACCCGGTCGTCGGCGCCGAGAAGATCGTCCGCTTCTACCTCGGCGGCACCGCCAAGCTCCGGGCCACCCTCACGTGGGAACCCACCGTCGTCAACGGCAGCCCCGCACTCGCCGCCTACCTGGACGGCGCACTCGACGGCGTCCTGGCCGTCCGCGTCGAGAACACCCGCATCACCGGCCTCTACTTCGTCCGCAACCCCGACAAGCTCACCCACCTCGACTCCGAGACCCCGCTCACCCGCTAGGGACCGGGCACCCCGGCGCCTCGCCGACCGCCGCAGCACCTTACGAAAGGAAGCACCCACCATGCCCGGACAGGCGACCACCAGCCCTCGCGGCGGAACCTTCCTCAGGACCGCGGCAGTGCTGCAGACCCTGGCCCTGTTCTTCCAGGCGTCCACCGCCGGCCTGCTGCTGACCTCGTCCCGCGCCTACGCGCTGCACGACTACGGCTCGAAGGTGATGTACGGGGCCGCCATGCTCTACGTGCTCGCGACGATCCTGGCCTGGCGCCCGGGCGGCGGATCCGCCCGGCCCGTCCTGTGGTCCACCGGCTTCCTCCTCCTCGCCTCCGCCCAGGTCGTGCTCGGCATCGCCCACGTGGCGTCGCTGCACGTCCCCCTCGGGGTGCTGATGTTCGCCCTCAGCACCCTCGCCCTCGTCCGCGCACTCTCCCCCCGCTCGCCACTGCGCCCGGCCTCCGGCTCGTGACCACCCGACAAGAGGGGCCCGCGGCGAACTCGCCCGGGAGGCCCCCCGGACGAAGCCCGGCACCGCATCGCCACCGCCGGCGTCGTCCGTGCGGCGACCGGTCCACTCAGTCCATCCCAGAAGGGACGCGTCACGCCATGTCCACTCGCTCCACGCTCTCCGCTGCCGCCGCGGTCCTGATCGCCGCGCTCGCGCTGGCCGAACCCGCCGCCGCCGCGTCGGCCACGCCGGTCGCCGCCGACGTCCTCACCCTGAGCGTCGGCCGGATCGGAGCCTCCCTCTCGGCGCTGACCGGTCTGATCGGCTCGGTGTGCGGAGGCATGGCCCTGGCCCGCACCACCGGCAAGGGGCGCGCCGCCGCCTGGGCCCGACGCAACGGAGCGGTGACCGCCTTCGTGACGGGCCTGATCGCCGCGGCCGTCGGCGGGGTCGTCGCCGCCACAGCCGAGGGCGGTCTCGGCACCGGCAACGGACTCGGCGGAGCGTACGTCGCCGTGCTCCTGGGCCTGACCGCCATCACCCTCGGCTGGCTGGCCCGCACCCGTTCCCACGCGACTGCCGCTTGAAGCGGGACGGTGTCCACCAGGCCATGCTCGGCCTCGCACGGTCGAGCACCGTCCCGGCGACGAGCCGAGGCCGTCGGCGACCTAGGGACGCAGCTCGACGGTGACGTGTGCGGACAGCGCGCGCAGGAAGTCCGGCGCGTCGAACAGCTCCCCCGCCGACACCACCCCCACCGCACGGGTCCGCCCGGTCAGTACGCGGTCGAGCGCTTCCACGACCAGGGGCGCGGTCACCGCGTAGATGTCCCGGCCGCGCGCCACGGCCCGCCGTTGCACGCCGCCCGAGCGGACGACGACGTCGACGAGGAACGTCTGGTCGGACCGGCCCCGCTCGTCGGCCGCGGCCGGTGCCGGGGTGTCCGGGGCGGCGATGTCACGGGCCGCCTCGACCGTCATGTACGTGCACACGTCGGGGACCGCCAGGTGGCTGGGGATCGTGACCACGTCGGCCATGGTGAACTCCCCGACCACCGCGCGGCGGCCCAGCGGCTCGGGGAAGTCCCACTCCAGGGTCGGCGGGGCGTCCTCGCGGTACTCCATGCGCCCCTGGGCGTAACGGATGCGCCGTCCGCCCCGGCGCTCCCGGGAGACCGCGCCCGAGGAGCGCGTACCGGCGGTGGGATGCCAGCCGCTGAGCCCGTACGCGACGTGCGCCTCGTCGGCCGAAGTCCAGTCGCCCATCGCCGCGGTGGCCAGCAGGTCGCCGAACCCGCCGAAGAAGGCCATCGCCGGGACGACCACCGCCTCGGCCTTCCGGGCGCGCTCGGCGAACCGCGTGAAGGTGTCGGCGTTGGCCTCGATCTCGGCGGCGACGTCCAGGTAGGGGACGCCGGCGTCCAGCGCCGCCTCGATCAGGGGGCCGGCGGTCGCGGCGAAGGGCCCCGCGCAGTTGATCACCGCTGCCGTGCCGGCCAGGGCGCGGTCGAGCGACGCACGGTCCTCCACCGATGCCGGGCGGGCCTCCCACCCCGTCTCCCGCGCCATCGCCGCGAGTCGGTCCCTGTCACGGCCGGACAGGACGGGCACGAACCCGCGTTCCGCCAGCTCTTCGACCACGAACCGTCCGGTGTGCCCGTAGGCCCCGAACACCGATATGGTCCGACCCGCTTCCATGTGGGTTCCCCCCGCGTCCATGTGCTCCGTGGTGATCCGTCCCGGACATCGTGCCCTCGGCCGGCGCTCCCGCACGACTGTCCGGAACGACACTCCCCATACACTTTCGGACATGACCACCACCGTCGCGCTGGCCGTCACCGACGGCATGCTGCACTTCGAACTGGCCCTGGCCTGCGAGGTCTTCGGCGGAAGCGGTACCGATGCCGACGGCTCCTGGTACCGGTTGCGGATCTGCGGTCCGCGTGCCGTGCGGGCCGGCCGCTTCCGCCTGGATCCCGACGCCGGGCTCGACCGGCTGGCGCGCGCCGACACGGTGATCGTGCCGGGGTGGGCCGACGTCGACCGGGAGCCGCCGGCCGAGCTGGTCGAGGCGGTGCGCACCGCCCATGCGGCGGGGGCACGGGTCGCCTCGCTGTGCACGGGTGCCTTCGTGCTGGCCGCGGCGGGCCTGCTGGACGGCCGGCGGGCGACCACCCACTGGGCGCACACCCGGGAACTGGCCCTGCGCCACCCGCGGGTGAGGGTCGACCCGGACGTGCTGTACGTGGACGAGGGCAGCGTGCTGACCTCCGCGGGCAAGGCCGCCGCGATGGACCTGTGTCTGCACCTGGTCCGGCTCGACCACGGCTCCTCTGTCGCCAACACGCTCGCCCGCCGCCTGGTCGTCCCGCCGCACCGGGACGGCGGGCAGGCGCAGTTCGTCACCACGCCGGTCCCCGAGCCGGACGGCCATCCGCTGTCCGGCCTCCTGCCCTGGGCGGCCCGGCGGCTGGACCAGCCGATCACGGTGGAGGACATGGCCCGCCGGGCCGGTATGAGCTCCCGCAACCTGGGCCGGCACTTCAGGGCGGTGACGGGCACCACGCCGTTGCGGTGGCTGCTCACCCAACGCATCCGCCGGGCCCAGGAGTTGCTGGAGACCACGGACCGGACCGTCGACGCCGTCGCCGCGGCCACCGGCATGGGTACGGCCACGACCCTGCGGCGGCACTTCCACCGCACGGTGGGCGTGGCACCCGACGCCTACCGCCGCACGTTCCGCAGCCGCGCCGCGGCAGGCCGGGGCGACGGGGGGCTCTCTCCCTGAGGCCGGGCGCGCCGCGCCCGGGCACGGAAGGGGCCCGCCGTCGGGGGGAGGACGGCGGGCCCTTCGCTGTTCTCGTGCCCCCGGTCGGGCGGGTTACGCCCCGCGGGTCTCCGGGGCGGAGTCCGGTCGTCCCGGGCGCGGCGGGAGTGGGGCGCACGCCGGGCGGGCGGGTCAGCTGAACGGGTCGAGGGTGAGGTAGGCCTGGCGCGGACTGCCGTCGTGCACGAGGGACTCGTGGTGGCCCACGTCGTCGAAGGCGAACGCGTACGCCTTGCCGTCGGCCATCTGGGCGTGGATCTTGCGGGCGTAGTGGTTGGTGACGTTGTCCTGGTAGAAGCTCCCGGCGCCGGTGTCGGGCTGGTTGGGGTTGACCAGCAGGGTGGAGCGGTTGAAGCCGGCGCACAGGGTGCGGGAGATGGGGCCGCGCACCTGGTCGTTGGGGGCGTCGAGCCGCCGGTGGCAGCCGAAGACCGAGGAGGCGTCGGGCTTCTGGAAGCTGGTGACCACCGCGCCGGCGCTGTTGGTGAAGTTCATGACGCCGCCGGAGACCCGGCCGTAGTACTTGGTGCCCGGCTGGTCGGCGAACGGGGTGACCGTGAGCGTGGAGGTGGAGTACTTCTGCCAGACGCGGTTGATGTAGTCGTCCATGACGGAGGCGGGCAGTGCCCCGGTCTCCAGGCCGTACAGCGGGGAGAGGGCGCGCAGCACGGTGCCGTCGGAGCGGGTCTGGATCAGGTTGGCCCAGCCGCCGGGCTGTCCGCGCAGGGCGTTGAAGAACCCGGTGTAGCCGCCGGGCTTGAGCCGGCCCGTGGTGGCGGTGCTGCCGTCGGCCCGCTGCACACCCACCGCGTACGGTGCCGAGAACATGTCGACCTGCGTGCTGTTGATCCACAGGCCCGCGTCGTTGAGCGTGTACTCCGACCAGTTGAACAGGATGGTGCGGTTGGGGTCGGCCGGATTCTGGACGGCGGGCTGGACGAGACCGCCGGTGGTGAGCTTGAAGACGAGTTTCTGGCCGTAGGAGAAGTAGACGCGGCCGGAGAACTTCGGCATGCGGATCGTTGTCGACTGGCCTGCCGCGGGGCCGGGGATCGAGGCGTCGGGTGCGGGCGTGGGCGGGTTGCCGCCCGCGGGCCAGGGGTGGAAGGTGCCGTTCGCGTCGGCCCAGCCCTGCCGGCCGGTCGAGAGTTCGGTGCCGAGGTTGTAGACGTACACCTGCTCGCCGCGGGACGAGTTGTTGGTGATCTTGAGTGGGATCGTGGCCGGGACGGCCGCGTGCGCGGGGGTGCCGGCACCGGGCGCGAGCACCGAGCCGGCGAACACCGTGCCGACTGTCAGCGCGATGGCGGCGGCGCGGCGTCCTAGGGTGCGCAACATGCTCTGCCTCCGTTCGACGGATGGCTGATCCGGAAGGGGTCTGAGAGCGCTCTCAGACCTGAGAGTCGCGCGTTGGTACGTACCTGTCAATCACTTGGACGCGGTGATTCCGTCGGCGGTCCGCTGCAGGGGCACGCGGCGGCACCCCGCGATCGCCGCCCCGGCGGCGCGGCGGCCGGTCCCGGCGAGCGGCTGGGCGCGACGAGGCGGTCAGCGGGTGTCGAGGCGCCGGTCCGCGGCGCCGTCGGCCCGGCGGTTCCGGGGCCGGACCGACGGGCGCAGGCAGGACAGCACGACCACGAAGGGCCAGACCGACTGGAGGGTGGTGACGGCTCGCTCGGCCACCCCCATCGCGCCCTGCTGGTGGATCTCCAGCAGGAACCAGCCCGCACCCAGCGCCATCACCGCCGTCGCCCCGAGCGACGGGACGGGCCGCAGGGCCCACGGGGCGCCCCGGCCGGACCGGGCGGCCAGGACGGGCCAAACCGCCAGGAGGACGAAACCGACCGCGGCCACCGAACCGTGCCGCAGGGAGCCGCCGCTGCTCGGCGTCGGGAACAGGGCCACCGCCAGGGCCGCTACACCGCCGCCCGCGAGGGCGATCCTCCCGGCCGCGGCGGCGGGACGCAGCCCCCAGGCGGTCAGCAGGTGGCAGACGCCCAGGACCACGAACGCGGCCGTCATGATCCAGGACCCCGATGTGCCCGGTGCCGCCAGGACGCTGATGGTCTGGGCGATCGGGTCGTAGGCGGAGCCCTGCAACGACGCCGCCACCAGCCAGCCCAGGATCAGGGCGACGGGCGCGCACCCCGAGGAGAGCAGGGCCCACAGAGGAACAGATCGCACCAGGACACCGTAGATCGGATGATCCACGACTCCGGGTTCCCGGCCCACCGGCCTCCCCGGGTGGCCTAGGGCCTGTCGTTCGGATCTTGCCGCAGGGCGTCGGCAGCACCTGTGAACGCCGCGTCTGCGTCATGATCCTCACGACAGGCCCTGGTGGCGCGGCCCGCTCCCCGGCGGGGGCGCACGATGGAGGGGTGCGGCCTCCTGGCGGAAGGTGACCGGCGCATGGAGCTCACTCTGGTCGTGCTGATCATCGTCGTGGGGCTCACGTTCGACTTCACCAACGGCTTCCACGACGCCGCGAACGCGATCGCCACCTCCATCTCCACCAGGGCGCTCAGCCCGCGCGTGGCGCTGGCCATGGCCGCGGTGATGAACTTCTGCGGCGCCTTCCTGGGCACCGAGGTGGCCCAGACCGTGGGGAGCGGCATCATCGGCGCCCCCGAGGGGACCTCGGGACTGCTGCTGGTGCTGTGCGCGCTCCTGGGGGCCATCGCCTGGAACGTCTTCACCTGGTGGCGGGGGCTGCCGACCTCCTCCTCGCACGCGCTCATCGGCGGTCTGGTCGGAGCCGCGCTCGCCGCGTCCGCCACGGTGCACTGGTCCGGCATCGTGGACAAGGTCGTCCTGCCGATGCTGCTGTCGCCGCTGGTCGGGGTCGCGCTGGGGTACGGGCTGCACGCGGCGATCCTGTGGGTGTTCCGCCGCGCCGACCCGCGGCGCACGACACGGCGCTTCCGTGCCGCGCAGACCGTCTCCGCCGCGGCGATGGGCCTGGGGCACGGGCTGCAGGACGCGCAGAAGACCATGGGGGTCATCGTGCTGGCCCTCGTGACGGCCGGCTGGCAGGACGGCTTCTCGGTGCCGGTGTGGGTGATCGCGGCCGTGGCGGCCGCGATGGCCGCCGGGACGTACAGCGGCGGGCGGCGCATCATCACCACCCTGGGGCGGCGCATCGTGCACCTCGACCCGCCGCGCGGCTTCGCGGCCGAGACCGCCGCCGCGTCCGTGCTCTACGTCACCGCCTTCGTGGTGAAGGCCCCCATCTCGACGACGCAGACCATCACGGCGGCGATCCTGGGCGCCGGGGCCACCCGGCGCGCCTCGGCCGTGCGGTGGCAGGTCGCCCGCTCCATCGGCACCGCCTGGCTCCTCACCTTCCCCGGTGCGGGCATCCCGGCCGCACTGCTCTACCTGCTCCTGCACGCTCTCACCGGCCTGTGAGAGGCCCTGCAACCGGCAGGCGGGACGGAACCGTCCTACCGGGCACCATGATCCCTGCACCCCGCACCGGCCTGCCGGCCGCACCGGTCCGCCAGTTGCTCGACTTCGCCTGGACGCAGACGCGCGCCTGCGCCTTCGCCATCGCGCTGCTGTCGGGCGTGGCGGTGTCCACGCTGCTGCCCGACCTGCCCGTGGCGCGCTACGACCTGCTCGTGGTGTACGGGGTGCTGCTCACGCTGGTGTTCTGGGCGCGCGGGTGGGAGACCGGCCGGGACATCGCCGTGATCGCGGCCTGCCATGTCATCGGGCTGGCCTTCGAACTGGTGAAGGTGTCCCTCGGGTCGTGGAGCTATCCGGAGCCGGCGGTGCTGAAGTTCGCCGGGGTGCCGCTGTACGGCGGGTTCCTGTACGCGGCCGTCGGCAGTTACCTGTGCCGGGCGTGGCACCTGTTCGACCTGGAGCTCGTGCGCTACCGCCCGCGGGCGACGGCCGTCGTGGCGCTGGGCATCTACGTCAACTTCTTCAGCCACCACTGGCTGCCGGACGTGCGCTGGGCCCTGGCCGGGCTGCTGCTGGCCGTCACCCTGGGCACGTCGGTGCGGTTCACGGTCCGGGGTGTGCGCTGGCGGATGCCGCTCGCGCTGTCGTTCGTGCTGATCGGCTTCTTCCTGTGGGTGGCGGAGAACCTGGCCACCCTGGCCGGGGCGTGGCGCTACCCGTACCAGCAGCACGGCTGGGAGCCGGTCGGGGTGGAGAAGTTCGGTGCCTGGGCGCTGCTGATCAGCGTGACGTTCGTGCTGGCGGCGACCGGGCGGCGTGCCGGACGGGACGCGGGCCGGACGTCCGGCGGGGAGCGCTGAGTCGTCGGGTCGTCCCGCAGTGAGTAGCATCTTGGGGACGCTCGTAGACCCTTATGGACGCATCTGCGGTGTTGTGGCCCGTGCGGGCCGTCACTCACCGTGGCCATCCTCGCCGGAGTGATCCATGTTCCGCACCGGCACGACCGACGACGGCGACGAGCTGCTGGCCCGGCTCGGTGCCCTGACGGCCCAGGCGCGCGCCCAGGCCGAGGTGCAGCGGTCGCAGGTGGAACTGGCGATCGCGTTGCAGCGCGGCATGCTCCCCCGGGACCTGCCGACGGTCCGGCGGCTGCACCTGGCGGTGCGCTACACCCCCGCCTGCCACGGGCTGAACGTCGGCGGCGACTGGTACGACGCCTTCACCCTGGCCGACGGCCGGATCGGCCTGTCCATCGGCGACGTACAGGGCCACAACATCGAGGCGGCCGCGTTCATGGGGCAGGTGCGGGCGGGGCTGCGGGCCCTGGCCTCCGTCACCGGCGAGCCGGGGGAACTGCTCGCCCGGACCAACGACCTGCTGCTGTCGCTGGGCACCGACCTGTTCGCGACGTGCACGTTCATGCGCCTGGACCCGTGCGCCGGTGTGGTGGAGAGCGCGCGGGCGGGACACCTGCCGTGCGTCTGGGCCGGATCCGACGGCGCGTGCGGCGTCGCCGAGGACGCGGGCGGGCCTCCCCTCGGGGTGCAGGCGGGCGTGCCCTATCCGGTGACGCGCTACGAGGTGGCGGCGGGCGGTGTGTTCGTGCTGCTGACGGACGGGGTGGTGGAGGGTCCCTCGATGCCCCTGGACGAGGGCCTCGACCGGGTGACCCGGCTCGCCGGCGAAGCGGCCGCGGCGGGCACGGGCGTGGACGCGCTCGCCGCGGCGGTGATCGAGGGGGCCGAGCGCGTGGGACACGACGACGACGCCGCGGTCCTCGTGGTGGGCCTCGACGGGCCGGACGCTCAGCCATAGGGCCGCAGGGCGTCCGCCCCCGTCTCGCCGAGGCGGCGGTCCCGGTGTCTCATGGCTGCTGTGGTGGGTAGCCAGGATCTGCGCCGGCCGGCCGTCGTCGTTCTGCGGACGCTGGCCGTCGCCGCCTGCTACTACGCCTCGGCCCGGCTGGGCCTGCTGCGGGAACTGGTCGTCGAGGGCGCGGTCGTCAGCCCGATCTGGCCGCCCACGGGTGTGGCGGTCGCCTGTCTGCTGCTGCTCGGGCTGCGCTGCTGGCCGGGGATCACCCTGGGCGCCCTCTTCGTCGTGCTGTCCCTCACCTCCCTGAGCCCGTCGGTGCTGGCCATCCTGGCGGGCAACACGGGCGCACCCGTCGTCGGGTACCTCCTGCTGCGCCGGGCCGGTTTCCGCACCGATCTCGCGCGGCTGCGGGACGGGCTCGCCCTGGTGTTCCTGGGCGCGTTCACCGCCATGCTGATCAGTGCGACCACCGGCGCGGCCACCCTGGTCGCCACCGGTCGGCTCGCGTGGGAGGGCTTCTGGCCGGTGTGGCTGGCCTGGTGGGTGGGGGACGCGATGGGTGTCCTGCTCGTCACGCCGGTCCTGCTCCTGCTGGCCCGCGTACGGCGCCCGCTGCCGCTGCGGCGCTGGAAGGAGGCCCTGGGGCTGACGGTCGTCGCCTGCTGCCTGCTCCCGGTGGCCGCGCGCAGCTCGGTCAGCGTGCTGTACCTCGTCTACCCGCTGCTGATCTGGACGGCGCTGCGGTTCCAGCTGGCGGGCAGCATGCTGTGCGCGCTGTTCGCCTCGGTCCTGGCGACCGTGGCGGCGACCGACCACATCGGGCCGTTCGAGCGGCTGAACCGCGTGGAGGTGATGCTCAAGCTGCAGACGTTCAACGGGGCGATGGCGCTGACCGCGCTCCTCCTGTCCGCGGTGATCTCCGAGCAGATCCAGACCCGCCGGTCGGTCGAGCGCGCCTGCCAGGAGCTGGTCGAAGTCCTGGGCCATCTCACCGCGGGCGACCCGGCGGACGGCCGTACCCGGGCGGAGCCGGGAGGTACGGCGGTGCGCCGGCAGGACGAGTGACGGGCCGGCCGCCCCCGCCCGCACGGTTCCGGGCCCGCGTCGCCCCGGGGCATCCGCCCGTCGGGCCCCCGACAGGGGTCGGTCACGGGGACGTACGCTGGCGCCATGAGCGAGGTGGAGGTCGTGCAGCTGCTGGTGTCGCCCGCGCACCGGCTGGCCGGGCGGCCGTCGGACGGCCCCTCGCCCGGACCCGGCGACGAACGCGTCACCGGCGTCGAGGTGCGGAGCGGGCTCGGGCTGGTCGGCGACCGCTACTACGCCCGGCCCGCACACCGGAACGCGGCGGTGACCCTCATGGCCGCCGAGCACCTCCCGGAGGGCGCCGACCTGCGGCACACCCGGCGCAACGTCCTGCTGAGGGGCGTGGACATCGACGCCTTCGTGGGCTCGACGATCTCCCTCGACTGCGGCACAGGGCCGGTGCTGTTCGCGGTGAAGCGGCCGGCCCGGCCCTGCGCGTGGATGGACGTGACCGTCGGGCCCGGCGCGCAGCGGGCCCTGCGCGGCCGGGGCGGTGTGCGCTGCACCCCGCTCAGCGACGGGGTCCTCACGGTCGGCCCGGCCACGTTCCACGTGGTGACCGGGGACGACGGACCGCGCTGACGTCCTGCGCGGCCGCCGGACCCGGATCCGTCCTCGGCCGACGTCTCAGCCTGCGGTCGGGCCCGTGCGGATGGCGGCGATGTCGAACTGCAGCCGCACCTTCTCGCTCACCATCGCGCCCCCCTCGGCGAGCCTGCTGTTGTACGTCAGGCCCCAGTCCGAGCGGTTGATGGTCGTGGTCCCGTCGAAACCGGCCCGGTCGTAGCCGAACGGGTCGGTGACCTTCCCGATGTAGGTCATGTCCAGCACGACCGGCCGGGAAATACCCCGGATGGTCAGTTCTCCGGCCATGTGAAAGAGATCGGCACCGGCCTGTTCCACCGACGTGCTGGTGAAACGCATCCGGGGATACGTCGCGGCGTCGAGGAAATCCCGGCCCACCAGGTGGGCGTCGCGCTGCTCCACCCCCGTGTCCACACTGGACGTGAACAGGGTGACGTCGGCCCGGGATCGGGTGGGGTCCTCCGCGTCGAAGTAGAGCCGGCTCTCGTACTCCAGGAAACAGCCGCGCACGGTCGTCACCATGGCGTGCCGTACCGAGAAGCCGATCCTGCTGTGGGCGGGGTCGACGACCCATTCACCGGTGAGATCCGCCAGGTGGGGGGCCGGATGCACGGCTGCCGTGCCGCCGGGGCGATGTGAGGGGACGGCCGGTGCCTGACGGCGGGCCGGCGCGACGCGGTTGAACAGGTTCATGATTCATCTAGGTACGTGAGATCGGTTATGACCGCAAGTCCCCTTCCCCGTCACGGGTGTTGAAAACGGGCCCGTACCTGCAATTCCGCGCCGCTTTTGCACAGAACCCACACATCGTTTCCGCCGCACGGGAGCGAAATGACCATGCGAAATGCCTCGTCTTGATTTCCGGCATTTCACGATTCCCGGGACACCGAGATCGAGAAGTCGTTGTCGACCGTGTAGTAGGGACGCAGGAGGAGACCCTCGGTGGGGAGCGCCGGGTAGACGTGCACGTGCTTGCGGTCGGCGACATCGTCGAGCAGCCGGGCGACCCGGACCGGAGCGGCGTCGGCCGTGGGCCGCACGAAGGCGTCCCAGACCCGGTCCGCTCCCCCGCCGGCGTCGGCCGCCCCGCCGATGGCGGTGCCGGTGCTGAAGGAGAAGTTCCTGCCGTCGTCGTCGATCCGCGGGCGGAGCGTGCGCACCGTGCCGGTACCGCGCAGGCGCAGCTGCACGACGGCGTCCGCGGCGAGTTCCGCGCCGTGCAGCCGGGCCGCGACCGTGATCGCCCCGTCGGTGACGTCCACCGCGCCGGCTTCCGCGTGGGCGGTGCGCAGCCACGTCCTGAGGGCCAGGAAGCCGTCCTTCGTCGCGTAGGGGATCCGGACGGCGACCGGCGAGGTGCGGTCGTGGAGGTGGCCGTCCACCAGGGCGCGCAGGTCCCGCAGGCCGGGGCGGAGCCGCTGCGGTCCGGCGTCCGGCGCGGGCACCAGGTACGCGTCCCAGCGCCCCTCGGCGAGGAACGGCCGGGTCTCCAGCCGGGCGCTCAGGTGGTGGCCGGGCCCGTCGGGCTCCAGGTCGAGGAGGCGGCTGTCCGTCTCCGGCCGCCCTTTCCGGGGGCGCAGCCGGAGCAGCAGCCGGGGGCGGGTGGCCGGGGTGGGCGGGAGACGGAAGGTGATCCGGCCGTCCGCGTCGACCGTGCAGTCGGCTCGCGCTCCGGAGTCCCGCGAACCGCCGCCCACCGCACTCGCCGTGCCCGCTCCGCCCGCCGTACCTGCCGTGCCGGCCATGTCCGTGTGCGCCTCACCCGCCGTCCCTGCCGTGTCGGTCGTGCCCGCTCCGCCCGCCGTGCCGGTCATTCCTGCTCCGCCCTCTGCTCCTGCCGTTCCGGCCGTTGCGGCCCTGGCCACCGCGCCTGCCGCGTCCTTCGCCCCTGCCGCGACCGATCCGGCGGTCCCGCCCGATGTGTCCGTCGTAGTTGCCGTACGTGCCCCGCGTGCCGACGCGTTCATCGGCGGTCCCTCGAAGCCCGCCCCACCCGCGACCTCGCTCATCGGCTCGCCTTCCGGACCGCGCGCAGGACGCCCGACGCGGCGGCGCGGGCCGCGTCCCGGGCCGCGTGCGCACGGCCGGTCAGGGCGCTGCCCGCCGGGCGGCGCGGCGGTGCGGGCCGCCCGGCCGCCTTTCTCGCCGCCGCGGCGTTCTCCAGGAGGCGCTCGGCCTGGGCGACGACGGGACCCGGGGCGAAGCGGCGGGAGTTCTCCAGCGCGGTGCGGCTCATACGGCGGCGCAGTTCGTCGTCGCCGACCAGTTCCAGCAGGGCCGCGGCCAGCGCGTCACGGTCGCCGACCGGGACCAGGCGGCCGTCGGCGCCGTCCGCGATGATCTCGCCGGGCCCGTAGGGGCAGTCGGTGCTGACCACGGGGAGCCCGCAGCGCATCGCCTCGACGATGGTCATGCCGAACGGCTCGAAGTTCGAGGCGGCCGCCCCGATGGACGCCTTGGCCCACTCGGCCTCCATGGGCGTGGCGGCGCCCATCAGGAACACGTTGTTCCACACACCGAGCCGCTCGATGAGCTCGCGCAGCCGGGGCTGCTCCTCGCCCTTGCCGTAGATGCGCAGCTGCCAGTCGGGATGCACGGCGGCTACCTGCGCGAAGGCCTCGATGAGCAGGTCGTAGCGCTTCACCGGGACGAGCCGCCCCGCCGCGGCGACGATGCGGGCGGTGCCGTCGGCCGGTGGCAGCACGGGGTCCGGGACGCTGTTGGGCAGTGCCTCCACATGGACGCCGGGCAGCCACATCGTGCGCCGGTACGCCTCGGCGTCCGCTTCGGTGACGGTGGTGATCACGTCGAGCCGGCGGTAGGCGCGCCGCAGGGCGGTGCGCAGGCGCGGCGAGTGGTTGTCGAGAGTGAGGTGCTCCTGGCCGACGCGCAGCACGTGCCGCGGCGCCTGGCGGGCGATGTGCACGTTGAGCCCCGGGCGGGTGCCGATGACGACGTCGGCGTCGAGCGCGGCGAGGTGCTCGCCGATGCGCTGGTCGGTGAGCTCGCTGTACTGGCGGTGGCGGTACTCGGCGGCCGGGTACACCCGTGCGGGCTTGCGGTGCAGCGGATGGTCCGCCTCCGTGCGCAGGTCGACCAGCGCCCGCAGCCGGACGGCCGGGTGCGGGGTCAGATGGGGGCGGTCCCGGTGGCGTAACACGGAGACCACCTCCACGTCGTGCCGCTCGGTCAGCGCGGCCGCCAGGTTGAACGTGGTGGTGATCGTCCCTCCGATCCCATAGGCGTTGTGGATCAGAAATGAGATCTTCATGCCGGTCTAGACGGCACCGAGTACCGGACAGTTGTTCGCCGTTACCAGTCTGTGGCCGGGCCGCCCGAGCCGGAGGACCGGGACCTTCTCGGAATGATCTCGGACATAAGTGGTCTACGCCATACCGTTCCACCGCTGGTGTGTGGGTACGTTTGAGTCGTTTGCCCGCAGCAGCGTCGCGTCACCGGGTGCGCCTTCCTACCGATCGTCTGGAGAACCATGCGCCCTCGAATAGCCTCCGCCCCGTCCCTCGCCCTGGCCGGTGGCACGCTGGCCCTGGGCGTCGGCGGCCTCTACCTGACCGGGCTGGTGGTCACGGGCGGGGAGATCGACTCGGGCACGACCGTGCGCGGCGTGGACATCGGAGGGCTCAGCCGTGCGGAGGCGGTGCGCACCCTGGAACGGCACCTCGGCGCCGCCGGGACCCGGGACCTGCCCGTGAAGGTCGGCGACCGCACGGGGACGGTCGATCCGGAGCGCGCCGGACTCTCCTGGGACATCGAGGAGACCGTCGACCGGGCCTCCCGCAGCGGCACCGACCCGGTCAGCGTGTTCCGGGGACTCTTCCGCTCGGGCGGCGACATCGAACCGGCCGTGCGCGTCGACGAGAGCCGGACCCGGGCCGCCCTCGGACAGCTGGCCGAGGGGCTCGACCAGAAGGTCCGTGAGGGTGCCGTCGGCTTCGACGGCGGCCGGGTCGCGCAGGTCGCACCGCGCACCGGGTACGCCCTCGACGTGGACGCCGCGGTCGGCGCCCTGCGCGCCTCCTTCCTGCGGGGCGACACCCGTACGCCCACCGCCCTGCCCGCCCGGGAGACCCGGCCCGAGGTCGGGGCGGACGAGGTACGCCGTGCGGTGCGCGCCTTCGCTGAGCCCGCCATGTCGGCGCCCGTCACACTCACCGCGGCCGGCGAGCGGTTCACGGTCCCCCAGAAGGTCCTGGGCGAGCACCTGGCCATGCGGCCGGACGACAGCGGCCGGCTCCAGCCCCGGCTCGACACGAAGGGCCTGCGCGAGGACCCCTCGGTGGCGCGCCCGCTGGACCGGATCACCACGACCGCCGCCGATGCCGAACTGCGCCCCGACGGCGACAAGGCGGTGATCGCCAAGGACGCCACGCTCGGTCGTGAGGTCACGGACAAGGCACTGGGCAAGGCGGTGCTGCCGCTGCTCACCGCGTCGGGCGAGGGCCGCGCGGGCACGGTGGAGGTCCGCACCTCCCGGCCCGAGCTGACCCGGGAGAACGCCGCGGAGCTGGGACTGACGCAGACGATGTCCTCCTTCACCGTCCACTTCGAGCCGGCCGAGTACCGCACGAAGAACATCGGCCGGGCCGTGGAACTGATCAACGGCTCGCTCGTCCGGCCCGGCGAGACCTGGAGCTTCAACCGGACGGTGGGGGAACGCACCGAGGCCAACGGTTTCGTCGACGGGGTCATCATCCTGAACGACAAGTACACCAAGGCGGCCGGCGGCGGTGTCTCGTCCGTGGCGACCACGGTCTACAACGCGCTGTTCTTCGCCGGCGTGAAGCCGGTGGAGCACGGCGCGCACTCGTTCTACATCGAGCGCTACCCGGAGGGCCGCGAGGCGACGGTGGCCTGGGGCAGCCTGGACCTGCGGTTCACCAACGACTCGGGCAAGGCCCTCTACATCCGGGCCGAGTCGACGGACACGTCCGTGACCGTCAGCTTCCTCGGCACCCGCAAGTACGACGAGGTCACCTCCGTCACGGGTCCGCGCACGGCGGTGAAGAAGCCGGGCAGGCACGTGAGCCACGACAAGGAGTGCGTGCCGCAGACCCCGCTGGAAGGGTTCGACGTCACGGTGGAGCGCGTCTTCCGCGACGACGGCCGGGAAGTGGGCCGCGAGCCGTACCGCACCCACTACGCACCGCGCGACGAGATCGTCTGCGAGTGACCCCCGCCTCCTGCTGAATTTTCCGTCCGGCACAGGGCGTTGACCCGTCTCCCCGCCGCCAGCACAATGGCGGCGACATTTTGAGAGCGCTCTCAAGGGGAGTTCCATGACTGGCAGACAAGGCCCGGCCCTCGGTCGGCGTTCGCTCATCGGCGCCGGACTCGGCCTCGGCGCCGCGGCCCTGACCGCCGCCGGCCAGGGGCAGGCCCTGGCGGCCGGTCCCCCCGGAACACGCAACGCGCCGGCCCCGGTCCGGGGACACGCCTTCCTCGCCGCCGCAATGGACGCCTACCCCGACCACGGCGCCGTGCGCCTCACCCAGAGCTACACCGACCAGGCCGGGCTGTTCAGCACGGCCTTCACCTACGACAACGCCCTGGCGGTCCTGGCCCACCTGGCCACCCGGACCCGGGACGGACTGACCCGCGCCCGGATCCTGGGCGACGCCCTGCTGTACGCCCAGCTGCACGACCCGGGGTACGACGACGGCAGGCTGCGGCAGGCGTACAACACCGGCCCGTACACCTTCTACGACGGCACGCCGCAGCCCGACGGGTTCGTCCGGGCCGACGGCACGGCCAACGTCGGCACCCAGTTCGGCTTCACGGGCACCGCCGTGGGCGACATGGCCTGGGCCGGCATCGCGCTCAGCGCCCTCGCCCGGCGCACCGGGGGCCGCCGCTACCTCACGGCGGCCGTGCGCATCGGCGAGTGGATCGAGCGGACCGGCCGCACCGACGAACCGCTGGGCGGCTACAAGTTCGGGGTGGACGGGGCGAACCAGAAGCTGCCCTTCACCTCCACCGAGCACAACACCGACCTGGTCTGCCTGTTCGGCCGGCTGGCCCGGCTCACCGGCGACCGGGTGTGGCGGGAGCGGCGGGGCCGGGCCGAGGCGTTCGTCCGGCGGATGTGGGAGCCGTCCGGGGGCTTCTTCTACACGGGCACCAACGACGGGGAGACGGTCAACAGGTCCCCGGTCCCGGAGGACACCCAGACCTGGACCCACCTGGCGCTCGGCTCCGGGCGCCACTCGCGCTCCCTGGACTGGGCGGGGGCGGAGCTGGCCGTCCTGGACCACTCCGGACGCACCAACAGCACGGTGCCCGCGGGGCAGTCGTACGAGGGCGTGACCTTCAGTTCGGCGAGCCTGCTGGCGAACGAGGACGCGCCCATCGCGTCCGGGCAGCCCCGGCCCGACCGCAACGGCGTGTGGTTCGAGGGGACCGCCCACCTGGCCCTGGCCCTGCGGGACCGCGGGGCACGCGGTGACGAGACGCGCGCCCGGCGGCTGATCACCTCGACCGAGAAGGCCCAGGACCTGCTGGGCGGGGGCCAGACGGTCGGCGGCAGGGCGCTGCCCGAGCGGTGCGGGGTGGTGTCGGCGAGCAGTCCGCTCGACACCGGATTCGGCTTCGGCTACTACCCGTACCGGCACACGGGCGCGACCGCCTGGTACCTGATGGCGTCGACGCGGTACAACCCGCTCCAGGTGTGACGGAAGCGGCCCGGTCCGCGCCCGGGCAGGGCCGGCCCGGTCCGTCGGCCCGTGGATCGAAGAGGCCCGGGCCGGTCGGGCGAGACCGGTGCGACGGGGGTGCCAGGTCAGGTCGGGTCAGGTCGGGTCAGGCGGTGGACGGCCTGGCTGCTCAGCTCGTAGCGGGCGCCGACGATCGCGAGACGTCCGGCGGCGGCCTCGGCGGCCAGTTCGGGCTCCGCGGCGAGCTGGGAGCGGACCAGCCGGACGTTGGCGTCCACGGTGGCGTCGATCCGCGCGTCCCCCTCCTCGCCGTGGTCGATGGCCGGGCTGATCCGGTCGACCAGGTACTGCATGTGGGCCGGCAGCCGGGTCCCGGACGCGTCGGCCTCGACGGCGGCGCGGACCGCGCCGCACGACTGGTGCCCGAGGACGACGACCAGGGGTATGCCGAGCTCCAGCACGCCGTAGGCGACGCTGCCGAGGACCGCCTCGTCCAGGACCTCGCCGGCGGTGCGCACGGTCATGAGGTCGCCGAGGCCCTGGTCGAAGACCAGCTCCGGGGGGACGCGGGAGTCGATGCAGCCGAGGACGACGGCGAAGGGGTGCTGGCCGGCGGTGAGGGTCCGGCGGGTCGCGGGGTCCTCGTGCGGGTGGCGCTCGCGGTAGGCGCGCCAGCGGCGGTTGCCCGCGGCCAGTTCCCGCCAGGCTTCGGCGGGGGTGGCGGGCCGCGGGCGTGCGCCCCGGCCGGGGGCGGCGACGGCCGGACCGGCGGCGAGGCCGGTGCCGAGGACGGCCGCGCCGGTGAGCGCGGTGCGCAGCAGGGTGCGGCGGCCGGTGCCTTCAGGGGAAGAGGAATGCGTGTTCACATCCCGAACGTATGCCCGGTACCGAACCGGGCTGCGTTCCTTGCCGTTTCATGGTCGGAGCCGGGTGATTTCCTTACCTGGCACGGCAGTTGACGGACACTCAGCCGCAGTTGCCGGACGGCGGAACGCCCCGGGCGACGAGCCCGGGGCGTTCCGTCGGACGGGTGGGATCAGACCAGGTCGAACCGGTCCAGGTTCATGACCTTGACCCAGGCGGCGACGAAGTCCTTGACGAACTTCTCCTTGGCGTCGTCGCTCGCGTAGACCTCGGCGAGCGCGCGCAGCTCGGAGTTGGAGCCGAAGACCAGGTCGGCGCGGGAGCCGGCCCACTTGACCTCGCCGGTGGCGGCGTCGCGCCCCTCGAACGTGGTCTGGTCCTCGGTCGTGGCCTTCCAGGTGATGCCCAGGTCCAGCAGGTTGACGAAGAAGTCGTTCGTCAGCGAACCGGGCGTCCTCGTGAGGGCGCCGAGCTGGGACTGCTGGTAGTTGGCGCCCAGCACGCGCAGGCCGCCGACCAGCACGGTCATCTCGGGGGCGCTCAGCGTGAGCAGGTTGGCGCGGTCCAGCAGCAGGTACTCGGCCGGCAGGCGGTTGCCCTTGCCGAGGTAGTTGCGGAACCCGTCGGCGGTCGGCTCCAGCGCCTGGAACGACTCGGCGTCGGTGTGCTCCTCGGTCGCGTCCACGCGGCCCGCGGCGAAGGGCACCTCCACCTGGAAGCCGGCTTCCTTGGCGGCCTTCTCTACGGCGGCGGAGCCACCGAGGACGATCAGGTCGGCCAGGGAGACCTTCTTCGCGCCGGCGCCGGAGTTGAACTCCTGCTGGATGCCCTCCAGGACGCGCAGGACCTGGGCCAGCTCGTCGGGCTCGTTGACCTCCCAGCCGCGCTGCGGCTCCAGGCGGATCCGGGCGCCGTTGGCACCGCCGCGCTTGTCGCTGCCGCGGAAGGTCGACGCCGACGCCCACGCCGTGGACACCAGCTGGGCGACGGACAGACCCGACTCCAGCAGCTTGGTCTTGAGGACGGCGATGTCATCGGCGTCGATGGTCTCGCCCTCGGCCTCGGGCAGCGGGTCCTGCCACAGCAGGGTCTCCTGCGGCACCTCCGGGCCGAGGTAGAGGGACTTGGGGCCCATGTCGCGGTGGGTCAGCTTGAACCAGGCGCGGGCGAAGGCGTCCGCGAACTCGGCCGGGTTCTCGTGGAACCGGCGGGAGATGGGCTCGTAGATCGGGTCGAAGCGCAGCGCGAGGTCGGTGGTGAGCATCTTCGGGCGGTGCTTCTTCGCGGGGTCGTGCGCGTCGGGCACCGTCTCCGGGGCGTCCTTGGCGACCCACTGGTGGGCGCCGGCCGGGCTCTGCTCCAGCTCGTACTCGAACTCGAAGAGGTTCTTGAAGAACCCGTTGCTCCACTGGGTGGGCGTGCTGGTCCAGGTGACCTCGAGGCCGGAGGTGATGGCGTCGCCGCCCTTGCCCGTGCCGTAGGTGCTGCGCCAGCCCAGGCCCTGCTCCTCCAGGGAGGCGGCCTCGGGGTCGGCGCCGACGTGGTCGGCGGGGCCTGCGCCGTGGGTCTTGCCGAAGGTGTGGCCGCCGGCGATCAGGGCGACGGTCTCCTCGTCGTTCATCGCCATGCGGCGGAACGTCTCACGGATGTCGCGGGCCGCGGCGAGCGGGTCCGGGTTGCCGTTCGGGCCCTCGGGGTTGACGTAGATGAGGCCCATCTGGACCGCGCCGAGCGGGTTCTCCAGGTCGCGTTCGCCCGAGTAGCGCTTGTCGTCGAGCCAGGTGGTCTCGGGGCCCCAGTAGACGTCCTCCTCCGGCTCCCAGACGTCCTCGCGGCCACCGGCGAAGCCGAAGGTCTCGAAGCCCATCTGCTCCAGGGCGACGTTGCCGGTGAGGATCATGAGGTCGGCCCAGGAGATGCTCTGGCCGTACTTCTTCTTCACGGGCCACAGCAGCCGGCGGGCCTTGTCCAGGTTGCCGTTGTCCGGCCAGCTGTTCAGCGGGGCGAAGCGCTGCTGTCCGGCGCCGGCGCCACCGCGGCCGTCGCTGATCCGGTAGGTGCCGGCGCTGTGCCAGGCCATGCGGATCATCAGCGGGCCGTAGTTGCCGAAGTCGGCCGGCCACCAGTCCTGCGAGGTCGTGAGCACCTCGGCGATGTCGCGCTTGACGGCGGCGAGGTCGAGCGCCTGGAAGGCCTGCGCGTAGTCGAAGTCCTCCCCGAGCGGGTTGGCCACCTCGGGGTTCTTGGCGAGGATCTTCAGGTTGAGCCGCTCGGGCCACCACTGGCGGTTGCCGCCGCCCTGCGTCGGGTGCGGGGCGCGGTCGTGCGCCACGGGGCAACCGCCTCCCCCCTCCGCCGACTTCGGGTCGGTGACGATCGCGTCGTGGTTCTCAGTCATGGAAATCCTTCCGGACGGGGTGGATCGCGGTGCTCGGGTGGATCACGGTGTTCGGTGGATCACGTGCTCAGGAACTGCGGGCGGTGGAGCAGGCGGGGCACAGGCCCCAGTAGATGACCTCGGCCTCGTCGACCGCGAAGCCCCGGTCGTCGGAGGCGGTCAGGCAGGGGGCGTGGCCGACCGCGCAGTCGACGTCGGCCACGGTCGCGCACGACCGGCACACCAGGTGGTGGTGGTTGTCGCCGACCCGCCCCTCGTAGAGGGCCGGGCTGTTGGGCGGGTCCAGGCGGCGCACGAGTCCGGCCGCGGTGAGGGCGTGGAGCCCCTCGTAGACGGCTTGGACCGAGATGTGGCCGACGCGGCCGCGCACCTCGGTGGCGATGGCTTCGGCGCCGAGGTGGTCGCCCTCCCGCACGGCCTCGAGCAGCGCGACACGGGCGGCCGTCACCCGCAGGCCGGCGCCACGCAGCTCCTCGGCGGTGGTCGGGGTCCCGGATGCGGTCATGTGCCACAACCTAGCCGCACAAACACGAACGGTTCAAGAAAACGAACGGTTCAATTCTGGTGTCGGGCGGGTGAGGCGGTGGGGGGACTGGGTCGTCGCGGGATGTGAGCCGGGTCACCTGCGCATGATCGCGGCGAGAGGCCCGCGGCACGCCGCGCAGCGCCGCGGACGCCCGCGTGGTTCACGCGTCCGGCGAGGTCAGGCGGGCGAGCCGGGCGGCCGCCGTCGCGGCCGTGCGGTCGGCTTCGCGGAGCCGGCGACCGGCCGTGCGGGCCTCCTCGCGGGCCGTCCGCTCGGCGAAGCGCGCCTGCTGGTGCTCGCTCCTCGCGCGCTCCAGTTCCCCGGTGAGCTCGTCGACGCGCCGCTGGAGCCGGTCGAGGCGCTCCTCGGCCTCCCGCGCGGCCCGGTCGGCGGCCTCCGCCTCCTCGCGCCGGGTCCGCAGCTCCCGCTCGGCGGCCTCGGCCGCCTCACGGGCCTCGGCGCGCTGCTGCCGCCGCCGCTGCTCGGCCTTCGGGTCCCGGCGGGCCGGCGCGGGCGCGGAGGCGGTTCGGGACGGGGGCGGGGCCGCCGGGCGCCGCGGAACGGCTCCCTCGGCGGCCGCGGGAAAGCCCACGGCGGCCGTCAGCGGCTTGTCCAGCAGGCCGGAGGCCCACTTCTCGGCGGCCTCCGGGTCGGCCAGGACGGCGTGCAGGGTGTTCTCGACCTCGCGCAGCACACCCTCGCCGACGGGATGGCCGGCCTCCTTGGCGAGCTGCCTGGCCTGGAGGGTCAGGGCGCGCACGAGGGCGTGCTGCCGGCGGCTCAGTTCGCGCAGCTGCTCCCCGTCGAGGTCCTGGTGGGCCCGGCGCAGCCCCTCGCCCAGCCTCAGCAGGGGCTCGACCTCGCCGGGGCTGCTGCGGACCAGGAGGTTGCTGACCCAGGCGGCGAGGCTGGGCTTGCGCAGGGCGCCGATCCGCCGCGCGAGGTCGCGGTCGCCGGCGGTGCGTGCGGAGGCCACGGCGGAGGCGCGGGCGGCGACGAAGTCCTCCGGCCGCCGGGCGTACAGCTCCTCGGCCACGGTGTCGAAGTCCATGCGCGTCTCCTTCGCGGGGAGGCCCGGTCCGATGGTCTCAGGACGGGTCGCCGAAGGCTCGTGGACATCTGCGAACGGGGGCCCGACGGGCTCCCGGGGCACCCCCTTCATGATCGGGAAATCGACGGTTTAACATATGAGCGCCGCCTAGCTCGAAAGATGGACTCGTGACTGTCAACGACGACTCGTTCACCAACTGGAAGATCCGCGAGGAGATCGCGGAGTCGATGATCCCGATCATCGGGAAGCTGCACCGGGAGCGGGACGTGACGGTCCTGCTGCACAGCCGCTCCCTGGTGAACAAGTCGGTGGTCAGCATCCTCAAGACCCACCGGTTCGCCCGGCAGATCGCGGGTGCGGAGCTCTCGGTCACCGAGACGCTGCCCTTCCTGAAGGCCCTCGCCGAGCTGGACCTCGGGCCCTCCCAGATCGACATCGGCATGCTCGCCGCGACCTACCGCGAGGACGACCGCGGACTGTCGGTCGCCGAGTTCACCGCCGAGGCCGTGGCCGGGGCCACCGGCGACAACAAGATCGAGCGCCGCGAGGGACGCGACGTCGTCCTCTACGGCTTCGGCCGCATCGGCCGGCTCGTGGCCCGGCTGCTGATCGAGAAGGCCGGCTCGGGCAACGGCCTGCGCCTGCGCGCCATCGTGGTGCGCGGCGGCGGGGAGCAGGACATCGTCAAGCGCGCCTCGCTGCTGCGCCGGGACTCGATCCACGGCCAGTTCCAGGGCACGATCACCGTCGACGAGGCGACCAGCACCATCGTCGCCAACGGCAACGCGATCAAGGTGATCTACGCCAACGACCCGTCCGAGGTCGACTACACGGCGTACGGCATCAAGAACGCCATTCTGATCGACAACACCGGCAAGTGGCGCGACCGCGCGGGCCTGTCGCAGCACCTGCGCCCGGGCATCGACAAGGTCGTCCTGACCGCGCCCGGCAAGGGCGACGTGCCGAACATCGTCCACGGCGTCAACCACGACACCATCAAGCCGGACGAGCAGATCCTGTCCTGCGCGTCCTGCACCACGAACGCGATCGTGCCGCCGCTGAAGGCGATGGACGACGAGTTCGGCGTCACGCGCGGCCACGTGGAGACCGTCCACTCGTTCACCAACGACCAGAACCTGCTGGACAATTACCACAAGGCCGACCGCCGCGGCCGGTCCGCGCCGCTCAACATGGTCATCACCGAGACCGGTGCCGCCTCCGCCGTCGCCAAGGCCCTGCCGGACCTCAAGGCGCCGATCACCGGCAGCTCGATCCGGGTGCCGGTCCCGGACGTCTCGATCGCGATCCTCAGCCTGCGGCTCGGCCGGGAGACCACCCGCGAGGAGGTCCTCGACCACCTCCGCGACGTCTCCCTGACCTCGCCGCTCAAGCGCCAGATCGACTTCACCACGGCCCCCGACGCGGTCTCCAGCGACTTCATCGGCTCGCGCCACGCCTCGATCGTCGACGCCGGCGCCACCAAGGTCGACGGGGACAACGCGATCCTCTACCTCTGGTACGATAACGAGTTCGGCTACTCGTGCCAGGTCATCCGCGTCGTGCAGCACGTCTCCGGCGTGGAGTACCCGACCTACCCGGCTCCGGCGGCCTGACCGCTCGTCCCGTCCGGATCCGGACCGCACACGACCGGGTGCCGTGCCCCTCGCGAGGGGCACGGCACCCGGTCGTACTGTCTGGGATCTCGGTGGTGCTCGGCGCTGTGCTGCTCGGTGCAGCTCAGTGCTTGAAGACGTCCTTCGTCTTCTCCTTGGCCTGCCGCGCGTCGCCCTTGGACTGCTCGGCACGCCCCTCGGCCGTCAGCCGCTCGTTGCCCACCGCGCGGCCGATCGTCTCCTTGGCCTTGCCCTTGGCCTGCTCGGCCTTCGCCTTGGCCTTCTGCTCTTCAGCCACGGTTCGTTCACTCCAAGTCGTGTCCGACTGCGGGGTCGCTAGTACGGGTGACCGGGAACGGGCAGCTCAAACGTCCCGCCCTGACCGGACCGCCGGACCGCGGAGGTCAGTGGCAGCATCCCTCGGCGGGTTCCGCGGGCTCCAGGCGGCAGAAGCAGGACGCCCGGACCGGCACGTCGGCCAGTGCCGTCGCCATCCTGAGCTGAGGGGCGACCAGGGCCGCCTCACCGGTCTTCCCGGTGCGCAGCAGGCACTCGTGGAACCCGTGCAACGCCCACACGTTGCCGGGATGTTGCAGGGGCCGGGGCAGGGTGTCGTCCAGGCCGAGATCGGCGCGGTAGACGGCCTCGGCCTCCTCCACGCGCCCCTGCTCCAGCAGCAGTGCCCCGTAGGCGTGGCGCGTGGGCTGCATCCAGCCCCACGGCTCGTCGTAGGGGAGGCTGTCGTCCAGTTCGACGGCGCGCTCCAGGGCGGCGAAGGCGAGGTCGTGGTCGCCCTTGCGGTACTCCAGTTCGCCGTCCAGCATCGCGGAGGCGATGGCGAGGATGTCGTGGCAAGTGTTGTTGAAGAGCATGCGCGTCTCGGGCACCCGGCCCACCGCCGCCCGGAACAGTTCCCGTTCCGCCTCGGCACCGTCCACCTCCCCGGTGGCGGACAGGGCGACGCCGCGCGCGTAGTGGCGCATCGCGGTGGTCACCGCGTAGAGCTCCGGATCGGTGGGGGCCGGCAGGTCGAGGACGTCCTTCCAGCGGCCGAAGCGGATCAGCACGTGGACGCGCATGGCCAGGAAGCCCTCCAGCCAGTCGGCCATGGGCGGACTCTGCACGCGGAGGAGCTCCTCGGGTACGGCGGCCTCCAGCTCGGCGGCCGAGTCCAGGGCGACGCGGGCCTGGCCGAGGAACATGGCACCGTAGATACGGAAGTGGTGGTTGTGCACCCGGTAGAGGGTGTAGAAGTTCATCGCCCCGGCGCGCCGGCGGTACTTCTCGTCGGCGGCGATCGCGTCGCTGTTCGCGGCGACGACCCGGCGGTAGTCGCCGCACAGGACGTCCAGGTGCGAGGGCATGTGCCGCAGGTGCCCCGCGTCGGGCACGAGGTCGCGCAGCCGGTCGGCGACGGTGAGGGCATGCTCCGGCGTCGGGGACATCTCCATCAGGTGGATGTACAGGTGCAGGATCCCGGGGTGGACGGCACCGGCGTCCGTGGCGAGGGCGGCGTCCAGCACCGCCTTGGCCTCCGTGGTCCGCGCTCCCTCGGCCGGCCGGCCGGTCCTGATGTCCCACAGCTGCCAGGGCGTGAGGTTCATCAGCGCGTCGGCGTGGAGGGTGGCGATGTCGAGGTCGCCGGGCGCCCGTTCGTACACCTCGCGCATCGCGTTCGCGTACGGCTCGTTCCACACCGAGCAGTCCTCGGCGGCCTGCGCCTGCGGATAGCGGGCCCGCAGCGCGCCGATCAGGGCCTGTTCGACGGGGGTGGCGCGGGCGGCCTTCGCGTGGGCCCGTTCCACCGCGGCGTGCGTGCGGTCCACGGTGCGCACGAGTTCGTCGTCGTCGAAGGCCTCCCAGGGCTTGTTGTAGTTGGGGCCGAGCGCGTAGGCGATCCCCCAGTACGCCATCGCGCAGTCCGGGTCGGCCTCGGCCGCCTTCTCGAAGCAGGCGACGGCCTCCTCGTGGTGGAAGCCGTACGTCCAGATCAGGCCGCGGTCGAACCAGAGTTGCGCCTCGGGGGACGTGGTGGTGACGGGACGGCTGTGGGTTCCGAGGTCGTAGTAGTCACCCATGGTCATCTCCTGGGCCGGCGGCCGGTCAGGGGGAACGGCGGGGCACGCACACCGGCGGTTCCCGGTCGGTTCCTCGCTCCTCCAGGTTAGCGGCCCGGCTGCCGGCGGGCCGTGGAACCGAGCCGGACCCGCTTCCGCCCGGTGGGTCACCGGGCGGTGGAGCCGGCCCGGGTCGGACGCTGGTCAGGAGCTGCCGGGACAGGGTCCTGATCATGGTGGTGGTCCAGCGGGTCCTCGGGGCCGGCGCCCGCGGTCCACGCGGTCCACGGGCCCCGGCCCCCGTGACACAGAGTGCACGAAATGTGACAAACCAGACGAACGGCCACCCCTGAACTCATCATCTCGTCGTTCGATCATGCGCACTTCCCCAGCGGGCTGGCACGCCCCAACTCCCGCTCCCTAGGATGTACTTCCTGTCCAGCCAGTCCGTTGGCGCGGCACCCTGCAGGGGGAACGACGATGCAATCCGAGAAGCAGCTGTCCACCGAGATCGACGCGAACGTGCCGACGGCAGCACGCATGTACGACCACTACCTGGGCGGCAAGGACAACTACGCGGCCGACCGCGCCGCCTGCGAAGAGCTCGACAAGGTCGTGCCGAGCACGCGCCGCCTGGCCCTGAACAACCGCCGTTTCCTGCAGCGGGTCGTGAAGACGCTCTCCGAGGAGTACGGCATCCGGCAGTACCTGGACCACGGGTCAGGCCTGCCCACCCAGGAGAACGTGCACCAGGTCGCCCAGCGCATCGACCCCAGCACCCACGTGGTCTACGTCGACAACGACCCGATGGTGCTGGTCCACGGCCGGGCCCTGCTGGAGCAGGACGAGCGCACGACCGTGATCCACGCGGACATGCGCGAGACCGACCTGATCTTCGGTCACGCCGACACCAAGCGGCTGATCGACTTCGACGAGCCGGTGTGCGTGCTGTTCAACTCGGTGTTCCACTGCATCCCGGACAGCGACACCGACGGCCCCCTCGCGGTCGCCCGCCGCGTCCGGGAGCGGCTCGCACCCGGCAGCTTCATGGTGATGTGCCAGCTGGTCAGCGAGGACCCGGAGGTCCGCGCGTTCGTCACGGACTTCATGGACAAGGCCACCCAGGGCAACTGGGGCCGGGTGCGCGAACCGAAGGACGTCGAGACGTACTTCGAGGGGCTGGAGATCCTGGAGCCGGGCCTGGTGGAGGTGTCCGGATGGCGCCCGGACACGGAGGTGGCGCCCCGTCAGCTCACGCACGAGTGGATCGAGTTCGGCGGCGTGGGACGCCTGCCGCTGGACGGCTGAGCCGGCCGCCCCTCCCCGCGGGCGGAGGGGCAGGCGAGGCCCTCCGCCGGCCGGAGGGAAGGGACAGGCGAACGCCCCCCGACGGGAGACGCTCTCGCGTCACCCCGCCGGGGGGCGTTTTTGCGTCAGGAGTAGCGCTGCTCCCTCGTCTGCCGCAGCAGATCGAGGGTCTCCCGGGGCTTGAGCGCCTCGTCGGCGAGACGGTCCAGCGCGATCCGGTACTCCTCCGTCTCGTCGCGGTCCTCGAGGAAGTTCGCGCTCTTGATGTGCTCCAGGTAGACCACGTCGGGCAGGTCGAGGCCGCCGAAGCGCAGATACGTGATCGGGATGGCGGGCGCCGAGGCGTTGGTGACGCTCAACGGCACCACCTGCAGCGTCACGTTGGAACGCTCGGCCATCTCGATGAGGTGGGCGAGCTGGTCACGCATCACCTCGGTCGAGCCGAGCACCCGCAGCAGCACGGACTCGTCGATGATCGCCCACAGTTGGGGCGCGTCGTCGCGCAGCAGCAACCGCGCCCGGTCCCGGCGCAGCTGGACCCGACGCTCGACCTCGCCGGCCGGGGCGTTCGGCAGCCCCCGCTCGACGACGGCCCGGGTGTAGGCGGGCGTCTGCAGCAGACCCGGGACGTACTGGATCTCGAAGGTGCGGATCGTGGCGGCGGCCTCCTGCAGCCCGACCAGGCGGTCGAACCACTCCGGCATCAGCCGCTTGTCGTAGCGCTGCCACCAACCGGGCTCGCCGGCCCGCTGCAGCAGCTTGAGCAGCACCGACGCCTCGTAGTCGTCGGTGCCGTACAGCTGCAGCAGCGCACGGACGTCGGTCTCCGTCGGAGGGCGGCGGCCCTTGCCCGACTCGATGCGGGACAGCTTCGCGGCACTGAAGCCGACGGCGCGCGCCGCCTGGTCCTGGGCGTATCCGGCGTCCTCGCGGAAGCCGGCGAGCTGCACACCGACCAGCATCTTGAGCAGAGTCGGCGCCGGCTCGGGCCTGTCCAGGTAAGGTTCCAGACGGGAGATGCGAGGCGACGCGGCGGACATCCTGACTCCCAGCGAGACCGGCACAAGGGCGACTTACACTATCGCACTTCACCGGCCCTTCACGCATCCGTCCGCAACAGCCCCTGAGAACTGGCGGGTTGGGCTCCGCTTCACCGGGCGGAGGCGTGCGCCGAAGAGGCCGCTCACACCAGGTGGTCGAACTCGCCGTCCTTGGCGCCGGCCAGGAAGGCGGCCACCTCCGCCGCCGTGTAGACCAGTGCGGGCCCGTCGGGGTCACGGGAGTTGCGGACCGCGATCCCCCCGCCCATGAGGGGGGCCACCTCGACGCAGTTGCCCTCGGCGTTGCTGTGCCGGCTCTTGATCCAGCAGGCGTCCAACGAGCTTGCCTGCACTCCGTTCTCGACTGGTGGCACCGCAGTCTCCTTGCTGTTCTCGTTCCCCGCCGCGCACGGTGTGCCCGGCCGTCGCACCGAGCCGGGTCTCGTCCCATCGGCCGGATCCGCCTCGGCTTCACGCCTCGGCTTGCGTACCCACCTCGGCTTGAATTTCACGCAATTTCTCGTGCAATTGCACGCGAGCGCCGTCAGCGTGGATAATAGCTGCGGCGTCAACCCCCGTGCTGGCGCCCCGTCCTGACGTCGCATCGGGGAGATGCCGTGTCATCACCTGCGCAGCACGTGCTCCGGCAACCCGGTGAGGCTGTGGCGCGCACCGGCGCACCCGGACCGCGCCCCACCCCGCCGCCGGCCCCGGACGGGACGACTCCGTACGGCGCACCGCCGTCGGTGCCGGGGACGCCGCCCCGGTACGCGGGTGCCCTGGCCGCCTCGGCCGCGCTGCGCGTGGAGTGCAGCCGCGAGGGTTTCGCCCGGGCCCGGTCCTTCACCCGGGACACCCTGCACACCTGGTCGCTCGACCACTGCTGCGACGACACCACGCTGATCGTCACCGAACTCGCCGCCAACGCCGCGACGCACGCGGCACCGGCGCCCTCGCGTGAAGGGGCCGCCGCGGAGATCCGGCTCGGCTTCGTCCTGGAACCGACGCACCTCCTCGTCACGGTCTCGGACTGCGACGACCGCCCGCCGTCGTGCACACCGGCCGGCGTCGCCCTGGAGGAGAGCGGCCGGGGGCTGTGCATCGTCGACGCCCTGTCGGACGCCTGGGGGTGGGCCCCCACTCCCCCGGCGGGCAAGACGGTCTGGGCCAAGCTGCCGACGCGCTCCACCCCGGCCCCGCCTCCCCCTTCCTGTCCGCCCACGACTCGACCGCCCATCTGACCCGACTGCCGCGGAAAGGCCTCTCGCCATGCGCAGCGCTTCGACGGAACACCCGAGCAGCGAGCGCCCCCAGCGCCCCGACGCCCCGACCGGGGTGGCCCGCACCACGCCTCTCACGGCACTGGACCGTGTGCCGTGGGGCGACATCCAGGACTCCACCGGCTCGGCGGCGGCCATTCCCGTCCTGCTCAACGGCATCGCCTGGGGCGACGCCGAGACGGCCCGGTCCGCCTTCGAGGACCTGAGGAAACGGATCTGCCAGTTCGGCTTCGTGGTGGAGCAGGCGACGGCGGTGACGGTCCCGTTCCTGTGGGAGCTGGCGAAGCTGCCCCAGGTGACCGTCCGCGCCCAGATCATCGAGCTCCTCAAGGCCATCGCCGACGCCCGGCAGTGGGAGAGCACCGCGGCCGTCTACCCGAAGCTGCTGAACCACCGGGAGAACCCCGTGGCGTGGGAGCGCGCGGCACGTCAGGCGGTGCGGGCCCGGCGGGACGACCTCGGACGCCTGATGTCCGACGAGGACGGCGACATCGCCCGCGCGACGACGGAGCTGGCCCGGTCGCTGGGAGCCTGAGACCGGCGTACCGTCGCGGGAACGGCCGCGCGGTCGAGAAGTGATGAAACGGTGAGGCCCGCCGCCGGCAGGGGTGGCGCCCCTCGCCTCGCGGAGCCGCGCAGTGTAGACATGGCACATGGTCCGACTCCCGGGTCGATCCGGAACCCGCTCGCCCCAGCGCCCCGGCGCTGCGCCGTCCGCGGGGCAGCGGCCCAAGGCGGGCGCGGCGCGGCGGCAGCCGGTGACGGGGCTGCGATCGGTGCTGGGCGGCCGCAGCGTCGCCGGTCAGGTGTTCCTCCTGGTCGTGGTGATCGTGCTGCTGCTCGTCGTGGCGGCCGTCGTGGCGCTGGTGCTGCAGGTGCGGCACGACACGACGAAGGAGGCCCGCAACCGCTCCCTCGCCGTCGCGGAGACCTTCGCCAACTCGCCCGGCATCGTCGAGGCACTGGAGAGCCCTGACCCCACGGCCGTGCTGCAACCGCGCGCCGAGGCGGCCCGCGAGCGGTCGAGGGTCGACTTTGTCGTCGTGATGAACACCGAGGGGATCCGGTACACGCACCCCAAGCCGGACCGCATCGGCAAGAAGTTCGTCGGGACCCTGGCCCCGGCGCTGGCCGGGAAGACCGTGACCGAGGAGATCGACGGCACGCTCGGACCGCTGGTGCAGGCGGTGGTGCCGGTCACGGACCCGGCCGACGGCAAGGTCGTCGGCCTGGTGTCGGCGGGCATCACGACCGAGAACGTCGGGGGCACGGCCGACCGCCAACTGCCCCTGGTGCTGTCGGCCGCCGCGATCGCGCTCGCCCTCGCCACGGCGGGGGCCGCGCTGGTGAGCCGCCGGCTGCTGCGCCAGACCCACGGGCTCGGGCCGCACGAGATGACCCGGATGTACGAGCACCACGACGCCGTCCTGCACGCGGTGCGCGAGGGCGTGCTCATCGTCGACGACGAGGGCACGCTCCTGCTCGCCAACGACGAGGCCCACCGCCTGCTGTCGCTGCCCGCCGACGCCGAGGGCCGGCACGTCCTCAGCCTGGGCCTCGACCCCGGCACCGCGGACCTGCTCGCCTCGGGACGCGTCGCCACGGACGAGGTGCACCTCGTCGGGGACCGGCTGCTGGCCGTGAACCAGCGCACCACCGACCGGGCGGGCGTCCCGCCCGGCAGCGTCGCCACCGTGCGCGACTCCACGGAGCTGCGGGCCCTGTCCGGACGGGCCGAGACCGCGCGGGAACGGCTCAACATGCTGTACGACGCCGGGGTGGCCATCGGGACGAGCCTGGACGTGACCCGTACGGCCGAGGAGCTGGCGGAGCTGGCCGTACCGAGGTTCGCCGACTTCGTCACCGTGGACCTCTTCGACGCCGTCCTGGGCGGCGGGCAGCCGGACGCGGCGGCCGCCCTCAGCCGCACCGCGCTCAGCGGCATCCGCAAGGACGCCCCCCTCTACCCGGTCGGTGAGCGGATCCGGTTCGTCGGGACCTCCCCGCAGGGCCGCAGCCTCGCGACCGGCAGGCCCGTGCTGGAGCCCCGGCTGGACGAGGCCCCCGGGTGGCAGGCACAGGACCTGGAACGGTCGGCGCAGATCGTGCAGTTCGGCATCCACTCCCTGATCACGGTGCCGCTGCGGGCGGGCGCCGTGGTGCTGGGCGTGGTGAGCTTCTGGCGCTACGACAAGCCGGAGCCCTTCGACGAGGACGAGCTGGCGCTGGCCGAGGAACTGGTGGCGCGGGCCGCCGTGTCCATCGACAACGCCCGCCGCTACACCCGCGAGCACAGCATGGCGGTGACGCTGCAGCGCAGCCTGCTGCCGAGGAGCCTGCCCGAGCAGGGCGCCCTGGAGGTCGCCTACCGCTACCTGCCGGCCCAGGCCGGGGTGGGCGGCGACTGGTTCGACGTCCTGCCGCTGTCCGGGGCCAGGGTCGCGCTCGTGGTCGGGGACGTCGTCGGGCACGGGCTGCACGCGGCGGCCACCATGGGGCGGCTGCGCACCGCCGTGCACAACTTCTCCGCCCTCGATCTGCCGCCCGAGGAACTCATCGCGCTGCTCGACGAGTTGGTGGGGCGGATCGACCAGGACGAGACGGAGGACGAGGGCAGCGCCCCGGTCACCGGCGCGACCTGCCTGTACGCGGTGTACGACCCGGTCTCACGGCGCTGCACCGTGGCCCGGGCCGGCCATCCGCCGCCCGCCCTGATCCACCCGGACGGGCGGGTGGAGTTCCCCGAGGTGCCGGCCGGTCCCCCGCTGGGACTGGGCGGTCTGCCGTTCGAGACGGCGGAGCTGGAGCTGGCCGAGGGCAGCCGGCTCGTCCTCTACACCGACGGGCTGGTCGAGGACCGGGAGCGGGACATCGACGTCGGTCTGGAGATGCTGCGCGAGGCGCTGGGCCGGGCCGGGCAGTCCCCGGAGGACACCTGCCGCACCGTGCTCGACTCGAAGCTCACGGCCCGGTCCAGCGACGACATCGCGCTGATCGTGGCCCGTACCCGGGCACTTGCCGCGGACCAGGTCGCCGAGTGGCCGGTCCCCGCCGATCCGGCGGCCGTGGGCGAGGTGCGCGCCGCGGTGACCCGGCAACTGGCCGCCTGGGGGCTGGACGAGCTGGCGTTCAGCACGGAACTGATCCTCAGCGAACTGGTCACCAACGCGATCCGCTACGGGGGCGGGCCCATCCACGTGCGGATGCTGCGCGACCGGCAGCTGATCTGCGAGGTGTTCGACAGCAGCAGCACCTCGCCGCACCTGCGGTACGCGACCATGACGGACGAGGGCGGCCGGGGTCTGTTCCTCGTGGCACAGCTCGCCGAACGCTGGGGGACGCGGTACCTGCCCGCCGGAAAGGTGATCTGGGCGGAGCAGCCCCTGCCATAAGCACGTCCCGAGGGGTGGCATAAGATCGACTTATGAGCCCATAGACCGGACCCGCATACCGACTTAGGCTTGCCTTAGTTTAGGCTTCCCGGTGAGATCGCTTGTCGCCGCTCGAAGGGAACCTGACCATGCCCCGCCCCCTGCGGGTCGCCATCGTCGGATCCGGCCCCGCCGGGATCTACGCCGCCGACGCCCTGCTCAAGTCCGAGGTGGCCGCCGAACCCGGTGTGTCCATCGACATCTTCGAGCGCATGCCGGCGCCGTTCGGCCTGATCCGGTACGGCGTCGCTCCCGACCACCCGCGGATCAAGGGCATCATCACCGCCCTGCACCAGGTGCTCGACAAGCCGCAGATCCGGCTGTTCGGCAACGTCGACTACGGCACCGACATCGGCCTGGACGACCTGCGGGCCTTCTACGACGGTGTGATCTTCGCCACCGGCGCCATGGCCGACCGGGCGATGTCCGTCCCCGGCATCGACCTCGACGGCTCGTACGGGGCGGCGGACTTCGTTTCCTGGTACGACGGCCACCCGGACGTGCCGCGCACCTGGCCGCTGGAGGCGGAGAAGGTCGCCGTGCTCGGCGTCGGGAACGTCGCGCTCGACGTGGCGCGCGTCCTCGCCAAGACGGCGGACGAGCTGCTGCCGACGGAGATCCCGCAGAACGTGTACGAGGGCCTGAAGGCCAACCGGGCCAAGGAGATCCACGTGTTCGGCCGCCGGGGCCCGGCGCAGGCCAAGTTCAGCCCGATGGAGCTGCGCGAGCTGGACCACTCGCCGAACATCGAGGTCATCGTCGACCCCGAGGACATCGACTACGACGAGGGCTCGATCGCGACCCGGCGCGGCAACAAGCAGGCCGACATGGTCGCCAAGACCCTGGAGAACTGGGCGATCCGCGATGAGGGCGACCGCCCCCACAAGCTCTTCCTGCACTTCTTCGAGTCGCCGGTGGAGATCCTCGGCGAGGACGGCAAGGTCGTCGGGCTGCGCACCGAGCGCACCGAGCTGGACGGCACGGGCAACGTCAGGGGCACGGGCACGTACAAGACGTGGGACGTCGGCGCGGTGTACCGCGCGGTCGGCTACCTCTCCGACAAGCTCCCGAAGCTGCCCTGGGACCTCGACTCGGGCACCGTCCCGGACCGCGGCGGCCGGGTCGTGCAGGAGTCCGGCGAGCACCTGCAGTCGACGTACGTCACCGGCTGGATCCGGCGCGGTCCGGTGGGCCTGATCGGGCACACCAAGGGCGACGCCAACGAGACCGTCGCGAACCTGCTGGACGACTTCGCCAACGACCGGCTGCACACGCCCGCCTCCCCCGCTCCCGAGGCCGTGGACGCCTTCCTCGCCGAGCGGGACATCCGCTTCACCACCTGGGAGGGCTGGTACCGGCTGGACGCCGCGGAGAAGGCGCTGGGCGAGCCCGAGGGGCGCGAGCGCGTGAAGATCGTCGAGCGGGAGGACATGCTCCGCGCCAGCGGCGCCTGACCTCGAACGCACCCGCGGGGCGGGTTCGGTGGCAATGTCACCGGACCCGCCCTTCGGCGTACTTGAAGCGTGTACGATCCGGATGCTTCACCGAATCGACACATCGCCTTCACCTGAAGGCCATGCAGGGGGGACGAACGTCCATGCGCATACGCCTTGTCGTCACCACGGCCGTCGCGGCCGGAGCGCTGACCGCCCTGACGGCGGTCCCGGCCCAGGCCGCCGAGTACACCTCGGCGCTGAAGATCCGCGGGATCCAGTACGACGCTCCCGGGAGCGACTCCAACCGCTGTTCCGGGGGGAACACCAAGGACGAGTACCTGACCATCAAGAACTACTCGCGCTCCACCACGGTCGACCTCAAGGGGTACGTGGTGAAGGACGCGACCGGGAACAGGTTCACCTTCACCGCGAGCCACACCCTCCAGCCGGGTGACTACGTGAAGCTGCGCGGCGGCAACGGCACGGACTCCGACGCCGGCAACGTCGTGTACCGCGACAACTGCAACTTCATGTGGAACAACGACCAGGACACGATCTACGTGTACAAGCCGTCCGGCAGCCGGGCCGACGTGCACTCGTACACCGCGCGCGGCTCCGACCCGGACGGCAACGGGTACATCGCGTACCACGGCTAGGGCCTGTCGTTTGGATTTTGGCGCAGGGCATCGGCAGCACAGATGAACGCCGGTGAGCGGGGTCTGGTGCGTGCAGCTGCAAGGCGGAGGAGGGAGTCGATGCGGAGCATCGGCGAGTGACGACAACGCGGCAGATGCGCGTGCCAGACCCCGCGTCTGCGTCATGATCCGAACGACAGGCCCTAGGGCCTGTCGGGCGCCGGTCCGGATCGACGGTCACGGCGCCCGGCATGCCGGGGCCCTCCGCGCCTGCCGGTGGCGGAGGGCTCCCGTCCTGTGGTGCCGGGTCAGACTTCCAGGTCGGCCTCGATGCGGCGCAGTTGGTGGCGTGCCATCGCGAGGTTGGCGCGGCTGCCGTCCAGGACGAGGTACAGGAACAGTCCGCTGCCGCCGCGTCCCTTGAGCAGGCGGATCAGGTGGTACTGGGTGTTCAGGGTGATGAGGATGTCCTCGATCTCCTCCTTCAGGCCGAGGTGCTCCATGGTGCGCAGCTTGGCCCGTACGACGTCGGTGTTGCCGGCGGCGGCGATCTCCAGGTCGAAGTCCTTGGTGCCGCCGAGGGTGCCGAGGGCCATGCCGCTGGTGTAGTCGACGAGGGCCGCCGCCTTCGCGCCGTCGATGGAGCTCAGGCATTCCTTCAGCGCGGTCTCCGTGTTGGCCATGCGCTCGTTCCTTTCCTTGAGTCTTCTGCTTCGGGTGTGTCGGGTGGTTCGGTGGCTCAGTTGCCGGTCTGCGGACCCGGCTGATGGCTCGGCCGCTGCGGGCTGCGCACCGGCAGGGTGCCGATGGGCCGGGCCGTGGGCGGAGGTGTCAGGTGCTCCCGGAGCACGGAACCGGGTGCGGTTCCGGGTGCCTGGGCGGCGGCCCGGTCGGCGTGGCGGCCGGAGCCCGGGCCGACGCGGACGGTCACCAGGTCGGCGATCCGGGCTCCGCTGCGGCGGCCCTCCAGGTGGAGCCGGCCGACGTTGACGCGGTCCTCGGCGAGCAGCGTGAGGACGGCCGTGGTGCCGGCCGCGTAGGTGGCGACGTAGCCGCGGGCGCCGCGCACCAGCAGTTCGCGGAAGTCCCCGCGGGCGGCCGCGTCGGTCATCCGGTGGGCGACACCGAGGGCGGCGGCGGTGAGCGCGGCGAGGCCTTCGGGTTCGGTCTCCGGCACGTCGTGGGCGAGGACGAGTCCGTCGACGGTGGCCGCGAGGGAGCCGGTCAGCCGGGGGATGCGGGTGCGGAGCCGACGCAGTTCGTCCAGGACGTCGGTCTCGACGGCCATGAGCAGTCTCCTTTCGGCACGCTGACGTCGCGCGCGGATCACAGTGCCTCCAGGGCGTGCAGGAGCCGTCGCAGCAGTGCGGTGTCGGGCTCGTCCGGCACCACGGTGAGGGGGGCGCTGACCGGCGCGGTGGACGCGGGGGCGGGAGTGGGGGCTGTGGGGGGCGGCATGGAAGGGACACGGCCCGCCGCCGCGGGTTCGACGGCCGGCGCGAGGGGGACGGGGGTTGCGGACGCCGGGGTGGCGGCGGGTGCCGCGACGGGGGCCAGGTCTGTGGGTGCGGCGGGTGGCGCGGGCAGGGCCGGCTCGGTGGGTGCGGCGGGCGCGGGGAGCGCCGGGACGACCAGGCCGGCGGCGGCCAGCCGGCGCAGTTCGACCAGGGTGTGGAAGGTGCGGCAGGCGAGGGCCGTGGCGATCTGCGCGGCGGTGCGCACACCGTCGACCTGGGCGAGGATCCGGCTGCGCCGGGGCGGCAGGTCCGGCGAAGTCCCCGGCACCCGGGTCAGCGGGTCGCGGTCGATGGCGGGCTCCGGCCATATGCGCTGCAGCAGTTCGCGCCGGCGGACGGACTCACGCAGGACGGTGTCGACCGGCACGGGCCGGACGGAGCCGAGCCAGTGGGCGACGCCGGGGCGGAAGCGCAGAGCCGGACCGTCGTGGGTGAGGACGAAGTACGCCGCGTCGAAGAGGGCGCCGAGGTGACACAACTCCAGTGCTCCGGCGGCAAGTCGGCCGCTGTCGACGAGTTGCCGGCCGACCCGGCAGCCGCGCCCGGCCCGGTCGATCGCCTCCCACCAGCCGTCCGCGTCGAGGGCTCCGCTGTGGGTGAGCAGATCCCCCAGGTCCGGTGTGACCGCGGACTCGACGTGGACGATGTGCCCGTCCGCCAGGTAGAAGATCCCGGACTCGGTGGACAGGGCGCCGCTCGCGCCCCGCTCGGCGAGGCCGGCGAGCCGGACCGAAGCCGGCTCATCGGTACGGGAGGTCAGCAGCGGCGTGATCATCCGAGCACCAGTCTGTCGGCCATCTCGGCCAGCCGGATGCGGGCCAGGGCCAGGTTCCCGTCCGCCCGGTCGAGCCATAAGTGCACGAAGACGGTGCTCTCGAACGGCGTGGTGACGAATCTGATGAGGTGGTACGAGTCGGTGTTCGTCACGATGAGGTCCTGTACGGGTGGCTCCTTGTCCGTGCCGGCGTCCGGGTCGCCGCCCGCCAGGGCGCCGCTCTCGGTGGCGAGCCGGGCGAGTTCGGCGGTCTCCGCCGCCGTCGCCTCCACGTCACCGCCCGGTGCGTCACCCACCGCGCCCAGCGCAAGCCCACTGATCCAGTCGACCACCGATGCCCCCCGGGCACCGGGCAGCCGCATGGCCTCCAGCAGACTCTCGTCGATACCGGGCACGCCTGATCCCCTCCCCCTGCACGGCCGTTCCCGCGAACGTGAGCACGACACTACGCACGGTGCTCGGGGCCGTGCGAACGCTTTGGCATTTTCCAAGGGAATGTGCAGGGAACCGGACCACAGCGTGCGAACTCGATCCCGAGCGGGCAGAAATGGTCGCTTCTGATCATGAACGGTCGCCTGGGGCCGGTCTGGCCTCCGCGGGACGGGCCAGGCCCCGACGGCCGCACGGTCGCCGCGTGGTGCGCACGGCTCGTCCCGGGCGTCCTTGGGGCTAAGTTCAGGGGGAGAAGGCCAGAAAGGAACGCCCGATGAACCACCACGAGGTGCGCGACCTGATGAGCGAAGCGGTCGTCCGGGTGCAGGGCGGCACTCCGTTCAAGGAGATCGCCCATCTGCTGCAGGAGTACGACATCACGGCGGTGCCCGTGGTGGACGAGCAGAACCGCCCGGTGGGTGTCGTGTCGGAGGCGGACCTGCTGTTCAAGATGTGGGGCGGGCAGGAGGAGCACGACACGGGCGGGGAGGGCGGCTTCCCCCGGGCGGCCAAGGCGCGCGCCACCGATGCCGCGGGACTGATGACGGCACCGGCGCTGTGCGCCCGGGAGGACTGGAGCGTCGTGGACGCGGCCCGGCTGATGGCCCGGCACCGCATCAAGCGGCTCTTCGTCGTCGACGACGACGAACGGCTGGTCGGCGTGGTGAGCAGGAGCGACCTGCTGCGGGTGTTCCTCCGGGCCGACCAGGCCATCCGCGCGGAGATCGTCGAGGAGGTCCTGGTCAAGGAGTTGGGGGAAGCACCGTCCGCCGTGCAGGTCGACGTGTCGCACGGTCATGTCGTGCTCAGCGGCCGGCTCTCCTCGCGGGACGCCGTCCCCCGGCTGGAGGAACTGTGCCGGGACGTCGACGGGGTCGTGACCGTCGAGTTCCGCCCGGGCCCCGGCACAGGCCACGAGGGGTCGTCCGACTGACGGCCGGGCGCCGGGGAAGGGAGCGCACGGCACGGCTCCGTGCTCTGCTTCCTTCGCGGCGTCCCGCGATCAGACCCCGGTGCCGACGCCCGCGGCCGGGGGCCGGCCCCGGGCGTCGGCCCCGATCTGCGCGCGGACACCTCGAAGAGCCGCTCCATGCCGCGGGCGGTCTTCAGTGGCTTCTCCTCGACGAACAGCACGGCCACCGGCGCGAGCGCCGCGAAGGGAGGCCGCCGTGTCCGGCGCGGCCGCGCCGACCGGCAAGAGTGCCCTCCGTGGGACCGCCTCCGGACGCCGGAGAGTCGGGGCTGTTAGGGTGAAAACGACGTTGACCGTGTGTCGAGGAGTCACAGACGTGGTGGGTGAAGACGACATCTCCGGGTGAGATCCGGAGCTGACGGCCACCGGACGCGCTGCTGAGCGCCGCCGGAGTGGCCATTTCGTCGTACCCCCTTTCCCCGCATCTGCCCAGGGCAGAGCTCTGCCTGCCCGCAGCCTTCTCGAGGTCATCTCCATGTCCGACGCCGCCGTCGTCTGCTCGAACGTCTCCTTCGCCTGGCCCGACGACACACCCGTCTTCCACGACCTGTCCTTCACCGTCACCGCCGGCCGTACCGGGCTCGTCGCCCCGAACGGCACGGGCAAGAGCACGTTGCTCAAGCTGATCGCGGGCGAACTCCGGCCCCACACCGGCTCGTTGACCGTCAGCGGCACGGTCGGTCACCTCCCGCAGAACCTGCCCCTCACCGGTGACCTCACCGTCGCCGAGGTGCTCGGCGTCGCCGCGGTGATCCGCGCGCTGGACGCCGTGGAGTCGGGGGACGTCGCCGAGGAGCACTTCGCCACCATCGGCGACGACTGGGACATCGAGGAGCGCACCCGCGCCCAGCTCGACCGCCTCGGTCTGGCCGGCCTCGCCCTCGACCGCCGGCTGCACACCCTCAGCGGCGGGCAGATCGTCTCCCTCGGTCTCGCCGCCCAGTTGCTGAGGCGCCCCGACGTGCTGCTGCTCGACGAGCCGACGAACAACCTCGACTCGGACGCCCGGCACAAGCTCTACGACGTGCTGTCGGACTTCGGCGGCTGTCTGCTCCTGGTGAGCCACGACCGCGCCCTGCTCGACCGCATGGAACGCATCGCCGAACTCGGCAGCGACGAACTACGCCTGTACGGCGGCGACTTCACCTTCTACGAGGAGGCGGTGCGGGCCGAGCAGGAGGTCGCCGAGAAGAACGTCCGCAACGCCGAGCAGGAGCTCAAGCGGGAGAAGCGCGAGATGCAGCAGGCCCGCGAGCGCGCCGAGCGCCGGGCGAGCAACGCCGCGCGCAACCTGAAGAACGCGGGACTGCCCAGGATCTTCGCCGGGAACATGAAGCGCGGCGCGCAGGAGTCGGCGGGCCGGTCCGGACAGACCCACGCGGCCCGGGTCGGTGAGGCCCGGGCCCGGCTGGACGAGGCCGGACGCGCGGTGCGCGACGAGCAGCGCATCACCCTGGACCTGCCCGGCACCCAGGTGCCCGCCGGCCGCACCCTCTTCGTCGGCGAGGGCCTCCAGGTGAGCCTCGGCGGCCGGCAGGTGTTCGCGGACGGGGGTGTCGACCTGAGCGTCCGGGGCCCGGAGCGGATCGCCCTGACGGGACCCAACGGCGCCGGGAAGACCACCCTGATGCGCCTGATCACGGGCGAACTCGCCCCGGACAGCGGGGAGATCCGGCGCAACGAGGGACGGATCGCCTACCTCTCCCAGCGTCTGGACCTGCTGGACCCGGACCGGACGGTGGCGGAGAACTTCGCCGCGTTCGCACCCGAGCGGCCCGAGGCGGAGCGGATGAACCTGCTGGCCCGCTTCCTCTTCCGGGGCGCCCGGGCCCACCTGCCGGCCGGTGTGCTGTCCGGGGGCGAGCGGCTGCGCGCCACCCTGGCCTGCGTGCTGTGTGCCGAACCGGCACCCCAGCTGCTGCTCCTCGACGAGCCGACCAACAACCTCGACCTGGTGAGCGTGGGCCGTCTGGAGAGCGCACTCGACTCCTACCGGGGTGCCTTCCTGGTGGTGAGCCACGACGAGCGGTTCCTCACCGAGATCGGGGTGGACAGGAGGCTGCGGCTGGCCGACGGCACGCTCGCGGAGACCGGGGCCCCCGCGGTGTGAGCCGGCGTGGGCCAGGGGCCCGCGTCCGAGGCCGTACGCCTCGCGGACCGGCCACTCCTGTGTGCCCCTCGGCTCGCTCGGCCTGCTGCCCGAGGCGGCCCTGGCCAAGCGGGTCGACGAGGTGGCGCGGGACATGTGTCAACGTCGCGTGCTGTCGGACCGCTCGTCGGCCAGCCCGTTCGGCGCGGGTGTGAGTACCATGCGCAGCACCATTTTTGTCGAGGAGGGCAGCGATGTGACCAGCCAACCAGCCTCCACGCTCCGGGCACGCTACGTGGAACAGGCCGCGTCGGACCTTGAGGAGAACCGGCGGCTTCAAGGGGAGTTGACCGAGCGGCTCGCCGTCCTCAAGCAGGAGGAGGAACTCCTGGCGGACATCCTCAGGCTCGCCGAGGGTTCCCCGAACACACCGGTACTGCCCGGGCAGGCCAAGGCCGAGCCGAGTCCGCCGAAGGCGAAGGGCCGCCCGAGCCCGCCGAAGTCCCCGGGCTCGGAGCCCGGTTCGCCGAAGCCCGAGGGCGAGCCCGGCCCCTCGCAGGCCGGGGACGAGCCGAGTGGGCCGAAGGCCAAGGGCGAACGCCGCGCGCCGAAGGCCAAGGACCGGCGCCGTCCGCCCAAGGCCAAGGACGAGTCGGGGGCGCGCAAGGTCAAGCGGGCGCGGTCCAAGCCCGCTTCGCAACCGCTGCTCGGTGATCTGCTGACGGATCTCCTCGGCGGGCACGACGAACCGCGCCTGGCGAAGGAACTGCGCGAGGAGCTGATGGAGAAGCACCCCGACCGCACACCCACCCCGCAGGTCGTGCGCAACACGCTGGAGAACCTGGTCGCCAAGGGTCAGGTGCAGCGCCACAAGCAGGGCCGCTCCGTCATGTACACCCTCACCCCGCCGGACCAGCAGCAGGAGCCGCAGCCGCAGGAGGGCTGACGGCCGACCCGGGCGGCCGACCGAGGAGAGGACGGGTGTGTCCCCCTCCCCGGTCCCGCCGCGGTCTCGGACCTGCTCTCAGGCCTCGGCGCGCTTGGGCAGCCGCCAGCCGGGGCGCGGGAAGTGGCAGGTGTAGCCGTCCGGGTAGCGCTGCAGGTAGTCCTGGTGCTCCGGCTCGGCCTCCCAGAACTCGCCGGCCGGGACGACCTCGGTCACCACCGGCCCCGGCCACAGCCCCGACGCCTCGACGTCGGCGATGGTGTCCTGCGCGACGCGGCGCTGCTCCTCGTCGAGGTAGAAGATGGCCGAGCGGTAGCTGACCCCGATGTCGTTGCCCTGCCGGTCCTTGGTGGTGGGGTCGTGGATCTGGAAGAAGTACTCCAGGATCGCGCGGTAGTCGGTGGCCGTCGGGTCGAAGACGATCTCGATCGACTCGGCGTGGCGGCCGTGGTCGCGGTAGGTGGGGTGCGGCTTGTCGTTGTCGCCGCTGTATCCGACCCGGGTGCGCACCACACCGGGGAGCGACCGGATCAGCTCCTGCATACCCCAGAAGCAGCCACCGGCGAGCAGCGCCCTCTCCTCGACGTCACTCATGGCGCATCACCTTTCTGTCGAGCCGTCCGTCGTCACCATTCTGACAGGTGACGTCACACCGAGGCAATCGCACCCCGGGCCGGACCTGTGACGTTCGCGACGCGGCGTCGGCAGGCGGGTGCCCGAAGACCGCCCGAAGGCCGTCGTCAGGCGAGGCGGAGATCGACCCAGGGGATGGTGTCCCCCGGCAGCAGGTACCGCTCGATCTCGACGAACCCACGCCCGTGCGCGAAGCGCAGACCGTCCTCGTTGGACGACAGGACCACCGTCTCGATCACCTCGGCACCCAGCTCCCGGGCCCGGGCGAGCCCGCGCTCGTACAGCTCTGCGCCGAATCCCCGGCGACGGTGGGCGGGCAGAACCCGGGAGATCACCGTGGCCGTCGCCCCGCCGTCGGCCGGAGGGCGCACCGTGCTGCAGCCCACCAGCTCGTCCCCGAGGTACGCGACCTCCAAGTGGTGGCGCCGCGCCCGGTCCCGTACCTGGTCCAGCGACAGCAGATGGGTGGGGATGATCGTGTTGTGGACGTGCTGCCAGTCCCTGAGCACCTTGTCGTCGAGGGGCCGCTCGACACGCAGATCGGTCATCGCAGCAGCAGACCCGACCGCGCTCCCGCCGTCAACCGCGTTTCCGTGCCGTCCGAACCGCGGGGCGGCGGAAGGCCGTTGCCCGTCGGGGAGCGTCGCGACGCGCGAGGTAAGGGAACGGTGAAGATCCCGATCTCGGGCAGACGGTGGAAGTGATCTTCCATCGGACCCATGAGAGGGGGCAGTCGTGACCGCACCCGTGCGTCCCGCACCGCCTGCGCACCGCCGGTACCGGTTCGACCTTCGGTCGACCGCCCTGTTCTTCGTCTTTCTCGCCGTCGTCCTGGTCGTCGTCGGGCTGGCCCTGCGCACGCTGGCCGACGCGGCCGAGCGGCGTCCGGCGTGGATGTTCGTCCTCATATCCCTGGGTGTGGCGGCCCTGCTGAGCCTGCGGCGCCGGCTGCGCCCGGCGAAGGTCGCACGCCGGGCCGCCGCGGCGCTCGACGAGGCGGCGCGTGAGGCGGCCGACGCCCTGGACGCCGCGCCGCCGGTTCCCCGGCAGCGCCCGGCCGGCGACCCGCTCGTCGGCCCCGGCGAGGTCGTCGCCGACCCCGCGGGCGTGGTCCTCGCCGACACCGCGGACACGGTGGTCGTCGAGTCCGCCGACACGGTGGTCGACTACGACGCCCTGACCCCCGAGGGCTTCGAGGAGGCGATCGCCGCCCTGTGCGAACGCGACGGCTGCTCCTCCGTGGAAGTGGTCGGAGGTGCCGGGGATCTGGGGGCCGACGTCCTGGCCGTCACACCGGACGGGCGCCGGACGGTGGTGCAGTGCAAGCAGTACGGCGAGACCAACCGGGTCGGCTCCCAGGACCTGCAGCGCTTCGGCGGCACCTGCTTCACGGTCCACGAGGCCGATCTGGCCGTGCTGGTCACGACCAGCGACTTCACCGCGCCGGCGCTGGAGTACGCCGAGCAGTGCGGGATCCTGTGCGTGAACCGGGAGGCTCTCTTGGCGTGGACCGACGGCACCGGCCCGTCCCCCTGGGAGACGGTCCCGGGCCTGCCGGCGACGGGCGCGGTTCCGGCGGACGCGGACCTGTCGGCGACCCTTCCCCTCGACGGGCCACGGGTCGGCGCACCGCACCTCACGGCCGACGGCACCGGCTGCTGAGCGGCGGTCCCACCGTCCCGGTGCGGCGGCCGCCCCGTCCTGGTGTGGTGGCACGAGCCATCCACACCGGGGAGTGGGTAGGGTGGCCGCACAGGTGGTCGAGCGTGGGCGGTGGCGCATGGAGTGGCGGGAATTCGCCGAGGAGATGGCCCTGCTCGCCCGGACCCTGCTGAAGCAGGACTCCGTGCAGGGGACCCTCGACGAGATCGCGGCAGCGGCGGTACGGCTGGTCGACGGCTGCGACGCGGCCGGGATCCTCGCGGTGCGCAAGGGCCGGGCGATCACGCTGTCCTCCTGCGGGGACATGGTCGAGGAGTCGGACCGGCTCCAGGGCGAGCTGGCCGAGGGGCCGTGTTTCGACCTGGCCCGCCGCGCCGACGAGGACCGGGTCTTCCGCGTCCCGGACATGACCGAGCCGCAGGAGAGCTGGCCCCGCTACGCCGCGGCCGCCCGTGACCTGGGCATCGGCAGCATGACGGGTGTCCTGCTCTACACCCACGACGAGGACTTCGGCGCCCTGAACCTCTACGCCCGCGAGCCGGGCACCTTCACCAAGGACGTGGAGACCGCGGGCTGGCTGCTGGCCTCGCACGCCGCCGTCGCCCTCGCCGACGCCCGCACCATCGACCAGCTCCAGCACGCGCTGGACACCCGGCACGCCATCGGCGAGGCCATGGGCATCCTCATGGAACGCCACGGCATGACCGAGGACGACGCGTTCAACGTGCTGCGCCGCATCTCCCAGCACCACAACGTCAAGCTGCGCGACATCGCCCAGCGCATCCGGGACGAACGGGCCGACGAACGGAGCTGACCCTTCCGCGAGTTGGGCCGCGGGGCGGCGGCCCGGGCACGGGCCGGCCCCGGGCGGCACCTCATGGAGGAATGCGCCCCTCACGGGTCGTCGCTGTGTGACAGTGGGCACGAGCGAGCGCTGTATGCGCTGTCGGCGTGCGGGTAGGCGTACGGCGCAAGCGTCACCCTTGGCAGTGAACAACAACGAAAGAACCCACATGGTCATCCCGCTTATGAAGCAGGCGGATGAGCAGGGACGTGATGAGCGCGCCGCGCTGCACTTCGGTGCCGCGTGGGCGGAAGGCACAGCCTGCGCGGTCGATGCGCGCCGGGCCTTGCGTGCCTTCCTCGCTCATGCCCCGCACATCGGCCGCGTCCCTGTCCCGGGCCCCGTCGTCCTGGACGCCGAGCTGGTCGTCAGCGAGCTCGTCACCAACGCCGTCCGGCACGCGCCCGGTCCGTGCGGCCTGACCCTGTCGTGGTCCGACGAGGAGCTGGTCGTCACCGTGTGGGACAGCTCCGTGGAGGAGCCCGTGGTGCGGGAGCGGGACGCGCGCCGCTTCGGGGGGCACGGCATGCACGTGGTGCACGCCGTCAGCAGTTCGGTCGTCGTCACGGTCGGGGACGACGGCAAGCGGATCGTCGTCCGTATCCCGTTCAAGTCGGCCGGCGACCCGCTCGGGCCGGGTAGGAGAACCGTCCTGCCCACCTCCCTCTCCGGTCACACGCCACAGCCATGACAGCGCGGCGGCCGCCCGGGGCCGTCATACGAGGTCGTAGGTCAGGTGGGTCGACGCCGGGGTCGCCGTCACCGCCCGCGGGGTGAGCAGCCGCCGGGTCCCGCCGGTGAACAGGGGCGTCCCCGCACCCAGCACGACGGGCGCGAGGTGCACGGTCAGCTCATCCACGAGCCCGGCGTCCACGGCGGAGCCCACGGTCGCTCCCCCGCCCATCACGACCACGTCCAGGTCCCGGCCGGCGGCCTCGGACGCCGCCTCGGCCCGCTCGCGGGCGGCGGCGACGGCGTCGGCCAGGCCGGTGGTGACGAAGGTCCAGTCGAGATCACGGAGCCGTACCGCCGCGGGGGGTGTGCGCGTCACCACGACGAAGGCGGGCCTGCCCACCTCGCTGGCGCCGTACCCGGTGGTGTCGTCCCAGCCCTGCGGCCCGTCCACCACGTCGAACAGGCGGCGCCCGAGCACCACGGCCCCCGACCGGGCGGTCGCCTCGCGCAGCACGCGGCGGTCGTCCGGGTCGTCGGAGAACGCCCAGGTGTGCAGGGCCTCTCCGCCCGTGCCCAGACCGTTGTCCGGGCCGGGGTCGGGACCCGTGACGTATCCGTCGAGGGAGACCGAGATGTCGGCCACGATGCGTGTCATACCAGGGCAGACCCCGTGCGCCGCCGGAACTCATCGCTCCCGCCGCCGGACACCCGCTCCCCCGCGCGGGTCCGCGCACGGGCGGCGCGTCGCCACCGCCCGTCCGTCGCGTTTGCGCCGCGGCGGAAACGGTCAACGATCTCGCGAGCGCACGGCGAGCGACCGCACCGGGAGGCGGACCGATGACGACCGTCACCACACCGTCGACGGCAGACGTCCTGCCGCCCACCCCCGACGCCGGGGTGTGAGCCGGCACGCCCTGGGCCGGGCCGGGCAGGCGCTGCGGGGCGGATGGCACCGGCTCGGCGCGCACACCCTCGTCCGGCAGGGCCACGACCTGGAGCTGCTGCACCGGGCCATGGGCTTCGCCACGCTGGCCCTGGTCACCCTGGCACCGCTGCTGATCGTGGTCGCCGCGGCCGACCCGCTGGCCGGCGGCGGCTTCGCCACGTGGCTCGCCGACGGCATGGGCCTGTCGGGGCGGTCGGCCCGCCTGCTGACCGACATCATCAGCCCGCCCCGGAAGGTCATCGGCACCACCAGCGTGCTCGGCGGAGTCACCCTCGCCCTCTTCGGGATCGCACTCGGCGGAAGCGTCCAGAACGGCTACGAGCGGATCTGGGAGCTGCCGCCCGGCCGCTGGCACCGCGTCTGGCGCCAGGCGGTGTGGATGATCGCCATGACCGCCTACCTGTACCAGGAGGCGCAGAGCCGCAGCATCACCTCCGGAACGGGACGCATCGCGCTGAGCACGGCGACCGGAGTGCTGTTCTTCTGGTGGGGCCAGCGGTTCCTGCTCGGCGGGGTGGTCCGCTGGAGCGACCTGCTGCCCGGGGCGATCGCCACCATGGCGGGCCTGGTCGGCCTGCGCCTGTTCTCCTACTTCGTCTTCGCACCGCTCATCGTCACCAACGCGATCAGCTACGGCGCGGTCGGCGTGGTCCTGGTCGTCGAGTCCTGGCTCATCGGCGTCGGCTACGTCGTCTACGGCGGGGCCCTGCTGGGGCACTGGCTCGTCGAGCACCACGGGTGGCGGCGGGACGGCGGGGAGTGACGCCGAAGCCGGGGTACCCGGGCCGCTTCCGGGGAGTGGAGGGCGGATGACGGTCGATCTCGTGGGCTTTCTCGGCGTGGTGCTGGTGGCGTACGTGGTTCCCGGGCCGGACTTCCTGGTGGTGGTCAGGTCGGCGGCCGAGGATCCGTCGAAGGGCAGGGCGGCGGCGCTGGGCGCGCAGACCGGGCTGTGCGTGCACATGCTGGCGGCGGCCGCCGGCCTCTCGGTGGTCGCCACGCGCTCGCCCCTGGTCTACGACGGCGTCAAGCTGCTGGGCGCGGCCTACCTCGTGTACCTCGGGGTGCGGGCGGTGCTCGCCGCCCGCCGGGCGGTCCGGGAGCGGCGGCAGGAACGGCCGGCGTACGGGGAGGCCGTCGGCGCCGACCGTGCGTCGGGCGACTCGCGCGGGCGGTGGCGGGCCGCGTTCGCACAGGGGTTCCTGACCAATGTGCTGAACCCGAAGGCGGCGCTGTTCTTCCTCAGCGTCCTCCCGCAGTTCGTCGACGGGGGCGGCTCCGTGGCCCGGCAGATCTTCTTCCTGGGCTTCCTCGACGTCCTGATCGGCGTCGCCTACTGGTTCGCCCTCGTGGTCGTCGCCGCCCGGCTGCGGGAGCTGCTGGCCCGGCCGGCGGTCCGCCACCGCTGGGAGCTGACCACGGGCTGGCTGTTCATCGCCATGGGCGTCTCGGTCGCGGCCACGGCCTGAACCGGGCGGCCCTGCGCCCCCGCCGCCGGACCGGGACGGCGCGTCAGGTCCTCGGCACGCGCAGGGCGAGGAGCGCCACGTCGTCGTCGTTGCCGACCGGGCGGACCCGCCGCAGCAGGTGGTCGGTGAACGAGGCGAGGGGACGGTGGGCGAGGGCGGCGGCGTGCTGGCGCAGCCGGTTCAGGCCCTCGTCCAGGGTCTGGCGGGGTTCCTCGATGAGGCCGTCGGTGTAGAGGACCAGGGTGGAGCCGGGGGGCAGCAGGGTGTCGGCGTCCGGGCGCGAGATGTTGCTCTGGGTGCCCAGGAGGATGCCGTGGCCGTCGGTGAGGTAACTCGTCAGGCCGTCCTTGCTGACCAGCAGGGGCGGCGGGTGCCCGGCGTTCGTCCAGGACAGCAGCCAGTGGCCGTTCTCGGCCGGTTCGATCCGGGCGAAGATCATGGTGGCCATGGCGACGTCGGTGATGTGCTGGATCGCCCCGTCGAGGCGTTCCACGATCCGGCTCGGGGGTTCCTTCTGGGACCAGGCGTAGGCCCGCAGCATGTTGCGGACCTGCGCCATGCCGGCCGCGGCCTCCAGGTCGTGGCCGACGACGTCGCCGATGGCCAGGGCGGTGGACTCGTCCGACAGCGGGAAGGCGTCGTACCAGTCGCCGCCCACCTGGGAGGACTCGGGCGCCGGAACGTAGCGGACGGTCATCTCCAGGCCGGGGACGCCGGGCATCTGGGGCAGGAGGTGGTTCTGCATGGTCTCGGCGACCTTGCGCTGCCGCTGGTACAGGCGGGCGTTGTCCAGGGCGAGCCCGGCCCGGCGCGCGATGTCCTCGATCAGCGGCAGGTCTTCGGGCGTGAAGTCCGCGGGATTGTCGCCGCGCCCCACGGTCAGCGCACCCAGGACTGCGCGGGTGCTGCGGATGGGCGCGATGGCCGCCGAGTGTATGCCGGTGGCTTCGAACAGGTGCCGCTGCTCGACGGCGATGCCCGAGTCCGGGGCCCTTCGGTAGGTCTGCGGGCCGGCGAGCGTGGCGGAGACGCCGCGCAGGGCTCTGGAGAGGGGCATCTGGGATTCCTCGGGGACCGGCGGCATCGGCCCCTGGAGCTCCTCGCGCTGGACGAGCTTGTCGTTCTCGGCGTGGACCACGAGGGTGCGCCACACCTCGTCGCGCTCGGTGATCAGGTCGACGACCGCCCAGTCGGCCAGCCGGGGGACGATCAGGGCCACCAGCCGGTGCAGGGCCTCGTCGACGTCGAGGGTGGAGGTCAGGCGGGTGGTGGTCTCGGCGAGCAGGGCCAGCCGCTGCAGTTCCGTCAGCCGCCGGGACGCGGGGGGCCGCGGGCGCGGAGCGGGGTCGTCGGGGTGGTCGGCGGGGTGGAAGACGACGAGGGTGCCGGCCGACCCGTCGCCGACGGCGAAGGGGGTGATCAGCCAGGAGATGCGCAGGACCTCGCCGCTGGAGTGGGCGAACCAGTCCTCCTCGTGCTGGGCGGTGCGTCCGGCGTGGAAGGCCTGGCGCATGGCGCACTGCGTGCGGGGCAGGGGCTGGCCCTCGGGGCCGCGGTGCAGCAGGTCGTGGGCGTCGTGACCGAGGAGTTCCGCGGCGCTGCGGCCCAGGAGGTGCTCGGCGCGGGTGTTGACGGCCACGATGAAGCCCTGTTCGTCCACTACGTAGGCGCCTGCGCCCATGGCCTCCAGCGTCTCGGCCAGCGCCGCGGGGGCGGCGGTCGTGAGTGGTCCGCCGGCGGTCGCCGTGTCCTCGGGCCCCACCATCGCGGCCTCCTCGTTCTGCGCACCGGCCGTCCTCGCGGGCCGGCGGCTGGTCAGGTTCACTTGCCTACCCCGTATTCCCATGCGCGCGGCGTTTCCACGTGTTCCGCGGACGGACTTCCGCGGTCCGGGTTCTACGCCGCGGGGTCCGCGAGGCGTTCGGGCCTGGTCGGCGGAGGTGCGGGCGGGCACGCCTCGCGGGCACCGGGTCCGAGGCCGGACCGGCTTCGGGGCAGCGCGCGTCACACGCGCGCCACGGGGGCGGGCAGCGAACGAGCCGCCCGGGCGGCACCCCTCAGCCCACCCGGATGCCCACGATGCACGTGTCGTCGTCGGTGTCGGACTTGCTGTAGGTCAGCAGGCGGTCCAGCTGCTGGTCGAGCGTGGTGGGGGCCGACCGGGCCGTGGTCAGCAGCTGGGTCAGGGACTCCTCCACCGGCCGGTCCCGGCGCTCGATGAGGCCGTCCGTGTACATCAGCAGGGTGTCCTCGGGCGCCAGCTGGATCTCCGTCTCCTCGTACGTCGCCTCGGGGACGGCACCGAGCAGCAGGCCCTTGACCAGGGGCAGCGGCTGCGCGTCGGTGTCCCGGACGAGGACGGGCGGCAGGTGCCCGGCCCGGGCCCAGCGCAGGGTCCGGTGGACCGGGTCGTACAGCCCGCACACCGCTGTCGCCGTGACGGCGCCGGTCAGGTGGTGGGCGACGATGTTGAGCCAGGACAGCAGCTGGGCTGGTCCGGCACCGGTCACGGCCAGGCCGCGCAGCGCGTTGCGCAGGACGACCATGCTGGTGGCCGCCTCGATGCCGTGCCCGGCGACGTCCCCGACGCACAGCAGCACCTGCCGGGTCGGCAGGACGACGGTGTCATACCAGTCGCCGCCGACCAGTTGCTCGGTCTCCGCGGGCCGGTAGCGTACGGCGACCTGGAGTCCGGACACCTGCAGCGGGGCCTGGGTCGGGGGCATGATGGCGTGCTGCAGCTGGAGGGTCAGCCGGTTGCGTTCGGTGGCCTGCTGCTCGGTGTGGGCGAGCTGGTCCCGGGTGGCGGCGAGCGCGACCTCGGTCCAGTGCTGCGAGGAGATGTCCTGGCAGGCGCCGCGGATCAGCAGCAGCCGGTCGTCGGTGTCGAGCACGGGCTCGGCGACGATGCGGATGTGGCGGGTCACCCCGTCCGGGCGCTGCAGCCGGAAGGCGGCGGCCGCGGGCCGCCGGTGGTGCAGCACGGTGCGCAGGAAGCGGCGGATGGAGACGCCGTCGTCCGGGTGCGCGTGGACGGGCAGCTCCTCCAGCGGCACGGGCGTGCTGGTGTGGGGCCGTCCGTAGAGGTCGAACAGCTGCCCGTTCCAGGTGATCTCGCCGGTCAGCACGTTCTCCTCGAAGCCGCCGATGCGGCCGAGGCGCTGGGCGTTCTGCAGCAGGCTCGCCAGCCGCGCGGTCTCGTCCTCGATGCGCCAGATGAGCAGCACCGAGGAGCCGTGCCGGCTGATGCTGATGTCGGCGACGGCCGACAGGGGCACCTGGTCGACGAGGGCGGTGAGGTTCATCCGGCGGGCCCGGAAGGGCTCACCGGTGGCGTACACGCGCTCGACGCGCTGGAACAGCTCGCTCTCGCCGACGGCCATGGGGTACGCCTCGAGCAGCAGCGCGCCGCTGACGACGGCCCGGGGGCGGCCGGCCGGGTCGAGGAAGCGGTTGTTGACGTGCTGGATGCGGAAGTCCACCAGGTGGCCGTCGGCGTCCAGGTGCGGCACGAGCACGAGGGCGGGGTCGTGCAGGCCGTCGGCCAGGTCCATCAGCTCGGCGGCGTCCGGCAGGACCCGCGGTTCCGTCGCGCCCGCGGGCAGCGGCGTGTACATCTCCAGCGTGTGGGCGCACAGTTCGGCCAGCGCCTCGACCTGGCGGACGATCTGCGGGGGCTGCGGCTCCAGCGGATCGGGCCAGGCGATCTCCAGCACGCCGTGGATGCGTCCTCCGGTGCCGGCGGGCAGGGCGGCCCGGCCGCCGTCCGGGTGGTGGTGCAGACCGATGCTGGGCAGGCCGGTGCGGCCGAGGCTGGTGATCCACTGGCCCTCGCGCTCCATGAGGCCGCGCCGCGCCACGGTGACCACGTCCGGCGGGACGTAGCGCCAGCGCGTGGCCTCGGCCGGCGAGAAGCCGGCGCTGCCCGCCAGGGTCAGCGAGCCGTCGGGGCCCGCGGCCCATATGGCCACGGCCGCCGCGCCGAGGGGGCGCAGCGCCTGCTCCAGCAGGGCGTCGGCGACGGCCTGGGCGTCGTCCGCGGCCAGCACACCGCTCTCGGCGGCGCGCAGCCGTACGGCGGCCGACTCGGCCTCGGCCTCGTCGGCGGCCTTGGTGGCGGCGAGGAACGCGTCCGTCACCTCCGACATCCGGTCCCGGGCGGCCTGGTTGATGACGTCGACGGCCAGTTCCAGAGGGCTGAGCTGGGTCTGCTCGGCCAGCTCGGCGAGCTGCCGTGCGGCCTGGGCCGGGCCGCAGCCGAGCCGTTCGATCAGGACGCCCTTGGCCAGCTCGATCAGGGCGCGGCCCTCGGCCTCCGCCTGGGCGGCGCGGACCTCGCGGCTGAGCCGCTCCACGGTGGCGGCCAGCCGGCCCACGGGCGAGGCCGGTGAGACGCCCGTGAGGTCGGCGGGCGGCCCGTCGGGCAGGAGGAGGTCGGCGTCGGCGAGGAGTCCGGACACGTCGGAGTCCGCCGCGTCCCCGGCCGGGGTGCCGGGCTGTCGCTGCGGGGTCTCCGGCTCGGCGTCGGCGCCCTCGGCGGTGGGTGACGACGGCCCGTCGGGTGCGGACGGCGGGAGCGAGGGCGTCGGGCTCCCGGCGGCGTCGCGCTGCGCCCCGGCTTCCCCGTCGGGTTCACGCGGCTGCTCGGACATGCTCACGGTCTCGATGCTCCTCGGCTTCAGCGCCCCAGCGGCGCGGAACGGCTGGCCCTGCGGGGCGCCCGGCCCGCGGGTGTGCGGGTCGGGCGCCGGCGTGCTCACACGGGCAGCCAGCGGCGCACGCAGGCGATGAGGTCGCGTGTGTCGACGGGCTTGGTGACGTAGTCGCTGGCGCCCGAGGCGATGCTCTTGTCCCGGTCGCCGGGCATCGCCTTCGCCGTGACGGCGATGATCGGCAGGTCGGCGTACTGCGGCATCTTGCGGATCTCCGCGGTGGCCGTGTACCCGTCCATCTCCGGCATCATCACGTCCATCAGAACGATGGCGACGTCCGGGTTGTTCACCAGCGTCTCGATGCCCCGGCGCCCGTTCTCCGCGTGCAGCACCCGGAAGCCGTGCAGCTCCAGGATGCCGCTGAGGGCGAAGAGGTTGCGCGCGTCGTCGTCGACGACGAGGACCGTGCGGCCCGCCGAGGCGTCGTCGACCACCGGCGGCGTCAGCGGCTGCGCCTCCTCGGGCCGCACCAGCGACAGTACGTCGCCGGGTTCCTCGGCCGACAGGTGCAGGGCGATCCGCTCGCGCAGCTCGTCGAGGCTGGACAGCAGCTCCAGCGCCCCGGCGGCCGAGCGGGCGCGCAGGGTCTCGTCCAGCGCGACGTCGGCGGGGTGGCTGCTGTGCACGAGCACCGGCACGCTGGTCAGGGCGGAGTCGCCTTCGAGGGCCTGGAGGAACCGGGACGCCTCGCCGTCGCCCATGCCGAGTTCCAGGACCACGCAGTGGCACGGGTCGGCCGCGAGCGCCCCGGCCGCCTCCTGCGCGCCGACGGCGGTGATGACGTCGACCGCGGGCCGCTGCCCGCTGTCGGCGCGGCCGTGCGCCAGGTCGGCGACGACGCTCTCGGCGACGAGGGTGAGCAGGCCGCGCGGCCGCTCCTCCACGACGAGCAGTCGCCGGGGCCGCGGTCCGGGCCCGATCTGGGGCACGGGCGCCGGCTGGGACGAGCCCTGCGGCAGCGGCTCGGCGGAGGACCGCTCCGGGGCCCGGCCGTGGTTGAGCAGTTCCTCGAAGTCGGGCCGCGCCACCGGCAGGTACAGCGTGAAGGTGCTGCCCTGGCCGGGTGTGCTGTCCACGGTCACGGCGCCGCCGAGGAGCTGGGCGATCTCCCGCGTGATGGACAGGCCCAGGCCGGTGCCGCCGTACTTGCGGCTCGTGGTGCCGTCCGCCTGCTGGAACGCCCCGAAGATCGTCTCCAGGTTCTGCTCCGGGATGCCGATGCCGGTGTCCTTCACGCGGAAGGCCACCACGGCGCCGCCCCGGACCACGCCCTCGGGCACCTCGTCGTCCGCTGCCGGTTCGATGCGCAGCTCCACGGAGCCCTGCTCGGTGAACTTCACGGCGTTGGAGAGCAGGTTGCGCAGCACCTGCCGCAGCCGGGAGTCGTCGGTGAGGAGGTCGGCGGGCGAGCCGGCGGCCGTCGACACCGTGAAGTCCAGGCTCTTCTGCGTCGTCATCGGCCGGAAGGTGACCTCGACGTACTCGATGAGCTGGCGCAGCGCCACCCGCTCCGGGCTGACGTCCATCTTGCCGGCCTCGACCTTCGACAGGTCGAGGATGTCGTTGATCAGCTGGAGCAGGTCGGAGCCGGCGGAGTGGATGATCTGGGCGTACTCGACCTGCTTGGGCGTGAGGTTGCGCGAGGGGTTCTGCGCGAGCAGCTGGGCCAGGATCAGCAGGCTGTTGAGCGGGGTGCGCAGCTCGTGGCTCATGTTGGCCAGGAACTCCGACTTGTACTTGGAGGCCAGCGACAACTGCTGGGCGCGGGTCTCCAGTTCCTGCCGGGCCTGCTCGATCTGCAGGTTCTTCGCCTCGATGTCGCGGTTCTGCGCCACGAGCAGCGAGGCCTTCTCCTCCAGTTCGGCGTTGGAGCGCTGGAGTTCCTCCTGCTGCACCTGCAGCTCGGTGGAGCGGGCCTGGAGTTCGACCGTGAGGCGCTGCGACTCGACGAGCAGCTCGTCGGTGCGGGCGTTGGCCACGATCGTGTTGAGGTTGACGCCGAGAGTCTCCATCAGCTGGGTGAGGAAGTCCCGGTGGATCTGCGTGAAGGGGGTGACGGACGCCAGCTCGATGACGCCGAGGACCTGGCCCTCGACCACGATGGGCAGCAGCACCAGCGCGGTCGGCACGACCTGGCCGAGCCCCGAGGAGATGGTGACGTAGTCCGGCGGCAGCTCGTCGACGGCGATGGTGCGCCGGCTGCGCGCGGCCTGGCCGACCAGGGTGCGGCCGAAGGCGATCCGGGTGGGCCGGGTGGTGTCCTCCGGGTAGCCGTAGGAGCCGACGAGCCGCAGCTCGGGACCGTCCTCGCCGTCCTCGGCGAGGTAGAAGGCGCCGTACTGGGCCGACACCAGCGGCACCAGCTCGTCCATGATCAGCTCGGCGACGACGGGCAGGTCGCGGTGGCCCTGCATCAGCCCGGAGATGCGGGCCAGGTTGGTCTTGAGCCAGTCCTGCTCCTGGTTGGCCCGGGTGGTCTCGCGCAGGGACTCCACCATCGAGTTGATGTTGTCCTTGAGCTCGGCGACCTCGCCGGAGGCCTCCACGTTGATCGACCGGGTCAGGTCGCCCTCGGCGACCGCGCTGGTCACCTCGGCGATGGCCCGCACCTGCCGGGTGAGGTTGCCCGCGAGTTCGTTGACGTTCTCCGTGAGGCGCTTCCAGGTGCCGGAGACGCCCTCGACCTCGGCCTGGCCGCCGAGGCGGCCCTCGGTGCCGACCTCGCGGGCCACGCGGGTGACCTCGTCGGCGAACGCGGACAGCTGGTCGACCATCGTGTTGATCGTCGTCTTGAGTTCGAGGATCTCGCCGCGGGCGTCGACGTCGATCTTCTTCGACAGGTCGCCCTTGGCCACGGCGGTCGTCACCAGCGCGATGTTGCGCACCTGGCCGGTGAGGTTGTTGGCCATCGAGTTGACGTTGTCGGTGAGGTCCTTCCAGGTGCCGGCGACATTCGGCACGTGCGCCTGGCCGCCGAGCCGGCCCTCGGTGCCCACCTCGCGGGCCACGCGGGTCACCTCGTCGGCGAACGCCGAGAGCGTGTCGACCATCGTGTTGATGACCTCGGCGAGCGCGGCCACCTCGCCCTTGGCCTCGACGGTGATCCGCTGCGACAGGTCGCCGCGCGCCACGGCGGTGGCGACCTGGGCGATGGAGCGGACCTGGCCGGTGAGGTTGGAGGCCATCACGTTGACGTTGTCGGTGAGGTCCTTCCAGGTCCCGGACACGCCGCGCACCTGGGCCTGGCCGCCGAGGCGGCCCTCGGTGCCCACTTCGCGGGCCACCCGCGTGACCTCGTCCGCGAACGCGGACAGCTGGTCGACCATCGTGTTGATGGTGCTCTTCAGCTCCAGGATCTCCCCGCGCGCGTCCACGGTGATCTTCTGGGACAGGTCGCCCTTGGCGACGGCGGTCGCGACGAGCGCGATGTTGCGGACCTGGCCGGTGAGGTTGCCGGCCATGAAGTTCACCGAGTCGGTGAGATCGCGCCAGGTGCCCTTGACGCCCTTGACGTCCGCCTGGCCGCCGAGGCGGCCCTCGGTGCCCACTTCGCGGGCCACCCGCGTGACCTCGTCCGCGAACGCGGACAGCTGGTCGACCATCGTGTTGATGGTGCTCTTCAGCTCCAGGATCTCCCCGCGCGCGTCCACGGTGATCTTCTGGGAGAGGTCGCCCTCGGCCACCGCCGTGGTGACCTGGGCGATGGAGCGGACCTGGCTGGTGAGGTTGCCCGCCATGTGGTTCACGGAGTCGGTGAGATCGCGCCAGACACCGGCGACGCCGGGCACCTGCGCCTGGCCGCCGAGGCGTCCCTCGCTGCCGACCTCGCGAGCCACCCGCGTGACCTCGTCCGCGAACGCCGACAGCTGGTCGACCATCGTGTTGACGGTCTCCTTCAGCTGGAGGATCTCGCCGCGGGCGGGCACGTCGATCTTCTGGGAGAGGTCGCCCTTGGCCACGGCCGTGGCCACCTGGGCGATGTCACGCACCTGGGTGGTGAGGTTGCCCGCCATGGCGTTGACCGAGTCGGTCAGGTCGGCCCAGGTGCCCGAGACGCCCGGGACCTCGGCCTGCCCGCCGAGCGTCCCTTCGGTGCCGACCTCGCGGGCGACCCGGGTCACCTCGGAGGTGAAGACGGAGAGCTGGTCCACCATGCCGTTGAAGACCTTGGCGATGTCGCCCATGAGGCCGTCGGCGTCGTCCGGCAGGCGGGTACCGAAGTCACCGTCCCGCACGGCGGTCAGGCCGGCCAGGAGCCGTCGCAGCTCCTGGTCGCCCGGCACCGCGTCGACGGCCCCAGTGCTGTCGCTGGTCATGCGCACCCTCGTTCCGCTCCCCAGGAGTCCTCATAGCCGAGGACTCGCAACAACCCCGGGCCGAACCGACGGCCCGGCTGCCGTGCTCCATCCCACGGTCACGTACATGTGTGTGATGTGGAAATACGCCGCAGGTTAACCCACGTTTCGGGGCCTGAACAAAGCGTGGGGCGCGAGCACGGGCGGCCGCGCCGCGCGGGGGCAGGCGCTCTTGTTTACGGTTCGGCTGCGGTGGAACTATGCGCGGCACCGGCATCGACCCACCCGGAGGACCGTCGTGACCGATCAGCAGGGGCGCCCGCGGCCCGGGGCCGTCTTCGACGCGCTGGGCACCGCCTACGAGAAGGCGTTCGCCGGGGCACCGGCGCACCGGCGCTCGCTGGAGTGGCTGCTGGGACGGCTCGCGCCGGGCAGCCGGGTGCTGGACGTGGGCAGCGGCACGGGAAGGCCCACCGCGCAGACCCTGGCCTCGGCCGGACACGAGGTGCTCGGGATCGACGTCTCCCCCGTCATGGTCGAGCTGGCCGCCCGCCAGGTGCCGGCCGCGTCCTTCCGGTGCGCGGACATCCGTGACGTGCCGCTGGCGGACGGTTCGTTCGACGCGGTCTGTGTGTACTTCTCACTGCTGCAGTTGTCCCGGGCGGAGCAGGCGGACGTGGTGCGGCGGCTGGTGCGGGCGCTGACCCCGTCGGGCCATGCGGTCCTGGCCACGGTGCCCATCGACCTGGAGGACGTCGAGGGCGTCTTCATGGGGCATCCGGTGCGGGTGAGCAGCTTCGGCGCCGAGGACTTCGCCGCCGTGGCGGAGGAGGCCGGTCTGGAGGTGCTGGACCGGGACGAGGTCCTGTTCACTCCCGACCATCCGGACGCGCAGCCGGAGCCGCATCTGTTCCTGCACTGCCGCAGGCTGCCGGCCGCTGCCGGGGCGGGGTGACGCCGGTGGGGCCGGAGCGCCCCGCCCCGCGGCTCACGGCGTGCGGAACCCGCGGAACGTCACCTGCCTGCGCGTGGTGAAGCCGAGCCGTTCGTAGAGGGCGATCGCGCCGGTGTTGGCCTCGGCCACGTGGAGGAAGGGGCGTTCGCCGCGGGCCAGGATCCGCGTGACGAGCGCGCGGATCAGGCGTACGGCGTGGCCGCGTCCCCGCGCCTCGGGCGCCGTGCAGACCGCGCTGATCTCGGTCCAGCCGGGGGGCCGCAGCCGTTCGCCCGCCATCGCCACCAGGGCGTCCCCGTCCTGCACGCCCAGGTAGATGCCGAGTTCACGGGTGCGGGGGCGGAAGGGTCCCGGCCGGGTCCGCTCGACGAGGGCGAGCATGCCGGGCACGTGCTCCGCGCCCAGCTCGGCGATGCCCGCGTCGGGAGCGGCATCGAGGGCGCCGGGGTCGTCGTCGCCCGTCCAGACCATCTGCCGGCCTTCGAGGACGAAGACCTCGGGCCAGTCCGGCGGGGGCAGGACCGGGCAGCTGAACAGGTCGGCGAACGCACCGCCGCCGAGCAGTCCGGCGAGGTCGGCCCAGGCGGCGGCGTCCGGCCCGGCGGCCACCGCGGAGAAGGTCGCGACGTCCGGTAGGTAGGTGACGGCTCCGCCCAGCCGGCGGGCGAGGTGGGCGTGGTGGCCGTGGAGCGAGGCGGCCACGGGGTCGTCGAGTACGGCCGTGTCCCCGGGAACCGTCATCGCGCTGCGCCTCTCCTGCCCTGCTCGTGAACGGGCCGACCGGTGGGCCGGCACGGTGTCGGCCGATGCCGGGGATTCATCGTAGTCAGCGGCCCCGAAGGCCGGTACGGTCGGTCCTGGGGGCGTTGGGCGCGGGGTGACCGCCTGTGCGGGCGTGCGGTCGCGCGTCCCGGCCGGCCCTGCGCGGTTCACGGGCGCAGACGTGCGGACAGGCCCTCGAAGTAGCCGCGGTGCAGGGCCACCAGGTCGACCCGCTCCGGGTCGAGCAGCCACAGCAGGTGGGCGCCTTCGAGGAAGGCGGCCGTCTCCGCCGCGAGGACCTCCGGATCGAGGCCCGCCCGGGCCGAGCCGTCGGCCACGGCACGGGTGAACAGGGTGGCGAGATGGCCGCGCAGGGCCCGGCCGCGGTCCCGGAACCAGGTGTGCAGCGCGGAGCCCGGTTCCAGGTTCTCGGCGGTGAGCGTCACGTGCAGCGCCGCCAGCCGGCCGTCGGTGGCGGCGGTGTGCTCGGCGTCCCGCACGAACCAGTCGAAGGCCTGGTCGAGAGTGGGTTCGGCGTCCCGGGGAACGGACAGCCGTTCCAGGGCGCGCCGGTCGGCCTCCTCCAGGACGGCGCGCACGAGCCCGTCCTTGCTGCCGAAGTGGTGGATGAGGGCCGAGGGCGTGGCGCCCGCGCGCTCGGCGATCGCGGCCACTCCGGTGCCGCGCACGCCCTGACGTGCGAAGAGCTCGATCGCGGCATCCACCATGGCGCGCCGGCGCGCCACACCGCGCTGCTGCACCTGCCCCTTGACTCCTGCCATGCGATCAGGTTGCCCGGCGGACCCCTGCCTCGTCCAACGCGTTGCCATCGCCGCCCCGCGCCGGAAAAACCCGGTGCGCCGCCCGCCCACCGCCATTATCTTGAACGACCATGCAGGAAAATAGAAACGAACACGAATACCTCACGGGCCGTGAGCGGTACGTGCGCGCGGGCGAGATCGAGCTGTGGGCGGAGGAGTTCGGGCACCCGGACCGTCCGCCGGTGCTGCTGGTGATGGGAGCGCAGGCCCAGGGGATCCAGTGGAACGACGGGATCGTCCGCCGGCTGGTCGACGGAGGACTGCGGGTCGTCCGCTACGACCACCGCGACACCGGGCGCTCCTCCGTGGTGGACTTCGCCGCCCATCCGTACACGGTCGCGGACATGGCGTCCGACGCCCTCGCCGTACTGGACGCGTTCGGCGCCCGGCGAGCCCATCTGGTGGGTGCGTCCCTCGGCGGGATCATCGCTCAGCGTCTGGCCGTCTCCCGTCCGGACCGCGTGCTGACGCTGACGAGCCTGTCGTCCCAGCCGCTCGGCACGGACACGGCGGGCGCGGTACGCCGGGCGCTGGAGGGGGCTCCCGCCCTACCCGGCGAACTCCCGCCCCCGTCTCCGGAGTTGCTGGCCGCGCTCGTCTCGAAGCTGCCCGACCCCGAGGCCGGGCCGGAGCAGTATCTGGCCGCCCGGCTGCCGTTGTGGCGGGTGCTGCACGGACCGGTGCTGCCGTTCCACGAGGACGAGTACCGCGCGACGGAGCGACGGGTGTACGAGCGGGCGCGCGATCTGCGGGCCGGCCTCCACCACACGCTCGCCGGAGCCGCGGGGTCCGGGGCCACGGCGGAGCTGGCGTCCGTGACCGCACCCACCCTGGTGCTGCACGGCACCGAGGACCCGATGTTCCCGCCCGCGCACGCCGAGGCGACGGCCGCCGCCGTTCCCGGAGCCCGGCTGGTCATGGTCGAGGGCATGGGCCACACCCTGCCCAGGGCACTGGACGCCCGCCTGGCCGACGAGATCCTGCGGCATACGCGGGGCCCGGAGCAGGGGCCGGGCGTCCGGCACCGGGCCGCCTGAGCCGCGCGGGGAATCGTCCGGCGGGCGCAACCCCGGCCGCAGGCCGGACGTCCTTCCTGCAGAGCGGGACGGACCGACCGCCCGCCGGACACACGACGGGGACCAGGATGAGCGAGAAGGGCCGCGCACTGTTCGAGGCGCTGGATCTCGACCAGGACGGGATGCTCACCCGGGAAGAGGTGATCGTCGCGCTGCGCACGAAGGGACCCTCCCTCGCCGCGTCGGGCGTGCTGCCGGTGTGGGGCGTGCAGGACGCCGAAGCGTCCTCGGCGCTGTTCGACACGGCCGACCAGAACGGCGACTCGCTCCTGACCGTCGAGGAGTTCACGGCGGTCGTCGACCGCCGCTTCGGCTGGAGCTGACACCGGCGACGCGGCCCGGCCGCCCGGCGGCCGGGCCGCGTCGCGCGCCCTTCGTGCGCGACCGTGCTCAGGCCGGGGCCGGGGCGGGGCCGACCAGTTCGGTCAGGACGTCCTCCATCGTGACGAAGCCGATCACCTTTCCGCTCTGGCCGAGGACGGCCGCCAGGTGGCTGCCCTCGGCGCGCAGCGCGGTGAGCGTGTCGTCCAGCGGCGTGTCGATGCGGACGCGGGTGACCTTGTGCAGCGCGGAGCGCGGGAAGGGCCGGTCCCGGTCGGTGACGCCCAGGGTGTCCTTGATGTGCAGGTAGCCCAGCAGGGCGCCTCCGAGGCCGGTGACGGGGAAGCGGGAGTACCCGGCCTCGGCGGCGGTCCGCTCCAGCCCGGCGGGGGTGATCGTGTGGTCCACCGTGCGCATCCGCTGCGCGGGGACCAGGATCTCGCCGACCGGGCGGGTGCCGAGCTCCAGCGCGTCGCGCAGCCGCTCGCCGTCGGCCGGGCCGAGCAGCCCGGCCTCGCTGGAGTCCACGACCATGCGGGCGAGCTGGTCGTCGGTGAACACCGACTCGACCTCGTCCTTGGGCTCGACGCGCAGCAGTCCGAGCAGCCCGTTCGCGACGGCGTTGATGCCGAGGACGAACGGGCGCAGGGCGCGGGTCAAAGCCACCAGCGGCGGGGCCAGGAGCAGGGCGGTGGGCACCGGCGCCGCGAGCGCGATGTTCTTCGGGACCATCTCGCCGATCAGCATGTGCAGATACGTGGCGAGGGCGAGCGCGATGACGAACGCGATCGGGTGGACCAGGCCGTCCGGGACCCGGGCGGCCTCGAAGGCGGGCTCCAGCAGGTGCGCGATGGCCGGCTCGGCGACGGCGCCCAGGACCAGCGAGGACACGGTGATGCCGAGCTGGGCCGTGGCCATCATCGAGGAGAGGTGCTCCAGCGCCCACAGCGTCCTGCGCGCGCGTGTGTCGCCGGTCGCGGCGCGCGGCTCGACCCGGCTGCGGCGCACGGACACCAGGGCGAACTCCGCGCCGACGAAGAACGCGTTGGTGAGCAGGGTCAAGGCACCCAGGGCAAGTTGCAGGACGGTCACCGGGACTCCCCCGTGGGCTGGGCGGGCAGGGCGGCCGCGGACCGGGAGGGCGGGGCGGCCGAGGGCGGCGCGGTGAGGCGGATCCGGTCGGCGCGGTGGTGCTCGACCTCCAGCACCTCCAGCGCCCAGCCGTCGAGTTCCAGCACATCGCCCTCGGCGGGGATGCGCCCGAGCCGCGTGGCGACCAGACCGGCGACGGTCTCGTAGGGCCCGTCGGGGACGGTGAGCCCGACGGTGGCGAGCCGGTCGATGCGGACACCGCCGCCCGCCTCCCACACGGCGCGGCCGTCACCGGTCGCCGAGCCGGGCACCAGGTCGGGTGCCTCGACCGGGTCGTGCTCGTCGCGCACCTCGCCCACGACCTCCTCGACGATGTCCTCGACCGTGGCCACCCCGGCCGTGCCGCCGTACTCGTCGACCACGACCGCCATGGTGCGCCCGGCGCGCATGCGTTCCAGCAGGCGATCGGCCGGCAGGCTGTCGGGCACCAGCAGCGGGGGCGTGGTCAGTTCGGTGACCGGGGTGACCGCCCGCCGCTGCGGATCCAGCGCGAGCACGTCGCGGATGTGGACGGTGCCGACCACCTGGTCGAGGCCGTCGCGGTGGACCGGGAAGCGGGACAGTCCGGTGGCGTGGCTGAGATTGGCCGCGTCGGCGGCCGTGGCGTGCACCTCCAGCGCCTTCACGTCGACCCGCGGGGTCATCACGTTCTGCGCGGTCAGCTCGCTCAAGTGCAGGGTCCGCACGAAGAGTTCGGCGGAGTCCGCCTCCAGGGCCCCCTCGGCCGCGGAGTGCCGGGCCAGCGCGGCCAGTTCCTCGGGGGTGCGGGCGGAGTCCAGTTCGTCCGCCGGTTCCAGGCCGACACGGCGGACGAAGCGGTTGGCGGTGCCGTTCAGATGCCCGATGAAGGGACCGAAGGCGGCGGTGAACAGGCGCTGCGGCCCCGCGACGACCTTCGCGACGGCCAGCGGCCGCGAGATCGCCCAGTTCTTCGGCACGAGTTCGCCGACCACCATCAGCACCACGGTGGACAGCACCACGCCCAGCACGGTCGCCGCCGACGGGGCGGCGCCGCCCAGGCCGGCCGCGGCCAGCGGACCGCGCAGCAGCACGGCGAGGGACGGCTCGGCGAGCATGCCGATGACCAACGAGGTGACCGTGATGCCGAGTTGGGCTCCGGACAGCTGCAGGGTCAGATGCCGTACGGCCTTCAGCGCGCCGTCGGCGCCCCGCTCGCCGGCCTCCGCCGCGCGCTCCAGCTCACCGCGCTCGACCGTGGTCAGGGAGAACTCGGCGGCGACGAACACCGCGCAGGCCAGGGTCAGCAGGAGGGCCGCCAGCAGCAGCAGGATCTCGGTCACCGTGCCACCCCCCTCCCCTGCGGGGCCGCGGATCGCGGACGGCGGGCACCGGCACGTTCGCCACTGGGGGGATCACCCATCGGGAGATCGTCGCTCCTTCTAGAAACGCCTGGGAACACAGGGGTGGCAGCAGACTGCCTGCTTCTACACCCACTGTAAAGGAGCGGCAAAGCACCGCACGGGGGCAGGTCGCGCACCGACGGCCGGCGGGCAGGACCCGCCCCGATGCGGATGGTGGGCGGGCCCTGCCCGTGCGGACCATTCTGGGGATCACCCGGACGGACGACCACGGGTGAGATCGTCCGGCGTGCGCGCGCCGCGCACACCACGAGCTCGTGGCCCGCGCCCCGGGCGCAGGGCACACACCCCGCGCGCACGGCGCCCGTTCCTTTGCGCCCCGGCCCGCCCCGGTGCCTGCTCCCCCTGCTTCCCGGGCCGCCGAGGGCGGCCCGGGAAGCAGGCATCGCGCCGCCCCTGCCCCACATGGCACAGCTCAGCACGGGTACGCGGTCCGGCATGACCCAGGAAAACACTCCAGAACGCAACGACCGGATCCGTGAGGTGGAGCAGGCGGAGGAGGAGCGCGCCGCCGCCCGCCCCTTCAGCTACCCCCACCCGGAGCGGCGCGCGGGCGTGCGCGCCACCCGCCACATCAGCCGCGAGGAGGCCGACGCGGACAGCGTCCCCGGTGTGCCGGGCGGCTACGGCACCACCGGCGGCGGCCAGGCGGGCGGCCGCGGCACGCCGCGCCCGGGCGGCGAGGACACCGCCGAGGAGTCCGGCGTCACCGACATCGTCCCGGGACGCGAGCCGCGCCCGGACCGGGAAGGTGAAGGCTCGTAGACACGTACGTCAACGGGGTGCGCGGGCCGGTTGGACCCCGGGTGGCATCCGCCGGAACGCGGCGACGATACTGGCAGCCGCACGTGCCCCCGTTCCCAGATGGACTCATGCCGACCTCCTCCCCCGCCCGTATCCCGACCCCCGCCACGGTGTGGCCGGCACGCGGCCGGCACACCCCGGGCGACGCGCCGGCCGTGCTCCGCCGCTCGCTCCGGCAGCACAAGGACAGCGGGGCGATCGACGACTTCCTGGAGCTGCCCGAGGACCCGGCGGCACCGGCCGAGCGGGTCTTCCAGGCCCGCTGGCGCGTCGGCGACGACGTGACCGTGCGCGCCCGCATGAGCGTGCGGACGGCTCCGGGCGACGGCCCGGAGCAGGAGTGGATGCTCATCGCCGAGGCCGAGCGGCCGTGGGACCACGCGTGGCCCTCACCGACGAGCCTTTTCTGGCCGCAGGAGCCGGACACCGCCTGGGACCGGGACGCCGCCGTGCGCCTGTCCCCGGGGAAGATCAACCCGCTGCCCGAGGACGACAAGGAGACCCGCCGGCTGCTGCGCGACGCGGTGCGCGGCGGCTGGCACATCCACGTGGTCGTGCACGAGGCGATGACGACCGGCGAGCACGGCCGGGTGCCGCTGGCCCGGTGGCTGCCGCCGGGCCTGCGCCACCGCGTGGTGGAGCACCACGCCGCGCCCCAGCAGCACCGGGGCCTGAACTGGGCCCTGCGCGACCTCGGTGTCCAGGTGCCGCGCGGCGGCGCCGTCGTACTGCCCGGCAGCCCCGCCCCGGAGGGCTACGAGGCCGGGGAGTTCTCCGTGCGCGCCGTGTACCTCGACGGTTCGGAACCGGCCGACCTGGTCGACGCGGTGAGGCGGTTCGCCGCGCTGCCGGCGCCCCTCCCGGACGACGCCGAGCCGGCCCTCACCGCACTGCGCGAGGACTGGCACCTGCTGACGGTCCACGAGGAACTGGAGCGCCAGCGCGGCCTGGTGGCCATGTACGCCGAGGCCCTGGAAGCCATGACCCAGTCGCGTGACCTGTACCGGGAGGCGGCCGAGCGCGCCCACGAGGCGCTGGCGGCCTACCAGGAGGCCGGCGAGGCCCCCGCTCCGCGCGGGGAGCCGTCGCAGGCGCCGGTGGCGTCCCCGTTGCAGCAGCTCACGCGGACGCTGGAGCGCTTCCGGCCCAGGCGCCCGGCCACCGCACCCCAGGACGGCGGGGAAGCGCAGCCGGAACGGGCGGCTTCCCGCTCCTGACGCGTGAGGGCACTTCCCCGGAGCGCGTGAGGTCCTTCCCCGGGTGCGCGTGTCAGGTGCGTCCTGGTGGATACGCGGTGCGTACGGCAGTACGGCCCGCCCCCCGGAAGGTCCTCCACGACATGGGCAATCAGCGGCACCACTCGCAGACCGCGCTCCGCGTCAACGGCAAACCCCACACCCTCACCGTCGACCACCGGCGGGTGCTGCTGGACCTCCTGCGGGAGGACCTCGGCCTCACCGGTGCGAAGAAGGGCTGCGACCACGGCCAGTGCGGCGCCTGCACGGTCCTGGTCGACGGGCGGCGCGTCAACAGCTGCCTGCTGTTCGCGGTCGCCCTGGACGGCTGCGAGGTCACCACCGTCGAAGGGCTCCACGCCGACGGCGAGGAACCGCACCCGTTGCAGCGGGCCTTCGTGGAGCGCGACGCCTTCCAGTGCGGCTACTGCACCCCGGGGCAGCTCTGCTCCGCGGCCGGGATGCTCGCCGAGGCGGCGGCCGGGCACCCCTCGCACGTCACCGACCCGGCGGCTCCGTCCGGCGAGCCGGTGCCGCTGGACCGGGAGGAGATCCGGGAGCGGCTGAGCGGCAACCTGTGCCGGTGCGGCGCGTACCCGCGGATCGCCGAGGCCGTCGAGGACGTGATCCCGTGAAGGAGTTCGCCTACGTCCGCGCCGGGAGCGTCGAGGAGGCCACCGCCGCGTACGCCGCCCACAGCGGCGCCCGCTACCTGGGTGGCGGCACCAACCTCGTCGACTTGATGAAGCTCGGCGTCGAGACGCCCGCCGCGCTCGTCGACGTCACCCGGCTGCCCCTGGACACGGTGGAGGAACTGCCGGACGGTGCGCTGCGGATCGGGGCCACGGTCCGCAACAGCGACCTCGCGGCCCACCCCCTGGTGCGCGACCGGTACCCGGCGCTGTCGCAGGCGGTGCTCGCGGGCGCCTCCGGCCAGTTGCGCAACGCCGCGACGACCGGCGGCAACCTCCTGCAGCGCACCCGCTGCCCGTACTTCCAGGACCTGTCCGAGCCGTGCAACAAACGCGAGCCCGGCAGCGGCTGCGGCGCGCGGGACGGCGTCCACCGCGATCACGCCGTGCTGGGGCACTCCGAGCACTGCATCGCCACCCACCCGTCGGACCTGGCGGTGGCCCTCGCCGCCCTGGACGGGCGCGTCGACCTGCACGGCCCCGAGGGAGCCCGGAGCGTCGCGGCGGCGGACTTCCACCGGCTGCCCGGGGACCGGCCCGAGCAGGACACCGAGATCCGTCCGGGGGAGCTGATCACCGCTGTGGTGCTGCCCGCCGCCACCGCCGGCCCCGCCTCGGCCTACCGCAAGGCCCGCGACCGCGCCTCCTACGCCTTCGCCCTCGCCTCCGTCGCGGCCGTGCTGCGCGTGGAGGACGGGGTGGTGGCCCGGGCCGGCCTCGCCTTCGGCGCGCTGGCGCACCGGCCCTGGCGGGCGCGCAGGGCGGAGGAGGCACTCGTCGGGGCCGCTCCCACGGCGGCCGCGTTCGCACACGCCGTCGACCGGGAACTGTCCGCCGCGCAGCCGCTGCGCGACAACGCCTACAAGGTGCCGCTGGCCCGGAACCTCGCCGTGGACGTGCTGTCCCGGGTGGCGGACGCGGCGCTCGCGAGGAGGACCTCATGACCGGCACCCTGGGCGCTCCCGCCGAACGCCGGGAAGGGTACGAGAAGGTCGGCGGCACCGCCCGCTACGCCGCCGAGTTCCCCCTTCCGGGCCGTGCGCAGGCCTGGCCGGTGCCGGCTGCCGTCGCACGCGGCCGGGTCACGGGCGTCGGCACGGAGGCCGCCCTGGCCGTGCCGGGGGTGCTCGCGGTCCTCAGCCACGAGAACGCGCCGCGGATCGCGGAACCCGACGACCCCACGCTCGCCGTGCTGCAGAGCCCGCGGGTGCCGCACCGCGGCTGGTTCGTGGCGCTGGTGGTGGCCGAGACCCTGGAGGCGGCCCGGGCCGGCGCCGCCGCCGTCCGCGTCGACTACGCCGCCGAGGCGCACGACGTCGTCCTCAGCGAGACGCATCCGGGTGTGTACGTGCCGGAGAAGGCCAACGGCGGCCACCCCGCCGTGCGCGAACAGGGCGACCCGGACACGGCGTTCGCCTCCGCGCCCGTCACGGTCGACGTCGCCTACCGGGTGCCGCCGCTGCACAACCACCCCATGGAGCCGCACGCCAGCACCGCCCGCTGGGAGGACGGACGGCTCACCGTGCACACCTCCAGCCAGGGCACCGACGCCGTGCGGGCCGCGCTCGCCCAGTTGTTCGGCCTTCCCCAGGAGCGGATCACCGTCACCGCCGAGCACGTCGGCGGCGGCTTCGGGTCGAAGGGGACACCGCGGCCGGACGTGGTGCTCGCGGCGATGGCGGCCCGGCACACCGGACGTCCGGTGACCCTGGCCCTGCCGCGCCGGTACCTGCCGGCCGTCGTCGGGCACCGCGCCCCCACCCTGCACCGGCTGCGGCTCGGTGCCGGCGAGGACGGGCGGCTGGCGTCCCTCAGCCACGAGGTGACGACCCACACCTCCCGCATCAAGGAGTTCGTCGAGCAGGCGGCGGTCCCCGCACGGGTGATGTACGCCGCGCCCAACCTGCGCACGCTGCACCGGGTCGCGGCGCTGGACGTGCCGTCCCCGTCGTGGATGCGGGCGCCGGGCGAGGCGCCGGGCATGTACGCGCTGGAGTCCGCCATGGACGAACTCGCCTGCGCCCTCGGCATGGACCCGGTCGAACTGCGCGTGCGCAACGAGCCGGACGCCGAACCCGACAGCGGCAGGCCGTTCAGCAGCCGCCACCTGGTCGAGTGCCTGCGCGAGGGCGCGCGGCGCTTCGGCTGGGCCGGGCGCGATCCCCGCCCGGGTGCCCGCCGGGACGGAGCGCTGCTGCTGGGGACGGGCGTCGCGGCGGCGACCTACCCGGTCATGGCGGCACCCTCCACCGCGGCCGTACGGGCCCTGCCCGACGGGACGTTCGAGGTGCGGATCAACGCCACCGACATCGGCACGGGCGCCCGGACCGTCCTCGCCCAGGTGGGCGAGGACGCCCTCGGGGTGCCGCTGGAACGGGTGCGCGTCGACATCGGCTCCACGGACCTGCCGTCGGCCCCGCTGGCCGGCGGGTCGTCCGGCACCGCCTCCTGGGGCTGGGCGGTCCACGAGGCCTGCGCCGGTCTGGCGCGGCGGCTCGCGGAGCACACCGGGCCGCTGCCCGAGCGGGGGCTGGACGTCCGGGCGGACACCCGGGGGGTGGCGGACGCCGAGTGCGACCGGGCGCGGCACGCCTTCGGGGCCCATTTCGCGGAGGTCGCCGTGGACACCGTCACCGGGGAGGTCAGGACCCGCCGGCTGCTCGGGGTGTACGCGGCCGGGCGCATCCTCAACGCCCGTACCGCGCGCTCCCAGTTCGTCGGCGGCATGACGATGGGCCTGGGCATGGCGCTGACCGAGGGCAGCACGCTGGACGCGGCGTCCGGTGGCTTCGCCGAGTCGGACCTGGCGTCGTACCACGTGCCCGTGCACGCCGACGTGGCCTCGGTCGAGGCGCACTGGCTCGACGAGGAGGACTCCCGCCTCAACCCCATGGGCAGCAAGGGGATCGGTGAGATCGGCATCGTCGGGACGGCGGCGGCGATCGGCAACGCGGTGCACCACGCCACCGGTGTCCGCTTCCGTGAACTCCCCCTGACACCGGACCGGGTGCTGGCCGGTCTGCTCGGTGCGCGTACGCCGGACGCGGGCGGGACCGGGTCCGCGGTGAGCGGATCCGGTCCCGTGCGGAGGCCGTAGGGCTTACTCCGCTGCGGCGCCCGCCTCGGCCGGAGCGGGCGTCCACTGCCGGGCGGCGATGGGCGCCAGCACGCGGAAGACCAGGGCGACCAGCGACAGCAGCGCGGCGCAGACGGCGACCGCGGCGGCGAGCCACGGCGGGGCGAGGGCGAGGTCCACGGCCCGGGACAGCGAGGCGGACGGGAAGGAACTCCCGTACGCCTGGGCCCCGGCCAGCACCGTGGGCACCAGCACCGCCCCGGCCAGCACCAGCGCCACCGGACGCAGGGCCAGCAGCAGCGCGAGCACCGTGCACAGCACGGACAGGCCGAGCGCGAACGCGTGCATCCGCAGCGACGCGTCCCCGCGGGTCAGCGGGAAGTGGACGACGGCGCATGCGGCCAGGGCCAGGGCGGCGAGCCAGCCGGACCAGGACACGTACCGGTCGAGCCGGTCCGCCCCATGGCCTGCACGCGGCCGCTCGGGCGTCCGGGGGGTCGCCCGGGACGCCTGGGCGCGCGCCGCGCGGCGGCCGGCCTTCGCGGGCCCGGCCGGGACCGGTTCGCCGCCGGTGCGGGCCGGTTCGGCCGGCCTGCGCCCCTCGCGGTCCAGCCGTTCCAGGCCCAACCGGTCGATCAGCTCGACCAGTTCGCCGACGGACCTGCCGGTGGCGGCGGCGCGCAGGGCCTCCTCGCGGACGTGGGACTCCTGCGGCTCCTTGTGCAGCAGGGTGACCAGCCGGGTGACCTCCTCCACCGGGCGGTGGGCGGCGGCGGCCCGGATGGCCTCGTCCGCGCAGTCGGCGTCGCGCGGGGGCTTGGTCAGCAGGGCGATGAGCCGGGAGACGTCCTCCACGGGCCGGGTCACACCGGCCGTGCGCAGCGCGTCGACCTTGGCCTGCGTGTGGTCGGGCGACTCCTCCAGCGAGGTGATGAGGTCGACGACCTCCTCCAGCGGCCGGTCGGCGACGGCGGCGTGCACGAGGTCGCTGACCGCGTCGCCGTAGGGCGTGCCGCCGGCCGGGCCGGTGCCGGGCCTGAGTTCGACCGGGTTGTCGTCGAGGGAGCGGATGACGAACGGCCGGGGGCGCGGCTCGTCCGCGTCCTCGGCGCCGGGTGCCGGGTGCTGCGCGCCCTGCCGCGGATCGGCGGCGGGCGGGCCGGGCTCGGTGGGGGGCCGGTCCGGCACGGCCGGGGACCGGTGCTCCGGGTCCGGGCCGCCCGGCCCGTCGGGGGCGGCGGGCCGGGCGGGCGCGTGGCCGGCGCGGTCCCGTGCGGGCGGGGCCGGGGGTGCCTCCGCCGGGTCGAACCAGTCCTGGCCGGGGGGCGCGGGAGGCTCGGGCGGCGGATCCGGCAGGTCGGTCCGGTCCGCGCCCGGCGGGGCGACACCCGGGGGGACCTGGGCGGCGTGCGCGGGGTGCGCGGGCGCGGCCGGGTGGAAACCCGGTGCCACGGCGGGCGGGGCCGGGTAGCCGGCCGGTGGCGGGCCGTAGGACCCGTGCGGGCCGGGGGCGGGCTGCACGCTCGTCTGCTGAACCCGGTACGCGCCGGTGGCGGCAGTGGTCTCGGCGGACGGCTGGGCGGCCCCGTTCGGCTCGCTGGGTATGGCAGGTTCGTTCGAGCGGGGTGATGAAGAGCAGGTGGTCATACTCGCCTCCGTGGGAAGAGTGCGGCCGCTCCTGCGCCCCCCGTCGTGTGACGAGCGACGTTACGTGGACCATTACTAGGTGCGGGTGTCACGGGGTGCCACTCGGGTGGGCCACCGGGATGACCCGCCCGCGCGGAGAAGTCCGCCGACGGGCCGACATGTCGGGTCCGGTCGCAATACAGGCGCCGGAAACGGGAATCCAGGAAGGGACACCCCGTGTCGCGGCATGCCATGAGGAGGGCGACCTGTGGATACGACCACCCTGGTGATCACTCTGGCCGTGGTGCTCGCGGCCGTCGTGCTGGCCTTCGCCGTCGGCATCCTCGTGCGGCTGGTGCGGACCCGGCGGGATCTGCGGCGTGCGGGACTGCCCGCGGGTCCGCGCTGGGTCTTCTGGGGCGCGCTGCTCTATTTCGTGCTTCCCGTCGACCTGGTGCCCGACCCGGTGTACCTGGACGACATCGGTGTCCTGCTCCTTGCTCTGCGCACTGTCCGCGGCTCCCTCGGCGAACGGGAGCGCAGTACGGATCACCGGCCGGACCGCCTCCCGGCGCGATGACTACGGAAAGTAAGGAAACCAACCACCCGTTCGATTCGTATAAGTCTCTGGAAGCCGATTCCCGTCGGCGGGGCGGGCGTTCACGTGTCCGCACCGACGACCGGCCGGCGCAGCACCGACGAGGGAGAGACGATGCAACCGTTCGCGCTCAACTACGCGCGCCCGGCAGTGGAGTTGGACGCTGCCATTCCGTACGTGTACGACGCCGGACAGCAGTTGAACGTGCTCCGTGACGGCCGGGTCGCCGCCTGCGACTTCGCCCTGCTGAGGGAGTTCGGCACCACGACGTCCACCGCCGGCTCCAAGACGCACTTCGACGACTGATCACGGGCAGCGAAGATGACCGTACTGATCCTCACCTGCGAGGAGGACGTCACCGCGGACATGGTGGTCGTGCACCTGAACGCGACGGGGGTCCCGGTGGTCCGGATCGACCCCGCCGACCTGACCCGCGGGGTCGCCCTGTCCGGTGAGTATGTGCACGGCCGGTTCCGCGGCCATCTGTCCGCCGGGGGGCGGCTGGTGAGTCTCGCCGGGCTGCGGTCGGTCTGGGTGCGCCGCCCCGGCGCCCCGGCCGGGAACGCGGCCCATCCGTCCTCCTGGCTGACCGAGGAGGCGTCGCAGGCCCTCTACGGCATGCTGCGGGGCACGAACGCGCGCTGGATGAACCATCCGGACGCGGCCCGCCGGGCCCGGCACAAGCCCTGGCAACTGCGGTTGGCCCAGCAGAGCGGCCTGCCCGTGCCGGCGACGCTGATCACGACGTTCCCGCGTGCCGCCCGGGAGTTCGCCGAACGCTATCCGGACCTGGTGGTGAAGCCGGTGTCGGGCGCGCATCCGCAGGATCCGCCCCGGGCGGTGCCGACCAGCCGGGTGGCACCGGACACGGACTTCGCCGCGGTGGCGTTCGGGCCGACGCTGCTGCAGCGGCGGATCGGCAAGCGGGCGGACATCCGGCTGACGGTGGTCGGCGAGCGGATGCTGGCCGCGCGGAAGGAGACGCCCCGGGACGCCGATCCGGACGAGGTCGACGTGCGGTTCGCCGCGCCGGGCTCGCCGTGGCTGCCGGTGGAGGTGCCGTCGTTCATCGGGCCGGGCGTCGGCGCGTACATGCACGAGGCCGGACTGGCGTACGGGGCCTTCGACTTCGTCGAGGACGCGGACGGGGACTGGTGGTTCCTGGAGTGCAACCAGTCGGGTCAGTTCGGGTTCGTCGAGGTGGAGACGAACCAGCCGATCGCACGGACCATCGGCGAGTGGCTGGCGCGCCCGCTCCCGGTCGTGCCGTCGCAGTTCAACGGCTCGGCCACCACGGTCCGTTGACCGCCGTGACCGTGCGGTGTCCGGGCCCGTCGCGGTCCGGGCAGCCGGTGGTGCGCGGCCGGGTGCGGGCGGGGGTCACTGGGGTCGCGGGCCCGGGAGCATGCCCGCGCGCTGCCAGCCCGCGCCCGGGGAGTGGGGCCGGTCGTACCCGAGGGACTGCGAGGGCCGCATGACCAGCTCCAGTTCCCTGCTCACACGTTCGGCCTCGCGGCGCACCTGTCCGGGGACATCGCCGCGCTCCGCGATGAGTCGGTCGTAGATGGGGGAATCCTGGAACACCCGTCAACGTGCCTTTCTGCTCGTCGGCTCCGTACGGTGCCGAGACTGCGAGTGTAGGCGGCAGGATGTCCCGGAGTGTGAATTCCCGGGGATGACTTGACGCAGACCGGACATCCGTGGCCGGCCGACGCACGGCCCGCGGCGGATCCTCAGGCTCCGGTGGTGGATCCGCGCCGGACGCCCACAGGGACGCCGGCCGTCGCGCGGGGCACGTCGAAGACCCCGGTGGGCATGCCGAGTTGCACGGTGCCGCCGTACTCGACGGCCTCATCCCCCTGAGCCGGCCGGGGAGTTCCACCCGGATCCGGCGTACGAGGTGACCTTCGGCACACCGGCGGCGGAGGAACGAGCGAGGCATCCTCAGCCGCACCAGCGTTCCGGGGCGGCCGTCAGGGTGGCGGGGATCACACCGTGCGCCCACCGCGCGGCGTTGCACGGAAAGACCACCGCCCCGGCGGCCCCTTCCTGGGGCCGCCGGGGCGGGACAACCGGTGCCGCCGGGTCTCGCCGCTGTCAGCCGACGAGCTTCAGGCCGGTGTCCCCGTCCGCGTCGGCGACGTCGGGCTTGCCCTCGGTGAGCAGCAGGACATCCGCCTTGGCGATGGCATCGCTGATGTCGGACGTCCCCATCATCACGCACAGCGTGTAGCTGACGTCGTCCAGTTCGCGTGCCGCCGCCGGCACGTGCCTCTCCGACTGAGCGATCCTCAGCGACGCGTACCGCGTCAGCAGCTCTCTGACGATCTTCCGGTCCGGTACCAGCACGTAAGCGCCCCTCTCTCTTTTCGCTGCGTATGCCCGAACCGCACACATCCATTCACACGTTTTTCGCACCTGGGGCGGATATGACGAGAACTGATCGGATGCGCAGCGGGCTCAGCCGAGCCGGCCGCTGTGCAGGGCGGTCTCCGCGCCACCCCGGCGTTCGAGTTCCTCTGCTCGCCGACGAGGGTCTCCGGACTCCGAGCAGCCGGTCGACGAACGTCGTCGCGTTGGCGTCGCGCAGGGCCACCCGCGCGGTCTCCGCACGGGTGGCCGGAATCAGGCGGGTCACTTCGGTCACATGGGACGAGGAACAGCTGCCGCATGCGGGTGCACAGCGCCGAGCGCAGGGCCGTGCCCATGCGGCGGACGCTGATAAGCGGCAGCAGCCAGACGGGGCTGTGCAGTGGGCCCCGGGGCGGCGGGCTGCCGTCCACGGGGCCCGGCAGGAGGGCTCAGGCGGCGTCCAGCTCCGCCAGTTCCCGCGGTGTCAGCGTGAGGTCGGCGGCGGCCAGCGAGTCGCGGATGGTGGCCGGGCGGCTCGCGCCCGGGATGGGGACGACCACGGGCGACCTGGCGAGCATCCACGCCAGGCAGACCCGCTGCGGGCTCACCCCGCGCGCCTCGGCGATCCGGCCGAACGCGGCGTGTCCGGAGCCGAGTTCACCGGCTTTGGAGATGCCGCCGAGCGGGCTCCACGGGAGGAAGGCGATGCCGAGTTCGTCGCACAGGCGCAGTTCCGGCTCGCTGGAGCGGAACGCCGGGGAGAACTGGTTCTGCACGGAGGCCAGTCGGCCGCCGAGGATGTCGTTCGCCCGGCGGATCTGCTCGGGGTTCGCGTTCGAGATGCCGGCCATGCGGATCTTGCCCTCGTCCAGCAGGTCGCGGAGCGCGCCGACGGACTCCTCGTAGGGGACGCGCGGGTCGGGGCGGTGGAACTGGTAGAGGCCGATGGCCTCGACGCCCAGCCGGCGCAGGGAGTCCTCGCAGGCGCGCTTCAGGTGGCGGGGACTGCCGTCGAGGGTCCAGCTGCCGTCACCGGGGCGGAGGTGGCCGCCCTTGGTGGCGACCAGGACGTCCCGGCCGCCGCCGTGGGTGGCCAGGGCCTTGGCGATGAGCGTCTCGTTGTGACCTGTCTCGTCGGCGTCGCGGTGGTAGGCGTCCGCGGTGTCGATCAGGGTCACACCGGCGTCGAGCGCGGCGTGGACGGTGGCGAGGGACCGCTCCTCGTCCGGCCGCCCCTCGATCGACATGGGCATCGCGCCCAGTCCGATCGCGCTGACCTCGACGTCACCGATGCGGCGGGTGTGCATGGCTCGTGACCTCTTCCGGATGCCGGGCGATGGTGCCCTCCAGCCTGATCCCCCCGCGGCCGGGGGTCCAATAGAAAGAGGAGAACGCATTCAGCACCCGGGGCACTGAATCGCGACGCGGATGGGCGTACCTGACGGCCCGGCTGTCGGAAGTCCCGGGCGGACGCCTACCGCTTCCGGGCGCCATCGAGCTGCGAACCGGCGGTCCGGCAGGCATGGTGGGGCTATGGACGGTCAACCCCCTGTGGTCGTACAGCCGCCCGCGACGGACGGCGGACGGCTGGTGACCATCCGCGGCGAGGACAAGGGCGTCGCCTACAGCCTGTTCGACGTGCTCGACCTGGTGCACCGCGAGGGCCTGCCCACCACCGACACGGCCGTGGACGACACCGAGCTGATCGAGTGGCAGGGCGGCGGCCCGTACGACTGGAACACCGGGGCGGCCGAGGAGAGCTGAGCCGCCGTACGGCGGTCGGCCCCGTCCCGGGTGACGCGGTGGCGCTCCCCCGGCGGCGCCCCCGGGCCCGGGGGCGCTCGGCACGCCGCGGCCGGTACCCGGCGCTACGCTGCCCGAAAAGGGCTCTTCGCCCCCTTCCGGGAGGTTTCTCATGGTCTCGCGTCTCAACCCGTACCTCACCTTCAACGGCGAGGCGCGGCAGGCGATGGAGTTCTACCAGCAGGTCTTCGGCGGCACGCTCGACCTCAGGAGCTACGGCGACTTCGGGCAGGCGGACGCCCCGAACGCCGACAAGATCATGCACGCCATGCTGCAGACGCCGAGCGGCTTCACCCTGATGGGCGCCGACAACCCGCCCGGGACGGAGTCCGAACACGGCGGCACCTTCTCGGTGAGTCTGAGCGGCGACGACGAGGCCGAGCTGCGCGGCTACTGGGAGAAGCTGTTGGAGGGCGGCTCGGTGGCGGTCCCGCTGGAGAAGCAGATGTGGGGCGACGTGTTCGGCATGTGCACGGACCGCTTCGGCGTCCCGTGGATGGTCGACATCAGCGGGTCCGAAGGCTGAGCGCCGGCGCCGGGGCCGGTGCCGCGGCCCCCGGCGCTTCGCCGGTCAGGAGCCGGTGAGGACGACGAGCTGCTGCGTCGCCCTGGTCATGGCGACGGCGTCCCGGTCCAGGGCCTGGCGGCCTTGGTCGCAGGGGTCACGTCATGCTCCCGTCTGCGCAGGTCATCGGCTCAGGCCGGACATGGTGCGGGGGCCCGACTCCCCGTCTCTTGCGTGGCGCGGCCCCTCCCGCCGGCCGGCCGGCCGCGTGTGTCAGGCTCGTCGTCCAGGCACAGGGAGAGGCGGCGGCATGCGCATAGGACTGCTCGGCACCGGACCATGGGCGCAGATGGCCCACGCACCCGCTCTGAGCGGACACGGGGAGCTGGACTTCGTCGGCGTGTGGGGCCGCCGGCCCGAAGCGGCGAAGGAACTGGCACAGCGGCACGGCGTGCGGGCCTACGAGGAGGCGGACGAGCTGTTCGCCGACGTGGACGCGGTCGCCGTGGCGCTGCCTCCCGAGGTGCAGGCCGCGCTGGCGGTGCGGGCGGCACGGGCCGGGTGCCACCTGCTGCTCGACAAGCCCCTCGCCCCGACGGTGCGGCAGGGGCGGGCCGTGGTCGAGGCGGTGGAGGCGGCCGGGGTGGCTTCGGTCGTGTTCTTCACGACCCGCTTCCAGCCGGAGCCCCGAGCCTGGATCGAGGAGCAGGCCGCGGTGCCGGGCTGGTTCACGGGCCGCGCCCAGTGGCTCGGGGCGGTCTTCAGCGGGGAGAGCCCCTTCGCGACACCGTGGCGGCGGGAGAAGGGCGCCCTGTGGGACGTGGGCCCGCACGCCCTGTCGGTGCTGCTGCCGGTCCTGGGCGACGTGCGGCGCGTGACGGCGGCGGCGTACGGTCCCGGGGACACGGTGCACGTCGTGCTCGACCACGCCGGTGGCGCCTCCAGCACCCTCACCCTGAGCCTGACGGCACCGCCCGCGGCGGCCGGTTCCGCCGTGGAGCTGCGGGGCGAGGCGGGGGTGGCCCTCCTCCCGGAGAGCTCCGACGGCGCGGTGCCCGCCCTCCGGCGGGCCGCGGACGCCCTGCGCACCGCCGCGCGGACCGGCCGCCCCCACGCGTGCGACGCGGCGTTCGGCCTGCGGGTGACGGAGATCCTCGCGGCGGCCCAGGAGTTGCTGGACGGGGGCCCGCGCCACTCCTCGGCGGACTGAGGACCCGTGGGGAGGGGACCGGAAGGGGATGCGCACCGGAGTCGTCCGGCGCGCTCCCTCCTTGTCTGCCGACGGCCCGTCAGGAGGCGGCTGGCGCCGCGAAGTTGAGCCGCTCCTTCACCACCGGGTAGCCGGCCTTGGCGAAGTGGGCGGCCATGGGCACGTTGGTCCGGTCCGTCGCGGCGGCGACGAACTCGGCGCCGCGTTCCACCAGGAAGTGGGTGCACTCGGCCAGCAGGTCGTAGGCGTAGCCGTGGCCCCGCTGTCCGGGCAGGACCCCGATGAAGCCGACGCACGGGCCCGACGAGTTGTGCGCCGGGATGTGGATGCCCACCGGCTCGCCCTCGGCGGTGTGGGCCACCTGCCACCACTCGCGCGGCGAGGGGCACCAGTGGAAGAAGTCGAGTTCCTCCTGCGCCGCCCGGTCGAGTCCGCCCTGCTCGATCGCCTTCAGCGCGTGGGCGTCGAGGGTGACCGAGTGGATGCGGCGCAATGCGTCGAAGAAGACGGCGTCGTCGGGTTCGGACCGGAAGGTGAGGCGCCCGGGCCGTTCGGGCAGGCCGTCGGCGGGTGTCCAGCGGTACAGCAGGCGCTCGACCAGCAGGTCGTAGCCGGCCCTGCGGGCGGCGGTGGCGCGGGCCTCGGCCGCGGCGCGCAGGGCGGGATCCGCGCGCCAGCCGGCGGGCAGGTTCACTTCCAGTTCGACCTGCCAGGGCGCCGAGCGCAGCAGGGCCGCGCCCGCGTCCTCCTCGCCTTCGGCCACGTCGAACCAGTTGACGTTGAGGGGCTCGGCGTCGTCCGGGCCGCCCCACCAGGCGCCGCGGGCGACGACACGGCCGTCGCGCAGGGCCACCCGCTTCCAGTCGGGGCGGTGCCGGGTGTGCCGGTGGCCCTCGCGGGCGCCCAGCGGGTCGGGCAGGGAGTCGAAGAGTTCGGCGTCGCTCGCGTCGAGCGCGCGGATGACCGGATCGGTCATGGGTGTCCTCCGGGACGGTGCTGCGTGATGGAGCGCTCCCGGGGATCAGCCACTGCACGCCGGAACTACGGGGAGGGAGCGCGGGATCGGTGTGAACTGCACGGCTCTGCCCTCCTTCCGCAGGTCTCGGGGCGCGACGCGGGACACGCTACGCGATGGGCTCGCGGCCCGTCCATCGCATTGCCGCGACGCTCAAGCGGGCCCTCACACGGGGTCAGGCGCGTCCCGGAATCCTCAACTGCCTGTGCTACTCAAGGGATTTCCTCGCACGGGCGGGTTGGCGGGTGTGCGTGCCGTCCGTAGCATCCGGACCCGAGAACGGGCACGGGTTCAACCGGTCCACCCTGCTCGCCTCCGCCGCGCAGCCGACGACCGACCCGGAGTCGTTCTACGGCACCGGTCTGGCCAACCGGGTTCGCCTTCGACGACGTGGCGGACTTCGCCTCCTCCATCCAGGACACCGCGCCCACCGGCCTCCGGCTGACGCTCACGCCGTTCTGGCCGGGCCCTGCGGCCGCACGCCGGGCCCCGCACGTGCGGGGCCCGGCGTGCGGTGTCCGGTGCGGCGTTGCAGCGTGGTGGTGTGAGCGGAGCCCGTGTCCGGCTGCCGCCGCGCCGGGACCGCGACGGGGACCGGCGCGGCTGGCTGCGCGGCGCACCGCCGCCCCTGTGGGCGCGCGTGCTGCCCTGGGCCTTGCTGGTCCTGGTGTGCCTGGCCGAGCTGGTCAGCCCGGAGCCCCTCGACATCGGCTTCCTGCTGGGCGCCATCCCGCCGCTGAGCGTCCTCGCGCACGGGCCGGTGCTGACGGCGGTGCTGGGGACGCTGGCGGTGCTGGTGCTGACCACCCCGGTCTTCGGCCTGGACGACCCCGGCAGCACCGATCTGCTGACGGTGTGCTTCGTGTCGCTGCTGAGCGTGCTGCTGTCGTTCGTCCGCAGCAGGCGCGACGCCCAGCTCGTCACCGAGCGGACCGTCGCCGAGGTCGTGCAGCGGGCCGTGGTGCCGCCGCTGCCGGAGCGGGTCGGGCCGGTGCGCTGCGCCGGGCTGTACCGGGCCGCGCAGCGCGGGACGCTCGTCGGGGGCGACTTCTTCGACGTACGGGCGGGCCCGTACGGGGTGCGGGCGGTCATGGGCGACGTGCAGGGCCACGGGCTGTCGGCCGTGGCCACGGTCACCTCCCTGCTGGGCGCCTTCCGGGAGGCCGTGCTGGACCAGCCGGACCCGGGGGCCCTCGCGGCACGGCTCGACCGCAGGCTGACGGTGGACTCCGCCGACGATCCGCACGCCGAACTGTTCGCCACGGCTCTCCTGCTCGACTTCTCCGCGGACGCCGGGACGGTGCGGATCGTCGCGTGCGGGCAGTCCGGGCCGCTGCTCCTGCGGGACGGCCGGGCCGAGGAACTGGACGTGGAGCCGGGCACGCCGCTGGGCCTGGGACTGGCCGAGGCCGCCCCGCCGGGGGTCGTCACGGTGCGGCTGCGCCCCGGGGACCGGTTGTTCCTGGCCTCGGACGGGGTCACGGAGGCCCGGAACGCCTCCGGCGCCTTCTACCCGCTGGCCGAGCGGCTGCCGGGCCTGGACCGGGAGGATCCGGCGGCCCTGGCCGAGCAGGTGTGGTCCGACCTGCTGCGGCACAGCCCGGACGTGCAGGACGACGTCACGATGCTGGTGCTGGCGCCCGGACCGAAGGTGCCGGGCCGATGAGCCGGGTCCGACCGCACGGCCCGCGTGCGCCCCGGCCTGGAGCCGGGCGCACAGCGGCCGGCGGCGACCCGCGAGTGAGCGCGGGCCGCCGCCGGCGAGCCGTACGGCCGGTGCGTCAGTCCTTGATCTCGCAGACGTTGCCGAACGCCGGGTTGAGCAGGCCGATCACGTTGATCGTGTTGCCGCAGACGTTGGCGTTGATGTCGATCGGGATCTGGATGACGTTGCCGGAGAGAACGCCGGGGCTGTCGGTGGCGATACCGACGGGGCCCGAGTCGGCGCTCGCCGTACCGGCGAAGGCCAGCAGGGCGGCGCAGGCCAGGCCGGCCGCGGCGGTCACACGTGTGCGCATGGAAAAGCTCCTGTCAGTCGCAGGGACACGTGACTCCACCGTCACCCGGTGTAGCGCCGTGCGACATCCCTGGGGGTCCGAACGGGGTGCACGGGCCTTTCCCGTCCTCTCCGGATGCACGCGGCGCTCCGGCGGGGAATGGTGATAGCGGACCCTTTTCAGCACCGGGGCCATCAGCGATCCGGACCCTAGGAGCAGAGACATGTCGACCTCACAGCCCTCCGCGAGCCAGTCCCCCGAGGACCGTTGCACCCCGGACCGTCTGCTCCACACCCGCACCGGCACGGACGTGTCGGCGGAGGACCTCGTCCTCGCCTCGGGCAAGGACATCACCCCGCACAACATCGCGTGGGCCGAGCGCAAGCTGGCGCAGGAGGGGCCGGCGGCCATGGAGAAGCTGCTGCCTTAGCACCCGCGCGCACTTACGAGGCCACCGACCCGGAGTGTCCGGGTCGGTGGCCTCGTCACGAGACGGCTCGCGGGCCGGGCAGAGGATCCGAGGAGGTCCGCGGCGCCGGCGGCCCGCCCGTACCGCTGCGGACCGCGCGCGAGCACCGCCGCCGGCGGCTCACACCCTGCCGTCGTCCTCCGGGAGGAGGGTGTCGTCCTCCACGACGTGCATGGCGGCCTCCTCCGCACCGGCCGCGCCGCCGTCGATGCCGAGGTCGGTCGCGACGGCGTCCTTCTCGGTGTCCTCGTGGGCGCCCTCGTCCGGGGCGACGAGGCGCCCGGCACGGGCGGTGCCCGCCTCGGGGTCCACCGGTTCGCCGTCGCTGTCGGGGCTGTCGCCCACGCCGTCGCCCACCGGCTCGGCGGACACGTCCGGGACCTCCTGGGACAGCCGCTCGTCGAGCGTCTCGCCCTCGTGCTGCTCGGCCGCGGTGACGCCGTGCTTGGTGACGCCCAGCGGCTTCTCGGGCGGGGAGTAGCCCTCCTCGACCATGTCGTCGTAGGTGCGCTCGTCGAGGGCGTCCTGCATGTCCAGCGGCGACGCGTCCTCCTGCTCCTCGTTCGTCCCGGTGGGCTGGTACGCGTCGTCCGCCATCTGTTCGGAGTCCATCCGTTCCGTGCCCATCACTTGCCTCCCTGTCGCGCCCCGCGCGACGTGTCCGATCGTTTCTGCCCGTTCCGCGTTTCCCGTTCCGCGGGCTCTAACCTCGGCGGACGCCCGCCGCCCGGCGGGTCACCCGGATGCCGCGCGGCTCGGCGCGGGCGGCGGCGCACCGGCGACGGGGGCGAGAGTGGGTGCGCCACGAGCGTCAGCGATCGCCGACGGTCAGCGACGGCGACGGGTCAGCGGTCGCGGACGGGTCAGCGGTCGCGGACGGTCACCGGTCGCCCTCGCGCCCCGGGGCGGGCGCGATGCGGACGTCCAGGTCCGAGACGCGGTGCACCGGCCAGTCGCGGGCGTAGCGGGGCGCGGCGCCGCCGGCCGGGGCGATGTGGGCGACCGGCACGCGTGCGGCGGTGTCCAGGACGCCCGCGACCGTCATGTTCTCGTTGTTGCCGGACGTCGCGCCCGAGGAGCAGCCGGTGTAGTAGCCGATGGGGATGGCCTCGTGGCCGGTGAGCAGGCACGGCGGCCGGACACCGAGGCGGTGCAGGGCACCGCCGGTGCGGTCCCAGTCGACGCGGTTGGCGGTGTTGCGGGTGACGGCGCCGTGCACCACGGCGAGCTGCACCGCCAGGTGCCCGGCCAGGCCGAGGACGACCAGGGTGGCGGCGACCGGGCGCCAGGTCCTGCGCGGTGTCCTGACCAGGTACCACAGGCCGTCCGCGACGGGGATCGCGAGCAGGGCGTAGGCGGGCTGCAGGAAGCGGGGCGCTGCGTAGCCGATCATGAACAGGTACGGCAGGGCCGCCGTGGCCGCGCAGGCCAGCGGGACCAGGGTCCGCTCCAGGCGCCGGGCCCGGCCCGCGACGACCAGGCCGAGACCGGCCAGCACCGGCAGCACGAACCACCACGCGAAGACCACCGGCTCGGGCATCGGCCCGGTGCAGGGCCGGCACAGGGCCCGGCCGCCCAGGCTGCGCAGCTGGTCGTCGACGGCGATCTGCCAGCCCAGCCCGCCCTGGATGCGGGAGGCCTCCGCCAGCCGCTGCCCCAGCCCGCCGAATGCGGCGTACGCCTCGATCACCCACGGGACCGCGCCCGCCGCCAGCCCCGCGGCGAGCGGGACGAGCAGGCGCCGGTGGCGGACCAGGGCGAGGACCAGCAGCGGGACACTCGCCCAGACCGCGTCGGTGGGGCGCATCCAGGCCATGAGCGCGGTTCCGGCGGCGATGCCCCACAGCGCGCGGGGCGAGCGGCCCGCCCGGGCCCGCAGGAAGCAGCCCGCGGCGGTCAGGGCGCCGATGGCGACCCAGTAGTTGGGCATGGCCTGCGGCCCGTAGAAGAGGGTCACCCACAGGGAGGCGAAGAGGGCACCCGCGGTCACCAGGACACGCGTCGGGAACAGGCCCCGCCAGCAGCGCAGGGCGAGGTAGAGGGCGAGGCCGGACAGCAGGGCCAGGTAGACGCGCAGCAGCGGGACGGACGACGACCAGGACGCGACGGGGGCGACCAGCAGGGACACGCCGCGGGAGCGGGGCGCGCTGAAGAAGGCGGCGGGGTGGTGCGCGGTGACCTGGCTGACGTAGACGATCTCGTCCCAGCCGAGGCCCAGCACCGGGCGTACCAGTGCGAGCTGGGCGAGGGTGAAGACCGCGGCGAGCAGGGCGAGCGGCCGGTCCGGGCGCCTTCTGCGGCGGGCGCCGGAGGATGTCGCGTGGTCGCGTCGCCGCCTGCGGACGAGGAGGGCGTTCGCGCCGTCGGTCATCGTCCACCCCTTCCCCCGCACAGCGTCGGGCCGCCGCAGCCTCCCACCCGCCGGGGGCCGAAAGCCGAATGATCACCAATACGGCCAAACTAACCCGCACGACGGGGCGACGAGGGATGGAATACGGCCGATCGTCTGACCGGCCGGGTCCGTCAGCGGGCGTTCGGGGCGCGGTGCGGGGGCTGGCTCGGTGCCGGGCGGCGGGCGAGCGCGGGGATGGTCCGCTCGACGGGGCCGTCCTCGCTCACCGTCAGCTCGGTGCCGTGGTGGTGGATCGTCAACGGCCCGCCGGAGTGCAGGGTGTACGTGGCCCGGTCCCTGGTGAGCTCCACGCGCAGGCACCGGCCCAGGAACTGGAGCCGGAAGGCGAGCCGGCTGTACCCCTCGGGCAGGCGCGGAGCGAACCGCAGGGTGCCGTCGGTGCAGCGCATGCCGCCGAACCCGGCCACCAGGGCGAGCCAGGTGCCGGCCAGGGAGGCGATGTGCAGTCCGTCGCGGGTGTTGTGCTCCAGGTCGCCGAGGTCCATCAGCGCGGCCTCGGTGGTGTAGGCGCGGGCCAGCTCCAGGTGCCCGGTGCGGGCGGCCATGACGGCCTGGACGCAGGCCGACAGCGAGGAGTCCCGCACGGTCAGCGGCTCGTAGTAGGCGAAGTTGCGGGCCATCTGCTCCTCGTCGGAGAACTCCGCGAAGAAGCTGTCGCAGGTGTACATGGCGAGCACGAGGTCGGCCTGCTTGACGACCTGCTTGCGGTACAGGTCGAAGTAGGGGAAGTGCAGCATGAGCGGGTACTGGTCCGGCCGCGTGCCGGCGAAGTCCCAGCGCTGGTAGCGGGTGAAACCGGCGTGCTGCTCGTGCACGCGCAGTTCCTCGTTGTACGGGACGTGCACGGCCTCGGCGGCGTCCCGCCAGGCCGCCCGCTCCTCCTCGTCGGCGCCGAGCCCCTGCGCCCGGTCCGGGTGGCGTTTGCAGGCGTCGGCGGCGGCCAGCAGGTTCGCCCGGGCCATGAGGTTGGTGTACGTGTTGTCGTCGGCGATGGCGCTGTACTCGTCGGGCCCGGTCACGCCGTCGATGTGGAAGACGCCCCGGTCGTCGTGGTGGCCGAGGGAGAGCCACAGGCGGGCCGTCTCCACGAGCAGTTCGACGCCGACCTCGCGCTCGAAGGTCTCGTCGCCGGTGGCCGCCACGTAGCGGACGACGGCGTCCGCGATGTCGGCGCCGACGTGGAAGGCGGCCGTGCCCGCGGGCCAGTACGCCGAGCCCTCGGAGCCCTCGATGGTGCGCCAGGGGAACGCCGCCCCGCGCAGGCCGAGTTGGGCCGCTCGCTCCCGGGCGGCGGGCAGCGTGTCCAGGCGCCAGCGCAGCGCCTCGGCGGCGGCCCGGGGCGCGGTGTACGTCAGCAGCGGCAGCACGAACGCCTCGGTGTCCCAGAAGGCGTGTCCGTCGTAGCCGGAGCCGGTGAGGCCCTTGGCGGGGATGGCCCGCTGCTCGGCGCGGGCACCGGCCTGCAGGACGTGGAAGAGGGCGAAGCGGACGGCCTGCTGGATCTCCTCGTCGCCGTCCACCTCGACGTCGGCCCGGGACCAGAAGTCGTCCAGGCAGGCCCGCTGGTCCGCCAGCAGTCCCTGCCAGCCGCTGTGCGCGGCCGCCGCCAGGGCCGCCTCCACCTGGTCGCTCATCGCGGGCCTGGAGCGGGCGCCCGACCAGCCGTGGGCGACCAGCTTCTCCACGCGCAGCCGCTGGCCCGGCTCCAGCACGGAGGTGACGGTCAGCCGGGCCACGTCCACGTTGGACTCGCTGCTGGTGGTGGTGCGTTCGGGGCCGGTGACGGTGTGGTCCGCCGCCACGGCCACCCGCAGGCCGCTGCGGCGGGTGCGGTGCACCAGGCGCAGCCGGTTCCCGGCGGCGAGATCCTCCTCGGCCTCCAGGGGCGACTTCAGGGCCTTGGCGGCGCGCGGGTCGCCGTCGGGCTCGGGCAGGCTCTCGTTGGCGACCAGCTCCGACTGGACGACCACCCGGATGCGGCCGTCCACGGGCTCGACCTCGTAGGCGATGGCGGCGATCGCCCGCTGGGTGAGCGAGACCAGCCGGGTGGAGCGCACCCGGACGGTGGAACCGGCCGGGGAGGTCCACTCGCAGACCCGTTCCAGCACGCCCCGCCGCAGGTCGAGGGTCCGCTCGTGCGTGACGAGCCGCCCGTGGCGCAGGTCGAACGGCTCGTCGTCGACCAGGAGGCGCAGCACCTTGCCGTCGGTGACGTTGATGGCGGTCTGGCCGGACTCCGGGTAGCCGTAGCCGGCCTCGGCGTACGGCAGGGGGTGCAGTTCGTGGACGCCGTTGAGGTAGGAACCCGGCAGACCGTGCGGCTCGCCCTCGTCGAGGTTGCCGCGCCACCCTATGTGCCCGTTGGACAGGGCGAACACGGACTCGCTCTGGGCCAGCAGGCCGAGGTCCAGTTCCGTCTCGCGCACGGCCCAGGGTGCGACGCCGTAGGCCCGCTGGGTGATCACTGCTCGCCTCCCAGTTCCCCGAGGTCCTGGACCACGATGTCGGCGCCGTGGGCATACAGGGCGTCCGCCTGCCCGACCCGGTCGACGCCGACGACGTAGCCGAATCGGCCCGCGCGGCCGGCGTCCATGCCGGCCAGGGCGTCCTCGAAGACGGCCGCCCCGGACGGTTCGACGCCGAGGTCCCGGGCGGCGGCCAGGAACGTGTCGGGGTGCGGTTTGCCGGGCAGGCCGCGCTCGGCGGCGACCACGCCGTCGATGCGCACGTCGAAGTAGTGCTCGGCGCCGATCGAGCGCAGCACGTCGCGGCAGTTGGCGCTGGAGGAGACGATCGCGGTGCGCAGGCCCGCCGCGCGGACCGCGTCCAGGTAGCGCAGGGTGCCCTCGTACGCCTCGACGCCGTCGGTGCGGATCTTCTCCAGGACGAGGTCGTTCTTGCGGTTGCCGAGGCCGTGCACCGTCAGGGCGCCGGGCGGGTCGTCGGGCTCGCCGTCGGGCAGCTCGATGCCGCGTGAGGCGAGGAAGGTGCGCACGCCGTCGGCGCGCGGCCGGCCGTCCACGTACTCGTCGTAGTCGCCCGCCTCGAACGGCCGGAAGTCCTCGCCGTCGCGTGCGCGCAGGAAGGCGTCGAACATCTCCTTCCAGGCGGCCGCGTGCACGACGGCCGTCCGGGTGACGACTCCGTCCAGGTCGAAGAGGCAGGCGTGGATGTGTCCGGGGAGACCGAGCAGCGTCATAAGCAACCCGTTCCCCGCCGCGGGCCGGTCCAGTGGGTGGCGCACGCCACACGGTGGCCTCGCGCGGGCGGCCGGCCCCGCGGGGTCACGGGCCCGGGTGACACACTTTCCCGCGTGGCGCTCACCTTCGACGACCTGGTCCACCGTGCCCGAGCCCTCCCCCGGGACGGCCGGCGCGCGATCCTCGGCATCGCGGGCAGCCCCGGGGCCGGCAAGTCGACGCTCGCCGAGTGCCTGGTGCGGGAGCTGAACGGGACGGGCGAGCCCTGGGTGGCGCACGTCCCCATGGACGGCTTCCACCTCGCGGACGCCGAACTGGAGCGGCTGGGTCTGCGCGAGCGCAAGGGCGCTCCCGAGACGTTCGACGCCGCCGGGTACGCGGCGCTGCTGCGGCGGCTGCGCGACGACGACCCGGCGGAGACGGTGTACGCCCCCGGCTTCGAGCGCGGTCTCGAGCAGCCGCTGGCGGGGGCCATCCCGGTTCCTCCCCCTGCCCGGCTGATCGTGACCGAGGGCAACTACCTCCTGCTGGAGTCCGGGGCCTGGGCGCGCGCCCGCCTCCTGCTGGACGAGGTGTGGTTCTGCGCGCTGCCCGAGCGGGAGCGCCTGCGCCGTCTGATCGCCCGGCACGAGGAGTTCGGCAAGAGCCACGCGGAGGCCGTTGCCTGGGTGCACCGCTCGGACCAGCGCAACGCCGAGCTGGTCGCCACGACCCGGGACCGGGCGGACCTGCTGGTGCCGGAGGCGGCCCTGCCGGGGGCGGACGGCTGAACCCCGCGCGCGACCGGGACCGGGCCGGGGCCCGCGTCAGGCGGGGCGAACGCGTTGAGTCCGTCGGCCCGTTGCGGCAGGATCGACCCCATGATCAGGCCCGCGACCGTCGACGACGTCCCCGAGATCCGGACGATGATCCGCGAACTCGCCACCTACGAGAAGGCCGCGGAGCAGGTCCGGTCCAGCGAGGAGCAGCTGCGCGCCGCGCTCTTCGGGGAGTCCCCTGCCGCCTTCGCGCTGATCGCCGAGGACGACGACTCGGGCGAAACGGTGGGGTACGCCGTGTGGTTCCCGCGCTTCTCCACCTGGACGGGCAGGCGGGGCATGCACCTGGAGGACCTGTACGTGCGGCCCGGGGCCCGGGGCGCGGGCCACGGCAGGGCGCTGCTCGCGTATCTCGCCGCGCTCTGCCGCAGCCGCGGCTACGACCGGTTCGAGTGGTGGGTCCTGGACTGGAACGAGCCGGCGATCGGCTTCTACCGGTCGATCGGCGCCCAGGTGATGGACGAGTGGAAGGTCTGCCGCCTCAGCGGTGACTCCCTCGCCCGGCTCGCGGCGCAGGCACCCGGCGGCGTCTGAGGGGCCGTCCGCGCGGGGCGTGCCCCGGTGGCCTCGGCCCGGCCTCCGGAGCAGAGCCGGCACGCAGGCGGTCCCGTCGTGCCGTCGGACCTGCCCCCGTCGCCCTCGGCGGAGGGCGGCGGCCGGACCGGCGGCGATCGAACCCCTGTCGGTGGAACTCGTGCGCCGTTGACGCCGTGGGCCGCGGTGGCGGGGGCACAGTGGGTCCATGAGCGACCGCGCGACCGCACCCGCCGTGCCCCGGCCGGTGCCCCTCCCGCCCCCGGCCGGTCCCGGACGGTGGCCGCGCGGCCGGTGGCCGGTCGTGCTCCTGGTGGCCGTGCTGCTGGCGCAGATGGCCTTCGCGATGGTCACGACGGCCGTCCGGCAGACCCCGACGATCGACGAGCCGGTGTACGTGGCCGCGGCCGCCGAGTACGTGCACGAGCACCGGCTGCGGCTCAACCCCGAGCATCCCCCGCTCGGCAAGCTGGTCATCGGCGTCGGCGTCGCCCTCGCCGGCCCGCATCCCGGCGCCTCCTCGACCGGGGACCAGGGGGAGTCCGGGCGGCGCCTGCTGTACGAGTCGGGCAACGACCCGTGGCGCCTGATGCTGTGGGCGCGCCTTCCGGTGATCGCACTGACCCTGGCTTTCGGGCTCGTGGTGTTCGCCTTCGCCCGGGACCTGGCCGGCACGGCCGCCGGATCGGCCGCGCTCGCCCTGTACTCCTTCTCCCCCGACGTCGTCGCGCACGGCGCGCTGGCCACGCTCGACGTGCCCGCGGCCGGCTTCCTGCTGACGTCGGCGTGGCTCATGTGGCGGGCCCGGCGGAGGCCGGCCGTGTACGTGCCCCTGGCCGGGGTGGCGCTGGGCGCGGCGCTCGCGACGAAGATGAGCACGCTGCCCGCGGCGCCGGTGCTTGCGGTCCTGGCCGCGCTGTCGGTGTGGCGGGCCCGCCCCGGGCCGCGGCGCGCCCTGCGCGCGGTCGGCGGTGCGGCGGTCGTGGCGCTCGTCGCGACCGCCGCCGTCTGGGCGGCGTACCTGGCCGTCGACCCGGGGCTGCGCTGGTCCCCCGCCCAGCACGTGCCCGTGGTGCACGGACTGCGCGGGCTGCTGGTGGAGCTGCTGCCGTTCCCGGAGGCCTACCGGGACGGCATGCGCGTCCAGTTCGGGCTGGAGAACCGGCCCTGGCAGGGGTTCCTGTTCGGCCGGCTCTACGACGGCTCGCTCTGGTACTACCTGCCGGCCGCGCTGCTGGTGAAGACGCCGCTGGGGACGCTGGTGCTGTGGGCGGCGGGTGCCGCGGCCGTGGTGGCGCTGCGGCGGTCGCGTCCGGCCGCGCCGTACGTGCTGACCGTGCCCTCGGTGTCGCTGGCGGCGGCCATGTGCGGTGCGCGTGACTTCGGCACTCGCTACGCCGTGTTCCTGCCGCTGTTCCTCGCGGTCGCGGCCGGGTGCGTGCTGCTGGTGCGGCGCCGGTGGACGGCCGTCGCGGTGGCGCTGCTGGTGGGGTGGACGGCCGTCAGCTCGGTGCGGGCGTACCCCTTCTATCTGCCGTACTCCAACGAGGCGTTCGGGGGGCCCGGCCGGACACGGGAGTGGCTGCACGACTCGAACGTGGACTGGGGGCAGGACCTCGGGCGGCTCGCCGTCCGGCTGCGGGAGCGGTATCCCGGTGAACGGGTGTGGCTGGTGTACAAGGGCAGCGGCGTACCGGCGTACTACGGCATCCAGGCGGCGGATCCGCTGGGGGTGCCGCCCGAGCGGGTGCGGGGCCTGCTCGTGGTGTCGGACTCCGCGGCGGCCAAAGCCACGGGGCGGCTGGCCGAACTGCTCGGCGGCAGCCGCCCCGTGGACGACGTCGGGCACTCCCTCACGATCTACCGTCGTTGACGGATGCCGCGCAGTGCTTCAGTGGGCCGCACGGAAGAATCCGTCGGCGCTCACGTGGGGCATCACCCTGCTGGCCACCCGGTAGCGGCCGTTGGGGATGTCGGGGCACCGCGCCACGTGGACCGTCAGGGGTCCGGCCCATGCGTAGCCGCGGCGTTCCGCGTGCCGGGACAGGCTGTCGGTGAGGGCTTGGCCCACCTCGGTGCCGCTGCGGGCGAGGTGCTCGTGCACCTCGTCGGGCAGTTCCACGTCGTAGGCGTTGGGGACCATCACCCGCCCCTCCCCGCACACCACGGCGTTGTCGTCGCACTCGCGCCGCAGGGCGTCCACGACCTCGACGGGTTCCTTGTCGAGGACGCGTGCCCACAGGGCCTGCCATCGGTTCTCGAGGGTCTCCTCCAGCGCGCTCAGGGCGCCCATGCGTGTCTCACCTGCCGGGAACGTCGTCGGTGCGCCCGCGCGGGGCCTGGCTCACTTCTCGTCGAAGTCGTCGGGGCGTACGTCGGCCTCCTCCAGTGCCTCGCGCAGGGTGCGGCCGGTGGCGCCCTGGTCCTTGGCGCGGTCGTCGTCGTGCTGCTGAAGGACCTCGTCGGTGGTGTGGGTCTTGGGCCGGCTTTCCTCGGGGGTGCTCATGTCGGTGACTCCTCTCGGGATCTTCTGCGGCGGCGGGTTCCCGCCCCGGCCTCGGGTATCCCTGTCGGCTGCGGCTCATGTGCACCCGCGAAGAAGCCCTGGTCACCACGGTGGGTGAGCTATGTTGAACTCCGTGGGGAACGAAGGAGGCGTACCGGTGCCATCGCCGCAGCAGGCACGCGCACAGGCATCCGCCATCACCTCGGGCAAGGCCGCCCCGGAGACGGAGGTCTCCCCGTCCTCACGGCTGCGCACGCTCTTCGACCGGCCCCGGCTGTCGCCGGGCCAGCGGCGGATCGCCCAGTACCTGATCGAGAACATCACCGAGGCGGCGTTCCTGTCGATCACCGACCTCGCGGACCGGGTCGGGGTGAGCCAGCCGTCGGTCACGCGGTTCGCCTCGGCGGTCGGCTTCAGCGGCTATCCGGCGCTGCGCGAGAAGCTGCAGTCCATCGCGCTCGGCACCCTGGCGGGCGGCCCGGCGGAGGAGAACCGGGGCAACGAACTGCAGGCGGCGGTCGACGCGGAGATCGAGAACCTGGAGAACCTGCGGCGTGACTTCGCCGACCCGGCGCTGGTCATCGACGTCGGCCGCAAACTGTCCTCGTCCACCCCGCTCACGGTCCTCGGGCTGCGCATCTCCGGCTCGCTCGCCGAGTACTTCGCCTATGCCGCGCGCCGCATCCACCCCGACGTACGGCTCGTCACCCGCGGCGGCAGCACCGCCTACGACGCCCTGCTGCAGTCGCGTGAGGCGGGCGGCACCTGGGTCCTGGCCTTCTCGATGCCGCGGCACGCCCAGGAGACCCTGACGGCGGTCCGGGTGGCGCGCGGCGCCGGGCTCAAGGTGGCTCTGATCACCGACCTGGCGCTCGGGCCGCTGGCGGACGAGGCCGACGTCGCCTTCGCCCTCGGCACCGGCTCGCGCCTGGTGTTCGACTCCTACGCCGCCCCGGGCGTGATGTGCTCGGCGCTGCTGCAGGCCATGACGGACGCCGACCCGGAGCGCACCCAGGCCCGCCTGGAGGAGTACGAGCAGGTCGCCGACCAGCACCAGTTCTTCCTCAAGGACTGACCCGGCGCCGAGGCCCCCGCGTCGCGCGGGCGGGCCTGAGTGCGGACCCGCATGCGGAGCGTCCGCAACAAAGCACGCATGAATGTTTTCATGCTTCTTGCAAACCGGAAGGCATATATAAATACTGCTCACGGATCGCGACCCGGCCTTGTCCGGTTCCGTTCCGCACCCGAGGAGCCGGGTCCTACCCACTCCGGCTCCCCGGGTGTCCGTGGGCGGCCCCGGTCATCCCCTGGGCCAGGGGCCGCCCCGAACCGTCGTCCACCCTCACGACGCCGCACACCCGGAAGCGATGATCATGTCCCTGACGTCCACGCGCATCAGCCCGGACTGGCCCTGCCAGGTCAAGACCCCCGGGAGTTTCGACTGGGAGCGCTCGGCGGCCAAGTGGCTGCGCGAACTCGTACCGGCCCGCTACGCCGGCTACCCCGTGTTCGTCCGCCACCCCGTCCTCCTGGCGCGGCACGCCCAGATCCAGGTCCAGCACGAGATCCGGGTCGCCCGCACCGCCCTGCAGACCGCCCGCGCCGACCTGCCGGGCTTGGGCCTGCACGAAGGCGTCATCGAGCACACGATCAAGCTGTACGCGGCCGAGGTCATGCAGTTGCAGCACATCGCCCGCAGCGTCCGCGCGGTCACCCGGGCGCTCACCGAGTCCGGCCGCCACTGATCCGGGGCGCATGACCCGCTCGCCGCGTGGCACCCGGGTGAGGATGAGCACCACCCGAGACCGCCGGGCCGAACCGGTGACCACGGTGCTGACCTGGCAGGTGCGCCCCGGCCGGGAGCAGCAGTTCGAGGAGTGGACGCACGGGATCACCCGGTGCGCCCGGCGCTTCCCCGGCAACGAGGGCGTCTCCTGGCTGTCACCGGAGGACGGGCACCGCTACCACGCCGTGCTGCGCTGGTCGGACCGGCACCGGCTCGCCGCCTGGCTGGAGTCGGAGGAGCGCGAGCACTGGCACCGGCGGATCCACGACATCGCCGTCGAGGTCAGCAGCGAACGCCAGTCCACCACCGGCATGGAGACCTGGTTCAGCCTGCCGGGCACCACCGTCCAGGCCCCGCCCCGCTGGAAGATGGTCCTCACCACCTTCTTGGGCGCCTACCCCTTCGTCCTGCTGATCCAGTGGCTCGTGACACCCGCGACGGCCGGCTGGCCGCTGCCGCTGCGAGCCGTCGTCTTCCCCCTGGTCCTGCTGCCCTTGCTGACCTACCTGGTGATGCCCCGGCTCAGCCGGCTGCTGCGCCAGTGGCTCTACCCGCGCGACGGGCGCTGACGCATCCGCCGAGCCCTCGCCGCCACCCCCCGGGGGCGCATGTGAAGAGGGTGCGTCACCTGCCCACAAGGCGCTCTACCGATCCGCCCCGGTGTGCAATGCTCGACGCGTGACGAGCGAGCCCGCGACACCGGCACAGCCCGGTGCCGCACCGGACCTGGTCGAACTGGCCAAGATCGCCGCCCGGCAGCGGGCCGAGCTGGACCGGCTGCGCGACCAGGCGGCCGTCTCGGCTGTCGTCGAGCGGGCCAAGGGCGCGGTGATGGCGCTGACCGGATGTACCGCGAACGCGGCGAGCGAACAACTGCGCCGCCGGGCCAAGGACGCACGCCGCACCCTGCTGGAGGAGTGCTGGATCACGCTCGGCGCGCTCGGCCCTGCGGCGCTCCCGGCGACCGACCCGGACACCTCCGGCGGCGGCACGGCCGGTCCCCGTGTCATCGGCACGGAGCGGACCGCCGTGCCCGACGACGTGAGCGCCGCTCTGGCCCGCCTCGGCCAAACCCTCGTTCGGGTGACGACGCCCCAGGATCTCGCCCGGTGCCTGCTGGAGCACCTCGCCCCGGACATGGCGGCGGACGCGGTGCTGATCTACCGCCACCGGGCCGACGGCGGTCTGCGGCTGATCGGGCACGCCGGTGTCGAAGACCGGCTGGCCGCCCAGTGGCGCCAGGTGCCGCCATTGAGCGGGGTGGCCGCGCTGGACGCCCTGCGCGCGGGCGAACCGCGCTGGCTGGAGGACTTCGACACCGACGCCAAGCGCTACCTGCTCATAGGCGACCCGCCCGAGCGGTGGCGCTCGCGCGCCTGGCTGCCGCTGCCCGGCGAGGGCCCGGCCGAGGTCTGCCTCGGGGTGCTGCGCGCCCGGGCCGGCGAGTTCACCGCACAGGACCGCGCCCACCTGCACGGCGTCGCCGGCTTGTGCGCCGGGCGGCTGCGGGCCCTCGACACCCCGCCGGAGCGCTCCGCCGACGCCGGCGCGGACGCGGTGCAGGCCCTGTTCGAGGCGCTGCCGCTGTCGGCGATGCTGCTGACGCCGCTGCGGACCGCCTCGGGCGACGTCGAGGACTTCCGGATCGAGGCCGCGACCGCCCGGGCCGGCGATCTGCTGGGCCGCAACGGCGAGGCGGCGGCCGGCCGGCGGCTGCTGGAACTGCGCCCGGCGATCCCGGCCGAACCGCCGTGGCAGGGCTGCCTCCAGGTCCTGGAAACCGGGCAGGAGTACGAGAGCGAGCCCTTCGCGCACGAAGAGGTCGTGGCGGGCATCGCGGCCCTGTTCATCTACACGGTCCGGGTCGCCCCGCTCGGCGACAGCCTGGTCGTCTCCTGGATCCGGCACGGCTCCTCGGACCGGCAGGAGCAACGGCTGGCCGACCTGCAGCGGCTGGGCAACCTCGGCTGGGCGAACTGGAGCCTGCACACCCCGGAGGTCTCCTGGTCCACCCAGGTGTTCGCGCTGCTCGACCGGGACCCGGCCGACGGGCCGGTGCCGCTGACCGGCGTGCCGGAACTGGCCCTGCCGGAGGACACCCCCACGCTGACCCGCGCCGTCGCCGGCCTCGTCCACCACGGCAAGCCCGTCGACGTGCCGTTCCGCATCCGGACGGGCAACGGCATCCGCCACCTCCGCCTCACGGCCGAGGCGGTGTGCGACCGGCACGGCACGCCCGTCGAGGTGCACGGCTTCGTGCAGGACACCACGGCCCGCAGGCGGGCGGAACTGGCCCTGGTCGAGAGCGAGCGGGCCATCCTCACCCAGCACGACGTGCTGCGGGCCGAGCGGACCCTGGCCTCCCGGCTCCAGCACGCCCTGCTGCCGATGGCCAACCGGCCCGTGCACCTGGCCGGGCTGCGCGTCGAGGTCGCCTACCTGCCCGCCCAGTCGGGCGTGCACGTCGGGGGTGACTGGTTCAGTGCGATCGAACTGCCCGACGGGGACGCGCTGCTGGTGGTCGGCGACGTCGCCGGGCACGGGGTCGACGCCGTCGCCACGATGGCCCAACTGCGCTTCACCGCCAAGGGCATGGTCATCACGGGTTCCTCCCTGACCGGAGCGCTGGCCCGGTTGAACACGCTGCTGCTGCACTCGCACGACACCTACGCCACCGCCACGATGGTCCTGGCCCGCTACAGCCCCCGCGACCGCCGGCTGGTCTGGGCGCAGGCCGGGCATCCCCCGCCCCTGCTGCTGCGGGACGGCGAGCCGCAGTACCTGGACCGCCCGCGCGGCATGCTCATCGGGGCGTCCCCCACCGCGGTGTACGAGGAGGCGGAGTGCCGTCTCGAACCGGGCGACCGGCTCATCCTGTTCACCGACGGACTGGTCGAGCACCCGCCGGAGAGCATCGACCGGGGACTGGAACGGCTCGGCGAGGCCGTGGCAGCGCCGCACACCGACCGGCCCGGATCGCTGGGACCCCTGCTCGCTCGGATGCTGCCGGACGAGCGCAGGGACGACGTGTGCGTGGTGGACGTCCGGGTGCCGGACGTGCGGGGCCGGCCGGTCGGGGCGCAGGCAGCCGTACAGGCGGGTCGGGCGCCCGGGTAGGTCGGGCGCGCGGGCGGGAGGGGTGCGTGCCGACGTGATCCGGCTGCGGCGTGCGTGATCCTAGAGCGGGTCAGGAGTCGCCGCGGTGGCGCCAGTACCACCACAGGCCGACGAGCAGGGCCAGCAGGAACAGGACGGGCAGCACCAGGCCGGGGATGCGGGAGCCGTTCATGGGCGTGGCCTTCGGTTCGCGGCGGACTACGGCGGCGGGGCGGCGCCGAGTCGTCCGTGGCGGGCCGGTGCGGCAGGTGCTGGTGCTCGTGGAGTCGCCCCGGGCCAGGGTGACGCACCGCGGCGCTGCCGCACCGCCGCTTTGACCTTCCGTTGCCGGGAGTTCGATACGCGGCACGTGCGCGCGGTCGACGACGCGGGTCCGATCCGGCCGGCGGACCGGCCCGGCACCCTGCCCTCGGCCGGCCTCGGCGCGTGGCCGCGGGCGTCAGCTCGTGACGGGTGCCGTGCGGGACTCCAGGGCGGCCCGGGTGTCGTCGCCGTAGACGCCGGTCTCGTCGCCGCTGACGCCGTACCAGAGCTGGAAGCGGGCCACGGCCGCGGTCAGGACCGGGTCGTAGCGGCCGCTGGTGGAGCCGTCGCGGTAGACGTCCGGGATGCGCAGCAGGCGCTGCTGTAGGTCGGTCACCGCGGGGCCAGTGGCTCCCTCGCGGAGCGTCCCGGCGCCGTCGGGGTCGGGGACGGGTGGGGTGGGTGCGGGGGCGGATCCGGACGTGGGGGCCGTCGCGGGGGCGGAGGCGGGCGGCCGGGGGGCGGGGGCCGCGGCGGGGTCGCCGTGCTCCCGGTGCACCAGCGTCGCCCCGGCGAAGCCGATCGCCGCCGCGGCGAGGACGGCCGCGGCGACGGCGGTGCGCCGCCGCCCGCCCGCACCGCCGGAGGCGTCGGCACGGTGGGCGGAGGTGGGCCTGCGGGCCGTGCCGGCGACGGGGGGCCCGCTCCGGCGGGGTCCCCCGTCGCCGCCGACCGGCGGGAGTTCCCGCGTGCTGTCCTGCGAACCGGGCGGTGGTCCGGGCAGGGCGACGGACTCGTAGGCGGGCTCCCGGCCCGTCTCCCCCCGGAACTCGCGCATCAGTTCCGCCAGGGCGTCGGTGCGCCGGGGCCGCAGGACGCGGATGGGTTCCAGGACCGGGCCGTCGTGCGGCGGCCGGGGCTCGGACGGTACCGGCACTCCGCTCTCCTTCCGTCCGGGCCCGGGGCGGGGGCCGCCGGGGCCGTGGATCGTCCTGCCGCTGGATACGCGGCCACCGCGCCGGTTGTTCAGGACTCCCCGCGTCGGGACCTCCTGCGAAGTCCGCGCCGGGCGCGTCAGCGTGCGAAGACCGCCGTCGCCACGGGCACTGCCAGCAGCAGGCTGAGTCCGACCAGGCGCAGCCGGTCCAGCCACAGGACGGCGGCGTACTCGCGCAGGGTCGCGGCCAGCCAGTAGGCGGGGGAGGTCGGCGCGCCCACGACGTGCACGGGCACACCGGCACGGCGGGCCAGCAGGGTCGTGCGGTAGACGTGGAAGCCGCTGGTGACCACCGTGGCACGGGGGCCGGGGGTGGTGCCGTCGACGAGGGCCGCGCTGAAGCGGAGGTTCTGCCCGGTGTTGACGGAGCGGTCCTCCCGTACGATCCGGTCCGCGGGCACTCCGCGTCCGCGCAGGTAGTCGGCCATCGCGTCCGCCTCGGAGCGGACCTCGTCGTCGCCCTGGCCGCCCGAGACGACGAACACCGCACGGGGCGTGTCCGGTGTGCGGGCCGCGTCGATCGCGAGGGCGCGCTCCAGCCTGCGGGTCAGCAGCGGCCCTGGCCGGTCGCCGTCGAGCCCGGCACCCAGGACGACGACATGGGTGGTTCCCGGCGGAGCGGTGGCGCGCCCCCGGACGAGCACGTATCCGGCGAAGACGAGGAAGAGCAGACTCAGGTGACCCGCGGCCGCGTTGACCGCGATCACGAAGGCACCGAACGTCTCGCCGCCGACCGCGTGGAAGACCGCGTCGAGGCCGAGCACCGCCAGCACCGCGCAGCCGGCGGCCGCGGTCGCCAGCAGGGCCGCCTGCGGTCCGTAGCGCCGGACCAGGAGGACGCCGTCGGCCAGGAGCAGCAGGCCCAGCGCGAGCGCCAGGAGCAGGGCGGCGACCGCGAGGACGGTGGCGGCGGCCGGGAAGTCCGCCGCGCTGCGGACGGCCAGGCCGAGCCCGGCGGAGGTCACCGCCAGGCAGAACAGGACGGCGGTGGAGAACCGGTGCGGTGCCAGCAGGGCGTTGACCACGCCGCCCGCGGCGAACAGGGCCGCGGCGAGGTACTCCGGGTACTCCGGCATGTGCCGCACCGCTCCGCTCTTCCGCCCGCCGCCCGCAGTCCGCGGGTCCCCGACCCGGTACGGACATCTGCCTGCCATCCTCCCAGACCTGTGGTGGTGCGCCGCACCCGGGCGGGCGGTGATGCGCTCGGCGGAACCGGCAGACCGTGCCGGCCGTGCCGCCGGGCGGCCGCGCGGGAGCCGCGAGGCGCACCGCGACGGGTGCCGGCCGACGCGGTCGGCACCCGTCGCGGCTCCGCGGGGATCAGCAGGAGTTGACCCAGCGGTGCGAGGAGATGTTGTCGTTCATCGCCTGACCGCCGCCGGCCCCGTTGTTCGGGAAGTAGTCGTACCGCATGTCCATCAGGTAGTGCCCGTTGGCCAGGCAGTAGGAAGCGCCCCCGTACCCGGCGTCCCAGTACAGCCGCACGTCGTCGTAGGCCCCCGCGTAGCCTTGGTTGTCCACCGACGACGCCTGGTTGCGCATGTTGCGGTCCGACCAGTTGGAGCTGTCGCCGAACCAGGCGGCTTGGCGGCCGCCCTTCCACGAGTGCTCCCACGCGTAGAGGTTGCCGTCGGCCGCCACGGCCCTCTCCGACGCGGGGGCGGTCTCCGCGGTGCCCGCCGCGTGGGCGGTGGTCGGTGCCACGAGCGCGGCGGCGAACACCGCCGCCGTGAGCAGGGACTTGCCCCGGTTCATCAGCATGTGCTTTCTCCTTGTGGGTTCGTCACTCTTGTTGTCCTCGACCGGCGTCCGGGAAGGGCGGGCAGGGCCCGCGCTCCCCTGCGGTGAGGGTTCCGGGGTCCCGGCGCCTCAGCGCGCCAGGACGGTGCGGGCCCGCGGAAGGGCGTCGGCCCGCAGGCGTTCGACCAGGTCCACCTCGGCCCGGTGCTCGTCGCGCAGTTCCCGGCCGTAGCGGCGGTCCAGGCGCCGCGCGACCGAGGACAGGCCGCTGCTGCGCGCGCACCGGGCCTCCCGGACGGCGACGCGGACCTCCCGCGCCGTGTCGCGGGCCCCGTGGTGGCCGAGGAACTCGGTTCTGGCCTGGGCGGGGTCGCGGTAGCGCAGTCCGTCGGCCCGCATGCACGCCGACCACTTCTCCGCGGCCCGGGTGAAGTCCGGGTGGGCGGTGACGCGCTGTTGCGTGAGGGCGCCCAGGTTGTCCACGAGCGTGCTGGCCGCGTACCAGGCGGACAGGTCGCCGTACAGGGTGCGCCAGGCCTTCGCCCGGCAGCCGGTGGCGCTGTGGCCGATGACCGCCCCGCCGGGGAGTTCGGCCCGCAGCCCTTCGCGGCGGGTTCCGTTCAAAGCGGTGATCGCGGCCCGCCGGCGGTCGTCGGGCAGACCGCGCAGATAGACCTGGTTGGGATCCTCGGCGCGGAGCCTGCTGACCCGTGTCTCGAGGGCACTGCCGTAGCCGTACCGCTTCGCCCACGCCGGATCGTCGATCACGTAGGGGAAGTCACGGGCCTCGGGCAGCGGGTCCTCGGGCACGGCCCAGAACCGGAACCCGGCCGCTCGCATGCACCTGCGCTGCAGTTCCTGCTCGGCGTCGTAGAGCAGACTCCGCTCCCGTGCCGTGGCCGGTCCCGCCGTCGACGAGGTGCCCGCCGCCTCCGGTGCGCGGCCGCCCGCGGGCCCGCCGGAGCAACCGGCGGCGAGCAGCAGGAACAGCCCCGTCACGGCGGTGGCCACGCTTCTGCGCCATCGCGTCATCGTGTGTCCTCCGTGTCCGCCCCACCGGGGTGGGGGTCCTCCGGCGGGAGTCACCGCCCTCCCGGAGTGCCTCGTGACCCCTGCTCAGCAGGCGGGCACGGAGGGCAGCTGGTTGCCGGGTGAGCTGATGTGGATGTTGGTGACGTAGCCGCCGTACTGGGGCAGATAGGCCCACCAGTCGTTGGTGTAGGGCGGTACGGAGACCTCCTGGCCCCGCTTCTGGCAGCGGACGAGCACCTCCACGCCGGCGGGCAGCGTGGTCAGCGTGTCGGACGCGGTGGTCGGCAGGGCCCGGACCCGCACGCCCGAGCCCCAGGTGCCGAACCAGGTGCCCGCGGGACGGGTCCCGCCGGGCACGTCGAGGGAGCGGACCAGCCGGCCCACGTCCGTGAAGGCCTTGCCGTACGGGGTGCCGTCCGGGTGCAGGGTGAGGACGGCCACGATGGAGCGGTCCCCCGCTCCCACCGTGCCGGTGGTGTGCAGCGCCTCCCGCACGAGGTCCACCGCGGCCGCGCCCTCGGTGCGGGGGGCGCCGGTCGCCGACCCGGTGGCGCCTGCGGCCGACGCCGAGGCCGTGCAGTCCCCCGAGGCGAAGCCGGACCAGCCCTGCTTGACCGCCCACGGCCGGTCGAACGCGCCCGCCACGCCGAAGTACTGGTCGAAACCGTCGGTGCCGCACCGCGTGGACTGCCGCAGGTTGCCCATCACGTAGTCGCGTACGGCTGCGGGGGCGTCGTCCAGGAGGTAGCGGTAGATCCGCACGGTGTCGGCGGCGGTGAGGGCCGTGTAGCCCCAGTAGCCGGGGTGCGTCGCCGGCGGCTTGGCGGTGTGGGTCAGTCCCAGCCGGGCGACCATCCGGTCGATGACGGCGCCCTGGCCGTTCTGCACCCAGTAGTGGGTGGCCGCGTCGTCGTCACTGCTGCGCAGCATGGCGTCCAGCCGCGTGCGGTCGGCGGACGGGATGTCGTAGGAGGGACCGCGGTTCCACAAGTGGTCGAGGGCGATCAGCAGTTTGACCACGGAGGCCGCCCGGAACTGCCGGGTCGTGTCGAGTTGCTCGGTGAAGGTTCCGGTCTGCCGGTCGAACACCGCCACTGCGGCCGTCACCCCCGCGGGCACCTCGACGGACCGGGCCCGTGCCGGGTCCGCGGACGCCGTCGGTGCGACACCCCCGCCCAGGCACAGAGCCGTCGCCGCCAAGGCGAGCACGGCCTTCCCGGCGGTCGCCGAACGACCGGCTGCCCTCCGGGGTGTTCCCGGCCGGGCGGCTGCCGACCGGGCGCCTGTCGACCCGGTGGCTGTCGTTCGGGCGGTTCTCCTGCGCAGGGCAAACGGCATCGACGGTCCCCCGTTCCTGAGTGCACACGACTGGTCCCGCGGTTCCGCCCGAGGCCACGCGACGCGGCCGGGCGGGAGCGACGAACGTCCTGTACGGATGCGCAGGCGCGAGCGTTCCCTTCCCGCGCCGGCGGTGATCGCCCCGGTCGGTGGGGCGCTCCCCGACACTCGCACGGGGCGGTCCCGCTGTCAGCAGCCCAGGTCATGGAAGATGCCTCGCGATCGATGAGGAGAAATCCATCACCGCAGGCAGGCCCACGACGGGACGTCTGCGGCACTGAGTGCCAGGAGAGGACATACAGGTGCTACGTTCCAGATCATGAGCTCCGAGAAAGCCGGGACGGGGGCCGGCCGGCCGCCCATGCGGGACGCGTTGGTGGAAGCGGCCTTCCAGTTGTTCCTCGCCCGGGGGTACGAACAGACCACCGTCGACGACATCGTTGCCCTCGCCGGCGTCGGGCGGCGCTCGTTCTTCCGCCACTTCCCGTCCAAGGAGGACGTGGTCTTCCCCGACCACGAGCGCTGCCTGGCCGACATGACGGCCTTCCTCGCGGACGGTTCCGGGGAGGAGGAGCCGGTGGCGCGGGTCTGCGACGCCGCCCGGCTCGTGCTGCGGATGTACGCCGAGAACCCCACCTTCTCCGTCCAGCGCTACCGCCTCACCAAGCAGGTCCCGGGCCTGCGCGCCTATGAGTTGTCGGTGGTGTGGCGCTACGAGCGGGCTCTCGCCGCGTACCTGCGGCGGCGCTTCGCGACCCGCCGGGACGGCACCCTCCAGGCCGACGTGATCGCCGCGGCCGTGGTCGCCGCGCACAACAACGCCCTGCGCTCCTGGCTGCGTTCGGACGGGCGGGGCGACGCGGACGCCGCGGTGGACCACGCGCTCGCGCACGTGCGGACGGCGTTCGGCGGCACCACCGCCGCGCCGGCCGGCGAACGGCCCGACGACGTGGTCGTCGTGGTGTCCCGGCGCGGGGCGCCCCTGTGGCGGGTCGTGCAGGAGCTCGAGTCGGCGCTGGGCCGCGCCTGACGCCTTCCGCTCCCGGGAAGCGGTCCAGAGAGAGGGTACGGAGTGCCTTTACGAGTGGCACTGAGTGCCATACTCTGTGCTGCGTGCACGGTGGCACGGCGACCGGGCACACGTGTGCGCGGGCGACCCGCACACGCATTCCGGGCGAGTGCAGGGAGTTGACAGCGTGTACCACCACTCAGGAAGCGTCGCTCAGCAGACGGCCGGCTCCGCGACGGGCCTGCTCGCCCCCCAGGGCCAGGGGCCGGGCATGGACAGGGACGCCCTCTGTTTCCAGCGCTGCACCTGGTGCGGCACGGCCATGTACCACCGGCTGCTGTGCCCGGTCTGCCGGGGCAGCGACCTGCGCACCGAGCGCGCCGAGGGCACGGGCACGGTCCGCCACTCCACGGTGGTGCACCGCAACACGCCCGCTGCGCGCAACGTGTCCATGGTCGAGATGGCCGAGGGCTTCGTCGTACGCGGCCGGGTGATGGGCCCGCCCATCGGCATCCACAGCGGGGACCGGGTGCGCCTGTCCACCGCCAAGGACCCGGTCCGGGGCGAGCCGGTGTTCCAGCTGCTGGACGAGCCCTACCGGGCCTGGAGCTGACCGCTCGTCGGCTCGACGGCGGAACAGCTCCGCTGCGAGGCGAGGGCCGTGGGCCTCACGCGGTGATGCGGATGCCCACCGTGCCGTCCGTGCCCCGCCGCAGCCGGCTGCCCAGGAGCGTCAGCCGGCCCATGAGCCCGTACTTGCGGGCGATCAGCTTCCGGTAGCGGGCGGTGGTGGCCGCGTCGCAGATCTCGGCGGTGGCGGGCACCTGGTCGCCGGTGGGGTTGCCGCGCAGGTCGCACGGGCCGACCAGGACGTCGGCCCGGTTGCGGATGCGTTTGACCTTCCACGAGTCGGCGGCCGTCCAGACGCCCAGCGCGTCCCCGTCGCGCACCACCCACACCGGGGTGGCGACCGGCGTCCCGTTCCTGCGGTAGCTGGTGATCAGCAGGTACTTGCCCGAGCCCAGGTGGTCCAGCTCCCTGTCGTCCATGGCGGGCAGTGTACGAGTGTGCGGTGCGTCGCGCGGGCACCGGGTCAGTGCGCCGCCCGCGCCATCCTGCGGACGGCTTCCGTGATGACCTCTGCCGAGGCCGCCAGGTTGAAGCGGGCGTGCCCGGCACCACCGGTGCCGAAGGGCCGTCCCGAGGTGAGGGCGACGCGCCCGCGGCGCAGGAAGACGTCCGCCGGGTCGTCGCCGAGCCCGAGCGCGCGGCAGTCGAGCCAGGCGAGGTAGGTGGCCGCGGGCGGGCGGTGGCGGACGCCGGGCAGGTGCTCGGCCAGCAGCTGCGCGAGCAGGCGCCGGTTGTCGTCGAGCCCGGCGAGCAGGGCGTCGAGCCAGTCCGTGCCGTCACGCAGGGCGGCGGTGTGGGCGAGGAGGCCGACGTGGCTGGGACCGTGCCCGACCTCCTCCGGCATCCGGGCCAGGTCGTCGGCGGCCCCGGGCCCCGCGAGGGCGAGAGCGGCCTTGAGCCCGGCGAGGTGCCACGCCTTCGACGCCGACATCAGCGACAGTCCGCGCTCGGCGCCCGGCACGCTCAGGTACGGCACGAACCGCGCGCCCTTCAGGACGAGGGGTGCGTGGATCTCGTCGGCGACGACCCGGACGCCGTACCGCTCGGCGAGCCGCGCGACGGCGGACAGCTCCTCCGCCGTGTGCACGGTGCCGGTCGGGTTGTGGGGGCTGCACAGGAGGTAGGCGGCCCGCCGGCCCCCCGCGACGCACCGGCGGAAGGTCTCCTGAAGGACGGCGAGGTCGATCCGGCCGTCCGGGCCGAGCGGGGCTTCGACGACCCGCCGGTCCATATGGGAGACGAAGTGGAAGAAGGGCGGGTACACCGGCGGGTTCACGACCACGGCGTCCCCGTACCCGGTGACCAGTTTGAGCATCTCGACGACGCCCAGCATGACGTCGGGCACGATCGCGGTCCGTTCGACGGCGATCCCGTCCCAGTTCCAGCGCTCGGCGGCGAAGGCGGCCAGCGCCTCGGCACAGCCGGTCCCGGCGGGGTAGCCGGTGTCGCCCAGGTCCATCGCGCGGGTCACGGCCCGTACCACCGGCTCGGCCACCGGTACGTCCATCTCGGCCACCCACACCGGCAGCACGTCCTCGGGGTACGTGCGCCACTTGGTGCTGGTGCGGAGCCTGAGCTGCTCGAGCGTGAGGACCTGGAGGGGGTTCGGTGGGCCGGACGTCTCGCGCGGGGTCCTGGTCATGCACTCACGATAGGGGCGGGACGGCCGCCGGGCAGGGCGGGAACGGGCCGCGGCCGCGGGGTGCGGGAGGGTGAGACGTGCCCTGGGCCGTGAAGAGATCATCCGCCGGGTGAACGCGGCGGGGTCGCGCCCCGTATGGAGGGAGGGCGTTCAACTCCGGGAGCGGCCCCCGGTGTTCGCACCGTGATGTTCGGGTTCGGGAGCCATGCATGAGGCACGCACGACGACGGGTCGTCCGGCGAGTGACACGACTGGCGGCCGTCGGCGGACTCCTCCTCGGAGGAGCGATGGTCACGAGCGCCGTGGCGAGCGAGCCGCCGGCCCCGGTGATCGGCGTCCCCTACACCGCCCCGCCGGCCACCGGTGAGGGCACCGGCCTCGTGGCCCGGCTCGGGGCCTCCCGCACGGCGGGCAGCTGGGTCGACGGGGCCGGGCGGCCGGTCGTCGCCGTCACCGACGAGAAGGCGGCCGCCGAGGTGGAACGGGCGGGGGCGCGGGCGAAGCTGGTCCGTCACAGCATGAGCGACCTCAAGTCCGCGACGGCCACGCTGCGTTCGGCACCCCGGGTGGCGGGGACGTCCTGGGCCCTGGACTACAAGCGCAACGAGGTCGTCGTACGGGGTGACAGCACCGTCTCGGCCGCCGCCTGGGCCCGGCTGACGAAGGTCGCGGACGGCATCGGCGGGTTCGTGCGCATGGAGCGCACCCAGGGCACCTTCACCACGCGGCTCAACGGCGCGCAGCCCATCCTCTCGACGGCGGGGCGCTGTTCGGCCGGGTTCAACGTGACCGACGGCAGCAGTGACTACATCCTCACGGCCGGGCACTGCGGTCCGGACGGCTCGATCTGGTTCGCCGACGACCGCGGCCGCCGGCAGGTCGGCACCTCGCTCCGGGGCAGCTTCCCGGGCGACGACTACTCCCTGGTGAAGTACGACGGCGGCCGCGCGGGCAAGGGCGCGGACGTGGTGGCGGTGGGCGACGGCAAGGGCGTGCGCATCACGGGCGTCGCCGATCCGGAGGTCGGGCAGAGGGTCTTCCGCAGCGGCAGCACCAGCGGGCTGCGGCAGGGGGAGGTGACCGCCCTGAACGCGACGGTCAACTACCCGGAGGGCACGGTCACCGGGCTCATCGAGACGGACGTGTGCGCCGAGCCGGGCGACAGCGGCGGGCCGATGTTCGCGAACGGCATCGCGCTCGGCGTGACCTCGGGCGGCAGCGGGGACTGCGCCGCCGGGGGCACGACGTTCTTCCAGCCGGTGACGAAGGCGCTGACCGAGCTCGGCGTCAAGCTGATCGTCTCCGAGCGGTCCGGCGGCGCCGGTGCCGCCCCCGCCCCGTCGGCGTCCCCGGGCGCCGCGTCCGCGGGCGCCGCCTCCCCCGGCACCTCGGCGCCGATCACCGGCGAGACGGTGTCGACACTGCTGAGCCGGCTCAGTGACCCGCGCAACATCGGTCCGGGCCTGCTGGTGATCGCGGGCAGCCTCGTCGCCCTGGTCGCGACGCGCTTCATCCGTGCGGAGCAGGACCGCAAGGCCTACCGGCGGTACTACTCGGCGACTTGGGGATGACCGGCCGCACACGGGCACGCGAGACGGGAACGCGAAAAGGGCACCCACGCGATCCTGGGTGCCCTCGGACGAAGAGCCGACGTATGCGGAGAGGCCCGGCGTGTCGACGGGGAGCGGGCGGCGGTCAGGCCGCCGGCGCCTTCTGCGGGGCCGCGGCGGCCCACTCCAGGACGAGCCGCTGGTACTGCTCGCGCTGCTCGACGCTCAGTGTCCCGCCCGACCGGCGCCACAGGGCCCGGATCTCCTCGTTGACCTCGTCAGCCGATCGCTCGGATGATGGTTCAACAGTGGTGGACATGCTGTGAAGCATACGTCGCCCGACGTGAAGACGATGTGAGTAATCCCGAGCCAATCGGACAAATCAGACAGTGGTGCTGATCACGTCCATCTGCCGGTAAACGTGAGGCTGTTCACATCATCCGCCTGCGAGTGCCTTTTCCCGGCGCGGAGTTCGCCACGGATCACGCTCCGGCCGGAAGCCGCGGACCCCACCCTGCCGGGCATCGTCGGGCTGGAGCCGGCGCGGCAGGGCGGGGTGCGGCGATCAGGTGCCCGGCTTGCGGCCGTAGACGAAGACGTCGTCGCCCTTCTTCAGCAGTGACCAGTACTTCTTGGCGTCGGTCCGGGTCATGTTGACGCAGCCGTGCGAGCCCGGCAGGTTCCACATGCTGACGCCGACCGAGTGGAAGGCCTGGCCGCCGTCGAAGAACTGGGAGTAGGGCATCGGCACGTGGTAGATCGACGAGACGTGGTCGATGTTGCGCCAGTAGATCTTCTTCAGGCCGGTGCGGGTCTCGTAGCCGTCGCGCCCGGTGCGGACCGGGACGGGGCCGTAGACGAGCTTCTTGCCGTCCTGGATCCAGCTCAGCTGGAGGCTGAGGTTCACGCAGGCGATGCGGCCCTTGTTCACCGGGCACTTGCCGTCCTTGTTGGGGTTCGTCCCGACGGCCTTCTGCTTCTGCATCAGGTCCATCACACCCCAGGTGACGGGCCCGGCGTAGCCGGCGTTCGGGGAGATGCCGTGCTTGGTCTGGAAGGCCTGGATGGCCTTGCAGTCGGCGGCGGACTGCTTCCCGTCGACCGGACGGCCGAGGAACTTCTCCACCTGCTTCTGGTACGGGCCGGCCTGCGTGGTGCAGCTCGCGGCCTGCGCCGGCGTGGCGCCGAGCGCGAGGGTGAGCGGCGCCACCAGTCCGGTGATCCCGAGTGCGACGGCGCCCCGTCTGCGTACGTCCCCCATGAGCGGTCCTGCCCTTTCGCGGAAGTGGTCACATGGTTGCGATCCCTGCCACGTAGACGGGTGGACGGCCGCTTCGGTTGTACGGCCGGCGCCGCTGGGACCGATCGGTGACATTCCGCACAGCGGGGTGACGCCGTCGGGCTGCGGGCGCGAGCGCGCCCCGGCGCCTCACCGGTACCCGGTGGTGTCCGCCGGCTTGCCCGGGTCCTGGACCTCGACCAGGTAGCGCCAGGCGTCCGGGCGGCTGCCGTCGAGGTCGGTGAAGCCGTACTCCCGGGCGAGGCCGCCGCTGGAGAGGGACCGGCCGTTGAGGCGTGCCACGTCCGGGTCGGCGGCCAGGGCGGCCACGGCCCGGCCGACGTAGCGGGGGGTCTCCGAGATGGCGAAGTGGGGGACGCGTTCCAGCGCGTCGCGCCAGTTGTCCTCGCTCACCCCGTAGGTCTCCAGCATCAGCTCCGAGCGCAGCCAGCCGGGGGTGAGGGCGACGGCGGTGGCGCCGCGCGGGCCGAGCTCGTGGCCGAGGGCGAAGGCCATGCGCAGGACGGCGCTCTTGGCGAGGTCGTAGAAGAAGTTCACGCGGTAGTGGTCGCCGTTGTAGTCGGCGGTGCCGTCGGTCACCTCGACGACCAGGCCGCCGGGGTGGCGCAGCAGCAGGGGCAGGGCGTGGTGGCTGGTGACGGCGTGCGTCTCGATCGCCAGGCGCAGCAGGCGCAGTCCGTTGTCGAGGTCGTGCTCCCACAGCGGGGTGTCCCACTCGAAGAGCTTCTCGCCGCCCCAGATGTCGTTGACGAGGACGTCGAGGCGGCCGTGGTCCCGCGCGATGCGGTCGACGAGCGCGCGGACCTGCGCCGGGTCGAGGTGGTCGGCGGGCACGGCGATGCCGTGCCCGCCGGCCGCGGTGACCAGGTCGGCGGTGTCCTCGATGGTCTCCGGGCGGTCGTACTCCGAGCGGCGGGCCCGGGTGCTGCGGCCGGTGACGTAGACGGTGGCGCCGGCCGCGCCGAGTTCGACGGCGATCCCCCGCCCGGCGCCCCGGGTCGCCCCCGCGACCAGTGCGACCTTGCCGTGGAGTTGAGCTGGCATGTCCGGCCTCCCGTGCCCTCGACTGTGTGCCGTGTCCAGGGTGTCGGGTAAGCCGGACATCCTCTGTCGCCTTTTGCGGGCGACACGCGGTCAGTGGCCCCGGGTGATCCATTCCTGTAGGTGGGGGGCCTCGGCGCCGATGGTCGTCGAGTCGCCGTGCCCGGTGCGGACGGTCGTCTCGGGCGGCAGGGTGAGCAGCCGGTCGCGGATGGATTCGATGATGGTCGGGAAGTGCGAGAAGGACCGGCCGGTGGCGCCGGGCCCGCCCTGGAAGAGGGTGTCGCCGGTGAAGACGGTCCCCAGTCCGGGCTCGTGGAGGCAGACGGCACCGGGTGCGTGTCCCGGTGTGTGGATCACGCGCAGGTCGGCGCCGCCGGCCTCGATCACCTGGCCGTCGACCAGCCAGGCGTCCGGCTCGCGGTCGGGGTGCGTCTGCTTCCACAGCGGCAGGTCGTCGTGGTGCAGCCAGATGGTGGCGCCGGTGCGGTCCGCGAGTGCCGGGGCGGCGTCGATGTGGTCGTTGTGGGCGTGCGTGCACACGATCGCGGCCAGCCGGCGGTCGCCGAGGGCCGCGAGGATGGCGTCGGCGTCGTGGGCGGCGTCGATGACGACCGCCTCGTGGTCGTCGCCGACGATCCACACGTTGTTGTCGACGTCCCAGGTGCCGCCGTCGAGGGTGAACTGCCCGGAGGTGACGAGGTGTTCGACGCGCGTCGTCATCACAGCACCACCACCGAGCGCAGCACGTCGCCGTGGTGCATCCGCTCGAACGCCTTCTCCACCTCGTCCAGCCGGATGGTCTCGGTGACGAACGCGCCGAGGTCCAGGCGCCCTTGCAGGTGCAGGTCGATCAGCATGGGGAAGTCGCGGGAGGGCAGGCAGTCGCCGTACCAGGAGGACTTCAGGGACCCGCCGCGGCCGAAGACGTCCAGCAGCGGCAGTTCGAGCTTCATCTCGGGTGTGGGGACGCCGACGAGGACGACCGTGCCGGCCAGATCGCGGGCGTAGAAGGCCTGCCGGTAGGTCTCCGGGCGGCCGACGGCCTCGATGACGACATCGGCACCGAAGCCGCCGGTCAGTTCCCGGATCGCCTCGACGGGGTCGCTCTCGCGGGAGTTGACGGTGTGCGTGGCGCCCATCGACCGGGCGGTCTCCAGCTTGCGGTCGTCGATGTCCACGGCGATGATCGTGCGCGCCCCGGCCAGGTGCGAGCCGGCGACGGCCGCGTCACCGACGCCTCCGCAGCCGATGACGGCGACGGAGTCGCCGCGCCCGACGTTGCCGGTGTTGAGGGCGGCGCCGATGCCGGCCATGACGCCGCAGCCGAGCAGTCCGGCCACCTCGGGGGCGACGGCCGGGTCGACCTTGGTGCACTGCCCGGCGGCGACCAGCGTCTTCTCCGCGAAGGCGCCGATGCCCAGGGCCGGGGACAGCTCGGTGCCGTCGGTGAGGGTCATCTTCTGCTGCGCGTTGTGGGTGTCGAAGCAGTACCAGGGCCGGCCGCGCAGACAGGCCCGGCACTTCCCGCACACCGCACGCCAGTTGAGGATCACGAAGTCGCCGGGCTCGACGTCCGTGACGCCGTCGCCGACCGCCTCGACCACGCCCGCGGCCTCGTGCCCGAGCAGGAAGGGGAAGTCGTCGTTGATGCCGCCCTGCTTGTAGTGCAGGTCCGTGTGGCACACCCCGCAGGCCTGGACGCGGACGGCCGCCTCTCCCGGGCCGGGGTCGGGCACCACGATCGTCTCGATCCGCACCGGTTCGTCCTTGCCGGGCGCGATCACACCGCGTACTTCCTGGGCCATGGTGGTGACTCCTTCGTGGGCCTGGTTCGTTCCGTTCCGACCCTACGCGCGACTGATCGCCGAGGGGCGCGGATCGGGCGCCGGCGGCCGCGGAACCACCGGGCCGGCCGGGCCGGCACCGACGTAGCCTGAACCGTCCGCCCGAGGTGCCGAAGGAGCGACGTGAGCATCGCTGAGACCCAGACCGCCGTACCGCCCTGGCGGCTGCTGCTCGGATACGTCCGGCCGCACCGCTGGTCCCTGCTGGCGGGTGCGGTGCTCTCCCTGGTCACCGGGGCGACCGGGCTGCTGCTGCCGCTGGTGGCGCGGGGGCTGATCGACGACCTGTCGCACGAGCGGGCCATCACCGGGGCGCTGCTGGCGATGTCCGCGCTGGTGGTCACCAACGCGGCGCTGGGCGCGCTGGGTTCGTACGTGCTGCAGCGCACCGCCGAGTCGGTGGTGCTCGGCGCGCGCCGGGCGCTGTCGTCGTACCTGCTGCGGCTGCGGGTCGCGGCGGTGGACCGCAGCGAGCCCGGGGACCTGATGGCCCGCATCACCTCCGACACCACCCTCCTGCGCTCGGTGACGACGAACTCGCTGGTCGGTCTCGGCACCGGCGGCCTCACCCTGGTCGCGACGGTGGTGATGATGGGCCTGGTGGACGCCGTCCTGCTGGGGGTGACCCTGGCCGTGATCCTCGGCGCGTGCGTGGTGCTCGGCGTGATCGTGCCGCGCATCAACAAGGCGAGCCGGCAGGCGCAGGACGCCATCGGTGTCATGGGCGCCTCGCTGGAGCGCACCCTGGGTGCCCTGCGCACCGTGAAGGCCTCCGGCGCCGAGCACCGCGAGGAGGCCACGCTGCACGAGGCGGCGCGGGAGTCGTGGCGGCAGAGCGTGCGGGCCGCCAAGTGGTCGGCCGCGGCCGGGAACACGGCGGGGCTGGCCATGCAGATCGCCTTCATCACCGTGCTCGCGGTCGGCGGCGCGCGCGTGGCGACCGGGGCCGTCGACGTGGGCACGCTGGTGGCGTTCCTGCTGTACGTCTTCTACTTGATGTCGCCGATCCAGCAGGTCGTCGGCGCCGTCACGCAGTACCAGACGGGTGCCGCGGCCCTCACCCGCATCCAGGAGGCGCTGCGGCTGCCGGCGGAGCCGGCCACCGCGTCCGCCCCCCTGCCCGGCCCGGACGCACGGCCCGCAGCGGTCGCCTTCGAGGACGTCCGCTTCCGCTACGCCGACGACCTGCCCCCCGTCCACCACGGGGTGACGTTCACCGTGCCCGCGCAGGGCATGACGGCCTTCGTCGGCCCGTCCGGCGCCGGCAAGACCACCGTCTTCTCCCTGATCGAGCGGTTCTACGACCCCGACTCCGGCGTGATCACACTCGACGGGCGCGACCTGAACGACTGGGAGCTGCCCCGGCTGCGGGCCGCGATCGGCTACGTGGAGCAGGACGCGCCGGTGCTGTCTGGGTCGCTGCGCGACAACCTGCTGCTGGGCGATCCGGACGCCGGCGAGGACGCCCTCGCGCGCGTGCTGAAGACGACCCGGCTCGACGGGCTGGTGGCCCGGCTGCCCGACGGGCTCGACACGCTCGTCGGCCACCGGGGGACGAAGCTGTCCGGCGGGGAGCGGCAGCGCGTCGCCGTCGCCCGGGCGCTGCTGCGCCGCCCGCGGCTGCTGCTGCTCGACGAGGCGACCTCGCAGCTGGACGCGGTGAACGAGGCGGCGCTGCGCGACACCGTCGCGGACGTGGCCCGCTCGACGACCGTCCTCGTCGTGGCCCACCGGCTGTCGACCGTGACCATGGCCGACCGGATCGTGGTGATGGACGCCGGGCGGGTCCGCGCCGTGGGCACCCACCGCGAGCTGGTGACCGCCGACCCGCTGTACGCGGAGCTGGCCGCGACGCAGTTCCTCGCCGCGGCGGACTGAGGCGCGGACACGGGTGAGGGCCGCCCCGGGCGGGGGCGGCCCTCGCAGGTCCGCTGCCGTCAGCGGATGTTCGGGACGAAGCCGAAGAGCGGGGAGACGAGACCGACGACCTGGTTCAGCTGGTCGAGGTCGTTGAGGCGGTTGAGCCCGGCCAGCTGCGACGAGGGCCGCGGGATCTCGTCCTTGTGCGCGGCGGGGATGTCGCTCACGGTCAGCGAGTCGAGCGCGGCCATGGGGCTGAGCGGGCTCTTGGCTCCCGTGTCGGCCGCCTGCGCCATCGGCGCGGCGAGACCGGTCACCCCCGCGGCGAGACCAACGGCGGCGACGATACGTCGTGTTGAGATCATGCCTATCGCAACGCGGGCGGGTCCCCGGCGGACACGGGTGCTGCGCCCCGCTCACCCGTCAGGACCAGCGCCCCCGGGCTTGCCGAGCGCGCCGCGCGGGAGGAGGCTCGACATGGGAAGGCCCCACGCGGCCCGCCTCCGACCGGGCCGCGGCCCCTTCGAGGGAGGTCATCATGGGCACGACGACGGACGCCGTCTTCGACCGGGAGACTCTGCGCCGGGGCCTGGAGGGCGATACCCCGGACATCCTGATGTCGCTCTACGCCGACGACGCCGAACTGCGCATCGTCGACCGGACGAGCCAGCCCAGCCACCCCAAGGTCCTGCACGGCCGGGAGGAGATCGGCCGGATGCTGGAGGACGTCTACAGCCGCGACATGACGCACACCCTGGAGCACTGCGTCGTCCAGGGCGACGAGGCCGCTTACAGCGAGAGCTGCCAGTACGCGGACGGGGTGCGCGTCCTGTCCGAGTCCATGCTGTCGCTGCGCGACGGCAAGATCACCGAGCAGACCCTGGTGCAGGCCTGGGACGAGTGACCGCGGGCGGAACCGGCCGTCAGCGCATCCACGCGCTGTAGGACAGGACGTCCCCCTTCCGCACGCCGTACCGGGGGTCGGGGGCCGTCAGGGTGCTCTCCAGGCCGAGGACGGCGCCGGTGGCCGGGTCCATGATCAGCATGCGGCGGACGCCGCGTGCGTCGGTCACGTACGCCTGACCGCGCCGGCCCAGCCGGTCGGTCACCTGTCCGGCCGGGCGCAGCGCCTCGGCGCCGCTGAGGAGCCGGGCGAGCGCGGCGTTCTCGCGCTGGCCGAGGGTCCAGTGGTCCAGCAGCGTCGCCACCGCGTCCAGCAGTTCGGGCGTGGTGGGCGGCGTGCCGGTGAAGGCGGCCTCCGTCAGGTAGGCGCGCAGCCGGTCCGGGTCGCGCGGCGGAGGCGACTGGGGCGGGGCGTCGCTCCAGCTGGGCGGGTGGCTCCGGTCGAGCAGGACGTGGCCGTCGCCGACGAGTCGCGGTGCGCCGCCCCGGTCGGTGAGGACCGGGCGGCCGGGGTGCTCCGGGGCGGTCGCGACGACGAGTTCGGTGCGGCTGCCGTCGGGCCGCCAGCGCACGAGCCGTTCCTCGGGCAGGGTGACCGGGGGTGCGTCCTGCGACATGTCGAGGCTCCACGACCGCACGTGGGTGCCCTTGCGCAGGCGGGGTGCGCCGGCCGCCCCGATCGCGGCGGAGGCCCGCTCGGCCAGCCGGTCCAGGGGCAGGGCCGCGGAGCCGGTGTCGACGACCAGCGGCCGGGGCGCGGCGACGGCGGGCGGGGTGGCGGGGCCGCTCAGGACGAGGGTGAGGGTCAGGGCGGTCACGACGGCCGCGGCGAGCAGGCCCCAGGCGAGCGGGGCCCGACCGGGGGCGGGCAGCCACCGGGGCCGCCCGCCGGTGAGGGGAGACGCCGGGGGCGTCCCGGCCGGCCGGCTCCCCCCGGGCCGGACCCGGCCGTGCAACCGCAGCCACCGGTCCCGCCGGCGCTCGGCCGGCCTCGCGCACAGCAGTTCCTCCAGGCGGCGCTCGGCCCGGTGGTCCAGAGGTCCGTCGCCGAAGCGGGAACCGTCGGCAGGCACCGGGTCGGCGCCCCGCAGCAGGTCGAGTTCGTCAGCCATGGCGGGGCTCCTCCGGGACGGTCACGCACGGGTGCGCGGCAGGCGGGAACGGGGGAAGCCGACGGTCGTCTCCGTCAGCCGGGACGGTCACGCCCGGGTGCCCGGCGGGCGGGGACGACGGATGCCGCCGGTCGTGTTCGACAGACGGGGCGCTCGCGCCCGGGCGCCCGGCGGGCGGCAACGACGGGCACAGCCGGTCGTGTTCGTCGGACGGGGCGGTGAGGCGCGGGTGCCCGGCGGGCGGGGACGACGGACGCCGCTCGTCGCCTCCGTCAGCCGGGGCGCTCGCGCCCGGGCGCCCGGCGGGCGGGGACGCGGGGCGCTGGTGGTCGCCTCCGTCAGCCGGGACGGTCAAGCCCGGCCGCCCGGCGGGCGGCACCAACGAATGCCGCCGGTCGTCCCCGTCGACCGGGGCGCTCGCGCCCGGGTGCCCGGTGGGCGGGGACGCGGGGCGCAGGCGGTCGATCTCGGCTGTGAGGCGGCGCCGTGCCCGGTGCAGCCGCATCGCCGCGGCCCTGCTGCCGCAGCCGAGGGCGACGGCGACCTCCTCGATGCCGAGTTCCTCCCAGGCCGTCAGCCGCAGCACCTCCTGGTCGGCGGCGGAGAGCCGGGCCAGGGCCTCGTGCACCCAGCCGCCCGGTGTGTCCGCCTCCGGGCCCGCCGCGATGTGCCGGCGGTGGGCGGTGTCGTCGTTGCCGAGCCGGTCGAGCAGCCGACGGCGGCGCCCGTGGCCGCGGACGGTGTTGGCCAGGCAGTTGCGTGCCACGCCGTACAGCCAGGGCAGCGGGGCGGCCGGGAGGTCGGCCCGGCGTCGCCAGGCGACCGTGAACACCTCCGCCACCACTTCCTCCACCTCACCGGCACGCCCGTCCAGCCGCCGCGCCACATAGCGGCTGACCGCCCAGTAGTGCTCGCGGTAGGCAGCGGCGAAGACCTCGTCGTCGCTCATGTCCCGTTCGTGTCCGGCAGGTCCCCGATCGTCACACCCGGTTTCCGTGACGCTCGTCGCGTCCTGGCAGTGTGACGTCCCGCCGGAGCGCGGACACAGGCGGGGCATGAGGCACCTGAAGTGGCTGACGACCACGGATCACAAGACGATCGGCACGCTGTACCTGGTCACGTCGTTCGCGTTCTTCGTCATCGGTGGCGTGATGGCGCTGTTCATGCGCGCCGAGCTCGCCCGGCCTGGTCTGCAGATCATGTCGAACGAGCAGTTCAACCAGGCGTTCACGATGCACGGCACGATCATGCTGCTGATGTTCGCGACGCCGCTGTTCGCGGGCTTCGCGAACTGGATCATGCCGCTGCAGATCGGCGCGCCGGACGTGGCGTTCCCGCGGCTGAACATGTTCGCCTACTGGCTGTACCTGTTCGGCTCGCTCATCGCGGTGGGCGGTTTCCTCACCCCGCAGGGTGCGGCCGACTTCGGCTGGTTCGCCTACAGTCCGCTGTCGGACGCGGTCCGCTCGCCCGGTATCGGCGCCGACATGTGGATCATGGGCCTGGCCTTCTCCGGCTTCGGCACCATCCTCGGCTCGGTCAACTTCATCACCACGATCATCTGCATGCGCGCACCCGGCATGACGATGTTCCGCATGCCGATCTTCACCTGGAACGTGCTGCTGACCGGTGTGCTGGTCCTGCTCGCCTTCCCGGTTCTGGCGGCCGCGCTGTTCGCGCTGGAGGCGGACCGCAAGTTCGGCGCCCGCATCTTCGACTCCGCCAACGGCGGCGCGTTGCTGTGGCAGCACCTGTTCTGGTTCTTCGGGCATCCAGAGGTGTACATCATCGCGCTGCCGTTCTTCGGCATCATCAGTGAGGTCATCCCGGTCTTCTCCCGCAAGCCGATGTTCGGTTACACGGGTCTGATCGGCGCGACCATCGCGATCGCGGGCCTGTCCGTGACGGTGTGGGCGCACCACATGTACGTCACCGGCGGTGTGCTGCTGCCGTTCTTCTCCTTCATGACGTTCCTCATCGCGGTCCCGACCGGTGTGAAGTTCTTCAACTGGATCGGCACGATGTGGCGCGGGAGCCTGTCGTTCGAGACACCCATGCTGTGGGCGACCGGCTTCCTGATGACGTTCGTGTTCGGCGGGCTCACCGGTGTGCTGCTCGCCTCACCGCCCCTGGACTTCCACGTCTCGGACTCGTACTTCGTGGTCGCGCACTTCCACTACGTGATCTTCGGGACGGTCGTGTTCGCGATGTTCGCCGGTTTCCACTTCTGGTGGCCCAAGTTCACGGGCCGGATGCTGGACGAGCGCCTGGGCAGGATCACCTTCTGGACGCTGTTCATCGGCTTCCACGGCACGTTCCTGGTGCAGCACTGGCTGGGCGCCGAGGGCATGCAGCGGCGCATCCCCGACTACCTCGCCGTGGAGGGCCTGACGACGCTCAACATGGTGTCGAGCGCCTTCTCGTTCCTGCTGGGCCTGTCGCTGCTGCCGTTCTTCTACAACATCTGGAAGACGGCCAGGTACGGCGAGCCGGTCGGCGTCGACGACCCGTGGGGCTACGGCCGCTCCCTGGAGTGGGCCACCTCCTGCCCGCCGCCGCGGCACAACTTCGTCGCCCTGCCGCGGATCCGCAGCGAGTCCCCGGCGTTCGACCTGCACCGGCCGGCCGCCGCCGGGGCCGAAGCGGAACTGACGCTCCGGTGACCGCGCGGGACGAGACCCCGGTGGACCTGCGGGCGTTCCACAACGACGTCGAAGGTCACCTCCTCGCCGCCGCAGCGCACCGGGAGGCCCGCGCCGCGGCCGCCCGGTGCGCCGCCGCCCTCGACCGGCTGACGGCGGCCCAACGGGCCCAGGTGGAGCACGTGTTCGCGGAGGAACACCTCGCGCTCACCCGGGCCTCGTGGCAGCACACGGCCCGCCGCAGTGCGGAACTGCGGGCCGAGTACGAGGCCGCGTACCGCTCGCTGCGCGCCCGGCTCCTGGCCGGCCTCCTGCCGGCCGGCGCGCTGGTGGTGACGGTGGACCTGGTGGTGCTGGCCTCGGGGTGGCCGTCCTGACGCGGGCCACCGTGACCTCGGCCCCCGCCCCGGGAACGGCGGCCGGGACACTCGGTCCCGGGCCGGGTTCGCGCCCGCGGCCCACCTGCGCCCAGGATCAGCCCCCTGGCTTCCACCCGGGTGGGCGCAGGATGGCCAGGAGCTGACGGACCAGTTCGTCGACCACCTCGTCGAGCGTGGCGTCGACCCAGCCGGCGCTCCAGTCGTGCAGCAGGCCGTTGACGCTGCCGATGAAGCCCGTCGCCGCCAGCCGGTAGTCGCGGGGCGCCGCCTCGCCGCGGGCGGCGGCCGCGTCGGCCTCCGCGCAGATGAGGTCGACCCACCCGGCCCGGCGGGAAAGCCGCTGCTCCTCCAGGCGCGGGCTGACGCCGATGATCTCCACGAACGTGATGCGGATGCGGCGCGGGTCGGCGGTGACGCTGCCCGCGTACGCCCGGAAGATCGCCGTGACGCGCTCGGCGAGCGGCAGGTCCGCCGCCCCCGCGGCCGCCTCCAGCACCGCCGCCTCGGCCCAGCCGTTGACCTGCAGGTGCAGCGCGGCGAGCACGTCCTCCAAGGTGCGGAACTCCTCGTAGAACTGGCGGGTCGACAGTCCTGCCGCCTCGCTGAGCGCCGCGACGGTGGTGGCCCGGTAGCCGGGGGTGTCGCCGAAGAGCCGGAGCGCGGCGTCGAGGAACCGGCGGCGCCGCTCGGCCTGCCGCTCCTCGGCCGTCCTGCCGCCGTAGCGGCCCGTCGGCGCCCTGAGTCTGCCCGGCACCCGCTCCCCCTTCGTCGCCCGCTCACGATTTTGTCGTGTACGCGGTCTTGTGGAGAAGGCCACCCCTTCCTTACTTTGCAGTAAGTTCACTGTGAAAGCACGTGTGTTCAGATTCCTCACCCCACCGCAGAGGAGGGATCAGCCATGTCCGTCTTCCGACGACGGCACCTGTGCTCCCTGACCGCCGCCCTGGCCCTGACCGCAGCCGCCCCCGCGACCGCCGCGGCGGCGCCCCCGGATTCGCCCGCCGCGCTGCGCGAGGTGATGTTCGTGGGCAACAACTGGGACGGCACCGCCGATGTCATCGCGTCCAGCGGCGACTTCGGGAGGATCGGCCGGATCGACGTCGTCCCCGACAAGAAGCAGCGGATGGCGGAGATCAACGCCGACCCGATCAAGTGGATCTACTTCATGGCGATCCGCAACAGCGTCGGCGAGGGCCACGACCAGTTCGTCGACGACATGTACTCCACCCCGGACGGCACCGCGATGGTCGTCTCCCGGCCGAGCTTCGCCGACGTCGTCTCCCTCGACCTCGCCTCCGGGCGCATCAACTGGCGCTTCCCCGTGTCGGGTCACCGGTCCGACCACATGGCGGTCTCCCCCGACGGCAGGCGCGTCGCGGTGTCGGCGTCGACCTCCAACACCGTGCACGTCCTGGACATCGTCTCCGGCAAGGAGCTGGGCAGGTTCGCCACCGGCGACAAACCGCACGAGAACGTCTTCACCCAGGACGGCACGTACATCTACAACATGGCGATCGGCGACGTGAACACGCAGACGGACGCCCCGTGGCTGGACTGGACGAAGGGCGACCGGCGCATCACCGTCGTCGACGCGACGACGTACAAGCAGGTCAAGGTCATCGACATGCGGGCGCAGCTGGACGCGATCGGGCTGAAGGACTACTCCGACGCCGTCCGGCCCGCCGTCTTCTCGCCGGACGAGTCGAAGCTGTACTTCCAGGTGTCGTTCTTCAACGGCTTCTTCGAGTACGACATCGCCACCGGAAAGATCACGCGTACGAAGACGCTGCCGAAGAATCCCGCGACGAGCGACGACCGCACGACCTTCGTCAACGACTCGCGCCACCACGGCATCTCGATGAGCCCCGACGGCAGCAAGCTGTGTGTGGCGGGGACGATGGACGACTACGCGACGGTCGTCGACCGGGCGACCCTCCAGGAGGGCCCGCTGGTCGCCGCCGCCAAGCCCTACTGGGCCACGGTCAGCGGCGACGGCAAGTCCTGCGTGGTGTCCGAGAGCGGCACCGACCAGGTCACGGCCATCGACTTCGCGACCGGCAAGAAGGTCGTGTCCGTGCCGGTGGGCGACCATCCCCAGCGGGTGCGGCTCGCCCGTGTCCCGGCCGGCTGGACGGGTCCCAGGGCCGGCTGACCTCCGCCGCCACCTGCCGCTCACCGGCGTGCGGTCCCGGACCCGGCACTGCCGGACGGTGAGCGGCGGGCGGCCGGCGCTGCTCAACCCCCCATTCTGCGGGTCACGTTGAGCAGGTACTCCTTCCTGTCGAGCGGGTTGTGGTCGATGCGCGGACGCTCGGGGACCGTGCCGTGCGTGACGGGTGCGTAGTGAGCGAAGGCGCTCTCCAGTTCCCCCTCGCCCCGGGTCAGGCCCGGCAGCCGCTGCCCCAGGGTGTGCACCCGGGCCGCGGGCACGGTGCCGTCCAGGACGCAGGCGCCGTCCCGGGTGTGTGTCGTCTCCGGCACGGCTCCCAGCTGTGTGAGGACCGGCAGCAGGGCGCCCAGCGTGTCGGCGGGCGCCTCGAGCCGGAAGCGGTGCACCGGCTCGTGCACGCGGGTCCCGGCCCGCCGCAGCGCCTCGGTCAGCACGAGCGGGGTCAGCCCCCGGAAGTCGGCGCCGGTGCTCGACATGCTCTTGTCGAACCCCTGGTGGGCGTGGCTCTGGCGGGGCGAGTAGCCGCAGTGGGTCATGGTCACGGCGCAGTCGGGGACGCGCCAGCCGTGCAGGCCCTGCTCCAGGGTCTCGCGCACGGTGTCCTCCACCGCCTTGAAGAAGGCGTACGGCATGGAGCCCAGTTCCACCTCCAGCCGGAAGCCGACACCGGACCCGGGCGGTGCGGGCTCGACGCGCAGACCGACCGTGGCGAGGAACGGGTTCGGGTCCTTGTGGAGGAACTCCACGGCCTCCCCCGTGCCGGTGAGCCGCTCGACGCACAGCGGGGTGGTCGCGCGGAAGCCGACGTCGAGGCCGAACTCGTCGGCGAGCGTGGCCTGCACGACCTCCTTCTGCACCTCGCCGTACAGCGACAGGGAGGTCTCCCCGCGGCGCTCGTCGTGCCGCAGGCCGATCAGCGGGTCCTGCTCCGCGAGCCGGGTGAGCGCCAGGTGCAGCGCGCCGCCGTGCGCTCCGGGTCCGGGGACGACGACCGTCTCCAGCGTCGGCGGGGCGAAGACGTGCTCGTACTCCTTGTGCGGTGCGCCGACCGGGTCCCCGATCCTGATGCCGTCCAGGCCGGTGACGCGGGCGATCTGCCCGGCGCCGACGCTGTCCGCGCGGAGGTCGGCGCCCCGGGCGAAGACGCTGATGCCGGTGACCCGGCCCTCGGCGCCGTCCGTGCCGAAGGGGACCCGGTCGCGGGTGCGCAGGGTGCCGGAGAACATCCGCACGTAGGCGCTCCTCTCCCCCGCCGGGCCCCGCTCCACCTTGAACACGGTGCCGGAGACCGGCCCGTCGCTGTCGCCGGCGGCCGGGGGCAGCAGGTTCTCGATCCCGGACAGGAGCGCGTCCACACCGGCGCCCGTGGCGGCGGAGCCGAAGTAGACCGGGTGGACGCGCGCCTGCCGGGTCTGTGCGGCGAGGGACCTGTGCAGGAGGGCGTCCGTGACCGTGTCCTCGACATAGGCGGCCAGCAGGGCGTCGTCGTGCTCGGCCAGCACGTCCAGGGCGGCGGCCGGCCCGGGACCGGGCGTGGCGCGGGCCGTACGGGTGCCGAGGCCGGTGACGGCGGCCAGGGGGACGACGGCCGGGGTCAGCCGGGCCGCGATCTCCCGCAGGACGTCCCCGTGCCGGGCCCCGCGGCGGTCGATCTTGTTGACGAAGAGCAGCGTCGGGATGCGCAGCCGCTGGAGCGTCCGCATCAGCACCCGCGTCTGCGCCTGCACCCCTTCGACGGCGGAGACCACCAGGACGGCGCCGTCGAGCACCCCCAGCACGCGCTCGACCTCGGCGATGAAGTCGGGGTGCCCCGGGGTGTCGATGAGGTTGACGGTCACGCCCTCCAGCGGGAACGAGACGACGGCGGACTTGATGGTGATGCCGCGCCGGCGCTCCAGCGCGAGGGTGTCGGTGCGGGTGTTCCCGGCGTCGACGCTGCCGGGCTCGTCGATGACCCCGGCCGAATGGAGCAGCCGCTCGGTCAGGCTGGTCTTACCGGCGTCGACATGGGCGAGGATTCCGAGGTTGAGCAGGTGCACGAAGCGTCATGTCCTTCGAGAGGGAAGCCGTGTGGGACCGGAGGGACATGAACGCTGGACGCATCTGTGCGGCTCCTCTGACTCGGTGACGTGCTGTCCTGTGCAGTGCAGCAGACCGGCCGGCGGGGCATCAACGGATTTATCCGCCGCCGGGGGTACCCGGGGCGCCGGGAGAGGAGCGGTTCGTGCGGGACGTACTGCCGGTGCTCGGCCGCTGGTACGCGGCCGGGGTCCCGTTCGGCCTGGCGACGGTCGTCGAGGTCTCCCGCAGCGCGCCGCGCGAGGCGGGCGCCGCGATGGCGGTGGGCCCGGACGGGGAGGTCGTGGGCAGTGTGTCCGGCGGCTGCGTCGAAGGTGCGGTGTTCGAGCTGGCGCAGGAGGCCGTGGCGGACGGCGAGGCCCGGCGGGAGACCTTCGGCTACAGCGACGAGGACGCCTTCGCCGTCGGGCTGACCTGCGGCGGTGAGATCACCGTGCTGGTGCGTCCCGTCACGCCCGCGCTGGACGCCGCCTTCGGCACGGTGGCGGAGTGCGTCGCGGCGGGCCGGCCGGTGACGCTGGCGACGGTCACGGGCGGGCCGGCGCGGCTGGGAGCGGCGCTCGCCGTCCGCCCCGACGGCGTCTCGGGCACGCTCGGCTCGGACGGGCTGGACGCGTCGGTGACGGCCGACGCCCGCGGGGAGCTGGCGCTGGGCGCGAGCGGCTTGCGGCACTACGGGCCGCAGGGGCAGCGCCGCGAGGACTCGGTCGGGGTCTTCCTGCAGTCCTTCGCACCGCCGCCGCGGATGCTGGTCTTCGGCGCGATCGACTACGCGGCGGCCGTGGCCCGGATCGGCCAGTTCCTCGGCTACCGCGTCACCGTCTGCGACGCCCGGCCGGTGTTCGCCACGCCCCGGCGCTTCCCGGAGGGCGTCGAGGTGATCGCCGCATGGCCGCACCGGTACCTGCGCGACACCGGCACCGACGAGCGGACGGTGGTCTGCGTCCTCACCCACGATCCCAAGTTCGACGTGCCGCTGCTGACCGAGGCACTGCGGCGGCCGGCCGCGTACGTCGGGGCGATGGGCAGCCGGCGCACCCACGCCGAACGGGCGGCGCGGCTGGCCGCGGCGGGGCTGACGAAGCGGGAGCTGTCCCGGCTGCGCTCACCGGTGGGACTGGATCTCGGAGCGCGTACGCCGGAGGAGGTCGCGGTGTCCGTCGCCGCGGAGATCGTGGCGCTGCGCTGGGGCGGCAGCGGGGCTCCGCTCAGCGCGACGGACGGCGCCGTGCATCCGCCCGACGCCCGCTGACCTCACTCCGCGGCGCGGCGGGCATGCGGCACCGTGCCGCGCTCACCGGCGAGGCCGTGGGCTCCGGCCGGCCCGCCGGTCGTCCCGGCGGCCGTCCCGCATGCCGACGGCGCCTCGGCCGCCGGCCGCGGCGGTCAGCCGGGCGTACGGGCCGGCAGCCGGTGCAGCTCCACCTCGCCGAGCCGTCCGCCGGCGACGGTGGCGGTCATGTACGTGCAGTGCGGCTGACGGCGGCGGTCCGTCGGCGAGCCGGGGTTGAGCAGCCGCAGCCCCGACGGGGCCGTGGTGTCCCAGGGGATGTGACTGTGCCCGAACACCAGCACGTCGAGGTCCGGGAACCGGGCGGCGCAGCGTGCCTCCCGCCCCTGCTTGCCTCCGGTCTCGTGGACCACCCCGAACCGCACCCCGCCGAGCTCCGCGTACGCCACCTCGGGCAGCCGCGCGCGCAACTCGGGCCCGTCGTTGTTGCCGTACACGGCGACGAGCCTGCGGCAGCGGTCCTCCAGCAGGTCCAGGGTGTCCACGTCGACCCAGTCCCCGGCGTGGAACACGACGTCGGCCCGCGGCAGTTCGTCCAGCAGCGCGGCGGGCAGCACCTTGGCGCGCTTGGGCAGGTGGGTGTCGGACATGAGCAGCAGACGCACGTGCTCAGCGTACGGCCGCGTCCCGCGGTCCGCGGGAGGACGCCGCCGTCCGCGCGGGGCGCCCGGTGCTGTCCGTGGACGTGCGAGCCGCAGGCCCGGGCGCGGTAGGCGTCCGGGCCTGCGGCGGGCCGGGAGCGGGTCAGCGGCTGATGCCGACCTGCTCCAGCGAGCGGCGCAGGGGCTCCCAGCCGATCCGGCGGGGCACGCCGCGGTTGCGGGCCTGGGCGAGCGGGCCCCAGAAGCCGGCCTCCACCAGGGCCTCCGGACGGACCGCACCGGCCCGCTCCAGGATCGCCTCGGGCACCTTCTGCGGGTCGGGCACCTTGTATTCGGCCATGATCTCGTCGTACTTGTCGTGCAGCACCCGGTTCTCCGGGTCGGCACCGAAGACGACGAGCTGGCCGGTGGGGGCGGTGTCGACCAGGACGGTGACCAGGTCGGGGCGGTAGCGCGCCAGCACCTCGGTGATCTTGTAGACGTCACCGGTCCAGGCGTTGGTGTGCCGGTCCCGGGCCGCCTCGTCGACGCTGCGCGGCAGCATGTCGTCCAGGACGATCACGCTGGCCCAGTCCGAGTGCTTCTCGACGTTCATGAAGTCGCGCAGCGCGAACTCGAACAGGTGCATGCCGTCGATGAAGGACAGGTCGAGCGTGGTGCGGCGCCAGTAGCCGATCGGGCTGCGGCCGCGGCGCAGGTTGCGCAGCGGGTGCCGGCCGCCCTTGAGGTGCTGGAGCGGGTTGTCCCGCGCGAAGAAGTCGTCGCTGGTGGCCTTCACGAGGTGGACGTCGCAGCGCAGTTCCGAGACCACCTTGAAGGCGGGGTCGATCGCGATGCTGGGCACACGGGACAGCGTCAGGCTGCGCCCGTCGTTGACGCCGATCTCCAGGTAGTTGCGGTTGGCGCTGACCTTGTGCAGTTCCCGGAGGAACTCATGGCGTTTCACGAGGGGGACCTTCCTTGCGGATACGGGGCAGTGCTTCATGCAGGGCGGAGCGCCAGTCACGCGGCCGGGGCAGGCCGACCTGCGGCCAACGGTGGTGTGCCAGGGCGCTGTACGCGGGGCGGGGCGCGGGCCGCGGGAAGGCCGCGCTGCTGGTGGGGCGCACCCGGCCGGGGTCGGCGCCGATGAGGGAGAACACCTCGCGGGCCAGGTCGTACCAGCTGGCCTCGCCGGAGTTCGTGGCGTGGAAGACGCCGTGCGCGCCGGGGCCGAGCCGGGCGCCGAGGTCGGCGATCCGCTCGGCGACGTCGGCGCTCCAGGTGGGCTGCCCGCGCTGGTCGTCGACGACGTCGAGGGTGTCGCGGCGGGACTCCAGCTCGAGCATCGTGCGGACGAAGTTGCGGCCGTGGGCGCCGTAGAGCCAGGCCGTGCGCACGACGGCGCTCGCGCCGGGCAGTTCCTCCAGGACGGCCTGCTCGCCGGCCAGCTTGGCGCGGCCGTAGGCGGTGCGCGGGCCCGTCGGATGCTCCTCCGGGTACGGGGTGGTGCGGGCCACGCCGGAGAAGACGTAGTCCGTCGAGACGTGGATCAGGCGCGCCCCGTGCGCGGCACAGGCCCGGGCCAGCAGGCGCGGGCCCGCGCCGTTGATCTCCAGGCCGCGGGCCTCGTCGCTCTCGGCGGCGTCGACGGCCGTGTATGCGGCGCAGTTCACGACGACGCCGGGACCGTGCTCGCGCACCGCGGCGTCGACGGCGCCGGGATCCGTGATGTCGAGGGCGGCCCGGTCGAGGCCGGTCACGCTCTGCCCGCGCCGGGTCAGTTCGCCGACGACGTCCCGGCCGAGCATGCCGCCCGCGCCGGTGACCAGCCACCTCACCCGTACTCCCGGGCGACGTGGGTGGCGGAGTCGTGGCAGGGGCCGCCGGCCGCGGCGACGGGCGGCAACCCGCGCAGCGGCACGGCCTCGTGGGCCACGGGCACGGAGTGGTCGGCCGACGTGTGGGTGGTCGGCCTCAGCCGTGTTCCTGCACCACCGGACAGCACGAGAGCCTTCATTGGGCTCACCTTAGTCGCGATCCGGCGGTTGTGAACATCACTTCAGGGGGTTGCCGACGCGCTCCGTTGCCCGGATCGTCACCGCGTGTTCGTCACCGCGTGTTCGTCCACCGGGAGATCAGTCCTCGCCCCGGACGATGTTCCACTCCGCGCCGCGAGGGGCGGTCGTGGCCGTGGCCCGGTCCTGAACGGCGGGCAGGCAGGTGCGCACCGGGTTCTTGCCGCGCAGGCGGCGCGCCTGCGACCAGCCGGTCTCGGGACCGGGGAGGGCGGGCTTGTCGGGTAGGTCCATGCACGTCACGGCTCATCATCTTCCTTCTGCTTCCGCTCCTCTTCGGGTGTCCCGGGACGAACCGGGCAAACACGGCCGGTCACCCATGAGCCCGCGACAACACCGACTCCCGTGCGGTGCAGCTCCGTTGACCCGGCGCCCGCCCTCGCACAGCCCCGTTCGGACCTGTCGCGTACCCACTCTTGACCCCACACGCCCCTCCCACCACCCGCCACCCACCCCTCGCACACACGACGGCGGCCCCCAGGTGCAGGGGGCCGCCGCAGTTCCGTCGCGCTCAGGTGTGGGGGCGCGCGGCGCTGATGTCGCCGAGTGCCGACTCCGGATCGCGTTCCATCGCCAGGTCGCCCAGGGAGACGATGCCCACCGGGTGGCCCTGGTCGACGACCGGGACGCGGCGGACGGAGTGCTCGCGCATCAACTCCACGGCGTGGCCCAGGTCGTCGTCGGCGGTCACGGTCACCAGGTCGTCGCTGCATGCGCCGGCCACGGTGGTCTGCTCCGGGTCGCCGCCCTGGCAGATCGACCTCACCACGAGGTCCCGGTCGGTGACCAGGCCCTTCAGGTCGTCGCCGTCGGTCACCAGGACGACGCCGAGGTCCTCGTCGCGCATGATGCGCGCCACCTCGGCGACAGAGGTCTGCGGCTCGACGGTGACCGGATCACCGGTCATGATGTCGCGGACGTGCTGAGCCATGACGTACCCCTTTCCTCGGCTCGTGCGGTGTCCCCCGTCCTTGCGGCGGCGGGTACCCGGCGCGCCGCGTCCCTCACCAGCCGCGCGCCCCGTCCCTCACCACTCGCGGGCCGCTTCCAGCAGCCGGTCGCGGACGAGGGCGACGTGCGGGTTGCCCGGTGCCCCGGGGCGCTGGACGAGGAAGCCGGTGTTGATCGGCGGGTCCTCGGGGGCGTCGAGCAGGACCAGCGCGCCGGAGTCCAGCTCGGCGGCGCACAGGTAGCGCGGCAGCACACTGAACCCGGCTCCCGCCGCGACCAGCGCGAGGACGGCCCTCAGGTCGGGCGCGGAGACGGCGGCGCGCTCGTTCAGCCGGCGGCCGAAGACGTGCCGCCAGTAGCGGCGCACGATGGGCAGGTCGTCGGCGTACGCGATCAGCGGGACGTCCTGGAGGACGGCGGGCCCCTCGGCGGCCAGGCGCTCCCGGACGCGGCCGGCCCACACGGGTGCGGCGACCAGGACGAACTCCTCGTCCGTCAGCGGCACCGCGGACAGGGTGCGGCCGCGCGGCCGGGTGGTGGAGACGACCAGGTCGTGCCGTCCGGCCCGCAGTTCCTCCAACAGCGGTTCGGTCAGGCCCGTGGTGACGCGCAGCCGCACCCCGTCGGCGACGAGGCGGGCCAGGGCGGGCAGGGCCCGGGTGGCCAGCAGTTCGGCGGGGCCGGCCAGGTGGACCGGTTCCGCCGCCGCGGCCGGTCGCGCCCCGTGCCCGGTGGCCTCGGCGAGCGCGTCGAGCGGTGCGGCGACACGGGCCGCGAGTTCGTGGGCGACCGCGGTGGGGGCGACCCCGCGGTGCAGGCGCTCGAACAGCTCCCTGCGGGTCTGCCGCTCCAGCGAGCGGATCTGGGTGGTGACGGTCGGCTGGGACAGGCCGAGCAGATGGCCGGCGGCGGTGAAGGAGCCGGACCGGTAGACGGCCAGGAAGGTCCGCAGGAGGTTGAGGTCGGGCTGTCCGGGCGCACCGGCGGAGCCGGGGGTGTCGAGAGGTGTCACGAAGGACGAGACTAGCGCCGACTGCCATGTGAAATCCTATGGCTGCCATCGGTGGATCCATTGGAAAGGTGAGGGTCACGGGACGTACGGTCGTCACCGTCCGAGTCCTCGCCGCGCTGTCCGACCGCGGCCGTTCCCACGGAGATGCACCCATGTCGAAGATCCTCTTCGTCGTCACCGGCGCCGACACCCTGACCCTGGCCGATGGCACCGCCCACCCCACCGGCTTCTGGGCCGAGGAGTTCGTCGCCCCCTACGAGGCGTTCCGGGCCGCCGGCCACGAGGTCGTCGTGGCGACGCCGGGCGGTGTCGTGCCCCCGGTCGACCGCGCCTCGCTCGCCCCGGAGTCGAACGGCGGCCAGGAGAACGCCGACCGGATCACCGCGGCGCTCGACGCCTCCGCCGAGCTGCGCCACCCCGTGCGGCTGGAGGACGTCCGGCTGGAGGAGTACGCGGCCGTCTTCTACCCCGGCGGCCACGGCCCCATGGAGGACCTGGCCGTGAACAGCGACTCGGGCCGGCTGCTCGCCCGCGCCCTGGAGTCGGGCCTGCCGCTCGGTGTGGTCTGCCACGGACCGGCCGCGCTGCTGGCCGCCGTCGGGCCGGACGGGAAGAACGTGTTCGCCGGTCGCGAGGTCGCCGCGTTCACCAATGCCGAGGAGATCCAGGGCGGTCTGGCCGACCGTGTGCTCTGGCTGCTCCAGGACCGCCTCACGCAGGCCGGTCTGGTCGTCCGCGCCGGCGAGCCCTGGGCGCCGCAGGTGGTCACCGACGGCAACCTGGTCACCGGCCAGAACCCGGCGTCCTCCGCGCCGCTGGCGCAGGAGCTGCTGAAGCGGCTGGGCTGACCGCCCCGGCCCGGGCGCTCAGCGCCCCGCCGGCAGCTCCGCCCACACCTGCTTGCCGCCGCTCACCGGCAGCGTCCCCCAGCCGGCCGACACGGCCTCGACCAGGAGGATCCCGCGGCCGCCGGTGGCCTCCCAGCCGATGCTCCTGGGCCGGGCCGGCGTGCGGGGGGACGCGTCGGCGACGGCGATCCGCAGGCGGTCGTTGACGAGGGTGAGGTCCATGCGGACCTGGCCGTCGGTGTGCACCAGGGCGTTGGTGACGAGTTCGGAGACGACGAGCAGGGCGGCGTCGTGGTCCCCCGCGACACCCCAGGAGCGCAGGGTGCGCCGGGCGAAGCGGCGGGCGTGCCCGACCGCCTGCGGCACCCGCCACACCGTCCAGCTCTCCCTCAGCGGGCGTACGTCCATGCCGTCGTAGCGCAGCAGGAGCAGGGCGACGTCGTCGCTGCGGGGGGCGTCGCCGAGGAGGGCGTCGGCGACCAGTCCCAGGTCGGTGGGTGCGGCGCCGGCCAGCCGCGCGGCCAGGTGGGCCATGCCCTCGTCGATGTCGGTCTCGGGCGTCTCGACCAGACCGTCCGTGGCCAGGGCGATCAAGGTGCCGGGCTGGAGGCGCAGCGGGCTCATCGGGTACTCGGCCTGGGTGATCACGCCCAGCGGCGGACCGCCCTCGGCCTCCGCGATCTCGGTGCGGCCGTCCGGCTGCCGCAGCACGGGCGGCAGGTGCCCGGCGCGCACGCACCAGGCCGCGCCCTCCTCCAGGTCCAGGTCGACGTAGCAGCAGGTGGCGAAGAGATCGCTCTCCATGTCCATCAGCAGCCGGTTGGCGTGCGCGACCACCACGTCCGGCGGGTGCCCCTCGACGGCGTAGGCGCGCAGGGCGGTGCGCATCTGGCCCATGAGGGTCGCGGCGCCGGCGCTGTGCCCCTGGACGTCGCCGATGACGAGGGCGACGTGGTGGTCGGGGAGCGGGATGACGTCGTACCAGTCGCCGCCCAGCTCCAGCCCGGCCGTGCTGGGCAGGTAGCGGGCGACGGCCACCGCGCCCGGCAGCCGGGGCAGCCGGCGCGGCAGCAGCTGGCGCTGGAGCATGCCGACCAGCTCGTGCTCGGCGTCGAAGGCCCGGGCGCGGGCCAGCGCCTGCCCGGCGAGTCCGGCGCAGGCGGTGAGCAGGGAGCGCTCGTCGGAACCGAAGTCGTGCGGGGTGTCCCAGCCGATCAGGCAGGCCCCGGCCATGCGGTTCCCGGCGGGCAGCGGCAGGACGGCGAGGCCGCCGGGGCCGACCTCGGCGAGGGAGGGCTCCAGGGGGCTGCCCGCGGGCCAGATGCCGGCCCGGCCCTCGCGCAGCGCGGCGGCGAGGGTCGGCATGGAGCGCACGGGCGCGTCGGGCCACTCGCCGCGCCACTCCGTACGCCACACCTCGGGCCAGACCTCGGGTTCGGGCGGGTCGAGGACGGTGACGACCAGGCGGTCGCCCTCCAGCTCGGCGAGCGCGATCCGGTCGGCCCGCAGCGGTCGGCGCAGGGCGGCCACGACGGCCTTGCCGACGTCGCGGACGGTGACGGCCGTGGCCAGGGCGGCGGCCAGACGCTGGACGCGGGCGACGTCGGTCACGTCGGAGCGCAGGGTGGACACGTCCGCGACGGTGCCGACGAGGCGGGCCGGGCGGCCGTCCCCGCCGGGCACCAGGCGCCCGCGCAGGCGCAGCCACTTCGGCGGTCCGGTGGGCTGCAGCACCCGGAACTCCAGTTCGCGGTCGCCGATGGACATGTGGTCGGCCTCCACGACCGACATCAGCGACGGCAGGTCCTCCGGCACGGCGAGGCCGAGCAGGGTCTCCACCCGGCCGTCGAACTCGGCGGGGTCCAGGCCGAACAGGGCGAGCAGGTCGTCGCCGACGCGGACGCGGCCGCTGTCCATGGCGAGGCTGAACGCGCCCGGCGGCAGTTCGCCGCCCTCGGTGGGCGCCGCCGGGGCGGTGAGGGCGACCGCGTCACCGACGCGTTCCAGGCAGGCCCGGTCCTCGGCGCAGAACCCGCCGGGGCGTTCGGTCACCGCGAGCAGGCAGCCGCCCTCGGTCGCACCGGGCGCCGGCAGCGGCAGGGCGAGGAGGTGGAAGTCCCCGAAGGGCACGCGGCGGGCCTGGGCGTGCCCGGCCAGGTCCACCGGGTCCAGCACGACCGGCCGTCCCGTGCGGTGGGCCTCGGCGACCGGGGACCGTCCGGCGCGCGGGTAGCCGTCGCGCAGTCCGTAGAGCGTCCGCGGCACACCGGCCGACTCCACCAGGCACAGCGTGTCGCCGTCGGTGCCCGGCGCGTACACGGCGGCGAGGACGGCGCCCGCGTACACGAGGGCCTGTTCGAGGACGCGGCGCACCCGTTCGGGTGAGTCCTGATCGGCTGCGATCGCCTTGAGAGCACCTTCGACACGCGAGGTCCGCGTTCCGCGTTCTGGGGCGCCCTGACTGACCACGTTGGCCATTACAGCGCTTATGAGACACCTGCGCAGCCCCTGTGGGCGTTCCGGGAACGGGCGCCGCGGGGACCTGCCGGGGCGGGCGACGGGAATGCCGCCCGCCCGGTGCCGGGCCGGGGCCGGAGGGCGCCCGCCGCGGTGCCGGGGCGGGGTGCGAGGGGTTCGGGCGGCGGCGGGCCGGGCCGGTGCGTGCGGCTCGTCGTGCGGGACAGGCCGCCAGGGGGCAGATTTGTTCTGGGCCAGGCCGCACGGCCCAGCGCGAGGAGGTGGTCGGCGTGTCCGACGGGCATGCGTCCGCGCAGGCCCCCGCCACCGCCAGGATGCCGGTGGGGCGGCCGCTGCTGTCGCTGGCGCTGGCCTCGATGATGGACGAGGTGCACGCCCACTCCGGTGCCGTGTACCTGCTCGCGCGGGACCAGCCCGTGCTGGAGATGGCGGTGATGGCCGGGCTGCCCCGGGCGTTCGCGGCGCCCTGGGAGCGGGTGGGGCTCAGCGCGCCCATACCGGTGGCCGACGCGGCCCGGGAGCGGCGCCTGGTCTGGGTGGGCGGCGAGGAGGAAATGGCCCGCCGCTACCCGCGCATCGCCATGGTCCTGCCCTACCCGTTCGCGCTGGCCGCCGTGCCGGTCGCCACCGAGTCCACCGTCTACGGCGCGGTGTTCGTGACCTGGCCCGGCGCGCACCCGCCGGAGCTGTCCGACCACGAGCGCGACCATCTCTCGGCGGCCTGCGGCCGGCTGGCCGTACGGCTGGAGCGGGCGGCCGAGCACAGCGTCCCGCCGCATCCCGAGACGGACCTGGTCGCCGCTCCCCTGGTCGGTGGCGTGGCGGGCTCCCTCGGCACGGTCGAGGCGGCCCGGATGGTCGGCCGGCTGCCCTACGGGCTGGTCTCCATGGACCTGCACGGCAGGATCGGCTTCGTCAACGCGGCGGCGGCCGAGCTGCTGAACGTCCCCGTCAGCCGGCTGCTCGGCACGCAGCTGTGGGCGTCGGTGCCCTGGCTCAACGACCCGGTGTACGAGGACCGTTACCGGGCCGCGCTGATGAGCCAGCACATCACCTCGTTCGTGGCGCTGCGCCCGCCCGGCGAATGGCTGTCCTTCCGCCTCTACCCGAGCACCACCGGCCTGAGCGTGCGGATCACCCGTTCCCGGGCCGTGTCGGAGATGAACCGCGTGGATCCGCCGCCCGACGGGGCGCCGTCCCGGCTGGTGACCATCTCGCAGGTCCTGAACCTGGCCGGCGCGCTGACCGAGGCGGTCGGGGTGCAGGACGTGGTGCAGCTGGCCGCCGACGAGATCGCCCCGGCCGTCGGCAGCCAGGCCCTGGTGCTGCTGGGCTCGCGGGCGAACCGCATGCGGGTGCTCGGGCACCGCGGCTACCGGGACGCGCACGTGGTCGAACGGTTCGACGGCCTGCCCCTGACCGAGCCGACGCCCGGCACCCAGGTGCTGCGGACCGGGGTGCCCGCCTTCTTCGAGTCCCGGGAGCAGCTGGAGCGCCTCTACCCGGCGCGGCACGCCACACCGGACGGGTTCGCGGCGTGGGCCTACCTGCCGCTGATCGCGCAGGGGCGGCCCGTGGGGACCTGCGTGCTCGCCTACGCCGAGCCGCACCCCTTCCCGACCGAGGAGCGGGCGATCATGACCAGCCTGGCCGGGCTGATCGCCCAGGCGCTGGAACGCGCGCTGCTCTACGACGCCAAGCACCGGCTCGCGCACGGGCTGCAGGAGGCGCTGCTGCCGCACTCGCTGCCCTCGCTGCCCGGCGTCGAGGCCACCGGCCGCTATCTGCCGGCCACCCAGGGCATGGAGATCGGCGGCGACTTCTACGACCTGGTGCGCAGCCAGGGCCTGGCGGCGGCGGTGATCGGGGACGTGCAGGGCCACAACGTCACCGCGGCGGGGCTGATGGGGCAGGTGCGTACCGCGGTGCGGGCGTACACGACCGTCGGCCAGGCGCCCGAGGAGGTCATGCGCAGCACCAACCGGCTGCTGCTGGACCTGGGGTCCGACCTGTTCGCCAGCTGCCTGTACCTGCGGCTCGACCCGGCGCGCGGGCGCGCGGTGATGTCCCGGGCCGGGCATCCCCCGCCGCTGCTGAGGCGCCCGGACGGCCGGGTGCGCGTGCTCGACCTGGCGGGCGGGCCGCTCCTGGGCATCGACGCCTCGGCGGTCTACCCGACGACGGAGGTCGCCCTGCCGCCCGGCTCGCTGCTCGTCCTCTACACGGACGGGCTGGTGGAGTCACCCGGCACGGACTTCGAGGAGGCCCTGGCGGACCTGGGCCGGCGGCTGGCCGAGGCGGGTGACCTGCCGCTGGACGAACTGGCCGACCGCCTCGTGCGCGAGGTCCGGCACGAGGTGGACGGCGACGAACGCCCCGACGACATCGCCGTGTTGCTGATCAGGGCGGTGGAGTAGGGCCGGCAGGGGCCCGGCCCGGGACGCCGGCGGGCCGGTCCGGTGCCGCCTCGGGAAGGGAGGCGGCACCGGACCGGCCGCAGGGGTGCGGCCGCTGCCGTCGGCTCTACCGGGACTCGGTCAGCTCGGAGTGGTCGCCGGCCTCCTGGCCCGCGCCCACTCCCCGACCGGCGCCGTTCCCGGCACCCCGCTGACCGCCCGCACCCGCGTCCTGACCGGCACCGGCCTCCTGGCCCGCGCCCACTCCCTGACCGGCGCCGTTCCCGGGACCATCCTGCTCGCCCGCTCCGGCCTCCTGACCCGCGCCGGCCTCCTCGCCGGCGCCGGCCTGGCCGCCCGCGCCGGCGCCGTCGCCCGCGCCGAGGGTCGCGCCGACCGCCTCCAGGGCGGTGGTCACCGGCTGGAAGAACGTCTCGCCGCCGACGGTGCAGTCGCCGCTGCCGCCCGAGGTCAGGCCGATGGCCAGGCCGTCCTGGGTGAACAGCGAGCCGCCGCTGTCGCCGGGCTCGGCGCAGACGTCGGTCTGGATGAGCCCGGTGACGGTGCCCTCGGGGTAGTTCACCGTGGCGTCGAGACCGAGCACCTGGCCGTTGTTGAGCCCGGTGGTGCTGCCCATCCGGAACACCTGCTGGCCGACGGTCGCCTCGGCGGCCCCGCTGATCTGGACGGTCTGGTTCCCGGTGTTGACCTCGCTGGGCGCCTGGGTCGCCGGGTCGTCGTACTTCACGAGTGCGAAGTCGCCGTTGCCGGGGAAGGTCGACTGGTCCACTGTGGCGATCGGCTGGCCGCCCTGCGTGTCGGACCACTCGTTGCCGCCGAGGGTGCAGTGACCGGCCGTCAGGAAGGCCGGGGAGCCGTCGCCCGCTGTGACGTTGAAGCCGAGGGAGCAGCGCGAGCCGCCCGCGAAGATGGCGTCGCCGCCGGAGACGAACGGCTTGAAGGTGCCGGAGGACTTCTTCAGGGTCGCCATGCCGGAGCCGAGACCGCGCACGGTGGACTCCAACTTGTCCCACTTGGCGCCGGTCACGGTGCTGTCGGCGGTCACCAGGAGCTTGTTGGTGCGCGGGTCGATCGACCAGGAGGTGCCCGCGATCGTCGCCTCGGACTTGAGCGTCGACGCCCCGTCCTTCAGCTCGGACCAGCTGTTGTCGACCTCGCGGACCTTCGCGCCGGCGGCCTTGGCCTGCACGATCACGTTGTTGTTGTCGCCCGGTACGACGTTGACGACGAGCTGCTGGTTGTCGCCGTCGTAGTAGGAGCCGCCGAACGCCTCGCCGAGGAGCCCGGAGAGCTGAGCGGCCAGGTCCGAGGCGTCGCCCGCCTTCAGCGTCTTGGGCGCGGCCGCCGCGTCACCGGACGAACCGTCCTGCGAGGCGTTGGCGTGGGGGAGCAGGAGCGCTGCCGCGCCGAGCGCCACCACACTGCCCGCCGCTATCGCGGCCTTGCGCTTCGGGATTCGCTTGTGACTCAAACTTCTGTCCTCCTGGGGACGGAGTGGTGCCGCCGTCCGGCAGCGTCTTGGGGGGCGCCTGGATGGCTGTTGGTACGCACCGGTCGCGCGCGGCGTTCAATTCCGATTGCAAGTGGTCCCGGGAGCCGGGCAATTGAGCCTGGCCCGCGTGGTCCCGCGTGGTGACGGTCCCTCAGCGGTCCGTCTCGCCGTCGCGCCCAGGATCACGACGGCGGGTGCCCGGGCGGCGACACTCCGTCGTGAAGACGAAGTTGAATCCCGGCTTCCGCGAATCTGCACAGCGCGTGCTCAACCCGGTCACCGCTGCGGGCGTTGTCCACAGGCGTGATGAGGTGGTTACGCCTTTGGGGCGGGAGTGCCTGTTTCGCCGCCGCGGGGCGCGAGGGACGGGATGCGCCGATGCCGTGGGGCATGTGAAGAAGTCGCCGCCGAGCCGTGCGCGGATCTGCACGGGCGAGCGCCTCCGGCACACAAGTTGCCTGGTGAGGCGGCTGATTGAGTGGAAGCCCGCGTCCGGTGCGTGCTTTGATCCATCGCACCGCGGGGGCCGCGGAGGGCGTACGGCAACGGGCGCCCGGCACTCGTGGTCGCGGCCGTCGTCTGTCCCCAGAGGGGGCCGCTCCCCCCTTGATGAGTTGTCCATACGAAGGGAAGTTCCATCATGAACTCCACCCCCCAGGTCCAGACCGTCGAGATCGCCGACGCCGAGCTCGACGCCGTTTCCGGCGGTCTGTCCGTGAACGCCGTGAGCACCGTCACCGACACGGTGAACGGCATCGCTCCGGTCGCCGGCCTGGTCGACACGGCCGTCGGCACCGTCGAGGGTGTCACCGGCCTGAACACGGCCCCGGTCACCAACCTGGTCGCCGGTCTCTGATCGAGCCCCTGGTGCCGTCGACTCCCGGAGCCGCAGCCGGCGGTTCCGGGATCTTCGGGTGCCGTGACCGTCCCGGTCACGGCTGTCAGTACCTCATCCACGGCCGTCAGTACCTCTTCCACGGCCGTCAGTACTTCTTCTACGGGTGCGGGAAGTTCCCTTGCAGTTCCGCCAACAGGCCCTCGCCAAGCTCCAGTCGCCGGAGGAACTCGACCTGCCGGTGCGCTTCGCCCGCCCCCAGGGCTGGCTCGTGCTGTCCGTGACGCTGGTCGCGATGGCCGCCGCCTCCGTGTGGGCGGTGACCGGTTCGGTGGCCTCCACCGTCTCCGCGCCCGCCGTGCTCACGCACGGGCAGGGCAGTTACGTCCTGCAGAGCCCGGTCACGGGCCAGGTCACGCAGGTGCTCGCCGAGCAGGGCCGGCGGCTGCCCGCCCGCTCCCCCGTGCTCGAGGTCCGTACCGCGCGCGGGGAGACCGTGGTGCGCACCCTCGACGCCGGCCGGGTCTCCGCGCTCACCGCGACCGCCGGCCAGATCATCCGGACCGGCGCGGACGTCGCCGCCGTGGAGAAGATCGCCCGCCCCTCGGACCGGCTCCGCGCCACCGTGTACGTCTCGGCCCAGAACGCCGCGTCCATCCCCGACGGCGCCGCCGTCGACCTGACCGTGCAGTCCGTGCCGACCGAGGAGTACGGCGTGCTGCGCGGCCGCGTGACGTCGGTGGACCGCTCGGCGCAGTCCCCGCAGCAGATCGCCGCGTTCCTCGGTGACCGCCGGCTCGGCGAGCAGTTCACCGAGCAGGGCAGGCCGGTGGCCGTGACGGTGGCCCTGGACCGGTCGTCCGCCACGAGGAGCGGCTACCGCTGGTCCTCCGCGGACGGGCCGCCCTTCCGGCTCGACTCCATGACGCAGGCCTCCGCCTCGATCCGGCTGGCCGACCGGCGTCCCGTCGACTGGCTGCTGCCGTGAGCGCGACCGCACGGCGCGGCAGGGGCGGCGGGCGCCGCGCCGCACCGCCCCCGCGCACGGTGCCCAAGGCCGCGGGGAGGACCGTGCGCACCCCCACCGTGCTCCAGATGGAGGCGGTCGAGTGCGGCGCCGCCTCGCTGGCGATGGTGCTCGGCCACTACGGCAGGCACGTGCCGCTGGAGGAACTGCGCATCGCCTGCGGCGTCTCCCGCGACGGCTCGCGCGCCAGCAACCTGCTCAAGGCGGCCCGCTCCTACGGCCTGACGGCCAAGGGCATGCAGATGGACCTGGCCGCGCTCGCCGAGGTGACCTCACCCGCCATCCTGTTCTGGGAGTTCAACCACTACGTCGTCTACGACGGCATGGGCCGGCGCTTCGGCCGCCGCGGCGTCTACATCAACGACCCCGGCAAGGGCCGCCGCTTCGTCCCCATGGAGGACTTCGACGGCAGCTTCACCGGCGTGGTGCTGGTGATGGAGCCGGGCGGGGACTTCAGCCGGGGCGGCCGCAGGCCCGGCGTGCTGGGCGCGATGCCGGCCCGGCTGCGCGGCACCGCGGGCACCCTGCCGGCCGCCGTGCTGGCGAGCCTGCTGCTGGTGGCCGTCGGCGCCGCCGTGCCCGCGCTCAGCCGCACCTACATCGACGAGTTCCTGATCGGCGGCAGGACCTCCCTGCTGGACGTGCTGTTCACGTCGATGGCGGCGTGCGTGCTGCTGACCGTGGTGCTCACCTGGCTGCAGCAGGGCAACCTGCTGCAGGGCCGGATCATCTCCTCCACGCTGTCCAGCGCCCGCTTCCTGCGCCATCTGCTGCGGCTGCCCGTGACGTTCTTCTCCCAGCGCAGCCCGGCCGACCTGGTGCAGCGGCTGCAGTCCAACGACGCCGTCGCCGAGACCCTGTCCCGCGACCTCGCGGCGGCGGGCGTCGACGCGGTCGTCGTCGTGCTGTACGCGGTCCTGCTGTACACCTACGACCCGCAGCTGACGTTCGTCGGCGTCGGCGTGGCCCTGCTGAACGTCGTCGCCCTGCGGGTCGTCGTACGGCTGCGCGCCACCCGTACCGCGAAGCTGCGCGCCGACACGGCGCGGCTCACCAACACCGCCTACACCGGACTGCAGCTCATCGAGACGATGAAGGCGACCGGCGGCGAGGACGGCTACTTCCGCAAGTGGGCCGGGCAGCACGCCACCACGCTGGAGGAGCAGCAGCGGCTCGGCGTGCCGAGCGCGTGGCTGGGTGTGGTCGCCCCGACGCTGGCCACGCTCAACAGCGCGCTGATCCTGTGGATCGGCGGCATGCGGGCGGTCGAGGGCCACATCTCGGTCGGCCTGCTGGTCGCCTTCCAGGCGCTGGTGACCCGCTTCACCGCGCCGCTGACCCGGCTGAACGGCGTGGCGGGCCGCATCCAGGACTTCGCCGCCGACGTGGCCCGGCTGAAGGACGTGGAGAACTTCCGGGCCGACCCGCTCTACGGCCGGCCCGGCGCGGGAGAGTCGACGCGGCGGCTGCAGGGCCACGTGGAGCTGCAGAACATCACCTTCGGCTACAGCCCGCTCGACCAGCCCCTGCTCAGCGGCTTCGACCTGAGCGTCGGCCCGGGGCGGCAGGTGGCGCTGGTCGGCGGGTCCGGCAGCGGCAAGTCGACCGTCTCCCGGCTCATCTCCGGCCTGTACGCGCCGTGGGAGGGCGTGATCCGGATCGACGGGCAGCGCATCGAGGACATCCCGCGCGGAGCGCTGGCCGCCTCCGTCTCGTTCGTCGACCAGGACGTGTTCCTGTTCGAGGGGACGGTCCGCGACAACGTGGCGCTGTGGGACCCGTCCGTCCCCGACGAGGCGGTGGAGGAGGCGCTGCGCGACGCGGCCCTGTACGACGTGGTCGCGCGCCGGCCGGGCGGCATCCGCAGCAGGGTCGAGCAGGACGGGCGGAACTTCTCCGGTGGGCAGCGCCAGCGCCTGGAGATCGCGCGGGCGCTGGTGCGCCGGCCGAGCATCCTGGTGCTGGACGAGGTGACGAGCGCGCTGGACGCGGAGACCGAGCTGGTCGTCATGGACAACCTGCGCCGGCGCGGCTGCGCCTGCGTGGTGATCGCGCACCGGCTCAGCACCGTGCGCGACAGCGACGAGATCGTCGTCCTGGAGCACGGCACGGTCGTGGAGCGGGGACGGCACGAGGACCTGGTGGCGCGCGGCGGCGCCTACGCGGCACTGGTCAGGGAGCGGTGAGATGACGGCCGTTCACGAAGGGCACCACGGCGACCTGGTGCTGGGCGCGTTCGGGCAGCTGGGCACGCGCGTCGACTGCGCCGGGTCCACCCGCCTGGACCTGGAGGGCCCGCAGGTGCTGTGGCTGGTGGCGTCCGGCGCGCTGGACCTGTTCGCGGTCGACGCCGGGGAGCAGGGCCACTGGCACCACCTGGGCCGGCTGGAGGCCGGCTCGCTGGTGCTCGGACCGGTGGCGGGCCCGCGGCACACGCTGGTGGCCCGGCCGCTGCGCGACTGCGTGGTTCACCGCGTCGGCCTGCGCGAGCTGTACCAGCCGGCGAACACGGCGACCTGGTCGTACGACGCGTACGGCAACCCGCAGTACGTGCCGCCGACGACGAGCCCCCTGGAGTACGCGCTCGCCCTGGGCGTCGGCCGCAGTCTGTCCGTCCTGTTCCAGGCGCCGATGGCCGGCGAGCGGGCGGCGGGCGGCGGTCCTTCGTCGCGGGCGTCCGCGGGCGCGGCGGCGGACGACGACGTGTTCTGGATGCAGGTCCCGCCGGGCAGCGTGCAGTACGGCTCGCTGTACGGGGCCGAGGCCGCGGCGGACCTGCTGATGGACCCGGCGCTGTGGCAGTCCGTGGTGGACCAGCAGTACCGGTTGCTGACCACGCTGGACCGGTGGATCGAGCAGCTGGAACGCACCCACGAGACCCGCACGGCCGAGGGCATCAAGGCCGGTGAGGCGGTGCGCGCCGAGGCCGACCGGACGCTGCTCGCCTCCATCGGCGGGCGCTCCGCCCGGACCGCGACCACCGCGGACGCCGACGCGACGTACGCGGCGTGCAGGCTCGTCGGGCGAGCGGCCGGCATCCCCCTGGCCGAGCCCACGCAGAAGGGCACCGGCGGGGACCGCCTCGACCCCGTCGAGCAGGTCGCGCTCGCGTCCCGCGTGCGCACCCGGGCCGTACGGCTGGACGGCCGCTGGTGGCGGGACGACGTGGGGCCGCTGGTCGGCCGGCGGGCCCTGTCCGGTGCGCCGGTGGCGCTGCTGTGGCGGCGCGGCGGCTATGTCGCGGTGCACCCGTCGACGGGCCGTGAGACGCCGGTCGAGAAGGCCAACGCTCAGGAGTTCGAGCCGCGCGCGGTGATGTTCTACCGCCCGCTGCCGGAGCGGGGGCTCGGCCCGCTCGGGCTGCTGCGGTTCTGTGTGCGGGGCATGCGCGGCGACCTGACGGCCCTGCTGCTCGGCGGCCTGGTCACGGTGGCGATCGGGGCGCTGGTGCCGCTCGCCACGGGCAAGGTGCTCGGGGAGTTCGTGCCGAAGGCGCAGACCGGGCTGATCGTGCAGGTGTGCCTGGCGGTGATGCTGAGCAGTGTGGTCGCCGCCGCCTTCATGCTGCTGCAGAACCTGACCATTCTGCGGCTGGAGGGCCGCATCGAGGCGACACTCCAGCCGGCCGTGTGGGACAGGCTGCTGAGACTGCCGACGAGGTTCTTCACCGAGCGCTCCACCGGCGAACTGGCCAGCGCCGCCATGGGCATCAGCTCCATCCGCCGGCTGCTGGCGGGCGTCGGGCCGACCGTCGCCCAGTCGGTGACGGTGGGGGCGGTGAATCTCGCGCTGCTGCTGTGGTTCAGCGTGTCGATGGCGATGGCCGCGATCGGCATGCTCGTCGTCGTCGCGGCCGTGTTCCTGGGGCTCGGGCTGTGGCAGGTGCGCTGGCAGCGGCGGCTGGTGGTGCTGTCCAACGAGCTGAACAACCAGGCGTTCCAGACCCTGCGGGGCCTGCCCAAGCTGCGGGTGGCCGCCGCGGAGAACTACGCGTACGCCGCCTGGGCCGCCCGGTTCGCCCGCAGCCGCGAGCTCCAGCAGAAGGTCGGCCGGATCAAGAACGTGACCGCGGTGCTGGGCGCGGTGTACCTGCCGCTGTGCACCCTGCTGATGTTCATGCTGCTGGCCGGTCCGGCCCGCGGTTCGATGTCGGCGGCGGCCTTCCTGACGTTCAGCACCTCGGTGACGATGCTGCTGACCTCCGTCACCCAGCTGACGGGCGCGTTCGTCTCGGCGGTGGCCGCGCTGCCGCTGTTCGAGGAGATCAGGCCGGTGCTGGACGCCACGCCCGAGGTACGCGCGGCGAGCACCCGGCCGGGACCACTGACCGGCGCGATCGAGGCCCGGCGGGTGTCCTTCCGGTACACGGACGACGGTCCGCTGGTGCTGGACGACGTGTCGTTCGAGGTGCGGCCGGGCGAGTTCGTCGCGATCGTCGGCCCGAGCGGCTGCGGCAAGTCGACCCTGCTGCGCCTGCTGATCGGGTTCGACCGTCCCGTGTCCGGCAGTGTGCTCTACGACGGTCAGGACCTGGCCGCTCTGGACCAGTCGGCGGTGCGCCGCCAGTGCGGTGTGGTGCTCCAGCACGCGCAGCCGTTCACCGGCTCGATCCTGGACGTCATCTGCGGCACCGAGCCGTACACGCCGGAGGAGGCGATGGCGGCGGCCGAGCTGGCGGGCCTGGCCGAGGACATCAAGCGCATGCCGATGGGGCTGCACACCATCGTCTCCGGGAGCGGGGCGGTCTCCGGCGGCCAGCGCCAGCGGCTGATGATCGCCCAGGCGCTGATCCGCCGGCCGCGCATCCTCTTCTTCGACGAGGCGACCAGCGCCCTCGACAACGAGACGCAGCGCACGGTCATCGAGAGCACCAAGGCCCTCGACGCCACGCGCGTGGTCATCGCGCACCGGCTGTCGACCGTGCTGGACGCCGACCGCGTGGTGGTCATGGAGGACGGCAAGGTCGTCCAGCAGGGGCCGCCCGCGCAGTTGCTCGCCGAGACCGGCGGCCGGCTGTACGAGCTGGTGCGGCGCCAGATGGCGTGAGGCTCGGTCCTGCCCGGGCACGGGGGCGCCGGAGGGCAGCCCGGCGGCGGCGTACGCCGCACAGAGCCCCTCCCAGGGGGCCTCGGTCCCGGCGTGGGGTCCATATGCCCCGGTGGTTGTATTCCGGTCAAGGCATACACGAGGGTTCGGCAGGGTGACCCTGTTGGCACGCCCGGTAAGTGGGTACCCACCGGCCATGCGTATCAGTGTGGTGGACGTGGGATCGAACACGGTCAGACTCGTGGTCGCGGACGCGGTGGGCGGCGTGCCGCTGCCCGTGCACACCGCCAAGTGGCGACTGAGGCTGTCCGAGCAGGTTCCGCCGGGGGGAGCCATTCCGGAGCAGGCGGTGGAGGCACTGGTCGACGCGGTCGCCGAGGCCGGCCGGACCGCGGCCCGGTGGGGTGCCGGCGGGCCGCCGGCGTTCGCGACCGCCGTGGTGCGCAACGCCCCGAACCGCCAGGAGGTGCTGCACGCCGTCCGCTCCCGGACCGGCGTGGACCTGTGCACCTTGCCGGGCGAGGTCGAGGCCGAGCTGACGTTCCTCGGGGCCCGGCGGTGGATGGGCTGGCGCTCCGGACCGCTGGCGCTGCTGGACATCGGCGGCGGCACCCTGGAGGTCGCCTTCGGTCGGGGCAGGCTCCCCGACTTCGTGGCGTCGCTGCCGCTGGGCGCCCGGCGGCTCACCCACGAGTACTTCCAGGACGAGGACCCGCCCTCACCGGAGCGGATGCGCCATCTGCGCCGCAAGGTCCGCCACCAGCTGCGGGACGTCGCGGCCCGGATCCGCTGGGAGGGACCGCGCACCGCGGTCGCCACCTCCCGCACCTTCCAGCAGCTGGGACGGCTGTGCGGTGCCGCGCCCGGCCGCCACGGCCCGTTCGTGGAGCGGGAGATGAGCCGCGCGCAGCTGCGCGGGGCCATCGACCGGCTGGCCGCGCTGCCCGCCGCCGAGCGGGCCCGCCTGCCCGGCATCTCCGCCCCGCGGGCCGCCCAGAGCCTGGCCGGCGCGGTCGTCGGGCACACGGCGATGAAGCTGGCCGGCATCAAGTCCGTGACGGTGTGCCCGTGGGCGATCCGCGAGGGCGTGCTGCTGCGGCACATCGAGGACGGCCCGTCCTGGTGGGCGGAGGTGGCCCTGCACGACGGGGCACCGGATCTCGCGGAGCCGGTGCCGCTGCGCATCGCCACCGCGGCGACGTGAACGACGCACACAGAAAGGAGAACCCGTGTCCCACGACAAGGACCGCGACAGCTCCGGCGAGCAGCCCGGGACGGCGTTCGACGAGGTCATGAGCGAGATCGAGGACGCCGGGACGCGCACCCGTGACACGGAGGAGGAGCGGCGCCACCGGGGCGAGGCCGGCGAGGCCGTCACCCCGAACGCCCGCGCCCAGGAGGAGTCCGAGGGCGACTGAGCGGCAGCACGGGCCGGGCCCGGGGCCGGTGGGGCGCGCACAGTGCCCGCACCGCCCCGGGCCCGCGCGTGTCCGGGGACCGTGGGCGGTGCCGCCGCTGCCGGTGGCCCTCCGGGCCGCGGGCCGGGTCCGGGCGGCGGGTGACCTGCGGCGCGGTGCGGGTACCCGGTGGCCATGGAGCACGAAGGACCACGACTGCCCACCCCGCGCGGACCGCTCAGCCGGGGTGTCGAGGCACATCTGCGGGGCGCCGGCCGGCTGCCCCGCCTGGAGGAGGTCGCCCGCGCCGAGGTGTACGGCGACGACCTCCAGCTCGCCCTCTACCTGTGCTACGAGCTGCACTACCGCGGTTTCGCGGCCGTGCCGCCGGAGCGCGAGTGGGATCCGGACCTGCTGCGCGTCCGCGCGGCGATGGAGCACCGGTTCCTGTCCGCGCTGCGCACCGACGCCCACGTGCACGACAGCGTCGACGAGGCCCTGGCGCCTCTCCTGGTCGAACCCGTCGACGGCAAGGGCGTCAGCCACTTCCTGCGCGACGAGGGCGAACTGTGGCACCTGCGCGAGTACGCGGCCCAGCGCTCCCTGTACCACCTGAAGGAGGCCGACCCGCACGCCTGGGTGCTGCCGCGGCTGTGGGGCCGGGCGAAGGCGGCGATGGCCTCGGTCGAGTTCGACGAGTGGGGCGGCGGCCGCGCGGACCGCGTCCACGCCCGCCTGTTCGCGGACCTGATGACCGACCTGGGCCTGGACACCGCCTACGGCCGCTACCTGGAGGCCGCGTCCGCCGAGGCCCTGGTCACGGTGAACATGATGTCCCTGTTCGGTCTGCACCGCGCCCTGCGGGGCGCCCTGGTGGGCCACTTCGCGGCGGTCGAGATCACTTCGTCCCCCGGCTCGCGGCGGCTCGCCGAGGCCATGCGACGCGCGGGCGCCGGCTCCGCGGCCGAGCACTTCTACGACGAGCACGTGGAGGCCGACGCGGTCCACGAGCAGATCGTGCGGCACGACGTGATCGGCGGGCTGCTGGAGCAGGAGCCGTACCTGGCCGCGGACATCGCCTTCGGCATCGACGCCACCGAGTTCGTCGAGGAGCGCTTCGGCGCCCGGCTGCTGGCGGACTGGCGCGACTCACGCTCGTCACTGCGGGAACCCCTGGCGCGGGAAGTGACTCATATCTCCTGAGCGAGGGGGTACCCGGCGGCCGTGATTGCACTGGTACCCCCGGGCGTGTACGCCCCGCAGGAGGACACCGAGCTGCTGGCCGGTGCCCTGTCCGACGAGCCGCTCCCCCCGGGAGCGGAAGTCCTCGACGTGGGCACCGGAACCGGCGCCCTGGCCCTGGAGGCCGCACGCCGGGGCGGCCGTGTGACCGCCGTCGACGTGTCCTGGAGCGCCGTGTGGGCGGCCCGTCTGAACGCCAGGCTGGCCGGCCTCACGGTCCGCATCCGCCACGGGAACCTCTTCGAGCCCGTGCGCGGACAGACCTTCGACCTCATCCTGGCCAACCCGCCCTATGTGCCCGCACCGGACGGCCGTCGCGCACCGCGCGGCGCGGCCCGGGCCTGGGACGCGGGTGGTGACGGACGCCTGGTCGTCGACCGGATCTGCCGGGAGGCGCCCGCGCTGCTGCGGCCGGGCGGGGTGCTGCTGCTCGTGCAGTCGGCGCTCGCCGACCCCGAGCTGACGGTCGCGCAGTTGCGCGCGGCCGGGCTGAAGGCCGCGGTGACCCGCCGGCAGCGGATCGACTTCGGCCCCGTCCTGCGCGGCCGGGAGCGCTGGCTGCGCGAGCGGGGCCTGCTGTCCGAGGCGGAGAACGACGAAGAGCTGGTGGTGGTCCGTGCCGAACTCCCCGTCTGACCGGTCCGGGGCCCCGCGCCGCGTGTCGATCCAGCGCAAGGGGCCGCTGCTGATGGAGGGCCCGGTGGAGGTGGAACTGGAGGACGGGACCGTCGTGTCCTCGGACCGGTTCCGCGTCGCCCTGTGCACCTGCCGCCGCAGCCGCCGCTATCCGTGGTGCGACACGAGCCATCGGGACCGGGCCTGACGCACCGGCCCCGGAGAGAGTCCGGAGGCCGGCGGGCGGCCCCACTCCGCCCGCCGGCCTCCTTGCACGAGATCGCGGCTCCCGTGACAGCGGCCCGGCTCCCCAGCCACGGTCCGCTGTGCCTCACGGGGACGACGCGATCCCGGTCCATGGGGCTCTCCTAGAAGGAGAAGACGCCCGTTCCGAAGGCGTTCTTCATGCAGTCGTTGGAGAACGTGCGCTCGTACGAGACGCGCTTGCCCTGCCAGACACCGTCGACGGTGACGACGACGGGGTCGTACTGCTTGGTGCACATGACGCCCTCCTTCGCCGCCAGGGCGTCGAAGTTGCCGCTCACGCCCTGCAGCTCCGCGCAGGCGGGGCCGGCGGCCGGGTGGGTGCCCGAGGGCCTCGGGGCACAGGTCAGGGTGACCGCGCGTTCCGGAGTGGTGGCGATCGCGCTCTCTCCGTGGCCCACCGTGAGCACGAGGGCCGAGGGGGCGTAGAGCGCGGTGGGGGCCTGACCCGGGTCGGCGAGCGCGGCCCCGGAGAGGGGTCCGCAGACGGCGGTGGCCGTCAGTCCGACAGTCATGGCCCAGCGCGCGGGGGTCCGCATTGTGTGCATCCTTCCGCTCGATGACGACGTGTGCCGACCCGTGCTCGGATGGTGCCCGGAGCGGCGAGCGCGAGTCTGCCGAGTCCGCAGCCGAAACACACATCGACCCCACGGGTTTCAGTAACCTTGCGTGTTGAATCAGTGGCGAGAAGTTACGGAATCTGCACGTGCGAAGCCCGTAACTGGGCGGTCAGGGGCGACCTGAAGCGGCCAGATGGCTGATTTACCTGCGCTCGTTAATAGGCCGGAAACATTCCGATTCCGCTCTCCTGCGGCCACTTTGCAACCGCTTGCGTTCATGCTCCCGACGCGTAACCGCCATCCGACGGCATCCGCGATCACTCCCGATCCACCGGCCGCATACCGCTCGGTATCCTCGGCCCGGCACGGTCGCGACGAGGAGACGACGAGAGGCGGGGCGTGGCGTGGGCAAGCACTGGGCCGACTTCCAGTACGAGATCTACCTCGACGGCATGTCGGGCGCCGTACCGCGGCTGCCCACCGACCTGACGCGGCTGGAGGAGCTGACCGAGCAGCGGCTCGGCCCCGGCCCGGTCGGTTACGTGGCGGGCTGCGCGGGCGACGGCAGCACGGCCCGGGCGAACCGGGCCGCCCTGGAGCGCCGCCGCATCGTGCCGCGCATGCTCCGGGACGTGCACGAGCGGGACCTGTCGGTGCAGGTGCTCGGCCGCGCCCTGCCCGCCCCGCTGGCGCTGGCCCCGGTAGGCGTGCTGTCGATCATGCACCCGGAGGCGGAGACCGCCGCGGCCCTGGCCGCCGCGGCGCAGGGCGTGCCGTACATCCTGTCCTCGGCGTCCAGCACACCCATGGAGCAGGTCGCCGAGGCCATGGGCGACGCCGAGCGGTGGTTCCAGCTGTACTGGCCCAAGGACCCGGAGGTGGCCCGCAGCTTCCTCGGCCGCGCGAAGGCGTCCGGGTACAGCGTGCTGGTCGTCACCCTGGACACGCCCCTGCTGTCGTGGCGGCCCCGCGACCTGGACCAGGCGTACCTGCCGTTCCTGCACGGCGTCGGCACGGCCAACTACTTCTCCGACCCGGCCTTCCGCGCGGGCCTGGCCAAGCCGGTGCACGAGGACCCGAACGCGGCCGTGATGCACTTCGTCGGGATGTTCTCCGACCCGGCCAAGACCTGGCCGGACCTGGCGTTCCTGCGGGAGAACTGGGACGGCCCGATCGTGCTGAAGGGCGTGCTCCACCCGGACGACGCCCGGCGGGCCGCCGACGCGGGCATGGACGGCGTGGTCGTCTCCAACCACGGCGGACGGCAGGTGGCGGGCTCCGTCGCGGCCGCCGACGCCCTGGAGCGGGTCGCCGGGGCCGTCGGCGACCGGCTCACGGTGCTGTTCGACAGCGGCATCCGCACGGGCGACGACGTCTTCAAGGCCCTCGCCCTCGGCGCCCGGGCCGTCCTGCTGGGCCGCCCGTACGTGTACGGCCTGGGCCTGGACGGCAGGCCGGGCGTCGAGCACGTCATCCGCTGCCTGCTCGCCGAACTCGACCTCACGCTCGCCCTGTCGGGCCACGCCACCCCGCACACGGTGGGCCGCGCCGACCTGGCCGCGGACCCGGCCTGACGCCGGGCCGCGCGGCGCCGGGGGCCCCCCCGCCCCCCCCCGGGCCCCCCGCCCCCCCCCCCGGGGGGGGGGCCCCCCCCCGGACCCCCCCCCCCCCGCCCCGGGCGCCCCCCCCCCCCCCCCCGGGGGGGGGCCCCGCCCCCCGGGGCGCCCCCCCCCCCCGCCCGCCGGGGGGGGGGGGGGGGGGCGCCGCGCCCCCCGGCCCGGTCCCCGGAGCGCGCCGTCAGGGCGTGCGGCCGCCGCCCGGTACGGCCACCTGCCGGGACGAGGGGTCGTCCTGATCCTCGGCGGCCAGCGACCCGGCCGTCGTCGGCAGCGGCTCGGTCTGCCAGCGCTGGGCGTCGGTGCGGTCACGCACCTTCACCACCAGATCGGCGTCCGGCTTGTCGCCGGCCGGGGCCAGGGCGAGCTGCTCGTCCCAGCGGGGCAGCAACTCCCCGTGCACGGTGAGGTCGTAGCGCACGTCGTCGCCCCGCTCGGCGTCCTCGTCGGCGCAGGTGCCGAGGACGACCACACCGGCGTCCTTGTGCGAGTCCAGGCACAGCCCCGGATCGGCGACGCTGCGCAGCAGGCCGTCGTCCTCGACCGTCCACTGCTGGGTCCACACCGACGAGCAGGCCGCGAGCCTGGTTCCCGAGCCCTCCTTCGGCAGTCCGCGGACGTCGAGGCAGAGACCGGCCCCGGTGTTGCGCAGCCGTGTCACGTCCAGCGACGCGGGCAGGCCGGCCGTGCCGGGGGGCGCGGCGGAGGTGGCACCGTTGTCGGCGCTGCTGGAGCCCGCCGGGTCGGCCTGGCCGCCGTCGTAGGAGTTGAGGCCGGCGATGAGCACGGTGGCCAGCACCCCGGCCGACACCGCGCCCAGACCCGAGCGCAGGGTCCGCGAGGAGGGCAGCGCCAGCGGCACCCGGCGCACCGGAGAGGGGATCCGCGACAGGAGCCCGTGCCGGCCGCCGCCCCGCCGTCCGCCGCCGCGCCGGCCCGCACGGGTGCCCCGCGCGCCGTGCGCCGCCCGTCCGGGACGCGAGTCGAGATACCGGCGGGCGCCCCAGCCGAGGACGGCTTCCGCGATCAGCGGGCCCAACGGCCCGTCGAAATGGCTGAGTTGCTCGGCCGCGTTGCGGCAGTGGCGGCACTGGGCGAGGTGGTCCTGGACATCGGGCAGCAGGGCGCCGCCCCGCCGGATCGGCACGTCCAGGAGCCGGTTGTAGAACCGGCAGTCCTGGGTGGGGGCCAGGTCGCGGTGGGCGCGCACGCAGCCCTCGCGGAAGGTGTCGCGCGCCTGGTCGCGGGCGGCGGACGCGATGTCGGCGTCCATGCCCAGCAGTCCCGCCGGTACGTGCAGCGGGTCGGCCTCGACCTCCGAGTGCCACAGCAGGCAGCGGGCGGCGGCGGGAAGCGCGTGGAACGCCCGCTCCGCGAGGAGGCGGTTCTCCGGTGTCACGGACGTCGCGGCGCGAAGTCCGCGTCCCCCCGCGGGTTTCTGCAGGGCGGGCAGTGCGGCGGATATTCGGTCGTCGCCCGACCACTCGCGGATCGTGTCGCGCACGGTGACCAGAAGGGCCGGGCGCAGCGCGACGGCGGACTCGCCGAACGCGAGGCGGTTGAGGGTCCGGTGGAAGGCGGTCCCCGTGACCATGGAGGCGACCTCCGCCGAGGAGGCGAGGCAGATGACGGCGTACTCGTGCACCGGCCGCCAGTGCCGCGCCATCAGCAGGGCGACGGAGCGGGCGGCGACCTCGCCCTCCGGGGTGCCTCTCAGCGGGGCGGCGAGGTGCTCGTCGGAGTCCCCCGGATCCCCGCCGGACGGGGGATACGCGGGACGAGGGGGGTGGGGGGTGGGCACTGAGATGGTTCCTTCCCACGCGTGCGACTCACAGAAGTCCTGTCGCCGAAAAGGAGGCCCGGTAGGTGCGTCCCTTTTTGGCGCGGCGCGGGAGGTGCGAATTCACCGGCGGCGATTCGGACCCGGTCGACTGTGCGCGTGCGACACCTGGCCATTCCCCCCGCACGCGTGGTGCACTCTTGCACAACCTCCACAGGAGCAACAAGGCGCGCGGGCCACATATGCGCCATTGACGGGAAGTCAGAAAGACGGGAACACCCGTACGTCGTTCGCCTCTGCTTTCGATGTTTTCCCGTACCGCGCGGGAATGGGGGCGAGGGGGCCGCGGACCGGCCCGCCTCAGATCTGCCAGGAGCGCAGCCGGTCGGCGGCGCCGTAGACGTCGGCCGTGCCGGACATCAGGTCGCGGGCGAGGTCGACGAGGGCGCCGTAGGGCGGGTCGATGCCGACCCCGCTGACGAACATGTACGCCACGGCCGTCGCGCAGGCGAAGCGGGCGTTGGCCGAGGGCAGCGGTCGCAGCAGGGCGATGGTGTGCAGCAGGGCGGCGGCCCGCCAGGCGGGGTCGGAGTCCACGCCGAGGCGCGGCGGATCGACGCGGTGCCGGGCGACGGCGGCGACCAGCGCGGAGAAGTCGTTGACGGTGGGCTGGTCGGGCAGGACCTCTTCGTGGCGCTGCAGCAGCCAGGGCACGTCGATGTGGATGACGGATGCCATCGGTCAGGCGGCCCGTCCTTCGCCCCTGCCGGGCGGTTCGTCCTCGGGGAACGCGGCGGCGAACTCGTCGGCGTGGGTGGCGAAGAACCGGCGGAAGGCCTCCGCGCCCTCCTGCAGGGCCCGGTGACGCGCTATGTCGGCGGCGGCCGCCTCCCGCACGAGGGCTTTCATGGACGTACCGCGCTCCTTGGCGATCTGCCGCAGGTCCTCAAGTTCGCGGTCGCTGAACTCGACGTTGAGAGCTGGCATGCCTTCACGGTACCGCTCGGGTACTGACGCGTAAATAGCCCCAGGTCAGAGCAGTCGGTCTAAGGTACCTCGGGCTGATCGGGCGCCGCGGGGGCCGGGCCGGTCACGAGCGCGCGCGGCAGAACTCGCGGACCGTCCGGTTGAACGCCTCGGGCGCCTCGATGTTGCTCAGGTGCCCGGCGCCCGGGAGCACCACGAGCGTGGCCTGCGGGACGGCGTCGAGGAACCGGCGGGCCACCGGCTCCACGGGGGAACGGGCGTCCAGTTCGCCCCACAGCAGCAGGGTCGGGACGCGGATCCGCGGGAGCAGGCCGCTCAGGTCGGCGTCCGCCATGGCGGCGAGTTCGGCCCGCATGCTGCGCGGGCGCGTCTGCGCCGACATCACGGACAACAGACGCACCACCCCGGCGGGCGGCGTCCCGGCGAACAGCCCCGGCAGGCTCGGGGCGAACGCCTCGTCCGGCACGGCGAGCGCCCGCTCGGCGCCCCGAACCCGCGAGCGCACCTCCGCCGCGCTCAGCGACCCCTTCCAGCCGGCGTAGGTGTCGGCGAGCACCAGTGTGCGGACCAGGGCCGGGTGGAGCCGGTAGAGCTCCAGGACCACCGTGCCGCCCCAGGCGAGGCCGAGCACGTGCGCCGGGCCGAGGTCCACGTCCTCGATGACGGCCGCCAGGCAGCGGGCGTAGCCGGCCAGCGAGAAGGAGGCCGGTACGTCGGAGGAGCGCCCGGCGCCCGGCTCGTCCCAGGCGACGACGGTGAACTCGTCGGCCAGGTCCTGGAGCTGCGGCCGGAACAGACGGGCGTCGCTCGTGGCGCCGTGCGCCAGCACGAGGGGCGGGCCCTGGCCCACCCGGTCGTACGCGACCTCGATGCCGTCGACCCGCACCGCTGGCATGCCCCCAGGCTACGCGCGCGTGCCGGGGCCGGCCTGCCGGCGGCCCACGCTCCGCAAGGCCCGTGGCGCTCCCCGGCGGTCCGGACGGACCGGGCAGCCCCGGGGTTACCGGTTCATGCCGGGCGCCCACGCACTAGTCTGGGACTCTGGTGGCGCTTCCGTTCACTGAGAGTGTCCGTATGGAGTGGCGACGATGAGCCCGGACGATGCGTTCGACGAGGGTGCGGCCGCCCGTGCCGTGATCGCCGTGGACGGCACGCTCACCGAGTGGAACGAGGGCGCCCGCCGCCTGCTGGGTCACACCGCCGACGAGGTGGTGGGGCGCCCGGCCGCCGGGCTCCTGGCCGACGGCGCCGCACGGCCCCGTGTCGAGGGCGAGCAGCGCTGGAGCGGCACTCTCACCCTCCGTCACCGCGACGGGCACCCGGTGCCGGTCTGGGTGCTCGCCCACCGCCGGCCGCCTGACGGCCCGGAGACGACCGACTGGCTCGCCGTGTCCCCGCGGCACGGACCGCCCCACGGGCTGCCCGAGGAGGACCCGCTGGTGCGCGCGGCGCTGCGCCAGTCGCCCTGCGCCACGATGATCTACGACGAGCGGCTGCGGCTGCGCGGGGTCAACGACGCCATGGCGGACCTCGTCGGCCTGCCCGCGGAGCGGCTGCTCGGCCTGAGGCCCACCGACATCGGCAGCCGGCCGCAGAACAGGGAGCTGGAGGAGCGTCTGCGCCAGGTGCTGGGCACCGGCCGGCGGCAGGACATGCAGACGTACATGAAGGCCGGGGGCGAGACGCGCGGGCCGCACGCGTGGCTGGCCCGGATGGCCCCGCTGACCGACGCCTCGGGCCGGGTGCGGGGCGTGTGCGTGACCGCCCACGACTTCTCCGACCAGTACCGCTCGCGCGAGCGGCTCCAGCTGGTCAACGAGGCGAGCGTGCGCATCGGCACCACCCTCGACGTCACCCGCACCGCGCAGGAGATGGCGGACGTGTGCGTCCCGGCCCTCGCCGACTTCGTCAGCGTCGACCTGCTGGACCCCCGGGAGCACGGCGAGGAGTCCGCCGGGCCGCCGGCACCGCCCGTGGCCCTGCGCCGGGTCGCCCACCGGTCGGTCAACCCGGGCGACCCCGAGGCGGTCGCCAAGCCGGGGCAGACGGACCTCTACCCGGAGACCTCCCCGCAGGCCGCCTCCCTGTCCGCGGGCCACACGGTCGTCGCCTCGGGCTCCGCGGACGATCTGGAGCGGTGGCTCGCCTGGGACCCGGCGCGCTTCAGCCGGATCCGCGAGTACGGCGTCCACTCCACGATGTCGGTCCCGCTCACGGCCCGCGGCACCACCCTCGGCGTCGCCGTGTTCACCCGCTTCCGGCGCCCCGAGCCCTTCACCGAGGACGACGTCCTGCTGGCCGAGGAGGTCACGGCCAGGGCCGCCGTCTGCATCGACAACGCGCGCCGCTACTCCCGCGAGCGGGAGACGACCCTCACCCTGCAGCGCAGCCTGCTGCCCCGGACGCTGCCGCGGACGGCGGCCGTCGAGGCGGCCTCGCGCTATCTGCCGGCCACCCGCTCGGGTGTGGGGGGCGACTGGTTCGACGTGATCCCGCTGTCCGGGATGAGGGTCGCGATGGTCGTCGGGGACGTCGTCGGCCACGGCATCCAGGCCTCGGCCACGATGGGCCGGTTGCGCACCGCCGTGCGCACGCTCGCCGACATCGACCTGGCCCCGGACGAACTGCTCACCCACCTCGACGACCTGGTGGTAAGGCTGTCGCTGGAGTCCGGCGGGGACGCGGGCACCGGCGAGGTCGGCGCCACCTGCCTGTACGCGGTGTACGACCCGGTGTCCCGGCGCTGCTCGCTGGCCCGCGCCGGGCACCCGCTGCCGCTGGTGGCCCCGCCCGACGGTCCGGCGCGCCGGCTCGACGTGCCCTCGGGACCGCCGCTCGGCGTCGGAGGGCTGCCGTTCGAGAGCGTCGACGTGGAGCTGCGCGAGGGCAGCGTCCTGGCCTTCCACACGGACGGCCTGCTGGCCGGCCGGGAGCGGGACCTCGACGCGGGCACCCGGATGGTCCTGGAAGCCCTGTCGATCCCCTCGGACTCCCTCGACGAGACGTGCGACCGGGTGCTGCACTCCTTGCTCCCGCCGGGCGGTTCCGCCGACGATGTGGCCCTGCTGCTGGCGCGCACCCGCGGCCTGCCGTCCTCCCAGGTCGCCACGTGGGACATCCCGGCCGACCCGGCCCTGGTGGCCCCCATCCGCAAGCAGGTCGTGGACCAGCTCGAACGCTGGGGGCTGGTCGAGGCGACGTTCACGGCCGAGCTGGTGGTGAGCGAGCTGGTGACCAACGCCATCCGCTACGGCGCCCCGCCGATAAGGCTCCGGCTCATCCACGACGCGGCCACGCTGATCTGTGAGGTGTCCGACACCAACCACACCGCGCCGCACCTGCGCCGGGCCAAGACCTGGGACGAGGGCGGCCGGGGACTGCTGCTGGTCGCCCAGCTGACCCAGCGCTGGGGCAGCAGGCACAACGCGGAGGGCAAGACGATCTGGGCGGAGCTGGCGCTGGTCGAGGAGCTCTGACGCGGCTCCGCCGTCCGCCGCCCCACCCGCGGGCGCCGGACCGGCGGCGGGCAGGGCTCTCGCGGAGTTCTTACCGAGGGCTGGTTTCATGGGCGGGCACGTCGTGACCCCGTCCCGGAGGACCCCGCCCTGAACACCCCGCTCGCCGCAGTCCTGTCCGTGACGCTGCTGGTCGCCGTCCTCCTGTTCGCCGTCGCCCGGCCCCGCGGGCTGCCCGAGGCGGTGCTGGCGGTGCCCGCCGCCGCCCTGGCCGTCGGCGCGGGCATCGTCTCCCCCGGCCACGCCTGGGAGGAGATCCAGCGGCTGGGGCCGGTGGTGGGCTTCCTCGCGGCCGTCCTGGTGCTGGCCCACTTCTGCGACGTCGAGGGACTGTTCACGGCGTGCGGGGCGTGGACGGCCCGCCGCGCCGCGGGCCGGCCCGTGCGGCTGCTGACCGCCGTGTTCGTCCTGGCCTCCCTGATCACGGCGGTGCTCAGCCTGGACGCCACGGTCGTCCTGCTCACTCCGGTGGTGCTCGCCACCGCCACCCGCATGGGCGTCGAGGCCCGTCCGCACCTGTACGCCTGCGCCCATCTGTCGAACACCGCCTCGCTGCTGCTGCCGGTCTCCAACCTGACCAACCTGCTGGCGTTCGCGGCGAGCGGCCTGACCTTCACCCGTTTCGCGGCCCTCATGGCGCTGCCGTGGCTGGTCGCGATCATCGCCGAGTACCTGGTGTTCCGCCGCTTCTTCGACCGCGAGCTCGCGACCCCCCTCCCCTCCCCCGGCCCGGCCGGGCCCGCCGAGCCGCTGCCGCTGTTCGCGCTGGTCACGGTCGGCTGCACCCTCGCCGGGTTCGTCGTCGCCTCGGCCGTCGGGATCTCCCCGGCGTGGGCCGCCCTGGCGGGTGCCCTGGTCCTGGCCGGGCGCGCGCTGGTGCGGCGGAAGGCGACACCGCTGACGGTGGTGCGCTCGGCGGCCCCGGCGTTCCTCGCGTTCGTGCTGGCCCTCGGCGTCGTCGTCCGGGCGGTCGTCGACCACGGGCTGGCCGACGCGCTGCGGCGGGTGCTGCCCGGCGGGACGGGCCTGCTCGCGCTGCTGGCCGTGGCCGTCCTGGCCGCGGTGCTGGCCAACCTCATCAACAACCTGCCGGCCGTGCTGGTGCTGCTGCCGCTGACCGCCGGGGCCGGGCCCGGAGTGGTGCTCGCCGTGCTGATCGGGGTCAACATCGGCCCGAACCTGACGTACGCCGGGTCCCTCGCGACCCTGCTGTGGCGGCGGATCGCGCAGCAGCAGGGTCACCGGATCGGCCTCGGCGAGTTCACGCGGCTCGGCCTGCTCGCGGTGCCGGCCGCGCTGGTTCCGGCCGTGGCGGCGCTGTGGCTGTCGCTGAACGTCGTCGGCCCCTGAGCGCCCTCGGCGCACCGGTCAGCGGCGGCCGTCCCCGACGTGTCCGTGGCCGCCGCGGGGACCGCCGTAGCCGTAGCCCGGGTAGCCGTAGCCGGGCTGCCCGTACCCGCCGTCCTCGTCGCAGTGGTAGGCGTAGCGCGGGCAGGGGACGGCGGTGGGTTCCAGGCTGCTCGGTGAAGGGCCGGGGGTGGTCGCCGCGGGGGTCGGTGTCGGCTCCGGGCGCGCCGGCGGGGTGGAGGCGGGCGCGGGCGGCCGGGCCGGGGCGGGCGCGTTCCAGGTGACCGCCTGCATGCGCAGATCGGCCTTGGAGGTGTCGATCACCCAGCGCTGCACCGGGTCGTCGGCCCGGGTCTTGAGGACCAGGGCGCCCGAGCCGTCCGTCGCGGACGGGGTCAGGGCCAGGTTCTCGTCCGACCGGGGCACGAGGGCGCCCTGCCGGGTGAAGTCGTAGCGGACGTCCTGGGCGTCCGCTGCGGACGGGCCCGCGCAGGGGGCGAGCCGCACGGAGTAGCCGAGGCCCGAGTCGAGGCACAGGTTGGGGTCGGCGCCGCTGCGCAGGAGTCCGTCGGTCTCGTAGACCCATTGCAGGGCCGGGTCCGAGCCGCAGTCGGTGAGCAGGGCCTCGGCGCCCTCGACCGCCTTGCCCCCGTCGAGGCCGACGCACAGGTCCGAGTCGGCGTTGCGCAGCCGGCCGCGCAGCGTGTCCTTCCCGGCCTGGCTCGCGCCGACGAAGGACGGCTCGGTGGTCGGCTCCTGGGTGTCGGGGGCCTCGGTCTGCCGTTGCGCTCCGGCCGGGGGGCCGTCGCCGGAGCCGCCGAGGTTCCACAGGACCAGCGGGAGCACGACGAGACCCCCGGCGGTCAGGACGCCGGCGGTGACGTTCCGGCGGCGTGCGGTACGGCGGGCGGCCTTCTGGGCGGCGCGGCGGGCGGCGGTGCGGGGGCCCACGCCCTGCGGGCGCGGCGCGGGTGCGTCGCGGGGTGCGTCCCCGGCCGGCGGGGCCACGGGTGGGACGGGGGGAGCGTCCTGGCCGAGCGGGGCGTGCCCGGCCGCCGTCGCGGCCTCGCCCGGGGGTCCGGGCCGGGGCGGGGCGGGCGCCGGTGCCGGGCCGCCGGGGTCGGTGAAGGACTCCCCGATCGCACCGGCGAGCGTCACGGGGTCGGGAGCACCGGCAGGGCCGGCAGGGTCGGGGAAGACCGCTCGGGCCCGCGCCACCGGGTCGGGGTCGGCCGCCGGAACCGGCGCCACCGGATCGGAGGCGGGGACGGGAGGGGGCGGCACGGCCCCGTGACCGAACGCGGCGCTGCCCTTGGCGGTGAAGTCCCGGCGGTGACCCGGGGGGCCGTGCGGGGTGCCGGCGGCCAGGGCCGTGAAGCCGGCGGGGGACGGCGGGTCCGGGGTCGGTTCGGCGGGCCGGGAGGGGTCCGGGTCGGTGCCCGTCCTGCTCCGCGCGTACTCCGCTCCGCCCCAGCCGAGGACGGCTTCGGACAGGGCCGTGCCGAGTCCGTCGTTGAACCGGTCCAGCTGGTCGGCCGCGGCGCTGCAGTGCAGGCAGCCGTCGATGTGCGCGCGTAGATCCGGGTCGATGTTCAGGCCGCCCCGACGGTACGTCACGTCGAGCAGACGCAGATAGCGGCGGCACTCCTCGTCGGGAGCGAGCTCACGGTGCAGCTGGAGGCACTCCTCGCGCAGCCGGTCGCGGGCACGGCCGAGTTCGACGCGGGCGCTCTCCTCGTCGAGGCCGAGCAGCCCGGCCGGGGAAGCGAGCGGTTCCCGTTCGACCTCGACGTGCCACAGCAGGCAGCGCGCGGACTGGGGCAGCCGCTGGAACGCCCCGGTGAGCAGGCGGCGGTGCGGCACCGGCAGCAGCCGCGCGGCCGGGTGCGGGGTGTCGGCGCCGCCGGTCAGGAGATCGGGGTGGAGCATCTCGCGGCGGTGGTCACCGGACCACTCGGCCGCGATGCGCCGTACGGTGACGAGGAGATGCGGCCGCCAGGCCGAGGTCGGGCCGTTCTGCCGCAGGCTCTCGCCGAACAGCCGGGTGAACGCGGCGGTGGTGAGCATCCCCGCGGGGCGCGGGCCGTCGGTGCACAGGCGGGCGTAGGCGAAGGCCGCCTCCCAGTGCCGGTCCAGGAGTTCGCCGACGGGGTGCAGTGCGGGCGTGGCGCCGGTCCATGTGCGGAGTTCGGCGCTGAGCTGCTCGTCCGTCGGGCGGTACCTGCGGACCGGGTCCGGGGAATTCGACGGGCCTGCGTCCTTCACACTGCATTCCTCTCAGGGACATGCCGAATAGTCCGTACCAAGGGGTTTGCCGACCGGGAGGCCGCGCGCGCACGAAAGATCGGCGTGTTCTGGACACGCCGACAGGGCACACCTTTGCACAGGTCAACGAGACGGAACAAGCGATCGCACGGTTTCGCTCATTGGGCACGCAACCAGCGCCTTTTGACAGAATGTCAATCACGGCGCGCGGCCGGATCGTGGTATCGGCCATCTTGTTTTCGCCACCGTGTATTCGCCGGATCACGCCCCCGAAAAAGGCACGCGGCGGGCCCCGGCCGGGCGGCCGGGGCCCGCCGCGCAGGATCAGTGCCCGGCGATGGGGTGGGGGGTGTACGGGCTCGCGAGTTCCTCCAGGTCCTTCTCGCCGAGTGCGAGGTCGACCGCCGCCACCGCGTCCCGCAGGTGCTCCGGCTTCGACGCCCCGACGATCGGGGCCGCCACCGTGTCCTGGGCGAGGAGCCAGGCGAGGGCGACCCGGGCACGCGGGACGCCCCGGTCGCCGGCGATCCGGGTGACCGCTTCGACGATGGCGCGGTCGCCCTCCTGGTAGAGGGTGCTGCCGAAGGTGTCGGTGGCGCTGCGGGCGGTGGTGGTGCCCCAGTCGCGGGTGAGCCGGCCCCGGGCCAGCGGGCTCCACGGCAGCACGCCCACGCCCTGGTCGGCGCAGAGCGGGAGCATCTCGCGCTCCTCCTCGCGGTAGAGCAGGTTGTAGTGGTTCTGCATGGAGACGAACCGGGTCCAGCCGTTCAGCCGCGCGGTGTACTGCATCTTGGAGAACTGCCAGGCGTACATCGAACTCGCCCCGATGTAGCGGACCTTGCCGGCCTTGACGGCGTCGTGCAGGGCCTCCATGGTCTCCTCGACCGGGGTGTGCGGGTCGAAGCGGTGGATCTGGTAGAGGTCGACGTGGTCGGTGCCGAGCCGGGCGAGGCTGTGGTCGAGTTCGGTGAGGATCGCCTTGCGGGACAGTCCCCCGCCGTTCGGCCCCGGCCGCATCCGGCCGTGCACCTTGGTGGCGAGGACGATCTCGTCCCGCCGGGCGAAGTCGCGCAGGGCCCGGCCGACGATCTCCTCGCTCGTGCCGTCGGAGTAGACGTTGGCCGTGTCGAAGAAGGTGATGCCCTGCTCGACCGCCTGCCGGATCAGCGGGCGCGCGGCCTCCTCGTCCAGGGTCCACTCGTGCGTGCCGCGGTCGGGCACCCCGTAGGTCATGCATCCCAGACAGATCCGCGAGACGTCCAGGCCGGTCGAACCGAGCTTCACGTACTGCATCGTTGCTTGCTCCTGCCTCTCGGGAGGGGTTCACGGCGAGCGTACGGGTGCGCGGGCCCCGGGTCCGGCCCTCCGGGCGAGGGCGGTCCCCGCGCCCGGGCGGTCAGTCGTCCGCCAGCAGGTCCAGTGCCCGCTGCCAGCCGAACTCCGCCCGGCCGCCGTCCTCCCGGGGCTCCCCGGTGTACGGCTCGCCGAACCGCACCCCCATGCCGCGCAGCCGCTGCAGGCTCTCCCCGTAGGCCGGGTGGGCGGCCAGCGCGCCGGCCACGCACGGCAGCACCGCGATCGGCACGCCGAGCCCGGCCGCCTCGCACAGCGTGCCCACGGCGAGGGTGTCGGCCAGTCCGGCCGCCCACTTGTTGACGGTGTTGAAGGTGGCGGGCGCCACCACGACGGCGTCGGGTGCGGGGAAGGGGCGCGGCTCGGCCGGGGTGCGCCAGGCCGCGCGGACGGGCCGGCCGGTGAGGGTCTCGACGGCGGCGATGTCGAAGAAGCCGTTCGCCGCGACCGGTGTGGCGATGACCCCGACCTCCCAGCCCCGCGCCTGCGCCGCGGTGATCAGCTCGCCGACACCGCCGGCGACACCGGCGGCGCAGACGATGACGTAGAGGAAGGGTGCGCGGGCTGGTTCCGGTGCGGTCATCCCGCACACCCTAGGGGGTGGTCCGGTGGCCGGACCGGTCAGCCGGCCGGCCGGGAGACGGTGATGGCGCCGACCGGGCAGGCGCGGGCCGCCTCCCGCACCAGGGGGCTGCCGCCGCCGTCCTCCCGGCCGGGCAGCAGGGTGCTGTAGCCCTCGTCGTCCTGGGTGAACACGCCGGGCGCGGTCAGGGCGCACTGGCCCGCGCCGATGCAGCGGTCCAGGTCGATGGCGATGTCGGTCTCGGTGTGCATGGGCGCGGGCCCCTCACCAGGTCACGGGGAGTTCCAGCATCCCCTGGATGGTGTCGCCGGGCTTGAAGGGGATCTCCTCGGGCGGTGCGGCCAGGCGCAGGGCGGGCAGCCGTTCGAGGAGACCGCGCAGGGCGATCTCCAGCTCCGCGCGGGCGAGGTTCTGGCCGAGGCACTGGTGGATGCCGAAGCCGAAGGCGACGTGGTGCCGGGTGGAGCGGTTCCAGTCGAGGGTGTCGGGGTCCGGGTAGACGGACTCGTCGCGGTTGATGACCGAGGTCGCGAAGACCACGCCCTCGCCGCGGCGGATCGTCGTCCCGGCCACCTCGATGTCGTCGACGGCCACGCGCAGCATGCCGTCCGCGATCGACAGCAGCCGCATCAGCTCCTCGACCGCGTCCGGCACCAGCGCCGGGTCGGCGCGCAGCTCGGCGAGCCGCTCGGGGTGCCGGAGCAGGGTGAAGGTGCCCAGCGAGATCATGTTGGCGGTCGTCTCGTGGCCCGCGACGAGCAGGATGAGGGCCATGGCGATCAGACCGTCGCGGTCGAGGGCGCCGTCGTGCAGCTGCCGCCGGACCAGGTCGTCCAGGAGGCCGTCGCCCGGCTCGCGCCGCTTGCGCTCGATCAGTTCGCCGAAGTAGGCCTCCAGCCGGTCGCGGGCGTCCAGCACGTCGGCGGTCTCGGGGCCGCGCAGCAGCCGGCGGGACTGGGTCTCGAAGAAGTCGTGGTCGTCGTACGGGACGCCGAGCAGGGCGCAGATCACCCTGGACGGCACGGGCAGCGCGAAGGCGCCGACCAGGTCGGCGGGCGGGCCCTGGGCAATCATCGCGTCGAGCCGCTCGTCGACGATCCGCTGGATGCGCGGCCGCAGCTCCACGGCCTTCTTGAAGGTGAAGTCCCCGACGACCATGCGCCGCTGCCTGCGGTGCTCGGGGTCGTCGACGCCGAGCAGTGCGGCGCGGCGGTCGCGGATGCCCGCGAAGCGCTCGGTGGTGGCGGGGAAGCCGGGGCGGTCGCGGTCGGACGACAGGCGCGGGTCGGCCAGCAGCGCGCGGGCGGTCGCGTGCCCGCTGACGAGCCAGGCCTCGCGGCCGTCGTAGAGGGTGATCCGGGTCAGGGGCCGTTCGGCGCGCAGCGCGTCGTAGGCGGCGGGCGGGTGGTAGGGGCAGGTCCGGTTCTGGGGGAAGGCGACGGGTGCGGTGGTGTCCGTCATGAAGACCTCGCAGACGTGGAGTGCGTCGTGCCGATTGTCATTAGATGCCTCAGGCACCTATGAGGCGACGGGAAGTTCGGCCAGATCGCCGACGGCGGCAACATGGCCGGGGATGACCGTCCCCCCGTTCGAACCCGCCGTGCGGGCCCGGTGTGTGCGCGGTGCGGTGAGGGCCCGCCCGGATCCCCCGCCGGGGCGCGGGCCGTCCCCGGGGCGAAAACCGGTTGTCGCCGGGGCGGGGCGGACCCCAGGATCCAGCCATGTCTTCACACACTCCTCCGCTGCACCTGTCCGACGCCACCTGCGCCGCGCGCCGACAGCAGCAGTCCGGCCACCGCGGAGGGCCGACCGCGCCGCGGTCATGACCGGCGCGCTCGTCGCGGGGCTGCTCGCCGGATACGGCATCGCCGTCCCCGTGGGCGCCGTCGGGGCCTACCTCGTCTCCCTCACCGCACGGACGACCCTGCGCACCGGGGTGTGCGCCGCCCTCGGCGTCGCCACCGCCGACGGGCTCTACGCCCTGGCCGCCACGCTCGGGGGCACGGCCCTGGCCTCCGCGCTGCGGCCGGTGCTCGGTCCGCTGCGCTGGGTCTGCGTCCTGGTGCTGCTGGCGCTGGCCGCGTGGGGCGCGGCCGGCGCGCTGCGCGAGTACCGCGGTCACCGGCTCGCGACCCGGTCCGCTCCCCCTCCCCCGGGCCCGGCCCGGGCCTACTTCGGGCTGCTCGGCATCACCCTGCTCAACCCCACCACCGTGATCTACTTCGCCGCCCTGGTGCTGGGCACCCGGACCACCGGGCCGGCCGGCCCGCTGGAGCAGGGCGTGTTCGTGCTGGCCGCGTTCGCCGCCTCGGCGAGCTGGCAGGTCATGCTGGCGGGCGGCGGGGCGCTGCTGGGACGGGCGCTGACGGGACGTCGGGGACGGCTGGTGACGGCACTGGCGGCCGGCGGGGTGATGACGGCCCTGGCCCTGCGGATGGCGCTCGCGCCGGGGTGAGGGCGCGGCACGGGACACGCCCCGCCCGGTTGCGGATGAAGCGCGTGCGCAATGGTGTTGTGTTCAGGCAACAGCCGTGAACGCGACGATGGGACGGAACGCGATGCCTCTCCAGGGAGAGTACGAACCGAGTCCGGAGGACTGGGTGCGCAAGCAGGTGGAACTGTACGAGAGCTCCGGCGGCACCGAGGGCACGACCCTGCGGGGGATGCCGGTCGTGGTCCTGACCTCACGGGGTGCCCGGAGCGGCAAGCTGCGCAAGACGCCCGTGATGCGCGTGGAGCACGAGGGGCGTTACGCCGCCGTCGCCTCCCTCGGCGGCGCCCCCAAGCACCCGGTGTGGTACTTCAACATCAAGGCCCACCCGCTCGTGGAGGTGCAGGACGGTCCGCGCAAGCAGGACATGACGGCCCGTGAGATCACGGGGGCCGAGAAGGCCGAGTGGTGGGAGCGCGCCGTCGCGGCGTTCCCCGACTACGCCGACTACCAGCGGAAGACGGACCGGGAGATCCCGGTGTTCCTCCTGGAACCGGCCGACCCGGCCCACGAGGGCTGAGCCCCGGCCGGGACCGGGCGGGAAGCCGGGCCCGGATCCCCGGATGAGATGCCTCCGAGGACCCGGTCGGTGCGGCCGGCCGCGCCGCGCGAAGGGCCGGTCCGAGGAAGTGCCTCCCCCCGGGGGCGTGAACCCCCGGGGACGGGGCATGCGTCCGTCAGGCCCCGCCGCGCTCCCCCGTCGCGGCGGGGCTTTCCGCTGCCTCGCGCGCCGGCCGGTCGGTGACGTCCAGGAAGATCTGGTGGGCCTCGGGCACCGTGTTCGCGATCGAGCGCTTGATGCGCACGGCGACCTCCTCGACCCGCTCGCTGTCCAGGCCCGGCACCAGGTCGACGCGGGCCGCCACCAGGGCCGTGTCCAGGCCGGTCTTCATGGTGAACAGCGCCTCGACGCTGTCGATCTCCGGCTGGGCCCGCAGCAGCGCCTGGATCCGCCCGCTGGCCTCCGGGTCGGCCGCCTCGCCGATCAGCTGGTCACGGGCCTCCCGGCCCAGCCGGTAGGCGACGTAGACCAGCAGCCCGCCGATCGCCAGGGAGGCCGACGCCTCCCAGATCACCTGGCCGGTGGCCATGTGCAGGGCCATGCCGACGATGGCCAGCGTCACGCCCAGCACCGCGGTGCCGTCCTCGGCGACGACGGTGCGCAGCGCCGGGTCGCGCATCCCGGCGGCCGCCCCGCCCTGCCGGCGCACCTGGTACAGCGCCCGCAGCAGCGAACCGCCCTCCGCGAGCAGCGCGACGCCCAGCACGACCAGGCCCGCCACGTAGCCGCCCAGGTCCTCCTCCCCTTCGTTCAGCAGGGCCTCGACGCCCTGGAAGAACGAGAAGCAGCCCCCCATCACGAAGATCCCGACGGCCGCGAGCAGCGACCAGAAGAACCGCTCCTTGCCGTAGCCGAAGGGATGGCGGCGGTCGGCGGGTCGGCGGCTGCGGCGCAGGGCCGCCAGCAGGAAGACCTCGTTGAGACTGTCGGCGACGGAGTGCGCCGCCTCCGACAGCAGTGCGGGTGACCCCGCGGCGAGGCCGCCGACGGCCTTGGCGGCCGCGATCACCAGGTTGGCCGCCAGCGCCACCAGCACGGTGACGCGTGTCCTGCGATCAGCTCCTTCTTCAGTCACCTCCGCCGATTGCCCCGGTCGGCGGTGCTCATACCGTGCCGTCCGCGGAAAACGGGGAACGCGTTCACCAGGATCCCCATACGGCTGAGGAGGTCACCCCCATGAGCCGCGACGACGGCGACGACGGCAACAGTGCCTACGGGAGGAAGGCGTTCAAGCGGTCCAAGGCGCACTTCGCCGACCGGATCACGGCCGACGGCCGGGACGGCTGGCCCGTGGAGGCCGGGCGCTACCGCCTGGTCGTCAGCCGGGCCTGCCCGTGGGCGAGCCGGTCGCTGGTCTCACGCCGCCTGCTCGGCCTGGAGGACGCGTTGTCCCTGGCCGTGGCCGACCCGATCCAGGACGACCGCAGCTGGCGGTTCACCCTGGACGAGGACGGCCGTGACCCGGTCCTCGGCATCCGCTACCTGAGTGAGGCCTACGACGCCCGCGAGACCGGCTGCCCGGGTGGTGTCAGCGTGCCCGCGATCGTGGACGTGCCCAGCGGCGAGCTGGTCACCAACGACTACCAGCAGCTCACACTCGACTTCGCGACCGAATGGACGGCCCTGCACCGGGAAGGCGCACCGGAGCTGTACCCGGACCGACTGCGCGACGAGATCGACGAGGTGATGACGGACGTCTACGAGGACGTCAACAACGGTGTCTACCGGGCCGGCTTCGCCCACACCCAGGAGGACTACGAGGCCGCCTGCGCGAGCGTGTTCCGGCGTCTGGAGCGGCTGGCCGAGCGGCTGGAGCGGCAGCGGTACCTCGTCGGTGACACGATCACCGAGGCGGACATCCGGCTGTTCACCACGCTGGTCCGGTTCGACGCGGTGTACCACGGCCACTTCAAGTGCAACCGCTGGAAGCTGACGGAGAACCAGGTGCTCTGGGGGTACGCGCGCGACCTGTACCAGACGCCCGGCTTCGGCGACACGGTCGACTTCGACCACATCAAGCGGCACTACTACCAGGTCCACACGGGCATCAACCCGACCCGCGTGGTGCCGCTCGGGCCGGACCTGTCCGGGTGGCTGACCCCGCATCACCGCGAGGAGCTGGGCGGCCGTCCGTTCGGCGACGGCACGCCGCCCGGCCCCGTCCGCCCCGAGGAGCGCGTCCCGGCGGCGCACACCCCTGGGACCGACTGACCGACCGACCGACTGCCCGACTGTGTCTCATCCCCTTCATCGAACGACCAAGGAGACTGCCTGATGGCCAAGAAGAAGAAGATGTCCCTCGCCTACCAGCCGCTGGGTTTCGTGCTCGGCTGGTCGGGCGGCTGGCTGGGCGGCCTCGCCTTCCGCAAGACGTGGATGGCCATCCGCCACGAGGAGGACGCCCCCGACGCGCTGGACAAGGACCGCGGCTGGGGCGAGGTCCTGCTGGCCGCCGCGATCCAGGGTGCCATCTTCGCCGTGGTGCGCAGCGCGGTGGACCGTGCGGGCGCGAAGGCGATCGAGCGCTCGACCGGCACCTGGCCGGCCGGGGAGAAGGGCGGCCGGGACTGAGGACACCTCGGCCCCGCCCGGACCGACAGCACCTCGGCCCCGCCCGGTACGCGACCGGGCGGGGCCGAGGTGTGCGCGGGGTGGTGCGGACCTGGCGGCCCCTGCCCGGACGGGCGGGCGCCGACCGGCCGGGATCAGCCCTGCTTGGGGGCGGTCGGCGGAGTGCGGCGCAGCGTGAAGGAGTGGCCTGCCGGGTCGGAGTAGCCCCGCTCCTCCAGGGGCCCCGAGGCGTCCTTGGCGTCCAGGGGGCGTCCGCCGAGACTGACGACGCGGCGCTCCACCGCGTCGAGGTCGTCGACGACGAACTCCAGGTGCGCCTGGAGGGAGTTCTCGGGACGCGGCCAGCTCGGCGGCGTGGCGTTGACGTCCCGGCGCAGTGCGATCCGGAACCCGTCGGAGGTCTTGATCTCCACCCGGTTCGCCGTCGCGTCCGACTCCTCCCCTTCCAGCAGTTCCTTGTAGAACACGGCGAGCTTCTCGGGCTCGGCGCAGTCGAGCACGAGGACCCCCGCTTTCACCAGTGCCATGTCTCCTCCGCAGGATCCTGGCCGCGGAACGGTCGTGTCCCCGGCCCCTTACTGTGCGGATATCCCGGCCGGGCCGAATCACTCGGCGTTCAACCAGCTTCTGCCGCACCCGAGTTGCGGTGGCGGGCGGCACGGTCCCCGGTGCTGCGCGAGGGCGCGCCGGTCCGGGCGGCCGTGCGCGCCACAGGGACGGCAGTGCGGGTGACTCAGCGCGCGGCGGTCTGGAACGTCCGCCGGTACGCCTGCGGGGACACGCCGATGGCCGCGTGCAGGTGCTGGCGCAGCGAGGCCCCGGTCGCGAAGCCCACCCGCCCGGCGATCTGGTCCACCGTGAGGTCGCTGGACTCCAGCAGGTGACGGGCCCGGGACACGCGCTGCTGGATCAGCCAGCGGCCGGGGCTGAGGCCCACCTCGTCGTGGAAGCGGCGGGCGAAGGTGCGCAGGCTCATCCGGGCGTGGCCGGCGAGGTCGGCCAGGGTGAGCGGGTCGCCCAGCCGCTCCAGCGCCCAGGCGCGGGTGGCCGCGGTGCTCGCGGCACCCTGCTCGGGGACGGGCTGCTCGATGTACTGGGCCTGGCCGCCGTCCCGGAACGGCGGGACGACGCAGCGCCGGGCGACGCTGTTGGCCAGTTCGCTGCCGTGGTCCTTGCGGACCAGGTGCAGGCAGATGTCCACGCCGGACGCGGCTCCGGCCGAGGTGAGGAACGGGTGGTCGTCGACGAACAGCACGTCCGGGTCGAGCTCCACGTGGGGGAACATGCGCCGGAAGTGGTCGGCGACCTGCCAGTGGGTGGTCGCCCGCCGCCCGTCGAGGAGGCCGGCGGCGGCCAGGACGAAGGCACCCGTGCAGATGGAGACGATACGCGTGCCGGGGCGGATGAGGGCGAGCGCGGCCAGGACCTTCGCCGGGACCTCCGCGCCCATCCGGTCGGGGGCCACGGGCGCGATCACCACCGTGTCGGCGGTGGCCAGGGCTTCGGGGCCGTGTTCCACGGTCACGCCGAAGTCCGCATTGGTGCGCACCGGGCCGCCGTCGACCGAGCAGGTCACGACCTCGTAGCGGCCGTCGGCCGCGCCCAGGATCCGGCTGGGGATGCCCAGCTCGAAGGGATAGACCCCGTCCAGGGCCAGGACCACCACTCGCTCACGTCGCATGGCACGATTCTATCGAAGGTTGGCAATCTTGCCATTGGCGGAGCGTGCGCCGACCGGCACGCTTGATCACCATGAGCACACAGAACACGATGCGAGCCATCAGCCAGGACGTCCTCGGCGGTCCGGACGTCCTGAAGGAAGTGGAGATCGAGCGCCCGGCGCCCAAGCCGAACCAGGTACTGGTCCGGGTACGGGCCGCCGGGGTCAACCCGACCGACTGGAAGCACCGCGCCACCGGCGGCTTCCTGGGCGAGCCGCCCTTCGTCCTCGGCTGGGACGTCTCCGGCGTGGTGGAGGCCGTCGGCATCGGCGTGGCGGCGTTCGTGCCCGGGGACGAGGTCTTCGGCATGCTCCCCTACCCGTTCGGGCACGGTGCGCACGCCGAGTACGTCATCGCCCCGGTGCGCGCCCTCACCCGCAAGCCGGCCGGCATCGACCACGTGCAGGCCGGGGCGCTCCCGCTGGTCTCCCTGACCGCCTGGCAGGCGCTGACGGAGCACGCCGCCCTCCAGCCGGGGCAGCGCGTGCTGATCCACGCCGCGGCGGGCGGCGTCGGGCACGTGGCGGTGCAGATCGCCAAGGCGCGCGGCGCCTACGTCATCGGCACGGCGAGCGCCGGCAAGCACGACTTCCTGCGCGAGATCGGCGTGGACGAGGCGGTGGACTACCGCGAGACGGACTTCACCGAGGTCGTGAAGGACGCCGACGTGGTGCTGTACACGATCGGCGGCGACAACGCCCTGCGTTCCCTGCGCGTGCTGCGCCCGGGCGGTGTCCTGGTCTCGATCCTCCCGGGCGGCTCGGACGAGCTGTACGAGGAGGCCGGGCGGCTCGGGGTGCGGGCCCTGCGCATGCTGGTCGACGCCGACCGCGGCGGCATGGAGGCGATCGCCGACCTGGTGGAGTCGGGGAAGCTGCGTGCCACGATCGCCGGCACGTTCCCGCTGTCCGCGGCGGCGGAGGCGCACGAGCGCGGGGACACCGGCCGGACGACCGGGAAGCTGGTGCTGGTGAACGACTGACCGGAGCGGCGGGACGCGCACACCGGCCGGGCGGAACAGCCCGGCCGGAGGCGTGCCGGCCGGAGGCCGTCCGGGCCCGGACGCCGCCCCGGGCACGGGCCGGAGGTGCCCGCCTCGTCCCCCGACGGCACACCGGGAGCGTGCAGGGCGGCCGGCTTCGGCGTCGTCCCGCGCACTCAGGGAACTCCGGGCGAATGGATCGCCGCCGCGTCCACCCGGGCGGGACGGCCCGCCGGGCGGCCGTGGCGTGAGCCCCGCCACCGGCGCACCCCGCCGCACGCACACCCCGCCGCACGCGCCCACGCAGACCGCCCCACACGAGCACGCACCCCACCCCACGCGCCCGCGCTCGCGCCCGCGTGGATTTCGGCGTGAACTTCCGCCAACTCGGCCTGAATTCAATGACATATGTCAATCGAACATGCTCAGATTCACTCGTTCGGGGGTAACTTGCAGGGCGGGGAGCGGACGTGATGCCGTAGCCCCTTCCCACGCACGGAGCAGGCTGGAGGCGATCTCGTCGTGCGGCAGGAACCTGCACCGCTCACCCGTCACTTGCGCGTCCGCCGGGAACGGGGGCACACGGTGCTGGAGTTCCGCGGGGAGATCGACCTCGCCGCGGCCGCGGAGATCGCCCCGCACCTGGAACGGGAGACCGGCCGTGCCGCCGCCCGGGTCGTCCTCGACCTGAGCCGGATCGAGTTCTTCGACTGCTCCGGCCTGCGGCTGCTGTACCGGGCCCGCAGCCGGGTCCTGGAGCGGGACGGGTACGTGCTCCTGGTCTGCTCGCACCCGCTCACCCTGCGGATCCTGCGGATCACCGGCCTGTCCCGGCTGCTGCCGCCGCAGCCGACGCTGGACGCGGCCCTGGAACTGCCGGAGGCCACGTCCGGCCCGGTGTGACCCCGCGGCCTCCCCCTGATCCCCCCGCCCCCAACTCGCCGGTCTGACAAGGATGGTCGCGGGCATCAGGACGGTAGGAAGGAGGGCCGTCGCATGACGACTCCCGTCAAGCGCCCCGACAGGCGCATGCCCGGCTGGGCGAAAGTGGTGGCCGCGTTCGTGCTGGTGCTCGTCGTGTTCTTCGCCGGACTGCGGCTGAGCGTGCTGCCGGGACTGAAGGACCTGTTCGGCAGCGAGACCCACGACCGGTCCGGTCCCGCGCTGCTGAAGTCGATCCAGGACATCAGCCGCTACGACGCCGCCTCCGGCAACTTCCAGGTCGTCGTGGACCTGGAGAAGGACGCGAAGCTGCTGCCCGACGCGATCCGCGGCACCCGCACCCTGTACGTCGGGGCCGGCACCGTCGACGCCTACGTCGACCTGGGCAAGATCGGCAAGGACGACGTACGGGTCGACGAGGACCGCACGTCCGCCACGCTCCGGCTGCCGCACGCGCAGCTGGGCAAGCCGGCGCTCGACCCCGACCGGTCCTACGCCGTGTCCAAGCAGCGCGGCCTCTTCGACCGGCTCGGTGATCTCTTCTCGGACAATCCCAACGGCGAGCAGGCCGTGCAGAAGCTCGCGGTACGGCACATCGGCGACGCGGCGAAGGAGAGCGAACTGACCGCGCGCGCCGAGTCGAACACCACCGGCATGCTCGAGGGCCTGCTGCGCTCGCTGGGCTTCAAGGACGTGCGCGTCACCTACGGCGACTGACCGCCCGGCCCGCGACCCGACCGGGGCCCGTCCGGCACGACCGCGTGCCGGACGGGCCCTCGGCCGTGCCCGCACGGGGCCCGCCCGCCGGGCGCCCGGTGCCGGCTCGTCCGCCCCGGGCGGGAGTGCCCGGCAGAAGGCGGGGCAACCGAGGGTGAGGACGGCCGCCGATTGGGCATCCCCCGCATTTCCCGGGGTAACCGCCGTGCCGTACAGGGAAGTTGAAGACTGGAGGACGACCTCATGGCCGGTACCGCGTCACGCCCCCGGACCGCCGGGCCCGGGACCGAACGACGCCCGCTCCCCCTGCCCGTCCGGCTGCTGGCGATGCTGTGCGCCTTCGCGTTCATGGTGGCCTTCGCCGTGGTGCTGGCCCGGCTGACCCTCCAGCCCTCGCCCGCCTCGGAGGCGCTCACCCACACCAACCTCCAGCCCGGCGACTCCCTGAAGGCCTACCTGAACCAGCCCGAACTGCGCGACGCCTTCCGGCAGGTCGGCGGCAACATCCTGCTCGGCGTGCCCTTCGGCGTCCTCGTCCCCGTCGTCGCGCCGCGCACCCGGGGCATCCTGCGCGTCCTGCTGCTGACCGCCATAGTCATGCTGCTGGTGGAGTTCGCGCAGGGCGCCCTGGTCACCGGGCGCGCCTTCGACATCGACGACGTCATCCTCAACACCACGGGCGCGCTGATCGGTTACCTGCTCCTCGGACGGCGGCTCAGCCGCGCGGTGCACGCGCGCAAGCCGCGCGGGGCCGCGGCGCGCAAGAAGGAAGCGGCCGAGAAGGTCTAGGGCGGCCGCCGAGGACAGGCCCCCGCTCGTGATCACTGCACCTAGTGCACGGTCCAGGTGAACTTGTCGCCGCCGACCCAGCGGACCACGTCGGGGTCGTCGAGGTCGTGGACCGTGATGCCGAACGCGGCAGCGGCCATCAGGACGTCGGTGACGGCCTTCGCCTCACCGACGACCTGGCCGTCGATCTCCACGATCCGGAACGGCGGCGTGCCCGGCTGTACCCCGAGCACCATGATCCGGGGGTTCGCCATGTGCGGGCTCGAGATTTCGGTCATGCATCGAGCGTAGAGCGGAACCGGCTCCCGCGCGGGTCCGGGTCAGCGGTCGAGCAGCTCCAGGACCGCCCGCTCCACCGCTCCCTGGGTGGCGGGGCGCCCGAAGTCGCCGTGCTCGCCCAGCCGGGTGAGCGCGGGCGCGATGGTCTCCCCCTGTTCGTACAGCTCGAAGACGCGCGGGTCGATGTAGGAGGCCCGGCAGACGGCCGGGGTGTTGCCCAGGTAGTGGCTGACCTCGCGTACCACCCGCGCCGTCTGGCGGCGCCGGGCCGCGGCCGTCTGCCGCACGGCCTCGGTGGTGACGGCCAGCGCGACGGCGGCGAGCACGGTGGCGTGCCAGGTCCGGAAGTCCTTGGCGGTGATGTCGACCCCGGACAGCCGGCGCAGCGCCTCGTTGAGATCGCTGCTGTGCAGCTCGTGCCAGGCGCGTCCCTCCCAGTACGCCAGCAGCCGCTCCCCGTCGCGCCGGCGGCGCAGCAGCGACCGCACGACGGCGTGGGCGTCCTCGTCGACGAGGGCCCGGACGAGGTCGATGCCGCCCTTGGCGGGGTAGCTGAAGGCGATCTCGCCGCGGCCGCACCGGACGTGCTCGCGCAGCATCGTCGTCAGGCCGTAGGTGCCGTTCCGGCGGGTGTGGCGGTCGCTGCCGATGCGGAAGAAGCCGAGATCCAGCAGGCGCACGGCGCAGGCCGTGACGCGGGGCCGGCTCAGCCCGCGGCCGGCGAGGTCCTCGGCCACCCGGGCGCGCAGGTCGGGCAGGGTCCGGGCGACCTGCCGGACGTGCTCGTGCTTGGCCTGGTCCTGCTGGGCGCGGAACTCCTCGTGGTAGAGGTACTGGCGGCGCCCGGCGTCGTCGGTGCCGACGACCTGGAGATGGCCGTTGGCCCGTCGGCAGATCCACACCTCGCGCCAGGCGGGCGGGATGACCAGGGCCTTGATCCGGGCGAGCTGCTCGGCGTCGGTGAGCGGCCGGCCCTTGGCGTCCAGGTAGCGGAAGCCGCGCCCGTGGCGTACGCGGCGGAACCCGGGCTCCTCGCAGGAGGTGGTGCGCAGTCTCACGGCGGCCCGCTCAGGGACGTCGCCAGTCGTGGCCGGGCAGGTGCGAGCCGGCCTGCGGACCCATCCGGAGCATGCCGCCGTCCACGCTCCAGGAGGCGCCGGTGACGTACGAGGCGTCGGGGCCGGCGAGGAAGGCGATGACGGCGGCGACCTCGCGGGCGTCACCGGGCCGGCCGAGCGGGATGCCCGGGCGGCTCTCGGTGTGCGGGTCGGTGTCCTCCTGCCCGGTCATGGGCGTGGAGATCTCGCCGGGTGCGACGGCGTTGACGGTGATGCGGTGCTCGGCGAGTTCGAGCGCCATCACCTGCGTGAGCAGCCCGAGGCCGCCCTTGGCGGCGCAGTAGGGCGCGGCGCCCACGCGCGGCTGGTGCTCGTGCACGGACGTGACGTTCACGATCCGGCCGCCGTCGCCCTGCCCGATCATGCGGCGGGCGGCCTTCTGCCCGCACAGGAACGGCCCCACGAGGTCGACGTCCAGCACCTCGCGCACGTCGGACAGCTCCAGGTCGAGGAACGGGGTCATGGTGCCGGTGCCCGCGTTGTTGACCAGCACGTCGATCCGGCCGAGCCGCTCGCACAGGTCGTCGACGGCGTCGGCCGCCTCCGGCAGCCGGGTGAGGTCCACCCGGGCGACCTCGGCGCGCCGCCCGTGCGAGCGGACCTCCTCGGCCGTCTCCTGCGCGCCCTTGTCGTCGCTGTGGAAGGTGATGCCGATGTCCATGCCCGCCTGCGCCAGCCGTACGGCGGTCGCGCGGCCGATGCCGGAGTCGGCGCCGGTGATCACGGCGACCTTGGCGGGTGGCGCGGTGGGGTCGGACATGGCGGGCCTCCTGTCGACGCGGTCGTGACGAGGGCGTTGCAGTACCCGGGGGTGATCGGCGCAAACCGCGGGGGTCCGTCGTGCGGGCCGCCGGACGCTGGGGAACCCTTGAGGAGGAGGTGGCGATGGACCCCGTCGAGGCACTGGAGCGGATCGCCTTCCTGCTGGAGCGGTCCCTGGCACCGACCTACCGCGTGCGCGCCTTCCGCACGGCCGCCCGGGTGCTGAAGGACCTGGGCGAGGACGAGGTGGCGCGGCGCGCGGCGGACGGTTCGCTGGAACGGCTGAAGGGCGTGGGCCCCAAGACGGCGCAGGTGGTCCGGGAGGCGCTGGCCGGACAGGTGCCGGGCTACCTGGAGAAGCTGGAGGGCGAGGCGCACGAGCCGCCCGCCGTGCGGGGCGGGCAGCGGCTGCGGGCCCTGCTGCGCGGGGACTGCCACCTGCACTCCGACTGGTCCGACGGCGGCAGCACCGTCGAGGAGATGGGCCGGGCGGCGGCGGCGCTGGGCCACGAGTGGGCGGTGCTCACCGACCACTCGCCGCGCCTGACGGTCGCGCGCGGTCTGTCGCCGGAGCGGCTGCGCGAGCAGCTCGACGTGGTGGCGGGACTGAACGAGCAGTGGGCGCCGTTCCGGCTGCTGACGGGCATCGAGTGCGACATCCTCGAGGACGGCTCCCTCGACCAGGATCCTGAGCTGCTGGAACGGCTCGACGTCGTGGTGGTCTCGGTCCACTCCAAGCTGCGCATGGACGCCCGCGCGATGACCCGGCGGATGGTGGCCGCCGTGCGCAATCCGCACGCCGACGTCCTGGGGCACTGCACGGGCCGTCTGGTGACCGGGCGGGGGCGGCCGGAGTCGGAGTTCGACGCCGACGAGGTGTTCGCGGCCCTGGCGGAGACCGGCACGGCCCTGGAGATCAACAGCAGGCCGGAGCGGCTGGACCCGCCGCGGCGGCTGCTGCGCCGGGCCGTGGACGCGGGGGTGCTGTTCTCCGTCGACACCGACGCGCACGCGCCCGGGCAGCTGGACTGGCAGATCAACGGATGCGCCCGGGCGGAGGAGTGCGGGGTGCCTCCCGAGCGGGTGGTGACGACCTGGTCCCTGGAGGACCTGCTGGCCTGGACGCGTGAACGGCGAGTGCCGGCGGCCTGACGTGGTACCCGCGGGGCCGGAGAGGAAGGAACCGCATCCATGGAACGCGCTGCCGTGTTCGACGTCGACGGCACCCTGGTCGACACCAATCATCTGCACGTCGTCGCCTGGTGGGAGGCTTTCCGGCAGGCGGGGCACCACGTGCCGATGCACGCCGTCCACCGGGCCGTGGGCCTGCCGTCCACCGACCTCGTCGCCCACCTGCTGGGCGACGACCGGGACGAGGACCAGGACGCGGACATCAGCGCCGGCCACAAGGCGCTGTACGGGCAGTACTTCGACCGGCTGCCCGCGCTGCCCCGGGCCGGGGAGCTGCTGCGGCGGCTGCACGGGAACGGCTGGACGGTGGTGCTGGCCACGTCGGCGGGCGGCGCGGAGCTGAGCGCGCTGCGCCGGGCGATCGACGCGGACGACGCCATCGCCGCCACGGCGAGCGCCGACGACGTCCGGGAGGGCAAACCCGACCCCGAGCCCGTCGAGCACGCGCTGGAGCTGGCTGGGGTGCCGGCCGAGCGGGCCGTGTTCGTCGGCGACACCGTCTGGGACATGCAGGCGGGCAGCCGGGCCGGGGTCCGCTGCGTGGGGGTGCTGTGCGGCGGCATCCCCCGCGCGGACCTGGAGAAGGCCGGCGCGGACGCCGTCTACGCCGATCCCGCGCACCTGCTGTCCGCCCTCGACGGCAGCCCGCTGGCGTGAGCCGGGGTGACAGGCCCGGCCGGACGGATACCCGCAGCCGATGACGCGTGTGAGGAGTGCGCTCAGGCGGACGGCGGGGGCCGTCCGCCCGAGCACGGACAGCGGTACGGCGGACGGCACGGAAGGAGCGGCGGGCCCGCGGGCCGGGGCGGCGGCCCCGGCCGGAAACCCGCGCGAGCCGGAGCACCGGGCGGTTGCCCTGCGGCCGGTGGACGCCGTACGGCGGGACGCCCGCAGCGCCCGGGACGCGGTCCGCGCGGCCTGGCGGGGGCCCGGGCGGGAACGGGACCTGGTCATCCAGTCGCTCAAGGCCGCCTTGGCGGCGGTGATCGCCTGGCTGGTCGGCGGGGTCTGGATGGACGATCCGCTGGCGCTGATGGCGCCGTGGGTGGCCCTGGTGCTGGTGCAGGCCACGATCTACAGCTCCCTGATGCAGGGTGCGCGGCAGTTCGGCGCGATCTGCGTGGGCACCGTGCTGGCCTCGGCCGCGCAGGCGGTCACCGGCGACACGACCGCCGCGATCGCCCTGTCCGTGCCCGTGCTGATGCTGCTGGCGAACTGGCAGCGCTTCGGGGACCAGGGCATCTACGCGGCGACGACGGCCCTGTTCACCATCGCCGCGGGCACGGTGAGCCTGGCCGGGGTCGGCCACCGGGTCGGTCAGGCCGCCGTCGGCGCCGTCATCGGCGTGGCCGTGAACGCGCTGATCCTGCCGCCGATCCATCTGCGCGACGTACGCGAGAACCTGGTGGCGCTCGCCCGTGAGGTGGGGGACGTCCTGCACACGGTCGCCGGTGATCTGCGCGAGGGCGAGTGGGACGGGCAGACCGCCGCCGGCTGGGTCGGCGCCGCGGCGAGGCTGGACCACCGGCTGGGGGCCCTGCACTCGGCGCGCCGCTGGAGCCAGGAGAGCCTGCGGCTGACGTCGGGGCCACTGCGCGCGCTGCACCGCGTCCCGCACGCAGCGGCACTGCCGCCGGTGGAGGAGGACGAGCGGCTCGGCCGGATCACCGGGCACGTCACCGCGCTGACCCGGGCGCTGGCCGTCTCCGTGGACGACGAGCGGACGCCGGCCCCGCCCGGGGGTGAGGCGCTGCGCTCCTACGCGCGGCTGCTGGAGCTGATCGGGGACGCCTGCCGGGCGCAGGCGGAGAACCTGAGCGAGGGCAGCCTCGTGGGCCGGCCGGACGAGGAGACCGAGAAGGCCATGCGGGAGCTGCACGAGGAACTGCAGGACCGGCTGCGCCGGCACGCCGAGGAGGGCGCGGAGCGGACGGCGGTGCTGGGGACCCTGCTGCTGCAGGCGGAAAACCTCTGGGCGGAGACCGTTCCCCCCGTCGAGGAGCCGTGACGCAGCTCACGGGACTCGGGGCCCGGACGCGGAACACCCGAGGGTGGTTCGCCGTTGAACAACACGTGGGTGCGGACGGGACAGTGTCCCCGGGCCTCACCATTCGCCCACAGGGACGATCGTTCGGCTGAAGCCCTGTGGAGCCTTTCGCCGAGAGGCGACCGCCGTGCGTGCCCACCTCAGTGCCGCCCCGGCCGTGATTCCCCCGTCGCGGCCGGGGCTTCCTCGTGTCCGGGGCTTCCACGTGTCCACGTGCAATCCCTCCCACCCGGGTACTCGGTCGGCTCCCGCGGAACCGCGCGGCCGAGAGGAGCCAGAGGTGAGCAGTACAACGGGCATGAGGGCGGTCGTCACGGGCGCCACGGGCAACGTGGGCACGAGCGTGGTGCGTCTTCTCTCCGAGGATCCGGAGGTCGGCTCGATCCTGGGGCTGGCCCGGCGGCTGCCCGACTGGTCGCCGCCGAAGACGGACTGGGACGCGGTCGATCTGGCCTCCGAGCGGTCCGGCCTGGTCGAGCGGTTCCGGGACGCCGACGCGGTGGTCCATCTGGCCTGGGCGTTCCAGCCCACCCACGATCCGGCCACGACCTGGCGCACCAACGTGCTCGGCAGCATCCGCGTGTTCGAGGCGGTCGCGCAGGCCGGGGTGCCGGCGCTGGTGCACGCCTCGTCGGTCGGCGCCTACTCCCCCGGGCCGAAGGACCGGGCGGTGGACGAGTCCTGGCCGACGCACGGCTGGCCGGACGCCGCGTACTGCCGGGAGAAGGCGTATCTGGAGCGGGCGCTGGACATCTTCGAGCGCGACCACCCCGGCACGCGCGTGGTGCGCATGCGGCCCGCCTTCCTGTTCAAGTGGGAGTCGGCGAGCGAGCAGCGCCGGATCTTCGGCGGCAAGTTCCTGCCCGGGCCGCTGGCCCGCCCGGACCTGCTGCCCTTCCTGCCCGACGTCCCGGGGCTGCGGATGCAGGCGCTGCACACCGACGACGCGGCGCACGCCTACCGGCTGGCCGTGCGTCAGGAGGTCCGGGGCGCCTTCAACCTGGCCGCCGAGCCCGCCGTGGACGCACGGCTGCTGGGCGAGATGCTCGGGGCGCGCCCGGTGCGGCTGCCGCGCACGGCTGCCCGTTCGGCGATCGCCGCCGCCTGGGGCCTGCACCTGCTGCCCGCCTCCCCGCACCTGTTCGACGCGGTGCTGCGGCTGCCCCTGATGGACTCGGCCCGCGCCCGCGCGGAACTCGGCTGGGAGCCGCAGCGCACCGCGACGGAGGTCCTGGAGGAGTTCCTGCGCGGGATGCAGCAGGGCGGCGGCGCGAGGACGGAACCGCTGCGGGGACGCAAGGTGGGCTGATCCCGGTCCCGGCCGGGACCGCCGCTGCCCCCCGAGCGGCGGTCCCGGCCGACGTGCCCGGCCGCGGACATGCCCGGGGGCCGCAACCGACCCCCACAGTCGGCTGCGGCCCCCGGGGTTCTGCCCTCCGCGGCTCAGCCGGAGGGCTCGTCGGGCACCGGGTGCTCGGTCTGCTCCGTTCCCGAGCTGGGTGCCCCTTGCCGGCCCGTCCCCGCCTCGTCCGTGTCGGGGAGGTCGCCGGCCGGTTCGCGGGCGTCGTCGGCCGGGCCCTCGTCGTTCGCGCTCTCGTCGTCCGCGTCGCCCTTCGCGTCGGCCGAGAAGCGCGGTGCGACCTCCCAGGGGTCCTCGCCGGCGTCGGCCTGCTGGTCCGGCATGTCCCGCGGAATGGGCTCACCGTTCTCGCCGGGTGCGTCGAGGCGGTGGTCGGTCACGGCGTACTCCCTTCGGTGGTCCGGCGTCACGCGGGTACCCCGCGTCGAGCTGCGCAACCTCGGCGCGGCGCCGGCTTTCCGTGACGCCGTGCGTCCCGGCCGTACGCCTCGGCGCGGCGCCCGCCTCCGTGAAGCCGTACGCCTCAGCGCGGCGCCCGTTCCTGCAGTGCGGTGCGCCAGGCCGGGAGCGGGTTCTCCGGTTCGGGGTCCGGGCGCCGGCCGCCGCGGGCGAAGAAGTCGGCGAGCGGCAGGATGGCCGCGCCGACCGTGACGGCGTCCGGCCCGAGCCGGCCGAGGTCGACGGTCACCTTCGCGGCCGGGTGGCGCAGCGCGTACGACACGGCGTGGCGGCGTACGGCCGGCAGGAAGCGGGAGCCGAGCGCCAGGCCCGCCCAGCCGCCGATGAGGATGCGCTCGGGCTGGAACAGGTTGATCAGGTCCGACAGGCCGGCGCCCAGGTACTCGGCGGTCTCCTCCAGCACGGCCAGGGCGACCGGGTCGGGCTCCTCCCCCGCGGGCGGGTAGGCCGCGGCGAGCATCGCCGTCAGGGCGGTCTCCTCGTCGGCGCCCTCCGGGGCCGGGCCGCCCTCCTCGCGCCAGCGGGCGAGCAGCGACTCGGCGCCGGCGTAGGCCTCCAGGCAGCCGAGCGCCCCGCAACGGCAGCGGCGGCCCCGCACCCGTACGGTCAGGTGCCCCCACTCCACGGCCCGGCCCTGCTCCACGTCCGGGGTGACCAGGCTGGCTCCGACGCCGGAGCCGAACAGCACCACGACGGCGTTGCGGGCGCCGCGCCCGGCGCCGAACCACATCTCGGCCTGGCCGAGGGTCTTGGCGCCGTTGTCGATGACGTAGGGGACGGTGTCCGGCAGCGGGGAGCCGGTGCGCAGCAGCGCCTCCAGCTCGACGGCGTCCCAGCCGATGGTCTGCCCGTGCACGACGGCGCCGCGCTCGGCGGTGCGCTCGACGATGCCGGGGACGCCGATACCGACGCCGAGGAGCCGCTCGGGTGCGAGCCCGGCCGCGTCGAGCACCTCGGCGATGCCGTGGCGGATGTGGTCGACGATGACCTCGACCTCGTAGCGCTGAGGGCTCAAGGGGCGCTCGGCGCGGGCGAGTTCGGTGAGCGTGAGGTCGAACAGCTCGACGCGGACCCGGGTCTCGCCGACGTCCACGCCGATCATGTGGCCGCTGCCGGGGGCGACGCGCAGCAGGGTGCGGGGGCGTCCGCCGTCGCTGTCGACGCTGCCGGCCTCCTCGACCAGCCCGTCGGCGACCAGGTCCGCGACCACGTTGCTGACGGAGCCGGAGCTCAGCCCGGTCGCCGGGCCGAGTTCGAAGCGGCTGAGGGGTCCGTCGAAGTAGAGCCGCTGCAGCACGGCCGTGCGGTTGGCCCGCCTGAGATCGCGCACCGTGCGCCCGTTCCGCCCCGCCATGCGGTTCCCTCCACATCCCCGGTCCGACCTGCAACATACCGTCGGCGCGGGCGCGGCGCGACATTCCTCCACCCCTTATTTCACGGTGTGAGCGAACCGACGTCACGGCCCGGCCGCACGATCCGGCTCGGGGTCGGTCCGCATCCGGCCCCGGCCGCCTCCCCACCGGCCGGTCCGGTCACCGCGCCGCGGCCGCCGCGCCGGCACCGGGAAATCTGTTGGCCCGTGTCCGGAGCCGGTGCCTACCCTGGCCCCGACCCAAACCTAGGACCTCTAGGTTCACCTCGACCGACATCCCAGGAGCCCCTCGTGCGACCCCTCACCGAGCAGGACATCCGCGCCTCGTTCACCAACTGCTCGAAGGGCGAGGCGAAGCGGCTCGCCGTGCCCCGGGACCTCGGCGAGCGCCCCTGGGAGGACCTCGACTTCCTCGGCTGGCGGGATCCGGGGGCGCCGGACCGGAGCTATCTGGTCACCGAGCGCGGGGGGCGGCTCGTCGGGGTGGCGATGCGGTTCCAGCCCGCGCAGCGGGGGTTCCTGCACCGCAGCATGTGCTCGCTGTGCCTGACCACCCACCCGCGGGGCGGGGTGTCGCTGATGACCGCGCGCAAGGCGGGTGCGGCGGGCCGCGAGGGGAACTCCGTCGGGGCGTACATGTGCACCGACCTGGCGTGTTCCCTCTATGTGCGGGGCAGGAAAGTGCCGGAGACCGGGGCGCGGTTCGAGGAGAGCCTCACCCTGGAGGAGCAGATCGAGCGGACCGTGGGTCATCTCGCCGCCTTCCTCGACAAGGTCCACGGCTGACCCTCCTCGGTCGCCCGCGGTTTCCCCCGGCACTAACGTCCTTGGGGACGGGTTCAGGACACCAGGGGAAGGGGAGCAGCCCGAGCATGCGAGAGGCAGTACGGGAGTGGGCGGCACGCGCCACGCGGGTCGTGAAGAAGCGCCGGGACCCCGTCGTGGTCCAGACGCTGCGGTCCGCGACCGCGGCGACGATCGCGTATGTCATCGCGCTGCGGCTGAGCCCCGAGGCGGCGCCGCTCACCGCTCCCCTGACGGCCCTGCTGGTGGTGCAGGTGACGCTCTACGCGACCATCACCAACGGCTTCCGGCGGGTGAACGCCGTGGTGACCGGCGTGCTCGTCGCCATCGCGTTCAGCCTTCTGGTGGGCCTGACCTGGTGGAGCCTCGCCCTGCTGCTCATCGCCTCGCTGGCCGTGGGGCGGCTGGTGCGCGTGGAGGAGTACGTGCCCGAGGTGGCGATCAGCGCCATGCTCGTGCTCGGCGTCACCACCGTCGGCGACACCGCCTGGGCGCGGGTGCTGGAGACACTGATCGGGGCGGGTGTCGGGCTCGCCTGCAACCTGCTGCTGGCCCCGCCGGTGTGGGTGGAGGAGGCCGGTGAGTCGATCGACGACCTGGCGCGCCGGCTGCGTCAGCTGATGCTCCGCATGGGCGAGGAGGCCGCGGGCGGCACCCCCGTGGACCGGGCGGAGGAGCGGCTGTACGAGGCGCGCCGGCTGGACCACGACATCTCCGAGGTCGACGCGGCGCTGCGGCAGGCGGAGGACAGCCTGCGGCTCAACCCGAGGGTGCGCGAGGGCATGCTGCACCGGGTGGTGCTGCGCACCGGCCTGGACACCCTGGAGATCTGCACGGTCGTCCTGCGGGTGCTCGCCCGTTCCCTCACGGACCTGACCAAGGGGCGGCAGCCGAAGCCGCTGCTGGAGCCCGAGACGGGGGCCGTGCTGCAGCAGCTGCTGTCCGAGATCGCCGACGCCGTGGTCAGTTTCTCGGTGCTGGTGACCACCCACCTCAGCGCGAGCGCCGAATCGGCGGAGGAACGTCTCGCCGCCGAGCTGCACACCGCGGCGGGCACTCGGGACAAGCTGGCCGAGCTGCTGCGCGAGGACGCCGGCCGCGACCCGGGGCACTGGCAGCTGCTCGGGGCCGTGCTCACGGAGGTCAACCGGATCCTCGACGAACTGGACACCGAGCACCGCACCCGGCGCCTGTTCGAGGAGCTGGACCGGGTGTCGACGGAGCAGCGCGCCCGGATGCCCCGTCTGACGCGGCTGCGGGAACGGCTGGGCGTCACGGAGCAGATGTGGCGGAACCGCGCCGGGTTCCACGAGCGTTCTCGCTGACGAGATGCCGGTCCGACGCCGGCACCGGAGAGCGAGGGGGCGGGCCGATGGCCGACACGAGCGTGCGGATCGACGGGAACGTGCTGCACTTGCCGGGAGGTGCTGTCGTGCGGTTCATCCGCACCCTGCGCCTGCCGGAGACCGGCACGCATCCGCTGCCGCCTGGCCTGGGCGAGTTCCCGGTCCGGCGCGTGGCGGATTACGGCGACCGGGTGCCCGAGGCGATGCGGGCGCGCGGCGGTGTGATGCTGCCGGTGTATCTGCGCGAGGCGATGTGGCTGAGCTTCGCCGGCACCCCGGAGCCGGCCGCGCTCCAGGTGGGCGTCGGCAAGGTGTGCGCGGTGTCGGGTCGGCCCTGGAGCAACGAACTGGCCCGCGATCCGCAGAACTACGTGGTGCTGCCGCGTCAGCCCTGGCTGGACGGCATCAACTCCGGCACCGGCACGGTGCGTCAGTTCGTGGCCGTCCCGCTCGGCCTGGGCGCCACCGTGGAGGGGCAGGTCACGGGCGAGGAGGTGTGGGGCGGGGTGCAGCTGCAGTCCTTCCCGCTGAACGACGGGGCGCTGGCGCGCTGGCGTGCGGACGAGCGGCGCCGGCGGGAGCAGCTGCCTCCGCCGCCTCCCTTCCCGTACGGCCCCCCGATGCCTCCGGTGCCGCCCGGCTACGGCGGCCTCGACACCGCCGTGCCGGTGTCGGCACCGCCCGCGAGCGGCGGCTTCGGCGCCCCGCCGCCCATGGCGCCGCCGCCCGCGCCCGGAGGCTTCGCCGCCCCGATGCCGATGGCGGCGCCGCCCGCCCCGGGTGCGGCTCCCGCGGCCGGCGCCCCGGCGGGTCCGCCGCGCGCGGCCGCCATGGGCCTGGGCGTCGGGGGTTCCATGCGGCAGGAGGTCTACCGGGACGAGCGGCCGCTGTCGGACTGGGCGGAGCGGCCGGCGGGCCGGGTGTTCGTGCACCTGGTGACGCCGCCGGAGTGGCGCCGCATCACCGGCGAGGCGGCGCCCCCGTCCCCCGTCGACCGGGCCGCGTACACCCGGGCGGGCCTGCCCTGGTTCGACTACTACGACGAGGACGCCCAGGACCTGGCCCCCTCGGACACGCTCCAGGGGGTCAAGCCGGTCGGTGACTGGCTGGGCGACGACCACGAGCCGTGGCAGCAGCCGGCACCGGGACAGACCCACCCCCTCAAGGACGCCCCCGGCAGGCCGGTGTCCGACGGCGACTGGTGACCGCCCGGCGGGCCGTTGTTGCACCGGGCGGGTGATCCGCGCGAGGGTGAGGGCCGCGACCGGGCGAGGGACGAGCCGAGGGGTGACATGGACAGTGGCGGCTGGAGCAGGCGCCGGTTCGCCGGGGCGCTGGCGGGCGCGGCCGCCGCGGTGCTGCTGCCCTCCTGCGACGACGCGCCGGAGTCGCCGGCGGCTCCGGCCGGCGACCCGCGGGCGAGCGCGAGCCCGTCCCGGGGGGCCCGGCGCCCCTCCGGGCCGCGCCCGCTCCTGCTCGGCACGTACACCTCGGCCGAGGGCGGCGGCACGGGCATCGGCCTGGCGGAGTACGACCCGGCGACGGGCCGGATCACCGGCACGGGGACCGTCACCGGTGTGGGTGATCCGTCCTACCTGGCGCTCCATCCGGACCGGCGCACGCTGTACGCGGTCGACGAGCGGGAGGACGGTGCCGTGACCGCCGTCCGGCTGGCCGACCGCACGGTCCTGGGCAGCCGGAGCACCGGCGGCGCGGCCCCGTGCCATCTGTCGGTGCACCCCTCGGGGCGCTGGCTGCTGAGCGCGAACTACGGCTCGGGCAGCGTGGCGGTCCACCCGATCGAGCCGTCGGGGGCCCTCGGCGGGCGCACCGGGCTGGTGACCCACTCCAGCCCGCCGCCCGGCCCGGGCCAGGACGGTCCGCACGCCCACCAGATCGTCACGAGCCCGGACGGCGGCCATGTCCTCGCCGTCGATCTCGGCACGGACAGCGTCTACACCTACCGGCTCGACGAGAAGGCGGGAACGCTCACCGAGGTGGCGCGGGCCCGCACCCGGCCCGGCGCCGGCCCGCGCCACCTGACGTTCCACCCCGGCGGCCGGTACGCCTATCTCGCCGACGAGGTGGACAACACCGTGGCGGTCTGCGCGTACGACCCGGCCACCGGCAGGCTGCGCGTCGGCGCGCCGCAGTCCACCGGCACCGGCCCGGGCACCAGTTACCCGGCGCAGCTCCTGGTCACGCCGAACGGCCGGTACGCCTACCTCGCCAACCGCGGCGACGACAGCATCACCCGGTACGCGGTCGAGGGGGACGGTGCCCGGTTGCGGCTGCTCGACACGGTGCCGGTGGGCGGGGAGTTCCCGCGGCACGTCGCCTTCTCCCCCGAGGGCACGCTGCTGTTCGCGGCGAACCAGAAGTCGTCCACCGTGACCGTCTTCCACGTGGCGCGGAAGGACGGTGGGCTGCGGCGGGCCGGAGAGCCCTTCCCGTCACCGGTCGCCGTCTGCGCGCTGCCGCTGTAGGGGGCGCGGGCAGGACGCGGCGGCCGCCTGGCCGAGCAGGACGTGCATCCGTTCGGTCAGCTGGGCGACGCCGTCGGCGGGCGCGTGGAAGGCGAGGCGCACGTCGCCGTGGGTGCGGACCCGCTCGATGCGCAGGGTCAGTCCGTGCCGGTCGACGGAGAGGGGCTGGACGCGGACCGCCCCGTGCAGGCTGCCGGGTTCGACGAGGCGGGTGAGGCGCTCCACCGCGTCGGCGTGGCAGTCGGCGAGGTGGGTCAGCAGCCGGGCCTCGGCCGTGGTGAGCGGGTCGGGCGCGGCGGCGGCGAAGTCGTCGAGGTCCACGACCACCGCGCCGGACGCCGTGCGCAGCACCACCCGCGTCGGTGTGAAGGCCAGGCGGTCGTCCTCCACGGCGAACCAGCCGGCGAGCCACAGCCGGGCGCGGATCCGGGCGCGTACGGGGACGGGGGCGACGTCGGCGAACTCCAGCACCGCGGACGGCTCGCCACGGGGGGCGCAGATCGCGGCGGTGAGCAGGGCGCTGTCCTCGGGCACCTGCACGAGGACCCGGCCGTCGTCCGTCACCGTGTGCGCACCGACCAGCTCCTCCCGTGTGCTCTCGGCGGTCACCGAGCAGGACCACGCGGCGGCGAGCACCGAGCGGGCCCGCTCCGCCGCCGAGGGAGCCGCCGTCCAGCTGTGGCTGTCGTCACCCATTCCAGACCTCCTTAGGTAAGGCTCACCTAACCTATCGGAGTTCGGAGCGCCGGCCAACCAGGTCCCCTGTTCTTGACCGGATCTTCAGGAAGAGAGAACGCCCAGCAGGGCGCGGGCGCACAACTCGCGCACCTGCTCACGGCTCGGACCGGTGTCGCGCAGCCACTCCAGGCAGACGGCCGTGGTGAAGGCCAGCCAGCCGCGCACGGCGAGACGGATCTCCGGCCGCCCGGCGACGTCCGGCCCGAACTCGGGATCGGCGGCGAGCGCGGCGAGGATCTGCCGCTCCTGCGCCGCGAGCGCCAGCCGGTAGACCCGCCGCACCGCCTGGTCACCGGCCGCGTCCGCACGGTGGAAGGCGCGGTAGCCGTGGGCGTGCGCCCGCACGTACTCCAGGAACGTGTCGAGCCCGTCGGCGAGTTGCTCGCGCACCGGCCGGCCCGGGACCGCCGCGGTCATCCGCAGCATCCGCTCGCTCTCGCGCTCGACGACCGCCGCGAAGAAGTCCCGCTTCGTCGGGAAGTAGTGGTACAGCAGCCCGCGCGAGACCCCCGCGATCTCGGCGACCTGCTCGATCCACACGTCGTCGTAGGGGCTCTCCGAGAACAGCCGCGCCCCCACCGCCAGAAGCTGCTCCCGGCGCTCCTGCGTGCTGAGCCGGCGGCGCGTGCGCCCGCCCTGGTTCGCGGCCATGCCCGCACTTTACTTGACGCCGGTTCAACAGCGGCAGCAGACTGAGGCGCGCTGTTGAACTCGCGTACAACACGGGTGAACACGCCGTCGGATCAAGGGAGATCGCGTCATGCCTGAGGCGCCGGGACGGGCCGGGCGGCCCAAGGGTTTCCGCAGTGCCGAGCTGGACTGGCCGGAGCTGGAGCGCATCCCGCACCCGCCGTACCGCGTCCCGCTCCTCGGTGACGTGCTCGGCGTCAGCCGCAGCACGCCGCTGCAGGACTCGATGCGCCACGCCCGCCGGCTCGGGCCCGTCTTCCGGCGCCGGGTGTTCGGCAAGGAGTTCGTGTTCGTCTGGGGCGGCCGGCACGCGGCCGACCTCGCGGACGAGTCGCGGTTCGCCAAGCACGTGGGGCTCGGGGTCGCCAATCTGCGGCCGGTCGCCGGGGACGGACTGTTCACGGCGTACAACCACGAGCCGAACTGGCAGCTGGCGCACGACGTGCTCGCCCCGGGGTTCTCCCGCGAGGCGATGGCGGGCTACCACCCGATGATGCTGGACGTGGCGCGGCGGCTGACGGAGCACTGGGACCGGGCTGCCGCGGCCGGCCGCGCCGTGGACGTGCCCGGCGACATGACCAAGCTGACGCTGGAGACGATCGCCCGCACCGGGTTCGGCCACGACTTCGGCTCCTTCGAGCGCACCCGGCCGCACCCCTTCGTCACCGCCATGGTGGGCACCCTCACCTACGCGCAGCGGCTCAACACCGTGCCGTACCCGCTGGCCCCGCTGCTGCTGCGCGGCGCGAGCCGCCGCAACGCGGCCGACATCGCCCACCTCGACAGCACGGTGGACGCGCTGGTCCGGGCCCGGCGGGCGAACGGCCCCGGCGACGGTGACCTCCTCGACCGCATGCTGGAGACGGCCCACCCGGAGACCGGCGAACGGCTCGCCCCGGAGAACGTCCGCCGCCAGGTGATCACCTTCCTGGTCGCCGGGCACGAGACGACCTCCGGCGCACTCTCCTTCGCCCTGCACCACCTCTCCCGCCACCCCGAAGCCGCCGCCCGCGCCCGCGCCGAGGTGGACCGGGTGTGGGGCGACGCCGCGGAGCCCGCCTACGACCAGGTGGCACGCCTGCGCTACGTGCGCCGGGTACTGGACGAATCACTGCGGCTGTGGCCCACCGCGCCCGCCTTCGCGCGGGAGGCCCGCGAGGACACCGTGCTCGCCGGGGAGCACCCGATGCGGCGCGGGGCGTGGACGCTGGTGCTGACGCCCATGCTGCACCGGGACCCCGAGGTGTGGGGCGCGGACGCCGAGCGCTTCGACCCGGACCGCTTCGAGGCGGCGGCGGTACGGTCCCGGGCCCCGCACACCTTCAAGCCGTTCGGGACGGGGGCGCGGGCGTGCATCGGCCGCCAGTTCGCCCTGCACGAGGCCACGCTGGTACTGGGACTGCTGCTGCGCCGCTACGCACTTCGGCCCGAGCCGGGCTACCGGCTGCGGGTGACGGAGCGGCTGACGCTGATGCCGGAGGGCCTGCGGCTGCACCCGGAACGCCGCACCGCGGTGCGGGAGCCGGCCTCAGACGCGCGCCGTCCAGTGTCCGGGGCGGGCGGCTGAGCCGGGCAGCCGGGTCCCGGCACTGCCCCGGGCGGCGTTCAACTGCGGCTCGGTGAGGAAGAACGCCCCGGTCAGATCGGCGTCGGTCAGGTCCGCGTCGCGCAGGTCGGCCCCGATCAGGTCCGCGCCCCTGAGGTCGGCCCCGGTGAGGTCGGCGGCGATCAGGCAGGCGCCGCGCAGGTTCGCCCCGCGCAGATCGGCGCCCTTGAGGCGGGCCCCCATGAGGTCCGCGCCCCGGCGGTTCTTCCTGCGGCCCCCGACGCCGGCCCGTGCCAGCTCGCTCGTCCTCAGCAGCAGGACGTCGACCTCCCGGCGGTGCGCCGCGACGTCGAGCGCGGCGAGCTGCTCGGGGGTCCCGCCGGCCAGTTCGCGGGTCCGGTCCAGTGCCCGGCGCAGCTCGGCGTGGACCGGGCGGGCCGCGGGCAGGGTCAGCGCCTCGGTGAGGTACCGGAGCAGTTCGTGCAGCTGCCGGACGACCGGGAACACCTCGAACATGCGGCGGGCGTGCCCGGGCGGCCCGTCCCGCCAGTCCCGCCCGCCGAAGGTGACCTGCGAGACCTGCTGCCCGGCGCCGAAGCAGTCGTAGACCGTGCAGCCGGTGAACCCCTGCTGCCGCAGCCGGGCGTGGATGCCGCAGCGGTGGTCCTCGCCGAGGTTGCGGCAGGGGGTGCCGGCGGCCTTGTCGACGGCGAAGTCCCGCGAGGCGGCGAAGGGCAGGGCGACGCAGCACAGCCCGAAGCACCGCTCGCAGTCGCCGCGCAGTTCCGCTCGCGCGGCGTGATGATCTCGCATGGCGCTCAGCATACGAAACGACGAAACATCAGGTCATCTGCTGAACAGTTCGAACGCCACGGCCGGCCTGCCCCCGAACCGCTCGCCCGCGGTCCGGGCGTGCTGCGTCAGGAACCCGCGCACGTAGGTCTCCGGGTCCTCGTCGGTCAGGACCTCGATGTAGCTGCGGTGCTCCAGCAGGGAGGCCACCGCCCGCTCCATGCCCGGCGACGCGTCCACCGCGTGCGTGGGTTCGGCCGACCCCGCGACCGCGACCCAGCGCACCCCGTCCCAGGGGTCGAGTCCCCGCGCGGCCAGTTCGGGGAAGATCCACCGGTTCCCGGCGTCCCCGGCCGCGTCGAGCGTGGCCCGGCCGACCGCCACGTGGTCCGGGGTGTTCCAGGCGACGCCGCCCCAGGTGTCCCGGTGGTTGAGGGTGATGACCAGTTCGGGGCGGTGACGGCGGATCGCGGCGGCGATGTCGCGGCGCAGGGCGGTGCCGTACTCGATCACGCCGTCCCGGTGGTCGAGGAACTCCACCTCCGTCACGCCGACCACCGCCGCGCTCGCCCGCTGCTCCCGTTCGCGCAGCGGGCCGCACCGCTCCGGTTCGATCGTGTCGATGCCGGCCTCGCCCCGGGTCGCCAGGACGTAGGCGACCTCACGCCCCGCGTCGGTCCAGGCCGCGACGGCCGCCGAGCAGCCGTACTCGAGGTCGTCCGGGTGGGCCACGACCGCGAGGGCGCGCCGCCAGTCGTCCGGCATGGGCTGGAGTTGATCGGTCGTCATGTCCGCAGAGTAGTCCGCACGCCTGCCCGTTCCCGGCGCGTCGTCACGCCTCGTCCCGGGCCAGGGCCAGCAGCCGGTCCAGGACGCGCGGGCCGCCGGCGCGGACGCCGTCGTGCTCGAACTCGTCCGTGACCCAGGTGCGCAGGCCCCGGACGGCCTGTGCGGTGCGCAGCGAGTGCGCCGTGTCGACGTACATGTCGTCGTGGTAGACGGCCGCGGCGACCGGCACCTCGTTGGCGGCCAGGCGGGCCGGGTCGTACAGCGGGGTCCAGCCCGTGTGGGCGGCGAGCAGGTCAGCGGTCTCGCGCAGCGGGCGCAGGGCCGGGTCGGACGCGAACATCCAGGGGTGAATCGATTCTCCGGTGAACAGCAGCGGTTCGTCGCCCGCGAGGGCCTTGGCGGCGTCGAACTGCGGGAACTCGGCGCGGATCCGCTCCGCCGACCAGTCGGTGGGCCGGCCGTCCTGGCCGTAGATCGACTCGTGGACCAGGGCGTACAGCGGGTGGCGGGCGAAGGACACCTGGATCTGGACCTGCTCCAGGAACGCGTCCGACAGGGCGGGGCCCTGCGGGGTGCGGACGAAGGCGTCCTCCAGCAGGTGGTGCAGGCGGTGGGTGCCGTCGCCGGTGCCCAGGAGGATGCCGAGCGACTGGAAGGCCTCGACGGTGAACCGGTAGCCGTTGGGCAGGACCACGTCGTGCGTCAGCAGGTGGTCGGCGATCCGGCGGGCCCGTTCGACGTCCTGCGGGTAACGGGCGTAGTGGGCGGAGACCTTGCGTTCGATACGCGGGTAGGCGGCCCGGTAGACGTCGTCGGCGTGGGCGTCGAGCGAGGGCAGCCCGCCGGTGACCAGGGCGGTGGCCAGCCCTTCCGGGGCCAGGGAGAGGTAGCTGGTCACGCAGAACCCGCCGAAGCTCTGCCCGAGGACCGTCCAGGGCCTGCCGCCCGTGACGTGGACGCGGACGGCCTCGCAGTCGCGGACGATGGAGTCGGCCCGGAAGTGCGTGAGGTAGTCGGCCTGTTCCGCGGGGCCGCCGCGCAGCGGGAGCGTCTGGCGGTTGGCGGGTGTGGAGTGGCCGGTGCCGCGCTGGTCGAGGAGCAGCACGCGGTACTCCTTCAGGGCCCGGCCGAGCCAGCCCGGCCGGCCGACGGAGCGGTCCGCGCCGAAGCCGGGCCCGCCCTGGAGGTAGAGCAGCCACGGCAGGTCCTGGCCGGCCCTGCCGCTCGCGACGGCCTCGCGGGCGTACAGCTCGATCGTCTCGCCCTCGGGTCGGTCGTGGTCGAGGGGGACGGTGAAGCGGCGGTCGGTGAGGACGACTCCGGGCTGGCGGTAGCTGAGGGTCAACAGGGCTCCCGGGACGGACGGATTTGCGGGCCGCGTCCCAGTTCATCACAGGCGACGTCCGGGCGGAGGCCCTTCGATCATGAAATCCTCCTGAACGGCCGTTCAGCCGGGCGCCCGCCTCCGGTGACCGCCGCCCGGGGAAGGCTCGACGCCCCGTCCGACCCGTGACGCTTGCGCAGGGGTCGCGTCCCTCGCCGTGGAGCACGGTCCGGTCGCAGGGGTTCTGCCCCGGCCGCGCAGGCCGGTTCAGGCGAGGTCGAAGGCGCGACGGGCGCGCTCCACCTCGGGCATGTGGGTGGCGGCCCACTCCAGGAGCACCTCGACCGGCTGCCGCATGGTCTTGCCCAGGGGGGTGATCCGGTACTCGACGGCGACGGGACGGGAACTGAGGAGCACGCGCTCCACGATGCCGTTGCGTTCGAGCCGACGCAGCGTGGCGGTGAGCGACTTCTGGGTCACCGCGGGGATCGCACGGCGCAGGTCGTTGAAGCGACAGGGACGTTCGCAGAGTTCGTTGAGGACGCTCAGCGACCACTTGTCGAGCACCTGGTCGAGGAACTCGCGGTGGGGGTGCTCGATCCTGAGCTCGCCGTCGTGACTGTGCGCAGTAGCCGGCACGATACCTGGTCTCCTTGAAGTGTCCTTCGTCTACCAGGTAGCAAAGGTATACCGAATTGGTCGAGGTGAGGAGACCTCCATGTCAGTCCGTCGTTTCACACCCGAAGGCATGATGCAGCCCACCCCCTACGAGCACGTGGCCGTGGGCACGGGAAGGCGTCACGTGCACGTCAGCGGCCAGGTCGCCCGGTCGGCGGACGGGTCTCCCCTCGCCCCGGGGGACCTCGCCGGACAGGTCGCCCACGCGCTGCGGAACACCGGCAAGGGCCTCGCCGGGGCGGGTGCGTCCTTCGACGACGTCCTGAGGCTCACGTTCTACGTCACCGACTGGGCGCCCGGGAAGATCGACGCGTTCATGGAAGGGGTCGGGCAGGTGGCGGAGGAGATCGGGTTGACGGTGCCGCTCCCGCCCTCCTCGCTGATCGGCGTCGACTACCTGTTCGAGCCCGACGTCCTGGTCGAGGTGGAGGCGACCGCGATCCTCGACTGAGCCGGCCCCCGGGGCCGATGCGGTGCGTGCGTGCCGCACGGCCCCGGCTCGCCAGGGCCCGACGGGGTCTCCCCCGGGCCCGGCGCCCGGAACTACGCTGCCCTCGTCCGGTGACCGACCCCGAGGAGCGCGATGCGCATCGCCCTGTTCCTGACCTGCGTGAACGACACGCTCTATCCGGACACCGGACGTGCCGTGGTGAAGCTGCTGACCAGGCTGGGCGTCGAGGTCGACTTCCCTCCGGGGCAGACCTGCTGCGGGCAGGCGCACTACAACACCGGGTACCGGCACGAGGCCGAGCCCCTCGCCCGGCGCTTCTCCGAGGTCTTCGGCGGTCACGAGGCGATCGTGACGCCGTCCGGGTCGTGCGGGGCGATGGTGCGGGAGCTGTACCCGCGGATGGGCGAGCGGGCCCGGGCGGAGGGGCGGGGCGGCGCCCTCGCGACCGCCCTGGCGCCGGTGGTGCCGAAGACCTACGAGCTCACCGAGTTCCTGGTGGACGTGCTGGGCGTGACCGACGTGGGGGCGTACTACCCGCACAAGGTCACCTACCACCCGACCTGTCACGGGCTGCGCGCGCTCGGGCTCGGCGAGCGCCCCGAGCGGCTGCTGCGGGCGGTGAGGGGACTGGAACTGGTCCGGCTGCCGGGCGCCGAGGAGTGCTGCGGCTTCGGCGGCACCTTCGCCCTGAAGAACTCCGACGTCTCCGCGGCCATGGGCACGGACAAGGTACGCAACGCCGAGTCGACGGGCGCCGAGGTGCTGTGCGCGGCCGACAACTCCTGCCTGATGCACCTAGGCGGGACGATGACCCGGCTGGGGACCGGCATGCGGCCGGTGCACCTCGCGGAGATCCTGGCGAGCACGGAGGAGGAACCGGCACCGTGAGCAGGACCTTCCTCGGCATGCCTGCGTCTTTCCCACCCACCCACCCGGCGTCTTTCCCACCCACCCGGCCGGCCCCTCCGGCTCACCCGGCGTTCCCCGCCTTCCCGGAGGCCGCTCGGGAGGCCGTCGGGGACGCGACCCTGCGCGGGAATCTGCGGCACGCCACCCGCACCATCCGCGCCAAGCGGGCCAAGGCCGTGGCGGAGCTGCCCGACTGGGCCGAGCTGCGTGAGGCGGGCAAGCGGATCAAGGACCACACCCTGCGCCATCTGGACCGCTACCTGGTGCAGTAGGAGGAGTCGGTCACGGCCGCGGGCGGTGTCGTGCACTGGGCCGCCGACGCCGGCGAGGCCAACGAGATCGTCACGCGGCTGGTACGGGCGACCGGCGAGTCGGAGGTCGTGAAGGTCAAGTCCATGGCCACGCAGGAGATCGGGCTCAACGAGGCGCTGGAGGCCGCGGGCATCCGCGCCTACGAGACCGATCTCGCCGAGCTGATCGTGCAGTTGGGCGAGGACCGGCCCTCGCACATCCTCGTGCCGGCCATCCACCGCAACCGCGGCGAGATCCGCGACATCTTCCGTGACCGGATGGCCGCCTGGGGCCGCCCGGCGCCCGAGGGCCTGTCCGACACACCCGCCGAACTCGCCGAGGCGGCCCGGCTGCACCTGCGGGAGAAGTTCCTGCGCGCCAAGGTCGGGATCTCCGGGGCCAACTTCATGGTCGCCGAGACGGGCACGCTCGTGGTCGTGGAGTCCGAGGGCAACGGGCGGATGTGCCTGACCCTGCCCGAGACGCTGATCTCGGTCGTCGGCATCGAGAAGGTGGTTCCGACGTGGCAGGACCTGGAGGTGTTCCTGCAGACCCTCCCCCGCTCCTCGACGGCCGAGCGCATGAACCCCTACACCTCGACCTGGACCGGTACGGCCGACGGGGACGGCCCCCGGGAGTTCCACCTGGTCCTGCTGGACAACGGCCGCACCGACACCCTCGCCGACGCGGTCGGCCGGCAGGCCCTGCGCTGCATCCGCTGCTCGGCCTGCCTCAACGTCTGCCCGGTGTACGAGCGGGCCGGCGGCCACGCCTACGGCTCGGTCTACCCGGGACCGATCGGCGCGATCCTCAGCCCTCAACTGCGCGGCACGGCGAGCGAGATCGACGCCTCCCTGCCGTACGCGTCCTCGCTGTGCGGGGCGTGCTACGAGGTCTGCCCGGTCGCCATCGACATCCCGGAGGTGCTGGTGCACCTCCGGGAGCGTGTCGTGCAGGGCGGCCAGGCGGTCCGCGGGGGCAACAAGGTGGTGCTGCGCCCGGCGAAGGGGCACGCGGCGGAGCGGGCGGCGATGCGCGCGGCCCGCTGGGCGTTCACGCACCCGGGCGCGCTGCGCACCGGCCAGCGCGCCGCCTCCGCGACCCGGCGTTTCCATCCCCGCACCCTGCCGGGCCCGGGCCGGGCCTGGAGCGCGACGCGGGATCTGCCGCAGGTGCCCGCCGAGCCGTTCCGCGACTGGTGGCGGCGGACGGGCGGCGGGAAGGACGGGGCGCAGTGAGCAGCAGGGAGCGGATCCTGGGCCGGGTGCGGCGCGCACTGGCGGACCAGCCGGCCGAGGAGGCTCCGATCGCGCGGGACTACCTGCGTGAGCACGGGCAGCGCGGTATCGCGGAGACGGTGGAACTGCTGGCCGCGAACCTGGCGGACTACCGGGCGGTGGTGCACCGCACGGACGGGGAAGGGGTGGCCGGACTGATCGCCGCACTGCTGAAGCGGCGCGGATCGGCCTCGGTGCTCGTGCCGCCCGGTCTGGACGCGGCGTGGCTGGCGGCGACCGGCGCGGCGCGGGTGGCGGACCGGGCCGGGAGCACCCCGCGCGCACTCGACCACGTGGACAGTGTGGTGACCGGCTGCGCGGTCGCCGTCGCGGAGACCGGGACGATCGTGCTGGACGGCTCTCCCGACCAGGGCCGCCGGCGGATCACCCTCGTCCCGGACCACCACATCTGCGTGGTGCGCGTGCCCGGCCAGGTCGTCTCCTCCGTGCCGCAGGCGCTCCGGCGCCTCGACCCGGCGCGTCCGCTGACGTGGATCTCCGGGCCGTCGGCGACCAGCGACATCGAGCTGGACCGGGTCGAGGGGGTGCACGGCCCGCGCACCCTGGAGGTGGTGCTGCTGAGCGGGGACTGACCCGGGGTCAGGGCAGGATCGAGTCGACGTAGCCGCCGTCGACCCGCAGGGCGCCGCCGGTGGTCGCGGAGGCCTGGTCGGAGGCGAGGTAGACGACCATGTGGGCGATCTCCTCCGGCTCGATCAGCCGCTGCAGCAGGGACTGGGGCCGGTGCTGCTTCATGAAGGCGCGCTGGGCCTCGTCCCAGGGCAGGTCGCGGTCGACGAGCTGGTAGACGAAGTCCTCGACGCCGCCGGTGTGGGTGGGGCCCGCGATCACGGAGTTCACCGTCACGCCGGTGCCGGCGGCCTGCTTGGCGAAGCCGCGGCCGACCGCGAGCAGGGCCGTCTTGGACATGCCGTAGTGGATCATCTCGGCCGGGATGACGACCGCCGAGTCGCTGGCGATGTTCTGGACGCGTCCCCAGCCGCGCTCGGTCATGCCGGGCAGGACGAGCCGGGTGAGACGGACGGCGGACAGGACGTTCACGTCGAAGTAGCGGCGCCACTCGTCGTCGCTGATCTCCAGCGGGTCGGCGGACCCGAAGACGCCGAGGTTGTTGACGAGGATGTCCACCTGCCCGAGCGTGTCCACCGCCTGCCGGGCACCCTCGTCGCCGGTCACGTCGGCGGCCACCGGCACGAACGCGGCGCCGGGCACCTCGCCGCGCATCCGCTCCACCGCCTGTTCCACGCGCTCGGCCGAGCGGCCGTTGACCCCCACCCGGGCGCCCGCCCGTGCCAGGCCCGTGGCGATGGCGGCGCCGATGCCCTGCGTGGAGCCGGTCACCAGCGCGGTGCGCCCCTTGAGATCGATCTGCATGCCGTTCCGACCCTTTCCGTACGGGAGTGATCAGGTACCCCGGGGGGCGTCGCTGAGCACACCCCCCGATGCGGGTCTGCGGCCAGTGTGGTCGTCTCCCGTTCCCCTGAGCGTCGAGGCGGGACTCAGGGCGTGTCGGACGAAGGGGGACGAAAGACCGCCCTCGGCGTGTTCCTGGTGGTCCTCAGCGCGTACCGGACGCGTCCAGCAGCGCGGTCACGGTCGCGGTGGTCAGTCCGTCCAGGGTCTCGATCCCGGCGCCGGCCCGGGCGCTGGCCCCGTCGAAGACGAGCATCAGCTGGCGGGCCAGCAGTTCCGGATCGCGGGCTCCCCCTTCGGCGGCTCGGGTGCGGAAGAAGCCCTGGAGGCGTTCCTTCGCCCCGCGGGCGACCGCGCTCGCCGGGTGGGCGGGGTCCTTCAGCTCGACGAGCGCCGCGAGGTAGGGGCAACCCAGGTAGGCGGGCTCGGCGGCGGCCTTCTCCAGCCGTTCGAAGACGTGCAGGATGCTCTCGCGCGGTGTGCCGGCCGGCTCCTCCTCCGGGTCCGGGGTGAGACGCGCCTCGTACTGCGGGAGCAGCCGGTCCAGGCTGGCCGCCAGGACCTCGTCCTTGCCCGCGAAGAGCTGGTACATGGACCGCTTCGAGACCCCGGCGCTGCGGCACAGCGTCTCGACACCGATGGAGACGCCCTCGCGGTAGAAGAGGTCGGCCGCCGCGTCGAGCAGCCGGTCGCGGGTGGACGCCTTGTCAGTCGTGGCCATGGAGGCGAGGGTACCGCGCCGCCACCCCGGAGGAAACCGATCGGTTTATGGCGCATCCGGCACCGGCGGCCTCGTGACAGCGGCGATGAACAAGCGCTTAGATAGTGCCGTTCGCCGCTGCCGTCGCCCGGAGGTCTTCGTTGTTCACGTCCGTCGACGAGGTCTCCGCCCGCCTGGCCGAGGCCGGCTACCTCGCCTCACCCGCCGTCGCCACCACCGTCTTCCTCGCCGACCGGCTCGGCAAGCCGCTGCTGGTGGAGGGACCGGCCGGCGTGGGCAAGACCGAACTCGCCAAGGCCGTCGCCCGGGTCGCGGGCGCCCGGCTGGTGCGTCTGCAGTGCTACGAGGGCGTCGACGAGTCCCGTGCGCTGTACGAGTGGAACCACGCCAAGCAGCTCCTGCGCATCAGCGCGGGCCGCGACGAGACGTGGGACGAGACCCGCACGGACATCTTCAGCGAGGAGTTCCTGCTCACCCGGCCGCTGCTGACGGCCATCCGCGGCGACGACGCGAAGGTCCTGCTGATCGACGAGACCGACAAGGCGGACGTCGAGGTGGAGGGCCTGCTCCTGGAGGTGCTCAGCGACTTCCAGGTGACCGTCCCCGAGCTGGGCACCATCACCGCCACGCGCCGCCCCTTCGTCGTCCTCACCTCCAACGCCACCCGCGAGCTGTCCGAGGCGCTGCGCCGCCGCTGCCTGTTCCTGCACATCGGCTTCCCCGACGAGGAGCTGGAGCGCCGCATCGTACGGCTGCGGGTGCCGGGGCTGGACGAGGCGCTGGCCCGGTCGGTCGTCCGGGTCGTGGGGGCGCTGCGGGCGATGGACCTGCGCAAGGCCCCGTCGGTCGCCGAGACCGTCGACTGGGCGCGCACCCTGCTGGAGCTCGGCGCCGGCACCCTGGACGAGACCGTCGTGCGGGCGACACTCGGCGTCCTGCTCAAGCACCAGGACGACGTGCTGAAGGCGTCCGCCAAGCTCGACCTGGACGCCCTGTGACCCCTGCGGCCGGTGTCGCGCAGCGGCTGACGTCCCTGGTGGCTGCGCTGCGCGCGCACGGCGTCCGGATCGGCACCGGGGAGACGGTGGACGCCGCACGCGCGATGGAGGAACTCGGCCTCACCGACCGGGAGCTGCTGCGCGAGGGGCTCGCGGCGACGCTGCTGCACGGGCCGGGACAGCGGCCGGTGTTCGACGCGGTCTTCGACCTGTACTTTCCGCGCGGGGTGGGTGCCCCCGGCGGGGAGCCGGCCGGGCGGGAGGCCCTGCGCGACCGGCTGGCCGACGCGCTGGCCGCCGACGACCGCGCCCTGCTGGGCCGGCTGGCGGTCGAGGCGGTCGACGGTTTCGGCGGCTACGGCTCCTCGCCCGAGTCGGACGGCTGGTCGTCGTACCAGGCGCTGGAGCGGCTGCGGCCGCAGACCCTGATGGCCCGGGTCCGGGACCGGGTGCGCGCCGGGGACGGGAGCCAGGGCTTCGCGGACCGGCTGCTGGAGGACGAGATCCGCCGGCGGATCGAGTCGTTCCGCGCGCTGGTGACCGCGGAGGCGCGGCGCCGGGTCGCCGAGCGGCGGGGGCGCGACGAGATCGCCCGGCGCGCGGTCGCCCCGACCGCCGACCGGGTCGACTTCCTGTTCGCGGGCCGGGACCGGCTGGCCGAGCTGCGCCGCACGGTGCAGCCGCTCGCCCGCAAGCTCGCCACCCGGCTCGCGGCCCGGCGGCGCCGCGCCTCCCGCGGGGCGATCGACCTGCGGCGGACGCTGCGCGGTTCGCTGTCCACGGGCGGGGTGCCGATGCGTCCGGTGCTGCGCCGGCGCCGCCCCGCCCGCCCCGAACTGGTGCTGCTGTGCGATGTGTCCGGGTCGGTCTCGGGTTTCTCCGACTTCACCATGCTGCTGGTGCAGGCGCTGCACGACCAGTTCGGCAAGGTGCGGGTGTTCGCCTTCGTCAACCGGATCGACGAGGTGACGGGCCTGCTCCGGCACGGTGCCGCCGACCCGGAGGGGCTCGGGGGCCGCATCCAGGCGGAGGCGGCGGTCACGGGCCACCACGGCAGCAGCGACTACGGCATGGCCCTGGGCGAGTTCGCCGAGCGCTGCGCCGACGCGGTCGGGTCGCGCACGACCGTGTTCGTGCTGGGCGACGCCCGCACCAACGGCAGCGACCCGAACCTGCCGGCCCTCGCCCGGATCGGCGAACGGGCCCGCCGCGTGTACTGGCTGAACCCCGAACAGCGCGACCGCTGGGGCACCGGCGACTCGGTGGCGCCGGCCTACGCCGAGCTGGTGCAGATGCACGAGTGCCGCAACGTCCGGCAGCTGAGCGCCCTGGTGGCACGGCTGCTGCCGGTGTGATCAGGCGGCGAGCTGCGGGTACAGGACGGCGGGGTCGGCCGCCAGCCCGGCCTTGACCTGCCGCGTGAGCTCGTCGGCCAGGACCTCGTGCGCGCCGGACGCGATGCCGTCGAGCGCCTGGGCGGCGACGCTCTCGGCCGTGGACTTGGGGGCGTCGACCCCGGCGGCCATGTCGGTGTCGACGTAGCCGACGTGCAGGCCGGTCACGTCGATGCCGCGCGGCTTGAGGTCGAGGCGCAGCGAGTTGGTCTGCGACCACAGGGCGGCCTTGGAGGCGCTGTAGGAGCCGGCGAGCCCGATCCAGGACAGCACGGAGTGCACGGTGAGGATGTGCCCGCCGCCGTTGCGCTCGATGACCGGGACGAAGGCCCGGGTGACCAGGAGCGGGCCGTAGAAGTTGGTCTCGAACTCGCGCCGGACGTCTTCGACGGGCGAGTCGAGGAAGCTCGCGCTCACCGCGGCGCCCGCGTTGTTGATCAGCAGGGTGACGTCCTGGGCCTGCTCGGCCGCGGCCGTGACGGAAGCGGGATCGGTGACCTCCAGGGCGAGCGGCACGGCGTCGGGGTGGGTGACGGTCCGCGGGTCGCGGGCGGTGGCGTAGACCTTCTTCGCGCCGCGCTCGTACAGGGCGGCGACCAGGGCGCGGCCGATGCCGCGGCTGCCGCCGGTGACCAGAGCGACGGAACCTTCGATGGCGGTCATGGGTGTCTCCCTCACGGAACACGCACCTTGGAAACCGATCGGTTTCCCGTGTCGAGAAGCGTAAACCGATCGGTTTCCGAAGAGCAAGCGGCCGTCCGCCGCCGGGCGGGAAGGACAGGAGGCCGGCCAGCCGTTCCTCCGCCCGGCGGGGCCGCGGTGAGGGGTGGTGGGGCTAGTCCTTCTTGGCGTACGCCTTGGCCATGTCGCCCGCGAAGTCGTACACCACGCACTGCTCGTCGCCGACGACCCAGGCGTCGTGGCCGGGCGAGCAGACGAACACGTCGCCGGGGCCGACCTCGCCCTCGGTGCCGTCGTCCATGCGGATGTGCATGCGGCCGGACACCACATAGCCGTTGTGGTGGATCTGGCAGCTGTCGGTCCCGGCGAGCGGGGCCACCGACTCCGACCAGCGCCAGCCCGGTTCGAACGTGGCCACGGCGAAGTCAAGTCCCTGCATGTGGACGGCTTCGAGGTGGCCTCGGGGGTAGTCGCGCCGCTCGTCCGGCTTGTCGAGCGTCTTCATCTCCAGCATGACGCTCCTCCTCCATGAGGCTGTGCCTCCATCGTCCGCCCGCCGGACGGGCGATGCCAGCTCAGGCGGCCCCGGTTCCGCAGAGTTCGGCGAAGCGGCGCGCGTCCACGTTGCCGCCGGAGACGATCACTCCGACGCGGCGCGGGAGCGGGCCCGCGCGCCCGGTGAGCAGCGCGGCCAGCGGGGTGGCGCCGCTCGGTTCGACGACGATCTTCAGGTGCTCGAAGGCGAACCGCATCGCCTCCCGGATCTCGTCGTCACCGACCAGCTCGATCGCGTCGACGAGACGGCGGTTGACGGAGAAGGTGAGTTCGCCGGGCGTGTGCAGTGCCTGGCCGTCGGCGATGGTGCGCGGCACGGGAACGGTGACCCGCCGCCCCGCCTCCAGGGAGCGCCTCGTGTCGTCCCCGGCCTCCGGTTCGATGCCGATCATCCGGATGCCCGGGTACAGCGCCTTGGCCACGGTGGCGCTGCCGGCCATCAGCCCGCCGCCCCCGACCGGCACCAGTAGGGCACCCAGCTCCCCCGTCTCCTCCAGCAGTTCGAGTGCCGCGGTGCCCTGCCCGGCCATGACGTGCGGATGCTCGTAGGGCGGGACGAGTGTCAGCCCCCGCTCGGCGGCGAGGGCCTCGGCGAGGGCGACCCTGTCGCCGGTGTAGCGGTCGTACGTGACGACCTCGGCGCCGTAGCCCTCGGTGGCGGCGCGCTTGGAGGGCGGGGCGTCCTCGGGCATGACGATGACGGCGGTGGTGCCCAGTTCGCGGGCGGCGAGGGCGACGGCCTGGGCGTGGTTGCCGGAGGAGTAGGCGGCGATGCCGCGGGACAGCTGCTCGGGGGTGAGCCGGGAGGCGGCGTTGTAGGCGCCGCGGAACTTGAAGGCGCCCACCCGCTGGAAGTTCTCGCACTTGAGGTGCACCTCGGCGCCGACGAGCGCGTCCAGGGTGCGGGAGCGCAGTACGGGCGTGCGGTGGGCGACGCCCTTGAGCCGGGCGGCGGCGTCCCGGACGTCGTCGGGGGTGACCGGGGGTGTGGTGGTCGTCACGCGGATCCTCCGGGGGGAGTGTCGTGGGCGGCCCGGGCCTGGGCGAGGTAGCTGTAGGCGGAGGCGCGGGAGATGCCGAGCCGGCCGGCGACCTGCTCCACGGCTCCGCGCACGGCGAAGACACCGCGGGCGTCCAGGCCGCCGAACAGGTCCAGGCGCTCCGCGCGGTCGAGTTCGGCCCAGCTGCCCCGCTGTCTCGACCGGTGGGCGTCGACGAGGGCGTCGACCACGGAGTCGATGTCGTTGCCGAAGGTGGTGGTCGGGACCTCCGCGGGCGCTGTGTCCGCCCCGGCGAGGGCGCCGAGGAGCCGGTGCGCCGCGCCGACGGCGCCGATGTCGAGGTTGACGCAGAGGGCGCCGAAGACGGCGCCCGTCGAGTCGCGCAGCACCATCGTGGAGGACTTCACCAGCGCGCCGCCGCGGGTGCGGGTGACGTAGTTGAGTTCGTCGGCCGCTCCGTCACCGCCGGCGAGGACGCGCATGCCGATCTCGCTCATCGCACCGCCCACGGCCCGCCCGGTCACCGAACCGGCCACGGCGACCACCGACTTCTCCGGGTCGCGGTAGTCGTGCAGCACCACTTCGCAGATCGGGCCGAAGGTCGCGGCGATGCCGTCCACGACGGGAGTCATCGCCGCCAGGATCGCGTCCCGTTCGGCGTCCAGCGCACCGTCCATTCCGGCTCCTCTCACCACCGTCCACCCTAGACCAGGAGTCCAGGTTCTGGATAGACCGTCCAGATGCTCGACAGGCGGCGGCCGCCGCAGATGCGCCGGCGTCCGGCAGGGAACGGCCGGTGCCCGCCGGACGGGACCGCCGGCCCCGTGCCCGCCGGACGGGACCGGCGGGCACGGGGCGGTGCGGGAACCGTCAGGCGGGCAGGGCGCTCCCGACGGCGGTGCGGGGCCGTCAGGCGGCCAGTGCGGGCTCCGACGGTGGCGCGGCTCGGTCCGCCTCGGCCAGCAGGGCCACGAGGGTGGCCCGCGCGCGGGCCACCCGGGAGCGGACCGTGCCGACCGGGCAGCGGCTCAACTCGGCGGCCTCCGCGTACGGCAGGCCCAGCAACTGGGTCAGGACGAACGCCTCGCGGCGCTCCGCGGGCAGCCCGTCGAGCAGTTCCCGCAGCATGACTCCGTCGTCGAAGCCGGGCAGGCCGCGCGGCTGGGCGAGTTCGGCCGCCAGTTCCCAGTCCGCCAGATCGGCCCGGCGGGGACGTACGGCCGTGGACCGGATGCTGTCGGCGACCGCGCGCCGGGCGATGGCCAGCAGCCAGGCCCGCGCCGAGGAGCGGCCCTCGAACCGGTGGAGGCTGCCGAGCGCGCGCAGGAACGTGTCCTGCGCCAGATCGTCCACCGCCTGCGGATCGGCACACAGGTGCGCGACGTACCGGATGACGTCGCGGTGCAGGGCGCGGACGAAGCGGTCGACGGCTGCGGAGTCACCGCCGCGGGCGGCCAGCGCCCAAGCGGTTATCGACTCGTCGGCGCAGGCCGATCGGTCGCGGGGCAGGGCAGGAGTGATCACCTGGTGTCCTTCTCGGGGTCCGGGACCACGGGGTGCGCGGGCACGCCGTGCCGGCGGGCGGGCGCACGCGCGTGGTCCGGTGAGGTGGGGACGCGGCGCGCCGTACGGCACCCGGGCAGCCGTGGCGGCGGACGGGGTGCACCGGAGTACGGACGCGGGACCGCGGCCGGGGCGGCGCGGAGAGCCGCCCCGGTGGTGGCGCCGGCTGCCGTCAGGCGGCAGCGGTCCCCACGGGCGGGCCTCGGGAGGTGATCGCGTGGACGAGCAGGAGCAGCCGCGGCCTGCGGTCCGAGGACCGGCGGCGGACACGCACCGGCGGGGGCGGCGGCGGTACGGGCCGGGCGAAGAGGAGCCGCAGCGGCGCGGCGAGCCGGGCGCCCACGGCGCGCAGCAGACGGAAGGCGGCCCGTTCGCCGTGGGCCAGCCACAGGCCGCAGAGCAGCGCGGCGAGCAGGTGGGCGGCCAGCATCCCCAGGGACGCATCACCGCCGGTGCCGTGACCGGCGTGCCCCAGGGCGCCCATGCCGTGGTGCGTACCGCTCGGCCCCGCACCGGCGCCCATGCCCATGTCCATGCCCACGTGCAGGGCGTGGGGGTCCGCGGTGCGGGCTCCCCCGGCCGGCGTCCCCGGCCCCTGGGGGGCGAGGGAGAACGCCGAGTGCAGAGCGGTCTGCACGGTGACCGCGACGGCGACGACCACGCCGGGTCCGCGTTCGCGGCCCGCCAGGCACCAGCCCGCCGCACCGGTGGCGGCCCAGCCGGCCGCCAGCACCGGCAGCGGCACGTGATCGCCGGACATCATGACGTGCCCCAGGGCGGCGAGCACGACGCAGACGGCCGCGAACACCGCGGCCCGCACCGTGCGAGCACACCACCCTGCCGTCATGGCGCCTCATCCTCGCATCCGGCCCCGGTTCTGCACCCATGGGTACGCGCATCACCCGGCCCGGCCACTCAACCCCGGACACGTGATCCAGGCCACTTCAAGGGGAGCGCGGGGAGCGCCCACCCCGGGGAGCCGGAGCCTCCGGCCCCGGTCAGTGGTGGGAGTGGACCACCGCGTGGCCCAGACCGCGGCCGATCATCCATTTGTTGATCGGCGTGGTGACCAGGAAGGCGACCACGAAGCCACCCAGGAGGGCGGACCAGAACAGCGCGTCCGCCAGGTGGGCGTCCATCGCGCCGGGGGTGAGGGCGATGATCGCGTTGTCGACCAGTTCCATCACGGCGATCGAGACGGTGTCCGCGGCCAGGGCGACACGGACGGCGGCCTTGAGGCCGAGGCCGGTGCGGACCACGGCGATCAGGGTGAAGGAGTAGCCGAAGAGGAAGGCGAGGGTGATCGCCAGGACCATGGTGGGCACGTTGGCCCACCCCAGCGCCGTGCCGATCACCATGCCGAGGATCTCGCCGAGCGCGCACCCGGCCAGGCAGTGCAGCGTGGCCTTCACCGCCATGCCCCAGGAGGCCGGCCCGCGAGGGTGCCGCCCGTGGCCGTGCTTCTCGTGACCGTGCCCGCCGGGGTCGTGCCCCGGGCCGTGAGAGGTGGCGTCCATGGAGCGACCATATACCCCTAGGGGGTATGCATACCAGACTTTCCCGCTGCCGCGAGTCGCACCCCGCGCATACGTCGACCGGGCTCGGTGCCGTCCTCCCGCCCCGCCTAGAGTGAGGCGGCATGACCGACCAGTCGCCGCAGAGCACCCCGACGCCGCACGCCTACCTCGCCGAGCTGTTCTCGCTGGAAGGGCGCGTGACCCTGGTCACCGGCGGCAGCTCGGGCATCGGGCGCGCCATCGCCGTCGCCCTGGCCCGCGCCGGGGCGAGCGTGGTGATCGTGGCCCGCAGGGAGCAGCAACTCGCCGACACGGTCGCCGAGTTGACGGAGCTGGGCTGCCGGGCCGCCTGGGTCGCGGCCGACCTGGGCACACGCGAGGGCGTGCGGGCGGCCGCCGACGGTGCGGTCGAGGCGTTCGGCGAGCCCGACATCCTCGTCAACAGCGCCGGCATCAACATCCGTCCGCCGATGGACGAACTCACCGAGGACGTCTGGGACATCACGATGGCCGTCAACCTGGAGGCCCCCTTCCTGCTGGGACAGCGTTTCGGCCCCGGCATGGCGGAGCGCGGCTACGGGCGGATCATCCACATCAGCTCCCAGCAGGCGCACCGCGCGTTCGTGCAGAGCGGGGCCTACGGCGCCTCCAAGGGCGGACTGGAGTCCCTGGCCCGCTCCCAGGCCGAGGCCTGGTCGCCGCGCGGCGTCACCAGCAACGTGCTCGTGCCGGGCTTCGTCCTGACCCCGCTCAACGCCCGCCTGCAGTCCGATCCCGGGACGGTGGCGGCCCTGGCCGCCCGGACGATGATCGGGCGCAACGGCCTGCCCGGTGACTTCGCGGGCGCCGCCGTCTTCCTGGCGAGCCCGGCCTCCGCGTACGTCACCGGCCACTCGCTCTTCGTGGACGGCGGCCTCTCCGTGCACTGATCCGCCCCCGGGCCGCATCGGACTGCTCCCGACGGCTGCCCCGCCCCGGCCCCGGCGTCCCCCGGGTGGAGAGCGGTGGCGCGCGCCCCGCGATGCCCGGTGTCACGCTGGGCGCAGGACTCGCTGAAGGGAAGCACCGCCATGATCACCACGGAGTACGCTCCCGGCTCCCCCTGCTGGCTCGACCTCGGCGCTCCGGACGTCCGGGCCGCCGCGTCCTTCTACGGCGCCGTGCTCGGCTGGGACTACGAGTCGATGGGCGAGAGCGAGGACTTCGAGGGCGGGATGTTCAGGAAGGACGGCAAGGTCGTCGGCGGTCTCGGCAAGCTGACCGAGGAGGGCGCGCGCCCGGCCTGGATGATCTACTACAGCGTCCCGGACGCGGACGTCACGACCGAGGTGGTGCGGCAGGCCGGCGGCACCGTGCGGGTCGAGCCGATGGACCTCGACGAGTGGGGCCGGATGGCGCAGTACAGCGATCCCCTGGGCGGCCAGTTCGCCGTCTGGCAGCCGGGGACGACCGCGGGCCTGGACCTGGTGGACGAGCCGGGCTCGCTGGCCTGGGTCGAGCTGTTCACGACCGACGCGGCGGCGGCCCGGGAGTTCTACGGCGGCCTGTTCGACTGGCAGTTCAGCGACATGCCGCTGCCCGGCGGTGCGGGCACCTACACGATGGTCACCCCGGCGGGCCTGACCGAGGACCGGATGCACGGCGGGCTGATGGAGATGGGCGCGCAGGACCTGACGCTGACGGACGGGCGGCCGTACTGGCACCCGGTCTTCGCGGTCGAGGACTGCGACGCCGCGGCGGCCCGGGTCACGCAGAAGGGCGGCGAGGTGCAGATGGGGCCGCAGGACATGGAGGGCGTCGGCCGGCTGGCCGTCTGCCTGGACCCGGCCGGGGCGGAGTTCGTGCTGCTCGCCGCCGCGGAGGACTGAGGACCGGGGGCCGGGGAGCGACCGGGCGAGCCCGTGATCCGGGGTCGGCGGGAACGCGCCGCCGTCATGGCATGAGGAGTCCGGAGGATCCGAGCGGCGAGGCCGCCGACCTCGTCCGCGTGTCCGAGCGATGGGCCGCGGCGATCGTCTCCGACGACCCGGACCGGATCGCCGCGTTCATGGCGGACGAGTGGGTGATCGTCTCGGCGTCCGGCATCGACTCCCGGGAGCGGTTCCTCTCCCTGGTCGCGTCCGGCGCCCTCTCCCATACGGCGATGGACCTGCGCACCCGCCCCCGGGTCCGCGTCCACGGCGACACGGCCGTCGTCACCGGCCGGGTGACCAGCACGGCGCACCACCGGGGCGAGCGGTTCGACTCCGACGAGTGGACGACCGACGTCTTCGTGCGGCGGGAGGGCCGCTGGCTGTGTGTCCTGAGCCACGTCACCGAGGCAGCCCCGGACTGACCGCAGGGCTGCTGCCGATCGCGGCGGGCTGCGCCGGTGGCCGCGGCCGGCGTCGAGTCGTGATCTTGCTCACGCCGGGGCGGACGCCGGTCGCGCACGAGGGGCCGCGCGGCGCCCGCCGGCGCACGTGGGGACCATCACAGGCGCCGCTCTCCCCCGGCCGCGGAGGTCCGTGCCGGCCGGGGCGTCCCGCAGCCGCGGGACGCCGCCGCACGGGGACGACGGGGCCACGCGGCGCCAGTATCCTGGGGCGGCTGCGGCAGCCCCCACGAATCCCCGCGCACATGCGGGGAGTTCGGCCTGCGGCGACGGACCTTCCCCTGAGCGTGAGACGAGGACGAGTGCTGCTAGCGGGCCGCTACCGGCTGGATGTGGAGATCGGGCGCGGTGGAATGGGAGAGGTCTGGCGTGCGTACGACGAGACGCTCGCCAGAGCGGTGGCCCTCAAGCTGCTGCTGCCCCAGGACACCGACGCCACGGCGACCTCGCGGTTCCGGCTGGAGGCCCAGACCGCCGGTCGCCTGAACCACCCCCACGTGGTGGGCGTGCTGGACTTCGGCGAGTTCGACAACCGGCTCTACCTGGTGATGGAGCTGGTCGACGGCGACAGCCTCTCCCAGGTGCTCGCCACGTCGGGCCCGATGCCCGCCGAGCGGGTGGCCGTCCTGGCCGCCCAGGCGTCGGCCGGACTCGCCGCCGCACACGCGCAGGGCATTGTCCACCGGGACGTCAAACCCGCCAACCTGCTGCTCGACGCCCGCGGCACCCTGAAGATCGGCGACTTCGGCATCGCGCGCTTCATGGACGACCCCGGCGCCGCGCTCACCGCCACCGGCCAGATCGTCGGCACCGGCATGTATCTCGCGCCCGAACGCGCCCTGGGCAAGCCCGCCGGCCCGGCCTCCGACATGTACTCGCTGGGCTGTGTGCTCTACCAGCTCCTCAGCGGCCGGCCGCCGTTCGAGGCGGACAGCGCCGTCGCCCTGCTCCACCAGCACCTCGACGCCGTTCCCGTGCCGCCGCGCGAGCTCGGGGTCGCTGGCCTGCCGCCCGCCTTCGAGAACTACCTGCTCGGCCTGCTCGCCAAGCAGCCCGAGGACCGGCCCACCGCGCAGCAGGCGGCCGAGTGGTTCGCGGGCGGCGCCTGGCGGGGGCTGCCCGAGCCCCTGCCGGAGATGTCGCCGTCCCCGCGGACGCGGCCCCGGCCGGCGGTGCCCTCCGGTCAAGGCCCGTATCGCGGTGCGGAGACCAGCAGCCCGACCACGTACGCCCTGCCCTCGGCGGCCGGGCCGCGCGGCGCGGCCCGCGCGGCGCAGGCCGGGCGTCCCGGGCGGGGCGGACGGCGGGGCGGCGGGGGCGGAAACCGTTCGAAGGCCGTCGCCGCGGCCGCGGCGGCGGCGCTGTTCGTCGCCGCGATGCTCATCGGCATGCAGTGGTTCTCGCCGGACGACACCGACACGAAGGGCACGGACCCGGGTCCGTCTCCCACCGCCAGCACCCCGGCCGCCGAGGAGAGCCCGGGCCCGGCGTCCGGTTCGCGGCCGGACCCCGGCCCGGCGGCGGCCACCACCCCGGCCACCGGGACCGTGGCCGACGTCACGCCGGCCGGCACCCCGCCCGCCGAGCAGGCCCCCTCCTCGCCGGCGGCCGCCGGCACCGCTCCCGCGCAGGACCCGGCCGCCGGGACACCGGCGGAGACGGAGCAGCCGCAGCAGGAGCAGCCCCCGGCGCCGCAGGGGGACGGCGAGGGCGGGAACGGCGGGGACGAGGGCGACGACTGACCCCTACGGGGTGCTCCTCCGGCGGGGCCCCGGATGCGCCGGTGTGCGAGGGGGCGCCCCCTCGCGCGCCCCCGGTGCGGGTTGTGCTCGTCCTGATCCGGGCCTTATTGTCACCTGGCCTTGGTGAACGGGAAATCCGGTGTGATGCCGGTGCGGCCCTCGCCACTGTGAATCGGGAAGTCCGGCTCCGGCCCCTCGCGGGCAGCCACTGGGTCCTCGTGACCCGGGAAGGCGGAGTCCGGGCGGTGGTACCCGTCAGCCAGGAGACCGGCCAAGGCGCGTCAACCATCCACGAGGTGCTGGAGAGGGTCTGCTGAGCCATGCACATAGCCGAGGGTTTCCTTCCTCCGGCGCACGCGGTCGCCTGGGGCGTCGCGTCGGCGCCGTTCGTCGTCCACGGGGTCCGGTCACTCACCCGCGAGGTGCGCGAGCACCCCGAGAGCACCCTGCTCCTCGGCGCCTCCGGCGCCTTCACGTTCGTCCTGTCCGCGCTGAAACTGCCGTCCGTCACGGGCAGTTGCTCGCACCCGACCGGCACGGGCCTGGGGGCCATCCTGTTCCGGCCGCCGATCATGGCCGTGCTCGGCACCATCACCCTGCTCTTCCAGGCGCTGCTGCTGGCCCACGGCGGCCTGACCACGCTCGGCGCCAACGTCTTCTCCATGGCGATCGTCGGGCCCTGGGCCGGGTACGCGGTGTACAAGCTGCTGCGGCGCTTCGACGTGCCGCTGATGGTGACGGTGTTCTGCGGCGCGTTCGTCGCCGACCTGTCCACCTACTGCGTCACCAGCGTGCAGCTGGCACTCGCCTTCCCCGACCCGGGCAGCGGGTTCCTGGGCGCGCTCGGCAAGTTCGGGTCCATCTTCGCCGTCACGCAGATCCCGCTCGCCGTGAGCGAGGGGCTGCTGACGGTCCTCGTGATGCGGCTGCTGGTGCAGTCCAGCAAGGGCGAACTCACCCGGCTGGGCGTGCTGCTGACCCGCACGGAGACGCGGACCGAGACCGAGGCGGTGGCCCGATGAGCCGGAACACGAAGATCAACCTGGTGCTGCTCCTGGCCGTGGCCGCGCTCGCGGTGCTGCCGCTCGTGCTCGGCCTCGGCGACCACAAGGAGGAGCCCTTCACCGGCGCCGACGGCGAGGCGGAGACGGCGATCACGGAGATCCAGCCGGACTACGAACCGTGGTTCTCCCCACTGTACGAACCGCCGTCCGGTGAGATCGAGTCGGCCCTGTTCTCCCTGCAGGCCGCGCTCGGCGCCGGTGTCCTCGCCTACTACTTCGGGCTGCGCCGGGGACGGCGGCAGGGCGAGCAGCGGGCGCTGGAGCGGGAGGCGGCGACCGCGCCCCCGGGTGCCGCCGGAGAGTCCGTCTCCGCGAAGGACTGAGCCCGGTGCTGCCGATCGACGCGGCGGCGCACAGCAGCCGCTGGCGCCGCCGTCATCCCGTGGACAAGGCCGTGCTCGGGCTCGGTCTCACCGCACTGGCCGTCTGCCTGCCGCCCTGGCCGGGCGCGGCCCTGGTGCTCGTCACCGCCGTCGCGGTGCTGCTCGGCCCGGCCGGTGTGCCCGCACGGCGGCTGTGGCGGGCCTACCGGGTCCCGCTGGGCTTCTGCGCGACCGGCGCGCTGACGCTGCTGGTGCAGGTCGGCGGGCCGGGCGGGTTCGTCTCGCTCGCCGCCGGCGGGCCGGTGCGGGCCGGGGAGTTGATGCTGCGCACCTCCGCGGCCTCGCTGGGCGTGCTGCTGTTCGCCTTCACCACGCCCCTGTCCGACCTGCTGCCGCGGCTGGTGCGGGCCGGGGTCCCGGCGCCCGTCGTGGACGTGGCGCTGGTGACGTACCGGATGAGCTTCCTGCTGCTGGACTCCGTGCGCCGCGTCCACCAGGCGCAGGCGGCCCGCCTCGGCCACACCGGCCGCCGCGCCGAGTGGCGTTCGCTGGCCGGTCTCGGCGCCACGGCGTTCGTGCGGGCCTTCGACCGGGCCGCCCGGCTCCAGGCCGGCCTGGCGGGGCGCGGCTACGACGGCACCCTGCGCGTGCTGGTGCCCGAGGCGCGCGTCTCCGTCCGTTTCACGGCCGCCAGTTGCCTGCTGCTCGCGGCGCTGGCCGTCCTCACCGTTCTCCTGGAAAGGCCGCCGTTGTGAGCGAGCCCGCCCTCGTCGCCCTGCGCGGCGCGTCCTTCGCCTACGAGGACGGCCCGGCCGTGCTCAGCGGCCTCGACTTCACGATCCGCGAGGGGCGCGCGCTGGCGCTGCTCGGCCGCAACGGCAGCGGCAAGACGACCCTGATGCGGTTGCTCAGCGGCGGACTGCGTCCGCGCGCGGGCGAGTTGACCGTCGAGGGGCGGCCGGTGACGTACGACCGCAAGGGCCTGACGCGGCTGCGGACGACGGTGCAGCTGGTGGTGCAGGACCCGGACGACCAGCTGTTCGCGGCCTCCGTGGAGCAGGACGTGTCCTTCGGGCCGCTGAACCTCGGCCTGCCCGGCGGGCAGGTGCGCGAGCGGGTGGCGGAGGCGCTCGCCGCCCTGGACATCACAGCGCTGGCGGACCGGCCCACGCACCTGCTCTCCTACGGCCAGCGCAAGCGGACCGCCATCGCGGGCGCCGTCGCCATGCGGCCGCGGGTGCTGATCCTGGACGAGCCGACGGCCGGGCTGGACCCGGACGGCCAGGAGCGCCTGCTCACCACCCTGGACGGGCTGCGGGCGAACGGCACCACGGTGGTGATGGCCACCCACGACGTCGACCTCGCCCTGCGCTGGGCCGACGACGCGGCGCTGCTCACCCCGTCCGGCGTCCGCACCGGGCCCGCCGAGGCGGCACTGGCCCGCACCGACCTGCTGCACGCGGCGGGGCTGCGCCTGCCGTGGGGGGCCGCGGCGGCGCGACTGCTGCGCGCGCACGGCCTGGTGACCGGCTCGCAGCCGTGCCCCCGGACGGCGGAGGAACTCGCGGCGCTGGCCGCCGGGCGGGCGGGTGCCGTGCCGGAGGGCGCGCCGGTTCAGTCGACGTAGGACTGCAGCGGGCCGCGGCGGCGGACGTCCAGGGTCGCGCAGTGGAACGAACCGCCGAACGGCGCGTAGTGCAGCAGGTCGCAGGGGATCGGTTCGAACCCCCACTTCTCCAGGGCGCGCAGCATGCCGGTGTGGTGCCGCTCGGCGATCACCCGCTTCTCGTCGAGCATGAGGACGTTCATGCTCAGCCACTTGCCGCACATCGACGTCACCTTGAGCAGCCGGTCCTTGATCGGGTCCGGCTCGGGCGCCACCAGGACGTCCCAGGAGTCCAGGACCGGAGGCAGCGTGTCGACGTCGATGTACTCGGGGTTGACGAGCACCTTGCCGGGGGCGAGCAGCACGAAGGTGGTGTCGATGTGCATGGGGGTGCGGCAGCGGCTGGGGATCTCGTGGATGCGGTATCCCGGCCCCAGGTGGCGGCGCAGCCAGTCGATGCCCATGCGGTTGGTGACGTTGCTGCGGGTGACGAAGAGGTCCCGGCCGGCCCGGACGAAGTCCGCGGCGTCGAAGACGGGTTCGAACTCGGTGAGGATGTAGCGCATCGGTTCGCCGGGCGCGGGGACCGTGAAGTCCGGGTCGAACAGCTCGTCCGTCAGCTGGGGCCTGGGCGCCGCGGTCCAGCGCGCTCCGCGGCGGAAGTAGTCCTTGAGGATCGGGCGGTAGGAGTGCGTCTCGAAGTAGCGGCACGGCCAGGCCATCGGGGTCTCGATGATCTCGTCGCCGATCACCAGCATGCTGTCGCGGGGGCAGGTGTTGCAGAAGCCGCGGGAGGTCCAGTCGGGGGTGCCGAAGCGGCGCCGGTGGTCGACCGCGTCGGGGCGCCGGACGGTGACGCCGAGGGACCGGAGCAGGCCGACGAAGGCGTCGATCTCCTCCTGCGCCTTCTCCACCAGCAGCCGCGGATAGCGCAGTCCCGCCGCGAGGCCCTGCAACCGCCCGGCCCAGGGCGGCACGTTGCAGGTGACGACGTCGTGGTCGGAGGGGATGGTGGCGCCCTCCAGACGGCCGACGACGATCTCTTCCAGCGGGTCCCACTCGGTGTGCGAGGACACGGGTGAGGAGAGCCGCTCCAGCGGCTCGCCGGAGGCGGCCGGGCGCCGGGCCTCCTCGCCGGCCACGGCCGGCCTTGCGGGTTCCATGACGGCCATGACTCACCACTCCCGTCCGGGTGGGTCTCGCGGTGCCGGAACGTGCGTCGTACGCGTGAGGAGACCGTCCGGAACGAGCGCCGGCGGCCGCCTCGGTACCGATTCGATTGCCCGGCATGCCGGTTGTCCATCCCGGTGGCGCCGCACTACTTTTCCGAGGGTGGATCTCTTCTCACAGTCCTGGACGGCGCTGCGCGCGGCGGTCGCCGCCCTCGGCGACGAGGACTTCGGGCGTCCTTCCGGCTGCACGGGCTGGCTGGTGCGCGACCTGGTGTGCCATCTGGTCGTCGACGCCCAGGACGTGCTGATCACCCTGGCGACCCCGTCGGACCGTGAACCGACCCGCGACGCGCTGACGTACTGGGAGGTCTCCGCCACGCCGCCGGCCGGGGACGACCCGCTGGACGCCCTGACCGTCCGGCTGGCGGCCGCGTACGAGGAACCCCACCTCCTCGCGTTCCACCTGGACGACGTGGGCTCCGCGGCGGGCCGCGCCGCGCTGCTCGCGGACCCGGCCGGGCGGGTCGGCACCCGCGGCGAGGTCCTGACCGCGGCGGACTACCTGTCGGCGTACGTGCTGGAGTGGACGCTGCACCACCTCGACCTGATCGCCCACCTGCCCCGCGCGCAGCAGCCGCCCGCCGCCGGGCTGCGCCGGTCGCGGGAGATGCTGGAGGGGATCGCCGGCGAGGCGTTCCCGGCGTCCCTGCGCGACGTGGACGCCCTGCTGATCGGCACGGGCCGGCGGGCGCCCACCGGCGCGGAGCGGGCCGCCCTCGGCGAGCGGGCGACGCGTCTCCCGCTGTACCTGGGCTGACCCTGCCCCGCCCCGCCGGTCGCCACCTGGGCCGGCGCTCCCCCGCGGGTCGGCGCCCGACCTGGCGCTCCCCCGCGGGTCGCCCGGCGGCGTGGCAAATCCGGCGGGATGGGAGCATGGCCGGTATGGACATCCGCCGCAGGAACAACGTGCACGTCGTCGGCCGGGCCGACGCCCCCGTGCTGCTCCTCGCCCACGGGTTCGGCTGCGACCAGAACATGTGGCGTCTGGTGGTGCCCGCCCTGGCCGAGCGGTACCGGGTCGTGCTCTTCGACTACGTCGGTTCCGGCGGCTCGGACCTGTCGGCGTGGAGCGAGGAGCGCTACGCGTCGCTGGACGGCTACGCGCGGGACGTCGTCGACGTGTGCGAGGAACTGGACCTGCGGCAGGCGGTGTTCGTGGGACACTCGGTCAGCGCCATGGTCGGTGTGCTGGCCGCGCGGGACGCGCCGGAGCGCATCGGCACCCTGGTGATGGTGACGCCCTCCCCCTGCTACATCGACGACGAGGGCTACCGCGGCGGCTTCAGCGCCGAGGACATCGAGGAACTCCTCGGCTCCCTGGAGTCCAACTACCTCGGCTGGTCGTCCGCCATGGCCCCGGTGATCATGGGCAACCCGGACCGGCCCGAGCTGGGGCAGGAGCTGACCAACAGCTTCTGCGCCACCGACCCCGACATCGCCCGCGTCTTCGCCCGGACGACGTTCCTGACCGACAGCCGCAAGGACCTCGGGAGCGTCTCGGTGCCGACCCTCGTGCTGGAGTGCGGCCAGGACGCGATCGCACCGCGCGAGGTCGGCGCGTACGTGCACGCGGCGATCCCGTCCTCCCGGCTGGTCACCCTCGGGGCCACGGGGCACTGCCCGCAGCTCAGCGCGCCCGAGGCGACCGCCGGGGCGATCCTCGACTTCCTGGGATCCCCGCGGTGATGTGCCGTACGAGCGGCATGCCGGAGCCCGCCGGCACCGGGGACGAGCCGAACACCGACGCGGTGTTCACCGCCTTGCTGGAGGACAGCGCGGAAGACCTCTATGAGTCCGCCCCGTGCGGCTACCTGTCCACGATGATGGACGGCACCATCGCCAAGATCAACAGCACGCTGCTGGACTGGCTCGGCCTGGACCGGGCGGAGGTGGTGGGGCGCAAGCGCTTCCCCGACCTGCTGACCGTGGGCGGCAAGCTGTACCACGAGACGCACTTCGCGCCGCTGCTGCGCATGCAGGGCGAGCTGCGGGGCATCGCCCTGGAGATGCGCCGCGCGCAGGGCGGTCGGCTGCCGGTGCTGGTGTCGGCCGTGCTCAAGCGCGGGAGCGAGGGCGAGCCCCTGCTCGTCCGCATCACCGTCTTCGACGCCTCCGACCGCCGCGCCTACGAAGAGGAACTGCTGCGCCGCCGCCAGGAGGCCGAGCGCGCCCGCGCCGAGGCCGAACGCGCCCGCGCCGAGGCGGACGAGGCACGGCGCCAGGCCGAGGCCGACCGGGCCCGCCTCGCCGACGCGCTGACCGTCCTGCAGAGGTCGCTGGTACCGGACTCGCTGCCCGTCGTCCCCGGGCTGGAGGCGGCCGTCCACTACCACACGGCCTCCCCGGACCAGCTCGGCGGCGACTTCTACGACCTGTTCCCGGTCGACGGCGGCCGCTGGGCGTTCTTCCTGGGCGACGTGTGCGGCAAGGGCCCCGAGGCCGCCTCGCTCACCTCGCTGACCCGCTACACACTCCGGGCCGCGGCGCACCACGACCCCGAACCGACCTCGGCCCTGGCCACGCTGAACGCCGTGCTGCACGAGCGGTACACGGCCGGCGGCGACCCCCGGTACTGCACCTGCATCTTCGGGATCGCCGAGCCCGGCGGCCCGGACGGCTCGGTGACCGTGCGCATCGCCTCCGGCGGCCACCCCCCGGCGCTCGTCCTGCGGTCGGGGGGAGGGGCCGAGTTCCTGCCGACACCGGGCGGCCTGCTCGTCGGCGTCATCCCCCGGGCACCGATCGCCACCGCCGAGACCGTGCTGGCCCCCGGCGACACGATGGTGCTCTACACCGACGGTCTCACCGAGGCCCGCCGCGGCCCCCGCCGCGACGACCTGTACGGCGAGGACGCCCTGCGCGCCTTCGCCGCCGAGCAGGCGCCCGCCTCGCCCCGCGAGCTGATCTCCGCGCTGACCGCGCTGCTGAGCGGCTTCGGCGACGGGCTGGACGACGACACCGCCCTGCTGGCCCTCGGCGCCCCGGCCGTCGACGGCCCCGACCGGATACGCCCCACCACGAGACCCGCCTCATGAACACGCTCACCATCAGCCACCGCGACACCGCCGCCGGCCCCGCCATAGGTGTGGCCGGCGACCTGGACTACGACCGGGCCCCGGAGCTGCGCCGGCGGATCGAGGAGCAGCCCCTCGCCGCGGGGCAGTGCCTCACGCTGGAGCTGTCCGGCCTGGACTTCTGCGACTCCTCCGGCATCACCGCCCTGCTGGCCGCCCGCCAGCACGCCCTGGCCGCCGGGGCCGACATCGTCCTGAGCGGCGTACCGGCCAACCTGCTGCGCGTGCTCACCCTGGTCGGTCTGGACCGGGTGTTCACCCTGCGCCCGGAGGCCGGCGCACCAGCCTGACCCGCCGGCGGGGACCCCGCGCGGGCGAGGCGGGCGCACCCTCCCGACCCGCCGGAGGCGACCCGGCGCGGGCGAGGCCGGCGCGACACCGGTCCCCGCCGACGTGCGCCCCGGCGCTCCCCCAGCACCCCCGCCCGGCCGGAAAACGCTTGGACGCGGTGACCGCCCGCGCGGGACACTTCCGGCTTCGACCCGTAAATCCACACATCCGTTGCGGTGACGGCCCCTGCCCGCACCCACGTGGCGGGCGGCCGCGGAACGACACAGGGGTGGGATGGAAACGCCGGAAACACACAGGGTTCTACCGGGCAGGCGTTCGGTGCTCCTCGCACTGCGCCACTACGGACGGGAGCTGGCCCGGCTGCGCCGGTGGACGGTTCCCGCGATGCTGCTCCTGGCGCTGGGCAACATCGGCATCAACTACGTCGCGCCGCTGATCGTCGCCAAGCTCGTCGGCGACCTCGCCGGCGACCGGGACGTCCCGGTGGGCTCGACCCTCCCGTACGTCCTCGGCTTCGCCGGTGTCCTGCTGGCCGCCGAGGCGCTGTGGCGGGTGGCGCTGCACTGCCTCAACCGGCTCGACGCGCTCGGCATCGAGCGGCTGTACGTGGTGGGGATGGACGAGCTGTTCGCCAAGGACGCCGCGTTCTTCCACGACAACTTCGCCGGGTCGCTGACCAAGCGGGTCCTCAGCTTCGCCGCCCGCTTCGAGCAGTTCGTCGACACGCTGGCGTTCCAGATCGTGGGCAGCTTCGTGCCGCTGCTGTTCGGCGCGGTGGTGCTGTGGCGTTACGAACCGCTGCTCGTCGTCGGCCTGCTGGTGATGATCACGCTGACGGGGACGCTGGTCGCGCCGCTGGTCCGGCGCCGGCAGGCCCTCGTGGACCAGCGCGAGGAGGCGATCGCCCGGGTCTCGGGCCACGTCGCCGACAGCCTGATGAACATGGACACCGTGCGTGCCTTCGCCGCGGAGCGGCGCGAGGCCGCCGAGCACCGCTCACGGGTCGCGCGCTCGCGCCGGCTCACCCTGCGCTCGTGGGACTACGGCAACCTGCGCATCGACACCCTGGTCGCGCCGATGTCGGTGCTCACCAACGCGATGGGGCTGCTGCTGGCGGTCACGCTCGGCGGGGGCGGGCACGGGGTCGAGGCGATCGTGGTGGCCTTCGCCTACTACAACAACGCCACGCGGATCATGTTCGAGTTCAACCAGATCTACCGGCGGCTGGAGAGCTCGATGACGGAGGCGGCCCAGTTCACCGAGCTGCTCCTCACACCGCCGACCGTGCTCGACCCGCCGGCTCCCGAACGGCTGCGGCCCCGGGGCGCCGACGTCCGCTTCGAGAAGGTGACCTTCGCGCACCGCGGCGGCCGCCCCCTGTTCGACGGGCTCGACCTGACGGTGCCCGGCGGAAGCAGGATCGGCCTGGTCGGGCGGTCCGGCGGCGGGAAGACGACCCTGACGCGGCTGCTGCTGCGGATGACCGATATCGACGGCGGCCGCATCCTCGTCGGCGGGCAGGACATCAGCCGGCTGCGCCAGGCCGACCTGCGCGCGCAGATCGCCTACGTACCCCAGGACCCGGCGATGTTCCACCGCACCCTGCGCGACAACATCGCCTTCGCACGGCCGGACGCCACCGACGCGGAAGTCCGCCGCGCCGCCGAGGCCGCCCACGTGACGGAGTTCGCCGACACCCTGCCGGACGGCTTCGACACCATGGTGGGCGAGCGGGGCGTGAAGCTGTCCGGCGGCCAGCGCCAGCGGGTCGCGCTCGCCCGGGCGATCCTGCGCGACGCGCCGATCCTGCTGCTCGACGAGGCGACCAGCGCCCTGGACTCCGAGAGCGAACTGCTCGTCCAGGAAGCGTTGTGGCAGCTGATGGAGGGACGGACGGCGCTGGTGGTGGCGCACCGGCTGAGCACGGTCGCCGGCATGGACCAGCTCGTCGTCCTCGACCGCGGGCGGATCGTCGAGCAGGGCACGCACGAGGAGCTGCTGGCGGCGGGCGGCGCGTACGCGAAGCTGTGGCAGCACCAGTCGGGCGGCTTCCTCGACGACACGGCGGGCCGGGCGGAGGCGGTGTAGCGGCGCGGGCCCCGGGCGCCCGCGTGAGCCGAGTCCCGGCTCAGGCGGCCGCCCCGGTGGTCAGGACTGGCGGGCGTGCACAGGGCTGTTGGCGACGTCGTCGGGGCAGCTGCCGTGCCGCTCGCGCGCACGGCGGTCGCGCCGCCAGTCGAACGCGGCGAGGGCCAGCGAGGCGGCCATCCCGAGGATGCCGGCGCCCAGCGCGAGGAAGAGGGCGCCCCGGTAGTCGTCGCCGCGGTGGGAGAGCGTCAGGTAGAAGAGGCCCGGCAGGGCGGCGGTGCCGACGGCCGCGCCGAGGCGCTGCCCGGTCTGCAGCGCGCCGCCGGCCGCCCCCGCCATGCGCACCGGCACGTCCCGCAGCGTCATGGTGATGTTGGGGGAGATCACGCACCCGCCGCCGAGGCCGCCGACGAACAGGGCCGGGGCCGTCAGCCAGGGGGCGATGTCCACAGGCGCGAAGCGCAGCAGCAGCGCGGTCCCGCCCAGCCCGGCGATGACGCCGGCCAGTCCGCCCACCGTGAGGAGCCGGCCGAGCCGGTCCACCAGCCGCCCGGACACCGCGGCCGCACAGGCCGAACCGACGGCGAAGGGCGTGACCGCCAGGGCGGACCGCAGCGGCGAGTAGCCGAGGCCGTGCTGGTAGAAGAGGGCGAACACCAACCAGATGCCGCTGAAGCCGATGAAGTAGAGGGTGCCGACACCCGCGCCGACGGCGTAGCCCCGCACGGTGGTGAACAGCCGGGGGTCGAGCAGCGGCTGGGTCCCGCGGGCCAGCAGCCGGTGCTGCCGGCGGGCGAAGCACAGCAGGAGCAGGACCCCGACGGGGAACAGCCACCACAGCCCGGTCAGGCCGCCGGCCTCCGCCTGCACCAGCGGGTACATCAGCGCCAGGACACCGAGGCCGAGGAGCACGACCCCGGGCACGTCCACGTACCCGCGGCCCGACCTGGGGGTGCGGGGCAGCAGGCGGCGGCCGAGCAGCACGGCGAGGACGCCGATGGGGACGTTGACGTAGAAGATCCACCGCCAGCCGTCGGGACCGTCGGCCAGGGCGAGGATCAGGCCGCCCGCGAGGGGGCCGACCGCGGAGGAGATGCCGACGGTGGCGCCGAAGAAGCCGAAGGCGCGGCCGCGCTCGGCGCCCCGGAACATCTGCTGGATCAGCGCGGAGTTCTGCGGTGCCATGAAGCCGGCCGCCAGGCCCTGGGCGAGCCGGGCCACGACCAGCAGCGTGATGCTGGGGGCCGCTCCGCAGGCGGCGCTGAAGAGCACGAAGCCGCTCAGCGCGATCAGGAAGATGCGCCGCCGGTCCAGGGCGTCGCCGAGCCGGCCCGCGCTCACCAGGGCGAGCGCGAAGGACAGGGCGTAGCCGGACACCACCCACTGGACCTGGGCCGCCGAGGCGTGCAGTTCCTGCTGGATGGTCGGCAGGGCGACCGCGACGATCGACACGTCCAGCAGGCTCATGAACCCGGCCACCAGGGTGACCCACAGGGCCCGCCAGCGGTTCGGGTCCGGTTCGTACCCGGACTCCTGGCTCCCGCCGTCCCGCGCTGGGGCTGTCACTCGGGCTCCTCTCGCCGGGTCCGCACGGGCGGGACAAGTTCCCCGGCCGCGGCGGTGGCACACACCACGTCCGGAGATCCTTCCCCCGCCCGCGCCGGCCCGTCCCGCCACCGGCCCGGTGACGCACGCTGCGTGACCGGCCGCACTTCCCCGCGAACGGGTTCGCCGCGACCGGGCCAGGCGCGCGGGCGGGGTCCGCGGACGGTTGGACCGCGGCGCGCAGGGAACGCGGGGGGCCTTACCCCGAACGAGACGAGGCCGGTGAGGCGATGTCCGAGTACGAACGCTCCCGCACGATGCCCGCGCAGCCCGAGCACGTCTTCGACCAGGCCGCGAACGTGGACCGGCTCGACTCGTGGCTCCCCGGGGCCCTGCACGTCCGGGCCGGCGACCTGCCGGCCGTCACCGTGCACGAGGACCGCAGCGACGAGGACACCGCCGCGCTGCTGCGCGCCCGGCCCGACCAGATGCGCCTGGAGTGGGGCACCCGCGAGCAGGGCTCCTACGCGGGCTGGCTCCAGGTCGCCGGCATCGACAGCGGCGCCAGCGAGGTGACGGTGCACCTGTCGTTCTTCGACGGCAGCCACGACCCCGGTGAGGGTGCCGTCGGCGAGGCCCTGGACTCCAGCCTGCGGCGGCTGGAGGAGCAGGTGCGGCTGCGCGTCGAGCACGAGGCCGGCTGAGGACCGTGCCACGCGCCAAGCAGTACGCCGTGGCGGCGTCCGGGCAGTGGACCGACGAGGAGGAGGGCCGCCGGCGGCTGCCTTCCGGTGAGGTCCACGCCTGGGAGCCGGGCCGCAACGAGACCGTGTGCGGGCTCTCCCTCAGCCGCTCCCGGCTGACGCGCTTCGCGCACGTGCACTGGGTCGACACGTTCCCCGAGTCCGGGGGCGCGGCGGACCGGGTGCGGCGCCAGTGCCCGCGCTGCGCCTCGGTGGCGGGACGCCGGGGGCTCGACGCCCGCCCGCGGTGGGAGCGCACCGATCCCCGGCCGTGAAGCGCGGGACGCTCAGCGGGCGGGGCCGGTCGTCGCGCCCGCCCCGCCCGGGCCGCCGCACGGCCCGGGCGTGCCGCACGCGGCGGCCCGGGGCCTGATCGGCACACCGTTGGCGCGCAGCACCTCGCGGACGTCCAGGATCAGCGAAAACACCTCGCGGTTGCGGTCCTCGCCCTGCTCGTCCCAGGCCCGCTGCTCGGCCTCGACGGCCATGCGGTCCTCGGCGAACACGCGCTCGGTGAAGCGCCGGATGAACGGCCGTGCCAGGTGCAGCGCGCCGGGCACCCGGGGCTTCTCGATCATCAGCAGGCCGTAGGTGTGGCAGCGGCGCTGCTCGGCGTCCTCGGGCACGTAGGCCGCCCACAGCCGGAAGGCCGGCCGCTGCGCGTTCTCCGGCACCAGGTCGAGGGTCTGGTACGGGTACTCGGTGCGGATCGTCATGACGTCGCTGGAGTCGCTGCCGCTCAGACCCTCGGCGGCGAGCAGGCTGGCGCCGCGGTCGCGTCGGCCGCCGGTGTGCGTGAACAGGTACCTGGCCTCCACCGACCGCGCGTCGGCCCGGTGGTCGAGCAGTTCGGGGCGCAGCCGGCCGACGACACCGCGGTGCAGGAACTGGTGGTTCATGTCGAGCAGGTTCTCGTGCATGAACGAGTAGTGGCAGTGCACGGTCCGGGAGTACGTCATCGTGGCGTACCGCGGGGAGCCGTGGGCCGGCAGGTGCGGCAGCGGGGTGCCGTCCGCCCGGTCCGGGTCGCCGGGGAAGACGAACACCAGGCCGTACGCCTCGCGGACGGGGTAGCCGCGCACCCCGCGCGGCGGCCGTCCGTCGCCCTTGGACAGGTAGGGGATCTGCGAGATGCGCCCGTCGCCGCGGTAGGCCCAGGCGTGGTAGCAGCAGCGCAGGGTCTCGCCCTCGACGACACCCATGCTCAGCGGCACCTGCCGGTGGGCGCACCGGTCCTCCAGCGCGTACACGGTGCCGCTGGAGCCGCGGTAGAGCACGATCCGCTCACCGGCGAACGCGGTCGCGAACGCCCGCCCCTTGCGCACCTTCCGGGACACGGCGACCGGGTACCAGTGGTCCGGGTGCGCGCCGATCCGCCGCAGGTCGGCGACGCCGGGACCGCCGTCGCGGTGCGGCGAGGGCCGGCCGCTCCCGGCCGCGACGGGGGCGGCTCCGGCCTCGTCGGTCTCGGTCATACGTCTCCCTCGCAGGTCCCGGTCGGCGGACATGGGCGGCGCAGGCCGCGGCCCCCGCCGGCCGGCCCCGCGGGCGACGGCCCGCCCGGGCGGCCACGCCCATCCTGACGCCCGCACCCCGCCGGCGCCCTGCCCGGCGCGTGCGGACGGGTGAGGCAGGTGAGGGATTCGAGGACGGGTGGAGACCCGGGCGGCGGGGTCAGCCCTCGTCGCGGAGCCGGGCCGCGAGGGTGATCAGGGCCTGCGCCTCCTCGCTGTGGCCCAGGGCGGTCAGCCGGGTGACGGCCGCGTCGAGGCGGTCCAGGGCGGGGGCGGGGCGCTCCAGGTACAGGCCCTCCACCGCGCCGGCGAGACGGACGCACTCGGCCCATTCCCCGGCGCGCTCGTCCTGCGGGCCGGGCTCGCCGAGCAGCGCGAGCGCCCGGTCGAGGGCGGTCAGGGCGTCCTCGTAGGCGCCGGCGTAGGCGTTGACCCGTCCGTGCTCGTAGGCCAGGGCCGTGTCCAGGGAGCGGCCGTGGGGCTCGTAGCCGGCCGCGCGGGCCTCTTCGGCGACCCGGGCCGCGTCGTCCAGGAAGGCGCGGGCCGCCTCCAGGCCGTCGGGGCCCTGCTGCTGTGCCTGGAGCCGGGCGAGTTCGCGCAGGCAGTTGCTGAGCTGTTCGTGGCGCGGGTCCCGGGCGTGGGCGGCCAGGGCCCGGTCCGCGGCCTCGCGGGCCCGGCCGAACTCCCCGGACTCGGCGAGCAGCACGGCCGTCTCCCCGGCGATCATGGCGTGGCTGCCCGGGTCGTCGTCCCAGCCGGCCGACTCGGCGGCGAGGGCGACGAACTCCGTGGTGGCGGCCTTGAGGTCGTCCCCGGCGTGCAGGGCGCGGGCGCGGGTCAGGCGCAGCTGGGCGGTGAGGCGGTCGTCCAGCTCACCGGCGGCGACCTCCGGGTCGGCGAGCAGGGAGTCGAGCAGTGCGATGCAGTCCTCGACGCGGCCGAGGTCCAGGCTGAGCTGGGCCGCGTTGCTGTAGGTGCAGTACGCGTCGGTCCGGCTGCCGCGGCGCAGGTCCGCCTCGGCGGAGCGCGTCAGGTGCCGCAGGGCCTCCTCGGGGCGGCCCAGGTGCATGCAGGCCTCGGCCAGGTCGCCGTGGAGGCGGCCGGTGTCCATCGCGTCGGCGGGCCACTCGGCGGCCCGGCGCAGCCCTTCGGTGAGGTCGGCGTACGCGGCCTCGGCGTCGCGCAGGCCGAGGTGGATCCGGCCGCGCAGTCCGAGCGTGCGGGGCAGGTGCCAGGCGGGGCCGTGCTCCTTCAGGCGGGCCAGCAGCTCGTCGATCCCGGTGACGGCGGCGGGCAGGTCGCCGGACAGGGCGTGGGTGCTGGCCCGCAGCAGCAGGGCGGCGGAGATCTGCCCGGCCAGGTCGTGCCGGACGGCGAACGCGTGCAGGGTGTCCACCTCGGCGAAGACCGGCGCGATGTGCTCGTCGTCGTGCGTGGTCTGCAGGTGCATCGCCAGCGCGGTGACGCGCAGGCGCAGCATGCGGGCCTCCAGGTGGGGCGCGAACCCGGAAGTCTCCTGCTGCAGGCGGACGAGGGACGCGTGCGCGGAGGTCAGTGCGGCGGCCTTGGCCTCCGGGCCGTCGTCCGCGCCCTGCGCGGGGATCTCGGCCGCGGCGAGCAGGGCGCAGGCACGGGCGAGCGCCGCGTGGTCGGGCAGGCCGGCGTCGTCGTAGAGACCCGCGGCCTCCTCGTGCAGGGCGACGGCTTCGGGGAAGTCCTCCCGCTCACCGGCGCGGTTGGCCTCGTCGGTGAGCAGGTCGGCGCGCAGCCGGACGAGCGGGCCGACCGCCGGGTCGGCGGGGTGGGCGTAGTCGCGGGCGGCGACCAGGGTGCGCAGCCGCGCCCAGCAGGCGTGGGCGTCCGGGTGGCCCTGCTCGTCGGCCGCGCGGGCACGCAGGACGAGGTCGGGCAGTTCCTCGGGGACGTCGGGCGCGCGGCCCGCGGGGGCGGGGGCCGCGGCGGCCGGGGTCGCGTCGTCGAGGGTGCGCGGGCGCAGGGTCAGTTCGAGGGCGTCCAGCAGCGGGGCGCGCTCCAGCCGCTCCCGGCGGCGGTCGGTGTGGGTGGGGGTTCCGTTGCGGGCGTCGAACCGGGTGGCGAGGTCGCCGGCCCGGCCGTGCACCTCGGCGCGCAGCTCCGCGACGGTCCAGGTGCGTCCCGCGTACCCGGCGGCGGGCAGGCCGCCGTGGCCGATTGCCTCGACGCGCTGGAGCAGGACCTCCACGCCGGTGAGGAAGTCGAGCTGGTCCAGCGGCGAGTCGACCTCGTCGAACAGGCCGCGGTTCTCGGCGAGCAGTTCCAGGCCGCGTGCCTCGTTGCCGGTCAGCGCGCAGAACTCCAGGTGCCGGCCGGTCTCCGCGGACATCGAGGGGTTGCGGCGGCAGCCGCGGTAGCCGGCCAGGTGCAGTTCCCGGGCGCGGTCCGCTTCGCCGGTGCGCAGCAGCGGGAGCAGGGCGTGGGACAGGGAGCGGGCGGGTTCCTCCTGGCACGACTCCTGGCCGGTGAGGACGGGCTCCCAGATGCGCAGCGCCCGTGCGTCGTCGCCGGCCCTGAGGTGGTACAGGGCGCGTTCGCAGATCTCGCAGGCCTCGCAGTCGCTGAGCCGGGTGCGGGTGCGGCCCGCCCACAGTTCGTAGGCGAGGGCGGTGTCCTCGCCCACGTGGGCGGCGAGTTGGTAGGCCTGGCCGTAGTAGGGCTGGAGGCCGTGGCCGGCCTTCTCGTAGCGGTCGCGCATCTCCGTCAGCCACTGGCGCAGGCTGGCCAGCGGTATCTCGGGCAGGGCGCGCAGGGCGGTGGACACCCACTTGAACCGCCAGAACAGCGTGTGCCGCAGCCGGTCGTCGAAGACGTCGGGCTGTTCGTCGAAGAGGTTCAGCAGGCGGGCGAAGACGACCGGTGACTTGCGTGGCTCGGAGCCGTAGGTGTACGCCTCCTGGAGTTCCAGGAGCGCGTGGATCAGCGGGACGGGCTCGTCGAACTGCTCGGCGGAGTCGGCGAGTTCCTCGGCGGTGACCGTGCGGGTGCGGCCGTAGGGGCGGCGGCCGTTCTCCTGGAGCGCCCGGTACAGCTCGTCGGTGCTCTGGGGGCGGGGTGCGGTGGGCATCGTCAGCTGTCCTTGCGCAGGGCGTGGGCGAGAAGGTCGAGGAAGGAGCGGTTGATCAGGCTGGACTCCGCGGGCCTGAGGGGGCGCCGGGACAGCATGACGGCCTGCCCGTAGAGGGCTTCGGCGCTGGTGCGGGCCAGTTCGGGCTCGTCGATGGCGACGGCGGTGCGCACCAGCGGGTTGAGCTGGTTGAGGATGAGCTGGGCCCGCGGGGCCTCCTGGCGCAGGGCGCCGAGGATGTCGCCCCACAGACCGCCCTCCTGCTCGCGGGCGAGCCGGGAGCGGGTGCGTTCGTGCCGGGCTTCACGGCTGTCGACGAGCAGCGCGGGCGCGGAGGCGGGCTGGAAGGTGCGCAGCGCCACGTCGCAGTCGAAGACGGCGAGGGCGTCGCGGGCCCGGGCGAGGTAGGCCGCGGCGGCGAGTTCGGTCTCCCGGTCGACGGGGTCGAGGTGGGCGGTGAGGGTCTCGGGGTCGAGGTCGGCGACGCTCGCCTCGGGCCGGATCTCGGGCAGCCGGTGGACCAGTTCGCGGTCGTAGGTGTAGCCGCCGTTGACGACGCCGAGTCCGGCGGCGGAGGCGATCGCGGCGACCTGCCGGAACTCCTCCACCGTCGACGTCACGAGCACGGTGCGGTGGGTGCGGGCGAACTCGTCGAGGGTGGTGTGCCCGTCGGTGGTCTCGAACGGCAGCCACGGCAGGAGCATCCGCAGGATCTCGTCGTCGTGCACGGCGAGCGACTTGACCGCGAGGTGGTGGGCCTGGAGGAAGCGGTGGAGCAGGTCGGGATCGCTGGCGGCGGCCCGGGCGATCCAGTCGCGCAGCCGCCCGGCGAGGGCGTCGCGCACGGCGGCGAGGGTGTCGTCCTCGTAGAGGGACTCGCGGGAGGCCGTCGGGCGCAGGCTCTCGGCGTCGACGACGCAGCGCACGAAGAAGGCCCACTCGGGCAGGATCTCCTCGGCCTGCTCGGACAGCAGCATGCCCTTCACGTGCACGCGGTGACCGTGGCGCCGCCCGGCCGGCACGGCCTCGGGCAGGACGCAGGCGATGCCCTTGAGGCCCACGGCGGGCAGGTCCAGTTCGATGGTGTCCAGCGGCCGGAACCCGAAGACCTCCTCGCCGTACTCCGCCAGTGCCCGGGCGCGGGCCCCCGGGGTCGGGTGGGTGCGGGACCAGGGCGCGGGCTCGGGGTTGACGGACCTGCCCGGGCCGCCGGGGCCGCCGGTGCCGTCGTCGAAGGTGACCGGGTGGCGCAGCAGGGAGCCGAAGTGGCGGGCCAGTGCGTGGACCCGGGCGGGGCTGGTCCACTCCCCCGCGTCGGTGCGCGGCGTCAGGGTGACCGTGGTGCCGGGCGCGGGGCGGGCGGAGGCGGGCAGGGTGCGGACGGTGTAGCTGCCGTCGCCGCGGCCGCGCCACTCGACCGCCGGGGCGCCGGGGGTGCGGGCGGAGCGGCTCAGGACGTGGATCTCGTCCGCGACGAGGAAGCAGGAGAGCAGCCCGATGCCGAACTGGCCGATGAAGTCGCCGCGTTGCTCGGCGATCCGGTCCGCGCGCTTGCTGCTGCGGCCGATCGTCGCGAGGAACGCGTGCACGTCGGCCTCGGTGAGGCCGACGCCGTCGTCCTCGACACGGACCACCGACCCGTCGGCGTACAGACGGACACCGAAGGCGTTCGCGGGGGCGTCCGGTGCGAGGGCGTGCCGGGCGGTGAGCGCGTCCACGGCGTTCTGCATCAGCTCGCGCAGGTAGACGCGGGGGCTGGAGTAGAGGTGGTGGGAGAGGAGGTCGACGAGGCCGCGCAGGTCCACCTGGAAGGTGCGGTCGGCGCCGGCCTCGTCGGCGGCGTTCTCGGGCAGTGTCATCGGCAGTCCGGGGTTCGGGGAGGGAGGAGGAAGGGGGGGAGGCGGCGGACCCACCCGCCGCCGCTCGGGCGTGGGGTGCTCCGGCGGGCGGCCCGGACGGCGGGGCGACGACGCCGCCCCCGGAGGAGGTCCGCCGCGCGGGCCGGAACGGCCCGGCGGGGGTCCGGGTGGGGTCCGGGTGGGTCAGGCGCGGCGGTGGCAGCGCGCGAACTGCTTCTCGGGCTCCGCGAAGTACGTCCAGGGCCACTCGGTGTAGGCGCCGTCCAGGGTGCGCAGGACGCGCCGGACCGTGTGGCGCTCGCCGGCCAGGAACAGGGCCATGGCGAAGATGTGGAAGTCGTGCTGCCAGCCGAGCGGCCAGGCGTAGGCGGGGTGGAGGATGCTGTGGTCGGCCGCCTCGCGCAGCCGCGCCCGGATCTCGTCGGTCTCCAGGTGGTCGCCGCGCCCGGCCTCGACCCATTCCTCGATGTACGCCATGGGCAGCACGCAGCCGAGGCGGTGTCCCTGCGGAGCGCGGGCGAACGCGTCCTCGGCGAAGGCGAGGGCCTCCCCCGGCTCGCCGCCCCAGCGCGGCTGCAGCTGGGACAGCCAGGCCAGGTGGACCTGGAGGTTCAGCGAGTCGCGGCGCAGCGCGGCGTCCCGGCGGGTCTCGTTGACGGCGGTGCCGAGGGACATGCCGCGCCCGGAGGTGAGCAACTGGCGCCAGGGCGCGACCCATTCCGGTCGCAGCTCGGCGGCTTCGAGCAGCTGATCCTCGGCGATCTCCAGCCGCTCGTGGAAGACGCGCCACTGCTCGCGCGTGACGTCGGCGGCCCGTGCGGCGGTGCGCGCCTCCCAGCCCCAGTGGATGTGTCGCGTCCCGGAGACGAGCAGGGCCGTCGCCCGGTGCTCCTTGTCCTCCTCCACGGCCCGAGCGATCCAGTCCTGCACGCCGTCCAGTTCGACGATCTCGCCGAGGACTTCGAGGTCGCGTCCGGGATCGAAGGGGGTCAGCGCCGCCTTGACGGCTTCCCAGTCACCGGCGTCGGCCGCCTCCACGACCGCCAGCACGCGTGTGTCCCCCAGAGCGCGCAGGCGGTACGTTCCGCCCTTCTGCCTGCGCGGGACCGGCAGGGCGTGCGGATCCGCCACCGGTCTGTCCGCGTCCCTGCCGAACAGCTTGCCGAACATGCCGCGCCCTCCCCTGGTACCGCGTGATCATCGGGGTGCAGCATAAGGGGGCCCACCGACAGGTCCTCCACCGGGTTTTCACGGCGGTTTCACGTCTCCGACCTCGGCCGTCGGCCGGGTGGAGGCCGAACGGGTGCGCTAGATTTTGCTCCGCCTTGACCGCGATCACTCACGATCCCCCGACCATCGGAGCAGCCTTCCCATGAGCGACATCGTCAACGGACTCGGCCGGGCCACCGCTTACGGCGGGCTGGGCCTGGTCCTGCTGGTCCTCGGCATCGTCCTGGTCGACGTGCTGACGCCCGGGAAGCTCGGCCGGCAGATCTGGGAGCAGCGCAACCGCAACGCCGCCGTGGTGCTGAGCAGCGCCCTGCTGGGCATCGGGGGCATCGTCTTCACATCCATCTGGACGACCTACGACGCCTTCGGCAAGGGCCTGTTCTCCACCGCGGTGTTCGGCCTGCTGGGGCTGGTGATGATGGCGGTGGCGTTCCTGGTGGTGGACCTGATCACTCCGGGGCGCCTGGGTGAGGTCCTGGTCCAGGAGGAGCCCCACCCCGCGGTCTGGGTCACGGCGTCCTGCAACGTCGCCGTGGCGGCGATCCTTTCGGCGTCCATAGCCTGACGCGACCGCGACCGCGACCGGGGTGCGGTCACGGGTGAGGACGGTGTTCACGACGCCGATCGGCCAGTTGCGGAACTGGCCACCATGCGCGGCAGTTTCCGGCTCGGCGGGGCGTCGGGAGCGGCGGCGATGTGCATCTTCTGCACGGTCACTCCTCGCCGCGGACAACAGTGACCGGGCAATGGGCGTGATGGAGCAGGGCCTGACTGACGGAGCCGAGGAGCAGTCCCGTGAAGCCGCCGCGGCCTCGGGCGCCCGTCACGACCAGCTGGGCGTCGTGGCTGGCCTCGATCAAGGCCGGGCGAACGCGGGAGCGCACCAGGCGCCGCTCGACCTCGACCTGCGGATGTACCCTCTGCCAGCGAGCCACCGCAGCGTCCAGCAGGTGCTGCTCGGCTTCGCGCAGCCGCTCGGCGTCCGCCACCACGGCCGTCAGCGGATCCGCGGGGCCCTTGTACGCCCGTTCGCTCCAGGTGTTCCACACGTGCAGCGCCACCAGGGGCGCCTCGCGCAGTGCGGCCTCGGCGAACGCGAAGCCGACCGCCTCCTCCCCCGCTGCGGAGCCGTCCACCGCCAGCAGCACGGGACCGGCGGGGTCCGGGCGCCCGCGCACCACCATGAGCGGGCAGTGGCCGTGGGCAGCCAGATGCACCGCGGTGGAGCCCACCAGAAGGCCGGTGAAGCTGCTCGAGCCCCTGCTGCCGACCACCGCCAGTGCGGCGGTGCGCGACTCGATCTCTCACCGGGTCACTCACTGGTCTCTCCCGTCCATGACGCCGCCGACGTGCGGCCGTTCGGCTCCAGCCTCGGGGCGGTCCTCCTCCCCGGAACAGGGGCCACCGGGCCGTCCGAGGTGCCACTCGGCCCTGCCGGCGCCGTCCCGGAGATCAGGACACTGGCAGCCGGACCGTACGCACGGGACCGGGCACCGGCGGCGCGCCTCTCCTCGACCATCAGGTGAGGCCTGCCGAACATGTCTCGACGGCGGGCGGCGAGTACGGCTTCTGCTCCTGGTTCTCGGCATCACCCTGTTCGTCGCCTGGCCGGTCCCGCCCAGGGCCGCCTCGGAGCCCTGCTCACGACTCGCTGATGCTCCTGGCCGTCTGCGGGACCCGTCCTCACCCGTTCCGCGACTCGGTGCACTGCTTCCACACCATCGGACTGCGTCTGTCGCTCGCCGTTCCGAGTCCCGGCCGCCCGCCTGGAGGCCGAACGTGCCGCGGACGAGACCGACCTGAGCGACAGCCGGTGACGACCGGACCCCGGCGACCGCCGACGGCCGGGACCCACGGCCCCGTCTCCCGAGGTCGGCCGGCCCTGGGGCCGGGGCGGCGCACGCAGCAGTCTTGAGGCGCACCGGAAACAGCCACCACGAAGAATCCCAGGGAGTGGAGCACATGACTGCCAAGGACATCGGCCAGGAGGGCGGCACCGCCTCCGTGCGCGTGCGGGCCGAGGGCGACGTGGACGAGGAGTCGCTCGCCTACCTCCGGGAGAAGGTCGGCGCCGTGCTCGACCGTCCCGGGCTTCCGCCCGTCAGCGGCGAGGTGCGTGTCACCAGGGCGGCGGCCCACCACATCGACTTCCCGTGGTCGGCCGGCGCCGAGATCCAGGTGGGCGGCGACCTCGTCGTCGTGCACGCGCGTGAGGCGAGCGCCCGGGAACTCGCCGACCGGCTGCAGGACCGGCTGCGCAGCCGCACGCAACGTGCCGCGCACCGCAGGGACGCGGCCCGCAGGACCGCCACGCCGCCGCCGTGGCGCGGTGGTCGGCAGCGCTAGGAGCACCGGGACGCGTGGTGCGGAAACAGGCACCCCTGCACGGTGTGGCCGACGACTGGATGCGCCGGCTCTGAGCAGGTCCTTACGCTCCCGGCCCTGCTCCAGCCGCACCGGCCGGGAGCCTCGGCCGCCTGGTCTGCGGACCGTGTGGTGCGCGAGGCGCCTCAACGCCCGGCCGCAAGTGGGCGTCAGGCAGTGGGCGGCCGGACGAGGGTGTTGTCGCCGGTGCGGCCGGCGAAGTAGTCGGCGATGTTCGCCACGGTCGTGGCGGCGATCTCACCGACGGCGTCGCGGGTGAAGTACGCCTGGTGCGAGGTGACCAGGACGTTGTTGAAGGTCATCAGCCGGGCGAGCCGCTCGTCGGTCATCACCTCCAGGGACTTGTCGAGGAAGAACACCCCCGCCTCCTCCTCGTACACATCCAGCCCGACGCCGCTCAGCCGCCCCGCTCGCAGGGTCTGCAGCAGGGCGTCGGTGTCGACCAGGCCGCCACGGCTGGAGTTGACCAGGATCGCGTCGTCCTTCATCGCTGCCAGGGCTCGGGCGTCCACCAGGTGGTGGGTGTCCTCCAGCAGCGGCACATGCAGGCTGACCAGGTCCGCCTCGGCGAACAGCCGCTCGCGCTCGACGTACTCCATGCCCAGAGCCAGGCAGTCGGGGTTCTCGGCGACGTCCCAGCCCAGCAGTCGCATGCCGAAGCCATGGGCGATCCGGGCGAATGCGCCTCCGATCTTCCCCGTTCCCACCACGCCGGCCGTCCGGCCCCGGAGGTCACGGCCCATCAGCCCGTCGAGCCTGAAGTCGAACTCCCGGGTGCGGTGCGCGGCCCGCACGATCCGCCGGTCCACGGCGAGCGCCAGCGCCCACGCGAACTCGGCGACCGAGTACGGCGAGTAGGACGACACCCGGGCCACCGTCAGCCCGAACACCTCGGCCGCCGCCAGGTCGACGTTGTTGTAGCCGGTGGCCCGCTGGGCGATCATCTTCGTGCCGCCCCGGGCCAGGGCGCGCAGCACGTCCGCGTCCAGGGTGTCGTTGACGCTGCTGAGCACCACCTCGTGACCGACCGCGGTCGGTGCGGTGTCCCGGTTGAGGAACAGCCGTAGGCAGCGCAGCTCGTGGTGGTCACCGAGGGCTTCGCCGAACGCGTCGTGCAGCAGCGGCTCCTCGTCCGCGAGGACTCCGTACGCGACGATCTCCATGTGCTCTCCTCCCGTCGGGCGGTTGATCACCCCCCACCGTAGGACGGCGCCGTCGGGCACATCCGGGTGCGAAGGCTCGGCGTGCTTCGTGCCGCGGCCGGTCCTGCATGGCGATGACCGCGGCCCCGGTGCTTCCAGGCCGCGTTCGGCGAGCATGCGGGAGGTGTGGTTCTCGACCGTCTGCTCGGCGGGTCGGAGCCGCTGGCCGGTCCGGCGGCTGGTCGGTCCCTCGCCGGTCAGGGCCGGGAGCTCGCGGGCGGTGGCCCCCGGTGGGCCCTCGAGGTCGAGCGGGCCGCCGATGAGGACCCTTCGGCCGCACTTCAGCCCACGACCAGATCAGGGCGCACCAGCGTTCCCGATCTGCCGTGGACGATCTCGTACGCCGCGTCCAGGGCACCGATCGCGGCCAGTCCCCCGGTGCGTTCGACGAACCGGGCGGCGGCCTCCGTCTTGGGGCCCATGGAGTCGGCGGGGAAAGCCGCACGGCGCAGGTCGCCGGGGGTGGCGTCGAGGACGGGCTGCGGGTCGTGGGTGCCGTAGCCGGTGTAGACGCACGGGACGTCGGTGAGGAGGAGCAGGAAGTCGGCGCTGAGTTCCTCGGCGAGCACGGCGGCGCTGAGGTCCTTGTCGACGACCGCGTCCACGCCGTGCAGTGCGCCGGTGGCATCGTCGGCGGTGACGGGTACGCCTCCGCCGCCGGCGCAGACGACGAGCGCTCCGCTGGTGAGCAGGTCGTGGATGGTCTCCGTCTCGACGATGCCCACGGGCATGGGTGAGGCGACGACCCGGCGCCAACCGATGGCGTCCTCGGCGAGGTGCCATCCGTGCCTTCGCGCGAGGGCACGGGCGACGTCCCGGGGGTACACCGGGCCCACGCGCGTTGCGGGTCGCGCGAAGGCCGGGTCGTCGGCCCGTACCAGTGTGTGGGTGACGAGTGCGGCGGCCTTGTGGCCCCGGAGCGTGTCGCGCAGGGCCCGGACCAGGAGGGAGCCGATCAGTCCCTGGGTCTGGGCGCCCAGGAGGTCCAGCGGACGAGGGGTGGCCGGAACCGGGCCGGCCGCGCTCTCCATGGCGAGCAGGCCGATCTGCGGCTCGTTGCCATGGGTGATCACGATCTCGTGTTCGAGAGCGAGGCCGGCTACGGCGGTGGTCACCCGGTCGAGGTCCCACCGCTGCACCGCGGCGCAGGGGCGGTCACCCGGGCGCAGCAGGGCGTTGCCGCCGAGGGCGATGACGATGCGCATGGCTTGGGTCCTCCGGAGGGGCCACGAGAAGGGAAGGAGGCTGGTGGGGGAGCGCGCCGCCGGTGCTCGTCGTTCGTGGCGGGCCGTGCTGTCCGGCGGCGCTGCGCCCGCAGGACGAGCGCGTCGCGCGCGGCGCCGAACACGAAGCCGACCGCGGTGGACATCGCCAGGAGGACGGCGAGCCGTCCCCGGAAGTCCGGGGGCAGTGACCTTTCCAGCATGTGCCCCTTTCCCTTCGCGTCGGTCGGCTCTCGGATCCATCGAATCCCCGGGCCCCTCCGGGCACACCGTGCCGAAGGGCCCGGACGAGGTGCCGGGCGGCCCGGTCAGTCGTGCGCGACGACGGCGACGGGGGCGGTGGCGTGGTGCAGCACGGCGTGGGTGACGGGGCCGATGTGGGCGCCGAGCGGGCTGCGGCGGGTCCGGCGGCCGACGACGACCAGGGACGCCTCGCGGGCGGCGTCGACCAGGTGGACGGCGGGACTGCCGGGACGGGACTCCTCGATGACCTCGACGGCCGGGTGTCTCTCCTTCCACCGGTGCAGCACCTCGGTCAGCGTGGCAGCGTCCTGCTTGGCCAGCGCGGCGTCGAGTTCGGGGTCGGCGGGCAGGCCGTAGGCGGCGTACGGCGGCGGGTTCCAGACGTGGACGACCCGCAGCGGTGTGACGCGGCGGGCGGCCGCCTCGAAGGCGAAGGTGAGCAACGTGTCGTCGGGGTGCTCGGTGTCGAGCCCGAGGACGACGGGCCCGCCGGCGGTCCTCTCACCGGCACGGACCAGAACCACGGGCTGCTCGGCGCGCGCCAGGACGGCCCGGCCCACGGAGCCGACGAGGAAACCTCCGACGCCGCTCAGCCCTCGGGAGCCGAGGACAAGCAGCTCGGCGTCCTTCGCGGCCTCGGCCAGCGCCTCGGCGGGCCGGCCGGAGACCTGCTCCACCGACACTTCCAGTCCGGCATGACGCAGCCTGAGGACCTCGACCACCTCGCGCCGCACACGCTCGCTCCACTCCTGCCGCTCTTCCGCACCGAGGAACCGCGCCAGGGCGACGGGCGCGGGAACCGGCTCCCACACATGGACGAGTCCGAGCGGCAGGAAGCGCCGCTCGGCCTCGCGGGCCGCCCACTCCGCCGCGGCACGGCTCTCAGCCGAGCCATCGAGACCTACGACAACTCTGCGGCCCATCTTCTGCCTCCTCGTCGGGGATTCGACTCCCCAGCGTGGTGGCGAGAGGACCGGTGGTGCAGGGGCCGCAGGTCCCGAGCCGGGGCCAAGAGGCCCTGGGGGCGCGGACGCAGGGGGCCGACAGGCCTCTTCGCGTGGTCCGTCGGCCACTGGATGCTTGAGGCCACTCGTCAGAGGGAGGATCATGTCCCGCAGTTCGGGAGACCGGGCTCCGCGACGGCAGGGGCGGCGCCGTCCCATGCCCGGGCTCGGCACCCTCCTCGGCTACCGGCGCTCGTGGCTGAGGGGCGATGTCGTGGCCGGGGTGACGGTTGCCGCGTACCTCGTGCCCCAGGTGATGGCCTACGCGGGCGTGGCCGGGCTGCCGCCGGTCGCCGGGCTGTGGGCGATCCTGCCCGCGCTCGTCCTGTACGCCCTGCTCGGGTCCTCCCGCCTGCTCTCGGTCGGCCCGGAGTCGACGACAGCGCTGATGACGGCGACGGTGGTCGGTCCGCTCGCCGCAGGGGATCCGGCCCGGTACGCGACGCTCGTGGCCACACTCGCGACTGCGGTGGGACTGCTGTGCGTGGCGGCCTGGGCGGCACGGCTCGGCTTCCTCGGGGATCTGCTGTCCCGGCCGGTGCTCATCGGCTACCTGGCGGGCGTGGCGCTGATCATGATGGTGGGCCAACTGCCCGAGCTCACCGGCGTCGACACGGCGGGTTCCACGCTCTTCCCGCAGTTGTGGTCCTTCGTGCGGAGCCTGGCGGACGCCCATCCCGCCACGCTCGTCCTCGCCGGTGTCTCGCTGGCGTTCCTCTTCTCCGTCGCCCGGTTCGTCCACGCCGTGCCGGGCCCCCTGCTGGTGGTGGTACTGGGTACCGCGGCCGTGGCAGCGTTCGGGCTCGACGACCGGTACGGCATCGAGGTGATCGGCGCTGTCCCGTCCGGTCTGCCCGGGCTCGCCGTGCCGGACCCGACCGAGCTGCCGCAGCTGGTACTGCCCGCGCTGGGCCTCCTCCTCGTCGGCTACACCGATTTCATCCTCACCGCGCGGGCCTTCGCCGGCCGGGCCCCGGGCGCGGACACGCTGGACACCGACCAGGAGTTCCTGGCCATGGGCGCCGCCAACGTCGGGGCGGGCCTGGTGCACGGCTTCCCGGTCAGCAGCAGCGCCAGCCGCACCGCGCTCGCCTCCTCCTCGGGCGCCCGCAGCCAGGCGTACTCGCTCGTCGCCGCCGCGGCCGTCCTGGCGGTACTCCTCTTTCTCAGTCCCCTGCTGTCCCGCACCCCGAAGGCCGTGCTGGGTGCCCTCGTGGTCCACGCGGCCGTTCGCATGATCGATCTGGCGGGCTTCCGGAGACTGGCATCCTTCCGCCGCCGGGAACTGCTGCTGGCACTCGGCTGCCTCGCCGGGGTCCTCACCCTGGACATCCTGTACGGCGTGCTGGTCGCCGTCGGCCTGTCCGTGGCCGAACTGCTCGCCAGGGTCGCCCGCCCGCACGACGCCGTCCAGGGACTGGTCCCCGGAGTCGCCGGCATGCACGACATCGACGACTACCCCGAGGCCCGCACCATCCCCGGCCTGCTCGTCTACCGCTACGACTCCCCGCTGTTCTTCGCCAACGCGGAGGACTTCCGCCGCCGGGCCCTGGCCGCGGTCGACGAACAGGCCGGCCCGGTCCGATGGTTCGTCCTCAACACCGAGGCCAATGTCGAGGTGGACATCACCTCCCTGGACGCCGTCGAGGCAGTCCGCCGCGAACTCACCGACCGCGGCATCGTCTTCGCCCTCGCCCGCGTCAAGCAGGACCTTCTGGACGACCTGACGGCGTACGGCCTCACGGACACCGTCGGTCCCGAGCGGATCTTCCCCACCCTGCCGACGGCCGTCGCCGCGTACCGGCAGTGGCGCCGCGACCAGTAGGCCGCCCAGCGCCCCGTGTTCAGCCACCCGCAGTTGCGGGGAGCCCGCGAACGCCGTCGTCGGACGCAGCCGACCGCCGCCCCCGCCACGGCAGCGGAACAGCACCGGCACGAGGCCGTCCCCGGCCCGTCCGGCCCGGCCCCGGCGCGCTTGTGGGGCCACTGTGCCCGAATCGATGGGGCCGGTCGGCCCCTCTTCGCCCAGCGGCGCCGGAACGCGGTCCGGTGCCTGCTACACAGAGGACGGCCGCCCCTTCGTCACGGGGCCCGTCCCCTCTCACCCCGCTCGCCTGGGAGTCCTCATGCTGTCCGCAGAATCCGCCGCCGTGGTACGCGCCACCCTGCCCGCCGTGGCCGGAGCCCTCGACGAGATCACCACCCGCTTCTACGGCGCCATGTTCCGCGACCGGCCGGAGCTGCTCGACGGGATGTTCAACCGCGGCAACCAGGCAAGCGGTGCCCAGCGCCGCGCCCTGGCCGGTTCGATCGCCGCCTTCGCGACCGCGCTGCTGGAGCAGCCCGACGTCCGGCCCGACGCCCTGCTGAGCCGTATCGCGCACAAGCATGCCGCGGTGGGGGTCACCGACGACCGGTACACCATCGTGCACAAGTACCTGTTCGGTGCGATAGCCGAGGTCCTCGGCGACGCGGTCACCCCCGAGGTGGCGGCCGCGTGGGACGAGGTGTACTGGCTGATGGCCGGTGCCCTGATCGCCCGGGAGGCCCGCCTCTACCAGGACGCGGGCGTCGAGCCCGGGCACATCTGGCGTCAGTGGACGGTCGTCGGGCGCCGCAGCGAGACCGACGACGTGGTGTCCTTCCTGCTCCGCCCCTCCGACGGGCAGCCGGCACCGCAGGCGCGGGCCGGCCAGTACGTGAGCGTACGGGTGCTGATGGCCGACGGGGTGCACCAACTGCGCCAGTACAGCCTGTCGTCCGACCCCGGCGGACGTCTGCGGCGCATCACCGTCAAACGGGTCGCGGGCACCTCCGGCGCGCCGGACGGTGAGGTCTCCTGCCTGCTGCACGACCAGGTCCGCGAGGGAGACGAGCTGACGCTGTCGGCTCCCTTCGGTGACGTCTTCCTCGACGACCCGGCCGACGCCACCACCCCGGTCGTGCTGGTGTCGGCGGGCATCGGCGGCGCCCCCATGACCGGCATCCTGGCGCATCTCGCCGCCTCGGGCTCGGCCCGGCCGGTGCTGGTGCTGCACGCCGACCGCTCCCCCGCCGACCATGCCCTGCGCACCGAGACGGGGGAGCTGGTCGGCCGACTGCCGGGAGCCCGCGCGGTCTTCTGGTACGAGCAGCCGGGCCCGGTGGAACCCGACGCGCGCGAGGGCCTGATGAACCTCGACGGCATCGAACTGCCCACCGACGGGACGGTGTTCCTGTGCGGGCCGCTGCCGTTCATGCGGGAGGTGCGGGGGCAGCTGCTGGCCGCCGGCGTCCCGGCGCGCAGCATCCGCTACGAGGTCTTCGGCCCTGACCTGTGGCTGCCTGGCCCGGCGGCCTGACCGGCTGACGGGGCCGTTCGGACCAGGCGAGTGACCAACGGCCCCCTGACGGCGCACGCATGCTCGGGAAACGCTGACACCGTGCGGTTCCCGATCGAGGGGCCGGAGCGAGGAGTTGGGTGATGGCGAAGGCATACCTGGTGGGCAGCGGCGTGGCGGCGCTCGCCGCGGCCACGTTCCTGATCCGGGACGGCGGATTCGACGGAGCGGACGTCCACCTCTTCGAGGAGCGGCGGAGCATCGGCGGCGGCCCGGGTGCGGGCGGCACGGCCGACGCCGGCCACACCTTGTTCGGCGGGCGGACGTTCGGGGCGGAGAACCCTTGCATGTACGACCTGTTGTCCGGCATCCCCTCGCTCGGCGACCCGTCGATGTCCGTGACGCAGGAGATCCTCGCCGGACACGAGGATCTCGCCCGGGACGGCATCGCACGGCTCGTGGACGGCGACGGAAAGATCGTCGACGTGAGTTCGATGGGCTTCTCCGAGCGCGACCGCCTGGACCTGGTCCGCTGCCTGGTGACACCCGAGGGACACCTGGACGGCAAGCGGATCACCGACTGCTTCACCGAACACTTCTTCACCACGAACTTCTGGTTCCTGTGGTGCACCACGTTCGCCTTCCAGCCCTGGCACAGCGCCATCGAGTTCCGCCGCTACCTCAGGCGCTTCATGCACCTCGCCCCCGGGTTCTCCACCCTGCCCGGCATCCACCACGCCCGCTACGACGAGTACGACTCCCTCGTGCGCCCCCTGACCGCCTGGCTGCGCGAACGGGGTGTCACCGTCCACACCCACTGCCACGTCACCGACCTCGGGTTCGCGCCCGGGCACCGGTCCACGACGGTCAAGCGCATCCACGTGACGCAGGACGGCCGTCAGGAACAGATCGGTGTGACCCCTGATGACGTGGTCCTGGTGACCAACGGCTCCCTGACCGACTCGACCAGCGTCGGCTCCCATTTCGCCGCTCCGCCGCCCCCTCCCCGGATGTCGGACGCCTGGCTGCTCTGGCACCGGCTGGCCAGGGGCCGTGAGGACTTCGGCAACCCCGACGCCTTCGACAAGCACGTCAAGGAGTCCCGCGGGGCGTCGTTCACCGTCACCACCAAGGACCCCGCCTTCCTGGACGCGCTCGCGGAGTTCAGCGGCCGGGAGACCGGAAGGGGCGGGCCGATGACGTTCACCCAGTCCGACTGGCTGCTCACCATCGCCGCGGGCCGCCGGTCCGGCTGCCGCGAGCAGCCCGAGGACGTCTCCGTCTGGTGGGGCCACGGCCTGCGTCCCGGCCGCGCGGGCAACCACACGCCCAAGCCGATGACGATGTGCTCCGGCCGGGAGATCCTCGAGGAGGTCCTGCACCACCTGCGCCTCGACGACGCGGTGGCGGCCCGTGCACTCGACACCTCGACGGTGGTGCCCTGCCTGATGCCGTACATCACCAGCCAGTTCCTGACCCGCCGCCGCGACGACCGCCCCGAGGTCGTACCCGAGGGGTCGGTCAACCTCGCCTTCATCGGCCAGTTCGCCGAAGTGCCCGACGACGTGGTCTTCACCGTCGAGTACTCCGTACGCACCGCTTGGACGGCCGTGTCCCGGCTCCTCGGACTCGCCAGGAAGCCGCCCGCGGTCCACAAGGGCCACCACGATCCCCACGTACTGGCCGCCGCTCTGGAAACCATGTACCGCCGATGACCTGGAGCACGACCGGGGGGGGCGTGGCCGCGGTGGGACCGGCCGGGCGCGGCGAAGAGGTGTACGCCGTCGACGCGTCCCGCAGGTCAGCGCACCCTGCCCCGCGCCTTCAGTGGCGTCGCCGGCAGCGCGGGGGCGGGCAGCGGATCCCCCTCGTAGCCCTTCACCTCGCCGAACCGGGTGCCTTCAGTCCAGTCCCGGCGGGCCTGTTCGATCTCCTCCTGGGAACGGCCGATCCAGTTCCAGAACATGACGAGCTCCTCCTCGAACGGCTCGCCGCCCAGGAGCATCAGGCCCGCGTCCGACTCGGCGCGCAGGGGCAGTTCGGAGCGGCCGCAGCCGAGGTAGAGCATCGCCCCCGGCAGGACCGGCACGCCGTCGACGTGGGCCTCGCCGGACATCGACAGGACCGCGTACTCGAAGTCCGGCTCCAGGGGCAGCGTTACGTCCGCGCCCCGGGTCAGGGCGAGGTCGGCCCCGACGATCGGGGTGTACGCCGTGCCGGGTGAGGTCGCCCCGTCGAGAGCGCCGAGGATCACCGTGGCCGTGAGGCCGGGCGCGGTGACGACGGGCAGACCGGCGTGGTGCTCGAAGCGCGGCTCGGTGTGGCGGTGGCTGTCGGGCAGGGCCACCCACAGTTGCGCGCCGTGCAGGAAGCGGGCGTGCGGGCGCGGGCTCTCCTCGGAGTGGCTGATGGCCCGGCCGGAGGTCATCAGGCCCAGTTCGCGCGGGCGGATGGTCTGCAGGCTGCCGGTGGAGTCGCGGTGCAGCACCTCCCCCTCGTGCAGCCAGCTCACCGTCTGCAGGCCCATGTGGGGGTGGGGCGGCACCTGCATGCCGGGCTCGTCGGCGATGTCGTCGGGGCCGTAGTGGTCGACGAAGCACCAGGCCCCGATCATGCGGCGGCCGAGGTTGGGCAGCAGCCGCCGGACCTCGGAGGACTCACCCAGCGGTACCCGGCGGGGACTGAGGAGTTCACGCACCGGCTCCGCCACGACGAAGCCCCGGCCGCCGCACACGGCGGGGGCCGCCTCGCGCTCGAGATTGCTCATGGCGCACAACCTAGTGCGGCAGGACGGCTCGCGTCTGCGCGTCGTCCGGGCGTACCCGCCGCCGCCGCACGATCGGCCCACGATCGGCTGCGACCCGGAAAACAGTAGCCATGTACATAGTAGCCATGTACGGTATTTATCATGAGCAGAGGTACGGAGGGCGCGACGCCGGGCTTCCTGGTGTGGCGGCTGTCGATGAAGTGGCGGGTGGCGGTCGACCGTGCCGTCGCCCCGCTGGGGCTGACCCACGCGCAGTACTCGCTGCTGGCCTCCCTGCACGGCATGCAGCGCGGCGGCGAGCGCCCCAGCCAGCGCCGCCTCGCGGACCACACCGGGCTGGAGCCGCTGTACGTGTCGAAGCTGGCCCGCGCACTGGAGACCGCCGGGCTGCTGGAGCGCACCCGGGACCCGCGCGACCCGCGGGCGGTGCAGCTCGCCCTGACCGAGCAGGGGCAGGACGTCACCCGGCGGGCGATCGAGGTCGTCCACCGGCTCCTGAAGCAGCTCCTGGACCCGCTCGGCGGCCTGGACGGCACGCGCACCCGCGCGTTCGTACGGGACCTGGCGACCCTGCTCGACGCACCGCTCGACCCCTTCGCCGACCACGAGACGGAGCAGCCATGACCACCGACGCACCCCCGCTCGACCCGCGTGTCATCGCCCTGGCCCACTACGCCGGCCGGGCGGTCCTGGAGAGCGTGCTCGCCCGGCACGGGCTCACCTTCCAGCAGTCGGTCACCCTCCGGCTGGCCGCCCTCGCCGACGGCCCGGTCCGGCGGGAGGAACTCGCGGGCGGTGTCACTGGCGCACTGAAGACCGGGGCCGCCGAGGCGCACGCCGTGATCGACGAACTGGTCACCGCCGGGCTCCTGGCACCGCAGGGCACGGCCGGCCTGCGGATCACGGACGCCGGGCGGGAGGCGTACGCCAGGACCTCCGGCGAGACGGCCCCCCACTCCGCCCGGATCTACGCGGGCATCCCCGAGGAGGACCTGGCCGTCGCGGGGCGGGTGCTGACCCTGATCACGCGGCGGGCCGAGGCCGAGCTGGCGGCGCTGACGGGGTGAGCTCCGCGGGCCCGGCGGGGCCGTGGAATAGCGAACGGGCAGGCCTGGTTGACGGCCTCGAAGGAGGCACGAGTGAACACGACCTACGACGCCGCGTACTACGCGCACGGCACCCCCGCGGAGCGCTGGGAGCGCGCGCAGCTGTTCTTCGACGCCAAGGACTACACCGCCGCCGCGCGGGTCCTGACCGGCCTGGTCGACGAGGTGCCGGAGCAGACCGGGCCCCGGCTGCTGCTGGCGCGCTCGTACTACCACTCGGCCCAACTGCGGCGGGCCGAGGCCGAGTTGCGCACGATCGTCGAGCGGGACCCGGTGGAGCACTACGCCCGGCTGATGCTCGGCCGTACGCTCCAGCGGCAGAACCGGCACGAGGAGGCCGAGTCCCACCTGCGGATCGCCTCCGCGCTCGCGGGCGACTTCCCGCAGGACTGACCCGGCACCACGGCGGATGCCCGGCTCCGAAAGGAGCCGGGCATCCGTGTGCCGGGGGGCGGCCAGGGCCCGCACCGCAGGCGCGCGGTGCCGTCCCGCCCCAGCGCTACCGGGCCGGAGCGCCGGCGCCGGACGCGCGCCGTCCGCGCCGGTGCGCGATCTCGCCCAGGACGATGTCGACGGCGAGGAACACCGCGAGCGGGATGCCGAACAGGGGCAGGAAGTAGCCGAGTACGGCGACCCCGGCCAGCAGGGGCACCAGGATCTGCGGCGGCACGTGCTGCCAGGCACCCCGCGGGATCGGCCGGCCGAAGGCGCTGCCCCGGCCGCGCTGCCACCACATGCGGTAGCCCCACACGATCAGCAGGATCAGGGAGAGCGTCAGCGCCATCAGCAGGATCTGGTTGGCGAGGCCGAACAGCACCCCGGTGTGCAGGTCGATGCCCCAGCGGGTGAGCTTCGCGAGCACCGGGTGGTCGGCGAACCGCAGGACGTCCGTGACCTGCCCGCTCGCCGGGTCGACGGCGACGGCGTCCTGCTTGGTGGGCCAGCCCCGGCCCACCTGCTTGACGACATAGGCCGAGTCCGCGTCGGCCGGCGGCACGATCTCCACCGGGTCGGTGAGCCGTTCGGCCCGCGCGGCGGCCAGCACCTTGTCCAGGCCCACGCCGTGGGAGGCGTCTCCCGCCTGCCCGGCGGCGGCACCGTGACCGGAGTGCTCACCGCTCGCGGCCGCCGACACCGACGGGGTCGCGTGCCCGAGCGAGGTGCGCAACTCGTCGATGTTGGCCCCGGCGTAGGCCGACCACGTCAGTCCGGTCGCCGACAGGAAGACGAAGCCGGTCGCCGCCCACACGCCGACACTGCCGTGCAGTCCGAGCGTGCGGCGCCGCCCCTTGGTCCCGCGCACCGTGCGCAGCGCCCGGCGGCGGGAGAACCACAGCACCAGCCCGCCGGCCGAGATCACCCACAGCCAGCTGGCCGCCAGTTCGCTGTAGAGCCGTCCGCTCTCCCCCAGGTGCAGATCCCGGTGGAACTCGTCGATCCAGGTGCGCAGCGGCAGCGCGCCGGTCGAGCCGTACTGTTCCAGGGCGCCGCGCACCTGCGCGGTGTAGGGGTCGACGAAGACGGCCATGGTGTGGCCCTCGTCGACGCCCGGGACGCCGGACAGCATGACCCGGGTCGTCGCGCCGGGCTCGGGCGAGGGGCGCACGGCCGAGACCGTGCCCTCCGGGTGGGCCTTGCGGGCGGCGGCCACCTGCTCGCCGATCGGCAGCTTCCGCTCTCCCACCGGGACGGTCAGTTCGTGCGCGTAGACGATCTTCTCGGCCTGGAACGAGGCGGCGTACAGCAGACCGGTGACGGCGGCGACGAGGAGGAAGGGGGCCACCAGCACGCCGGCGTAGAAGTGCAGCCGGAGGATCAGCGGGCGCAGGGGGGCCCAGCCGTTCCGGGCCGGCGCGGGGGTGGCTGGCTGGGGGGCCTCGTCCGTGGTGGTCGAGGGAGCGGTGGTCATCGGCGGGCTTCTCCCGGGGACGTCTTCTGGGCCGTTGCGGTGCAGGAGTCGGGGCGCGGGGCCGTCCAGTTCCCGCAAGGGGTGTGTGATGTGCGCCACAGGGAGGTGAGGGGGGCCGTGTCATCCTGGCGCGATGGGAACCCCGAGCGATCACGCACCCCTGGCCGAGCGCGTGGAGGAACTCCTCGCCGGCGGCGGCCCGTTGGGCATTGTCACCGCGGGTGATCCGGTGCTGCGGCGCGGAGCCGTGCCCTACGACGGTCAGTTGGACCCCGCGCTGTTCTCCCGGTTCGTCGAGGCGTTGCGGCTGACCATGCGCGCGGCGCCCGGGGTCGGGCTGGCCGCGCCGCAGGTGGGCGTGGGGCTGAGGATCGCGGTGATCGAGGATCCGGCGCCGGTGCCCGAGGAGGTGCGGCTGGCGCGCGGGCGGGTGCCGCTGCCGTTCCGGGTGCTGGTCAATCCCGCCTACGCGCCGGCCGGTGACGCGCGGGCGGCGTTCTTCGAGGGGTGCCTGAGCGTGCCGGGCTACCAGGCGGTGGTGGCGCGGCCCGCGGCGGTACGGCTGACCGGCGAGGACGAGCACGGACGCGCCCTGGACGAGGTGGTCACGGGCTGGCCCGCCCGGATCGTGCAGCACGAGACGGACCACCTCGACGGGGTCCTCTACCTGGACCGCGCCGAGACGCGGTCGCTGTCGTCGCACCAGGCGGCGGCGGAGCGCTGGGCGCAGCCGACACCGGAGGCGGCAGCGCGGGCGCTCGGCTTCGAACTGCCGTAGGGCGGGGCGGGAGGGCCTGCCCGCCGCCCTGCCCCACGGGCGGCGGGCCATGCCCGGCGCGACGCGGCGGCGGGGGCGGGCGAGCCCTGCCGCCCCCGGCAGGAGCCCCGGGGACCCGCTGCCCCCGGCCGAAGTTCCGGGACCCGCTGCCTCTCGGCGAAGTCTCGGGGATCCGCTGCCCCCGACCGGACCACCGCGAATCCGCTGCCCCCGGCCAGAGCCCCGGGGGGACGCGCAGTCCCCGCCGGCCGGAGCCCCGCGAAACCGCTGCCCCGGCCGATGCCCCGGGGACCACGCGCTGTCCCCCGGCGAAGCTCAGGGGCCCGCTGCCGCCGGCTGGAGTCCCTCGGGCCGCTGCCCCCGGCCAGCCGGAGCCCCGGGGACCCGGTGTCCCTCGGCGAAGCCGTGGAGATCCGGTGCCCTCGCCCAGCGCCTCGCCGACCCGCCGCTCCCCGGCCGGAGCCCCGCCCCCTGCCCCCCGCCGGGCCGGGCTCCGGGGGGCGCTCGTCAGGAGTCCCGGTATGCCTCCAGCAGGCGCAGCCACACCTCGCTGATCGTCGGGTAGGACGGGACGGCGTGCCACAGGCGGCTGATCGGGACCTGCCCGGCGACGGCGATCGTCGCGGAGTGGATCAGCTCCCCCACGCCGGGGCCGACGAGGGTGACGCCGCGCAGGATCTCGTCCTCCAGGTCCACGACCATGCGGGCCCGGCCCTGGTAGCCGTCGGCGTACAGGCTCGCCCCGGAGACGGAGGACAGGTCCACGTCGACGGCCCTGACCCGGTGCCCGGCCTGCTCGGCCTCGGCGAGGGACAGACCGACGGCCGCCGCCTCCGGGTCGGCGAACACGACCTGGGGGACGGCGCCGTGGTCGGCGGTCGCCGCGTGCGCCCCCCAGGGCTCGGCCGCCGCCTCCTCCCCGGTGGCCCGGGCGGCGATGACCGTGCCCGCGATGCGGGCCTGGTACTTGCCCTGGTGGGTGAGCAGGGCGCGCCGGTTGACGTCGCCGACCGCGTACAGCCAGTCGTGGCCGGTGACGCGGAGGCTGTCGTCGACCGCCAGCCAGCCGCCGGGCTCGAGGCCGATGGTGTCCAGCCCGATGTCGTCGGTGCGCGGGGCGCGGCCGGTGGCGAAGAGGATCTCGTCGGCCTCGATGCGCTCGCCCCGGTCGGTGACGGCCACGACGGCGCCGTTCTCCCGGGTCACCGACTCCACCGACACGCCCGTGCGGACGTCGGCGCCGGCCTCGGTGAGCGCGTCGGCGATCAGTTCCCCGGCGAAGGGCTCCATGCGGGGCAGCAGGCCCTTGCCGCGGACCAGCATCGTCACCTGGGCGCCGAGGGCCTGCCAGGCGGTGGCCATCTCGACGGCGACCACACCGCCGCCGACGACGATCAGGCGGCCGGGCACGGTCTGGGAGCCGGTGGCGTCCCGGCTGGTCCACGGCTTCACGGAGTCGAGGCCGGGCAGGTCGGGCAGGGCGGCGCGGGTGCCGGTGCAGACGGCCACGGCGTGCCGGGCGGTCAGCACCTGCTCGGTGCCGTCCGGGCCGGTGACCGTGACGGTGCGGGGGCCGGCGAGCCTGCCGTGGCCGCGGTACAGGTCGGCGCCGGTGGAGTCGAGCCATCGGACCTGGCCGTCGTCGTGCCAGTCGGAGGTGAAGTAGTTCCGGCGGGAGAGGACCGCGGCGGCGTCGAGGGGGCCCTGCACCGCCTGGCGGAGCCCGGGCACGCGTCGGGCGTCCGCGCGGGCGATGACCGGCCGCAGCAGGGCCTTGCTGGGCATGCACGCCCAGTAGGAGCACTCGCCGCCGACCAGCTCGCTCTCCACGACCGCGGTGGTCAGCCCGGCGGCGCGGGTGCGGTCGGCGACGTTCTCCCCCACGGGCCCGGCCCCGAGGACCACGACGTCGTACGTGTTGGTTTCCGTTTCCGTCATGGGGTCAGTCTGGTGGGTGGTGTGCCCCCTGGCCACACGGGTAGGGGCGCGGAATACGTGTCCGGTCGGCCGTGTTGTGCCGACGGCTTGACCCCACACCAGGAAGAGGGATGAACGCCATGAGCACCGTGGAGCTCACCAAGGAGAACTTCGACCAGACGGTCACCGACAACGAGTTCGTCCTGATCGACTTCTGGGCGTCCTGGTGCGGGCCGTGCCGGCAGTTCGCGCCGGTCTACGAGAAGGCGGCGGAGGAGAACCCGGACCTGGTGTTCGGCAAGGTGGACACCGAGGCGCAGCCGGAGCTGGCCGAGGCCTTCGGCATCCAGTCGATCCCCACGCTGATGATCGTGCGCGACCAGGTGGCCGTGTTCGCCCAGCCGGGAGCCCTGCCCGAGGCCGCGCTGACGGACGTCATCGGACAGGCCCGGAACCTGGACATGGACGAGGTCCGCAAGGCGATCGCCCAGCAGCAGGCCCAGCAGCCGGGCGAGTGATCCACCGGGGAGCTCCGGCTCCCCGGCCGGGCCGCGAACAGCGGCAGGGTCCCGAACACCGGCAGGGTCCCGGGCGCCGGCAGGCCCCGGGGCGCCGGTGCGCGGGTCAGCTCGATTCGCGGCGCAGGACCGTCGCACCGAGCACCTTGTGGGTCTCCGGTGCGGTGCCGGGCCGGCGCACCGCGCGGTCGACCAGTTCGGCCAGTTCCCGCCCCGAGGGCAGCTTCAGCCGGACCGTGCTCAGCCGCGGCCGCAGCAGCCGCCCCAGCACGAGGTCGTCGGCGCCGATCACGGCCGTCTCCTCGGGGATGCGGATGCCCTCGTCCTGCAGGGCCCGCATCAGCAGCATCGCGTACTCGTCGTTGTACGTGAACACCGCGTCCAGGCCGAGGCCGCGCCAGCGGGCGGCCAGCCGCGCCGCCGCCTGCTCGTCGTAGGGCAGGGGCAGTTCGGTCACCGTGGCGTCCGTGCCGCGCACGGACTGGCGCACCCCGTCGAGCCGCGGCGCGGAGAACGCCTCGAGGCCCGGTTCCTGCGGCACGACGACGCCGATCCGGCGCCGCCCGCGGTCGTACAGATGGGCGCCCGCGCTGTGGCCGACCACGTCGTGGTCCATGAGCAGCGCGTGCGCGCCCTCGATGGTCTCGGGGCCGAGGGTGACCACGGCCCGGGCGCCGGAGCGCTGGAGCACGGCCACGCCGCGCGGCCCGAGTCCGGAGCCGGGCACGAGCACGGCCACGGGCCGCAACTCCGCCCAGGCGCGGGCGGCTTCGTCGCCGTGGGGGCCGCCGGTGCCGTACTGCACCACCGTATAGTCCAGCGCGCCCAGGGCTCCCTGCAGGTCGGTGAGGAAACGGCTGTACAGCGGGCCGACGGGGAAGGTCGGCGCGGGGATGAGCACCATGCGGGTGTGCCCGGCACGCAGGCTGCGGGCCGCGGCGTGCGGCACGTACCCGAGTTCTCTGGCGGCGTCGTGCACGCGGCGCCGGGTGGGCTCGCTGATCCGTACGGCGCCGGTGTTGTTGAGGACGTAGGAGACGGTCGCGCGCGAGACGCCGGCCAGGCGGGCCACGTCGGCGCTCGTGGGAACCGAGCGCGACGGGGTCGGGGGCGCGGGCGTTTTCGGTATCTGCACCATGACGTACGGCATCTTGGCAGAAGCCCCAATGCGCCTGTCCGGCGGGGGAGTTGTGAGGATGCCGTGAGCGCTCCCGGCGGAGGGGGCGCGCTCAGCCCGTGCCGGCGCTCCGCGTCACACGGTCGACCAGGTCGGTCCAGGCCGCCTCCAGCCGGGACAGGGGCAGGCCGCACTGCGTGGTCAGGTGGTGGATCAGGGCCGGGTCGAGCTGGCCCATGAGGGTGTGGGCGAGCAGTTCGCAGTCGGCCTCGGGGACCGCCTGCCGCAGCAGCATCGCCACGTGGTGCTGCAGGACGCGGCGGGGCGGGGCGACGAAGCGGCGCGCGGCGTCCGGTTCGGCCGCCAGCTGGAGCTCCAGCTCGTCGGCCGAGCGGCGCAGCGAGGCCCGGCCGAAGGCGCGCAGCCGCTCCACCGGCGGCGCTCCGGGCCCGAGCGGGGGCGGCCCGGTGAGGAACGCGGCCTGGAACTTCTTCTCGGAGTGGTCCAGCAGCGCGGTCAGCAGGCCGGTGCGGTCGCCGAAGCGGCGGAAGACCGTGCCCTTGCCGACGCAGGCCTCCGCGGCCACCGCCTCCATCGTGACGGCGTCCGCGCCGCGCTCCGCCACCAGCCGGGCGGCGGCCTCCAGCAGCCGGGCGCGGTTGCGGGCCGCGTCGGCGCGCAGGCAGGGCTCGTCCGCCTCCAGGGCGGAGCCGAGCTGGAGCAGCTCGGGGTGGCCGACGGGCTCCTGGGGCGTCGGGAGGGGCGGTGGAACGGCGGACATGAAGCCAGCGTAAAGCATCGGGAACAAAACTGGACCGCGGTCCGGTTAGGATGCTACAAACGGAAAACGGACCCCGGTCCGGATCACCACCCCGCTGTTGAGCACCCTTTCCTTCCGTAGGAGTCAGCATGTCTGTTCGCATCCTCGCCCTGGTCGGCAGCCTGCGCGCCGGTTCGCACAACCGCCAGCTCGCCGAGGCGGCCGTCAAGCTCGCGCCCGAGGGGGCCGAGGTGGAACTGTTCGAGGGCCTCGCCGAGATCCCCTTCTACAACGAGGACATCGACGTGGAGGGCGGCGTCCCGGCCGCCGCCGCGAAGCTGCGCGAGGCCGCCGGCGCAGCCGACGCCCTGATCCTGTTCACGCCCGAGTACAACGGCACCATCCCGGCCGTGCTGAAGAACGCCATCGACTGGCTGTCCCGCCCGTACGGCGCCGGTGCCCTCAGCGCCAAGCCGGTCGCCGTCGTCGGCACCGCCTTCGGCCAGTACGGCGGTGTCTGGGCCCACGACGAGACCCGCAAGGCCGTGGGCATCGCCGGCGGCAAGGTGCTGGAGGACGTCAAGCTCTCCATCCCCGGTTCGATGACCCGCTTCGCCGAGACGCACCCGTCCGACGACGCCGAGGTGGCCGGGCAGCTGACCGAGGTCATCAGCCACCTGCAGGGCTTCGTCAACGAGCCGGCCGCGGCCTGACCCGGCCCGCACCCCGCGCGCGCCCCGGAGGGGCCGGGGCCCGAGACGGCCCCGGCCCCTCCGGTGTGTCCGCTCCCTCCCGCCGCACTCAGGCGCCTGCGGCCTCCGCCACGTCCACGCTCAGACCGGCTGGACCTCTCTGCCGGGCCGGTGGATCGGGGAGCCGGAGCCGGTGAGCGGGGCGCCCGTGCCGCCGTGTCGCCGCGCGATGATCTCCGCCACGATGGACACGGCGGTCTCCTCGGGCGTACGGGCGCCGAGGTCCAGCCCGATCGGGGACCTCAGCCGGGCCAGCTCGGCCGCGCCGGCGCCCGCCTCGCGCAGCCGCCGCTCCCGGTCCTCGTGGGTGCGGCGCGAGCCCATCGCGCCGATGTACGCGGCCGGCCGGCGCAGCGCCTCCCGCAGCAGGGGCACGTCGAACTTGGCGTCGTGGGTCAGCACGCACAGCACGGTCCGCGCGTCGGTGGCCGTGCCCCGCAAGTAGCGGTCGGGCCAGTCGACGACGATCTCGTCGGCGTCCGGGAACCGGGCCCGGGTGGCGAAGACCGGCCGGGCGTCGCACACCGTGACGTGGTAGCCGAGGAACCGTCCCGCCCGCACGAGCGCCGCCGCGAAGTCGATCGCACCGAAGACGATCATGCGCGGCGGCGGCACGGCCGACTCCACGAGCAGGGTGACCCCGCCCGGGCAGTGCGTGCCGTCCTCGGAGAGCTCCACCGTGCCGGTCCGGCCCGTCTCCAGCAGGGCACGCGCCTCTTCGCGCACGGTGCGGTCCAGCTCCGGGCCGGCGCCGAGTACGCCCTCGGACGAGCCGTCGGGGCGGACGAGCAGGGCCCGGCCCAGCAGCCCGGCGGGGCCCCGGGCGACCCGGGCCAGGGCCACCGGCTCACCGGCCGCCGCGGCGGACAGCGCCGCGGCGTGCACCGCCCGCCCGGCGGAGAACGGGACGACCAGCACGTCGATGGTCCCGCCGCAGGTCAGTCCCACCGCGAAGGCGTCCTCGTCGCTGTAGCCGAACCGCTCGGCCAGCGGCTCGCCGTCCCGCAGGGCCTGGCGGCACAGGTCGTAGACGGCGCCCTCGACGCAGCCCCCGGACACCGAGCCGATCGCCGTGCCGTCGGCGTCGACGGCGAGCGCCGCCCCGGGCGGGCGCGGGGCGCTGCCGCCGACGGCGACCACCGTGGCGACGGCGAAGTCCCGGCCCTCCTCGGCCCAGGCGCGCAGGGCCGCTGCGAGATCAAGCATCGGCGCCCGCCGACAGGACGCGGTCGGGCCGGATCGGCAGGTCGCGGTGGCGCACACCGGTCGCGTGCCAGACGGCGTTGGCGATCGCGGCGGCCGCGCCGACGATGCCGACCTCGCCGATGCCCTTGATGCCGACCGGGTCGTCGGGGTCGGGGTCGTCGACCCAGTCGGCCTCGACGTGCGGGACGTCGGCGTGCGCCGCTATGTGGTAGCCGGCCAGGTCGGCGCCGGGGACGCCGCCGCTCGCCGGGTCCCGGACGGCTTCCTCGTGCAGGGCCATGGACAGGCCCCAGATCATGCCGCCGACGAGCTGGCTGCGGGCGGTGAGCGGGTTGACGATCCGGCCGGCCGCGAAGACGCCCAGCATGCGGCGCACCCGGACCTCACCGGTGGCCGGGTCGACGGCGACCTCGGCGAACTGCGCCCCGAAGGAGTGCCGTTCCTTCTGCGCCAGCGCGCCGACGGCCTCGGTGGTGTCCGACCGTACGGTGACGCCCTGCGGCGGGACGTCCGCGCCGGGGGTGAGGTCGCGCCGCAGCTCCCGCGCCGCGGCCGTGACGGCCCAGGCCCAGGAGCGGGTGCCCGCGGAGCCGCCGGCGATCATCGCGGGGCCGAGGTCGCTGTCGCCGATCCGCACCAGGACGCGGTCGGTGGACACCTCCAGGGCGTCGGCGGCGACCAGAGTGAGGGCGGTACGGGCGCCGGTGCCGATGTCGGCGGCGTTGATCCGGACCGTGAAGGTGCCGTCCGCCTCTGCCGTCACCGAGGCCGTGGAGGGCATGGCCATCGCGGGGAAGGAAGCGGCCGCGGTGCCCGTGCCGAGCAGCCAGCGCCCCTCGCGGCGCACCCCCGGGCGCGGGTCCCGCTGCGCCCAGCCGAACCTGCGGGCCCCTTCCCGGAAGCAGGCGGCGAGGTTGCGCCCGGCGAACGGCAGCCCGGAGACCGGACCCACCGCGGGTTCGTTGCGCAGGCGCAGCTCGATCGGGTCGACCCCGCACTTCTCGGCCAGTTCGTCGAGCGCGGACTCCAGCGCGAACGAACCCGGCGCCTCGCCCGGGGCGCGCATCCAGGTCGGCGTGGGCACGTCGAGCCGCACCAGCCGGCTTGCCGTGTGGTGGGCGTCGGCGGCGTACATGGACCGCCCGGCCGCGGCGCTCGGCTCGACGAACTCGTGCACGGTGGAGGTCTGGTTCAGGGAGCGGTGCTCCAGGGCGCGCAGCCGCCCGTCCGGGTCGGCGCCGAGGCGGACGCGCTGCGCGGTGGGACTGCGGTAGCCGGCGAGCGAGAACATCTGCCGGCGGGTCATGACGACCCGCACGGGCCGGTGCAGCACGGTCGCGGCCATCACGGCGGCCACCTGGTGGGCGCGTACGCCCTTGCTGCCGAAGCCGCCGCCGACGTGCTCGGAGCGCACGCGCACCGAGCCCGGGTCCAGGGAGAACAGGTTCGCCAGCTCCCCCGCGACCCAGCCGGTGCCCTGGTCGGAGTCGACGACCTCCAGCCGGCCGCCCTCCCAGCGGGCGGTCGCCGCGTGCGGCTCCATCGGGTTGTGGTGCTCCTCCGGCGTGGTGTACCGCGCGTCCACCACGACGGCGGACGCCGCGAGTTCCCGGTCCAGGTCGCCCTTCTCCACCGTGGCCGGCAGATGCCCGTCGACCGGGTACGCCTCGGCCTCGCGCGCTGCCGAGAACGCCACGTCGTGCGGCTCCTCGTCGTAGTGCACGACGAGCGTCTCGGCCGCCTCCCTGGCCTGCTCGGACGTCTCCGCGACGACCAGGGCCACGGGCCAGCCCAGGTGGGGCACCCGGTCGTGCTGGAAGAGGGCGGTGCCGGGGTCCGGCGGGACACCCATCATGCCGACGAAGTCGGTGTCGACGCGCGGGGCGTTGTGGTGGGTGAGGACGGTGAGGACGCCGGGCATCGCGAGGACGGCGTCGGTGTCCAGGGCGCGGACCCGGCCGCGGGCGACGGTGGACAGCACCAGCCAGCCGTGGGCGAGTTCGGCGAAGGGGATCTCGCCGGCGTACCGGGCGGCGCCGGTGACCTTGTCGTGTCCCTCCACCCGGGTGTGGGCGGTGCCGGTCGCGCGCCCGGTGGCGGACCGGCCGGTGGTGGCGGTGGTCATCGGGCGGCCTCCTCGGCGAGTTCGCTGAGCACGGCCACGACGAGGTTGCGCATCAAAGTCACCTTGTATCCGTTGTCGGGCAGGGGCCGGGCGGCGGCCAGTTCGGCGTCCGCGGCGGCCGCGAAGGTCTCGGCGCCGGCCGGGGCGCCGGTGAGTACGCGCTCGGCGGCCCGGGCCCGCCAGGGGCGGGAGGCGACGGCCCCGAAGGCCAGGCGCACGTCGTGCACGACGCCGTCCCTGAGGTCGAGGGCGGCGGCGACCGAGCCGATGGCGAAGGCGTACGAGGCCCGCTCGCGCACCTTGCGGTAGCGGGAGTTGGCCGCCGTGGCGCCGGGCGGCAGGGTGACGGCCGTGATGAGGGCGCCGCGCGGCAGGGCGGTCTCCCGGTGCGGTGTCTCCCCCACGGGGAGGTAGAGGTCGGTGAGCGGCAGTTCGCCGGGGCCGTCGGCCGTCTCGTAGGACACGCGGGCGTCGAACGCGGTCAGGGCCACGCCCATGTCGGAGGGGTGGGTGGCGACGCAGTGACCGGAGGCGCCGAGGATGGCGTGATTGTGATGCTCACCGGTGACGGCGGGGCAGCCGCTGCCCGGGGCGCGCTTGTTGCAGGGTGAGGTGAGGTCGGTGAAGTAGCCGCAGCGGGTGCGCTGCAGCAGGTTGCCGCCGACGGTGGCCATGTTGCGCAACTGCCCGGAGGCACCGGCCAGTACGGCCTGGGCCAGGGCCGGGTAGCGGCGCCGGACCTCGGGGTGGGCGGCCAGGTCGCTGTTGGTGACGGTCGCGCCGATGCGCAGTCCGCCGTCCGGCGTCGGCTCCACCCGGTTCAGCGGCAGTTCGCGTATGTCGACGAGCCGGGCGGGCCGTTCCACGCCGGTCTTCATCAGGTCGACCAGGTTGGTGCCGCCGCCCAGGAAGCGCGCGTCCGTGTCGCCGTCGAGCAGCGCCACGGCACCGGGGACGTCGTAGGCGCGGTGGTAGCCGAACTCCTTCATGCCGACGCTCCGTTCGTCTCGGCGGCGCGGGCCACGGCCTGGACGATGGACACGTACGCGCCGCAGCGGCACAGGTTGCCGCTCATCCGCTCGCGGATCTCCTCGGGGGTCAGCGGCGGCGGTCCCGCCTCGGGCCGCAGGTCCGCGGTGGCGGCGCTCGGCCAGCCCGCGGCGTGCTCCTCGATGACGGCGATGGCCGAGCAGATCTGGCCGGGGGTGCAGTAGCCGCACTGGAAGCCGTCGAGGTCGAGGAACGCCTGCTGCACCGGGTGCAGCCGGTCGCCGTCGGCCACGCCTTCGACGGTGGTGATCTCGCGCCCTTCGGCGGCGACCGCCAGTTGCAGGCAGGCCACGCTGCGGCGGCCGTCCACGAGGACGGTGCAGGCGCCGCACTGCCCCTGGTCGCAGCCCTTCTTGGTGCCGGTCAGATCGAGCCGTTCCCGCAGGGCGTCGAGGAGGGTGGTGCGGTGGTCGACGGTCAGCGTGTACTTCTCGCCGTTGACGGACAGGGTGAGGTCGCTGGACGTCGATGAGGCCATGGAAGCCTTCTCTCTCACGTGGTGAGGCCGGTCGGGGTCGGGGGTGGGCGCCGCGGCTGGCGACGCCGGTGCGCGACCGTGCAGGATGCGGGGCAGGTGGGCCGCGTCCGGCCGCCCCGGGCTGTCCCGCACGGACGGCACGCCGATACGATGGGAACAAGCGGACAGTTGTCCGTTACCCGGAAACGTAACGGACAACTGTCCGCTTAACAAGGGCCGGGTTTCGGCCATCACCGCGAGGAGGGTCCGTGGGCCAGAACAAGCAGGTGCCTCTGCGCTCGGACGCGCAGCGCAACCGCGCGCGCATCCTGGAGGTCGCGCTGGCCGAACTGACCCGCTCGGCCGACACCCCGCTGAGCACGATCGCCAGGAAGGCGGGCGTCGGGCAGGGGACCTTCTACCGCCACTTCCCCACCCGCGAGGCCCTGGTCCTGGAGATCTACCGCCACGAGATGCAGCAGGTCGCCGACACCGCGGCCCCCCTGCTGTGCAGCCGGGAACCCGACCGGGCGCTGCGCGAGTGGATGGACGGGCTGGCCCGGTTCGCCATGACCAAGGCGGGGCTGGCCGACGCGATACGGCAGGCCACCGGCGCACCGGGCGCGCAGAAGCCGGGCCACGCCCCGGTGACGGAGGCGGCCGAGAGCCTGCTGCGCGCCGCCGAGCAGGCCGGAACCATCCGCCCCGGGATCACGGTGGACGACCTGTTCCTCGCCATCGGGGGCCTGTGGACGCTCGACCCGCACGGCGACTGGCAGCCCAGGGCGACCCGCCTGCTGGACCTCGTCATGGACGCGCTCCGCGTCGGGGCGCCCGGGCGGTGAGGGGTCCGGGGCGCCGGCGGGTCCCGGTCGCCGGCGTTCCGCGCCGGGGGTGTGCCGGGGCGCCGCTCGTCACCGCACCACCGAGGACGCCAGCTCGCGGAGTCCGGCCAGGGCGGCCGCCACGGCCGGGCGGGCGTCGGCGCCGCTCCTGACGCAGGTCACGAACGTGCGGTGGGGGTTGCCGGTGCAGGGGACGCGGCTGAGGGGCAGGTCCGGGTTGAGGCGGGCCAGGCGGGGGACGAGCGCGACGCCCAGACCCGCGGCGACCAGGTGGGCGGTGACGTTCCAGTCGAGGGCGTGGTGGACGATGTCCGGCGTGAACCCGGCGGCGCCGCAGGCGGACATGACGTGCGGGCGGCAGGGGCTCTGCGGCAGCGGCGCGATCCACTGCTCACGGGCCGCCTCGGCGAGACCGGTCGGGCCCCGCCCGGCCAGCCGGTGCCCCTCGGGCACGACCAGGTCGTAGGGATCGTCCAGCAGCGGCCGCTGGTCGAAGCGGGTGTCGCTCATCGGCGGGTTGCGCGGCGTGACCTCCACGACCGCGAGATCGGTGTCGCCCTCGAAGAGCCGGTCGAAGCTTTCCGGCACACCCGCCTCGGTGATCCGCACCGTGAGCCGCGGGTGCCGCTCCCCCAGCCGGACCGCCAGCGGCGCCAGCAGCACCGCCACGGCCACCGGGAACCCGGTCACCCGCAGCACCCCGGAGGGCGCGTCCTGCTCCGCCCGCAGGTCCAGTTCGGCCCGGTCCCAGCGGGCCTGGATGGCGTCCGCGTGCGCGAGCAGACTCTCGGCGGCCGGGGTGAGCCGGACGCCCCGCCCCTGGGGCTCCAGCAGGTCCACGCCGAGTTCGCGGGCGAGCTGACGGATCTGCTGGGAGGCGGCGGACGGGGTGACGTGCAGGGCCCGGGCGGCCGCGGTGACCGTGCCGTAGTGGGCGACCGCCCTCAGGACGTGCAGCCGGCGCAGGTCGATCATGCAGGCCAGGCTTCACAGTCGGCACCGCGAAGTCAACCTGGACGTGTACGGACCGTCCGGCGCACGCTGGTTGTGTCGCGACGTCCGGAAGTCCACGGGAGACGAGGAGCAGGTCATGACCAGCACCGCTGCCGGTGCCTGCCCGCACTGCGGGTGGCCGGACGGCTCGGAGCCGTTCCGGCTGCTGTCGCGGCACGCCACCGCGACCGGCCGCACGGAGTGGACGCGCTGCGGGTGCGGCTCGCTGCAGGTCCGGGTCGTGGACGGCCGCGGGAGCCGAGTCGTCTCCCGCAGCGGTCCGGCGCCGGCGCCGGGGCCCGTGCGGTCCTGAGCGCCCCGGGCCGCACGCCCCTGCCCGGCGGCGGAGGGCGCTGGCCGGCCCGTCAGGGGCAGGAGTACGTGAACCCCGCGGCGGCCGTGCGGGAGACCGGGGAGATGATGCGCAACTCGGCGCGGGCCTCTCGCTCGCCCTTGCCCTGGAAGGTCCACCGCAGGTGCAGGCGCGCCTGCTTGCGGCCCCGGACCAGTTCCTCCTCCAGCACGCCGGACGACGTGCCGTCGCTGCGGACCCAGCGGTAGGTCAGCGTGCCCGGGCGGCCGTTGGTGGTGACGAGGCCGGTGACGTCCGCGGTGCCGCCGCAGCCCAGAGTCGAGGGCCGGGCGGTGACCGTCACGGAGCCGACCGTCAGCGGCGGTCCGAGGCGCTGCCAGGCGAGGAACGCGAGGACGCAGAGCACGACCAGCGCGGGCAGGGCGTGCCGGCGCAGCCGGCGGCCCGCGGGTGCGGGGCGCTGCGGCAGGGCGGGCAGCGTCCGGTGGGTGCGCCCGGCGGCGGTGACGCCGGGCCCGAAGCGCAGCACCGTCCCCTCCACGCGGTCGGGCGCCGCCGACGGGGCGTCCGGCCCGCCGGGCCGCTCCACGAGGGTGCGGTCCTCATCGGGGCGCTGCACCCAGTGACTGGCGAGCACGGTGGCGCTGTACTCGGCGTCCGCGGAGCGGGCCGGCTCCACGGTCCCGGTCCCGGTCTCGGTCTCGGCGGGCGCGGCGTCGGTCGAGCACGACAGCGCAACGGTCGCGGAGGAGCCGGCGTCGGCCGCACCGGAGAGCGCGACGGTCTCGGACGAGGCGGCGTCAGCCGCGCCCGAGAACACCACGGTCTCGGAGGCTCCGGCGTCAGCCGCACCCGAGAACACCACGGTCTCCGAGGAGCCGGCGTCGGGCGGACCGGAGAGCGCAACGGTCTCGGAGGAGCCGGCGTCGGCCGGGTGGGTGAACGGCACGGTTCTCGCGCTGTCGGTGCCGGAGGCGGCGGGACGGTCGTCGTCGCGGGCTGTCATCGCAGGTCGCACCGCCTGGTCAGCAGCTGCTGCGAGGCACCGCCGCCCGCCGCGGCCGGGGACGTCGTGGCCTGCGCCGTCCAGTAGCAGCCGGTTCCGGTGAAGGTGTGATCGACGGTGAGCGTGTACCGGGTGGCGCCGCTGCGCTCGAACGTCAGGGGCGCCCCGTCCCCGGCGCCCGCCTGCCCCGCCGTGTCGCCCGAGAACCAGGACACGGTGATCGAGACCGGCCCCGTGCCGTCCGTGGTGATCCCGACGGTCGCCGTGGCGGTGGTGGGGCCGGTCTGCCGGAAGCCCGACACGGTGACGTCCTTCACGGCCGGTGCGGCGGGCGCCGTGGGACCGGCGGGTGAGGCGGGGGCGGTGGTCGTCGGCGCGGCCGGGGTGGACGGCGCGTCCGGCGGGGTCGGCGCGCCGGCGTCCGTCTCGGCGGCCGGGGACGGGGACGCGCCGCTGCCGGTGGCCGCCGGGGGCGAGGCGGAGGCACCGGGTCCCGGCGGGACGCCGCCGGATGCGGTGGGTGAGGCGGACGGGGAGAGCGCCGTGTCCGTCGGGACCGGGGAACCCTCGGTCTGCGCCCCGGACCCCGCTCCGGTGGTCGCCAGGGCCTGCGCCGTCCCCTGCGCCGCGGCTCCCGGGTCGTACGACAGCCCTTGGGTGAGCACGGCGCCCAGCAGCACGGCGGCCGCGGAGACGAGCAGGCCGGCGCGGCCGGGCAGCCAGGCGCGGGCCGGGCCGGGGCCCGGCTGAGGGCGCAGGACCGTGCGTGCGGTGTCGGTGGTGGTGCGGGGTGTGCCGCGGTGCGAGGGCAGCAGCAGCGGCAGCAGGGCCACCAGGGCGGCGAGCCGTGCGCGCCCGCGCCCTTCCCAGTCGGGGCCGTAGGCGCTGCCCGCGGCGGCTTCCAGCTCGGCGACGAACGCCTCCGCCCCGGCGGGCCGCCGGGCCGGGTCCTTGGCGAGGCCGCGGCGCACCAGCTCGCGCACCGCCTCGGGGACCTCCTCGGCGGGGACGGGCGCGTCGACGTGCTGCAGCGCGAGTTCCGCGAGGTTGCCGCCCGGGTACGGCTTGTGTCCCGTCAGGCACTCGAAGAAGGTGGCCGTCGCCGCGTACACGTCGGCGGCGGGTGAGGCGGGGGCGCCGGTCCACTGCTCGGGGGACATGTAGGCGGGGGTGCCCGCCACGCCCGCGCTGGTGCCGGCGTCCACCGCGATGCCGAAGTCGACGAGCGTGGAGGTCCCGTCCGGCACGACCAGGACGTTCTCCGGCTTGTAGTCGCGGTGCACCACGCCCACGCGGTGCGCGTCGGCCAGACCGAGCAGCGACCCCTTGAGGACCGTGAGCGCCGCCTCGGGCTCCAGCGGGCCCTGCCGCTTCAGCAGGGCGCGCAGGCTGACGCCGTCGACCAGTTCCATCACGATGGCGGCGCCGTCCGGGCTCTCCACGTACTCGTACAGCCCGGCGACGTGCGGGCTGTCCAGGCCGGCGAGCAGGCGCGCCTCGGCCCGGAAGCCGTGCACGAAGCCGGGCCGGGTGCGCAGGGACTCGCCGAGGTACTTCACGGCCACGGGCACGCCGGTCCCCTCGTGCACGGCGAGGACGACCCGCCCGCTCGCCCCCGACCCGAGTTCGAGCGACTCGGTGTATCCGGGCACCGCCCATGTGTTCATTCCAGCCCCCCGAGGCCCAGCGCCGGTGAAGCCCCGCCCCCCGGCGGAGCGGCCCGGCCGCGTTGAGAGACACATTTCCGGCCACCGCGGTTGCGGGGCAAGCCCCCGGACGGCGGACGAGCCGCGCCGCGGCCGGGAATCGGGGCAGGCGGCCGCGTGAAGCGGCGTTGCCGGGGCACCAGCGCCGACAGGAGCGGTGCGGGCGGTGACGGGTCGAGAGGTGGCACGGGATGAGCAGGCTGCGCGCGGGTGGGGGGCGCCCGCCCGGAGGCGCCGGCGGCACGCACAGTGCCGGCGGCACGCACGGTGACGCAGGAACCCGCGGCCCGGACGGCATCCGCGGCGCATGCGGCGGTCCGCGAAGCACCCACGGCCCGGGCGCGCACGTCGGCACCGGCTCCGCGCACCGGACGTCCCGTGGCCACTGAGACCCGGGCGGCGGGGCTGCCCCGCCCCCGCCTGCGGGCCGCCTGGTGGCCGGCGCTGCGGCGCACACCGGTGTCGCTGTGGAACGACGACGTCTCGGACTACGCGGCGGCGCTGACGTACTACGCCATCCTGGCGGTGCTGCCCAGCCTGCCCGCGACGGTGCTGGCGTTCGGCATGGTCAGCCCCGGCACGGCCGCCGAGTTCGTCTCGCACGTCAGCGCGTACGCGCCCGCCCAGTCCGGGCCGGAGCTGCACGCCGTGCTGAGCCGGGCACTCGGCACGGGGGGCACCGCCTGGTCACTGCTGGCGGTCGCCGCGGCCAGCGCGCTGTGGTCGGCGACCAGCTACCTGGCGGTGTTCCGCCGCGCCCTGCACGCCATGCACCGGGTGACGGACCACCGTTCGCCCTGGCGCAGGGCGCACCGGATCCTGCTCACCGCGCTGGTGCTGCTGGGGGTGCTCCTGGTCGGCTCGCTCACGCTGCTGCTGACCGGTCCGCTGGCGGAGGCCCTGGGCCGGGCGCTCGGGCTGGACTCGACCGCCGCCTGGGCCTGGAGCCTGCTGCGCTGGCCGGTCCTGCTGTGCCTGGTCGCCCTGCTGGTCGTGGTCGTCTTCCACACCGGCCCGGTCGAGGCCCGCCGTCGCCGGCGCAGCCTGCCGGGCGGGATCCTGGCCGCCCTGCTCTGGCTGACCGTCTCCGCGGGCTTCTCCGTGTACGCCTCCACACTCGGCACGTACAGCAAGCTGTACGGCTCGCTGGCCGGTGCCGTCGTCTTCCTGGTGTGGCTGTGGCTGTCCAACCTCGCCCTGCTGACCGGCGCGCAGTTCGCCGCCGAACTGGCCCTGGACGCGGAACCCGGGCCGGAGGCGGGCGCCGGGGAAGGGGCTGCTCCTCAGCGGCGGCCGGTTCCCTAGGCCGTGTCCCCCGGTGGCACCACCCGTCCCGCGCCGGGGTGATCCGCCTGGGGCAGACTGTCCGGGCGCGTCCCTACGAGGTACAGGAGCCTTACGGCATGAGCGTGCAGCGCCACCCCCTCGCCGGGGTCACGGTGGTCAGCCTGGAGCAGGCCGTGGCCGCGCCCTACGCCACCCGGCAGCTCGCCGACCTCGGCGCGCGCGTGATCAAGGTGGAGCGGCCGGGCGGTGGCGACTTCGCCCGCCGGTACGACACGACGGTCCACGGCCACTCCAGCTATTTCGTGTGGCTCAACCGCTCCAAGGAGTCCCTCACCCTCGACCTGAAGGACCCGCGAGGCCGGGAGGTCCTGCACGACCTGCTCGACGGCGCCGACGTGTTCGTGCAGAACCTCGCCCCGGGAGCCGCCGCCCGGCTCGGTCTGGACGCCGCGGCGGTCACCGAGCGGCGCCCCGGCCTGATCCCGTGCACGATATCCGGCTGGGGCACCACCGGCCCGTGGGCCGACCGCAAGGCGTACGACCTGCTGGTGCAGTGCCAGACCGGACTGGTGTCGCTGACGGGCACGCCGGAGGGGACCGCCCGCACGGGCATCTCCGTCGCCGACATCGCCGCCGGCATGTACGCCTACAGCGGTGTCCTCACGGCCCTCTACACCCGTGCCACCACCGGCGAGGCCCACCCGGTGGAGGTGTCCCTGTTCGAGGCGCTCGCGGAGTGGATGGGGCAGCCCGCCTACTACACCCGGTACGGCGGCGGCCAGCCTCCGCGCCTGGGCACGCAGCACGCCACGATCGCGCCGTACGGGACGTACACCGCCGCCGACGGCAGGGACGTGCTGTTCTCCATCCAGAACGAGCGCGAGTGGGCCGTGCTGTGCGAGACGTTCCTCGGGCGGCCCGAGCTGGCCGGTGATCCGCGCTTCGCCACGGCCTCCGACCGCGTCGCGCACCGCGGGGAACTCGACGCGGTCGTCGCCGAGCGCTTCGCCCGCTCCGACTCGGACCAGATCCTCGAGGACCTGGAGCGCATGGGCATCGCCTGCGCCGGGGTCAACGACGTCGCCGCGTTCCTGGACCACCCCGTGCTGGCCGCCCGCGGCCGCTGGACCGAGGTGGGGGTGCCGGGCGCGCCGGGCGCGCCGGGCGCCACCGTGGAGGCGCTGCTCCCGCCCGCCGACCTCGCGGGACTGCCCGCGCGCATGGACCCCGTGCCGGCGGTGGGCGAGCACACCGCGGCGATCCTCACCGAACTGGGCCGCACGGACCAGGAGATCGCGGCCCTGCGCACGGACGGCGTGATCTGACGCCGGCGCACCCGCCGGCCCCCGGGCCGACCGCCGGTCCGCGACCCCACCGTGTCCCCCTCACGCGAGCCGCGTTCTTTCCGCACCTGCGGTCATCGACCGGAGCCGGGGTGCTGCCCGGTCGGGTATTCCACGTGCGGTCCGGTCGTCCCGCGTGCTACTCCTCCCGGCTATGGGCGATCTTGTGACAGCGCGGCTCGTGCTCCATCCGATGACCGTCGGCGAGGCTGAACGACTGGTGGCGGGCGAGCCGGACGGCGGTGCCCGGTGGGCGCCCGGATACCCCACCGACGGGGACGTGTCCGCCGCCAGGCGCTTCCTGGACACCTGCGCCAGCACCGGTGATCCCCGACCGTTCGGCACCTACGAGATCCGGCGCCGCGAGGACGGTCGGGCGATCGGAGGCCTGGGTTTCCACGGACCCGCGGACGAGAACGGCAGCGTCACGATCGGCTACGGCCTCATCCCGTCGGCGCGAGGCGAGGGATACGCCTCCGAAGCCCTCCGCGGGCTGCTGCTGTTCGCGCGGGCACGCGGCATCACCTGCGTGAAAGGAGACGCCGACCACGACAACCTCGCGTCCCAGCACGTCATGACGGCAGCCGGCATGCGTCCGGCTGGAGAGGACGAACGCGTCAGGTACTTCGAGATCACCTGGACCGACACGACGGCGGAGAGCTGACCCACGCTCCTAGCGGGGTCCGGTGTCGCTCCTGTCCGCCTCCTCGGTCTGCTGCCGCTTCGAGGCGCGCAGGCTGGTGAACGTCGTCACGGCCAGGACCAGCACGATGAAGCCCAGGGAGAACGGGATACCGATCTCGGGCACGTGCACACCCGACTCGTGCAGGGCGTGCAGGAACAGCTTCACGCCGATGAAGCCCAGGATGATCGACAGGCCGTAGCTCAGGTGCACCAGCTTCTTGAGCAGGCCGCCGATGAGGAAGTACAGCTGGCGCAGGCCCATCAGGGCGAACGCGTTCGCCGTGAAGACGATGTACGGGTCCTGCGTCAGCCCGTAGATCGCCGGGATCGAGTCCAGGGCGAACAGCACATCGGTCGAGCCGATCGCGAGCATCACGACGAGCATCGGCGTCATGACCCGCTTGCCGTTCTCGGTGATGAACAGCTTCGTGCCGTGGTAGCGGTCGGCCACGCCGAAGCGCCGCTCGGCCAGCTTCAGCAGCTTGTTCTCCTGGTACTCCTCCTCGTGCTCCTCCTTGCGGGCGTCCTGGATCAGCTTCCAGGCGGTCCAGATCAGGAAGGCACCGAACAGGTAGAAGACCCAGGAGAAGGCCGAGATGATCGCCGCTCCGGCCGCGATGAACACACCGCGCAGCACCAGGGCCATCAGCACGCCGACCATGAGCACCCGCTGCTGGTACTGCGAGGGCACGGCGAACTTGGCCATGATCAGGACGAACACGAAGAGGTTGTCCACGCTGAGCGACTTCTCGGTGAGGTAGCCGGCGAAGAACTCGCCGGCGGGCCCGCCGCCGCCGAAGTACCACAGGCCGAGCCCGAACAGCACGGCCAGGACGACCCACACCACCGTCCAGGTCCCGGCCTCCCTGAGGGACACGTCGTGGGGTTTGCGGCCGATCAGGAAATCGACCCCGACGAGCAGGCACAGCGCCGCCACGGTCAGCAGCCAAACGGACAGCGAGACGTTCACGGGTGCTCCTGGTGCCGGCGGGAGAGGACATCGTCGGTCGTCCTGGCTGATTCCCACACCAGCGCCAGGTGAACGGATCGTCAAACCGGAGCGGCAGACGCACCACCGCACGACTCCCGGCTTACGCCCCCCCCGTGGGCCGATCATGGGGTGCGCGTCGCACCCGTCCGAGGTACGTGAGGGGCGGGTGTCGCATGGCTCGGGGCGGGTCGGGCAGGCGGTGTTCATGGGCGGTGACACGAGCGAGGGCGGGCACGTGCGGCAGCCGGGCGAGTGCGGGCACCGTACGGTGCCCCGTCCCGGCGACATCCGGATCGAGGCGTGGGCGGCGTGCCGGGAGCACTGCCTGGCCGAAGCGGTCCTGGCGATGGTGGAGACCTTCGCGGACGTCTCCGGGGTGCGGCCCACCGCCACGGGGAGAGTGCGCCTGCTGGACGCCAGCGACGACGACCTGCTCGCCGGCCTGCTGGACGAGATCATCTACCGGCTCGAGGAGTACGGCGAGATCCCCGTCGACGTGGAGGCCGACGAGGCCGACGGCGGCCTGGACGTGCGGCTCGCCGTCGCCGGCGTCGCGGACGTCGAGATCACGGGCAGGATCCCGACCGCGGTGGCCTGGGAGGAGCTGCGGATCGGCCCGGACCCGTACGGCTGGTCGTGCGCGGTGCGGGTGAACGCCTGAGACGACGGCCCGGGGACCCGGGGCGTGTGTCCCCATGGTGCGGCCGGGGTACACCGGAGCGCATGACCGGCTTGGAACTGCGCAGCGACGCGTTCGAGGACCACTCGTTCCTGGAGCGCCGGTACTCCTACGAGGGACCGAACCTCTCTCCGCCGCTGTCCTGGAGCGGCGTACCGGACGACGCCTCGGAACTGGTGCTGCTCTGCGAGGACCCCGACGCGCCCTCGGGAACCTTCACACACTGGGTCGTGGTCGGCATCGACCCGCACAGCGACGGCGTCGAGGCCGGGCACTGCCCGCCCGGTGGCACGGAACTCGTCAACGGCTTCGGCCAGCCCGGCTGGGGCGGACCGCACCCACCGCCCGGGGACGACGCCCACCACTACTGCTTCCGGCTCTACGCGCTGTCCGGCCCGTGCGTCCTGCCCGACGCGCCGCGCGCGGAACAGGTGCACGAGGAAGTGGACAGGAAACGCCTCGCGGACGGGACCCTGGTGGGTCTCTACCGGCGCTGAGCGGCGGCACGAACGGCGTGCCCGGCCCGCCTCCGGGCACAACGAGCGGTTGTGGGCACGCCGGTGGCGGTTGTTTGATCGCCCCGCCTGCTCGTCGCTTGGATGGCTCCCGGCCGACACCGGGTCGTCCGAGGGAGCGGGGAGTGTGTGCCGGGTATGGCGGGCGGGCCGTCGCTGGGGAGGCAGTTCGGGTGGCTGTGGGGTGCGTACGCGGCCAGCACGGCCGGTACCTGGCTGGCGTTCGACGCGTTCGCGCTGATCGCCGTTCTGGCGCTGGACGCGGGGCCGGCGCAGGTGTCGCTGCTGGCCGCCGCCGGGCCGGCGGTCGGCGCGCTGCTGTCGCTACCGCTCGGGCCCTGGGTGGAGGTGCGCCGCAAACGCCCCGTGATGATCGCCGCCGATCTCGTGCGGTGCGTGGTGCTGCTGAGTGTCCCGATGGCGTTCTTCCTGGACCGGCTGGGCTTCCTCCAGTTGCTGCTGGTGTCGGTGGCCGTCGCGGCGGCCGACATCACGTTCGGCGCGGCGGCCGGGGCGTATCTGAAGTCGCTGGTGCCGCGCGAGCACCTGCTGGTCGCGAACGGACGGTTCGAGGCGACGAACTGGACCGCCAGCATGGTGGGACCACCCCTGGGCGGGGCGGTGATCGGCCTGTTCGGGCCGGTGACGACGGTGCTGGCCGACGCGGTGAGCTACCTGCTGTCGGCGCTCGGCCTCCGGGCGATCGGCGCGGCGGGAAGCCCGGGGACGGTCGGGGCGGCGGCTGATGGCTCCCGGGCGAGGCCGCCGGCCCGGCCGAAGGCCGGGGACCTGCTCGGCGGCTGGCGGCACATCCTGGCCGACCCGGCACTGCGCTCCCTGTTCCTCAACACCGTCCTGGCCAACGCGTTGATCATGGCCGCCTCGCCTCCGCTGCTCGTCCTGATGGTCCACGACCTGCACTTCGCCCCCTGGCAGTACGCCCTGGCCTTCGCCGTGCCCTGCGCCGGGGGTCTGCTCGGTTCGCGCGCGGCCCCGCGTCTGGTCGCGCGGTACGGCCGCGACCGGGTGCTGCGCGCTGCCGGGACGCTGCGGGCCTGCTGGTCGGCGGCGCTGGCCTTCACCGGCCCGGGTACGCCGGGGCTGGTCCTGGTCATGGTGACGGAGTTCGGGCTGATCGCCTGCTGCGGCGTGTTCAATCCCGTCTTCGCGACCTTCCGGCTGGAGCGCACGCCGGCGGACCGGGTCACCCGCACGCTCGCCGCCTGGTCGGCCACCGGCAAGGCCACGACCGCGGCGACGACCGCGCTGTGGGGTGTGCTGGCCGCGACGGCGGGTCCGCGCGCGGCCATCGCCCTGGCGGGTGGCCTGCTGCTGGTCACCCCGCTGCTGCTGCCGCGCAAGGCGGACCTCGCGGAGAGCGCCCCGCAGCCGGTGGGCTAGCGGCGGGAGGGCCACTGAGCCCCGTGCGCACCGGGGGCGGACACGCGTCCGTGCGCCGCCCCCGGCCGCCCTGCGGGCTCAGACGGCCCCGGGCACGTCCTCCGTGACACCGTTCAGCGGGGAGTCCGGGTCGGTGCCGTACGGGCGCGTGATGATCTCCAGGCCGTGCCCGGCGGGATCGAGGAAGTACACGCCCCGGCCGCCGTCGTTGCGGTTGATGCGGCGGGGGTGGTTGCCGTGCGGATCGGCCTGGAGGGGGACACGGGCTTCGACCAGACGGTCGAGGGCCGCGTCGAACTCGTCCTCGGAGACGAGGAACGCGTAGTGCTGCATGGGGATGTCGGCGTCGATGGTGAGGAAGTCCAGGGTGACGCCGTTGGCGGTGGTCACCGGCAGGAACACCCCGGTGGGGGCGCCTACGCGAAGCCCCAGGATCCCGGCCAGGAAACGGGCGGACGTCTCCCGGTCGCGGGAGAGGACGATGGTGTGGTTGAACTCGACTGACACGGTCAATGCCTCCACGGGCATCTTCGCGGCGCCTCCATGCCTCACCCGGCCGGTGACCGGCACGCGATGCCGCGCGGAGGATCGTAGGCAGCGGCGGCCGGCAGCGTCGAGCGGTTTTCGGCCGTGTCCCGCCTCGGGAGCGCCGAGCGGTTCCCGGCCGTCCCCGCCCGGGGAGCGCCGGGCGGTCGCCGGCACAGCGTCGTCCGGCCGCATGCCCCACCGCACGCCCCGCCGTCCGTCCGCCGGTGTGGCACCACCCGCCGGTCTGCCCGCCCGCGCGGCGTGGGAGGTCCTGACAGGTGTCAGGACCGCGGCCACCGCCCGGGTTCCTAGAGTGAGCGGCGCGGGGCTGCGGCACCCGCAGGGGCGCGCCGGGCAATCGGCCGGCGAACGTCCCGGGGGGCGGTCGGCCGCGGCCGTGACGGCAACGGGGGACGAGCGGTGGGCGGGGCCCTACGGGTCCGGCCCACCGCTCGCGTCCACGGCCGCGGTGCGCCCGCCCGCTGCGGCGCCCGCCGGGGTCAGCGCAGGTACTGGGCGTGGTAGCGCAGCACCTTGGCGACGTGCGGCCGGACCCGTTCGGGGACGCCGCGCTCCTCGATGACGGTGCGGTCGCTGGTGCGGTAGCCGGCGGCCACCAGTGCGGGCAGGTCCTTCTTCGGCAGTCCGGCCTCCTTGAAGCGCTGGTCGAGCCAGCACACGTATCCGGCCATCGTGGAGATCGCGTCCGGCGGTGACATGTGGTCCTTGTCGCCGTCCCCGTCGCCGTCCACCGCCCAGGCCCGGAACACCGACGGCGTCCACATGGCGATGCCGTACTCGTCGACCGCCGGGCGGGAGGCCTTCGGGTCGAATCCGCTCTCCGCCTTGACGAGCGCGGCGAGCAGGGCGGGGGTGATCTCCTCGTCGGTGCAGCGGTGCGCGGCGCGGGTGATGACGTCGCGCAGCGACGCGGGGACGTCGGAGCTCTTCGGGATCTCGCCGGGCGCGTCGCCCTGCGGGCCGGTGGCGGCGGCCTGGGTGCGCCGGCCGCGGTCGTCGTCCCGATCGTCGCCGGTCCCGCCGAGCCACAGCGTCCCGCCGACCGCCGCGGCGGCCAGGACGGCCAACCCGGCCGCCAGGGCCGGGACCAGACGTCTGCGGCGGGGCTCCGGGACACCGGTGATCTCCTCGACCCGGGCGGCGACGCTCCGCGCCGTGTGCGGGAGCCGCCCGGCGTGGTCGGGTGCCAGGCAGTCGGCGATCAGCCGGCGCATGTCCTCGTCGAGTCCGGCGTCCAGCCGCAGGGCCGCGGTGCCGCGGGCGTAGGCCTGGGCGGCGAGCGAGCGTGCCCGGGCGGTGGCGCCCGGGAAGGGGTGCAGCCCGCCGGTGAGGACCTGGTGGGCGAGGACACCGAACGCCCAGACATCGGCGGTGGGCCGGACGACGGAGCCCTCGGAGCCGGTGCGCTGGGACCACCACTCGGGCGGCAGGTGGTCGAGCGTGCCGAGCGGCGGCAAGTGGGCGTGCGTACCGTCCAGTTCGGTGGCGAGTCCGAAGTCCGCGAGCCACACCCGGCCGCCGGGGCCCAGCAGGACGTTGGCGGGTTTGAGGTCGCCGTGCACCCACCCGGCGTCGTGCATATGGGCGAGTCCGGCGGCCACGCCGCGCAGGATGCGCGGGGCGTCGTCGATCGGCCCGCCCGTCGCGGCGGAGTCCAGCACGTCCTTCAGGCTGGCCTCGGCCCGGTCCATGACCAGGGCGATCGCTCCGTCGAGTTCGGGTGTCCCGGACGCCTCGACGGTGCACACGGCGTGGGTGCGCACGAGGTGCGGGTGGTCGGCCTCGGCGCTGAACCGGACCTCGCGGTCGACGAGTTCACCGAGCGCGGCACGCTGCCCGGGTGCCAGGGTGCCGGTGGGGAGCACCTTCACGGCGACGGGTGCGCCGTCGGCGACCGCGCGCCCCTCGTACACGGTGCCCCAGCCTCCGGAGCCGATGACCGGGCCCGTCTCCCAGTCGCCGATCCGGAAGCCCTCCGGCAACCGCGGCCGGGGCGCCTCCAGTTCGTCGTCCGGGGCGTCGTGCGTGCTCATACGCCGGCCTCCTGCGCGGCGGGGCGGCGGGCGCCGCGGGGCGGCAGCAGGCCGAGGTGTTCCTCGCGCACCAGCCCGAAGCGCAGGGCGACGGAGGCGAGCCGGGTGCGCTTGGCGCCGGTGCGGCCGCCGTCCGGTCCGGCCGCGGCCTCCTCCACCGGTTCCAGGCGGAGTTTGGCGAACGCCAGGTAGTCGATGTGGTAGTTGACCGCGGAACGCGTGAGGTCGCGGCAGGATTCCAGGGGCCGCAGCCGCTCCACGATCTGCCCGACCCCCGGCAGGGCCGAGTCCGCGGGGTCGCGCAGCCGGGGTTCGCACAGGGCGACCAGCACGAGGAAGTACTTCGACGTGGGGTCCAGGGCGAAGGGGTGGACGGTCTGTTCCCCGCCGCCCTGGGCGGACTGCTCGCCCAGGTAGGCGTGCTGGGGTGCGAACACCTTGAAGGTGGCGGTGCCGGACAGGGCGGGCAGCACCACGCGGGAGAACTCGAAGGGCACGGGCGCCCCGAGCCGGCCGGGTGCGACGGTCAGGTACTCGCCCGCGCCCTCCAGGTTCTCCACCACGTAGGACACGCTGCGGCTGAAGTTGGACAGCCGCCAGTAGTCGCCCGCCGCCTCCAGCTGGCCCGCGCGGCGGGAGATGCCGGGGTCCTTCAGGACGATGCGGACGCCGGCCGTGCCGCGTCCGAAGTCGGCGATGTCTCCCGGCCCGAGGTGGATCAGTTCCGGACTGCCCGTATCGTCCGCACCCCATCGGGTGGGACCGGGCAACTGCACGATGATGGTTTCCACGCGGACTCCCCCGCTGATGACGCCCCCGATTTGGTCGCCAGGATTGTAGGGCGGATCCCGTCCGCCGCGGAGGCGGCCGGGCCGTCCGCGCGGCGGGAGTGAGGCGTCGGGCAGGCGGCGGCCCGCATGGGCGGGGCAGTCGGTGACCGAAAACAACTCCCATGCGTAGCAAGGGAGTTGGGCGCCTATCGACCATGACCGGCGATACGGAGCCCGGCCGGCCGCCGCCTGCCCGACCGCCGGTTCCGGGCTCAGCCGAGGCAGATGACGAGCAGGCAGAGTGCGTCGGAGCGGGGGGCGGAGCCGGTGTCCCCCGGGGGCGTGTCGGGTGCGGTGGGGTCGGCCGCGGGCGGAGGCGTGGCGGGGGACTCCGGCTGCCCGGGCTCCGTTCCGGCCGCCGGGGGCGCGGCCGGTGAGGCGGCGCCCGGAGTGGTGGTGCCGGAGTCGCCGGGTGCGGAGCCGGCGGTGCCCGGGGCGGTGGCCCCGGTGCGCGCGGGTGTCGTCAGCGGCAGCTCGCGGGGGGCGGTGGCCGCGTCGGTGTGCGTGCCGGCGGGGGTGGTGCGGGGGTCGGCGGCCCGGGTCTGCTGGTGACGCGATGCGCGGGGGGTCTGCGGTGCCGCGCTGGAGGCGGATCGCGGGGTGTCGTACCGGCCCCGGTCGGGTCCGTCGGCATCGGGCGCCTGCGCCCCGGCGCCGCCCATGGGGGTGTCGCCCGGCGTGGTGGCCGCCTGCACACCGGGGGTGGCGTTGCCGTGCACGGCGGCGACGGTCAGTCCGCCGCCGACGAGGGCGACGGCGGTCGCCACCACGGCCCGCCGCTGGTTCTTCTTCCAGCGGGCCATCTGCCGGCGCCGCGCGGCCCGGCCCTGCGGGCGGCCCGTCCGGCCGTCGGCCGCACCGGGCTCCGCGGCCTCGGGCTCGTCGGGCACGGGCCCTGCGGCCACGGACCCTGCGGCGACCGGCTGTTCGGTCAGGGGCTGTTCGGCCGCGTCGGCATACGGGCCCACGTCCGGACGGAGGTCCGCGGGCTCCGGCAGGTCCGGCGTGGCCGGATACGGGACGGACGCGTCGTACCGCGGACCGGCGGCGGTGCCCCACACGGTCGGGACGGTGCTGCTCGCGGAGGCGCGGCCGTCGATGCCGCAGGGGTCGATGTCCGGGGCGTAGGCGCCGCACCCCGGGCAGACCAGGGCGCCGTTGAGGTGCCTGCGGCACGACGAGCAGTAGTCCATGTGTGGTGTTCCCGATCTGGCTGTTGCGGCGGCCCGCCGACCGCGACCTGGTGACGTTCGCACGCCGGAGCGAGCCGTAACGCTAACGAGACTTCGGCCGGGCGGTGTGCAGCCCGTGTGACACCCCTGCGCAGATCCTCGGGATCTCGCGTGTGCGACCGCCGACCGGGGAGTGGGCCACGCGCCGGAGGGGCAGACTCGGCCGGCGCCCCCGACGGCCCCGGGCCGCGCGCACGGAACCGGATCGTCAGGCCGGCTCGCCTCAACTCCCGCTATCGGCAAGGGAAATGGCGCACAACCCTTCGAGCGCTCCATGGGTCACACCCTGCAGGAGCAACCACCTCGAAGAGTTGCAAGGGGGAAATATGAGATTCACCCGTTCCGTCCTGTCCGCCTCCGCCGTGGCCGCGCTGTCCCTGGGCACCCTGACCGCCCTGGCGGCACCGGCCTCCGCCGCGCCCAACACCACCCCGCAGAAGGTCTGCGGCAGCGGGTACAAGACGGTCAACTCGGCGGCCCTCGGCTCGCTGGGGACGGTGTACCTGACCTACAACGCGTCCAACGGGCAGAACTGCGTGGCGACCATCCGCAACAACCCGGGCAGGGCCGTCACCATGTCCGCCTGGGCCTTCGTGCCGGACACGGAGGAGAGCCACTACGACGAGGGCCTGTTCACCTCCTACGCCGGTCCGACCTACGTCTACGGCAAGGGCCACTGCGTGGACTGGGGCGGCAGCATCGCCAACACCTACGTACAGGTGTACGGCTCCAACTGCGGCGCCCTGAAGGAGCACCGGGTCACCGGCACCCGCTGACCCCCGGCCGGGCCGTCTCCCCTCCACGACCACGAGAGGGAGGCGGCCCGTTCCGCTGCGTCGCCTTGCGTGCTGTTCCTTCGGTTCCGTGCGAGGCGGCGCAGGCGGTGGCTGCCGGGGCACCAGGGCCCGCGACGGACGAGGGAACGGCATCCGGCCGGCGCAGACCGTGCTCGACAGCACGGACGCGCGCAGGCTCGCGGAGGTCTACCGGGGCCTGCTGGGCCTCGTCTACCGCGCCGGGGACGAGCCCCACCGGCGAGAGCGTGACCCCCTTGTTTCGAACGAGACGAATGCGCCCACTGGGAAGGGTGTGGCCCCTGGGTGAACGTCCACTCCCCTCGAGGGCGTTCCGCCATCGGCCACCGGACGTTACCGTTCGGTAGAGAAGCTGCTTCCGGAGGTGTCCGCATGACGTCCGACCGTGCCGAAGGCCTGGCGGAGACCGCCCGCGCGCTGGCCGCCGGGGAGGTGACCTCCCGCGCGCTGGTCGAGCGCACGCTGGCCCGGATCGAGGCCGCGCAGGGCACTGTGAACGCCTTCCGGATCGTGCGCGCCGAGGCGGCCCTGGCGGAGGCCGAGGCCGCCGACCGCGAGCTGGCCGAGGGCGTGCGCAAGCCGCTGCTCGGGGTGCCCGTGGCGGTGAAGGACGACATGGACGTGGCCGGTGAGCCCACCGCCTTCGGCTGCTGCGGCGAGTTCCCGCCGGTCCCCTCGGACGGCGAGGCCGTACGGCGGCTGCGCGCGGCCGGGGCCGTGGTCGTGGGCAAGACCAACACCTGCGAGTTCGGGCAGTGGCCGTTCACCGAGGGTCCCGCGTTCGGCTCGACCCGCAACCCGTGGAGCACGGACCACACGCCCGGCGGTTCCTCGGGCGGTTCGGCCGCCGCCGTCGCCGCGGGGCTGGTACCCGCCGCGCTGGGCTCGGACGGGGCCGGTTCGGTGCGGATCCCGGCCGCCTGGACGCATCTGGTGGGCATCAAGCCGCAGCGCGGCCGCATCTCCACCTGGCCGCGCGGCGAGTCCTTCCAGGGCATCACCGTCAACGGCACCCTGGCCCGCACGGTGGCCGACGCGGCCCTGCTGCTGGACGCGGCGAGCGGGAACCACGACCTGGACCCGCACCGGCCGCCGGCGATCGACCTGTCGGCGGCCGTCGGACGCGACCCGGGGTGGCTGCGCGTCGCGCTGTCCCTGAATCCGCCCTTCACCGCCGTCCCCGCGCGGCTGCTGCCCGAGGTGCGCACCCGGGTCGTCGAACTGGCCGAGCGGCTCGCCCGCCTGGGCCACACGGTCGAGGAGGCCGACCCGCCGTACGGGCAGATCGGGCTGACCTTCGTCCCGCGCGCCACGGCGGGGATCGCCGAGCGGGTGGCCGAGGCGCCCTTCCCGGCGCTGCTGGACCGGCGCACCCGGGACGCGGCCCGGCTGGGCCGGCTGCTCGGCGGTGCGCCGCTCAGGGCGGCGCGGCGCGCGGAGGCCGTGCTGCACCGCCGGATCGGCGCCTTCTTCGACTCGTACGACATCGTGCTGGCGCCCACGACCGCCGCTCCCCCGCCCCGCATCGGCGCCCTGCTGGACCTGAGCGGGTTCGCCACCGACCGGGCCATGATCGCCGCCTGCCCCTACGCCTGGCCGTGGAACGTGCTGGGCTGGCCGGGGATCAACGTTCCGGCCGGGTTCACACCCGACGGCCTGCCCGTCGGCGCGCAACTGCTCGGCCCGGCGCACAGCGAGCCGCTCCTCGCGCAGGTGGCCGCGCAGCTGGAGGCGGAGCTGCGCTGGCAGGACCACTGGCCGTCACCGCCGGTCACGGCGGACGCGGCCGACGCGGCGGCCGCCTGACCGGACCCCCGGGGCCCCTCGCCGGAGCACGCGCGCGCGAGTCCAGTCCCGGGTCGCTCTCCGGAGCGCGTGTGCGCAAGTCCGGGTCCCCGGGGCCCTCGACGGTGCGCGTACGCGCGAGTGGGGCGAACCCCGGGGCGCACGCAGGGCAGGGCGGCCTCTAGGGTGCCCCCGTGAGCACGTACGCCGACGACCACGCCCCCGGCCGCCACGGCCCTTCCGCCACCGTCCAGGCCGACCCGCGCGGGACCGGCCCGGTGCGCACGGAGTACTCCCCCGCCTACGACGGCGATCCGGACCCGGGCGAGATCGTCTGGACGTGGGTGCCGTACGAGGAGAACGACGGCCGCGGCAAGGACCGGCCGGTCCTGGTCGTCGCCCGGGAGGCGGCGGGGACGTTCCTCGCCGTGCAGCTGTCCAGCAAGCGGCACGACGACGACCGGGAGTGGGTGCCGATCGGCAGCGGCCCGTGGGACCGCTCCGGCCGGGACTCGTGGGTGGACGTCGACCGGGTGCTGCGCCTGCACGAGGAGGGGATGCGCCGCGAGGCCTGCGCCCTGGACCGCATGCGCTTCGAGCTGGTCAGGCGCCGGCTGCAGGAGCGCTACGGCTGGAGCTGAACTGCCGCGCGAAGGCGGTTCGGACCAGGCCGCCCGGGGTGCGGTCGAGGATGCCGAGGACGACGTGGTCGAAGGCGGCGGCGAAGCGTCCGCCGGGACCCAGAAGGCCGTGGAACGCCGCCGCCACCTGGGCCGGGTCGTTGCGGAACACGCCGCAGCCCCAGGCCCCCAGGACGAGCCTCGGGTAGCCGTGGGCGGCGGCCGTCTCCAGGACGCGTTCCGCCCGCGCCGCCAGGGCGCGCGGCAGTTCGGCCGCCCGCTGCGGCGCCGTGCGGAGCACCACCCCCGCGTTCGGCGCGGCGGAGGTCAGGAAGCCGGCGGTGTACGGCTCGTCCAGCAGCCGGCCCCGGTCGTCGCGGAAGACCGGCACGCCGGGTGAGTGGATGACGCGGTCCGTGTAGAACGGGTCGCGGTGGGCGCGGTGGTGGTCGTAGAAGTCCGCGGCCCGCAGCAGGCAGGTGTGCAGGGCGGAGGCCCGGCACAGCGCCTCCTCCTGCGCCTGGGCGCCGTTCAGGTAACCGCCGCCCGGGTTGCGGGCCGAGGCGAAGTTCAGGACGGCCACGGACCCGCCCAGCCGGCGGGCGGCCTCCAGGCTGCTCTCGCCGGTGACCTCGATGCGCGTCCGCGTCACCCGGACGGCGGACACGGGAACGGGATCCGGTCCGAACAGGCGCGTGCCCTCCCGGGCCGCGCGCACCTGCTCGGCGATCCGCACCTCGCGGCCGCCGGGCGACCGGTAGGCGCCGGCCGCGACGATCCGCTCGGTCTCCCGCGCCACACCGCGCAGGCGCGCGCTCACGCCGCGACCCCCGTACGCGCCGTGACCGCGCGCCGCGCGGCCGTATCTGTCGTGCTCACGCAGGCATGGTGGTCGACGCCCGGACCGCGGCGCAACGGAGTTTCCGCGGCCGGAGAACGCACGGGGAAGCGCCGGGGAACACCGCACCACCGGAGACAACCGATCCGTGACGTCCCGATTTGCCCCCTTGTGGCGAGCGGGGCAACGGTCTTGGGTGGGACGAGTCGTCCGGCCCCGGGCGCCGAAGTGCCCGGACCGGTGGCATGGTGGAATCTCAGGAGGATCCCGACATGTCCGATTCGGTAAGTGGCTGTACCCGGCCACGCACCTCACTGTCCGAAGCCGAGGTCGAGGCACTGGTCCGCGGCATCTGCTTCAAGACCGGCCCGCCGCGCCGCCTCGGCGTCGAGGTGGAATGGCTCGTCCACGAGCTGCGCACCCCGCAGCTCCCCGTGACCCACGAACGACTCCGAGCGGCCCACGCGGCCGTGGGGGCTCTGCCCCTGCGCTCGGCGCTCACCGTCGAGCCCGGCGGCCAGCTGGAGCTCAGCTCGCCGCCCGCCGCCTCGCTGACCGAGTGCGTCGACACCGTCTCCGCCGACCTGGACGCCGTCCGCACGGCCCTGCGCCGGGACGGCCTCGCTCTCGTCGGTCTCGGCCAGGACCCCTGGCACGCACCCCGCCGGTTCCTGCGGGAGCCGCGGTACGACGCCATGGAGGCCTGCCTGGACCGCACCGGCCCGGCGGGCCGCGACATGATGTGCACCTCCGCGTCCGTGCAGGTGTGCGTCGACGCCGGCCACGAGGAACCCGGGCCCCTCGGCCACGTGCGGCGCTGGTGGCTGGCCCACCACCTGGGCGCGGTCCTGGTGGCGGCGTTCGCCAACTCCCCGCTCGCCGGCCGGCGGCCGACCGGCTGGCTCTCCACGCGCCAGCTGACCTGGACGCGGATCGGCGCCGGCCGGGCGGGCGGACCGCCCCTGGACGCCGACCCGCGCGGCGCCTGGGCCCGCCACGTCCTGGACTCCCCGGTGATGTGCGTGCGCGGCGACCGCGTTCCGTGGGAGGTGCCCGACGGGCTCACCTTCCGCGAGTGGGTCCGCACCGGCGCACCCCGCCCGCCCACCCGGGAGGACCTCGACTACCACCTGACGACGCTGTTCCCGCCGGTCCGGCCGCGCGGCCACCTGGAACTGCGCATGATCGACGCGCAGCCGGGCGACGACGGCTGGATCGTGCCGCTGGCCGTGACGGCGGCGCTGTTCGACGACCCGGAGGCCGCCGAGACCGCCTACCGGACCGTGAAGCCGCTGGCCGAGCGGACCCTGGGGCTGGCCGCGCCGAACAACCCGCTCTGGCGCGACGCGGCCCGTTCCGGCCTGGCCGACGCGGAACTGCGCGAGACGGCCGTCGTCTGCTTCACGGCCGCGCTCCAGGCCCTGCCCCGGCTCGGCGCCTCCCCGAAGGTCGTCGAGGCCGTCACGGCTTTTCTGGACCGTTACGTCGTCCCGGGCCGCTGCCCCGCCGACGATCTGCTCGACCGACAGCGCGCCGCGGACGGCCGCGCCCACGGGAAGGACCCGCGCTCATGACCGACACCCGTCCCGAGGCCGTCCCGGACTCCCCGGCCGCGGACCCCGAGGCGCTGCGCGAGCGCGCGGTCGCCGCGCTCGTCCTGGCACGCGACCGCACGACCCTGCTGACCAGCTGCGTCGAGGAGCCCGACCTGACCGCGCAGCACTCGCCGCTGATGTCGCCGCTGGTGTGGGACCTCGCGCACATCGGCAACCAGGAGGAGCAGTGGCTGCTGCGGGCCGTCGCCGGGCAGGAGGCGATACGCCCGGAGATCGACAGCCTCTACGACGCCTTCGAGCACCCGCGGGCCGAACGGCCCAAGCTGCCCCTGCTGGCGCCCGCCGAAGCCCGCACCTACGCGGCCGACGTGCGCGGCCGGGCGCTGGACGTGCTGGAGCGGACCGCGTTCGACGGCACCCGGCTGACGGAGGCCGGGTTCGCCTTCGGGATGATCGCCCAGCACGAACAGCAGCACGACGAGACCATGCTGATCACCCATCAGCTGCGCAAAGGCCCCCAGGCGCTGACGGCGCCCGACCCGGAACCGGTGCCGCTGTTCACCGGGCCGTCCGAAGTCCTGGTGCCCGGCGGCCCGTTCACCATGGGCACCTCCGCCGAGCCGTGGGCCCTGGACAACGAACGCCCCGCGCACCGGCGCGAGGTGGCCGCCTTCCACATCGACACCACCCCGGTGACCAACGCCGCCTACCGGGCGTTCATCGAGGACGGCGGGTACGACGACCCGCGCTGGTGGACGTCCGAGGGCTGGGCGCACATCCGCGGGCAGGGCATCCGCGCCCCGCTGTTCTGGCGGCGCGACGGCGGGCAGTGGCTGCGGCGCCGCTTCGGCGTGACCGAGGTGGTCCCGCCGGACGAGCCCGTGCTGCACGTGTGCTGGTACGAGGCCGACGCCTACGCGCGCTGGGCGGGACGCCGGCTGCCCACGGAGGCCGAGTGGGAGAAGGCCGCCCGGTACGACCCGGCCGGCGACCGTTCGATGCGCTACCCGTGGGGCGACGCCGATCCAGGCCCCGAGCACGCCAACCTCGGCCAGCGGCATCTGCGCCCGGCACCCGCCGGCAGCTACCCGGCCGGTGAGTCGCCGCTGGGCGTACGGCAGTTGATCGGCGACGTGTGGGAGTGGACGGCGAGCGACTTCCTGCCCTACCCCGGGTTCCGGGCTTTCCCGTACAAGGAGTACTCCGAGGTCTTCTTCGGCTCCGGCCACAAGGTGCTGCGCGGCGGCTCGTTCGCCGTGGACCCGGTGGCCTGCCGGGGCACGTTCCGCAACTGGGACTACCCGATCCGGCGGCAGATCTTCTCCGGATTCCGCACCGCCCGCTCCGCGGAGGAGAGCTGATGTGCCGTCATCTGGCCTACGTGGGGCCGGCCGAGCGGCTGGGCAGGCTGCTGGTGGAGCCCCCGCACGGGCTGTACCGGCAGTCGTGGGCCCCCCGCCGCCAGCGCCACGGGACGGTCAACGCCGACGGCTTCGGGGTGGGCTGGTACGCCCAGGGCGACCCGGTGCCGGCCCGCTACCGGCGGGCCGGGCCGATCTGGGCCGACCTGTCGTTCGCGGACCTGGCCCGGGTGGTGACGACCGAGGGCCTGCTGGCGGCGGTGCGCGACGCGACCCTGTCGGGTGCGGACGCCGAGGCCGCCGCGGCACCCTTCGCGGCGGGGACCTGGCTGTTCAGCCACAACGGGGCCGTCAAGGGCTGGCCCGGTTCGCTGGCCGCCCTGTCCCGGACGCTGCCGCACGAGGACCTGCTGTCCCTGGAGGCCCGCAACGACTCGGCGCTCGTGTGGGCGCTGGTGCTGGCGCGGCTGCGCAGCGGGGACGAGGAGGGCCAGGCCCTGGCCGACACCGTGCTGGAGGTCGCCGCCGCGGCCCCCGGCTCCCGGCTCAACCTGCTGATGGCCAACGGCGAGACCATCACGGCCACCGCCTGGGGCGACACGCTGTGGTACCTGACCCTGCCCGGCGGCGGCACGGTCGTGGCGTCCGAGCCCTACGACGACGACCCGCACTGGCGGGAGGTCCCCGACCGCACCCTGCTCGCGGCGAGCCGCACGGACGTGCTGCTCACCCCGCTGAAAGAGCCGGCCGACACCTTCGCGCCCACTCCCGAGGAGCCCCGCACGTGAGCCCGTTCCACCTGACCCGCACCCTGCCCGAGGACGCCACGGACGCCGCGCTGCGCGCCGACGTCCGGCGGGGCCTGACCGGCTCCCCCAAGACGCTGCCGCCCAAGTGGTTCTACGACGCCCACGGCAGCGACCTGTTCGAGGAGATCACCGCGCTGCCCGAGTACTACCCGACCCGCGCCGAACGGGAGATCCTCCTCGCGCGCTCCGGCGACATCGCCGCCGCGAGCGGGGCCCGCACGCTGATCGAACTGGGCTCCGGTTCCTCCGAGAAGACCAGGCACCTGCTCGACGCCCTGACGGACCTGCGCAGTTACGTGCCCGTCGACGTCAGCGGGAGCGCGCTCACCCAGGCCGGGGAGGCGCTGGCCGCCGAGCGGCCGGGCCTGGACGTGCACGCGCTGATCGCCGACTTCACCGCCGGCCTGGCGCTGCCGGACACACCGGGGCCGCGGCTGGTGGCGTTCCTCGGCGGCACGATCGGCAACCTCCTGCCCGCCGAACGCGCCCGGTTCCTCGCCTCCGTACGGGCCCTGCTCGCACCGGGCGACGCCCTGCTGCTCGGCACGGACCTGGTCAAGGACGAGGAGGTGCTGGTCCGGGCGTACGACGACGCGGCCGGGGTGACGGCCGCGTTCAACAAGAACGTCCTGACGGTGATCAACCGTGAGCTCGGCGCCGACTTCGACCTCGCGGGGTTCGACCACGTGGCCCGGTGGGATCCCGGGCACGAGTGGATCGAGATGCGGCTGCGGTCCCGTTCGGAGCAGACCGTGAAGGTGCCGGCGCTCGGGCTCGCCGTCGACTTCGCGGCGGGCGAGGAGATGCGGACCGAGGTGTCGGCGAAGTTCCGGCAGGAGGGCGTGCGCGCCGAACTGTCCGCGGCCGGGCTGGACCTGACCCACTGGTGGACCGACACCGGGGGGCGGTTCGCGCTGTCCCTGAGCACGGCCCGCTGACACCGCCCGTGCTCCGCGGCGGCGACGGCACGGGACGACGTCTCGCGCTTCGCCGCCGCGTGGGGCACGGTGGAGTGACGCCTGACACACCCGTCACGGAAGAGGAGCAGCGGTATGTCGCACCACACCTACCGGGTCACCGAGATCGTCGGCACCTCGCACGAGGGCGTCGACCAGGCCATCCGCAACGGCATCGAACGGGCCTCGCAGACCCTGCGCAACCTGGACTGGTTCGAGGTGACGCAGGTGCGCGGCCAGCTCGAGGAGGGGCAGATCGCGCACTGGCAGGTGGGCCTGAAGGTCGGCTTCCGCCTGGAGGGCTCCGAGTAGCGTCACGGGCGGGCGCCCGTCAGGTGCGGCCCTCGCGCTCCTGGGCCGCCTTCATCTCGGCGGAGCGGGCGGCCCAGTCGGCCCGCAGGACGGTGAAGCCGGCGCGCCGGGCGTCCTCGCAGACCAGTTCGTCGTCGTCGACCAGCACCCGGACCTCGCGGGTCCGCGCCAGCCGCCGCAGCGTCTGCAGCTTGGTGAACCGGGCGGGCCTGCGGTCGCTGTCCCCGCGCATGTACAGCCGCCCCTCGGGCAGCCCCTGGGCGGCCAGCCAGTCGAGCGTGTCGCGCCGGCAGCGCTCGGGCCGCCCGGTGAGGTAGACGATCTCGCACCGGCGCACGTACTCCGTGACCAGCGCGATGCCCTCGCCGAGCGGCCCGTCCTGCGGCGCGGCCGCGAAGAAGCCGTCCCAGTCCTTGGGGCGGCTCTCCAGGAAGTGCTGCCGGTGCGCGGTGTCGGCGAGGGTGTTGTCCAGGTCGAACACGGCCAGCGGGGCCTTGCCGGTGTCATCGCTCACACGCCCACCCTAGGGCCCCGGCGACGGGCGCACTCCTCCGGACGGCTTTTGTTAATGGGATCCATTTTCATGTAGCGTCTCGGTGGCCCGCCCGGCCGGGCGGGGGTCCCGAGGAGGAGTCCCATGGCTGTCCCGAAGCGGAAGATGTCCCGCAGCAACACCCGCCACCGCCGCGCCCAATGGAAGGCGGCCACCCCCGCGCTGGTGCCGGTCACCATCGACGGCGTCCGTCACCTCGTCCCGCAGCACCTCGTCAAGGCCTACGAGCGCGGGCTGCTGCGCCCCGAGGACTGACCGGTGCCGGACACCCGGGTGCGCCCGGGGCCGGGAATGCCACCGGGGCGCACGCGTTGAACACGGTGTGAGCTCCCTGATCGCCTCGACCCGCTTCTCCGTCCTCGACCGCTCCCGCACCCGGGAGGGCCACACCCACCCCGAGGCCCTGCGGGACACCGTGCGGCTCGCGGGGGAGCTGGAGCGGCTCGGCTACCACCGGTTCTGGGTGTCGGAGCACCACGGGGTGCCCGGGGTCGCCGGATCCGCGCCCACCGTGCTGGCCGCGGCCGTCGCGGGCGCCACCCGGACCATCCGGGTGGGTACCGGCGGGGTGATGCTGCCCAACCACCGGCCACTGGTCGTCGCCGAGCAGTTCGGGGTGCTGGAGTCGCTGTTCCCCGGGCGCATCGACATGGGGCTCGGCCGCTCCGTCGGCTTCACGGACGGGGTGCGCAGGGCCCTGGGCCGCGACAAGGGCGACGCCGAGGACTTCGAGGCGCAACTGCGGGACCTGCTCGGCTGGTTCGAGGGCACCTCCCCCACGGGCGTGCACGCCCGCCCGGCCGAGGGACTGGCCGTGCCGCCGTTCGTGCTGGCCATGGGTGAAGGCGCCGCCGTCGCCGCCAGGCTCGGACTGCCCATGGTGATCGGCGACCTGCGCGACCGGGAGAAGATGCGGCGCGGCATCGACCGCTACCGGGCGCACTTCCGCCCCTCCCCCTGGGCCGCGCAGCCCTACGTGGTCGTCTCCGGCACGGTCGCCGTCGCCGCGACCCCCGAGGAGGCCCGGCGGCTGCTGGTCCCCGAGGCCTGGTCGATGGCGTACTCCCGCACCCGCGGCACCTTCCCGCCCCTGCCGCCCGCCGAGCGCGTCGAGGCACTCACCATGACCGCCAAGGAACGCGGCTTCTACGAGTCCGGCCTGACCGGTCAGCTCGCCGGCACCGAGGAGCAGGTCGCGCACGAACTGGAGACGGTGCTGAAGGAGACCGGGGCCCAGGAGGTCCTGGTCACCACCAGCACCCACGACCGCGACGCCCTCCTGGACTCCTACCGGCGGCTGGCCGCGATCACCTCGGGCTAGAGTCGCGACCATGCACGACCCCGCCGCCCCCCGTGCCCTCCCTGTCCCCCACGACCCGTACGTGCGTGTGCGCGGAGCACGCGAGCACAACCTGCGGGGGGTCGACGTGGACATCCCGCGGGACGTCCTGGCCGTGTTCACCGGCGTGTCCGGGTCGGGGAAGTCGTCGCTGGCGTTCGGCACGATCTACGCGGAGGCGCAGCGCCGCTACTTCGAGTCGGTCGCCCCGTACGCGCGCCGGCTGATCCACCAGGTGGGCGCGCCGAAGGTCGCGGAGATCACCGGTCTGCCGCCGGCCGTGTCGCTCCAGCAGCGCCGCTCGGCCCCCACCTCGCGCTCCTCGGTCGGCACCGTCACCAACCTCTCCAACTCCCTGCGCATGCTGTTCTCCCGCGCCGGCACCTACCCGCCCGGCGCCGAGCGGCTCGACTCCGACGCGTTCTCGCCGAACACGGCCGCCGGTGCCTGCCCGGAGTGCCACGGACTCGGACGGGTGCACCGGACGAGCGAGGAACTGCTCGTCCCCGACCCGTCGTCGTCGATCCGCGAGGGGGCGATCGCCGCCTGGCCGGGCGCCTGGCAGGGCAAGAACCTGCGGGACATCCTCGACGCGCTGGGCTACGACGTGGACCGGCCCTGGCGGGAACTGCCCGCGGAGGCGCGGCGGTGGATCCTGTTCACGGACGAGCAGCCGGTGGTGACCGTGCACCCCGTGCGGGACGCCGACCGCATCCAGCGCCCGTACCAGGGCACGTACATGAGCGCCCACCGGTACGTGATGAAGACGTTCGCGGACTCCAGGAGCGCGGCCCTGCGCGCGAGGGCCGAGCGGTTCCTGACCAGTGCGCCCTGCCCGGCGTGCGGCGGGAGCCGGCTGCGGCCGGAGGCGCTGGCGGTGACGGTGGGCGGCCGGACCATCGCCGACCTGGCGGCCCTGCCCCTGGTGGAACTGGCCGCCGGACTCGACGCGGGCTCCGAGGCGGCCGAGGTCCTCACCCACGACCTGCGCTCCCGGATCGCGCCCGTCGTCGAACTCGGCCTCGGCTACCTCAGCCTGGACCGGGCCACGCCGACCCTGTCCGCCGGCGAGCTGCAACGCCTGCGCCTGGCCACCCAGTTGCGCTCCGGCCTGTTCGGTGTCGTGTACGTCCTCGACGAACCGTCGGCCGGGCTGCACCCGGCCGACACGGAGGCGCTGATCACCGTGCTGGAGCGGCTGAAGGCCGCCGGGAACTCGGTGTTCGTGGTGGAGCACCACCTCGACGTCGTGCGGGGTGCCGACTGGCTGGTGGACGTCGGGCCGCTGGCGGGCGAACACGGCGGACGGGTCCTGCACAGCGGCCCCGTGGACGGTCTGGCCGCCGTGGCGGAGTCGGCGACGGCCCGCTACCTCTTCGACCGCTCCCCCGCCCCGGTCCGGCCGGTGCGCACCCCGAGCGGCCTGCTGACGGTCGGGCCGGTCACCCGGCACAACCTGCGCGGGGTGACCGCCGAGTTCCCCCTCGGCGCGTTCACCGCCGTCACCGGTGTCTCCGGGTCGGGCAAGTCCACGCTCATCGGGGAGATCACCGAGGACACCGAGGGGGTGGGCCGGCTGGTGTCGGTCGACCAGAAGCCGATCGGGCGCACCCCGCGCTCCAACCTCGCCACCTACACCGGGCTGTTCGACGTCGTGCGCAAGGTGTTCGCCGCCACCGACGAGGCGCGGGCCCGGGGCTTCGGCGTCGGCCGGTTCTCCTTCAACGTCGCGGGCGGGCGCTGCGAGACCTGCCAGGGCGAAGGGTTCGTCAGCGTGGAACTGCTCTTCCTGCCCAGCACGTACGCGCCCTGCCCGGACTGCGGCGGGGCCCGGTACAACCCCGCGACCCTGGAAGTGACGTACCGGGGACGGAACATCGCGCAGGTGCTGGACCTGACGGTGGAGGGCGCCGCGGAGTTCTTCGCGGACACCCCGGCCGCGGCCCGGAGCCTGCGCACCCTGCTCGACGTGGGGCTGGGCTACCTGCGCCTCGGGCAGCCCGCGACCGAGCTGTCCGGCGGTGAGGCGCAGCGCATCAAGCTCGCGAGCGAACTCCAGCGCGGCAGGCGCGGCCACACGCTCTACCTGCTCGACGAGCCCACCACCGGCCTGCACCCGGCCGACGTGGACGTCCTGATGCGCCAGTTGCACGGTCTGGTCGACGCCGGGAACACCGTGATCGTCGTGGAGCACGACATGTCGGTCGTGGCGGGCGCGGACTGGGTGGTCGATCTGGGCCCGGGCGGCGGCGACGCGGGCGGCCGGATCGTGGCGGCGGGTACGCCGGCCCGGGTGGCGGCGGCCCCGGACAGCCGGACGGCCCCGTACCTCTCCCGCACCCTGTCGGGCACGCGCTGAGCCCGGTCCTCGCCGCCTACGCCATGAGGACCGCGTGCGGCCCGGACGGGGGCGGTGTCACGTGCCGCTGCGCCGCGCGGGCCAGCGTACGGCGGTCGGAGGCGCGGCCCGCGGGGATCGCCGGGCGCACCTCGACCTCCGCGACCAGGCCGCGTGAGGTCGCCACACGCCACACCGAGGCGAGCAGCGTGTCGTCGCCGACGAACGCCGGGGCGGTGCTGGCCGCTCCGCGGTCCACCCGGTAGGCGATCCGCACCGGCAGGACGGGCACCCCGGCGTCCAGCGCGGCCTGGAAGACGGCCCGGCGGAAGGGGCCCTGCGCCCGGCCGCACCAGGTGCTGCCCTCCGGGAAGGCCGCGACCGCGGCGCCCCCGCGCAGGGCGCCGGCGACCCGGGCGACGGTGTCCGGCAGGGCCCGCAGCCGGTCCCGGTCGATGAACAGCGTGCCGCCGCGGGCGGCCAGACCACCGGCGACGGGCCAGTGCCGGACCTCCGTCTTGGCCAGCATCCGGGCGGGGCGGACGGCGGCGAGCAGCGGGACGTCCAGCCAGGAGATGTGGTTGGCGACCAGCAGCAGTCCCCCGGCGGGGACCGGGCCGCCGGTGATCCGGACCCGCACCCCGGCGGCCCGCGCGATCCACCGGCACCACCGCCGCACCACGTCCGCCGGCACCCGGGCCCCGAGCGGCGACAGGGCGAGGCCGGCCAGGAGCAGCAGGACCGCACCGGTGAGCCGCAGCACGGCGCGCGGGACGGCCCGCAGCGCCGCGGTCGTCGACTCCACGCAGGCCCGCGGGGTGCAGGGCGCGGTGGGCAGCCAGGCGCTCGTCACGCGGGGACGAGGGAGAGGAAGTGGCGCAGATAGCGGGGGTTGACCCGGCTCATCGGCAGCAGCACGTACAGGTCGGCCACGCCGAAGTCCGGATCGTGGGCCGGTGCGCCGCACACCCAGGCGCCCAGGCGGAGGTATCCGCGCAGCAGGGCGGGCAGTTCGATCCGGGCTGCCGGCGCGGGGCCGGGTATCCAGGGCAGCAGCGGGCGCACCCGCAGGTCGGGCGGCGACAGGTGGCCGGTGCTCACCCGGTCCCAGGCGGCGGAGGCGAGGGTGCCGCCGTCGGCCAGCGGAACGGAGCAGCAGCCGGCGAGCCACTCGTGGCCCCGGTCGGCCATGTAGCGGGCGATACCGGCCCAGATGAGGCCGATGACGGCCCCGTCGCGGTGGTCCGGGTGGACGCAGGAGCGGCCGACCTCGACGAGCTGCGACCGTATGCCGTCCAGGGCGGTGAGGTCGAACTCGCCCTCGGAGTACAGGCGTCCGGCGACGGCGGCGCGCTCGGGCGGCAGCAGCCGGTAGGTGCCGACGACCTGCCCCGTGGTCTCCTCGCGCACGAGCAGGTGGTCGCAGTACGCGTCGAACGCGTCGACGTCGAGGCCGGGTTGAGGCCCGGCGAGCAGCGCGCCCAGTTCCCCGGCGAAGACGTCGTGCCGCAGCCGCTGGGCGGCGCGTACGTCGTCCTCGGTCCGGGCGAGGGAGACGGTGTAGCGGGTGGGAGCCGCGGGCCGATCGGGGCGTGCGACGGTCAGTGCGCCGGTCATGGCTTCTCCTGGTCACGGGCCGGGGGCGGCGGGCGGTGCCGCCGCCCCCTGTTGTCCCGAGGCCGGCTGACCTTCGCGTGTCGCGCGCGGGGAGCGGGGATGTGGGGTTGCTGAACGGCTCGCCCCCGCGGGCGGGGCCCGGACGGCCCAACCGAGCACGCGCGCGCCCGCCGCCGGGGCGAGAGTGGGGCACATGACAGAACCCGGAGCCCGTGAGCGGCGCAGCGGCACGGCCCCGGCCGGCAGGCGCCGGCCGGCCGTGCGCGGTGCCGGGGACGCCGCCCGGCGTGCCGCCGGGGCGCTGACCGAGCTGATCGGCCACCGCCTCGAAGGAGTCTCCGCGGTGTGCCCCGGCGAGGACGACGGCTGGATCGTCGACGTCGACGTGCTGGAACTGGCACGCATCCCGGACACCACCAGTCTGCTCGCCACGTACCGGGTGGAGCTGGACCGGGCGGGTGAGCTGGTGCAGTACCGCAGGGTCGCGCGCTACCGGCGCGGCGCCCAGGACCAGTGACCGGACCCGTCGCCCCGTCGACCGGAAGGACCGCCGCATGACCGTCCACAGCGACGAGATCGTCTGTGCGCCCCGCGCCGGCACGCTCTACGACGTGCTGGAACTGATCCTCGACCGCGGCATGGTGATCGACGTCTTCGTGCGCGTCTCACTGGTCGGGATCGAGATCCTCAAGGTCGACGCGCGCATCGTGGTCGCCAGCGTCGACACCTATCTGCGCTTCGCGGAGGCCTGCAACCGCCTGGACCTCGAGTACGACGCGCGTTCCAAGACCGTGCCGGAGCTGTTCGGCGGTTCGGTCGCCAAGAGCGTCGGCAAGGCGGGCGCCAAGCGCACCGCCCGTTCGCTGACCGACAAGGTGCGCGACGTCCTCACGCCGGACGAGGAGGAGGACGACGACTCCGGCGTCCCCGCGGAGCGCGCCCCGCGGCCGGAACGCAAGCGCCGCAGTGACGACGACCGCCCGCGGCCCCGGCGCCGCAGGGTTGAGGAGGACTGACCGTGACGGCCACCGCCGCCCCGACCACCGCCGGCACGCTCGGCACCCTGTACGTCTACGGCATCACCCCCGAGGGGGTGCGCCCGCCGCGCTCACCCGGGGTGGGCGGTGCCGCGGTGCGGCTCGTGGCCGAGGCCGGGCTGTGCGCGGCGGTCTCCGACGCCCCGGCCGGCGTCCGGGCGCGCCGACGCGACCTGACGGCTCATCAGAAGGTGCTCCAGGAGCTGGCCGCGCAGGGCCCGGTCCTGCCCATGCGCTTCGCCGTCCTCAGCCCCGACCCCGAGACGCTGACCGGGCAACTGCGCTCGGGCCGGGCCCACTTCGCGGCGCAGCTCGACACCGTGCGGGACTGCGTGGAGATGAACGTGAAGGGGGCCGTGGTGCCCGGGTGCGTCGCCGACCTGGTGCGCCGGGACGACACGCTGCGGGCCCTCGCGCTGCGGACCCGGCGGAATCCGGGCTACGAGGCGAACGTACGGCTGGGCGAGGCACTGGCCCGGGGTGTCGCGCGCGAGGCACGCGGTGCGGCACGGGCGGTGCTGGCCGGGCTCACGCCGCTGGCCGTGCGCACGGTGCAGGGCCCGGTCGACGAGGAACAGGTGCTGAGTACGTCGTTCCTCGTGCGCTGCGCCGACGAGGAGCGCTTCCGGCAGGCCGTGGCCGCGCAGGCCCGCGACGTCGGGGACCGGCTGGCGCTCAGCGTGACGGGCCCGCTGCCGTGCTACAGCTTCGTCGACACTCCGGCCGCTCCGGCCGTCCGGTGACGCGATGGGACTCGTGAGCGGACTGCTGCTGCTGCCGCTGGCCCCGGTGCGCGGCACGCTGTGGGTCGCCGACCACCTGCTCCAGGAGGCCGAACGCCTGAGCACCGACCCGCGTGCGGTCCACGCCCGCCTGGCGGAACTCGACCGGGCCCTGGAGGCCGGTGAGATCGACGAGGCCGCCTTCGAGGCGGAGGAGGAGCGGCTGCTCGCCCGCCTCGGCAGCCCCGTCCGGTACGCCGGTCATCCTCCGCCGTCCCCGGCGTGCGCCGGGCCGGAGGCGCGGGCCGGCGCCCGGGACGTCCCGCCGGGCCACCAGCACGGCGGGGGCGGGACATGACCGGCCTCGGCACCTGGCCCGGGGGCGCGGAACCGCAGCCGGCCGGGCCACCCGGCGGAAGCCTGGCGGACCTGCTGGAGCGCGTGCTGGACAAGGGCATCGTCATCGCGGGCGACATCAAGATCGAGCTGCTGGACATCGAACTCCTCACCATCCGTCTGCGCCTGTTCATCGCCTCGGTCGAGACGGCCAAGAAGGCGGGCATCGACTGGTGGGAGACGGACCCGGCGCTGTCCTCCCGCGCGGCGCGGGACGCACTGACCGAGGAGAACGCGCATCTGCGCGCCCGTCTGGCGGCCCTGGAAGAGGCCGGCCCCGAGACCGCGGAGGCGATCCGATGAGCAGCGTTGCCGCCGCCCGCACGGCCCCGGCGCGTCCGGGTGTGCCGGGCCCCACCGTCACCTGTGTCTTCGCCGTGACGGACACCCCCGTGGCGGAGGAGGTGCGCGCCGCGACGCCGGGCCACGAGGGGGGCGGCCCGCTGCGCGTCCTGCGGGCGGGTCCGCTCCACCTCCTCGTGCAGGACGTCCCCGCGGCGGCCTTCACCGAGGAGGCGCTGGCGGAGCGGCTCAACCGGCCCGACGAACTCGAGCGCTGCGCCCGCGCCCACCACCGGGGCGTGCGGGTGGCGGCGAGCGCGGGCAGCGCCGTGCCGCTGCCGATGGCGACGCTCTACCTCGACGACGGCAAGGCGGTACGGGCGGTGGCCGCCCGGGAGGCGTCCTTGCGCGTCCTGCTGGACCGGCTGCGCGACCGCACCGAGTGGGCGGTGAAGGTGCACGGTCCGGCGGCCGCGCCGGCGGCCGCAGCCGCCGGGGACGGGCCGGCCGACGGACGGTCGTACCTGCGCCGCGCGAGCGCCCGGCGGCGCACCGAGCGCGAGGGGCGCGAGGATGCCCTGGCGCGGGCCCACGCCGTCGACCGGGAGCTGCGGCGGTACGCCGTCGCCGCGACCCGGCACCGGCCGCAGAGCGAGCAGTTGACCGGCCGGAGCGTCCCGCAGGTGCTCAACGCGGCCTACCTGGTGGACGAGGCACGGCGCGAGGCGTTCGTCGAATCCGTCGGGGCACTGGCCCGGGTCCACCACCCGGCCGTGGAGGTCACGGTCTCGGGGCCGTGGATCCCGTACTCCTTCGCCCGGGCGGACGAGGGCGCGTGCGAGGCAGGGCAGGAGGTGCCGGGGTGAGCGTCCCGGTGGCCGGTCCCGGACGGGCGGCCGTCCCCTGGGACGGGGCCGAGCCGTGCGCGCCGGCCGGGGTGCCGCTGGTCGACCTGCTCGACCGGGTGCTGGCGACCGGGGTCGTGGTCAGCGGTGACCTCGTCCTGGCCGTCGCCGACGTGCCGTTGGTGAGGATCTCGCTGCACGCCCTGCTGGCCTCGGTGAGCGACCGGGTGCCCGCACCGTGGCCGGACAGCGGGCCCCTGTGACCGCGCCGCGCGCCCACACGCTGGACCTCGACCCGGAGCGCGTCACCGACGACCTGGCGGCCCTGGTCCTGACCGTGGTGGAACTGCTGCGGCAGCTCATGGAGCGCCAGGCGGTACGCCGTTTCGACGAGGGGACGCTCAGTGCCGAGCAGGAGGACCGCCTCGGTACCGCGCTGATGCTGCTGGACGAGCGGATGGACGAGCTGTGCGCGCGGCACGGCCTGCGGCGCAGCGACCTGAACCTGGACCTCGGCCCGCTGGGTCCGCTGCTGTCCGACCCCGGCCCGTGACACCGGCGCGCGCATACGAGACGGGACCGGGATGAGCACCTCTCCCGGTCCCGCCCGTCCGCACTCACCGGCGAACGTTCACCTGCCGCGCGCTACCGCTCCGCCTTGCGGGCGGCGCGCAGCCACTCCTTGTTCATGCTGGTGATCGACATCAGCGGGATGCCCTTGGGGCAGGCGGTGGCGCACTCCCCGGCGAGGGTGCACCCGCCGAAGCCCTCCGCGTCCATCTGCTCCACCATGTCCAGCACCCGCGTCTCCCGCTCGGGCGCCCCCTGCGGCAGCACGTTCAGATGGTTGATCTTGGCCGAGGTGAACAGCATGGCCGCGCCGTTGGGGCACGCCGCCACGCACGCCCCGCACCCGATGCACTCGGCGTGCTCGAAGGCGAAGTCGGCGTCGGGCTTGGGCACGGGTGTGGCGTGCGCCTCGGGTGCCGAACCGGTCGGCGCGGTGATGTACCCGCCGGCCTGGATAATCCGGTCGAAGGCCGACCGGTCCACGACCAGGTCCTTGATCACCGGGAAGGCGGACGCCCGCCACGGCTCGATGTCGATGGTGTCGCCGTCCTGGAAGGACCGCATGTGCAGCTGGCAGGTGGTGGTCCGCTCGGGTCCGTGCGCGTCGCCGTTGATGACGAGCGAGCAGGCGCCGCAAATGCCCTCGCGGCAGTCGTGGTCGAAGGCGACGGGGTCCTCGCCCTTGACGATGAGTTCCTCGTTGAGCGTGTCGAGCATCTCCAGGAAGGACATGTCGGGGGAGATCCCGTCCACCTCGTACGTGGACATCGCGCCGTCGGCGCCGGCGTTCTTCTGCCGCCAGACGCGCAGGGTGAGCTTCATGCGTAGCTCCGCTGGGTGGGGTGGACGTACTCGAAGACCAGGTCTTCCTTGTGCAGGACCGGCGCCTCGCCGGTGCCGGTGAACTCCCAGGCGGCCGCGTAGGCGAACTCCTCGTCCCGGCGGGCGGCCTCGCCGTCCGGCGTCTGCGACTCCTCGCGGAAGTGGCCGCCGCAGGACTCCGCGCGGTGCAGGGCGTCGAGGCACATCAGCTCGGCCAGTTCCAGGTAGTCGACGATGCGGTTGGCCTTCTCCAGGGACTGGTTGAACTCCTCGTCGGTGCCGGGGACCTTGATGCGCCGCCAGAACTCCTCGCGGATCTGCGGGATGCGCTCCAGGGCCTTGCGCAGGCCCGCGTCGCTGCGGGCCATGCCGCAGAACTCCCACATGAGTTCGCCCAGTTCGCGGTGGAAGGAGTCGGGGGTGCGGTCGCCGTCCACGGACAGCAGCAGGTTGAGCCGGTCCTGGGTCTCGGCCAGCACCTCCTCGACGACGGGGTGGTCGTCGCCGACCGCGGCGCGGTGGGGGTTGCGGGCCAGGTAGTCGTTGATGGTCGCCGGCAGCACGAAGTAGCCGTCGGCCAGGCCCTGCATCAGGGCGGAGGCGCCGAGCCGGTTGGCCCCGTGGTCGGAGAAGTTGGCCTCACCGACCGCGAACAGCCCGGGGATCGTGGTCTGCAGGTCGTAGTCGACCCACAGTCCGCCCATCGTGTAGTGCACGGCCGGGTAGATCCGCATGGGCACGCGGTACGGGTCCTCGTCGGTGATCCGCTGGTACATGTCGAAGAGGTTGCCGTACTTGGCCTCGACGGCCTTGCGGCCCATCCGTGCGATCGCGTCGGCGAAGTCGAGGTAGACGCCCTGCCCGCCGGGGCCGACGCCGCGTCCCTCGTCGCAGACGTTCTTCGCGGCGCGGGAGGCGATGTCGCGCGGCACGAGGTTGCCGAAGGAGGGGTAGATGCGCTCCAGGTAGTAGTCGCGTTCGTCCTCGGGGATCTCGGCCGGGGGCCGGTCGTCGCCCTTGGCCTTCGGCACCCAGATGCGTCCGTCGTTGCGCAGCGACTCGCTCATCAGCGTCAGCTTGGACTGGTGGTCGCCGGTGCGCGGGATGCAGGTGGGGTGGATCTGCGTGAAGCAGGGGTTGGCGAAGTACGCGCCGCGCCGGTGGGCCCGCCAGACGGCGGTGGCGTTGGAGTTCATGGCGTTCGTCGACAGGTAGAAGACGTTGCCGTAGCCGCCGGAGGCCAGCACCACCGCGTCCGCGAAGTAGGTGCCGATCTTCCCGGTGATCAGGTCGCGGGCCACGATGCCGCGCGCCCGCCCGTCGACGACGATCAGGTCGAGCATCTCGGTGCGCGGGTGCATCTCGACGTTGCCCGCGGCGATCTGCCGGCTGAGGGCCTGGTAGGCGCCGAGGAGGAGCTGCTGACCCGTCTGGCCGCGGGCGTAGAAGGTGCGCGAGACCTGCACGCCGCCGAAGGACCGGGTGTCGAGCAGTCCGCCGTACTCGCGGGCGAAGGGCACGCCCTGCGCGACGCACTGGTCGATGATCTCGACGGAGATCTGGGCGAGCCGGTGCACGTTGGACTCGCGGGCGCGGAAGTCGCCGCCCTTGACGGTGTCGTAGAACAGCCGGTGGACCGAGTCGCCGTCGTTGCGGTAGTTCTTCGCGGCGTTGATGCCGCCCTGCGCGGCGATGGAGTGGGCGCGGCGGGGCGAGTCCTGGTAGCAGAACTGGACGACGTGGTAGCCCTGTTCGGCGAGGGTGGCCCCGGCGGAGCCGCCGGCGAGGCCGGTGCCCACGACGATCACGGTGTGCTTGCGCCGGTTGGCCGGGTTGACCAGCTTGGCCTCGAAGCGGCGCTTGTCCCAGCGCTCGTGGACGGGACCGGACGGGGCCTTGGTGTCGGTGACCGGCTCGCCGGTCGTGTAGTCGGCGTAGGAAGGCATCTTCAGCTCACCACTCCGGTCATGACGCCCACGGGGACGGCGATGAACCCGGCCGTGAGCAGCAGTGCGAGGACGTCGGCAGCCGTCTTCAGGACGCGGTCGCGGGTGCGGCTGCCGGCACCGAGGGTCTGTGCGGCGCTCCAGAAGCCGTGCCGGATGTGCAGGCCGAGCGCGAGCATCGCGACGATGTAGATGACGTTGCCGTACCAGGTGGAGAAGGTGTCCACGACGTTCTGGTACGGGTGGCCGGGCCGGAAGCCGGGGTGCACCGTGCCGGTCGTCAGGTCCAGCAGGTGCCAGACGATGAACAGCCCGAGGATGATCCCGCCCCACCGCATGGTGCGGGTGGCGTAGGAGGCCCGCGGCTTCCTGTGCACGTACTTGTTCGGCCGGGCCCTGATGTCGCGGCGGCTGAGCTGGTACGCGCAGACCGCGTGGGCCACGACGGCGGCGACGAGGACGACGCGGATCAGCCAGAGCGTCCACTCGTAGTGCATGAACGGTTCGCCGACGGTGCGCAGCCAGTGGGCGTAGTGGTCGAACTCGCCGGCCCCGAAGAAGATCTTCAGGTTTCCGATCATGTGGGCGACCAGGTACAGCAGCATGATCAGGCCGCTGACCGCCATCACGGTCTTCTTGCCGACGGTGGAGTCCCACACGGTGCGTGCGAAGGACGGCCGACGGCCCGTCCGCGTTGCCAGTGCCATGGAAGGCACGTTAGGCGGGCGCACCCGGATCGGTCCAAGACATGGTCCGGCTGGTTTCGATAGGAGGGGACTATCACCCGTCTATGCTGGGTGCATGCAGTTCCAGCAGCTCCAGTATTTCGTGGCCGTCGCCGAGACCCGGCACTTCACGCGCGCCGCCGATCTGGTCCATGTCGCGCAGCCCTCGCTGTCGCAGCAGATCAAGGCGCTGGAGCGGGAGCTGGGCGCGGACCTGTTCCTGCGGGCGCGGGGCAACATCACGCTCACCGACGCCGGTGAGGCGCTGCTGCCCCTGGCCCGGCGCATCCTCGCCGACGCGGACACCGCCCGGCACGAGGTGCAGGAGCTGGTGCAGCTGCGGCGGGGCCGGGTCCGGCTCGGGGCCACGCCGAGCCTGTGCACGGGGCTGCTCCCGGACGTGCTGCGGGCCTTCCACGACCGCTACCCCGGCATCCGGCTGCTGATCGAGGAGGGCGGCTCGCACGACCTGGTGCGCGAGCTGGCCCGGGGCGCGCTGGACCTCGCGCTGATCGTGCTGCCCCTGCCGACGCCCTCGCCCGCGCTGACCACGGTCGAGCTGCTGCGCGAGGACCTGGTGGTGGTCTCCTCACCGGACGTGCCCGGGCCCGCGCGCGGCCGGCGCACCGTGCGCATCGCCGACCTGGAGGGGGAACGCCTGGTGATGTTCCGGCACGGCTACGACCTGCGCGAGCTGACCGTGGCCGCGTGCCGCGCCGAGGGCTTCGAGCCGGACCTCGCCGTGGAGGGCGGTGAGATGGACGCGGTGCTGGGCTTCGTCCGGGCCGGGCTCGGTGTCGCCGTGGTGCCCCGGATGGTGGCGGCCCGCTCCGGGGGCGGTCTCAGGGTCACCCCCCTGGCCCGCCCCGGCCTGCACCGGACGATCGCGCTCGCCCACCGCAGCGATGTGGCTCCGCCCCGGGCCGCCCGGGAACTGCAGCGCATGCTCCTGGAACGCTGACCCGCAGCCGGGCGCCGCCCGCCCGGCGAACCGGGACACGGCCGCCGCGCCGACGGATCGCACTTCGCCCGGGGGGCGGCACCGCGGTGGCCGCGGGTGCAGTTCCCCGCCCCCCCCGCCGCGCGTCACCCCGTCGCGTCGACCAAGGCCAGTTCGTGCAGCCGCTCCGGCGGGCCCGGGCGGGCGTAGTACCAGCCCTGGGCCGTGTCGCAGCCGAGGACGCGGAGCTGCTCGGCCTGCGCTCCCGTCTCCACGCCCTCCACCGTCACCGCGAGGTCCAGGCTGTGCGCCAGCGAGACGATCCCCTCGACGATCTTGAGGTCGACGGGGTCCGCGGGGAACTGCTGCATGCTCTGCGTGAAGGACCGGTCGAGCTTCAGGATGCTGACCGGCAGACGGCGGAGGTTGGCGAGGTTGGAGTAGCCCGTCCCGAAGTCGTCCAGGGCGATGTCGACGCCCATCTCCGCCAGCCGCCTCAGCGGCTTGAGCAGATCGTCGTCCGCCCCGATGAGCGCCGACTCGGTGACCTCCAGGCACAGCGCGTCCGGCGCGACACCGGTGCGCTCCAGGATGTCGACGGTGTCCTGCACCAGCGCCGGGTGCGTCAGCTGGCACGGCGAGAGGTTCACGTTGATCCGCAGCGGCCCGGCGTCCTCGCCGCCGTGCAGTTCCCGCCACTCGCGCGCCTGCCGCACCGACTGCTCCAGCACCCAGCGCCCCAGCGGCACGATCAGCCCGGTGTGCTCGGCGAGCGGGATGAACCGGTCCGGCCCGAGCACCCCGTGCTGCGGGTGCAGCCAGCGCACCAGCGCCTCCGCGCCGCGCACGCTGCCGTCGCCGAGGTGGACCAGCGGCTGGTACTCGATGAAGAACTCGCCGCGCTCCAGCGCCGTCGGCAGTGCCGTGGTCAGCCCGTGCCGGGTGATGACGCGGGCGTCGGCCTCCGGGTCGGCCAGCTCCCAGCGGTTGCCGCCCGCCGACTTGGCCCGGTACATGGTGATGTCCGCGCTGCGCAGCACCTCCGCCGGGCTGCGCTCGCCGGCCGGCCCCTCGACGACGCCGATGCTGCCCCGCACGGTCAGCTCCCGGCCGTCGACGCTGATCGGCGCGAGGAGCGCGTTCATGATGCGCCCCGCGAGCTCGTCGACCTCCTGCTGGGTGCCGGGGCCGGTGGTGAGGGCCACGAACTCGTCGCCGCCGAGCCGGGCGACCATCTCGCCGGGGGCGGTCACGCAGGACTGCAGCCGGTCGGCGACCTCCACCAGCAGCCGGTCGCCCGCGGCGTGCCCGAGGCTGTCGTTGACGGTCTTGAAGCCGTCCAGGTCGAGGTAGCACAGGCCGAAGCGCTGGCCTTCCCCGGCGGCCAGTGCCTTCTCCAGGCGCTCGAAGAAGAAGGTGCGGTTGGGCAGCCCGGTCAGCGCGTCGTGGGTCGCCTCGTAGCGCAGCCGCAGGTTGAGCAGCCGCCGCTCGGTGGTGTCCTCCATGAGGGCGAGCTGGTACTGCGGGCTGCCGTCGGCGTCGCGCAGCAGGGAGACCGTCAGGTTGGTCCACAGCACCGTGCCGTCGGGGCGGTAGAACGCCTTCTCCAGGTGGTAGTGCTCCCGTTCCCCGCGGACCAGTTCCTCGTACAGCCGCCAGGTCTGCGGGGCGTCGTCGGGGTGGGTCCACTCCCGGACGTTGCGGGTGCGCAGGGCGTTCTCGGAGACGCCGAACATGCGCAGCAGCGCGCCGTTGACCTGGAGCATGTTCCCGTCGAGGTCGGCGATGCCGATGCCTATGGCGGCGCCCTCGAAGACGGCGCGGAAGCGTGCCTCGCTGGCGTGCAGGGCCTGCGCCACCACGCCCTGCGCCTGGAGGGCCGCCCGGGCGATGGACTCCTGCTCGGCCAGGGTCCGTTCGCGCAGGGCCCGCGCGAATCCGGCCGCCATGGCGTGCTGCAGCCGGGAGCACCGGGCCCGCAGGTCCTCCTGGTCGCCGTCGCCGCCGCAGTACAGGACGAGGTAGGCGTCCACGCAGTCCAGGGTGCGGCTGAGCGCCTCGGGGTCGGTGCAGTGCGCGTGCACGAGGTCGGCGCCGACCTGCCGGCCCGCCTCCGCGTCGAACGCCCGGGCCCGCAGGCCCTCGCTCAACCGCCGTGCCAGCGGCAGCAGTTGCGCCTCGAACTCGGTGCGGGTCGACGACGTCGAGGTGACCGGGAAGACCGCCCGGCTCCAGATCGTCGCGAACCGGCGGAGTCTGTCCTCCGGCCCGTCCGGTTCCGCGGTCACGCCGTACGCCCCACGCCCGCGAACCCGGAGAACGCGTACGGATCCTCGTCCTCCGGTGCGGTGTCGGGCCGCCAGCGCGGCATCGCCACCAGTCCGGGTTCCACCATGTCGTACCCCTCGAAGAACCGCGCGATCTCCTCGCGCGAGCGCATGATCAGCGGGTTGCGGATGTCCTCGTACACGTCCACCGCGCCCCCGGCCCGCTCCGGCGGCAGCGGGATCCCCTCGTAGGAGGCGTGGGTGAGCAGGAGCATGCTGCCGGGCGCGAGCGCCTCGGTCAGTTCGCGCACCGCCCCGTACGGGTCGTCCTCGTCCTCCACGAAGTGCAGTATGGCAACGAGGAGGAGCGCCACTGGCCGATTCAGGTCGATCAGCCGCTCCACCTCGGCGCTGCGCAGGATCTCCTGCGGCTTGAGGAGGTCCGCGGCGACGACGCCCGCGTCGTCGTTGCCGGCGAGGACGGCCTGGCTGTGGGCCACGGCCACCGGGTCGTGGTCGACGTACACCACGCGCGCGCCGGGGCGGGCGGCCTGGGCCACCTCGTGCACGTTGCCGAAGGTGGGGATGCCGGAGCCGACGTCCAGGAACTGGGTGATGCCCTCGGCGGCCGCGAAGCGCACGGCGCGGCGCATGAACGCCCGGTTCGCCTGCATGATCTTGGGGAGGCCCGGCATGAACTCCATGGCCCTGCGGGCCGCTTCCCGGTCGACCTCGAAGTTGTGCGATCCGCCCAGGTAGTAGTCGTACATCCGGGACACGCTGGGCACCGAGATGTCGATGCTCCGCGGGGCCCAGGCGGGACGCTCCATCTATCTCTCCAAGGCGTAGGCGATCCGGTGTTCGAGCAGAGGCTACTGATCGCCCGCCAATGGAGCGACCCGAAACGGAAATTGACCATCCGTTCCCGGTCACTGCCTGCGGCGCGTGCCGCATTGATACCCGTCCGCATGCCCCATGAACATATGACGATGCGTGCCCGGCGGGTTCCGGAGCGTTCACCCCGCCGGCGGCGTTCCGGCCGGGAATCCGGCGGGCCGCGGTGGGGCACAGCGAAACGGCCCGCCTCTCCGTGGGGTACGGAGAGGCGGACCGGGTCGGCGCTCCGGGTGGACGACGAGCAACCCTGGGGAGGTTTCGCTACTTCGCCGGGGCGCCGACCGGCTTTCCGTCGGGCCGGACGGCGTACCAGGTGCCGCCCACGCCCTGCCCGTTGGTGTCGCCGGGCGCCTTGTCCCCGGCGAAGGTGTAGATCGGGGAGCAGTTGATCGTCTGCTGCTCGCCCTTGCCGTCGGCCCGGTCGAAGATCATGTAGCCCTTCTTCTGGATGCCCTTGGTGTCGGCGAAGTCGACGGGCTCCACGAGCGGCCACTTCTCCAGGCACGCGCCCTCGCAGTTCGACACGGGCTTGGGCCAGGCCTCGTCCTTCATGAACCGGTAGACGGTCATGCCGTTCTTGTCGACGACGATCTCGCCGAGCTCGGCGTCCTTGCGGGTGGACAGGCCGGCCAGATCGCCGGCGCCGGCGCCGCCGGCTCCGCCGCCCTGCGCCTTCTTGCCGTCGGGGGCGAGGGCGTACCACTTGCCGCCGACGCCCTGGCCCTTGACGTCCCCGGCGTTGACGTCCTTGGCGTAGCGGTAGGCGGGCCAGCCGCCGACCGTGAGCTGCTTGGTGCCGTCGGCGCGGGTGACCGAGCCGAGCAGCGACTTGGCGATGCCCTCGCCGGCCTCGGCGTCGTCCGCCGGGACGGGCGGCCACGTCTTGGCGCAGTCGCCGTCGCAGTTCGACTTGGGCGGCTTGTCGGCGTCCTGATCGAAGCGGTACAGGGTGAGGCCGAGGCTGTCGGTGACGACCTTGCCGATCTCGTCGGCGGTGGAGACCGACAACTTGCCCGCGGGGTTGGACAGGCCGGACGGGCTCGGCGCCGCGGGCTGGGGGCTCGCGCTGCCGCCGGCGCCGACGTTTCCGTAGCCACCGGGCGCGGCCGTGGCGCCCACGTTCTGGCTGGCCGCCGGTGGGCTGTCCTGACCGCACGCCGTCGTCAGCGCCAGGACCGCCGCGGCGCTCGCCACGAGAGAGGCGCTCCGCCAGGAGGTCTTCATCGTCAACTCCCCAATATCGCAAGGGTGTTGCAGCGCCCTGCTGCGCCGCCGCACGGCCATGAATACGCACGGGGGCGGCCGGAGTGTTCAACGGCGAGCCGAAATTCTTTCCGCGGCCTCGCCGAAGACCCCGAGCGACGACGTCAAACGCCGGTCCGTGTGCCTCCCGCAGAAACCGGGAGCCCGGGGCCCCCGGGTCCGCGGCAAGCCCCGTGCGCGCGCCGCCCGCACCCGGCCCGTCTCGTACAGCAGTACGCACCTGACCCCGCACGGGCGATGGTGGATCAACCCGTTGCCTCGGGGAGATCCCCCTTTCGGGGCAATACCCTTGCGCCCCGGCGCGTCACGGCGGCACAGGGCTCATGATCTTCGTCGTGCATGGATCCCTCTCGAACCAACCCGCCCTCGCCGCACGGGCCTTGGCGGTGGCGACGCTGACCTGGACGCTCGTGGGCGCGCCGGCCGGCGTGGCGGAGGCCGACGCCTGCGCGTACGCCTCGACGGGACCGGACGGCATCGAGGCGGTGGCGATCGCCGGCGGCACGACCTGGACGTGCCCCACACCCACCCCGCCCCCGCCTCCCCCTCCCCCTCCCCCGCCCACCTGCGAACCGACGCCCACGCCTCCTCCACCGGAACCGGCGCCCACGCCGAGCCCGGACCCGCCGCCCTCGCCGAAGCCGCCCCCGGCGCCACTCCCTCCGCCCCCGAAGCCCCCGGCGGAGCCGAAGCCGCCACCACCGCCCGCGCCCCGCCCGGAGGCGCCCCCGCCCCGCCCGGCCCCGCGACCGGTGCCCCCGCCACCCGCCCCCCCGGCGCCGGCCCCGTCGGCCAGCCCCGCACCGGCCCCGTCCGCGGCGCCGGTGCACTATCCGCGGTACCGCGCGGCCCCGCCGCGGCCCAGACCCGCGAACGGCGCCATGTCGCCGCTCACCTTCGTCCTGCTCGTCACGGTGCCCGCGGTGGTCGCCGTCGCCGCGCTGCGCGCGCGCTGATCCCGAACCCTGGAGGCACCCCTTGCCGGAATGGCTTGTTCTCACCCTCGCGATGCTGGCCGCCGGTGCCGTGGTGGTCGTCATCACCCTCGTCCGGCACCGCAGGGCCTCCGAGGACGAGGACCCCAGCGAGACCCCGGACGTCATCGAGTACATGACGATGTGGATCGGCGTGGTCTACGCCATCGTCCTTGGTCTGGCGATCGCCGGTGTGTGGGAGGGCCGCAGCGCCGCCCAGGACCACGTCCAGGCCGAGGCGACCGCGCTGCACGAGGTCTCGGAGCGCGTGCGGGTCTACCCGGCCGGCGAACGCGACCGCATCCGGGAGGACATCCAGGCCTATGTCGGCCACGTCGTCACCACCGAGTGGGACGCCATGGCCGACCGGGGCGAGGTCACCGAGCGCGGCGACGAGCTGTTCGCGCGGATCCGCCAGGACGTCACGGACTACGAGCCGGCGACGGACTTCGAGGCCCAGGCCTACCAGCCGCTCGTCGACCAGGTGACGGCGGCCAGCCAGGCCCGCATCGCCCGCGCGGAGTCGACCGGGGAGACCATGCCGGGCGTGGTGTGGTTCGGGCTGATCGCGGGAGCGGTCGTCACCATCGGGATGGTCTTCGTCCTGCAGATCCGCAGAACGGCGCGCGAGCTGATCCTCGCCGGTCTGTTCTCGGCGCTGATCGCCTTTCTGCTGTTCCTGATCTGGGACTTCGACAGCCCGTACAGCAGGGGGGTCGCGGCCTCGGCCGACCCCTTCCTCAACCTCTTCCCGGGGGCCGGGGGCTGACGGCTCCTCCCCCACCACGGGCAGCGGCCGGGGAACACGCGACACGCCGTCGCCGTCCCCCGGCCGTACGCGTGCCGTTCCCCCGGGCGGCCCACACCGTTCCCCCGTTCGCACTACCGGGATCGCGCACCTGTGCGCCTTTTCCTAGCGTTTCGGGCATCGAGGTGCAGGTGTGACGTGAGCGGAACAGGTCCGCGGCTGCGCCCCGAGGACCCGGAGGGAACACCATGCGCGCGATACCCGTCGCTGCGGCCGTACTCCTGGGCGCCGGCGCCCTGACTTCCTGCATGGCTCCCGCAGACGCGGCCATGCGTCCCGACTTCCGCTTCGGCGTGGAACCCTCGACGGTCGAGCCGGGTGACCGCGTCACGGTGTACGTCGAACGCAACCACGCCTGCCGGGGGGAGGCGGCGGTCAACTCGCCGGTCTTCGACCTGGTGACCATCCCGCGGCACGAGTCGCGGGCGAGGGCCGTCGTCGACCGGGACGCCAAGCCCGGCGCCGTCTACGACGTGGAGTTCGTCTGCGACGAGTCGAGCGGGACGGCACGCCTGACGATCGCCGGGGGCCACCCGACGCACCATCCCACCCACCACCCCCGCCACCCGAAGGGTGTGCACGCGGGTGAGGGCGGCACCATCGCCGGGTTCGACGTGAAGAACCTCGGCCTGGGCGCGGTGCTCATCGCCGGATCGCTCGGAGCCGCCTACCACTTCTCGCGCCGCCGCACGGACGAGGACGCGGGCTGACGCGCCCGTGCCGCGCAGATCGTCGCCCCGGGGCCTTCCGGCGAGGGGGGCCCCGGGGCGACGACCGTGCACGTGCGCGCCGCGTGACGCGAGCGTTCGGCGAGGCGTCAGATGTGCCGTTCGGCCCGGCGGCGCATCCAGAACACACCGCCGCCGACGACCGCCGCGGCCACGAGGCCGCCGCCGATGGCCATGTCGGTCGGGGTGGCCCCGGTGGTGGTGCTGCCGCCGAGGCCGCCGCGGACACCGCCGATCACGGTGAAGGCCTGCGGCCGGGTCAGCGTCCTGCCGTTGCAGGTGACGGTGATGTCGTACGAGCCGGGGCGGGCGTTGCTGTTGATGACGGCGGTGCCCCGAGCGGTCCCGTCGCCACCGCCGTTGCCGCCTCCCTTGCCGCCGTTGCCGCCGTTGCCGCCGTTGCCGCCGTTGCCGCCGAAGTTGTCTCCGCCGTTGCCGCCCCCGTTGCCGCCACCGCCGTTGCCACCGCCGTTGCCACCGCCGAAGTTGCCGCCGTTGCCGCCGAAGTTGCCGCCCCCGTTGCCGCCGCCGTCGCCGCCGGCGCCGCTCCGGTCGTTGTCGTTTCCGAAGCCGCCGCCCCGGCCGCCCTCGTTGCCCTTGCCCCCCTGGACGGGCGACAGACGGGTCGGCGCGAACGCGTTGGACGTCGCCGTACCGCCGTTGCGGCAGCCGTCGACGGTGATGGTCAGCTGACCGCCGCGGGCGACGACTCCGGGCTGGACGCTGATGTTGCTGGGGGTGTCCCAGGCCATGGCCGCGGGAGCCGACAGACCGAGGGCGGTCACCGCCGCGCCGGCCACCGCCAGGGCACGAGTGTTACGCATCTGAACCTCCGCGGAAGACGCCCCGGGGCCCGTTCCCCGGTGGATCGGCGAGAAAGCGCCTCCCAGGAAGACAGTCAGTCGCCCTGCCCCGAGCCGCATGTCGGGAGTGGTCCGTCCTGGTGAGCGAGGGCGCGGCCGGATGCGCGTGCGACCGCACATCGCCGCAGGTCACGACCCGTCAGAAAATGTCTCCGCGCGGCAACTCGGATGGCGCACCTCGGTGTGACGTCCCGCCCGGACGGCGCTGCGGCCACCCGTTCGCCGCCGCCCCGTCGCCGGTTTCCGGCACCGCGCTTAGCGTGCTGATATGCGCGATTGACCCGGCGACGGCCGCGTCGAGAGGGGATGGCCCATGTCTGCGTCCGAGCTGGCCGCGGCGGAAGAGGAGGCCCGGCGGAAGAAGCGCGCCCCGTGGGGCGTGATAGCGCTTGTTCTGCTCACCGGCCTCGCGCTCATTCGGAATGGTTCGGGAGAGTTCGACGAGGGGCCGCCGCAGCCGGCCACGGCGGCCGCCGCCGACACCCGGGTGCCCGGCGACACCTTCGCCGGAACGGTCAGGCCCCTGCCCCACTCCGTCCCGGCCCGGGTCGGCATCCCGGCGATCCAGGTCGACGCGCCGATCATCCCGGTGGGCCTGGACCCCGACGGCTGGGTCGGCGCGCCCCCGCCGGAGGACCCGAACCTGGCCGGCTGGTTCACCGGCGCCGTCACCCCGGGCGAGAAGGGCACGGCGGTCGTCGTCGGCCACGTCGACAACCAGCAGGGCCCGGCCGTGTTCTACGGGCTGGGCGCCCTGAAGCAGGGCAACCGCGTCGAGATCGCCCGGCAGGACGGCAGGACGGCCGTGTTCGAGATCTACGGCGTCGAGGTGTTCGCCAAGGACGACTTCCCCGGTGACCGCGTCTACGGTTCCAAGGGCGCGGCCGAACTGCGGGTCATCACCTGCGGGGGCGGTTTCACCGAGCAGGACGGCTACGCGGGCAACGTCGTGGCCTTCGCCCGCATGGTCGAGGTGCGCTGAGCGCACCCGGCCGGGCGGGCGAAGGCCCCTGGTGCTAGGCGTACTGCCGCCGGGGCACGGTGACGTGGTAGCCGGAGTCCAGCAGTTCGGGCAGGTAGCGCCGCAGGGCGCGGACACTCTGCGTACGGTCGCCCCCGGCGTCGTGGGAGAGCACCACGACACCGGGGGCGGCGCCTTTCTCGACGCGCTCGACGATGGAGGGGGTGCCCGGGGTGGTCCAGTCGAGGGTGTCGACGGTCCAGGCGAGGGGTTCCATGCCGAGTTCGGCGCCGAGTTGGAAGGCGGCGCGGTTCCAGGCGCCGTAGGGGGCGCGGAACCACTCGGGGCGTTCCCCGCAGACGTCCGCGACGACGTCGCTGGTGCGTTCCATCTCGGAGCGGATCTGCCGGCGGGTGAGGCGGGTCAGCAGGGGGTGGGACCAGGTGTGGTTGCCGACCACGTGCCCCTCGTCGCTCATCCGCGCGAGCAGCTTCTTGTTGTCCACGGCCATCTCGCCGCACACGAAGAACATCGCGCGCACGTCGTACTCGGCCAGGGTGTCCAGGATGTGGGGGGTGTAGCGCGGGTCGGGGCCGTCGTCGAAGGTCAGCACCATGGTGCGCCCGCGTCCGGACACGCGCAGCATCGGTGCGCGGCGTACCAGGGTCCGCCGGGGCGCGGCGCGCGGCGGGCCGTAGCCGGTCAACGGTTGCAGGCGGTACGCGGAGGAGTTCGGGGGGCGGCGGGCCGGGGGGCCGGCGGCCGGGGCGGGGCCGGTGGGCGGGCCCCCGGTGACCGCCGTGAACACCCCGGCGGTGGCGGCCGCTCCCACGGCTCCGGCGCCCGCGATCAACGCCCGGCGCCGGGTGAGCAGCCGGGAGAGCAACTGATCCTTCTTCATGACTCATCAGTCGCCCGGCCGAAGGCCGACGCACCTGCGCAACACCGGTGTGGCGGCACGGTTTCACCCGCGCGGCCCACGCAGTCGGGTCAGCGGCGGCGCACCAGGGGGAAGGGCAGGGTCTCGCGGATGGTGAGCCCGGTGAGGAACATGACCAGCCGGTCGACGCCGATGCCGAGTCCGCCGGTGGGCGGCATCGCGTACTCCAGGGCGTCGAGGAAGTCCTCGTCGAGCTCCATGGCCTCGGGGTCTCCCCCGGCGGCGAGCAGCGACTGGGCGGTGAGGCGGCGGCGCTGCTCGACCGGGTCGGTGAGTTCCGAGTAGGCGGTGCCCAGTTCGGTGCCGAAGGCGACGAGGTCCCAGCGCTCGGCCAGGCGCGGGTCGGTGCGGTGCTGCCGGGTCAGCGGGGAGACGTCGGTGGGGAAGTCCTTGTAGAAGGTGGGCAGCCCGGTCCGCTCCTCCACCAGCCGCTCGTACATCTCCAGGACGATGTCGCCGTGGCCGTCGTCGGCGACGTAGGGCACGCCGGCGCCGTCGCACAGGCGCTTGAGGGTGTCGATGCCGGTGCCGGGGTGGATCTCCTCGCCGAGGGCCTCGCTGACGGCGCCGTAGACGGTCTTGACGGGCCACTGGCCGGAGATGTCGTACTCCTGGCCGTCCTTGCGGGCGACGGGCCTGCCGAAGGCGGCGGTGGCGGCCTCCTGGATCAGCTCCCGCACGAGGTCGAGCATCACGTCGTAGTCGGCGTACGCCTGGTAGGCCTCCAGGATCGTGAACTCGGGGTTGTGCTTGTAGTCCGTGCCCTCGTTGCGGAAGGTGCGGCCCATCTCGAAGACCTTCTCCACGCCGCCCACGCACAGCCGCTTGAGGTACAGCTCGGGGGCGATGCGCAGGTAGAGGTCGAGGTCGTAGGCGTTGATGTGGGTGGTGAAGGGCCGGGCGTTGGCGCCGCCGTGGATCTGCTGGAGCACCGGCGTCTCGACCTCCAGGTAGCCGCGGGCCAGCAGGCCCTGGCGCACGGCCTGGACGGCGGTGGAGCGGGCGCGGACGACGTCGCGGGCGGCGGGGCTGGCGGCGAGGTCGAGGTAGCGCAGGCGGACCTTGGCCTCGGGGTCGGCCAGGCCCCGGCGCTTGTCGGGCAGCGGGCGCAGGCACTTGCCGGTGAGCTGCCAGGAGGTGACGAACACGGTCGGTTCGCCCGTGTCGCTGTGGCCGGCGTGGCCGGTGGCGGTGATGTGGTCGCCGATGTCGGTGTCGGCGGTGAAGCGGTCCAGTGCGGGGCCGGAGCGGTCGCGGGTGAGGGCGAGCTGGTGGTCGCCCGACCAGTCGCGCAGGACCGCGAAGACGATGCCGCCGAAGTCGCGGACGAGCATGACGCGCCCGGCGACGGTGACGTCCTGGCCCGGTTCCACCTCGGCGAGGGTGTGGGTGCGGGCCGGAATCTGAACCGGGTAGGGGTCGGTGCCGTCGGCGCGCAGCCGGTCGAGCTTGCGGTGCCGGACGCGCACCTGGTCGGGCAGGGCCGATCGAGGGTCGGCGGGCCCGGTCCCGTCCCCTCCGTCGAGACCGAGCGCCGCCAGCGACGGCAGCCCTTCGGTCGTGGCGGGCCGCTGTCCGTTCTTCTTCGGGTGCCCCTTCCCCCACAGCTTGCGCATCGACGGTACGGAGACGAACCCCTCGGCGATGCCGGAGGCGAGGCCGACCCTGGCGAGGGAGGCGGCCTCCGCGTAGCAGAGGAAGCGGGGGTACCACTCGGGGCGGTACTTGGCGTTGGAGCGGTACAGGGCCTCCAGCTGCCACCACTTGGAGAAGAACAGCAGCAGTCTGCGCCACAGGCGCAGGACCGGCCCGGCCCCGATGCGGGCGCCCTCCTCGAACACCGAGCGGAACACGGCGAAGTTCAGGGAGATCTTGCGCACGCCCAGTTTGGGCGCGGCGGCGCACAGTTCGGCGACCATGAACTCCATCACGCCGTTGGGGGCCTCCCGGTCACGGCGCATCAGGTCCAGGGAGACGCCGTCCCGGCCCCAGGGCACGAAGGACTGGATGGCGAGGAGGCGCCCGTGCTCGTCCAGCGCCTCGGCGAGCAGGCACTCCCCGTCGGCGGGGTCGCCGAGGCGGTCCAGGGCCATGGAGAAGCCGCGTTCGGTCTCGGTGTCGCGCCAGGCGTCGGCCCGTTCCACGAGCCGGCTCATCTCCTCCTCGCCGAGGGTGGAGTGGCGGCGGACGCGGCAGGTCACGCCGAGGCGGCGGACGCGGTGGACGGCCTGGCGGGTGACGCGCATGTCGCGGCCGTCTAGGTCGAAGTCGAGGACGTGCAGGATCGCCTCGTCACCGAGTTGCAGCGCGCCGAGCCCGGCGCGGACGAAGGCCCGGGCGCCTTCCTCGGAGGCGCCCATGACGGCCGGGACCCAGGCGTGGCGGCGGGCCACCTCCTGCCAGGCCGCGATCGCGTGCGGCCAGGCCTCCCGGTCGCCGACCGGGTCGCCGCTGGCGAGGCACACGCCGGCCTCGACGCGGTAGGTGACGGCGGCCTTGCCGCTGGGTGAGAAGACGACGGCCTTGTCGCGGCGGGTGGCGAAGTAGCCGAGGGAGTCCTGGTCGCCGTAGCGGCCGAGGAGGGCGCGGATGCGGGCCTCCTCGTCGTCGTGCAGGGCGGCCTCCAGCCGCTGGGAGCGGAACAGGGTGGCCGCGGCGTTGAGCAGGGCCAGCGCGCCGAAGAGGCCGAGGAGGAAGTACAGGGCGTGCGGCGGGCGGCCGTCGAAGCTCCCGGCGGGGACGAGTCCGCCGCAGACGCGGTTCGCGGCCCACGCCAGCCGCTGGCCACTGGGCAGCGTGCCGGGGAACGCCTCGACCAGGCCCCAGCCGACGAGGATCGCCACCACGAGGCCGGCGACCAGGACGGCCAGGGCCCGGCGGACGGCGGCGCGGCGGGAGGCGGCGTAGAACTCCCGGCGGGCGACGATCAGCAGGACCAGGGCCAGGCCGCACACCACGAAGGAGGGGACGGACTCGGCGAACTCGCCGACGGCCATGCCGAGGACGTCGGTGAGGACGAGCAGGCCGAGGTAGACGACGACCAGCCACCAGGCGATCTTCTTGCGCGCCCCGGTGGCGGCGGCGAGCAGGAAGAGGAAGACCGCGTAGGCGAGGTTGGCGCTGACCGGGACGAGCAGCAGGTCCAGGAAGCGCACGAGGGGGCGCAGCGCGGTGCGCAGCGGCGGGACGAGAGCGAGCAGGGCGCACAGCAGGCCGAGCGCGCCGAGGCAGACCGCGAAGCCCTGGGGCACCCGGCTCAGGAAACCGTGGGCCCGGTGGGGCGGGCGTATCGGACCTGCGGTGTCCTCGGCCGTCCCGGTGTCCGCGATGACGCTCATGCTTTCGACTGTAGGAACACCCGGGCGACCTCGCCCGCCGAGAGCGGGGCCCGGCCGTCGGGCGCGGACGGCGACCGCCGGGAGCGGCCCGCGACGGGGTCCGGTCCTCGGCGGGAGCTCCGCGCGGCGCTGGTGCGGCTCCCGCCCGCCGGTGCCGGGTGCGCCCTTCGATAGCCTCGCCCCGTGACGGAACAGCAGCACTCCTCCCGGTTCGAGCGGGGCACGGACGGCCCGAAGGTGATCGTCGTCGGGGTGGACGGCTCCGACTCCTCCCTCAGGGCCGCCGCCTACGCCGGTGGCCTGGCACGGCGGCAGAACGCGCTGCTCGCCGTGGTGTACGTGCAGCCGGTGCTGGCGGCGGGGGCCGCGTTCGGGGCGCCGGTGGCGGACACGACCGACGAGATCGCCGAGGAGCTGGTGGCGCAGATCCGTGAGGCCGCCGAGCGGGTCAAGGGGATATTCGAGGTCCGCTGGGAGTTCCACACGTTCCGCGGGGACCCGTTCAACGGCCTGGTGAAGGCGGCCGACGAGCTGAAGGCGGACGCCGTGGTGGTGGGCGCCTCGGAGCAGGCGGGACACCGCATCGTGGGCTCGGTGGCGGTCCGCCTGGTGAAGGCGGGACGCTGGCCGGTGACCGTGGTGCCGTAGGACGTCCCGCCGGGTCCGCCCGTGCGTGGTGTCTTCCTTCGGGCTCTCGCCTCGGCCATCATGATCCGCCGTCAGCCGATTGCCACTCGCGAAGAGGTGAGGCGCATGGCCGGGATCCGGATGGGTGAAGGAATTCTCCGCCGCAAACCGATCGAGCGGATCGAGGAGACGGAAGCCGGCAGCGGACCGCGGCTGGAGCGGTCCCTGGGGCTGTGGCAGCTGACCGCCATCGGCGTCGGCGGGATCATCGGCGCGGGCATCTTCACGCTGGCCGGCACGGTGGCCAACGGCACGGCGGGCCCCGCCGTGCTGGTGTCCTTCCTCATCGCGGGTGTGGCCAGCGCGGCGGCCGCCCTGTCCTACGCGGAGTTCGCCGGGCTCATCCCGAAGGCCGGCTCCGCCTACACCTACGGCTACGCGGTGCTGGGTGAGCTGGCGGGCTGGTTCATCGGGTGGGACCTGCTGCTGGAGTACACGGCGATCGTGGCGGTGGTCGCCATCGGCATCTCCGGCTACTTCAGCTTCCTGGTGGGCGAGATGGGAGCCGACCTGCCCGCCTGGATGCTGGGGGCGCCCGGGACCGGTGACGGGCACCGGGTCGACCTGTTCGCGGCGCTGCTGTGCCTGCTGATCGCCTACCTGCTCACCCTCGGCATCAGGAACGCCGCCCGGTTCGAGACGGTCGTGGTGGTGCTGAAGGTCCTGGTCGTCCTGCTGGTGATCGGGGTCGGCGTCTTCCACATCGACACGGCCAACTACGACCCGTTCTTCCCGTACGGGGTGGGCGGGGCGTTCACGGGTGCGGCGACGGTGTTCTTCGCGGTGTTCGGCTACGACGCGATGTCGACGGCCGCGGAGGAGTCCAAGGACGCGCAGCGCCACATGCCGAAGGCGATCATCTACTCGCTGGTGATCTCGATGGTGCTCTACGTGGCGGCGTGCCTGGTGCTGACCGGCATGCAGAACTACCAGGACATCGACCCGGAGAGCGGCTTCTCCACGGCGTTCAAGTCGGTCGGGCTGAGCGGACTGGCCGACGTCATCGCGGTGGGCGCGATCATCGGCATCCTGACGGTCATGTTCACGTTCATGCTCGGCGTCACCCGGGTCTGGTTCTCGATGTCCCGGGACGGGCTGCTGCCGAAGTGGTTCGCGAAGACGCATCCCGAGCGCCACGTGCCCACGCGCGTCACCTGGATCGTCGGGGTCGCCTCGGCCGCCATCGCCGGGTTCCTGCCGATCGGCGAGGCGGCCGAGCTGACCAACATCGGGATCCTGCTGGCGTTCGTGGTGGTGTGCGCGGCGGTGATCGTGCTGCGGTACCGGCAGCCGGATCTGCCGCGCACGTTCCGCACGCCGTGGATGCCGTTCGTGCCGGCGCTGGGCATCGTGTTCTCGATCTGGCTGATCACGTTCCTGCAGTGGCAGACCTGGGTGCGGTTCGCCGTCTGGCTGGCCCTGGGGCTGGTGATCTACTTCGGCTACTCCTACCGGCGTTCCGAGCTGGCGAGGGCGGCGGCGGACACGGGCCGCCGGACGGACGGCACGGACGGTTCCCAGGGCGGGCCGGCGGGTCCTACTCCCCCATGACCAGCCCGTCCTTCGCGGCGCCGCGGCTGAGGGCGACGTCCCGGATGCGGTCGCGGACGGTGCGGACGTCGGCGCCCTGGGCGAGTGCCCGGTTGAGGTTCACCACGCGCCCGGCGTCGATGTCGAAGAGCTGCGGGACGAACTCCGCCTCGGCGACCTCCCAGCGGCCGCCCGCCCGTGCCGGCGGGGTGAAGGTGAAGCGGCCGAGGGTGGACTGGTTGCCGCGCGGGTCGGGGGTGCCGTCGGGGCCGGTCATCTCGCCGGCGACCTGGTTGCCCATGCCGTAGACCACCCAGGTGCCGTTGACCTTCTCGTAGGCCTGCGGGACGTGGGCGTGGGTGCCGAGGATCAGGTCGACGGCGGGAAGGCCGCCGCTGCGGGCCGCGGTGAGGCTCCGGGCGAGGAGCAACTGCCGTTCGTCGGGGGCGTCCTGCCATGCGGTGCCCCAGTGCATCGAGACGACGACCACGTCGGCGCCGGCGGCCCGGGCGGCCCGGGCGTCCTCGATGATCTTCGCCTCGTCGATGACGCCGACGGCCCAGGGCTGCCCGGGCGGCGTCGGCGGGCCGTCGGTGTCGTAGCCGTAGGCGAGGTGGGCGACCTCCGCGTCACCGGCCCGCAGGACGGTCACCGTGCGCGCCTCCTGCTCGGAGCGGGCCGAGCCGGCGTGCCGCACACCTGCCCGGTCGAGGGCGTCCAGGGTGCGCCGGATGCCGTCGGCGCCGTCGTCCGGGCTGTGGTGGGAGGCGGTGGAGCAACCGTCGTAGCCGGTGGCGGCGAGGGCTGCGGCCACCTCGGGCGGGGAGTGGGAGGACGGGTGGCCGGTGTGGTCGCCGTTCTCGCCGTGGACCGTCTCCAGGTGGCACAGGGCGATGTCGGCGCGGGAGACGACGGGGCGGATCCCGGACAGCATCGGCCGGAAGTCGTAGCCGGTGCCGCCGGCGTCGAAGCGGGCCCTGTCGATGATCGAGTCGTGCGGCAGGACGTCGCCGGAGGCGACCAGGGTGAAGCCGCGGGGCTCGGCGGCCGGGGCCGGGCGGCCGGGCCGCGGCGGTTCGTGGTCGCGGGCCTGGCAGGCGGCGCCTGCGGCGAGGACGACGGTGAGGACCAGGGCCACCTGTCTACTGCGTGCGAGCATCCATTCACCCCACTGTGGGCGTTGTGGTCGTATTTACGCACCATCAGGAAAGGAGGCGCGGGGCGTCCCTCGCGGCTGCGACACGCTCATGCGCCCCTCCGGCACCCGCATGGCCGGGCGGCGCGACCGTTCGTCGAACCGTTCGCCGACGCGATCGACCGTCCGTCGCACAGCGCGGTACGTGCCCTGTGCCCCCGCCGCGCCCTGCGGTGGCATACGGCCATGACGGCCGGAACCACGCTCACGAACGGGACGACGACCGCCGAGCACGAGCTCGCCGCACTGCAGCGCGAGCACGGCAGGCCCCTCTTCGCGCTCCTGCTGCGGCTGTGCGACGGCGACCGCCAGCGCGCGGAGGACCTGGTCCAGGAGACGCTGGTGCGCGCCTGGCAGCACCCCGAGGCCCTGCGCGCCGACGACTTCGACTCCGTACGGCCCTGGCTGATGACCGTCGGGCGGCGGCTCGCGATCGACGCCCGGCGCGCCCGGCAGGCCCGTCCGCCGGAGGTGGGCGACGCGGTGCTGGAGAACGCGCGGGTCAGCTCCGACCACGCCGAGCGGGCCGCCGCGGCGCTGGACGTGCGCCGCGCTGTGAAGACACTCACTCCGGAGCACCGTGAAGTCCTGGTGCTCGTGTACTTCCAGGGGGCGAGTGTGGCGGAAGCGGCGGCGGCCCTCGGCATCCCGCCCGGTACCGTGAAGTCCCGCGCGTACTACGCGCTGCGCGCCCTGCGCCGGGTTCTTCCGGGATACGCCGCCGACCTGCGGTGAAACCGATTGCCGAGTCAAACCTCCGTAAAGCGCCTTGCTGAAGACCCCGGTTGAGTAATCGGGTGTTCTCATCCGTGTTCCGGAGGGGGCCGACCGCGCCCCGGGATCCGGTGTCGGGCGACGCGCACGTACCGGAGGAAGGCAGGAAGGGATGCTGGACAGAGGTCGAGAGGGCACGGACGGCGGCGAGGGCGAACTGACCGTCCCCATGGCGTGGTTGTACGCCGAGTACATCGCCGACGAGCTGCTGCGGACGGGCGATCTGATGCCGCCGACGTCCTTCGAGTTCCGCGCCGGGCGCGACGCCCTGGCGCTGACCGTGTTCCTCTCCGACACCGAGGGGGAGCTGTCCGGGATCCGCGTCGTCACCCAGCTGGAGACGTGGCTGTCCCTGACCGCCTACGACCAGCCGTGGCAGGAGTGGGTGCGCGAGCGGCTGGCCGAGCTGACCGCCGGCGCCGCCCGCACCGGGCGGCCCGCGCCGGACCTGGACCTGGCGCGGGAGGCGTGGCGCTGGCTGCAGGAGACGGAGCTGCTCGCTCCCGATCTGAACGCCGTGCCGGGCGGTGCTCCGGTGGCCGGGGAGGACGAGGGACCGAAGGTCTGGACGCCCGCCTGGCAGCTCGGACTGCCCCTGGGGCACCTGGCGATCCATCTGTTCTGAGATTTCCGGGACCCGGACCAATCCGCGGGCCGGAGGGCTCCGAATCCTTTGGTTGCGATTGTGTCACCGGCTTGAATGATTCGGCCGCCTGGTCCGTACCGGTGGGAGCAAGGAGTAACCCCACCCGCACCCAACGGCACGAGGATTCGGCATGAGGTCCCTGGAAAGGCATCGCGACGTCGGCGCCTACGCGCTCGGCGTGCTGGACGAGGCGGAGGCCTTCCGCTTCGAGGACCACCTCATGGAGTGCCCTCGGTGCGCTGCAGAGGTGACGGAACTCGGGCCGACCACGCGGCAGATGATGCTGTACCGGCGGGCGACTCCCCGGTTCGTGCACCCGATGGCCCAGCCCGGACCGCAGCTGCTGGACCGGCTGCTGGCCGAGGTCTCGACCCGCCGCCGGGCCGGCCGCCGGCGGGTGCTGTTCGCGCTGGCCGCGTCGGTGGCGATCGCGGTGTCGGTGCCGGGGGTCACGATGATGGCCCAGGGCAGCGACGAGGGTCCCCGGACCGTCGCGGCGACCGACACGCGCACGGGGGTGTGGGCACAGGTCACGACCGAGGACGGGGCCTCGGGCAGCGAGGTCGAGCTGAAGGTGAAGGACGGCACGGGCTCGCGCGCCTGCCACCTGGTCATCGTCGGCCACGACGGCACCGAGGAGACCGCGGCCAGCTGGCACGCCCCCGAGCACGCCGACCGCCCCAGCACCATGATGGCCAGCTCGTCGATGCACGCCTCCCAGATCGCCCGCTACGAGATCCGCTCGGCGACCGGGGAGGTCCTGGTGCGGCTCCAGCCGGGCTGACCGCTCCCGCGGGGCCGGTCGTCCGTCCGCCGCCGTCACCGGGCGGGGCGCGCGGGCCGGTGTGAGACTGCTGGACGACACACCCGGCAGTGCGGTGAGGGGAGACGACGTGGCGACGGCGGAGACCGGCGACGGCCGTCTGGAGGAGTTCCTCGCCGACCCGGAGACGGCGACGCTGGACCTGTTCACCGCCGCGGCCCGCTGCACCACGGCCCTCGGGATCCCGCACTCCGTGGTCTACCTGACCGACATCCAGCAGCGCCGGCTCGTGCCGCTCACGGACACCACCCCGTCGCTGCCCGTCGACGACTCCCTCGCCGGCTGGACCTACCGCACGCAGTCGCTGCGCGTGGCGGCGTCCGGCACCGGCGGGATGACGGCCTGGCTGCCCCTGGTGGACGGAGCCGAGCGCCTCGGCGTACTGGCCGTGCACGCGCCCGCCCTCACACCGGCCGTGCTGCGCAGCGCCCGGGCTCTGGCCACCCTCGTCGCCATGATGATCACGACGAGCCGCGCGTACGAGGACTCCTACATCCGGCGCACCCGCACCGACCGGATGCGCCTTCCCGCCGAGATGCTGCGCGCCTTCCTGCCGCCCCGCACGATCGGCACCTCGCGCGTGGTGTCCACGGCCGTGCTGGAGCCGGCCTACGAGATCGGCGGGGACGCCTTCGACCACGCGCTGACCGAGACGGCCCTGCACGTCACGGTGCTCGACGCCATGGGCCACGACCTGGCCTCCGGACTCACCACCGCCGTGTCGCTGGCCGCGTGCCGCAACTCCCGGCGCACCGGGGCCGACCTGCCCGACCTCGTCGCGTGCGTGGACGACGCGCTGGGCAAGTGGCTCCCCGACCAGTTCTGCACGGGGGTCCTGGCCCAGCTGCACCTGGCCTCGGGGGTGCTGCGGTGGATCAACTGCGGCCATCCCACCCCGCTGCTGATCCGCGACCGGCGGCTGCTCGTCGACGCCATGCGCCGCGATCCCGATCCGCCGATGGGGCTGCCGTCGCTGCTCGCCGGGCGGAAGCGGGCGGTGCACGAGATCGTCCTGAAGCCCGGGGACCGGGTGCTGATGTACACCGACGGCGTCACCGAGGCGCGTTCCGCGGACGGCGGCGAGTTCGGCCTGGAGCAGTTCGCCGACTACATCATCCGGGCGACGGCCGCGGGCGAGCTGGCGTCCGAGACGCTGCGCCGCCTCATTCACTCCATCCTCGACTCCTCCGCGAGCCGGCTGCGCGACGACGCGACCATCCTCATGTTCGAGTGGTGGCCGCCGTCCGGGTGAGGCCGCCGCTCACTTCAGCAGCCGCGACAGCCTCCGGTCCGCCAGCGGCTTGCCGCCCGTCTGGCAGGTCGGGCAGTACTGCAGCGAGGAGTCGCTGAAGGACACCTCGCGGATGGTGTCGCCGCACACAGGGCACGCCTCGCCGGTGCGGCCGTGGACGCGCAGGCCGCTCTTCTTCTCGGCCTTCAGCCGGCCCGCCGCCACGCCCCGGGAGCGCTCGACCGCCTCGGTGAGGGTCTCGCGCAGGGCCGCGTACAGCCGGTCGGTCTCCTCCCCGGTCAGGGAGGCCGCGAGTTTGAACGGGGACATCCGCGCCGCGTGCAGGATCTCGTCGCTGTAGGCGTTGCCCACCCCGGCGATCAGGCTCTGGTCGCGCAGCGCGCCCTTCAGCTGCCGTCGCTCGCCGGCCAGGAGCCCCGCCAGCCGGTCCCGGTCGAAGTCGTCGGCCAGGGGGTCGGGGCCCAGCCGGGCCACGCCGGGCACCTCCTGCGGGTCGGCCACGACGTACACGGCCAGCCGCTTCTGCGTGCCGGCCTCGGTCAGGTCGAACCCGGCGCCCGTGTCCAGCGCCACGCGCAGCGCGAGCGGGCCCTTGCCGGGCCGGGGCGGGCCGTCGGGGAGGCGGTCCTTCCAGTGCAGCCAGCCCGCGCGGGCCAGGTGCGTCACCAGGTGCGGTCCGTCCGCGGTGGCCAGGTCGAGGAACTTGCCGTACCGGCGCACGGCGGTGACCTCGCGGCCCTCCAGAGCGGACAGGGGCGGTTCGTACGTCTTCAGGACGCTGATCGCGACGGGCAGCACGCGTACGATCTCGCGGCCGACGAGGTGCTCGGTCAGGAAGTCCCTGAGCGCCTCGACCTCGGGAAGTTCCGGCATGGCTCCAGGGTGCCACGCGCGGTCAGTCGCGGCCGGGCACGACGAACTCGCACCACACGGCCTTGCCGCCGCCCCGGGCCTCCACGCCCCACACGTCGGTGAGCAGCTCGACCAGGAGCAGGCCGCGCCCGGAGACGCCGGAGTCGCCCGCCTCGCGGCGGCGCGGCAGGGCGCTGGAGGAGTCCTCCACCTCGACGCGCAGGCGGCGCTCGGCGCCGGTGAGGACCCGCAGGGTGACGGTCGCGGAGCCCTCGGTGTGCATCAGGGCGTTGGTGATCAGCTCGTCGGCGGCCAGCTCGATCTCGTCGGCCCGGTCACGGGCTCCCCACGCGGCGACAGCGGTGCGGATCATGTGCCGGGCCTCGGTCAGGGCCGCCGGGTCGCCGGGGGTCACGTGGCGCTGGATGCGGCGGCCGGACCGGTACCCCTCGGGGCCGCGCCGGCGCAGCAGGAGCAGCGCCACGTCGTCGTCGCCGCCGCGCTCGTCGGCGGCCTCGATGAGCCGGTCGGCCAGCTCCCGCACGTCGTCGGGGCCCGTCTCGACGAGGGTGGTGAGGGTGCGCATGCCGTCGTCGAGGTCGGCGCCGGGCTGCTCGACGAGGCCGTCGGTGCACAGCAGCAGCGTGTCGCCGGCGTCCAGCTCGACGGTGCCCACCGGGTAGTCGAGCCGGCCGAACTCGGCGGACAGGCCCAGTGGCAGCCCGCCGGGGACGGTGATCCGGCGGCAGGCTCCGCCGGTGTGGCGCACCAGCGGGTCGATGTGGCCGGCCCGCACGATCTGCAGCACGCCCGTGGTCAGGTCGGCCTCGGCGTACAGGCAGGTGGCGGAGCGGTCGGTGTCCAGTTCGTGCAGGAAGACGGAGGCGCGGGCCATGACCGTGGCCGGGGGGTGCCCTTCGGCCGCGTAGGCGCGCAGCACGATGCGCAGCTGGCCCATGACGGCGGCCGCGTGGGTGTCGTGGCCCTGGACGTCGCCGATGACGGCGCCGACCCGGCCGCCGGGCAGCGGGATGAGGTCGTACCAGTCGCCGCCGATGTCCCGGCCGACGGGGCCGCCGAGGGTGGCGGCCCGGTAGCGGACGGCGACGTCGGCACCGGGCACGCTGGGGATGGTGCGGGGCAGCATCGCCTGCTGCAGGCCCTGGGCGAGGTCCATCTCCTGCTCGTAGAACATGGCCCGCTGCAGGCTTTGGGCGATGCTGCTGCCGAGGGCGACGAGGACGTTGCGGTCCTCGGCGGTGAAACCGCGCCGGTCGCTGTAGAGCAGGCCCATGGCGCCGATGGGCCGGGCCTGGACGATGAGCGGGAGGTAGGCGGCCGAGGTGATGTTCAGGCCGGTGATGTGCGGCCAGAGGATCGGGTAGCGCTCGGCGAACTCCTCCGGCGACTCGATGAACCGCGGTCCGAGGGTCCGTACGGCCTCGCTCATCGGGTAGGGGTCGTCGATGCGGGTGATGCGGGTGCCGGGTACGGCGCTCTCCGCGGGGCCCTCGGCGATCATCCGGATCCGGCCGGCCTCGACCAGGCCCATGACGAGGCTGGTGGCGCCCAGGTGGACGAGGCCGTGGGTGTCGGTGAGGACGTCGATGACGTCCTGGACGGTGCGGGCGTGGGCGAGGGCGGCCGTGGTGAGTTCGACGACGCTGGTCTGCTGGCGGCGGGCCTCGTCCTGGGCGGCCTGCTCGCGGCGGGCGTCGATCTCGCCCAGCTCCTGCGTGGCGTCGCGGACGATGCCGATGATGCGCCTGGGCCGTCCGGTCCCGTCGCGGCGGATGTAGCCCTGGGTGTGGGTCCAGCGCAGGGTGCCGTCGCGGCGGCGCAGGCGGAAGTAGGCGCCGTAGTTCTCGCTGCCGTCCTTCAGGGCCTGGGACACGACCGTGTCCAGGCGCAGGGCCTCGCTCGGCGGGACGCGTGCGGACAGGGTGGCGGGGTCGCCGCCGTACTCGTCGGGGCGCATGTCGAAGACTTCGTGGGCCTGGGCGTCCATCTGCATCAGGCCGGTGTCCAGGTCCCAGTCGAAGCTGCCCATCCGGTTGAGCGCGAGGATCGGATCCGGGTGGGCCGGCCAGTCGTCCGGGAGGGACAGGGCGGCGCTCGCTCCCCGATCAGCCATGCGCCCACCTTGCCAGGATTCGCCCGATTCTTCGACCGGATGGGGCGTACGGGTCCGACCGGACGGACCGGGTCGGCGGCGTTCGCCGGGCGGGCGGCGGGGTAGCCGCCTAGTGTTCTTCACTGAGCGTGACGGCGGGGCCGGGCGCGGCACCGGGAGGAGCGCCAAGGCTGTGGACTGGTTCACCGCATCCGACTACTGGCTGACCCGCCTGGTCTTCCAGCGTGCGCTGGCCGCCGTGTACCTGGTGGCGTTCCTGACGGCGGCGCTGCAGTTCCGCGCGCTGATCGGGCGGCGCGGCATGCTGCCGGTGCCGCGGTTCGTGTCGCGGGTGCCGTTCAGGCGGGCGCCGAGCCTGTTCCAGCTGCACTACTCGGACCGCTTCTTCGCCCTGTGCGCCTGGGCGGGCTGCGCGGTGTCGGCGGGCCTGCTGGCCGGGCTCGACTCCCTGCTGCCGCTGTGGGGCGGCATGCTGCTGTGGCTGGTGCCGTGGGTGCTGTACCTGTCGATCGTGAACGTGGGGCAGACCTGGTACGGCTTCGGCTGGGAGTCGCTGCTGCTGGAGGTCGGCTTCCTCGCCGTGTTCCTCGGCAACGACGAGGTGGCGCCGCCGCTCCTGGTGCTGTTCCTGCTGCGCTGGATCCTGTTCCGGGTGGAGTTCGGCGCCGGGCTGATCAAGATGCGCGGCGACGAGTGCTGGCGCAGGCTCACCTGCCTGGAGCACCACCACGAGACCCAGCCGATGCCCGGCCCGCTGAGCTGGTTCTTCCACCGCCTGCCCCGGCCGCTGCACACGGCGGAGGCCGCCGCCAACCACGTCACCCAGCTGGTGGTCCCGTTCCTGCTGTTCACCCCGCAGCCGGTCGCCACGGCCGCCGCGGCGCTGATGATCGTCACCCAGCTGTGGCTGGTGCTGTCGGGCAACTTCTCCTGGCTGAACTGGATCACGATCGTGCTGGCGCTGTCGGCGGTGCGGTTCCCCACCGACCCGCCCGCGGCGCCGGACACCCCGCTCTGGTTCGCCGTCGTGGTGTCGGCCGTGTGCGCCGTGCTGCTGGCTCTGAGCGTGCGGCCGGTGCGCAACATGCTGTCCCGTCGGCAGGTGATGAACCGCTCCTTCGACCCGCTCCACCTCGTCAACACCTACGGCGCGTTCGGCAGTGTGAGCCGGGTGCGCCACGAGGTGGTGGTGGAGGGCACCGCGGACGACGTGCCGCGGCCGGACTCCGGCTGGCAGGAGTACGAGTTCCGCGGCAAGCCGGGAGACCCGCGGCGCTGGCCGCGCCAGTTCGCGCCCTACCACCTGCGCCTGGACTGGCTGATGTGGTTCGCGGCCCTGTCCCCCGCCTACGCCGAGCCCTGGTTCGGGACGTTCGTGGAGCGGCTGCTGGAGGGCGACCGGGACACCCTGCGGCTGCTGCGCCGCTCCCCGTTCCCACCCGGCCGCCCGCCGCGGTACGTGCGCGCCCGGCTGTTCCGCTACCGCTTCACCACCTGGCGCGAGCTGCGGGAGACGGGTGCGTGCTGGGAGCGCACGTACGTGCGGGAGTTCCTGCCCCCGACGCGGCTGGCGAAGCCGGTGAACCGGCCCTAGCGCCTGCCGCCGGGAGTCCGGTCAGGACGGGTGGCGCGGTGGGTCCTCGCCCGGTACGGGGGCCTCGGCGGGCAGAAGTCCCTCGGTGCGCAGGTCATGCCAGAACGCCTGCGGCACCCGGGCGGCGAACTGGTGTGCGCAGGCGCGCACTTCGTGCGCGGAGCGGGCTCCGACGAGGACGGTGGCGACCGCCGGGTGCGCGGCGCAGAAGGCCAGGGCGGCGGCGCGCAGCGTGGTGCCGTGCCGGTCGGCGAGCAGCTTCAGCCGCAGCGCCCGCCGGACCAGCTCCGAGGGCGCGACGGTGTAGTCGTACCGCGCGCCCGGCCGGGGGTTGGCCAGCAGGCCGGAGTTGAAGGCCCCGCCGATGACGACGGACCTGCCGCGCGCGTGGGCGGTGGGCAGCAGGTCGCGCAGCGCGCCCTGGTCGAGCAGGGTGTAGCGGCCGGCGCACAGCACCACGTCGACGTCGGTGTCGCGCAGGAAGCGGGTGAGCATCTCCGCCTGGTTCATGCCGGCGCCGATGGCGCGGACCACGCCCTGCGCGCGGAGCTCCTCCAGCGCCGGGTACCCCTCGCGGAAGGCCCACTCGGCGTGCTCGTCCGGGTCGTGCAGGTAGACGACGTCGACCCGGTCCAGGCCGAGCCGTTCGAGGCTCGACTCCAGGGTGCGGCGGATCCCGTCGGCGCTGAAGTCCCACACCCGGCGGTGGGTGGCGGGTACGGCGAAGCCGTCCGCGAGGTCGTCCCCGGGACGGTCCGCGGGGTCCAGGCGGCGGCCCACCTTGGTGGAGATCGTGTACTGGTCGCGGGGTCTGGCGCGCAGGGCGTCGCCGAGGCGGCGCTCGGACAGGCCGAGACCGTAGTGCGGGGCGGTGTCGAAGTAGCGGATGCCCTGCTGCCAGGCGGCTTCCACCGCCTCGTGCGCCTGGGCGTCACCGACCTCGGTGTACAGGTTGCCGATGGCGGCGGCGCCGAAGGACAGGGCGCTGACCTCGACGCCGCTGCCGCCGAGCCGGTTCACCGGGCCACCCGGCGCGTCCGGGCGCCGTGCGCCCTCCCCCGCGAACCCGCGCGGCCCTCGTGGTCGCTCATCCCCTCGGCTCCTTCCTCGTCACGCTCCCGGTCCGGCGGCGCCGGCGCCCCGGGCCCCGGGTGCCCGGTGGTGACCTTCCCGGATCACCACCGGGCCGGGGAAGTGCCGTGCGGCGGACCGGCGTGCCCACCGAGCCGGTCCGGCGCCGTCGGCGGCCCCGCCGGTCCGGCTCGCCCGCGGGGAGACCGGCTCCCGTACGGGCGTGACCGGTGCCCGACCGCTTCCGTCAGGCGCGCCGCAGCCGCAGCGTCACCAGCTCGAAGGGGCGCAGCCGCACCGCGATCCGGCCGCCGTCGGCCTCGGGCGCCGGCGCGTCGGCCAGCGGGCGTTCCAGCAGGTCCGTCACCGCGACGCCCGCCACCTCGAAACCGGCGGTGAGCGTGGCGCGCGCCCGGCCGCCGAACGCCTCGTGGAAGCGGACGACGACGTCGCCGCTGCCGTCGTCGGCCAGCTTGACCGCCGTGACGACCACCGCGTCCCGGTCCGAGGTCACCAGCGGGGCGACCTCGCCGGCGCCGGTCAGCCGCCGTTCCGGCAGGTTGATCCGCCAGCCCTCGCGGACGGCGTCACCGATGCCGGCGCCGGGCACCAGCGCGTGCCGGAAGCGGTGCACCCCCTGGTCGGTCTCGGGGTCGGGGAAGCGCGGGGCCCGCAGCAGGGACACGCGGACGGTGGTGGTCGTGCCGCCGTCGCCGTCGGTGCGGACGGTGCGCGTCACGTCGTGGCCGTAGGTCGAGTCGTTGACGAGCGCGACGCCCCAGCCCGGTTCCTCCAGGTGGACGAAGCGGTGGTTGCACGCCTCAAACTTGGCCGCCTCCCAGGACGTGTTGGTGTGGGTGGGCCGGTGGAAGTGCCCGAACTGGGTTTCCGAGGCGTACCGTTCGGCGTGCACGTCCAGCGGGAAGGCGAGCTTGAGGAACTTCTCCGTCTCGTGCCAGTCGACCTCCGTGTCGACGGTCAGCCGCCGCTCCCCCGGTGCCAGGGACAGCAGCTGGGAGACGCGGGAGGCGCCGAAGGACCGGACGATCCGTACGCCCTCGCCGTCGGGGGCGACCTCGTCGGCGTCGGTCAGGTCGGTGACGGTGTTGCGGTAGAACGCGTCGACGTCCCAGGCGTCCCACATGTTCGGGAAGTCGGGGTGCAGCTGGAGCAGGTTCGCGGCCCGGCCGGGGGCGACGGTCTCCCGGTCGGCGTCGATGTCGTACACGGACACGACGAGCCCGCGGGCGTCGATCTCCACCCGGAGCAGGCCGTTGTCCAGGACGTGCCCGCCGCCGGGCCGGTCGGTGCGGGCCGTGCGGGCCGTGCGGGCCGCCTCGGCCGGGGTGCGCGCGCCGCCGGACGGGACGCCCGCCCGGGTGTGCGGGGCGGCGTTGAAGACGAGCGGGGTCCGCCCCACGCCGGCGAGGGCCCGCTGGGCGGCGTCGATGATGCGGTTCAGCTCCTCGGCGACCCGCTCGTAGGTGCGGCGGGCCTCGCGGTGCACCCAGGCGATGGACGAGCCGGGCAGGATGTCGTGGAACTGGTGCAGCAGCACCGTCTTCCAGATGCGGTCCAGGTCGTCGTAGGGGTAGGGGAACCCGGTGCGCACGGCCGCGGTCGCGGCCCACAGCTCGGCCTCCCGCAGCAGGTGCTCGCTGCGGCGGTTGCCCTGCTTGGTCCTGGCCTGGCTGGTCAGGGTCGCGCGGTGCAGTTCCAGGTACAGCTCCCCCACCCACACGGGCGGTTCGGGGTACTCGGCGGCGGCCTTCTCGAAGAAGGCCCGCGGGCTCTGCCAGGTGACGGTCGCCGAGCCTTCGAGGTCGCGCAGGCGGGCCGCCTTGGCGACCATCTCGCGGGTCGTGCCGCCGCCTCCGTCGCCCCAGCCGGTCGGGGCGAGGGAGTGGCGGGCGACGCCCTTGTCCTTGAAGTTGCGGGCCGCGTGGGCGATCTCGCTGCCCTTCATGGAGCAGTTGTAGGTGTCGACGGGCGGGAAGTGGGTGAAGATCCGCGTGCCGTCGATGCCCTCCCACCGGAAGGTGTGGTGCGGGAACGTGTTCGTCTGGCTCCAGGAGATCTTCTGCGTCAGCAGGTATGTGGAGCCGGCCGCCTTGATGATCTGCGGCAGGCCGGCGGCGAAGCCGAAGGTGTCGGGCAGCCAGGCCTCGTCGTTCTCGATGCCGAACTCGTCGAGGAAGAACCGCTTGCCGTGCACGAACTGCCGGGCCATCGCCTCGGATCCGGGCATGTTGGTGTCGGACTCCACCCACATGCCGCCGGCCGGTACGAACCGCCCGTCGGCCACGGCCTTCTTCACCCGCGCCCACACCTCGGGCCGGTGGTCGCGCACCCACGCCCACTGCTGGGCCTGCGACATGGCGAAGACGAACTCCGGCTCGTCGTCGAGCAGCGCGGTCATGTTGGAGGTGGTGCGCGCCACCTTGCGCACGGTCTCGCGCAGCGGCCACAGCCACGCCGAGTCGATGTGGGCGTGCCCGACGGCGCTGATGCGGTGGGCGGAGGGGGCGGCGGGCCTGGCGAGGACGTCGGTGAGGCACGAACGGGCGCGCTCCGCCGTGCCGTTGACGTCCTGGAGGTCGAGGGCGTCGAGCGCCCTGTCGACGGCCCGCAGGATCTCCCAGCGCCGCGCCGACTCCGCCGGCAGCTCGGCCATCAGCTCGCCGAGCACCTCCAGGTCGAGCACGAGCTGCCAGACCGTCTCGTCGAAGACGGCGAGGTCCATGCGGGTCAGGGTGTACTGCGGTTCGCTGCCCGCGGTCTCCTTGTCGCCCAGCCGGGTGGGCCGGAAGGGGTGGTGGTCGAGGATGACGGGGTTGGAGGCGGCCTCGATGTGCAGGCGCACCTCCTCGCCGCCCTCGGCGGGGGCGCCGACGCGCACCCACTGGTTGCGCGGGTTCAGGCCCTTCACGGGGGTGCCGTCGGGCCGGTACACCAGGCCCTCGCACTGGAAGCCGGGCATGTTCTCGTCGAAGCCGAGGTCCAGGATCGCCTCGACGGTCCGGCCCGCCCACGCCTCGGGGACGGTGCCGGTCACCCGGAACCAGCTGGTGCCCCAGGGAGCACCCCACCGGGCGCCCACCTCGATCGGCTCGGGCTCGGCCGCGAGGCCCTCGGCGACCGGGACGGGCTCGCCCGGGGCGTGCCAGACGGCCACCTGGAGCGGCACGGACTCGGGGTACACGGCGGGGCGGACGCGCTCGTCGAGGACGCGCCTGAGACGGGCCTCGACCAGGCTGCGGTCGTCATGCATGCGGGGTGCTCCCTAGAGGGGGTGGTGACCAGGGGTGGGTCAGGGTCACGGGTGCCGACGAGGTGTAGAGCTCCCCCACGGCCCGCAGTTCGAACCGTGCGGCCCTCTCGCCCTGCTCGGGTCTCTGCCCGGCGACGAAGAAGGCCCGCGGGCAGGTGCCGCCGAGGATCGCCGGCTCCTCACGGAGCCGGGCTCCGTCGTCTCGGGCCAGGTCTGCCCGGTGGCCGGGCGTCCGCGGCCGTGGGGTCGGGCCACGGGCGTGCGGCGGTCCGGGGCTTCGACGCGGACGTCCGCCCGGGCCCCTGCACCTCGGGCGTCCCCTGGGCGGGAGCGGGCGTGGCGCCCCTGCCGGGCACCCCCCGGCAGGCCCGGCGCCGCACGGCCCCGTCGGGACGACGCACCCCCTGCCGGTCACGGCCCGGCGGAGACCCCGCGCCGTACCGCCCGGGCCCCTTCCGGGACGACGCGCCCTTTGCCCGTCACGGCCCGGCGGAGACCCTGCGCCGCGCCGCCCCGCCGGGTCACAATGGGCGGTATGCGCCCACGCGGCACCGCCTGTGCCGCCGCCGGGGTGCTCCTGGCCGTCGCGGCCGGCTGCACCGGCGGTGACGGCACCGCCGCGACCGGGACCGTGACCACGAGCGCGGCGGGAGAGCGGACCCCGGGCAGCGCCTCCCCCTCTCCCGGCCCGGTCGACCCCGTCTCCCTCCCGGCGCTGATGCGGCGCGAACACACCGGAACGGCCCTGCGTCTGGGCGACGTGCTCGACCGGACCTCCGCCTACACCCGCTACGCCGTCACCTACGAGGCGAACGGCCTGACCATCTCGGGCGTCATGAACATCCCGACGGGCAAGGGCCCCTTCCCGGCGCTCGTGCTCGCCCACGGCTACATCGACCCCGACGTCTACGTCAGCGGCCAGGGCATGCCGCGCGAGCAGGACCGCCTGGCCCGCAGCGGCTACGTCGTCCTGCACACCGACTACCGCAACCACGCCCGCTCCGACGACGACCCGGACAACGACGTGAACCTGCGCCTCGGCTACACCGAGGACGTCATCGGCGCCGCCCTGGCCCTGCGCGACTCCGGCCGCCCGGAGATCGACGGCGAGCGCATCGGGCTGTTCGGCCGGTCCATGGGCGGCGGGGTCGTCTACAACACCCTGGTCGTGGCGCCCGGCCTGTTCGACGCGGCCGTGGCGTACGCGCCGGTGAGCGCGCGCCCCGAGGAGAACCTCGACCACTTCCAGCGGCCCGACGGCGACCCGGTCGTCGCACGGATCGAGGACGAGCACGGCACACCCGAGGAGGACCCGGCGTTCTGGCGCGGTGTCTCGGCCCTCACCTACGCCGACCGCATGACCGAGCCGCTCCTGATCCAGCACGGCACCGCGGACGAGACGTGCCCGCCGGCCTGGTCGCGGGAGGCCGCCGCCGTGTTCGACGAGGCCGGCAAGGACGTCGAGCTGCGCGCGGTCGCCGGCGAGGGCCACACCTTCGGGCCCCGGTGGGCCGCCGAGATGGACGTCACCGAGGCCTTCTTCGAGCGCCACCTGCGCTGAGACCCGCCCCCGGCCGAGGCCCGGCCCCGCCGTGCGTCCGCGCTCCTCCCGCCCGGCGGCCTCGACGCGCACGGACGACCGGGTGCAGAGTTCTCCTTGCGTACTCGTCAGTAAGTCGTGTCGATCCCTCCGAGGAGCCGCTGTGACCACCTGGGCCGGCCGCACCGCCGCCGAGATATCCGCCGCCGTCCGCGAGAAGCGGGTCACGCCCCGCGAGGTGGTGGCCGAGCACCTCGCCCGGATCGAGCGGCTCGACGGCCGGGTCGGCGCGTTCCGCGCCGTGCGCGCCCGCGCGGCGCTGGCCGAGGCCGACGAGGTGGCCGCCCGCGGCGACTTCGCGGAACTGCCCCTGGCCGGGGTGCCCGTGGCCGTCAAGGACAACCTGCCGGTGCGCGGCGAGTCCACCCGTGTCGGGTCGGCCGCGACACCGGACAGGCCGGCCGACCGCGACCATGTGACGGTCGCCCGGCTGCGGGCGGCCGGGGCGGTGGTCGTGGGACTGACCAACGTACCGGAGCTGTGCGTCTTCGGCACGACGGACGGCGTGCTGGGCGTCTCCCGCAACCCCTGGGACACCTCGCGGTCGGCGGGCGGATCGTCGGGCGGCAGCGCGGCCGCCGTCGCCGCCGGGATGGTGCCCATCGCGCTCGGCAACGACGGCATGGGCTCCTTGCGCATACCGGCCGCCAACTGCGGCCTGGTCACCGTCAAGCCGGGCCGGGGCGTGGTGCCCACCGGCGACGGCAGCACCTGGTTCGGCATGGCCGAGCACGGACCGCTCGCCACGACCGTCGAGGACGCCCGGCTGATGCTGTCGGTGCTCGCCGGCACGGAGTTCGCGCCCGGCGCCGGAACGCTCCGGGTGGCCGTGTCGCTGCGCAGCCCTCTGCTGGGCACCACCGTCAGCCGCCCCTTCGCGGCGGCCGCCCGGGACGCGGCCGGTGTGCTGATGCGGGCCGGCCATCAGGTCCGCCGCGCCGACCCGCCCTACCCCGCGTCCCTCGCCACGACCTCGCTGATCCACTGGACGGCGGGCACGGCCGCCGACGCCCGGGCCCTGGACCCCGGGCGGCTGACCCGGCGCACCCGCGTCCACGCGCGCGTCGGCCGCCCCTTCGTCAGGACCGTCGCCTCCGGCGAGGGGCGCGAGAAGCTGCGGCAGCGACTGGAGCCGTTCTTCGCCGAGCACGACGTGCTGCTCACCCCGGCGCTCGCCCGCCGCTCCCCCGAGGCCGGTCCGTGGCACGAGCGCGGCTGGCTGCGCAATCTGCTGGTCAACACCGCGTACTCGCCCCTGACGCCGCCGTGGAACCTGACCGGCTGGCCCGCGATGGCGGTTCCCTTCGGCACGCTGCCCTCCGGCGCCCCCTGCTCCGTGCAACTGGTGGGGCGGCCCGGCTCGGAGGCCCGACTCCTGGCGCTCGCCGGGCAGTTGGAGGCGCGAAAGCCGTGGCGGCGCACCGCGCCGGTCGACTAGAGTCGGCCGGGTGACTGCCGGGTCGGCCGTAGGCCATGCACGAGTGAGGCGCCCGGCCTCGGAGTGAGCCCGGCGGGGACGGCCCCGCCCCGGCCCGTCCGAGCGCCGGAGGGGGCACGCGCCCCGCCGCACGTCTCCGCGTCCTCGTTCCCGCGCCCCTCAGCGGTGCCTCATCACGGACCCCGAGACCCGGAGAGCATCCACCCATGTACCCCACGTCGCACACCGGCCTGCCGGCCACCGTCGCCCGCCTCGACCACACCGTCGTCTACGCCTCCGACCGCAGCCTGTCGGCGGAGTTCCTCGCCGCCGTCCTGGGCCTGGGGGTCGGCGCCCCGTTCGGACCGTTCCTGCCCGTCGACCTGGGCAACGGCGTGACCCTCGACTACTACGAGAAGCGCGACGAGCCCGTCCAGCCGCAGCACTACGCGTTCCTGGTGCCCGAGGAGCAGTTCGACGCGATGATCGGCCGGCTGGAGGCGCTCGGCGTCACCTACTACGCCGACCCGGGCCACACCGAACCCGGGCGCGTCAACGACCTGTTCGGCGGCCGGGGCGCCTACTTCGCCGACCCGGACGGCCACAACATGGAGATCATGACCCGGCCGTACGCCCGGCCCTGACCGCGGCGACCGGTCGCTCGTCCGCGGGGCCGGGGCACGAGGGCTGCGGGGCCGGGCACACGAGGTCTAGAGGGCCCGGTACATGACGTGCAGCCCGACCAGGCCGTGGCGGGGATGCTCGAAGGCGTCCGGGACCGTGCCGAGGACCGTGAAGCCCAGCGAGGTCCACAGGCGCACGGCCGGGTTGGTCTCGACGACGGCGTTGAACACCATCCCCCGGTACCCGGCGGCCCGGGCCTCGGTCAGCAGGTGCTCGGCGAGCGCCCGCCCGTAGCCCCGGCCGCCCCGGTCGGGGTCGACCATGAAGCCGGCGTTGGCGATCCGGGCGGCCGGACCCCCGTAGTTGGGGGTGAGGTAGGCGGAGGCGACGACGGTGCCGCCGTCGTCCTCGACGACCCAGACGCGTTTCGCCGGGTTCATCCACAGGACCCGGGCCTCCTCCTCGGAGGTACCCGGGTCCCAGGCGTAGGTCTCGCCCGCGGCGACGATGCGGTGCCAGAAAGGCCAGATGCGAGGCCAGTCGTCAGCCGTTGCTTCCCTGATCGGCATGGGTGCGAGTGTGGCACGCCCATGCGCTCGGAGATCGCGGTGGGTCCGCCCGGGTCAGTCGACGCTGGGCAGGATGTGGGGCTCGGCGAGGTCGTCCTCGTAGCCCGCGAGGCGGATCGGGGCCGAACGGGCCCACACGTCGAGGCTGCCGAGCTCGTCGGCCCGTCGGCCGGCGCGCTCGCCGAGTTCCTTGGGGCGCTGATCGCGCTTCGTCTTCTCCGGTGTCACCGCGCACTCCTTATGTGTCGGTCACCCTGGGGACGTACGCGCCGGTCCAGCTGCGCCTGACGCCCCCTCGGGGTCGCGTGTCATGTGCAGTTCGGACGCGGTGGCGCCGGTCGACTCACGGGAGAGCAGCCGTGGTGAACCGGCTTGTCCCAGACGGACCGTGGGTGTGGGTAGGACCCGTGCTGCTGTCCGTCCGCCTCAGGTTAACCACATGAGCGGGCACCCGCTCGATGGGGCTGAAAACAAGCGGTAACGATCGCGCGTCATCCACCGTTCACCCAGGGTTTCCGTCCCGTTTTGTCACCCAACGGGCGTTTCACAAATCACTCGTTCGGCGTAGATGCGCGACGGCCCTTTCGAGACACGCCGGGATGTTCCCGCCGTATCGTCTCCCCCGTCGTCACCGGGGCGGAACCGGCGGACCGTCACCGGCCCGCCGCCCGGCACGCCCTGCCCCTTCCCGGGCGCGCGGTCCTACCACTTCCCGGGCGCGTAGTCCTTGAGGAAGACACCGTAGAGGTCCTCGCCGGCCTCGCCCCGCACGATCGGGTCGTAGACCCGTGCCGCGCCGTCGACCAGGTCGAGCGGGGCGTGGAAACCGGCCTCGGCCAGCCTCAGCTTGTCGTAGTGCGGCCGCTCGTCGGTGATCCAGCCCGTGTCGACCGAGGTCATCAGGATGCCGTCGGTCTGGAACATCTCCTGGGCGCTGGTGCGCGTGACCATGTTCATCGCGGCCTTGGCGGCGTTGGTGTTGGGGTGTCCCGCGCCCTTGTAGCCGCGGCCGAAGACCCCCTCCATCGCCGACACGTTGACGACGTACGCGCGCTTGCTCGCCGCCTTCCTCGCCGCCTCGGCCATCGACGGGCGGAGCTTGCTGATGAGGATGAAGGGCGCCGTGTAGTTGCACAGCTGGGTTTCCAGCAGCTCCACCGGGGAGATCTGCTCGATGGTCTGCACCCAGGTGTTGGTGTCGACGACGTCGGGGACCAGGCCGCCCGCGTCGATCGCCGTGCCGGCCAGGTGCCGTTCGACGCTGGCGTGGCCCGCGACCAGGGCGAGGTCGGCGACCTGCTGCGCGTCCAGGCCGCTGGTGCCGAGCGGCAGCGCGGCGATGCCGTCGACCGCGCCGGAGTTGAACGCGCCGATGACGTGGTGGGCGGGCAGCTCGCCGGCGGGCAGCGGTGCGCTCTCGCCCTCGACCAGCGCGGCGTAGGCCGAGGGCAGGCGGCGGACCGTCTGGGTCGCGTTGTTGACGAGGATGTCGAGCGGGCCCGCCTCGGCGACCTGCTCGGCCAGGGCCACGGCCTGGGCCGGGTCGCGCAGGTCGATGCCCACGACCTCCAGCCGGTGCATCCAGTCCCCGGAGTCGTCCATGGCCTTGAAGCGGCGGATGGCGTCCTTGGGGAAGCGCGTGGTGATCGTGGTGTGGGCGCCGTCGCGCAGCAGCCTGAGCGCGATGTACATGCCGATCTTGGCACGGCCGCCCGTGAGCAGGGCGCGCTTGCCGGAGAGGTCGGCCCGGACGTCCCGCTTCTCGCGGTTCACGCGGGCGCAGTCCGAACAGAGCTGGTGGTAGAAGTAGTCGACTTCCACGTAGCGCGTCTTGCAGGTGTAGCAGGAGCGGGGGCGCTGGAGTATCCCCGCGATCGTGCCCTCCTCGGTGCGCGAGGAGGGCAGCAGCCCCTCGGTCTCGTCGTCGATGCGCTGGGCGGAGCCGGTCGCCGTGGCCTCCGTCACCGCCTTGTCGTGCGCGGTCTTGGCGGCCCGGCGCTCCTGGCGGCGGCGCTGCTTGACCGTGCGGTACACGCCCGCGGTCGCCCGGCGCACGGCGATCGCGTCGGGGTGGTCGACCTCCAGCGTGTCGAGTTCCTCGAGCACGCTGAGGCAGACGGCCAGGCGCTCGGGGTCGATACCGGGTCCGTACGGGTGCCCGCTCGCCTCGTTGATGGCCTGCGGGCCGTCCTCTGTCACCGTCATCGCCGCTGCGTTCCCTGCTGTGCCGTCGCGGCGCGCCGGTCGCGCCTGCATTCGAACGGCGGATTTTACTTCAGCGCCGGGCCCGGCCGCCAAACGCGTGCCCTCAGGGCCGGCAGACCTCCAGCAGCCGCGCCACCTCCCGCGAGACGGCTCCGGCGAACCGGTCGAGGTCGGGGACCGCCTCGCCGTCGGCGACGAGCCCGTAGTGGACGCTGCCCCGATAGGTGGAGACGGCGACCGCCAGGGAGTGGCCGGGGGCCAGCGGCGCCATCGGGAAGACGGCGGTGAGCGGCCGGCCGCCGAGCCGCAGGCCGAGGCTGGGCAGCGGCACGCTGGTCACGAGCAGGTCGAACCAGAGCCGTGCCGCCTGCCCGACGACGGGACCGCCGAGGCGGTGGACCAGGGCGGGGACGTGGTCGGCGAGCAGGGCGACGGCACCCGCGCCCCGGTGGGGCCCGGCGTCCTTGTTGCGGTCCATGGCCTCCCGGACCGAGGCCAGGCGGGCCAGCGGGTCCGGGTCGTCCACCGGAAGCCGTATCAAGTACCCGGAGAGACGGTTGCCCTGGGGATGGGCGGTGCGCGGGCGGCGCCGGGAGACCGGGATCAGCGCCCGGGGCGCGACGCCCTCGCTGCCGTCGCCGCGCTCGTCCAGCCAGCGGCGCAGGGCGCCGGCCACGACGGCGATGAGCACGTCGTTGACGGTGCCGCCGACGGTCTTGCGGATCCGGTGCACGTCGTCCAGGTCGAGCACCACCCCGGCGGTGCGGCGGGTGCCGCTCGGTTCGCAGCTCAACGCGGGGGCGGAGCGCACGTCGAGGGAGGAGCGGGCGACGGCGGAGCCGATGTCCAGGGCGCGGCCCACGTCGGACAGGGCGCCGCGGACCATCCCGGGCAGGTCCCGCACGTCCGGGAGCAGGGGGCGCGGGGGCTCGGCCGGCCGGGGGCGGGGCGCGGGCATGTCCATGGGGTCCATGACGCCCGCGGCCAGTGTGAGGGCCCGCAGCCCGTCGGCCAGGGCGTGGTGGAACTTGAACAGCACCGCGAAGCAGTCCCCGTCCGCGCCCGGCAGCACATGGGCCTCCCAGGGCGGCCGGCCCCGCTCCAGCGGGCGTCCCATCAGGGGGCCCGCCACCGCGTGGAAGTCGGCGGCCGGGGGGTGCAGGCGGACGTGGTGCAGGGGGTCGAAGTCCGGGTCCGGTTCGCGGGCGGCGCCGCCGAAGGCGAAGGGGCTGCGCAGGGCGGCGGGCAGCGGCTGCCACACGTCGCGGATCCGCATGCGCAGCCCGGGGACGCCCGCGGCCCGGGCCGCGAGCAGGTCCGCCGCGTGGGCGCCCGCGGCGGGCGAGTGCGCGGTGAAGATCCCGAGGGCGCCGAGGTGCATCGGATGGTCCGCGGACTCGAGGTTCCAGAACGCCAGGTCGAGAGGAGCGAGCAGATCAGCAGTCAAGGGCTTGCCTCGCGTCAGGGACGGGTGGGCCAGCAGTCAATCGCTCCCAGCCGATTACGGTCAAGTACGATCAGGCTACGCTCAGTTAACAGCGGATTAAGTCCCGCCCCGGTGAGACGGGCGGGACTCATGGTGCATGTGCGGCTAGTCCAGCACAGGTTGCGGCGCCGGGCACCCCGTGGGAGTCACCCGGGAGGCGTCACGGATCAGCGCCTCGTGCGCGGCCCGCAGCTCGGCCGTGCCGGGTTTCAGCACCGCGCGGTCGTAGGTGAGCAGGCCGTTCAGCTCGCCCTCCACGTCGGCGATCTGGGTGTACACGGCGCCGTTGCCGCCCTTGCAGACCAGGGCCCGGACCTCGTCCAGCTTCTCGAGGTAGTCCTCGGTGTAGGTGGCCGGGTCGACGTCGACGTACGACTGCTGCACCGACCAGGCGTGGCCGGGCACCGCCAGGCCCAGGCCGCCGTACTCGCCGCTGACCAGGGCGCGTCTGCCGTCGGGGCGGGGCGGCAGGGCGGGGCTCGGGTAGCCGTGCTCGTCCATGAGGTCGCCGGCGCCGCCGTCGGCGCCCAGGTTCAGCCCGGACTGGTTGTTGACGAGGCGGGTGGGGTCCCAGGCCTTGGCCTGCTCGGCGACCCGGCCCACGTCGTACTGGCCCCAGCCCTCGTTGAAGGTCACCCACATGACGACCGAGGGACTGCTGACGTGCTCGTCGATCATCTCCTTCAGCTCGCGCTCGTAGCGGGCGCGGGCGGAGGCGCTCGGGTTCACCCCGGCCGTCATCGCCGGCATGTCCTGCCAGACCAGCAGTCCGAGCCGGTCGGCCCAGTAGAACCAGCGGTCCGGCTCGACCTTGATGTGCTTGCGCACGGAGTTGTAGCCGAGCCGCTTGTGCACCTTCAGGTCGTAGGCCAGGGCCTCGTCGGTGGGCGCGGTGTGCAGGCCGTCCGGCCAGAAGCCCTGGTCGAGGGTGGCCATCAGGAAGACCGGTTCGCCGTTGAGGACGGTGCGCGGTACGCCGTTCACCTTCTCGACGGCGATGGAGCGCATCCCGAAGTAGCTGCCGACCCGGTCGGCCCCCACCTCGACGCGGAGCTCGTAGAGGAACGGGTCGTCCGGCGACCACAGGCGCGGGTCGTGGACGGTCAGGGTCAGCGGGGCGCCGGTGCGGCCGCGGGCCGTGGCCACCTTGCGCCGGCCCTCGTACGCCGTCGCCCGGACCGGTACGCCGTCGCGGACGCCCCGGGCCTCGACGGTGACCTTCTCCCCGGCCACGTCGGGCGTGATCGCGAGGGAGTCGACGTGGTCGCGGGCCACCGGCTCCAGCCAGACCGTCTGCCAGATGCCGGAGGACGGGGTGTACCAGATGCCGCTCGGGTCCAGGCGCTGCTTGCCGAGGGGCGGGTTCTCACCGGACGCGGCGTCGGTCGGGTCGTGGACGCCGACGATCAGCTCCTGGGTGCGGCCGGGCTTGAGCGCGTCGGTGATGTCGGCGCCGAACTTGTCGTAGCCGCCCTCGTGCACGGCCACTTTCGTGCCGTTGACGTAGACCTCGGAGCGCCAGTCGACGGCCCCGAAGTTGAGCTTGAGCCGCCGGGCGGAGCCGATGTGCCAGTCGCGCGGGACGGTGAAGGTGCGGCGGTACCACATGCGGTCCTCGTGCCGTTCGACCCCGGAGAGCTGGGACTCCACCGGGTACGGCACGAGGATCCGCTCCTTCAGCGTCCTGCCGACGGGCGGCTGCTCGCCCGGCTCGGCGGGGGCGAACTGCCAGCGGCCGTTGAGGTTGCGCCACGCGTCCCGGGTCAGCTGCGGGCGCGGGTACTCGGGCAGGGCGTTGTCCGGTCCGACCTCGTCGGCCCAGCGGGTGCGCAGCTGGTGGGTCGAGTGGTTGGGGCCGCTGGTCCAGAAGGCGCTGACAACGTTGCCCTGGGTGTCGGAGAGGCCGCCCTCGCCGTCGTAGCGGACGTCGGCGGAGCCCTTGGCCGTGCCGGTCCTGTTGCCCACGACGGGCTCGTCGAGGGCGACCAGGAGGGCGGTGGGGTCGGACGGGTCGGGCCGGGCGGCACCGAGGGGCCAGACGGCACCGCCGATGACCGCCGTGAGGTGCTCGGCGAAGCCGGCCGGGGGCGCGGCGACGGGCCGGGCGAAGTCGAGCTTCAGGGTGCGGCCGCTGCTCTGGACGGTGGCGGCGAGGGCTCCGTCGTAGTCGAATCCCTCGGGCAGGCGGAAGGCGGACTGGGGGACGGGTTCCTTGGCGGCCCCGGGCCGCGTCCAGCGCAGGTGGAAGTTGGAGCCGCCGTAGTGCTCGAAGTACTCGACCTTGATGTCGTACGGCGTGCCGGCGGTCAGCTCGACGGGGGCGGAGGTCTGTTCGCGGTCCCAGTCGTCGACCCAGTGGTCGATGGCGAGGGTGCCGTCGATCCAGAGGCGGAAGCCGTTGTCGGCGGTGACGGAGAAGGTGTGGGAGCCGGTCTCGCGCGGGACGAGCCTGCCCGTCCAGCGGACGCTGACGTCGTCGGACCGGCCGGTGGTGAAGTCGAGGCGCGGTTCGAGGTTGCCGAAGTCGAGGTCCTTCTCGAACGTCGTCGCCTTGAGGGTGTGGAAGTCGAAGGCGCCGGGGGCGGAGTGGGTGTAGTACTCGCCCTTGAGGCCGTGGATCTCGGCGGGGTCGTCCGCGAGGGCGGGCGCGGAGGCCAGGCCGGTGAGGGCGAGAAGCACGGCGAGCAGTAACGCGAGGCGGTTTCTGGGGCGTCGGGGACGCACGGAACCTCCATGCCAACGTTGTCATGTACAAGACGTTGGCATGGCAACACGGATCGGGGGCTTCGTCCAGAGGCAGGACAAAGTCCCCGTCCGCCGTCTCGTCAGGTGACCAGCTGCCCCTTGCCCAGGGCGATGACGCCGCCCTTGGAGACAGTGTACAGCTCCGCGTCCCGCTCGGGGTTGACGCCGATGGTGGCACCCGGCGGGACCTCGACGTTCTTGTCGAGCACGGCCCCGCGCACCACCGCGCCCCGCCCCACGTGCACGTTGTCGTGCAGCACGGAGCCCTGCACCACCGCGCCGGGGTCGACCAGCACGCCCGGCGACAGCACCGACCGCGTCACCTGCCCCCGCACCAGGCAGCCCGCGCTGATGATGGACTCGCTGGCGATGCCGCCCGCGTTGAACCGGGCCGGCGACAGCTGGTACGAGTGCGTGTAGATGGGCCAGCTGCGGTTGTACAGGTTGAAGGCGGGCCGCTCGGCGATCAGGTCCATGTGCGCCTCGTAGTAGGCGTCCAGCGTGCCGACGTCCCGCCAGTAGCCCTGGTCGCGGCTGGTCTCGCCCGGGACGTGGTTGGCGCTGAAGTCGTACAGCGCGGCCTCGCCCCGGTCGGTGAGCTGGGGCAGGATCGAGCCGCCCATGTCGTGCACGGAGGACTCGTCCTCCGCGTCGCGCTTGAGCGCCTCGATGAGGGCCTTGGTGGTGAAGATGTAGTTGCCCATGGAAGCGAACACGCAGTTCGGGTCGTCCGCCAGGCCGGGCGGGGCCGTCGGCTTCTCCAGGAAGCGCTCCACCGTCCGCCCGTCCGAGCCGGGCGTGATCACGCCGAACGACGAGGACTCGGTGCGCGGCACCCGGATGCCGGCCACCGTCACGCCCGCCCCGCTGTCGATGTGCTGGGTGAGCATCTGGCGCGGGTCCATGCGGTAGACGTGGTCGGCACCGAAGACGGCCACGTACTCGGGGCGCTCGTCGTAGATCAGGTTCAGCGACTGCAGGATCGCGTCGGCGCTGCCCAGGTACCAGCGCGGTCCGAGGCGCTGCTGGGCGGGGACCGGCGTGACGTAGTTCCCCAGCAGGTTGGACATCCGCCAGGTGGTGGTGATGTGCCGGTCCAGCGAGTGCGACTTGTACTGCGTCAGGACGCAGATGCGCAGGATGCCGGCGTTGACCAGGTTGGACAGCACGAAGTCGACCAGGCGGTACGTGCCGCCGAAGGTCACCGCGGGTTTGGCGCGGTCCGTGGTCAGGGGCATCAGCCGCTTGCCCTCGCCGCCCGCCAGCACGATCCCCAGGACCGAAGGACCACCACCACCACGCATGGCCGCTCCCCTATCGCCGATTTCCCCGATGCCTGCCCCTGACCAGTACCCACTAAGCCTGTTTGACGATCTCCTCGTACAGCCGGACCGTGCGGCGGGCCACCGCGTCCCAGCCGAACTCGCCGACCGCGCGCTCGCGCCCGGCCTCGCCCATGCGCCGCGCCGCCCCGGGATCGGCCAGGACGGTGTCCATGGCCCGGGCGAGCCCGGCCTCGAAACCCTCGCCGGCCGGGACGAGCAGACCGGTCCCGCCGTCGTCCACGACCTCCGGGATGCCGCCGACCGCCGAGGCCACCACGGGCGTGCCGCAGGCCATCGCCTCCAGGTTCACGATGCCGAGCGGCTCGTACACCGAGGGGCACACGAACAGCGCGGCGTGGGTCAGGAGCTGGATCACCTCCGGTCGGGGCAGCATCTTCGGGATCCAGAAGACGCCGTCGCGGACCTCGCCCAGCTCCGCGAACAGCTCCCGGAACTCCCGGTCGATCTCCGGCGTGTCGGGGGCGCCCGCGCACAGCACGACCTGCGCGGCCGGGTCGATGTCGCGCACCGCGCGCAGCAGGTGCGGCACGCCCTTCTGCCGGGTGATGCGCCCGACGAACAGCACGTACGGCCGGGAGCGGTCCAGGCCGATCCGGTCCAGGGCGTCCGTCCCGGGGTCGGGCCGGTACAGCGTGGTGTCGATGCCGTTGTGCACGACGTGCACGCGCTGCGGGTCCAGCGCCGGATAGCAGCCCAGGATGTCCTCGCGCATCGCGCCGGAGACGGCGACGACCGCGTCGGCGGCCTCGATCGCCGTGCGCTCGGCCCAGCTGGACAGCTCGTAGCCGCCGCCGAGCTGCTCCGCCTTCCAGGGTCGCAGCGGCTCCAGGGAGTGCGCGGTCATCACATGCGGGATGCCGTACAGCATCTTGGCGAGGTGACCGCCGAGGTTGGCGTACCAGGTGTGCGAGTGGACCAGCTCACGGCCTTCGAGCGCGGCGGCCATCGCCAGGTCCACGGAGAAGGTGCGCAGCGCGTCGTTGGCCCCGTCCAGCGCGGACCAGGACCGGTGCCGCCGTACGCCGTCGGTGCGGCCCTCGCCCCAGCAGTGCACGTCGAGATCGACCAGCGGTCTCAGTTCCCGGGCGAGGAACTCCACGTGGACACCCGCACCGCCGTACACATCCGGCGGGTACTCCCGGGTCAGCAGTCCCACTCGCACCCGCAACTCCCTGCTCTCAGCGGCCGTTCCCTTTCATGGTCACCCAGAAGCGGCCCGTGGGGAAGAGCGGGGCGGCCGCGGGAAGCAGCAGTCGCCGCAGACGCCCCCGCCGGGCACCCGGTAGTACAGGCAGCAGCTGCGGCGCCGGAAGGACGTGCCGGTGAGCGTGCCGGCCCCCGCGAGCCCGGGGTGGGCGAGGAGTTCGGCGGCCAGGGAGCCGGCCCGGGCGGCGGCGTCGGGACGGCCGTGCAGCCGGGCCCGGCGGTCCAGCTCGCGGGCGGCTCCGGCCAGCGCGGAGGCGGCGTTGCCGCGCAGCAGGCCGGGGGCGGGGCCGCCGTGGGCGGCCAGGGCCGCCGCCAGGGGGTCGAGGTGGCCGCACAGGACGACGTCCGCGATCGTCGCCGCGTCCGCGGGCAGGGCCCGGACGCCGGTCAGCCGCAGGTCGTCGGGCGCGCCGGCGTCCGGGTCCCAGCGCAGGAGCCCGGGGTCGAGGTCGGGCACGGCGCCGCAGAGCACGGCGCTGCCGAGCGCGACCGACCACAGCCGGGCCGTCAGTCCCTGCTGCGCGACGGACGCGGCGACGCGCACCTCGCGGGTGCCCAGGGCGGCGGCGACCTTCCGCAGGCGGAAAACCAGCGGATTTCCGGGCACATCGGGTGCCGTGGCGGCGTACGCCTGTGCCAGAGTGGGAAGGGAGTCCGCTCGTGCTCCGTCCGTGCGCAGCACGAAGAAGCCGCCCAGCGGGCGGAGCGCGGCGAGGTCGGGGTCGAGGTCCACGAAGAGCAGTAGTACCAAGGCCCCTCAGGGGTGCTGCCCGGGGACCCCCTACCCGGGGCGCCCACCCTGGGGATGACGGGGGTTCGCCCCTACTCCATCGGCAGTAGGACCCAATGAGTGCTCAGGGACGACGACGGGAAGACCCGGACACGGCAGGGTGTTGGACATGAGAGCCGACCGTTCGCCGCGCCGGGCCGACAGCCCCCGCCTCCCGCAGAGGAGCAGCCGATGAGCGCCCTCGCGTTGTCCGTTCTGCTGTCGCTGGTGTCCGCGTTCGCCTACGCGGGCGGAGCGATCGTGCAGGAGCGGGTGGCGGAGTCCTCGCCGGGCGAGCAGTACGCCCCGCTGCGCCGGCCGGGCTGGTGGGCGGCGGTCGCGTTGAACGGCCTCGGCGGTCTGCTGCACGTGGTGGCGCTGGCCTACGGCCCGCTCAGCCTGGTGCAGCCGCTGGGCGCGCTGACCATCGTCGTGGCACTGCCGATGGCGGCGCTGTTCGTCGGCCGCAGGGCCGGGGCCACGGCCTGGCGCGGCGCGATCATGGCGACGGTCGGGCTCGCCGGTCTGCTGTCCCTGGTCGCCGCGTCCGACGCGCAGTCGCTGAACGGGGCCGAACGGGTGGCCGTCGCGCTGGTGACGGCGGGCGCGGTCGTGGCCCTGATGATCGCGGCGCGGGCCGCGCACCGGCACCCCGCGGTGCGCAGCATGCTGCTGGCGACCGCGTCGGGCATCGCGTTCGGCATGTCCTCGGTGTTCACCAAGACCGTCGCGGTCGACTGGACCGGCGGCGTATCGGCGGCGGACGTGCCGTCCCTCGCGGTGATCGGCGTCCTCGCCACGGCCGGCATGCTGCTGTCCCAGGCGTCCTACCGGGGCGCCGGGCTCGCCGCCCCGCTGGCCATGCTGACGGTCGTCAACCCGGTGGTGGCGGCCGCGGTCGGCATCACCATGTTCGGCGAGTCCTTCCGCTACGGCGCGACCGGCACGGCGCTGGCCCTGAGCTGCGGCGTGGTGGCGGCCGGCGGCCTGATCCTGCTGACGACGGAGCGGCTGGCGCGCGAGGAGCGGGAGCCGGTCGCCGTGGGCGGCGTGCCCGGCAGCCCCGCCGAGCTGCCCGAGCCGGTGACCCTGGGCGATGTGCCCGACAGTCCTGCGGGCCTGTCCGGGCCGGTCTCCGTGAGCGGTGTGCCCGGCAGCCCGGCTTCGGTGCCCGGGCCGGTCTCCGTCAGTGATGTGCCCGGCAGCCCCGCCCAGTTGCCCGAGCCGGCCGCCCTGGGCGGTGTGCCCGGCAGCCCGGCGGCGCTGCCGGCGCCGGTCTCCGTGAGCCGTGTCGGCAAGGGCGTGGACGGGCCGTTGCTCGTGGAGGGCGTGCTGGTGCCGGGGCCCGCGGCCCCGCGGGCGTCCCCGGACGCGGCGCACGGCAGCGAGGAGCCGCCGGTCGTACCCGGCGACGTGCGCCCGCTGCCCTACGCTCCCTTCTACGGCGTCCCGTACATCCCGCTGCCGGTGTTCGACCGGCACCGCGCACGCGTCAGATCCTGACGCCGCCGGCCCTGAGGTACGCCACGGGGTCGACGTCCGAACCGAAACCGGGCCCCGTCCGCACCTCGAAGTGCAGATGCGGGCCCGAGCTGTTGCCCGTGGAACCGGACCGCCCGATGCGCTGGCCGGCGCTCACCGACTGCCCGTCGCGCACGGAGATCGCCGACAGGTGCGCGTACTGGCTGTAGCGGCCGTCGGAGTGCCGGATGACGACCTCGTAGCCGTACGAGCCGCCCCAGCCGGCGCTGACCACGCTGCCCGCCGCGACGGACTTGACGGTCGTACCCGTGGGGACGGGGAAGTCGACGCCGGTGTGGTAGCCCTTCGACCACGCGGAACCGGCCTTGCGGTAGGGCGTGCCCGGGGAGGCGCCGACCGGGGCGACGAGGCCCTGGCGGGTGGCGGTGGACCGCGCGGCGCGCTCCTTGCCCGCTTCCTTGTGCCGGTCCTGTGCCTTGTCCTTGTGCCTGTCCCGGGCCGTGTCCTTCTTCGCCCCGTCCGCCCCGTCCCGGGCCCGCTCCTTCGCGGGCCTCTCCGGCGCCGGGCGGAGCTTCTCGGCCGGCCTGGGTGCGGGGCGCGTCTTCGTCGCGCCCTCACCGCGCAGCGCGAGCCGCTGCCCCGGCACGATCAGGTCCGGGTCGTCGCCTATGGTCGCGCGGTTGGCGGTGTACAGCCCGCGCCAGCCGCCCCTGACCTCGTGCTCGCCGGCGATGCCGGAGAGCGTGTCGCCCCTGACGACCGTGTACATCTCGGCGTTGCCCGCGCGGGACTGCGGCGTCGACTGCGGCCGGACGTCCTCGATGGACGTCTTCTTCCGCGTCTCCTTCTGCTGCGTGCGCCCGGCGGCCGGGCGGATGTCCGGCTCGCCTCCGCCCCGCGTCAGCCCGGCCCGTACCGAGCAGGCCGGCCAGGCGCCCGGCCCCTGCCCGTCCAGGACCTTCTCCGCGACGGCGATCTGCTGGTCCCTGGAGGCCAGGTCCGCGCGGGCCGCATAGGTCCGGCCCCCGTAGGCCTCCCAGGTCGACTGGGTGAACTGCAGTCCGCCGTAGTAGCCGTTGCCGGTGTTGATGCTCCAGTTGCCGCTGGACTCGCAGGCGGCGACCTTGTTCCAGGTGTCCACGTCCGCCGCCTGGGCGGGCGACGCCCCCATGAGCGGCAGCGCCATACCGGCGCCGCCCGCCGTGACGGTGAGCGAGGCGCGGTTGATCCTGTTCGGCTGATACCGGCGGTGCCGGCCGCGTACGGCCATCGGGAGCCCCCCTAGACATGCGTCAGGAGGGGCAAAAGTAAGCGCTGCGAACCGGCCGGAACAAGACGCCAATCGGCCGCGCGGAGGCCCGAATGGCCGATATGAGGCCCCAGTTGCGCGACGCGCGCCCCGGCCGTGCACCCCCTGCGGCACGCGGTGCGCGGGTGCGGCGCGCGCGGGTGCGCGTACGACCGCTGAGTACCGCGGGCCCCGCGTGCGTATCTGCCTGCGCGGCGTCGTGCGACCCGCGCGTGCGGACGGAACAGCGGCACGTCAGGATGGTCGGACGGACCAGGCCGGCGGGCACCACCGGCGGCACCGACACCTAGGTCTTCAGGAGCGAACCGAATGAGCAGTACAGCGCAGATCGGCGTCACGGGACTGGCGGTCATGGGCCGCAACCTCGCCCGCAACTTCGCCCGCAACGGCTACACGGTCGCGGTGCACAACCGGACGCCCTCGCGCACCCACGCCCTGGTCGAGGAGTTCGGCGGCGAGGGCGAGTTCGTCGCGTGCGAGAGCGCGAAGGACTTCGTGGCGGCGCTCGAGCGGCCCCGGCGGCTGGTCGTCATGGTGAAGGCCGGCGACCCGACGGACGCGGTGATCCAGGAGTTCGCGCCGCTGCTGGAGCCCGGCGACATGATCATCGACGGGGGCAACGCGCACTTCGCGGACACCCGGCGCCGCGAGCGGGACCTGCGCGAGCAGGGCATCCACTTCGTCGGCATGGGCGTCTCCGGCGGCGAGGAGGGCGCGCTGAACGGCCCGAGCATCATGCCCGGCGGCCCGAAGGAGTCCTACGACTCGCTCGGCCCGATGCTGGAGAAGATCTCGGCCAAGGCGGCCGACGGCACGCCGTGCGTCTCCCACGTCGGCCCGGACGGTGCCGGTCACTTCGTGAAGATGGTGCACAACGGCATCGAGTACGCGGACATGCAGCTCATCGGCGAGGCGTACCAGCTGCTGCGCGACGTCGCCGGCTACTCCCCCGCCGAGATCGCGGACATCTTCCGCACCTGGAACACCGGCCGCCTCGACTCCTACCTGATCGAGATCACGGCCGAGGTCCTGTCGCACGTGGACGCGGAGACGGGCAAGCCGTTCGTGGACGTCGTGGTGGACCAGGCCGAGCAGAAGGGCACCGGCCGCTGGACCGTGCAGATCGCGCTGGACCTGGGCGTGCCGGTCTCGGGCATCGCCGAGGCGGTGTTCGCGCGGTCGCTGTCGGGCCACGCGGCGCTGCGCGAGGCCTCGCGCGGCCTGGCCGGCCCGACGGCGCAGCCGATGGGCGAGGCGGAGGCCCGGGCGTTCGCGGACCGGGTCGAGCAGGCGCTGTACGCCTCGAAGATCGTGTCGTACACGCAGGGCTTCCACGAGATCGCCGCCGGCAGCGAGGAGTACGACTGGGGCATCGACCTCGGTGCGGTCTCCGCGCTGTGGCGGGGCGGCTGCATCATCCGCGCGGCGTTCCTGGACCGGATCCGGGCCGCGTACGACGCCCGGCCGGACCTGCCGAGCCTGCTGTCGGACGAGACGTTCGCCCGGGAGATCGCGGACGCCCAGGACGACTGGCGCGAGGTGCTGGTCGCCGCGACCCGCCAGGGCGTGCCGACGCCCGGCTTCGCGGCGGCGCTGGCCTACTACGACGCCCTGCGCGCGGAGCGGCTGCCGGCCGCGCTGACGCAGGGGCAGCGGGACTTCTTCGGCGCGCACACCTACCGCCGGGTGGACCGGGACGGGTCGTTCCACACGCTGTGGGGCGGGGACCGGTCGGAGGTCACGGCGTAGCGGCCGGAGCCGCCGCACGGGCACCGGCGAGGGGCCGGTGGGCCGCCCTGACGGGCGCCCATCGGCCCCTTCGTCGTGTCTGTCTGCCGTGCGCCATCCTGTCGTACGCGTCGTGCCTCAGGACAGGGGCGGGCCCGGCTCGGGGCTCGGTACGGGTTCCGGTCCCGGGGGGATCGGGGACGGGTCGGGCCCCGGCGGCCCCGGCGGCGTCGGCCCCGGGGGCGGGGTGGGCGACGGCGGGGGCGGCGTCGGCTCCGGGCCGGGCGGCGGCTGCGGGTTGGGCACGGGGTCGGGGCCCGGGGGGTCCGGTTGGTGCGGGTCCGGGCCCGGCGTCGGTGCGGGGGGCACCGGATCGGGATACGGGTTCGTCATCTGGTCCTCCAGCCAGTGGCTCGACTCCGGCACTGGACTACTCCCCCGCCTACCCGGCGCGGCTGTGCGCAGTCACTCCCCCGCGCGACGGGGAGGCGACCAGGTGGTGGTATCACCGAGGTTGCCGGTGACGGCCGGGCAGGGACCGCTCGACTGTCACCGGCGGGGCGCTGCGGCTCGCTCCTGGGCGCCTTCGCCTGGGACGCCGCTCAGGCGCCGACCGCGTGCGTGCTGCGCTGCTGGTCCGTGTCCGGCACGGGCGCGGACGGGTCGGCTCCGAGGGCCACGATCCGATTCCGGTCGTCCACGTGGACGACCTTCGGGACGAGTGCCCGGGCCTCGGCGTCCGTCACCTGGGCGTAGCTGATGAGGATGACCAGATCGCCGGGGTGCACGAGGTGGGCGGCGGCCCCGTTGATCCCGATGACGCCGGATCCCCGCTCGCCCTCGATGACGTACGTCTCCAGCCGGGCGCCGTTGGTGATGTCGACGATGTGGACGAGCTCGCCGGGCAGCAGATCGGCGGCGTCGAGCAGATCGGCGTCGATGGTCACGGACCCCACGTAGTGCAGGTCGGCCTGGGTGACGGTGGCACGGTGGATCTTGGACTTGAACATGGTGCGCAGCATGTCGAACTCCTGGAAGACGGCTCCCTGCCTGCTTTGTACAGGTCAAGGGCGGTCGTCACTGTACACCGGCACGCGTCGCAGTCGATGGTTGCGAGAAGATCGCTCGACTCGGAGGACAGGAAGCTCCGTGCTCACCTTCCTCCTCGCCGTCCCGAGGCCGGGGGTTCAGCCGGGCATGGGGTGGTGCGCCCGGGCGAACTGGTCCACGACGGCGGCGCAGAAGGCAGGCAGGTCGGCCGGGCCGCGGCTGGTGACCAACTGCCCGTCCACCACCACCTCCTGGTCGGCGACGACCTCGGCCCCGGCGTTGCGCAGGTCGGTGCGGATGCTGGGCCAGGACGTCAGGCGGCGACCGCGCACGGTGTCCGCCTCCGCCAGCGTCCACGGGCCGTGGCAGATCGACGCGACCGGTTTCCCGCCGGCCATGAAGTCCCTGACGAACTGCACCGCGTCGCGGTCCATGCGCAGCTGGTCGGGGTTCATCGTGCCGCCGGGCAGGAGCAGGGCCTGGTAGTCGTCGACGGAGGCGTCGGCGACCAGGCGGTCCACAGGGAAGGTTCCTGCCGGGTTGAGGTCGAACTGGCGGGCCTGGATCTCCCCGGGATGAAGCGAGATGATCTCGGTTTTCGCCCCCGCGCCCTGCAGCGCGCCGCGCGGTTGGTCGAGTTCCACGCGCTCGACGCCGTCGGTGGCCAGGACGGCCACCCGCATCCCCTGCAGTTCCTGAGTCATGGTGTGGTTCCCTTCACGAGTCGCTGGTCGTACGCCACGATCGTTCGCTGCCTTCTTCACCGGCACGCGCACCTGGCGCGCACCGGGGCGCGATCGCTACAGCAGCCGGTCGAACACCGCCGTCACGCCGTCCCAGTGGCTGGTCTGCGGGTTCTTGACGTCCGGATACACGGTTCTGAACGTCTCGGCGAGGGCGACGCTGAGACCGCCGATGATCTCGGGGTAGCGCTCTTCGGTCTCGTCGGTGGGTGCCCTGTCGAGGGGAGGGTGCGCGGCCAGCTGTTCCACGATCGGTTTCAGCTCGACCTCCTGGTCCAGCCGGCGGAACCGGTGGATGCTCTCCTGGAGACCCTTGGTGATCGGCAGGTCCCACGGTTCGACGGTGTCCCGGCCGTTGGCCTTGGCCGACGCCTGCCCGACGACCAGGAGGTCGTAGAGCTTCGCGTCGACGAAGTCGCCGTACCGCTTCAGGTCGTTCTTGTCCACGTCGAGGCCCGCCGCGGCGCGGAAGAACCTCTCGAACTTCGACACACCCATCACGGTCATGCCTTCGCCTCCTCGCCGTGAACCGGACGGCGTCGTTCGCTCACGCCGGCGCCGCCATCGGCTGCTACCGGTCGAGACTCGCAGAGCCCGCCTGCCGAGCGCCTCCGCACCCCAGGCCGAAAGGGAACAGCCCCTCCTACCCCGGCAGAGCAGTAGCGAACGGGCGGCAGTCCCCGGTCAGCCGTACGGCCCCCTCCCGCAGGGGGTCTGGGCGGTGTCGCAGCGCCTCGAGCGGGAGCCGGTGACCGGACGGCGTGGCCGACCAGGGAAGCGGGTCCGTGTCCGGACGGCCCGAGGAGGGGTCGCCCCTCCCGGCCCTACCCCCCGGGCGGGGTGCCCCCACTTGTGCTCGGAGGTCCGAACCTCCCGTTCCGACGACGAACGGGCGCGTCATCCTGGCAGCTCTTTCAGAGCATCTCCAGGGGCGTGGACCCGCGGGGCGACGGGAACGCCGCGTCGAGGGTGTCCAACGCCTCGGTGGGCAGGTGGAGATCAGCCGCGCCGCGGTTCTGCCGGACGTGGTCGGGTGATCCGGAACGCGGGATCGCGACCACCCCTTGCTGCAGCACCCAGGCGAGTGCCACCTGGGCCGGTGTCGCTCCGAGGGTGCGGGCCACAGCGCCCAGCGCCTCGACCTGGAGGATCCGCCCCTGCTCGATCGGGGAGTAGGCCATGACCGTCACCTCCGCCTCGCGGCACCAGGGGAGCAGATCCCACTCGATGCCGCGCCGGGAGAGGTTGTACAGCACCTGGTCCACGGCTACGGCGTCGCCACCGGGAAGGGTGGCCAGCTCGGCCATGTCGGCGACGTCCAGGTTGCTCACGCCCCAGTGGCGGATCTTCCCCGCCGCCATCAGGTCGGTGAATCCCGCAAGGGTCTCCTCGAGCGGCCACCGTCCCCGCCAGTGCAGCAGGTACAGGTCCAGCCGTTCCGTACGCAGCCGCCGCAGGCTGGCCTCGCAGGCGGCGACGGTGCCCTTCCGGTCGGCGTGGCCGGGCAGCACCTTGCTGACGAGGAAGATCTCCTCCCGCCGCCCTAGGAGGGCCTCCCCGACGAGTTCCTCGGCTGCGCCGCCGCCGTACATCTCCGCCGTGTCGACGACGGTCATGCCCAGGTCCACGCCCAGCCGCAGCGCGGCGATCTCCTGTGCACGCCGGGCCGGGTCCTCGCCCAGGTACCAGGTTCCCTGCCCGAGCGCCGCGATCTCCTCGCCGGTGGGGAGGGCGATCGTTCCGGCCGATTCCGCAGACATCCCGGGCCTCCCGTCCGCCGCGGACTCCGTGTCACGCGCACCGCACCGGGTGCCCAGGTCCACGCCTCCCAGACAGCCTTGTCGCATGCGACAGGCTCTGGGAGAGACGGCTCGATCCAAAGGCGTCTCGTCCCGCGCTGTCACCGGTTCCCGGCCCACCCCCCGTGCAGCAGTCCGTCCACGTGCGCGGCGATGCTTCTCGGTCGCGCCGCAGGTGGTCGGGGACCCGCCACCGCGAGTGTGTCGTCAGGAACGCGCGAGCCGGGCCGCCAGATAGGGCGCGGTGGCGCTGCGGCGGGCCCTCGCCACCTTGGCGGGCGGGCCCGCCGCGACCACCCGCCCGCCCGCGTCGCCGCCGCCCGGACCGAGGTCGACGACCCAGTCCGCGGTGGCGACCGTGTCCAGGTCGTGCTCGACGAGGACGACCGTGTTGCCGGCGTCGACAAGCCGGTGCAACTGTCGCAGCAGCAGCGCGATGTCCGAGGGGTGCAGCCCCGCGGTCGGCTCGTCGAGCAGGTAGAGCGCGTGCCCGCGGCGGGCCCGCTGCAGTTCGGTGGCCAGTTTGATGCGTTGCGCCTCACCACCGCTGAGTTCCGTCGCGGGCTGGCCCAGCCGCAGGTACCCCAGTCCCACCTCGCGCAGCGTCTCCAGACTGCGGGAGGCGGCCGGGACGTCGGACAGGAACGCGGCGGCGGCGTCGACGGAGAGCGCCAGTACGTCCGCGATGTTCTTGCCGCGGTAGGTGACGTCCAGCGTTTCGGCGTTGTACCGGGCGCCCTGGCAGGTCGGGCACGGCGCGTAGGTGCCGGGCAGGAACAGCAGTTCCACGGCGACGAATCCTTCGCCCTGGCAGGTCTCGCACCGTCCTTCGGGCACGTTGAAGGAGAACCGCCCGGCCGAGTAGCCGCGCGCCCCGGCCTCGTCCGTCGCCGCGTACAGCTTGCGCACCGCGTCGAACATCCCTGTGTACGTGGCCAGGTTGGACCGGGGAGTCCGGCCGATGGGCCGTTGGTCGACCAGGACCAGCCGGTCGAACGACTCGACCCCCGACGCGTCCTGGACGTCGACCTCCAGCTGCGCCTCGCCGGGCTCCTCGGGCACGAGTCCGAGGTGGCCGCGGACGACCTCGGCGAGTACCTGCGTCACCAGCGTCGACTTTCCGGAACCGGAGACCCCCGTCACCGCCGTCAGCACGCGGAGCGGTACGTCGACCGACACGTCGCGCAGATTGTGGCGGGAGACGCCGCGCAGGTGCAGCCACCCGTGCGGTGCGCGCGGGCGGTGATCGAGCGGCTGGGCGCGCCCGAACAGGTACGGGCTCGTAGCCGACTCCCGGACCCGCTCGAGACCGGCGACCGGGCCGCTGTACAGCACGCGTCCGCCGCCTTCGCCCGCGCCGGGGCCGATGTCGACCACCCAATCGGCCCGCCGTACGACGTCCATGTCGTGCTCCACGACGAACAGCGAGTTGCCCGCCGCCTTGAGGCGGTCCAGCACGTCCAGCAGCGGCTCCGCGTCAGCCGGGTGCAGGCCGGCGGAGGGTTCGTCGAGGACGTAGACGACGCCGAACAGGCCGGAGCGCAGCTGGGTGGCGATCCGCAGGCGTTGCGCCTCGCCGGGTGACAGGGTCGTGGAGCGGCGCCCGAGGCTGAGGTAGCCGAGGCCCAGGTCGAGCAGTACCTCGATCCGCGCGACCAGATCGCCGCAGATGCGGACCGCGACCTCGGTCGTCTCCCCGGATCGGGCGGTCGAGGTGGTGGCGTCCGCCTCGGTCCGCCCCGCCACGGGCCGCAGCAGCGCCACTGCCTCCGTGAGCGGCATCGCGTTGATCTCGGCGAGGGAACGTCCGGCGAAGGTCACGGCGAGCGCCTCGGGGCGCAGACCGCTGCCGTGACACTCGGGGCAGGGCACGCTCCTGACGAACTTGAGCGCCCGTTCGCGCATCTTCTCGCTCTTGGAGTCGGCGAGGACGTGCATGACATGCTTGCGGGCGCTCCAGAACTTGCCCTGATAGCCGTAGTCGATGCGGTCCTCCTCCGGCTCGATGTACACGGAGGGCTGCTCGTCCGTGTACAGCAGCCAGTCCCGGTCCTTCTTCCTGAGCCTGCGCCACGGCCGGTCGATGTCGATGCCGAGGCCGTTCACGACACTGCGCAGGTTGGCCCCCTGCCAGGCGCCCGGCCAGGCGGCGATCGCCCCCTCGCGGATGCTCAGCGAGGGGTCCGGGACGAGCAGGTCCTCGGCGACGTCGTGCACGACGCCCAGTCCATGGCACCGAGGGCAGGCGCCGGCCGCGGTGTTGGGTGAGAAGGACTCGGCTTCCAGCCGCGCGGCCCCGGGCGGATAGGTGCCGGCGCGGGAGTACAGGATGCGCAGCAGATTGGACAGGGTGGTGAGGGTGCCGACGGTCGAGCGTGAGCTGGGCGACCCGCGCCGCTGCTGCAGGGCCACGGCGGGTGGCAGTCCGGTGATTTCCTGCACGTGCGGTGCGCCGACCTGCTGTAACAGCCTTCGGGCGTACGGTGCCACGGACTCGAAGTAGCGCCGCTGGGCCTCCGCGTAGAGCGTGCCGAACGCGAGCGAGGACTTGCCGGAACCGGAGACGCCGGTGAAGGCGACCATCGCGTCCCGCGGAACGTCGACGTCGATGTTCCGCAGATTGTTCTCACCGGCGCCCCGGACATGCACGAAGGGGTCGGTCGCGTCCTGGCTCACCGTTCCTGCTTACCTGATCGCGCCGGGAACCGCGCGACAGGCGCCGTCACCGGGACCCGCTCCGGCGAGGGCCTCCTGCGCCAGGAGCCTCCGATACGCGACCGGGCCGTTCCGGCCGCCTCCGGGCGGAAAGCCGCATAGGCTCGCGTCGCACAGGTCGAGGGCCGGGGAGGGACCACGATGCGACGGGGCAGTGCCGTGTACGGGCGGCAGTCGAACGCCGTGACCGGGATGCCGCAGACGTGGACGGCGCGCGGTACGGGCGGCTGAGCACGGCCGTACCGACCCGTGCGCAACGGGGCTGCACGCCGGGCAGGACACGGGTTGTCCAACTGCCGTGCGTTACATGCCCGTCTGCCCGGACCGGACCGTCGCCGTCGGCTTCTCCCCCGGTCCGCATCGTCATCTCGTCGCAAGGAAGTGTTCGTGAGCGCAATCGGCTCCGGCGGAAGGGTCCAGCCGGCTCGTCCGGGAGACCCGTCCCGCATCGGTCCCTACCGGATCATCGGCCGTCTCGGCGCGGGCGGTATGGGCACCGTCCACGCCGGCGTCGCCCCCGACGGGCTGCGCGTGGCGGTCAAGGTGATCCACCCCGAGCAGGCCCAGGACCCGGAGTTCAGGGCCCGCTTCCGGCGCGAGGTCGAGTTGTCCTCCCGTGTCACCGGACCGCACGTGGTCCCCCTGCTCGCAGCCGATCCCGACGCGCCGACACCGTGGCTGGCGACCGCCTACGTCCCCGGGCCGACGCTGACCCAGCACGTCCTCGCCCGGGGGCCGCTCACCGACGGAGGCCCCTACGCCTTCGCGGCGGCCACCGCGCAGGCGCTCGCCGCCATCCACGCCGTGGGCGTGGTGCACCGCGACGTGAAGCCGCAGAACGTGCTGCTCACCCCCGCCGGACCCCGGCTGCTGGACTTCGGCATCGCGCACGCCGCGGACGGGACCAGCGTCACCCGGACGGGGATCACGACCGGCACCCCCGGCTGGATCAGTCCCGAGCAGTACCGCCAGGGCACCGCGGGTCCGGCGGGTGACGTGTTCGCGTGGGGGGCGCTGGTGGCCTACGCGGCCACCGGGCGGCTGCCCTTCGGGGCCGGCGCACCCGATGTGGTGGCGTTCCGGGTGATGTCCGGCGAGGCCGACCTCGACGGCGTCCCCGAGCTGCTGCGCCGGGTCGTGGAGAAGGCGCTGGCCCAGGAGCCGGGTGACCGGCCGACAGCCGCCGAGGCCGCCCAGGAGTGTGCGGGGCTGCTGGCCTCCCAGGTCACGCAGGCGGCGAGTGCGGGCACGTCACCGGCGCCCGTGGACATGATCACAGCCGCGTGGGAGATACCCGCCGCCGACGACCCCACCTGGCAGGTTCCGGCGGACCCGCGCCGTTCCCGGAAGCGGGTGCTGGCCACCGTCGCGCTCGCGGCGGGTGTCGTCGGCGGTCTGGCCGGAGGCGTCGCGGCGCTGCTGCCCGGTGACACCGGCGGTGACCCTCGCGCGTCCTCGTCCTCGTCCACCGCCTCGGCCTCGCCACTGACGACCGCCGGGGCCGGGCGGGCCACGGCGAGCACCGCGCAGGGGAACGGCACGGCGCGGCACGAGGACCGGAGTACCGGCTCGGCGAGTGCGGCGAGCTGGAACCGGGCGCGGGCGGCGCGGGGCGCAGCGGAGCACGACGTGGCGCGCGCGGTGCTGCACGACCAGAGTGTCGAGGCGCAGCAGCTGGGCGACGGCGTCGACTTCGAGCCGGGGGCCGTGCGCTTCCACGCGTCGCGCCGCGAGGTGTACCTCTCGTACCGGCTGTCCTCCGACGAGCAGGGCACGCTGTACGCGGAGACGGAGATCGCCGGGTCGATGTGCCTGACCCTCCGGGACGTCGTCCTGCGGCAGCACCCGGACCTGCCGTACCGGACGTACGTCCTCATCGCGGAGGAGGAGGGCCGCGAGGCGCGGGTGACCTGGCAGGACGACTTCGCCGCCGGCACGGACTGCCCGTCGGCCGGCGGCGGGACGGGCGGGGGCGGCGACGGTGCGCAGGACTGGCAGCCCGGCGAGGAAGGGCTGGGGCAGGCGATGGTCCCCAGCACCGACGGCGCGGAGATCCGGGTCGCGGACGGCACCGCCAAGAAGATCATCGCGGGGACCAACGGCATGCGCGGGACGCTCGGCACGGACCGGGTGCTCGGCCACGACCACATCAAGGTGGGCTTCGACCCCGCGAACTCGGCGATGTACGTCTGGTCCGAGTACCTGCGGTGGAACCAGGGGCAGGTGGAGTCCTGGGCGGCGCTGGCCGCCGGCGAGGCGTGCCGGGCCCTGGTGGGCGAACGGGAGCGGGCGGGCAGCGCCTGGCCGTACTCCCGCTACGCCGTCGCCGAGATCGGCGGGTCCGGCTACCTGATGGTCCGCTGGGGCACGGCGACCACCCGGGGCGACTGCCCGGCCTGAGCGGGCGTCCCCGGCCTCGGTCAGAGGGAACGGACGAGGGCCTGCGCGAAGGACTCGCCCGTGCGTCCGGCATGGATCATCCGCTCGCGCACCTCCCGCGGCGTGCGGGGGCGGTAGCCCGGGCCGCCGCAGCAGCTCTTGTGGAAGCGGACGCCGGCGTGCAGCAGCACGGACAGCGTCCGCCAGGCCGCGGTGTCCCGGCGGCGGGGCGCGGCGAAGGCCGAACCCACGTGGACGAGGAGCCGCGCGCAGCGCGGGCAGACCCGTGCCCGGTCCCGGTCGTACGGCTGCTTGTACGACGCCCGGCAGGGGAGGCAGACGTACGAGGTCTTCGCGTGGCCCATGCCGGCAGCGTGACCAGGTGAAACGTGGAGTTCGACTCCTTTTCGAACAATGTGTTCGATGCAGGGAGCGAGGGGCACCCGTGGGCTCTTACGGAGGGAGTCCGCCATGGCGAACGACGATTTCTACACGCGTGACCGCCCGGACGACGCGGTACTGCCGGAGGACCGTCCCCGCGGCGGCGGACCCGAGGACGCGGGCCGGGGCGGGGGACGGCGGGGCAAGCCGGTCTGGATGATCGTTCTGCTCGTCGCCGCGGCGGTGGTGCTGCTGGCGCTGTTCATGCCCTGATCGCCCTGATCGCCCTGATCGCCCTGATCCTCATTCCCGTGGATCCTCCTGCGGGCCGGCCGGGCGGCCGTCGACCCAGGTCTGCACGACCTCGATCCCGCCGATGCGCGAGGGGTCGACGCGGCGCGGGTCGTCGCCGAGGACGGCCAGGTCGGCGCGCTTGCCCGGGGCGAGGCTGCCCAGGGCGTCCTCCCAGTGGCAGGCACGGGCCCCCGCGACGGTGTAGGCGTACAGGGCCTCGTCGACGGTGATGCCCTCGTCCGGGCCGATGAGCCGGCCGGACGAGGAGGCGCGTTCGACCATGAACTGCACGGCCCGCAGAGGGGATCCGTCGGCGACGGGCCGGTCGGAGCTGCCCACCAGGGGGATGCCGTGGTCCAGGAACGCCCTGCCCCGGTAGAGCCACGGGGCCCGCTCCTCACCCATGATCGTGGCGTAGTCGTCGCCGAAGTACCGCAGGAACGCAGGCTGGACGACGGCCGTGACGCCGAGGCGCGCGAAGCGCGGCAGCTGGTCGGGCCGGATCAGCCCGGCGTGCTCGATGCGGTGGCGGGCGTCGGGGCGGGGGCGGAGCCGCTGGGCCCGTTCGAGGGCGTCCAGGGCGAGGTCGGCGGCCCGGTCGCCGATCGCGTGGACGGCGAGCTGCCAGCCGGCGAGGTGCCCGTCGACGACGAGCCGCGTGAGGGCGTCCGGGTCGTCCTGCAACTGCCCGGTGTGGTCGAGCCCTTCGTAGGGGGCGGTCAGCGCGGCCGTACGGGCCATCATGCCGCCGTCGGTGTAGATCTTCAGGGCCCCGACGCGGAGCCGGTCGTCACCGAAGCCGGTGCGCAGGCCGAGGTCGAGGGCGCCGGGGATGCCGTCGTCCTCGTGCGCGGCGACGGGGCGCAGCCGGTCGGCGGACACCATGAGCTGGACCCGCAGCGGCAACAGGCCCTCTTCGAGCGCCAGTTGGTAGGCGCCGAGCTCGACGGGGCTGTGGCCGAAGAGGGTGCCGCCGATGCCGGCTTCGGCGCAGGCGGTGATGCCCTCGGCCAGGCAGGTGCGGGCGGCGCGGCCGATGGCCTCGGCCAGCTCCCGCTGGGAGTAGGGCAGGCGCAGGGCGCGGGCGGCGCCCATGGCCTGTTCGGCGAGGAAGCCGTTGTCGTGCGGGACGTCGGCGGGCAGCAGGTCCAGGACGGCGGTGTTGACGACGCAGCCGTGCCCGGAGTCGTGCAGCAGGTACAGCTTGCGCCCGTCGCTGACCCGGTCGAGCTCGGCGGCGGTGAGGTGGCGGCCCAGGGCGCGCTGGTCGTAGCCGGCGATGCTCACCCAGTCTCCGGGTCCCCGGCTGCGGGCCACGGCCCCGGCCACGACGGCGAGCACGTCGTCCACGCGGGTGCGGCCGGCGATGCTCGGGGTGGTCTGCTTGAACCCCGTCCACGCCAGGTGCACATGGGCGTCGACGAAGCCGGGCAGGACCGTGGCGCCCTGAAGGTCGACCACCTCGCGGGCGGGCAGGGCGGTCACGGCGTCGTCGAGACCCACGATCCGGCCCCGCCAGATGCCGAGGTCGTGGGCGACCGGGTGGCCCGGATCCATGGTGAGGAACCGGGCGTTGGTCAGCCGGGTGCAGAGCACGGGCGCGCTCAGGCGTCCTGGGACGCGGCGAGGGAGCGCGGGCGCAGGTCCGTCCAGTGGGTCTCGACGTACTCGAGGCAGGCCTCGCGGGTGTTCTCGGCGAAGGCGACCGTCCACCCTCCGGGCACCTCGGCGAAGACGGGCCACAGGGAGTGCTGGCCTTCGTCGTTGACCAGGACCAGGAACCGGCCTTCGGTGTCGTCGAAGGGGTTGGTGCTCATGCGCGGGTACCTCCTCGAAAGGCCAACGTTAGGTTAGGCTCGCCTAATTGACGGAGCCTAGCCTCTGCCCCTCCGGCTCACAAGGAGACGTTCATGCGTGTGGCCGCCGCCGACCGGGAGGACGCCTTCGCCGCGTTCGGGCTGCCGGGCGCGCCCGGCAGTGCCGCGTTCTGGGCCGCCGCGGGCGCGCCCGCGGCGGTGCCCGACGGGGGCGGCGGCTGGAGGGCCCTGTTCCTGTGGCGCGGGTCCGGGCCGGTGGCCGTGGAGTTCGAGAGCTGGTCGGATCCCGTCCCGCTGGAGCGGTGGGCGGACTCGGACTGCTGGTACGCCGAGGTGCCGATGCCGGCGCGGTTGTGGGTGACCTACCGGTTCGCGACGCCGGACGGGTCGTACGCCGACCCCCTCAATCCTCACGGAGCGGGCGGTGAACGGTCCCTGGCGGCGACGCCGGACGCCCCGGCGCAGCCGCACTGGCCCGTCGTGGGCCCCGGTGACGTGCTGCCGCTGCCGCGGGCGCGGGTGCGCTGGGCGAGCGAGCGGCTCGGCGGGCGGCGTACCGTGCGGATCCAACCGGTGGGCGGGGGCGGGCCGTTGGTGCTGCTTCTCGACGGGGACGACTGGCTGTATCTGCACCCGGCCGTGACCGCGTTCGGTTCGGCCGTGGCCGCCGGTGAGCTGCCGCCGGTCACCCTGGTGTTCCTGCCGGCCAAGGACCGGGCGGCCGAGTTCGGGTGCCGGCCGGAGCTGTGGGAGGCGGTCCGCGACGAACTGCTGCCGCTGGTGGCGGAGTCGGGTGTGCCGGCCGAGGCGGGACGGCTGGTGGTCGCCGGGCAGAGCCTCGGCGGGCTCGGCGCGCTCCACGCGGCGCTGGAGTTCCCCGGGCTGGTGTCCCGGGTCGCCTGTCAGTCCGGGTCGTTCTGGTGGACGGCCGACGCGTCCCGGCGAGCCGATCCGCTGGACGGGCCGCTGGGCGGTGCGCTCGCCGAGCGGTTGCGGCAGGGGGCGGATCTGTCCGGGCTGCGGGTGGCGTTCGACGTCGGGGAGCACGAGGGGCGGATGCTGCCCCACTGCGCGGTGGTCGAGGACCTGGCCGCGCGGGCCGGGGCGACGGTGCGGGTGTCCCGGTCCGCCTCGGGGCACGACCGTGCCGGGTGGCGGCACGCGCTGCTCAGGGACGTCGGCTGGGCCCTCGGTGGGTGAACCGGCGCGAAGCCGGTGAGCACCCGCCCGGCGGCGCGCCTGAGCGCCCTGCTGACACGCCACGGCCGCCGCGACTGCCCGGGCCACTGCGCGCTCCGCCGCGAGGCCCGGGCGATGCAGCCCTGCTCGCCCCCCGCCACGTGCGTCACCAGCCCCGCCGGGGACGGCTCGCCGGCGCCCCCGTGCGGGAGGTCAGCGCGCCACCGCCGTGCGGTAGTGCGGGTCGTTCGCCAGCAGATTGCGGTGGGTGTCCTCCGCGGCGACGGCCCCCTCGTCCAGGACCAGCACCCGGTCCGCCGCGTCCAGGAACGCGGGGCTGCTGGTGATGACGATCGTCGTACGCCCCCTGCGCAGCTCGGCCACGTTGCGGGCGACGAGCTGCTCCGTGACCGCGTCCACCGCCGTCGTCGGGTCGTGCAGCACGAGGACCTCGGTGCCGGCGGCCAGCGCGCGGGCCAGGGACAGGCGCTGGCGCTGGCCGCCGGAGAGGTTGGCACCCCGGTCGCGGACGGGGTGGTCCAGACCCTCCGGGTGCAGGGCGACGACGTCGGTCAGCAGCGAGGCCGCGACGGCTTCCGGGACCGCGGTGCCGGTGCCCGAGGGGTCGATGTTGGTGCGCAGGGTGCCGGCGAAGATCTCACCGTCGTAGGGGTTCACCAGCAGGTGGGCGCGGACGGCCTCGACGGACAGCTCCGCGAGGTCCTGCCCGCCGACACGGACCGTCCCCTCGTAGGCGGTGGGCGGCACGGCGACGGCCAGCACGGCCGCGAGATCGGCCGCCGCGCGCGGCTGGTAGGGGGCGATGGCGACGAACTCGCCCGCCTCCACCTTGAAGGTGAGGCCGTCGAGCGTGCCGTGGCGGACGCCGTCGACCTCCAGGCCGCCGCCCGGGGCCGGGTGGCCGGTGCCGGGGGTCATGACCGCGGGCGCCGCCAGGACCAGCGCCATGCGCTCCGCCGACGCCCGCGCGATCATCACGTACTTGGGCATCTCGGAGAACAGCTTCAGCGGCTCCATGATGAACTGCGCGAGGCCGACGGCCATGACGAGTTCCCCGATGGTGATGCGCCCCTCGAAGGCCAGCAGGCCGGCCGTCAGGGTGACGGCTCCGGCGAGGACCGCGTTGAGCGCCAGCGCGGTGCCCGCGTAGACGCCGTTCACCTTCGCCACGGTGATCGACTGCTGCCGCGCCTCGGCGCTGACCTTCCGGTAGGACCGGAACGCGGCGTGGTTGCCGCCGAAGCCGTGCAGCGGGCGCAGGCCCGTGATCAGGTCGGCGACCTTGGCCCCCGCCCGGGCCACGCGTGCCTGCTGCTCCTGGGTGCTGGAGCCGATGCGCCGGGACATCACGCTGAGGATCGACAGGATGGCCACCGTCCCCACGATCACCAGCAGGCCCAGCCGCAGGTCGGCCAGTCCCAGCGCGACCGACGCGACGAGCACCGCGACGAGCGAGCTGACCAGCAGCGGCACCACCTCGATGATGTCGGCGGTCTGGTCGGCGTCCTCGGTGGCGATGGTGAGCACCTCGCCCGACTTGAGGCCGGTGTCGCGCGCCACCGGTTGCAGTCCGCAGGCGGCGACCTTCACCCGCCAGCGGTGCGCCTCGGTCGTGTTGGCCTTCTGCAGGATGCGCATGCCGAACCGCCACGACAGCGACACCGTCGTGATGATCACGGCCAGGGCGCCGATCGACAGCGCGAGGGCGTCGAGGCCGCGATCGCCGCGCAGGGCGTGCTCCACGATCAGGCCGAGGGCGATGGGGAACGCCGTCTCACCGGCCTGGTAGAGGCCCATGAGGAGGGTGCCCGAGGTCATGGCGCCGAGGTTGCGGCGCAGGGCGGTGCGCAGGATGGCGGCCCCGTGGCGGGGCCGCTGCGGGTCAGTGGTCATCGAGGTGGCGGGCAATCGCTTCCGGGGTGCGCAGGGTGAACAGATCTCGGACGGTGATCACGGGACCGTACTCGCGGCGGAGCAGCGCGGCCAGCCGCACCGCCAGCATGGAGTGCCCGCCCAGGGACACGAAGTCGCTCACCGCGCTCACCTCGTCGTCGTCCAGGTCCAGTGCCTCGGCGAACATCTCGCACACGGCGGTCTCGGTCGCGGACCGCGGGCCCCGCTCCCCCGCAGTGGTCAGGGCGCCCAGCGGCTTGGCCTCCGGGAGGGCCTTGGTGTCGGCCTTCCCGTTCACCGTGAGCGGGACGGCGTCGACCCGGGCGTAGTGGGTGGGGCGCAGGAAGTCCGGCAGGGCGGCGCCCACGTCGGCGGCGACGTCCGCCAGCTCGGCGTCCTCCAGCACCAGGTAGGCGGCCAGCCGGTGGGCGCCGTCGACCTGCGGGTCGGGCTGGGCGACGGCCGCCACGAACCGCACCGCCGGGTGGGCCGCGAACGCGGCCTCCACCTCGCCGAGTTCGACCCGGTGGCCGCGGATCTTGACCTGCTGGTCGGTGCGGCCGAGGTAGGCCAGATTGCCGTCGGGCCGGCGTACCACCAGGTCGCCCGTGCGGTACATGCGCTCCCCGGGCGCCGCGAAGGGGCAGGCGACGAAGCGGTGCGCGCTCTGGCCGGGCTGCCCGAGGTAGCCGCGCGCGATGCCGACGCCGGACACGTACAGCTCGCCGGGCACTCCGTCGGGCAGGGGCCGCAGCCACGGGTCGAGGACGTACACGTCGGTGTTGTCGATGGGGACGCCCACCACGGGGTCCGCGCACTCGAAGGTGCCGACGCCGAGGGTGTTGATGGTGTACTCGGTGGGCCCGTACAGGTTGTAGCCGACCGTGCCCTCGGTCCGTGCCAGTCGCTGCCACAGGGCCGGGGTGACGGCCTCACCGCCGAGCAGGACGAGCGCCGGCCGCCGGCCGGGGTCGTCCAGCAGGCCCTCGGCGACGAGTTGCTGCGCGTACGTCGGGGTCACGTTGACGACGTCGATGCCGTGCTCCAGGCAGTAGGCGACCAGGCGCGGGGCGTCGCGGCGCAACTCCTCGTCGCAGATGTGCACTTCGTGTCCGTCGGCGAGCCACAGCAGCTCCTCCCACGACATGTCGAAGGCGAACGACACGGTGTGCGCGATGCGGAAGACCCGGTGGCCGTGCCGGGCCAGCACCGGCTCGAAGATGCGGCGCTGGTGGTTGATCAGCATGTTGGTCAGGCCCGCGTACTCGGTGACGACGCCCTTGGGCCGGCCGGTCGAGCCGGAGGTGTAGATGGTGTAGGCGGGGTGCCGCAGCCGGCCGGGGTCGTCCGGGGCGAACGTCGTGTACGGCTCAGCCCCGGGAAGCGGCCGGTCCAGTTCGATCAGGTCGCCGGTCAGCCGGTGCGCGACCGCGCTCACCGTGAGGATCACCTCGGGCCGGGCGTCGGCCACGACGGCGGCGATCCGCTCGTCCGGGTGGTCCAGTTCCAGCGGCACGTAGGCGGCGCCGGTGCGCAGGACGGCGAACAGCGCCACGATCGAGTCGAGGGAGCGCGGGATCGCGAGCCCGACGGTGGTCTCGGGTCCGATGCCGCGCGCGACGAGCACTCCGGCGACCTCGCGGCTGCGGTCGCGCAGGCCGGCGAACGTCGTCGTGGAGCCGTGGGCGACCAGGGCCACCCGGTCGGGGGCCCGGTCGGCGGCCCGGTCGAACCGGTCGACGACGGTGTCCGTGCCGATGCCGGTCCGCTCGCCCGCCCGGGGCAGGGGCGCCAGGCCCGGCAGGGCACCGACCGGGCCGGTCGCGCGGGTCAGGTTCTCCAGGACGCCCAGGTAGTCGTCGAGGAGGCGGCGGGCGCCGGCCGTGTCGCCGTCGCGGTGCTCCAGCTTGACGGTGAGCCGGTCGCCGGGCGTGACCACCCAGGTGAAGGGGTAGTGGGTGGAGTCGTCGGCGCGCACCGCGGTGATGCCGTGCCGGGCGTTCATCTCGGCGAACGCGTCCATGTCCAGGAAGTTCTGCAGCACGAACAGGTTGTCGAAGAGGGTGTCGTGCCCGCCGGCCCGCTGGATCTCGCCGAGTCCGAGGTGCTCGTGCTCCATCGCCTCGACACGGGCCGCCTGCACGGCCGTCAGGTAGGCGCGGACGCTGTCGTCCGGGCGGGGCCGGGTCCACATCGGCACCGTGTTGAGCAGCACCCCGACGACGTCGGACAGCCCCTCGCCCTCGCGGCCGGAGACCGTCACGCCGAACACGGCGTCGCCGCGTCCCGTGCGGGCTCCGAGCAGCAGGCCGAACGCGCCGGTCAGGACGGAGTTGAGGGTGACGCCGTGGGTCCTGGCCGCCTCGCGGACGCGCTCGGACTGCTCGGCGGACAGCGTGTGCACGAGGGCCGTCGGCAGGTCGTCCGGGAGCAAGGGCGCCGGTCCGGCCAGCAGGGTCGGGCCGGGCAGGCCGGACAGGTGGTCCGCCCAGAAGCGCATCGACGGGCCCGGGTCCCGGGCGGCGAGCTCGCGGGCGTACTCCTCGAAGCCCGGCACGGCCGGTGCCGGGTCGAGGGGCTCGCCCGCGAGGACGGCACGGTAGGCGTCGAACAGGTCCCGCAGGACGATCTCGCGGGACCAGCCGTCCCACAGGATCAGGTGGTAGCTCAGCAGCAGGCCGTCGCGGTCCCCGGGCAGGCGGACGACGGTCATCCGGACCAGCGGTGGCTCACCCGGGTCGAAGCCGGTGGCGCGGTCCCGGGCGCGCAGCTCGTCGGCCTCCGCCTCCGTGGCGAGCTCGACCGTGCGGACGTCGACCCGGCGGCCGGCCCCGAGGACCTGGACCGGGTTGCCGTCGTCGTCGGTGGTGAACCCGGCGCCCACCACGGGGTGCCGTGCGATGACGTGCGCCATGGCCTCGGCCAGGGCGCCGGGGTCCAGGCGCCGGTCGAAGGTGAACCAGTTCTGTGCCACGTAGTGGCCGGCGGGACCGGCCAGTTGGGCCTGGAAGTACAGGCCGCGCTGGAGCGGGGTGACCGGCGCGGTGCGCTCGGCGGTCGCGGCGGCCTCCGCGATGAGGCGCAGCGCCTCGCGCCAGTGCTCGGTGATGGCGTCCGGCACGCCGTCGGCCAGGACGAACTCGGCGAGCAGGCTGCCGGTGGCGTCGTCGGTCCAGGCGTTCACCTCGACGGCGTACGGGTTCGGCTGCGGGCCCCGGGTCAGGTGCAGGGCCCGGGACTCACTGCCCCGGCCGAGGTAGTTGAACAGCACCTGCGGGCGGCCGGTGAGCAGCGGCGCGGTCTGCGCGTTGAGGTACCGGAGCCGCCCGTAGGCGAGGTGCCCGGACTCGTCCGGCTGGCGCGCCGTCAGTTCGCGGGCGGCGGCGACGGGGTCGGTGTGCGGGGAGAGCCGTACCGGCGCGACGGCGGTGAACCAGCCGACGGTGCGGGTGTAGTCGTGCTGCGGCAGCACCGGGACGCGGCCGTGCCGCTCCAGGTCGACGGCGAGGTCGGTGGGCTCGGGCTGGACGCGCGTCAGCGCGGCGCGCAGGGCGCCGCACAGCAGCTCGGTGAGGCCGAGCCCGAGCGCGGCGGGGGCGGTCCGGGTGAGGAGGTCGCCGACGTCGGGGGCGGCGACGACCGTCGTCTCGCGCGGCGGCCCGCCGCAGGGCAGCGGCTCGGGTGCCCGCAGGGTGTCCACCCAGTGGTCCAGGGTGTCGGTGTCGGCGGCGGCCCGCAGGGCGAGGGCTTCGGCGTACTCGGCGTAGGACGTGGTCGGCGGGGCGAGGGGCTCGCCGCGCAGGGCCGCCGCGAGGTCGTCGAGCAGGATCAGCCAGGAGACCGCGTCGACGGCGAGGTGGTGCACGGTCACGACCAGGGTCCTGCTCGCCTCCAGCCAGGCGAAGGCGATCAGGTCGCCGGTCGCCGGGTCGAGCCGCCCGGCCGCCTCGTCGGCGACGGCCGTCGCGTCGGTGGTGTCCGGGCGCAGCACGGTCGTCTCGCGGGCGGGAACGGTGTGCAGGGTCCACACGCCGTGTGCGGTGCCCAGGCGCATCCGGAGGGCCGGGTGCGCGGCGACGACGGCCTCGGCGGCCCGTACGGCGTCGGCGTGGCCGGCGCCTTCGGGTGCCCGGAGGGTGCGGGCCTGGGCGAAGCGGGCGAGTGAGCCGCCGAGTTCGCGCTGGCGGAGCACGATCGGCGTGGGGGGCAGCGGACCGTCCTCGCGGTGTCCCGCCCCGGGGGCGGGCGGGACGGCCGCGCTGCTCGGCAGGTGCCCGGCCAGGGCGCGGGGCGTCCTGAGGAGGAAGACGTCCCGGGGGGTGACGGGCAGCCCGAGCGCCCGGGCCCGGTTGACGACCGTGATGGCGACGATGCTGTCGCCCCCGGCGCGGAAGAAGTCGGTGTCGGCGGTGACCTCGGCGCCGGGCAGCGCCCCGGCGAAGACGTCCACCAGTGCGGTGAGGGCCGCCTGCTCGTCCACGGCCGCCGTGCGGCCGGCCGGGTGCGGCTCCGCACCGGCGCGGGCGCGTTCGGTCAGGGCTGGCCGGTCCAGCTTGCCGTTGACCGTCAGGGGCAGGGCGTCGATCGGGAGCACCCGGCGCGGCACCATGTGCGCGGGCAGCCTCTTCGCGAGCCGGTCCTCCAGGTCGTCCGGCACCCGGCCGACCACGTGCGCGACCAGGTGGTCTCCGGCCGCCGACACGGTCACGGCCGCGTCCCGCACCCCGTCGACCTGCCTGACGGCGGTCTCGACCTCGCCCAACTCGATGCGGTAGCCCTTCAGTTGCACCTGGTCGTCGGCGCGGCCGGTGAACCGCAGGTCGCCGTCGAGGGTGCGCACGGCGAGGTCGCCCGTGTGGTACATGCGCGAGCCGTCGGCCGCGAAGGGATCCGCGACGAACCGTCCGGCGGTGAGCCCCGGCCTGCCCAGGTAGCCGAGGGACAGCTGGTCGCCGGCGACGTAGACCGCGCCCACCCGGCCGGGCGGGACGGGCCGGAGCCGGTCGTCGAGGAGGTGGGTGACCAGGCCGGGGATCGGGCCGCCGATCGGGCTCGCCCCGGCCTCGCCGGCGAAGTCCTCCTCGTGCAGCACCCGGTGGGTGACGTGGACGGTGGTCTCGGTGATGCCGTACATGTTGACCAGCTCGGGCGAGGCCGTGCCGTGCCGTTCGACCCAGCCGCGCAGCCTGCCGAGGTCCAGGGCCTCCCCGCCGAAGACGATCCGGCGCAGCGCGGGCAGCGGTTCGCCGGACAGCCGGTCGGCCTCGGCGAACTGGTGGAAGGCGGACGGGGTCTGGTTCAGCACGGTCACGCCGTGTTCGCGGACCAGCCGGTGGAAGTCGACCGGCGAGCGGGTCAGCGCGTGGTCGGGGACGAGCAGTTCACCGCCGTGGGCCAGTGCGCCCCACAGCTCCCAGACGGCGAAGTCGAAGGAGAAGGAGTGGAACTGCACCCAGACGTCGTCCGGGCCGAAGTCCATGTCCGGCCGGGTCCGGGCGAGCAGCGTCACCACGCCGGCGTGCGGGACGACGACTCCCTTGGGCCGGCCGGTCGACCCGGACGTGTAGATCACGTACGCGGGATCGCGCCAGTCCGGTGCCGGCCCGGGCACGGTGGCGGGGGCCCGGGGTGTCTCGCCCAGCACGAGGAGCCGCGCCGGCAGGCCCGTCCGGTTCAGCAGGGCCGCGACACGGTCCCGGTGCGCACGGTCGACCAGGACGGCCTGCGGGGCGGCGTCGGTGAGGACGTACTCCAGGCGTTCGTCGGGGTAGGCCACGTCCAGCGGTACGTAGGCGCCGCCGGCGGTGACGGTTCCGACCAGGGCGACGACCTGCTCGGCCGAGCGCGGGACGGCGACGGCCACGCGCGTGCCCGGGCCGATCCCGGCGGCGCGCAGGGACGCCGCCAGCTCGTCCTTGCGGCGGGCGAGTTCGCCGTAGGTGAGGGAGCGCGTGGCGCCGTCGAGGCCGCACTCGGTGACGGCGGTCGCGGCCGGGTCGCGGCGGGCCGCCGCGTCGAAGAGGGCGTCCAGGGTGAGCGGGGCGACCGGCGCGGGCCGCCGGTCACCGGGGCGCGCCGGCTCGTGGGCCGGGGCGTCCGGGTGGGCGAGCAGGCGGGTCAGGTTCCGGGTGAAGGTGTGCAGGATCCGGCGGGCGGCGGACTCCCGCAGGAGCGCACCGTCGTGGACGAGGTTGAAGCGCGGGCGGCCGTCGGGGGTGCGCTCGACGACGAGGGTCAGCGGGTAGTGCGGGGCGCCCTCGTTGACGATGCCGGTGACCGTCAGCGTGTCGCCGGGGCGCCGCAGCGCGGTGACGTCGGTGGCGACGTCGAACACCACGAGCGTGTCGAAGAGGGGGCCGGCGCCGAATCGGCGGGTGATCCCGGACAGCGAGACGTGCTGGTGGGGCAGGACGCGGGCCTGGTGGTCGCGCACCGCGGCGAGCAGTTCGGCCGCCGTGGTGCCCGCAGTCCACCGGGCGCGCACGGGCACGGTGTTGATGAACAGGCCCACCATGTCCTGGATGCCGGGCACGTCGGCGTCGCGGCCGGACACCGTGGAGCCGAACACCACGTCGTCGCGGTGCAGGACGCCGCCCAGGGTGAGGGCCCAGGCGCTGTGCACGGCCACGCTCAGCGGGACACCGGCCGCGCGGACGGCGGTGTCGAGGTCGTCCCGGGCGGGCACGGCGGTGTCGGCGAAGCGGTCGGAGGGGGTGTGGCACTCGGCGACCAGGGAGGGTCCGGGCAGGCCGGCCAGTTCCCCGCGCCAGACGCGGTCGCTCTCCTCGGCGTCCCGGCGGGCGAGCCAGTGCACGTAGTCGGTGAAACCGCCGGCCGGGTGCACGGACCCCGGCGCGTGGTACTCGGCCAGGAGCGCGCGCAGCATCGGCGGGACGGACCAGCCGTCGGCGATGAGGTGGTGGACCGTCTGCACCAGGACGCTGCGGCCCGCTGCGGCGCGGACGAGGGTGCAGCGCATCAGCGGGCCGGTGGCGAGGTCGAAGCCGGCACGCCGGTCGCGCTCGGCGAGGTCGCGTATCTCCTCGTCGGTGATGCCGGGCCGGTCGATCGTGGTGAAGGGCACGGGCACGCCGTTCTCCAGTACCGACACCACGCGGCCGTCGGCGAGGGACGTGAAGCGGGCGGCCAGGTTGGGGAAGAGCGTGAGCAGCCGGGTCGCCGCAGCGGCGAGCCGGTCCGCGTCCACCTCGCCCTCCAGGGTGAGCAGTTGCTGCTCGACGTAGGTCCCGGCGGAGTCGTCGTCGAAGACGGAGTGGAAGTACAGGCCCTCCTGGAGGGGGGTGAGCGGCAGGACGTCCCGCAGGGCCGGTCCGTCCAGGGCGTCCACGTCGGCCTGGCTGAGCGGCACCAGGGGGAAGTCGCCGGGGGTGTGGCCGCCCTGTTCGAGGGCGGCGAGTCCGGCCAGGGCCGTGCGGAAGCAGTCGCCGAGGGCGGTGATGTCCGCGTCGGTGAACATGCCGTCGGGCCAGGAGACGGTGGTGACCAGCTCGTATCCGCCGCAGGCGGCGGGTTCGGCGATGGCGTTGAACTCCAGGGCGCGCGGCAGGCGCATCCTCGGGTCACGCTTCTCGCCCAGCTGCCCGGTGGTTGCGGCGAGTTGCCAGTCGCCGGGGGCGCCCGCGGCGAAGCGGCCGAGGTAGTTGAAGAGCACCTGCGGGGCGGGGGCGTCGAACCGCACGTCGGCGAGGTGGCGCAGGGCGCCGTAGGAGACGCCGTGATCGGGCACCCGGGCGAGGTCCTCCTTGACGGCCTTGAGGGCGGCGCCCAGGTAGGCGGGGTCGGTGAAGTCGGCTGCCGGGCCGGGGTCGACGGTGACCGGGAAGAGCGTGGTGAACCAGCCGACGGTGCGCGACAGGTCCGGTTCGAACCCGGCCGGGCCCGCGGTGAACTGCGGTTCCCGGCCGTGGCCTTCGAGCTCGATGTGGGCGAACGTCTGGTCCTGGCCGCGGTCGCGGCGCCACCGGGCGAGGGCGACGGCGAGGGCGGTGAGCAGCACGTCGTTGACGCCGGCGTGGAACTTCGCGGGGATCTCGCCCAGCAGTGCGGCGGTCGCCTCGGCGCCGAGGGTGACGGTGTGCAGGCGTTCGCGGGCGACGGTGTCGGACGCGGCCAGGGGGCGCCGGCCGAGCGGCAGGTCCTCGCCCGGCAGCGGTCGCCGGTAGCAGGAGCTGTCGGCGTCGAACGCGGCGCGCTCCAGCAGGTGGGTCCAGCGCCGGAACGAGGTGCCCTCCGGGGGCAGTTCGACCGGGGCGCCCGAGCCGTACCGGCGCCACGCGGTGGCCAGGTCGTCCATCAGCACGCGCCACGAGACGCCGTCGATCACCACGTGGTGGGCGACGAGGACGAGTTGGCGTGCCGCGCGGCGCAGGACGGCGCTCAGCATGACGCCGTCCGAGGGGTCGAGGCCCTCGGTGGCGAGGGCGACGCAGGCGTCGAGCGGCAGGTCGCTCTCGCACCACCGGGCCGTGCCGTGGCCGGCCTCGGGGATGTCGAAGCCCCAGCGCTCCCCGCGCACCAGGCGGGCGCGCAGCATGGGGTGCGCGTCCAGGAGGGCGGTGAGCAGCGTGCCGAGGGCGTCCGCGGTCAGCTCGGCGGGGGTGTTCAGCACGACGGATTGGACGAAGCCGTCGACGTGGTCGGTGGTCTCCCCGAGCCACTGCACGACGGGCGAGCCCACGACGGTGCCGGTGGCGACGTCGGCGTGGTCCGCCGCCCGGTGGTCCTCCCGGTCGGCGACCGCCGCGAGGGCGCCCGGCGTGGGGTGCGTGAAGATCTGCCGTGCCGTGACGTGCAGCCCTCGTGCGCGCAGCGCGCTCAGCAGGGAGATGGCGAGGATGCTGTCGCCGCCGAGCTGGAAGAAGTCCTGGTCGACGCCGACCTCGTCGAGGCGCAGCACCTCCGCGACGGCGGCGCACACGGTCCGCTCGTCCTCGGTGGCGGGCCGCGCGAGGGGGCCGGTGCCGAGGGCGGGTTCGGGCAGGGCGTTGCGGTCGAGCTTGCCGTTGGCGGTGAGCGGGAACTCCTCCAGCACCACCACGTGGGCGGGCACCATGTAGGCGACCATGTGCGCGCTCGCCCACGCCTTGACGTCCTCCGCCCGCAGGTCCTCGCGTCCGGCGGCGGGGATGACGTAGCCGACGAGGTAGGTGCCGCCCGCCGTGTTCTTCCTCGCGACGACGCAGGTGTGCCGGACCGCGGGGTGTTCGGCGAGGCCGATCTCGACGTCCTCGAGCTCCAGCCGCATGCCGCGGATCTTGATCTGGTTGTCGGCGCGGCCGAGGAAGTCCAGGGAGCCGTCCGGGGCGAAGCGGGCGAGGTCGCCGGTGCGGTAGAGGCGGGAGCCGTCGTCCGCGAAGGGGTTGGCGACGAACCGGGAGGCCGTGAGGCCGGGTGCGCCCACGTAGCCGCGGCCGAGGAGGAAGCCGCCGACGTACAGTTCGCCGCCGACGCCGACCGGGACGGGACGCAGTTCCTCGTCCAGGACGTACAGCTGGGTGTTGGGGTTGGCCCGGCCGATGGAGGTCGACAGGCGCTCGGCGGCGCCCCGGTAGACGACGTGGGAGACGCCGATGGTCGTCTCGGCCGGTCCGTAGCCGTGGTACATGGGGATGTCGAGCGTGGCGCGGAACCGCTCGTACAGCTCGGGGGTGAGCACCTCGCCGCCGCACCACACGTGCCGCAGGCTGTCCAGGCTCCCGGAGTCGCCGGCCATCTCCAGCAGCACGTCCAGCATGGACGACACCAGGTAGGTGAAGGTGACGCGCTGTTCGGCGATGACGCTCAGCAGGTGCTGCGGGTCGCGTTCGCCGCCGGGCCGCAGGACGACGAGCCGGCCGCCGCAGACCAGGGGCAGGAAGATCTCGTTGACGGAGATGTCGAAGGACAGGGGTGCCTTGAACAGGGAGGCGTCGTCGGGGCCGAAGCCCAGGATCTCGTGGACCTGCCACAGCAGGCGTTCGCTGATGGCCTCGTGCCGGATCATGGCGCCCTTGGGGCGCCCGGTGGAGCCGGACGTGAAGATCACGTAGGCCAGGGCGTCGCCGGGGACCGTGACGCCGGTGCCGTCCTCGGGGTAGGCGTCGTACCGCCAGTCGCCGAGGTCGACGGCGACGGCCTCCGGTTCGGCCGGGTCGTGCGCGCCGGAGGCGTTGAGCTGCAGGACGACGTCCGCGTCCTCGACGACGACGGCCCGGCGTGCCGCGGGCCAGTGCGGATCGAGCGGGACGAACGCGCCCCCGGCCCGCAGGACGGCGAGCAGCCCGACCACCATGTCGGCGGAGCGGTGCAGCGAGATGCCGACGACCTGCTCCGGCCCCAGCCCGCGCTCCAGCAGGTGGTGGGCCAACTGGGCGGACAGGGACGCCACCTGGCGGTACGTCAGTGACCGGTGCTCGTCCACGACGGCGACGGCGTCCGGTGCGGTCCGGGCCTGGGCCAGGAACATCTCCACGATGGCCGGGCGGTCCCGGTCGGCCCGGTTGTCGTTCCACTCGGCCAGGGTGGCGAGCCGCTGCGCCACGCTGGACGGGCCGACGGTGCCCAGCGGCCGGTCGGGGAAGTCGGTGAGGTCGTCCAGGGCGAGCTGCGCTGCGGCGGCGTCGACACCGTCGGGCAGGGTGATGCCGAGGCCGTCGGGGGTGACGTCCCAGCCGCCGGTCACCGCGCCGCCGTTGTCGGCCCAGCCGAGGACGTCGGCGAAGAGGGTGCCGGGTGCGAGGTCGAGGCCTTCCGGGCTGCGGCCGGTCGCCCAGTAGGCCAGGGAGATCGCGCAGGCCTCGGCGACGGTCCGGTCGGGGTAGGCGCCGATCCGGCGCCGGACGCCGGCCAGGCCCGGGGAGGAAAGACGTGCGAGACGAGCGCCCGATTGCATCATGCGTGACTACCCTCTCTCCAGGCCCGCCACAGCCGCGCGTACCGGCCGCCCCGAGCCACCAGTTCCTCGTGCGTGCCCTGCTCCACGACGCGTCCCGCGTCCAGCACGGCGATCCGGTCCGCGGCCATGGCCTGGGAGAGCCGGTGCGCCACGAACAGCGTGGTCCGGCCCTCGCACGCGGCCCGCACGGCCCGTTCCAGCTCCGCGGCGCCCTCGCTGCCGGCCTCCGCGGTCGACTCGTCGAGCACCACCACCGGGGCCCGCCCCAGGACCAGGCGGGCCAGGGCGATCTGGGCGACCTTGGTCACGTCCAGGCGCTCACCGCCCTCGCCGACCGGTGTGTACAGCCCGTCGGGCAGGGCGTCGACCCACTCGCCCGCCCCCACCGTGCGCAGGGCGGCGGCCAGTTCGGCGTCGCTCGCGCCGGGCGCGGACAGCCGCAGGTCGTCGGCGAGGGGGCCGGAGAAGACGTGCGTCTCCTGGGTGAGGATGCTGACCAGTGCCCGCGCCCCCGCCTCGTCGAGGTCGGCGAGGTCCTCGGTGCCGATGCGCACCGTGCCGGCCTCCGGGGTGCCGATGCCGGCGATCAGCGCGGCCAGGGTCGTCTTGCCGGCTCCGGTGGCACCCACCAGTGCGAGGGAACGGCCGGCGTCGATGGTGAGGTCCACGTCCCGCAGCACGGGCTCGGCGGAGCCCGGGTAGCGGAACGTCAGCCCCCGCACCGTCACCGGGTACGCCCGGGGCGCCGCCGCGGCGACGGACGCGTCGCCGACGAGCCGCTCCCCGGACGACTCCCCCAGCACCCCGACCAGGCGGGTCAGGCTCGCACCCGACTTCTGCGCCTCGTCGAAGGTGAACATGATGGCGCCGAGCGGGGTGAACAGCCGGTGGAACAGCAGGGGGGCGGCGGACACCTCGCCCAGGGTGGCGGCGCCGGTCTCCAGCAGGGCGTAGCCGACCACGAGGATCAGGACGAGTCCGATGAACTCGGCGCGGTTCTCGCGGCCGACGAACCGGCCGAAGAACCGGAACACGTCGATGCCGAGGTCGCGCACGCGCCAGGACTCGTCGGTGACCTTCTGCCGGAAGGCCCCCTCCAGGCGGTACGCCCGGACCGTGTCGATGCCGTTGAGGCCGCTGATGAACGCCTGGGCGCGGTCGGCCTGGGCGATGCGCTGGCGGCGGTACAGGGGCGCGGACCGGGGCAGGTACCAGCGCAGGGCGAGCGCGTAGGCCGGCAGGGCGCCGGCACCGGCCAGGCCGAGGCGCCAGTCCAGCCCGAACATGCCGAGGGTGGCGATGACCACCAGCACACCCGCGGAGAACACCGTGGGGACGGCGGTGCGGATGCCCTTGGAGATGACCGCGACGTCGTCACCGACCCGGGAGAGCACATCGCCCCGGCCGACCTGTTCGACGCGTGCGCTCGGCATGCCGAGGACCGCGCGGACGGCGCCCTCGCGCAGGCGCGCCAGGAGGTCGGCGCCCAGCCGGCCGACGAGGTAGGTCGACACCGCGGTGGCGGCGGCGCCGAGCAGCGCGGCGGCGCCGATCAGGACGCCGACGGTGACCAGGACCGACCGGTCCTCGCCCCCGACGACCCCGTCGACCACGCGGCCGAGCAGCAGCACCGGCAGGACCTGCAGCGCCGCCCCCGCGACCGTGGTGAGGACGGTCGCGGCGGTCAGCCAGGGCGTCTCGCGGCAGTGTGCGGCCACCCAGCGGGCGGCTTCCCGGCCGGTCGTCGTGCGCAGGGTCGCCGGGGCGACGCGCGGGGCGGTGGTGCTCACTCCTGCCCGGCCGACATGACGGGGACGGCGATCGCGTACGGCATCGCCGCCTGCCCTCGCCGGCGCCTCCCGGCCTTCGTGCGGTGCAGGAGCATCCAAGGTCCCTTTGTTCTCGTGCCGGTACGCCGCACCCCCGGCTCGGGGGCAGGCAGCACCATAGCGTGGGAAGTGAGGCAAGCCTTACTTGCTTGAGGGGGCGGCGTCGGTCCGCCGGCCGTCAGCGGGCCGTGCCGCCCCTGCCGTCGGTGAGCGTGCGTGCCCGGCCGGCGCCGGGACCGTGTCCCAGGAGGGAGTCCAGGATCTCGCCGACTCTGATGGCCGTGTTGGACAGCAGGGAGGAGGTGATGCCGTGCGTGTGCTCGGTGCCGCCCTGCAGGTAGATGCCGCAGCGCAGGGCGGGATCGGTGACCATGCGGTAGTCGCGCTCCACGCGGACCCGGCCCTCGTCGTCGCGCAGGCAGTGGTCGGCCACCTCGCCCAGCAGGCCGGTGGGGTCGGCCGGGGCGTACCCGGTGGCCAGGACCACGACGTCCGCGTCCAGGTCGGTCTCCTCGCCGGTGACCAGGGACTGCACGGTGCACCGGACGGCGGACGGCGTCTCCTTGACGCCCGTGAGCCGGGAGACGTTGAGGAAGCGCAGGCGTTCGGCGCCGAGGACCTTCTCCCGGTACGACTGCCGGTAGAGGTCGTCGATGAGGTCGATGTCCACCACGGAGTAGTTGGTGTTGCCGTGATAGCCCATCAGGCGCCGCTTGACGTCCTCCGGGGCCGCGAAGTACTCGTCGACCGCCTGCGGATCGAAGATCCGGTTGGCGAAGCTGCTGTCGTCGGCGGGGCTGTAGCCGTAGCGGGAGAACACCGCGCAGACCTCGGCACCGGGGAAGCGGCGGTGCAGATAGGCGACGTTCTCGGCGGCGCTCTGCCCGGCGCCCACGACGACGAAGCGCTGGGGCGAGGTGCCCGTCAACCCGTCGACCCTGGCGAGCAGTTCGGAGTTGTGCCAGACGCGGTCGCCGCGCTCGACGCCCTCCGGCAGGAGGGGGCGCAGCCCGGTGCCGACGACGAGGTTGCGTGCCCGGTGGATCTCCAGGCCGCCGCCGGAGCGGACGGTCACCTCCAGGTGCTCCACGACGCCGTCGCGGCTGACGGGTGCGACGCCGACCACCTCGTGGCCGTAGGAGACCAGGTCGTCCACCTGGGCCGCCGCCCATTCGAAGTAGTCGTGGAACTCCACGCGCAGCGGGAACAGGTTCTTGTGGTTGATGAAGTCGATCAGCCGGCCCCGGCTCTGCAGGTAGCACAGGAAGCTGTACCGGCTGGCGGGGTTGCGCAGCGTCACCAGGTCCTTGAGGAAGGAGACCTGCATGGTGGCGTCGTCGATGAGCATGCCGCGGTGCCAGCCGAAGCGCGGCTGCTGCTCGAAGAAGTGGGCGGTGACCGCCTCCCGCCTGCCGACGCGTGCGTTGTGCTCGCGGAGCGCGATGGCCATGGCCACGTTGGACGGGCCGAAGCCGATTCCGATGAGGTCGTGGACCGGTGGTGCGTCATCAGGAGGAACCTGCGACATGTCACTCCCATCGTGCGGGGCAGCCGCGTGTCGGGGGGGGGAAGGGAAGGTGAGGGGAGGGGAAGGCAAGCAGAGGAGGGCATGCCGACAGAGCGGCACCCCCGTGAAACTTAGGTGAGCCTAAGCTGAATCGGCGCGAGGTGTCGACAGGGCAAAACGGACACCTGCTCAAGCGAAAATCTTCAACTTCCGCTCCGGAACGCCCTGTTGTGAACTAAGGCAAGCCTTGCTTTACTTGCCGGGCCATCGCCTGCCCTGAGGAGGAACCCCCATGCGGGTCGTCATGTTCGGTTACCAGACCTGGGGCCACCGCACCCTGCAAGCCCTCCTGGAGTCCGAGCACGACGTCGTGCTGGTCGTCACCCATCCCAGGAGCGAGCACGCCTACGAGAAGATCTGGAGCGACTCCGTCGCCGACCTCGCCGAGGAGCACGGGCTCCCGGTGCTGATCCGCAGCCGCCCCGACGACGAGGAGCTGTACGCGCGGCTGAAGGCGGCCGACCCGGACATCATCGTGGCCAACAACTGGCGCACGTGGATCCCGCCGCGCATCTTCGGACTGCCGCGCCACGGCACGCTGAACGTGCACGACTCGCTGCTGCCGAAGTACGCGGGCTTCTCCCCCCTGATCTGGGCCCTGATCAACGGCGAGGACGAAGTGGGCGTCACCGCGCACCTGATGAACGAGGAGCTGGACGCCGGTGACATCGTCCGCCAGGAGGCCGTGCCGGTCGGGCCGGCGGACACGGCGACCGACCTCTTCCACAAGACGGTGGACCTCATCGCCCCGGTCACCCTCGGCGCCCTCGCCCTGATCGCCTCCGGGCAGGAGGAGTTCACGCCGCAGGACCGCTCCCGGGCCTCCTTCTTCCACAAGCGCGCCGACGAGGACAGCCGCATCGACTGGTCCTGGCCCGCGGAGGACCTGGAGCGCCTGGTGCGCGCCCAGTCCGAGCCGTACCCGAGCGCCTACACCTTCCACCGGGGCCGGCGCCTGGACGTCCTGGCCTCGTTCGTGTCCGAGGGCCGCTACGGCGGCACACCCGGCCGCATCTTCTACCGCGAGGGCGACGGCGTGGTGATCGTCGCCGGGGCCGACGCCCGCACGGGCCGCAACCGCGGTCTGGCCCTCACCCGGGTCCGCACCGAGGACGGCCGGGAGCTGCCCGCCGCCGAGTACTTCACCTCCATGGGCGGCTATCTCACCGACCGCCCCTGATCCGCCGGCCCGGGGCCTTCCCCGCCGCTCAGACCCGCCAGGCGTACCGGCGTTCGGGCCGTCCTGCGGCGCCGTAGCGCAGCGTCCCGTCCGCGCTGCCGGTGCGGTGGAGTACTCGTGGGCGGCGGCCCGGCGGAGGCGGCGACCACGCGCACGGGATCGTCGCTGCCGACGCGGGCGGGGCGGCTCGTCCGCCGAGTCGCCCCGTCATGACGCCTGCCGGCCGACATCGGAAGTGAGGTGCCGGGAAGGGCGGCTGTGCGTGCTCCCGTCGCAACGCGGCTGGCAAGCCCGCGGAGACCGTGTCAGGAGAAGGTCGGGCGGGGTCCGATCCCGGACAGCTTCCTGATCTCGCCGCCGAGTTTCGCGCGCAAGGGCCGGAGCGTCGCCGGCTCGGCGCTGACGACCCACCGCATTCCGACCAGGTAGGTGCCCCCGTAGACGCGGGCCGACTCCAGCCAGGTCTCCTTGAGCCGTTCCGCGGGGAAGGTGGTGATGAGGAAGTCGCCCTCGCGGGTGCGGCACACGCCCTCGCGCAGCTCCTGCGCCTCGGTGCGGATCTCGGCCTCGCAGCCGGCCAGCCCGGCGATGACCTCCACCTTCGCCGGGGCGACGACCCCGGCGGCGGGCGCCGCCGGCGCGCCGGGCGCGGCCCGGTCCTGCTGCCCCCGGCAGGCCGTGAGCAGGGCCAGTGCGATAAGGACGCCGGCCGTCGCCGCGGGGCGCGGCCGGCGGGTCGGCCGGGTCCGGTGGTCGGGTCGTACGGGCGGTCGCTGCTGGGACACGTCGCCTCTCCGGTGCGGGGCTCGCGGGCTCGGTCTGCCGGAGGGGAGTACGGCCGGGCGCACCGGGGTGTTCACGGCCCCCGTGGCGGCGGGGTCCGGGGCGTCACGCGGCGGCGGGGTGCGCGCCGTCGAACTGGGTGCGGTACAGCTCGGCGTACCGCCCGTTTCCGGCGAGCAGTTCCTCGTGGGTGCCTTCCTCCACGATCCGGCCGGCCTCGACCACGAGGATCCGGTCGGCGGAGCGGACCGTGGACAGCCGGTGGGCGATCACGACCGCGGTGCGGCCGGCGAGGGCCTCGGTGAGCGCCTCCTGCACGGCGGCCTCGGAGGTGTTGTCGAGGTGGGCGGTGGCCTCGTCGAGCACGACGACCCGCTGACGGGCCAGCAGCAGCCGGGCGATGGTCATGCGCTGCCGCTCCCCGCCGGACAGGCGGTAGCCGCGCTCGCCCACGACGGTGTCCAGCCCGTCGGGCAGGGACCGCACGAGCTCCTCCAGGCGGGCCCGCCTCAGGGCGTCCCACAGCTCGTCCTCGCCGGCCCCGGGCCGGGCCATCAGGAGATTGGCGCGCACGGAGTCGTGGAAGAGGTGCCCGTCCTGGGTGACCATGCCGACGGTCTCGCGCAGGGAAGCCGCGCTGAGGTCGCGCACGTCGACACCGCCGACGCGCACCGCGCCCCCGTCCACGTCGTACAGCCGGGGCAGCAGCTGGGCGATGGTCGACTTGCCCGCCCCGGAGGATCCCACGAGCGCCACCGTCCGGCCGGGTTCGGCGGTGAAGGAGACGCCGTGCAGCACCTCCTCGCCGCCGCGGCCGTCCAGGGAGGCGACCTCCTCCAGGGAGGCCAGGGAGACCTTGTCGGCGGCCGGGTAGCCGAAGCGCACGTCGTCGAACTCGACGGCCACGGGCCCGTCGGGCACGGGGCGGGCGTCCGGCTTGTCCTCGATGAGCGGCGCGAGGTCGAGCACCTCGAAGACGCGCTCGAAGCTGACCAGGGCGCTCATCACCTCGACCCGGGCCCCGGCGAGCGCCGTCAGCGGCGCGTACAGCCGGGTCAGCAGCAGCGCCAGCGACACGACCGCGCCGGGCTCCAGGGTGCCGCGCAGGGCCAGGTAGCCGCCGAGGCCGTAGACCAGGGCCAGGGCCAGGGCGGAGACCAGGGTGAGGGCGGTGATGAACGCGGCCTGGGCGGTGGCCGTGCGCACCCCGATGTCCGCGACCAGGCGCGCCCGTTCGGCGAACTCCCGCGACTCCTCCCCGGGCCGTCCGAAGAGCTTGACGAGGGTGGCGCCGGGCGCGGAGAACCGCTCCGTCATGCGGGTGCCCATCGCCGCGTTCAGGGTCGCCGCCTCCCGCTGCATCCGGGCCATCCGGCTGCCCATGCGGCGCGCCGGCAGCACGAACACCGGCAGCAGCACCAGCGCGAGCAGCGTGATCTGCCAGGACAGGGTCAGCATCACGGCGAGGGTCAGCAGCAGGGTGACCAGGTTGCTGACCACTCCGGACAGGGTGTTGCTGAACGCGCGCTGGGCGCCGATGACGTCGTTGTTGAGACGGGAGACCAGGGCGCCCGTACGAGTGCGTGTGAAGAACGCCACCGGCATGCGCTGCACATGGTCGAAGACGGCCGTGCGCAGGTCGAGGATGAGGTGCTCGCCGAGCGTCGCGGAGAGCCTGCGCCCGAGGATGCCCAGCGCCGCCTCGGCCACGGCGATCAGCGCGATGAGCAGGGCCAGGCGCACGACGGCCGCCTCGTCGCCGCCCGACACGATGGTGTCGACGACGCGCCCGGCCAGCACGGGCGTGGCCACCGCGAGCAGTGCCGTGGCCACCCCGAGCAGCACGAACAGGGCGATGCGGCGCCGGTGCGGACGGGCGAAGGCGCCGATGCGGCGCAGCGTCGCCAGGGCGAACGGGCGTCGCTCCTGCTGGGCGTTCATGACGCTGTACAGCTGCGTCCACGCCGTGGTCTCCATACTCATGGGTGCGAACGTAGAACCTCGAGCGGCCTTGAGGTCAAGGAGCTCGCGCAACGGCCCCGACATCCCGCACAATCGGCCCGATCCCCCTCTTCCCCGACCCACCGCGCAAAGGTCCCGATGACGCTTCCCACGCAGCCGCTCCCCGCGCGCCATCCGCAGGCCCCGCTTCCGCAACCCGCCGTTGGGACGGCGTGGGAAGCCTCGTCCGATGTGACAGCGCTTCAACTCCCCGACGTCCGGCCGGGACGGATCCCCCGTCGCGTCCCGGCCCGCCGTCTGCGGCAGATCCTGTGCCTGCTGCCGCTCCTGCTGGTCACCGTGGTCGCGGTGCGGCACCGCTCGGTGCTCGCCGAAGGCTTCGCGCACCTGCGCACCGCCGAGTGGCCGTGGCTGCTGGCCGCGGCCGGGACGACCTGCCTGACCTGGGTGGCCGCCTCCTTCACCCGGCAGGGCGCGGTCGTCGAGCGGCTGCCCCGACGGCGGCTGCTGGCCACGCAGTTCGCGGCCGGCGCCGCCAACCACATGCTGCCGACCGGCCTGGGCGCGAGCGCGGTCAACCTGCGCTTCATGACGGTGTGCGGGCTCCCGCTGGCCCGCTCCTCGGCCGCCCTCGCCCTGTACCTGCTGGCGGAGAGCATCGGCCGGGTGGCCCTGCTGGGCGCCCTGCTCCTGGCGTTCCCCGGCGCGTTGCGGCTGGGGACGCTGGTGCCGCAGACCGCGTTCGGGCCGCTGCTGGCCGGAGCCGCGGCGGTGCTGGTGATCGCCGTGCTGGTGCTCGTCCTGGTGCGGCGGCTGCGCGCGGCGCTGGTGTCGTTCCTGCGCACCGCGCTCGGCGAGGCGCGTACGGTGCACACCCGTCCGGCGCGGGCCCTGGCCCTGTGGGGCGGCTCGCTCGCGTTCCCGGCGCTCCAGGCGTCCGTCCTGGTGCTGGTGGGGCAGGCGCTGGGCCTGGAACTGCCGGCCGGCCACATGGCGGTGGCCTACCTGGCGGCGACGGTGGCGGTGGCGCTGGTGCCGACGCCGGGCGGCATCGGCTCGGTGGAGGCCGCGCTGGTCGTGGCGCTGGTGGCGGCGGGCGGCCCGCCCGCGGTGGCCACGGCCGTGGTGCTGGCCTTCCGGGTCGTCACCGTCTGGCTGCCGCTGGTGCCCGGGGCGCTGACGCTGGCGGCCCTGGTGCGGACGAAGGTGATCTGACCCGGCGGATCCGGCGCGCGTGGGGGCGCGTCCCGTGCGCCAAGTCGCCCTCCGCTCGCCCCGGTCCGCGGTTCGGACCCCCGTACGGGATGCGGCAGGATGAATGACCGTGCCGACCGCCGGGCCAGGGCGGGCGGTCACCATCGGACATCACGCAGAACGAACAGGTGACGACGTGACGACATCTCACATCCGACCGCTCCGGACGGCGTTCGCCGGGCTCCGCGTCTGCGGGGGTGACCGGTGAACCGGGCCCTCACCGTGGACGATCTGCTCTTCGCCGGCATCGCCCTGGCCGCGGGCCTGCTGGCGGCGTTCGCGCTGCGCCTGCTGCTGCGCTGGTTGGGCGGGCACGCCGACCGGACCCGCTGGAGCGGTGACGACGTCATCGTGCACGCGCTGCGGGCCGTGGTGCCGTGGGCCGCGGTCGTCGGCGGCGCGGCGGGCGCGGCGGCGGTGCTCCCGCTGACCCGGGCGGTGCAGCACACCACCAACCAGGTGCTCACCGTGCTGCTGATCTTCGTCGCGACGGTGTCGGTGGCCCGGGTGGTGACCGGGCTGGTCCGCACCGTCACCCAGTCCCGCTCCGGGGTCGCCGGGTCCGCGACGATCTTCGTGAACATCACCCGGATCCTGGTCCTGGCGATCGGGTTCCTGGTGGTGCTGCAGACCCTGGGCATCTCCATAGCGCCGCTGCTCACCGCCCTGGGCGTCGGCGGTCTGGCGGTGGCGCTGGCCCTGCAGGACACGCTGGCCAACCTCTTCGCGGGCATCCACATCCTCGCCTCCAAGACGGTCCAGCCGGGCGACTACATCCGGCTCAGCAGCGGCGAGGAGGGCTACGTCGAGGACATCAACTGGCGGCAGACCACCATCCGGAACCTGTCGAACAACCTCGTCGTGATCCCCAACGGCCAGCTCGCCAAGTCGAACATGACGAACTTCATGCGCCCCGAGGAGCAGCTGACGATCCTCGTCCAGGTCGGGGTGGCCTACGACAGCGACCTGGAGCACGTGGAGCGGGTGACCAACGAGGTCATCGCCGAGACCATGGCCGAGGTCGAGGGGGCCGTCCCGGACCACGAGCCGATCATCCGGTTCCACACCTTCGGCGACTCCCGCATCGGCTTCACGGTGATACTGGGCGTGGGCGAGTTCAGCGACCAGTACCGGATCAAGCACGAGTTCATCAAGCGCCTGCACAGGCGCTACCGCGCGGAGGGCATCCGCATCCCCGCCCCGACCCGGACGGTGGCGCTCCAGCAGGGCGCGGTGGTGATCCCGCAGCAGCGCACGGGCGACATCGAGCCGGGCGCACTGCCGATCGCCGGCTTCGACTGAGCCGGACGGCGGGGGCCGGGGGCCCGGGGGGCCTGGGGGCCGCGGTGGGAACAGAACTCCCGCCGTGGCCGGAGGCCCGGGTGCCCCCGCTCCCTACGGCCGCCCTCGTGGCGGCCGGACCCCGCCGGCCGTGCGGGCGGCCCGCGCCCGGCCGGTCACCCACCGCCGCCGGCGCTGCCGCCCGGACGCGCGGGCCGACGGGCCGGGGCCCGCGTCCGGGCCCCGAACACCGACCGGAGGTCCGCGCACCCGGCCCCGCGCCGACCTGGGTCTTCGCGCGCGGCGGAGCGGGTGGCGCGAAATCGGGCCCGGACCCCTGTCGAGACCGGGTCGATCACGAGATATCTTGATGTCGAGCAATGTTGCAGACGTGGAGCGGAGCACCCGGTGACTGACTCGACCATCATCTATACGCACACTGACGAGGCCCCCGCCCTGGCGACGTATTCCCTCCTGCCGGTGGTCCGGGCGTACGCCTCGCAGGCGGGTGTCCCGGTGGAGACCCGCGACATCTCGCTGGCCGGGCGCATCATCGCCGTCTTCCCGGAGTACCTGACCGAGGACCAGCGCATCCCGGACGCCCTCGCGGAGCTGGGCGAGCTGGCCAAGACGCCCGCCGCCAACATCATCAAGCTGCCGAACATCTCGGCGTCCATCCCGCAGCTCAAGGCCGCGATCGCCGAGCTGCAGGGCCAGGGCTACGCGCTGCCGGACTACCCGGACGACCCCAAGAGCGACGAGGAGCGCGAGATCCGCGCCCGCTACGACAAGGTCAAGGGTTCCGCCGTGAACCCGGTCCTGCGTGAGGGCAACTCCGACCGCCGCGCCCCCGCCTCGGTCAAGAACTACGCCAAGTCCCACCCGCACCGCATGGGCGCCTGGACCTCCGAGTCCCGGACGAACGTGGCGACCATGGGGCAGAACGACTTCCGCTCCACCGAGAAGTCCGTGGTGATCGCCGAGGACGGCACGCTGCGCATCGAGCTCGTCGGCGACGACGGCACCACCACGGTGCTGCGCGAGTCCGTCCCGGTCCTCGCCGGCGAGGTCGTCGACGCCTCCGTCATGCGCGTCGCCGCCCTGCGCGAGTTCCTGACCGCGCAGGTCGCCCGCGCCAAGTCCGAGGGCATCCTGTACTCGGTCCACCTGAAGGCCACGATGATGAAGGTCTCCGACCCCATCGTCTTCGGCCACGTGGTGCGCGCCTTCTTCCCGAAGACCTTCGCGCAGTACGGCGAGACGCTGGCCGCGGCCGGCCTGAGCCCGAACGACGGCCTGGGCGGCATCTACAAGGGCCTGGAGGCCCTGCCGGAGGGCGCCGAGATCAAGGCCTCCTTCGACGCCGAGCTCGCCGAGGGCCCGGAGCTGGCGATGGTCGACTCCGACAAGGGCATCACCAACCTGCACGTCCCGTCGGACGTCATCATCGACGCCTCCATGCCGGCGATGATCCGCACCTCCGGCCACATGTGGGGCCCGGACGGCCAGGAGCACGACGCCCTCGCGGTCATCCCGGACTCGTCCTACGCGGGCGTCTACCAGGCCGTGATCGACGACTGCCGCGCCAACGGCGCCTTCGACCCCTCGACCATGGGCACGGTGCCGAACGTCGGCCTCATGGCGCAGAAGGCCGAGGAGTACGGCAGCCACGACAAGACCTTCGAGATCGCCACCACGGGCACGGTCCGCCTGGTCGACCGGAACGGCACCGCGCTGATCGAGCAGACCGTCTCGGCCGGCGACATCTTCCGCGCCTGCCAGACCAAGGACGCGCCGATCAAGGACTGGGTGAAGCTGGCCGTCACCCGCGCCCGCGCCACCGGCGACCCGGCCGTGTTCTGGCTGGACGAGACCCGCGCCCACGACGCCAACCTGATCGCCAAGGTGAAGACCTACCTGGCGGAGCACGACACCGAGGGCCTGGACATCCGCATCCTGTCCCCGGTCGAGGCGACGAAGCTGTCGGTGGAGCGCATCCGCCGCGGCGAGAACACCATCTCCGTCACGGGCAACGTGCTGCGCGACTACCTGACCGACCTGTTCCCGATCCTGGAGCTGGGCACCAGCGCCAAGATGCTGTCGGTCGTCCCGCTGATGGCGGGCGGTGGCCTGTTCGAGACCGGCGCGGGCGGCTCCGCCCCGAAGCACGTGCAGCAGCTGGTCAAGGAGAACTACCTGCGCTGGGACTCCCTCGGTGAGTTCTTCGCCCTGGTGCCCTCCTTCGAGCAGTACGCCAAGGTGACGGGCAACGCCCGCGCCCAGGTGCTGGCCGACACCCTGGACCGCGCCACGGCGACCTTCCTCAACGAGGACAAGTCCCCGACCCGCCGCGTCGGCGGCATCGACAACCGCGGCAGCCACTTCTACCTGTCCCTGTACTGGGCGCAGGAGCTGGCGCGGCAGACCGAGGACGCCGACCTGGCGAAGGCGTTCGCGCCGCTGGCCGAGACGCTCGCCGCGAACGAGCAGACGATCGTCGAGGAGCTGATCTCCGCCCAGGGCAAGCCCGTCGACATCGGCGGCTACTACCAGCCCGACCCGGCCAAGGCCGCTGAGGCCATGCGCCCGTCCGCCACGTGGAACGAGGCCCTGGCGTCCCTGAGCTGACGCCCGGGACCGACCGGTCCCCCGGCTCCGCCCCGGCCGCGCACCGCCCGGCCGGGGCGGAGCCATGTGCGCTCCCTCTCCGGCGCCCCCACCTCGCCGTCCCGTCCGCGCTCACCAGTCGCGCGGGGCGATCAGCTCCTCCACGTCCGCGTCCGGGAAGCCGTAGGCACGCGCGACGAAGTCGAAGTCGCCCGCTATCTCCTCCCGGGCCACCGTCTCGATCTCGCTGCCGGCCTCCTCGAACGCGGCCTGGAGGTCGTTGAACTCCTCCGTGGCCGCATGGGTCAGCGCGTACAGCGCGGCCAGGCCGGTGGGCCGCTCCCGCTCGATGCGCTCGCACAGGGCGAGCAGGACGGCACGGCCCCGGTCCACGACGTGGTCGGGGTAGTAGTCCGAACCGTACAGGCCCTTCAGGAACGGATGGGTGCTCACCTGCTGGTTGCTGATCGGCATGACGTCCTCGGCCTCGGTCCTCGGGTGATGTGGCACCTTGATCGTGCCGGACACCACTGACAACGCCCCGGGAGCCGCCCCGTGACCGACGCGCCACCGCCCTTCGCCCTGCTGCCGGGGGCCGCCGACTCGCCCGTGATCCTCCATGTGCCGCACGCCTCCCGCGAGATCCCGGCCGCCGTGCGGGCCGGGATCGTGCTGGGCGACGAGGAACTGGCGCGCGAGCTGGACCACATCACGGACGCGCACACGGACCGGATCGCCGAGACGGCGGCCGGGCTGGCCGGTGTCACGCCGTGGCGGTTCGTCAACCGCCTGTCGCGGCTGGTCGTCGACCCGGAGCGGTTCCCGGACGAGCGCGAGGAGATGCTGGCCGTCGGCATGGGCGCGGTCTACACGAGGACCACGCACGGCGAGGCCCTCAGGCCCGCGGGCGCCGACACCGGCCCGCTGGTCGAGCACTGCTTCCTGCCCTACGCGCGCGCGATGACCCGGGCCGTGGCGGACCGGCTGGCGGCCACCGGCCGGGCCGTGATCATCGACGTCCACTCGTACCCGAGCCGGCGGCTGCCCTACGAACTGCACGGGGAGGGCCCCCGCCCGCCGGTGTGCCTGGGCACCGACCCCTTCCACACCCCGGCGGCGCTGCTGGAGGCCGCCCGGCGGGCGTTCGGGGAGACGGAGCTCGACACCCCGTTCAGCGGGACGTACGTGCCCTTGGAGTTCTACGGGATCCGGCCCGAGGTCAGCGCCCTCATGGTGGAGATCCGCCGCGACACCTACATGAGCGAGCCGGGTGGTCCCGCCGGGCCGGGGCTGGAGCGGCTCGCGGGGGCGCTGGCCCGGCTGACCGACGCGGTGTCCGGCGGGACCGCCACCGGCTGAGGCACCCCGTGACGCAACCGGCGGGCGCACCTCGGGGCGCCCGCCGGTCCGGCGGGCGTCAGGCCCGCAGCCACTCCGTCACCACCACGTGCCCGCCGGTCCGCAGCCGCAGGGCGAACGGGCCGGACAGCGGCAGGTCGCCGGAGAAGCGCCCGAGGTCGTCGACCGTGAGCGGGGTGCCCGGCCGGGGGCCGCCCAGGACCTCGATACGGGCCGGCCGCGGCGGCAGCACCTGCCCCAGCAGGCCGTGGGCCCCGACCTCGACGTCGACGGTCACCTCGCCCGCCTGGAAGGTCAGCATCCGGGGCGCCTCACCGGCGCCCCGCACCGGCAGGGCGTCGACCAGCGAGTCGAAGGTCAGCTCCGCGACCCGCGCGCCGAGGTCGTGCAGCGCGTAGGCGTCCAGGGCGACCTGCTGGAGCTCCGGCGGCACGGGGTCGAGGACCGCGGCGGCCTGCCGCAGCTCCTCCTCCAGCAGCGCGTCGTCGAACTCCCGGTCGTCGAAGTCCTCCTCCCCGAAGAGGTCGTCACCGCCCCGCTCCCCGCCGCCCCACGCGCCGCCGCCCGGCGAGCCCTCGCCCGTGAAGCCGCCGCCCCGCATGCCCTCACCCAGGATGCCGTCCTCGCGCATGCCGTCACCCGGGACGCCGTCGTCGTGCCTGCCGCTCATGCCGCCCCCCGTGCCTCGAGCCGGGCCCGCAGGCGGCGCAGGCAGCGCTGGCGCAGCGGTCCGATGCTGCCCACCGCGATGCCGAGCGCGGCGGACACGTCCTGGTAGCTCGGCGGCGGCGTGGCCATCAGCACGCGCAGCAACTGCCTGCACCGCTCGCCCAGTTGCTCGAACTCCTGCCACAGCCTGCGTACGCGTTCGCTCTGCGCGGCGGCCTCCTCGGCGTCCAGCAGCGACTGCTCCGGCGCGCCGTCCTCGCTGGGCCGGTCCAGCAGGCCCGGATCGTCGGTCAGGGTCAGCCGCTGCGCGCTCCTGATCACCTTGAGGCACTCGTGGCGCGCGGTGCTGGCCAGCCACGCGCCCGCCTTGCCGGGCTCGCGGATCCGCCCCAGGTGCTGGGCGAAGCGGAACCAGGTCGTCTGGTAGACCTCGTGGGCGTCGGCGTCGGAGAGCCGGTGGGCCCGCACGACGGACCAGACCAGCGGGCTGAGCCCCTCCACGAGCGCCTTCCAGGCGGCCGCGTCGCCGTCGGCCGCGGCCTGGACGAGCGCGCCGGCATCAGTACGGTCCACGGCAGCCCCACCCCTCGAGTACGGCAGGTCATCGTACGCCGTGGAGGGGGGCGTTCCGGTCCTCACAGCCCCGGGGCCTGACGCACGACCGGCACGGGCCGCCAGGTCGGCGGGCGCAGCGCCGGTACGCCGACTCCGCGCACCTGCGCCGATCCCGCCTCGGAGGCGAGCAGCTGCCGCCGGGCGGCGCGCGGGTCGCGCTCCTTGTGCGCGGTCATGCGGGCGGCGACCAGGCCGGCGGTGACGGGCGTGGCGAAGGAGGTGCCGCTCCACTGCGCGTACCCCTCGAACATCACCTGGTCGGGCTTGGCCGCGTTGCCCTCGTCGCTCAGCACCCCGCTGTGGGCGGGGCTCTGGCAGGTGCAGCCGTATCCGGACCCGTAGCGACAGGCGTCGTAGGTGGAGTGCTGGTAGACGTACGGGACGGGCGAGTCGAAGCCGGTGAGGGGGGCGGTCAGGCGCTCGCCCGGGGCGTAGACCTTGACCCAGGGGCCGTGGTTGGTGAAGCAGGCGCCGGACTCGCCGTCGCTGCGCAGGGCGCCGACCGAGAGCACGGAGTCCTCCCAGCCGGGCAGTGCGGCGTAGGCCGCGGGCCAGAAGGGGTTGTCGCTGCCGTTGTTGCCGGCGGCGGCGACCAGCAGGGTGCGTTGGGCGCGCAGTTCCCGCATGAAGGTCTCGACGCCGAGCAGGCCGTCGGTGCGGCCGTTGGAGGTGCCCGCGGACAGGCTGAGGATGTCGGGCCAGCCGCTCGCGTCGACGGCCTCGAAGAGCTTCTCGCCGAACTCCGACTCCAGCACGGCGCCCGCGTCGTCGAGGCTGCCGCGCACGGTGATGTCGGTGTTGGGCGCGACGGCGGCGACCAGCCCGGCGATGAACGTGCCGTGCCCGACGTACTGCTGGAGGATCCCCCGGTCGTCGCGCTCGCGGACCTGGGCGTCGCCCTCGGTGTGGGCGAGCAGGCCGCAGGAGCGGTAGTCGTGCATCAGGCCGGTGTCGACGACGAGGACGCCGACGGAGGTGGCCGGGTCGTGGGGCGTGCCGGCGGCGGCCGGGTTGGGCGGCTCGCTGAGCGGGGCGGGGACCGGTTCGTCGCCCGGGCAGGCGTTGACCGCGATGTGCACCACGTGGTTGCGGGCGGCCATCCGGCGTCCCGCGCGGGACTCGTGCTCCCGTACCGAGCGCAGGGCGTGCACGACGGCGCGGTCGCCGTCCCGGCCGCCCTCGCCCGGGTCAGCGACCCGGATGCGGGTGATGCCGCTGCGGTTGGTGAGCGGACCGGCCCGGCGCACCTGCTCCTGGTCGAGGTCGGGCGCGGCCGTGAAGTGGGCCCGTACGGCGTCCTCGACGACCTGGGCCTCCTCGCCGTCGCGGACGAGGACGACGCCCTTCTCGTACATGAACTCCGCCGCGTCGTCGGGGCCCATCGCCAGCGGGACGTCCGGCATCGAGCGCTGGATCTGGTCGAACTGCTCGTGGAAGCGCTGAGGTGGCATGCGGGTCCTCCCAGGGGCCACGGCGTCGGTCGGTGCCGCGGAGCGGTCGTCGATTCTCTTCGACTGGAGCCGCCGTGCGCCTGCTTGATACACCGCCGGCCTGTGGGGCGCGGTGGTGCGGCCACTACCATCCGAGGAGTGACGGCGGGAAGCGAGTCGGTTGCGGAGCTGCTGCCCCTGGTGTTCGCCGACCCGGGCGAGGCCCTGGCGAGGGCGCGGGCGCTGCTGGACACCGGCCCGGGCCCGCTGGAGGCGTCCGTCGCCCACCAGGTGATCGGCATCTGGCAGCGGGACTTCGGCGATCTGCGGCTCGCGCTCGGCCACCTGCGCCGGGCCCGGGCGTGCGCCGCGCGCGCCGGTTCGGCCGACCGGGAGGCGGACGTGCTGGCCACCCTGGGCGTGGCCCTGGTGCACGCGGGGCGCACCCGGGACGGGCTGGCCGCGTTCGAGCGGGGGGTGGCGCGGGGCACCGGGCACACCCGGGCACGGGTGCTGTTCCGGCGGGCGTACGTGTGGTGGGTGCTCGGGCACCATCGCGAGGCCCTGGAGGACGTGCGCCGGGCCGTGCCCGTGCTGCGGCAGGCGCGGGACGTGATCTGGACGGCGCGGGCGCTGACCCTGCGGGCGACGGTGCACCTGGCGCTCGGCGCGGTGGAGAGGGCGGAGGCGGACTTCACCGCGGCGGAGGCGCTGTGGGAGACCACCGGCCAGGAGCACGACAAGGCGGACGCGGTCGAGAGCCGGGGGCTGGCCGCGTTCCGGTCCGGGGACGTGCCGGCGGCGCTGCGGCTGCTGGACGAGGCGGAGGAGCGCTACGCCCGGCTCGGCACACCGACGTTCATGCTGACCATCCGGCGCTGCGAGGTGCTGATGGCGGCCGGGCTGGCGCCCGAGGCACTGGCCGAGGCGGACGCGGCGGTCGGCCGGCTCGACGGCATCGGCGGGCAGTCCACGCGCAAGGCGGAGCTGCTCCTGGTCGCCGCACGGGCCGCCCGCCTGGCCGGGGACCCGCAGACGGCGATCGACCGCGCGGCCGTCGCCGTCCGGCTGTTCGCGCGGCAGCGGCGCACCTGGTGGGAGACGCACGCCCGGCTGGTGCTCGCCGAGGCGCGGCACGCGGCCGGGCGCGGGTCGGGCCGGCTCGTCGCGGACGCGGCGGCGGTGGCGCGGACGCTGGCGTCCTTCGGTGCTCCGGCGGCGCCGGAGGCCGCGCTGCTCGCGGGCCGGATCGCGCTGGACCTGGGGCGGACGGCCGACGCCGAGCGGCACCTGGCCCTCGCGGCGCGCAGCCGCCGCAGCGGGCCGCCGCTGGCGCGGCTGACGGGCTGGGCGGCACAGGCGCTGCGGGCGCGGGCCGCCGGGTCGGCGCGGGGGGTGCTGGAGGCGTGCCGGCGGGGTCTGGACGTCCTCGACGACCACCGGACGACCCTGGGCGCCTCGGAGTTGCGGGCCCGGGCCACCGCGCAGGGCGCGGAGCTCGCCGCGCTGGCCCAGCGGGCCAGTGTGGTCTCCGGCGGACCGCGGCGGCTGCTGGTGTGGAGCGAACGCTGGCGGGCGACCGTGCTGTCGGCCCCGCCGACCCGGCCGCCCGCCGATCCCGTGCTGCTGAGCGGCATGACGGCGTTCCGCGAGATCGCCGCGCGCGCGGAGGCCGCTCGGATGGAGGGCCGGCCGGTGGTGGCGCTGGAGCGTGAACAGCGCCGTCTGGAGCGGGAGATCCGCTCCCGCACCCTGCACATACGGGGTGACGCGCCGGGCGACGGGAACCGGTTCGACGTGGGGCGGCTGCTGGAGCGGCTGGGCGAGGAGGTGCTGCTGGTCGAACTGGCCGTGCTCGACGGACGGGTGCAGGTGCTGCTGTGCGGGCGGGGCCGGGTGCGCAGGTTCGAGGCGGGGCCGCTGGCCGAGGCGGAGACGGAGGCCGAGCACGTGCAGGCGGGGCTGCGGCGGCTGGCGCACCCGGGGGCGGACGCCCGGCTGCCGGTGGTGGAGGCGGCGGGCCGGCAGCTGGAGGACCTGCTGCTGGGCCCGGCGGCCGCGCAGCTGGGCCGCGGGCCGGTGGTGATCGTGCCGCCGGGGCGGCTGCACCGGGTGCCGTGGGCGCTGCTGCCGTCACTGCGGGAGCGGGTGCTCAGCGTCTCGCCGTCGGCGGCCAGTTGGCTGCGGGCCCGGGACACCGCGCCGCCGCCGGACGGCCGGACCGTGCTGGTGCGCGGCCCGGGGCTGGCCGGCGGCGGCGCGGAGGTGACGGAGCTGGCCGGGCGGTACGCCGGGGCGACGGTGCTGGAGGGCGGCGCGGCGCGGGTGCCGCGCGTGCTGCGGGAACTGGACGGGGCGGGGCTGGCCCACATCGCCGCACACGGCACGTTCCGCGCGGACAGCCCGCTGTTCTCCGCCCTGCGCATGGCCGACGGGCCGATCGTGGTGCACGACTTCGAGCGGCTGGACCGCAGCCCGTACCGGATCATCCTGTCCTGCTGCGACACCGCTCGTCTCGCGTCGGTCGGGGCGGACGAACTGCTGGGCCTGGTCACGGCGTTGCTGCCGCTGGGCACGGCCGGGGTCGTGGCGTGCAGCGCCCCGGTGAACGACGCCGCCGTCGTGCCGCTGATGCTCGCCCTGCACAAGGGCCTGGACTCCGGGCTGTCCCTGGCGGAGGCGCTGCGCGACGCCCGGGCCGCCCTGCCGGGCGACGCCCTGCACCAGGCCACGGGCTGGGCGTTCTCGGCGTTCGGGGCGGCCTGACCCGTCCCCTGCGCGGGTCAGGCCGCCGGTCGGTGTGCGGCCCGGGGGCCGGGGGTGCGATCGGCCGGGTCCGGTCGCCCGGGCCGTCGCCGCTCAGGCCGGTTGCGGCTGCGGGCTTCGCGTCAGGCGCGGCAGGGCCGTGCGGTCGCCGGCGCCGAGGCGGGTGTAGGCGCCGTACAGGTGGTTGCCGACGGTGCGGACCGACAGGGTGAGGCGTTCGGCGATCTGCCGGTTGCTCAGGCCGGCTGCGGCCAGATCGACGATCTGCCGCTGCCGGGCGGTGAGTTCGCCGAGGGCCAGTCCCGACAGTGCGGGCGTACGGGCGTCCTCGCAGCGCCGGGCCAGGGCGACGGCCCGCGTCCGGGCGTGCCGGGCGGCGCGCGGGTCGCGGTGCACCCCCACCGCCTGGGCGTACGCCTCGGCGGCGAACAGCGTGAAACCGCGCTCCTCCAGCTCCACGGCCACCGCGTCCAGGCCCGGGCCGTCCGCTCGGGCGAGCGCGTGGGCGTGCCGGGCGAACACGCCCCTCAGCCGCCCGGCCGCCTCCCCGGGCGCGCCGAGCCGGACGGCGTCGTAGGGATCCGGGGACGTGCCGTCGAGGGACACGGCGCCCTCGGCGCGGGCCAGTTCGTCGCGGCAGGCCGTGTCCTGCGGGTCGGTCCGCAGGCCCGCCCGCGCCCAGGCGGCCGCGGTCCCCGGCTCTCCCCGCAGCCGGGCGAACCGGGCCCGCACGGCCGCGTACGGCCCCGGCAGGGAGCGGCCCTCGGCGACCAGGAACTCCCCCACGGGTGCGGGCAGCTCCGTGACGTCGTCCCGGTCGATCCGGCGGGCCAGGGTGGAGGCCTCGGCGTCGAGGGCCGCGGTGTACGCCTCCGGGGCGGGCGACAGCCTGCGCGCCCTCAGCCGGCCCGCCGCGGCCCGGAGGGCGGGCCCGTACAGCGGGTGGGTGAAGCGGACGCCGCCCCGCGCCCCGACGCCGATCACCCCGGCGGACTCCAGTGTTTCGAGGGCGGCGAGGTCCAGGCCGTCCGGGGCGGGCTCCAGGGGCTCGGCGAAGGCGAGGCCGTCGAGGGTCTCGCGCTCGCGCGGGCAGTCGCGGCCGAGGACGGGGGCGGCGTACGCGCGCAGGGGCGCGGTCAGCGGGAGAGGCCCCCGCCACGCGCGCTCGCCGGTGCCCGGGCCGGGCACGAGCACATCCCGCACGGCGTGGAGCAGATCGCGCAGCAGTCGCAGGTCTCCCCGGCTCAGCCGCAGCAGCCGGCCGGCGGTGAGCGGTTCGACAGGGCCCGCGCCCGCCGCGAGGAGGCGCGCGGTCTCCTGCGCGGGCAGCGGCTCCAGGGCGAGGTGCGGCAGGAGTTCCCCGGTCCACAGCCGGGAGACCGCCCCGGGCGCCGGGGAGTCGTCCGGGGCGGCCACCAGCAGGCGGGTGCGGCCCTGCACGGCGAGCTGGTGGACCAGGGCGGCGGAGGCGTCGTCGAGCAGGTGCGCGTCGTCCACGACCAGCGTGCCCGCCCCGGACAGCAGGCCGACCGCGCGGGGCAGGGTGACGGCGTCGGGCAGCACGTGGGCGAAGGCGGCGAAGGGGATCGCGCGGCCCTCGGGCGTACCGGCGGCCCGTACGCAGTCGCCGCCGCGGACCGCCTCGGCGAGCAGGCGGGACTTGCCGCAGCCGGCCGGGCCGGTCACCACGATCCCGCGGCGGGCTCCGGTCGAGGACCGCCCCACCAGCTCCAGTTCGGCCTCCCGCCCGGTGAACGGCCAGGGCGGCACCGGCGTCGTCGCGTCCTTCTCGTAGGTCGTCACACCCGTATGAGCGCGACTGCTCAGCTTTGATACAGGGCGAGTTGAGCAGACCCCGACTCAGGCGGCCGTGGGGGGCGGCGGGGCAGGATGGGGCACCGTCGGTGTCGGCGACGCCGGCGTGGTGGTCCGCGAGGGTGGGGGACGACGGGGGATCCCGCCACCCGGCCGCGGCGTCCGCGTCGCCCGCACTCCGGCCGGGGTTCCGGCGGGACGGCGGTGATGCGCCGGTGAGGGCGCACCACCGCCGCACGGAGACCCCAGTCACAGGCCGGCACCGGGGGAACGGCCGGGGACGCCACCCGTGGGGGCGGGTGACGTCCCCGGCCGCGCCGCGTCCGGGGCCCTCGGCGCCGGCTCGCAGGCCGCCGCCGGGCGGTGGACGATGGAGACGGAGCTGCAGGGGGGCTTCCGGCGGGAGACCTCCGTGGTGGACACAGACGTACTGATCGCCGGCGCCGGACCGGTCGGGCTGACCGCCGCCGCCGAGCTGCGGCGGCACGGGGCCGGCTGCCGCCTGGTCGACCGGCTGCCGGCCCGGCTGCCGTACGCCAAGGCGGTGGGTGTGCAGCCGCGGACCCTGGAGGTGTGGGACCGGATGGGCGTGGTCCGCGCCGTCCTGGAGGCCGCGGTGCCGCTGCGGGGGCAGCTGGTGTACTCCGACGGCGTGGAGCAGGCGCGCCTGGAGCTGCGGCTGCCGCCGGAGGTCCCCTACGCCTTCGCGGCGCTGCCGCAGTACGAGACGGAACGGATCCTGGAGGAGCACCTGGCCCGCTTCGGCACGGCGATCGAGCGGGAGACGGAGCTGCTGGACTTCACGCAGGACGCGGACGGGGTCGTCAGCCGCGTGGTCACGGCGTCGGGCGAGGAGCGGGAGGTGCGGTCGCGCTTCCTGGTCGGCTGCGACGGCGCGCACAGCACGGTCCGCAAGAAGCTGGGCCTCGCCTTCGAGGGCGGCAGGTTCCCCGAGGAGTACATGCTCGCCGACGTGGAGGTCGACTGGAGCCTTCCGCAGGGCTACGGCGTGCGCGCCTCGCACCACGACGCCGAGGGACGGGTCGACGACCGGCTGGTGTGCATCCCGCTGCCCGGGGACCGCCGGTACCGGATCTCGATGCAGGTGCCGCCCGAGCTGTCCGCCGCCGACGGGGGCGGGGCGCCGGACGCGGTGGCGCACGGGCTGGAGAGCGGACGCGCGCCCGGGCTGGAGCACGTGCAGGCGGTGCTCGACCGCATGTCGCCCGAGCCCACGACGGCGTCGGCGCTGCGCTGGTCGTCGGTCTTCCGCATCAGCCACCGCCTGGTCGACCGGTACGGCGACGGCCGGGTCCTCGTCGCGGGGGACGCCGCGCACATCCATCCCCCGACCGGGGCGCAGGGCATGAACACCGGCATCCAGGACGCCTGCGACCTGGCCTGGAAGCTGGCGCTCGCGCTGGACGGCGGCCCCCGCACCCGGCTGCTGGCCGGTTACGACGCCGAGCGCCGCCCGGTGGGCGCGGAGGTGGTGGGGCGCACGGTCCGCCACGCGGCGCAGGACGGTGTCCGGGCCGCTCCCGGCGACTTCGCGACGGTCATGCTGCGCGAGGCGCAGTTGCTCGTCGCCTATCCGGACAGTCCCCTGATCGTGCCGGACGGCGCCGCCCCGGGCGGCGCCGGGGCCGCGGGGCCGCTGCCCGGGCAGCGGGTTCCCGACTGCCGCGGCCTGACCGCGCGCCTGGCCACCACACCCCTGCGCCTGTACGACCTGCTGCGCGAGCGCGGCCATGTGCTGGTCCTGTACGCCGACGGCGCCGAGGCGCTCCCCGGGTGCGGCGCCGCAGCCGCCGGGATCCGCCGGCTGACGGACGGCAGGGTGCCGGCGTTCGTCGTGGCGGCGCGGGAGGTGGACACCCCGGAAGCGGATCGCGGGCAGCTGGACGCGGACGGCCGGGCCGTGCCGGTCTTCCGGGACGACGAGGGGGAGTTCGCCCGGCTGTTCGGCGGGGACGCCACCGCCTTCCTGGTCCGCCCGGACGGCTACCTCGCCGCCCGGCAGTCCCCGCCCGCCGCACCCGGTGCGGGTTCGGCCCTGGCGGAGGCGGTGGAACGCGTCTTCGGCGGATGAGGCGCACCAGACCCGCCTGTCCGAGGGACCGGGAACGCGGCGGAGGCCGGGCCGGATCGCTCCGGCCCGGCCTCCGACCTGCTGCCTCTTGCGTCGGGACGACAGGATTTGAACCTGCGACCCCTTGACCCCCAGTCAAGTGCGCTACCAAGCTGCGCCACGTCCCGCTGCGCACCACCCGGATGAGCGGGTGATCGCGCAGGTCAACCCTACCGCATACGGAGCGGCGCCTCGGTGTCGTCGTGCCGCGGACGGGGCCGGAGCGGACGCGCGGGATCCGAGGGCCGCACGGGGGCGCCGCCGAAGGGCTCGTCGCGAGGTCCGGACCTGCGGCCGGCGCGGGACCCGGTCCAGCCCGCCGGGCCGGCCGCGGAGAGCGCGACGGCGAGGACGGCCCACCAGGGCAGTCCCGTGTTGGTCGCGTGCCCGGCGCAGGCCGCGACGGCCAGGAGTGCCGTGACGGCCCCTCCCGCCGGCCCGGCGCGCCGGACGGAGCGGTGCCGTCTGCCGTCCATGTCCTGCTCCCCCGTTCACCCGCGCCCGCACGCCCTGCCCGGCCGTGCTCGCGCACCCGGATCACCTCGCTGGGGCATATGCCGCAAACAATACGCCAATCGCCGAGAACTCCCGACCAGCGCATAGGGGTTGAGACGGACATCGCGCGGCGGCGTCCCGGGGCCGGACGGGACGGAGTGTCCGCCGCACGCCGCGGACACCGCACACTCTGTCCAGGCCGCTCCCGGGTCCGCCGGGGCTAGGGTCGCCGCATGACGCACAGCTTCGCACTGCACATCCCCGACGCCGAGCTCGTACCCGAGCCCCTCGCACCCGGGCAGATCCTGGCCGGGAACCCCGAGGTGACCGGGAAGGTGGTCTGGGAGTCGGAGGACGGCCGGCAGGTGCGGGGCATCTGGCAGATCACGCCCGGCGTGGTCACCGACACCGAGGCCGACGAACTGTTCGTCGTGGTCAGCGGATCGGCGACGATCGAGGTGGAGGGCGGACCGGTCTTCACGGTCGGCCCCGGGGACATGGCCGTGCTGCGTGCCGGCGACCGCACGACGTGGACGGTGCACGAGACCCTGCGCAAGGCCTACGCGATCACTCTGTGAGCGGTGCGGACGACCGTCGGCGCGCGGGCGGGGCGGCCGCCGTGCCCCTGATCTCCAGTGCGGGGGCGGCCAGTTCCTCGCGGCCCGGGGCGTCGCGGTCGTCGAAGCGGTCCAGCAGGCAGCGGGCCGCGCGGCGGCCGACCTCGTGGCCGGCGTGGTCGACCGTCGTCAGCCACACGTGGCGCAGCCTGGCGATGCTGGTGTTGTCGTAGCCCACGACCGACAGGTCGCGCGGGACCCGCAGGCCGAGTTCCTCGGCCGCCGAGAGCACGCCGACGGCGGCGATGTCGTTGACGGCCAGGACGGCCGTCGGCCGCCCGGGGCGGCTCAGCAGCCGGACGGTGGCGCGGTAGCCGCCCTCCTCGGTCATGTCGCTCGGCTCCACGACCGCCTCGTCCGCGAGGCCGTGGCGGCGCATCGTCGCCTCGAAGCTCCGGCGCCGCAGAGCGCCCACCGCTCCGTACCCGGCGATGTGCGCGATGCGGCGGTGCCCGAGGCCGATCAGGTGCTCGGTGGCCAGCCGGGCACCCTGCTCGTCGTCGCCCGCCACGACGTCGGCGCCCGGCGGCGCCGGTTCGCGGGAGCCGGCCAGGACGACCGGGATGCGTGCGGCCGCCGCTTCGAGGGCCGCCGGGTCGGGCAGCGTCCCGACCACGACCAGCCCGTCGACCCGCAGGTCCAGCAGCGGGTCGGCCGGGTCCTGGCCGGTGCGGCGGTTGAGCCGGGCGTCGGCGAGCAGCATCCGCAGGCCGTTCGCGTGCAGCAGGGAGTTCAGACCGTCCAGGAGGTCGGCGAACCAGGGGTTGCGCAGGTCGTTCAGCAGGACGCCGACGGTGCGGGTGCGCTGCTCGCTCAGGCTGCGGGCGGCGGCGTTGGGCCGGTAGCCCAGTTCGCGCGAGGCCCGCAGCACCGCTTCCCGCTTCTCGGGGCGGACCTGGTCGGAGCCGCGCAGGACCAGGGAGACCAGCGACTTCGAGACACCGGCCCGCTCGGCCACGTCCCGGATCGTCGGCGGTCTCGTCATGTCATGGACCGTTCCATGCGAGCCGTGCGCTTGTCAAAGGGTTGACACGGTGCGCGAAGCCCGCCCAGGGTGGCGTGGACAGGTTCTGGAACGGTCCAAAGAGGGGCTCTCATGGTGGACACGCTCGGCGTCGCCGTCATCGGATTCGGCTGGATGGGGCGGGTGCACACCCAGGCGTACGCGCGCGTGCGGCACCACTATCCGCAGCTGCCCCTCGCCCCGGAACTGGTGACCGTCGCCGAGGAGGTGCCCGGCCGGGCGGAGGAGGCGGCGGCGCGGTTCGGCTTCGCCTCCACGACCCGCGACTGGCGCGAGGTGGCCGCCGACCCGCGGGTGCGGGCGGTCAGCATCACCGCGCCGAACTTCCTGCACCGCGAGATCGGCGTCGCGATGGCCGAGGCGGGCAAGCACATCTGGATCGAGAAGCCGGTGGGCCTGACCGCCGGGGACGCCCGCGCGGTGGCGGACGCGGTCGCCGCGGCGGGCGTGCAGGGCACGGTCGGCTTCAACTACCGCAACGCGCCCGCCGTCGAGGCGGCCCGCGACCTGATCGCCTCGGGGGAACTCGGCACGGTCACCCATGTCCGCGTCCGGTTGTTCAGCGACTACGCCGCCCACCCCGAGGGCGCGCTGACGTGGCGTTACGAGCGGGAGCGCGGGGGCAGCGGAGTGCTGGGCGACCTGGCCTCCCACGGCGTCGACCTGGCCCGGTTCCTGCTCGGCGACATCGCGTCCCTCACCGCCGACACGGCGATCTTCCTGCCCGAGCGGGCCCGCCCCACCGGCGCGACGGCGGGCCACAGCCGTGCCTCGGGCGGGGAGCTCGGCCCGGTCGAGAACGAGGACTACGTCGGCTGCCTGCTGCGCTTCGCCTCCGGGGCGCGCGGCGTGCTGGAGGCCTGCCGGGTCTCGGTCGGCGAGCAGAACAACTACGGCTTCGAGGTGCACGGCACCGAGGGCGCGGTCTTCTGGGACTTCCGGCGCATGAACGAACTGGGGGTCAGCCGCGGCACGACGTACCAGGACCAGTCCGTCACCACGGTGTACGCCGGGCCCGCGCACGGGGAGTTCGCCGCGTTCCAGCCCGGGGCGGCGAACGCCATGGGCTACGACGACCTGAAGGTCGTCGAGGCGTACCGCTTCCTGCGGTCGGTCGCCGAGGGCACCCCGTACGGGGCGACGGTGCGGGACGCGGTGCACAGCGCGGCCGCCCTGGACGCGATGGCGCGCTCGGCGGCCGGCGGGACGTGGGAGGACGTGACCGGGCAGCGGTGAGAGCCGCCGCCGAGGGGGTGCGCGGGCGCGCGCCCTCGGAGCCCGGCCCGGGGCTGCGGTGCCCCGCTCAGTTCGCTGCCTGCAGCCGGCGGCCCAGGTAGACCTTGACCGGCACGAGCACCAGCCACACCCACATGATCCGCGGGCCGGCCACCAGGGCCAGCGGGACGGTGGCGGTGAAGACCACCACGGAGGTGGCGCTGTCGAGGAGGTAGAGCGGGGTGGCCGCCTCGGAGGTGCGGCCGTGGCGCAGCCAGGGGCGTCTGGCCAGGACGGCGGCGACGGCGAGATGGGCGGCGGCGAGCGCGGCGACCGCGCCGGAGTAGACCGCGACCGACACGGGCTCGGCGCCGTACTCGGCGAGCAGCCTGGTCGGGAAGGGGACGAGGGCCGCGATCCCGAGGCCCGCCATGGAGATGCCGATGACCTGCCCGTCGATCTCCCGGACGTCCTGGAAGATGCGGCGGTGGTCGCGCCAGAAGCTCCCGAGCACCGCGACGCTGAGCGCGTAGGCGCCGATGTCGGGCAGCAGGTCGCGCAGGGCGTCGCGGTAGGCGTCCGGGTCGAGGTCCCGGGGGACGGAGAGGTCGAGGACGAGCAGGGTGACGGCGATGGCGAACACGCCGTCCACCAGGGTCACCAGCCGTTCGGGGCTGCCGTCCGGGCGCGAGGTCCACATGGTGCCCGACGGTAGGGCGCGCGCCGGGTCTTCTCCCGCACCCACGCCCGGTCCGCGCGGCCCGTCACACGGCTGCCTGCGGGGGCATGTTGTACGGGGTCACCACCTGGATCGCCGAGGGGAGCGTGGGGCCGGCCGGGGGCAGGGCGCCGTGCGCGCGCATGACGGTGTGGCAGGCCTCGCGCACGTCCTGGCGCAGGTCGTGGTGGAGCACGGCGGACAGGCGGTGCTCGCGCAGCAGGCGGGTGTTGTCCTGGTCGAGGTCGTGCGCGACGAACACCGCGCACTCGCGGCCGAGGTCGTCGAAGGCCCGCAGGGTGGCGATGTTGCCGCCGCCGATCGAATACACCGCGCGGATGTCCGGATCGCGTTCCAGCGCGGCGCGCACGAGGTCGTACTGGGTGGCGTCGAGGCCCTGCCCCTCGGTGATCTCGACCAGCGTGCGGTCGGGGTGGCGGGCGCGCATGACGCTGCGGAAGCCCATCTCGCGCTCCTCCTCGTTGCGGAAGAAGCCGCTGCTGAGGCTGGTGAGGACGTTGCCCGGCCGCCGTCCCAGCCACTGGCCCATGAGATAGGCGGCCGTCGCGCCCGCGGCCCGGTCGTCGATGCCGACGTAGGCGCGGCGGGCGCTGGCGGGCAGGTCGGTCACCAGCGTCACCACGGGTATGCCGGCGGCTTCCAGCCGGCCGACCGCGGCGGTGACCTCGGGGACGTCCGGGGCCTTGAGGACCACGCCCTGGGAGCCGCGCCGCGCGATGCGGTCGAGGATGCGCACCACCTCGGCGGCGCCGGTCTCGCGGAAGTGGAAGCGCGAGCGCAGCACGGCCGGGTGCAGGGAGGGCAGTTCGGCCTCCAGGGCGGCGCGGATCGCCGTGGTGAAGCGCTCCGGTGCCTGCATGACGAGGTCGACCATGAACGTCCGGCCGACGAGCCGGACCTGGGTGCGCTGCCGGTCGAGGTCGGCGATGGCCCGGTGGACCTCCCTGGCGGTGCTGTCGCGCACACCTCCCCTGCCGTTCAGGACCCGGTCGACGGTGGCCTCGCTGAGCCCCGCCTGACGTGCGATCTCCCGAATCGGGAAGGGGTGGCCCATGCGCCGGCTCCTTGAGGGCTTTTTGATGGCTCGCTGCTGGTTGTTCGAGGGGTTTGTACTGACAAGAATGGCAGAGCTGCGCCGCTCCGTGACCCCCGAAGGGACGACGATGTCCTTCACTTCCGTGCACCACCGCGCCTGGCTGTCCGAGCAGGACTGCGACCTCGACGCGTTCCGCGGCCTGGTCGAGCAGGCGACCGACCCGTCCGACGTCCCGCACGCCTCGGCGGTGGAGCGCAACGTGCCCGTGTACGACTGCGCGCTGCTGGAAGGCGACCGCATGGTCCAGGCCGAGCTGGTGCGGGCCCTCGCCGACGGTCCCGGCATCGTCGTCTTCCGCGGGGCGTTCCCCGATCCGGGGGTCGTGGACCGGGCCACCGCCGTCTTCGAGGCGCTGATCGCCGAGCAGCGCGCCTCGGGCACCGCGGCCGGCGACCACTTCGCCGCCCCGGGCGCCAACGACCGTGTGTGGAATGCGCTGGAGAAGGCCGCCCTGTACGACGCGGAGGCGTTCGCCGACTACTACGCCAACGACGTCCTCGCCCTGGTGGCCACCGCCTGGCTGGGCCCCGGCTACCAGGTGACCTCCCAGCTGAACGTGGTCAACCCGGGCTGCGCCGCGCAGAGCGCCCACCGCGACTACCACCTGGGCTTCCTGACGAACGAGAAGGCCGCCGCCTATCCCGCGCACGTGCACCGCCTGTCCCCCGTGCTGACCCTCCAGGGCGCGGTCGCGCACTGCGACATGCCGGTGGAGTCCGGGCCGACGATGTACCTGCCGCACTCGCAGAAGTACGAGCCGGGCTACCTCGCCTGGCGGCGCCCGGAGTTCCGGGCCTACTTCGAGGAGCACCAGGTGCAGCTGCCGCTGGCCAAGGGCGACGCGGTGTTCTTCAACCCGGCGCTCTTCCACGCCGCCGGCACCAACCGCTCCTCCGGCATCCGGCGCATGGCGAACCTGCTGCAGGTGTCGTCGGCGTTCGGGCGGGCCATGGAGACGGTCGACCGGGAGGCCGTCGCCAACGCCGTGTACCCGGTGCTGCTCAGGCGCAAGGCCGAGGGCGCCGACCCGGCGTGGCTGGACAACGTGGTGGCGGCGAGCGCCGAGGGCTACCCCTTCCCCACCGACCTGGACAGCGATCCGCCGCTGGACGGGCTCGCCCCGCCCTCGCAGGCGGACCTGGTGCGGCGGGCGCTCACCGAGGAGTGGGAACCGGCGGTGCTCCGGGCGGAGCTGCGGGCCGCCGCGCGGCGGCGGGAAGGCTGAGGGACGCCATGGGACTTCTCGACGACAAGGTGGTGCTGGTCAACGGCGGCAGCCAGGGGGTCGGCGCGGCCGTCGCGCGGGCCGCGGTGCGCGAGGGAGCGGTCGTCGCCCTCACGGGCCGGCGCGCCGAGCCCGGTGAGGCGCTGGTCGCGGAACTGACCGCCGCGGGCGGCAAGGCCCGCTTCGTCCGGGCCGACCTCGCGGACGCCGGGCAGGCCCGGGGCGCCGTCGCGGAGACCGTCGGCGCCTACGGGCGCGTCGACTGCCTGGTCAACGCCGCGGGGCTGACGTCCCGGGGCACGCTGCTGGACACCACGCCGGAGCTGTTCGACCAGCACATCGCGATCAACCTGAAGGCACCGTTCTTCGCGATGCAGGCGGCCGTCGCCGACATGGTGGGGCGCGGGGCGCCCGGCACGGTCGTCAACATCATCACGTCGTCGGCCCACGGCGGCCAGCCGTTCCTCGCCCCGTACGTGGCCGCGAAGGCCGGCCTGATCGGCCTGACCCGCAACGCCGCGCACGCGCACCGGTGGGACCGGATCCGGATCAACGGGCTGAACATCGGCTGGACGGCGACCGAGGGCGAGGACGCCACGCAGCGCGCCTTCCACGGGGCCGGGGACGACTGGCGCGAGGAGGCCGCCGCGAGGCTGCCCATGGGCAAGCTCGGCCAGCCGGACGAGATCGCCGACTTCGTCGTCCTGCTGCTGTCGGACCGGTCCGGGGTGGTCACCGGGTCGGTGATCGACTGGGATCAGAACGTCCTCGGCGGACTCGACTGAGCACCACCCGCCCGCACCACTCACCCTCTCCAGGAGCAACACCCCATGCGTATCGGAATCCTCGGCCTCGGCCGCATCGGCGCCTTCCACGCCGAGACCCTCTCCGGACTCCCCGCCGTCGACTCCCTCGTGGTGACCGACCCGTTCGCGGACGCGGCCAAGGCCGCCGCCGAGCGGTTCGGGGCCGAGGTCGTGGACTCGCCGGAGGCGCTGCTGGCCGCCGGTGTGGACGGCATCGTCGTCGCGGCCGCCACCGACGCCCACCCGGCGCTGATCCTGGCCGGGGTCGAGGCCGGGGTGCCGGTGTTCTGCGAGAAGCCCGTCGCCCGCACCATGGCCGAGGGCGTCGAGGTGCTCGAAGCCGTGCGGGGCAGTGACGTGCCGGTCCAGATCGGCTACAACCGCCGCTTCGACGCCGGGTTCGTCAACGCCCGCGCCGCCGTGCTCGGCGGTGAGCTCGGCACGCTGCACACGGTCCGCTCCACCACGCTCGACCCGGCGCCGCCGCCGGCCGCGTACATCGCCGCCTCGGGCGGCATCTTCCGCGACTGCTCGGTGCACGACTTCGACATCATCCGCTGGGTGACCGGCCGCGAGGTGACCGAGGTCTACGCCGTGGGCGGCAACCGCGGTGCCGACTTCATCAGGGACGCCGGCGACGCCGACACCACCGGCGCGGTCCTCACCCTGGACGACGGCACCCTCGCGGTGGTGTCCAACTCCCGCCACAACGGCCGGGGTTACGACGTCCGCATGGAGATCCACGGTTTCCAGGACTCCATCGCGGTCGGTCTGGAGGACAAGCTGCCGCTGCGCTCGGTCGAGCCGGGCACGACGTTCCCAACGGGCACCCCGCACGACTTCTTCATGGACCGCTTCACCGACGCCTACCGCGCCGAACTGACGGCGTTCACCGAGGTCGTGGCCGGCAGCCGTCCCTCCCCCTGCACGATCGAGGACGCCCTGGAGGCGGGCTGGATCGCCGACGCGTGCACCCGGTCGCTGCACGAGCACCGCCCGGTGACGATCGACGAGGTGCGGCAGGCGTGAGCGCACGGCGACCGCCGCGCACCTGACACCGGTGCGCGGCCGGCACACGCCACCGACCGCCCGGCGGACCGGCGGGGGACGTGCGGCCGCAGACACAGGAGGAAGGGCCCGGTACCGGTACCGGGCCCTTCCTCCTGTCCTCCCGCGCGTCCTCTCAGGCGTACAGCGCGGGTCTGTCCACGAGCTCGACCTGCACCCGGCCGCCGTCCCGCAGCGCCCGGACCCCCGCCTCGCACACCGCCGCCGCCGCGTAGCCGTCCCAGACGCTCGGGCCCGTCACCTCGCCGCGGCGGGTGGCGTCGACCCAGCTCTGGATCTCACGGTCGTAGGCGGTCTCGAAGCGCTCGGTCCAGTCCTGGGCGACGGTGCCGCCCCAGCGGCCGGCCGTGTGGGTGACCAGGGCGTGGCCGTCGCCGATGCGGGCGGTGCCGCGCTCGCAGACCACCTCGGCCCGCACCTGGTAGCCGAAACCGCAGTTGACGAAGATCTCGACGTCGCTCAGGGCGCCGCCGTCGGTCTCGAAGACGACGAACTGGGGGTCCTGCAGGCCGTCCGGCGCGCCGGACGAGGGCGCGGGGCGCAGCACGGTGACGGCGGTGATCTCGTGGCCCAGCAGCCAGCGGGTCGCGTCGGCCTCGTGGGCGACGGAGTCGGTGACGAGCATGGAGCTGGTGAAGAAGGGCGCACTGGCGACGTTGCGGTGCACGTTGTGCAGCATCAGCGGGCGGCCCAGCCGTCCGGTGGCCAGCAGGGCCTTCAGCTCGGCGTACTCGGGGTCGTAGCGGCGCATGAAGCCGACCTGGACGCGGCGGCGGCCGAGGCGCTGCTCGGCTTCGAGGACGCGCAGGGCGGAGGCCGCGTCGGGGGTGAGGGGCTTCTCGCACAGCACGGGCAGGTCGCGTTCGAACGCCGCGAGCAGTGTGGCCTCGTGGGCCGGACCCGGGGAGGCGATGAGGACGGCGTCGACGCCGTCGGCGGCCATCGCGGCCGACGGGTCGGTGTGGGCGGGGCAGCCGCCGACCCGGGCGGCGACGGCCTTCGCCCGCTCCGCGTCGACGTCCGCGACGGCGGCCACCCGTGCTCCGCCGGTGACCTCGTGGATGCGGCGCGCGTGGTCGGCGCCCATCCGCCCGGTCCCGATGACCGCGACTCCGAGGGGGGCACGCTCGGTCATGGGCGTCCTTCCGGTCCGTCAGGCGCCGCAGGACTTGAGGAACCTGCGGGTGCGCACGGCGATCGGCAGCGGCTTGTCCGGCTCGCAGGGGTACATGTCCTGCTCGACGATGGCGAACAGGTCCACGCCCAGCTTCTGGGCCGCCGTGAGGACCGGACCCAGCTCGGGCACACCGGCGGGCGGTTCGCACATCACACCGCGTGCGACGGCCGGGCCGAACGGGACCTCGTTCTTCACGACGTCGGCGAGGATCTCGGGGTCGACCTGCTTGAGGTGCAGGTAGCCGATGCGCTCGCCGTAGGTCTCGATCAGCTTGACGCTGTCGCCGCCGCAGTAGGCGTAGTGACCGGTGTCCAGGCAGAGGTTGACGTGCCGGGAGTCGGTCGAGTCGAGGAACCGCTCGACGTGCTCCTCGGTGTCGATGTGGGTGTCGGCGTGCGGGTGCACGACGATGTCCAGGCCGTAGGTGTCCTTGACCTCCCGGCCGAGGCGCTCCATGCCGGTGGTGAGGTGGCGCCACTGCTCGGTGGTGAGCTCCGGCGGCTCCAGGATCTCGGCGGTCTTGTCGTCGCGCCAGAAGGACGGGATGACCACCAGGTGCTCGGCGTTCATGGCCTGGGTGAGGGCGGCGACCCGGCTGACCTGCTCCCAGGTGGACTCCCACTCGGAGGGGCCGCGGTGCAGTCCGCAGAAGATCGTGCCGGCGGAGACCTCGAGGTTGCGCCTGGCCACCTCGTCGGTGAGGCGGGCCGGATCGGTGGGCAGGTAGCCGTAGGGGCCGAGTTCGATCCAGGAGTAGCCGGCCTCGGCGACCTCATCGAGAAAGCGTTCCCAGGGCACCTGCCGGGGGTCGTCGGGGAACCAGACGCCCCAGGAGTCGGGGGCGGAGCCGACCCGGATGCGGTCGAGCGCGAGGGCCATGTCAGGACTTTCCTTCCGACGACGCGGCTGCGGGGGCACCGATCTCCCCCTCTTCGGGCAGGCCCTGGACGTCGACGCCGCGGACCTGCGCCAGCTCGTGCTTCAGGGAGGCCAGTTCGGCACCGCCGGCCATGTGGTTGGTGAGTTCTTCGAGGCTGACCCGGCTGCGGTCGGCGGACAGCTCCAGGGTGCCGAGGCGCAGCACGCTGAAGTGGTCGCCGACCATGTAGGCGTGGTGCGGGTTGTGGGTGATGAAGATGACGCCGAGGCCCTTCTCGCGGGCGGCGGCGATGTACTTCAGGACCACTCCGGACTGCTTGACGCCGAGGGCGGCGGTCGGCTCGTCCAGGATGAGGACGCGGGCGCCGAAGTAGACGGCGCGGGCGATGGCGACGCACTGGCGCTGGCCGCCGGAGAGCGTGCCGATGGGCTGCTCCAGGTCGTCCAGGACGATGCCCATGTTGCGCAGTTCCTCGTCCGCGGTCTTCTTCATCGTGTCGATGTCGAGGCGGCGCACGGGCCAGGGGCCCTTGGTCATCTCGGAGCCGAGGAAGAAGTTGCGCCACACCGGCATCAGCGGGACGACCGCGAGGTCCTGGTAGACGGTGGCGATCCCCCGGTCCAGGGCCTCGCGCGGGGTGGAGAAGCGCACGGGCTCGCCGTCGACGAGGAACTCGCCCTCGGTGTGCTGGTGCAGCCCCGAGACGATCTTGATGAGGGTGGACTTGCCCGCGCCGTTGTCGCCGAGGACGCAGGTCACCTTGCCGGGGTGGACGGTGAGGTCGACGCCGTGCAGGGCGCGGATGTTGCCGTAGGACTTGCCCGCGCCGCGCAGTTCGACGAGGGGGCGTTCTCCGGCGGGCGGCTCGTCCTCGCGGACGGCGCCGTGGGTGCCGGTCGTGTTGCTGGTCATCGCGGTCACCTCCGGGTCGCCGTGCGCTGGACCCACAGATTGATGAGGACGGCGCCCAGGAGCATGACGCCGAGGAAGGCCTTGAACCAGTCGGGGTTCCAGCCGGCGTAGACGATGCCCTGCTGCACCATGCCGAACATGAAGGCGCCGAAGACCGGGCCGATCGCGGAGCCGTAGCCACCGGTGAGCAGGCAGCCGCCGATGACGGCCGCGGCGATGTAGATGAGCTCCTGGCCCACGCCCTCGCCGGACTGGACGGTGTTGAAGGAGAACAGCTGGTGCATGCCGACGAACCAGGCGCCGAAGCCGACCAGCATGAACAGGGAGATCTTGGTGAAGGTCACGGGGACGCCGACGGCCCGCGCGGAGTCCTTGTTGCCGCCGACGGCGAAGATCCAGTTGCCGTACCTGGTGCGCAGCAGGACCCAGGTGGCCAGGGCGGCGAAGACGAGCCACCAGACGACCGTGATCTTCACGTTGACGCCGCCGACCTCGAAGGTCGAGGCGAAGATCTTCTGCGCCTGGGCGAAGCCGTCCATGTCGCTGATGTCGTCGGTGGCGACGTTGCCGGTGACCAGCTTGGTCACCGCGAGGTTCACGCCCTGCAGCATCAGGAAGGTGCCGAGGGTGACGAGGAAGCTGGGCAGGCCGGTCCTGACCAGCATCCACCCGTTGAAGGCGCCGATCCCGAGGGACACCAGGAGGGCGACGATCACGCCGACCCAGACGTTCAGGGTCAGCTGGTAGCTGAGCATCGACGCGGTCAGCGCGGAGGTGACGACGGCGACGCCGGCGGACAGGTCGAACTCGCCGCCGATCATCAGCAGGGCCACGGGCAGCGCCATGATCCCGATGGTCGACGACTGGTACAGGATGTTCGCCATGGAGCTGCCGTCGCGCACCGGCGGCGCGGCGAACAGGAAGAACACGAGGACGGCGACGGCGCCGAGGAAGACCCCGACCTCGGGGCGGGCGAGCAGCCGCAGGGCGAGCGGCCGCTGCCGCGTGCGCCCGTCGGACTGCCGGGGGCCGGGGGCCGGCGGTGTGTCCACCGCCGGCGTGGCCTGCTGGGTCATGCTCATCACCGGGTGCCCTTCGCGGCGAACTCCCCGATCCGGTCGACGTTGGACTTGTCGACGAAGGCCGGGCCGGTCAGCACGGGCTGCTCGCCGCCGCCGCTGTAGTTGCCGTTGTTCTTGTAGAGCCACAGGCCGTCGACGGCCAGGTAGCCCTGCAGGTAGGGCTGCTGGTCGACGGCGAACTGGATGTCGTCGCCCTTGATGGCCTTGATCAGGTCCTTGTTCAGGTCGAAGGTGGCGATCTTGGCCTTGCTGCCGGCGTCGCCGACGGACTGGACCGCGGTCAGCGCGAAGGGGGCGCCGAGGGTGACGACATAGTCGATCGACGGGTCCTGCTTCAGCTTGGCGGTGATCGTCGACTTCACGGACGGCATGTCGGTGCCGTTGACGTTCTGGGTGTCGAGCTTGCCGTCGAAGGTCTTGTCCACACCGTCGCAGCGCTGGGTCAGGCCGACGTTGCCCTGCTCCTGCACGACGCACAGCGCGTGCTTGGCGCCGACCTCGTTGAGCTTCTTGCCGAAGGCCTCACCGGCGACGGACTCGTCCTGGCCGAAGAATTCCAGCAGGTCGAGGTCCTTCCAGTCGCTGAGGCCGGAATTGAGGCCGACGACCGGTATGCCGGCCTTCTCGGCCTTGCCTATGACGGTCTTGAGCGCGTCCGGCTTGGCGAGGGTGACGGCGATTCCGTCGACCTTCTGGTCGATCGCGTTCTGCACCAGGTTGGCCTGGTTGCCCGCGTTCGGGTCGGCGGAGTAGACGAGCTTGATGTTGTCCTTGGCGGCGGCGGCCTCGGCGCCCTTGCGGACGGTGTCCCAGAAGGTGTCGCCGGGTGCCTGGTGGGTGACCAGGGCGACGGTCATGCGGGGCGTGTTCGCCTTGCCGGCGGAGGCGTTCGCGCCGCCTTCCTCGGACTTCTTGCCCCCGGAACTGCTGGAGCAGCCGGCGAGGGTCAGGGCCGCCGCTGCGGCGACGGCGACGACGGGCGCGAGCCTGCGAGAGCGGGGGTGAGAAGAGCGGTCCATCTTTCCTGGCACCTCACTGTGCTACTGCGGGGGAAAGGGAGGGATCACGAAGGGATCCGTGGTCCCGGAGCCTTACGGAGTCCGGATCATGATGCCGCACACCGACTGGTGCGATGGCACGGGATACAAGCCCCTGCCGCGCCCGCTGTCAATACTTTGTTAAGACATCATTTCACAAGCAGGTCCGAATGTAAGTACAAAGTGTTGACAGCAGCGCCCTCCGCGACCTACACCTGGGAGGCGGCAGGTCCCGCGGGATCCCCGCCCCCACCGTGTCAGGGGCCCCTCGGGGCCGCATCCCCAGCTTCCCGAGGAGGTCGCCCATGGCCGAGCCGGCCCGGTATCTCGATGTGATCACGATGGGCCGCATCGGGGTCGACCTCTATCCCCTGCAGACGGGCGTGCCCCTGGCCGACGTGGAGACGTTCGGGAAGTTCCTGGGAGGTTCGGCGGCGAACGTGGCGGTGGCCGCCGCCCGCCTCGGCCGCCGTACCGCGCTGATCAGCCGGACCGGCGACGACCCCTTCGGCACGTACCTGCACCAGGAGCTCAAGGGCTTCGGCGTCGACGACCGCTGGGTCACGCCGGTCGCCGCGTACCCGACGCCCGTCACCTTCTGCGAGATCTTCCCGCCGGACGACTTCCCGCTGTACTTCTACCGCCGCCCCAAGGCGCCCGACCTGGAGATCCACACCGCCGAGCTGGACTTCTTCGCGATCCGAGCGGCCCGCATCTTCTGGATCACCGGCACCGGCCTGAGCGAGGAGCCCAGCCGCTCCGCCACGCTCGCCGCCCTCAAGGCACGCGACCGGGCCGGCATCACCGTCTTCGACCTCGACTGGCGTCCGATGTTCTGGCACGACCCCGAGGAGGCGCGCCCGTACTACCGCGAGGCGCTGCGCAACGCCACGGTCGCCGTCGGCAACCTCGACGAGTGCGAGATCGCCACCGGGGTGCGCGAGCCGCACGCCTGCGCCGACGCCCTGCTGCAGGCGGGCGTGGAGCTGGCCGTGGTCAAGCAGGGGCCGAAGGGCGTGCTGGCGGTGCACCGCGACGGCAGCCGGGTCGAGGTGCCGCCGGTGCCGGTCGACGTCGTCAACGGCCTGGGGGCGGGCGACGCCTTCGGCGGATCCCTCTGCCACGGGCTGCTCGCCGGCTGGGACCTGGAGCGGACCGTGCGCCACGCCAACGCCGCCGGGGCCCTCGTCGCCTCCCGCCTCGCCTGCTCCTCCGCGATGCCCACCCCGTCCGAGGTCGAGGACCTCCTCGCCGGCGTGCCGTCGCCGGGCACGAGCCACTGAAACGGAGCCTTCCTTGAACATCGGCATTCCCGAGCTGACCACGATCCGGGCCCGCCACCCCGAGGCGGTCGCCGAGGCGGCGGCCCGCCGCACGCGGCGTCCGCTGCTCGGCGACAGCGGCCGGCTGATGATCGTGGCCGCCGACCACCCGGCACGCGGCGCGCTCGCGGTGGGCGACCGCCGCCTGGCCATGGCCCACCGCGCGGACCTGCTGGAGCGGCTGTGCACCGCGCTGTCGCGGCCCGGCGTCGACGGCGTGCTCGCCACCGCCGACATCCTGGAGGACCTGCTCCTGCTCGGTGTGCTGGAGGACAAGGTCGTCATGGGCTCGATGAACCGCGGCGGCCTGGCCGGGGCCTCGTTCGAGATGGACGACCGCTTCACCGGCCACCGCGCCGAGGACATCGACCGCCTGCGTTTCGACGCGGGCAAGCTGCTGCTGCGCATCGACTACGACGACCCCGGCTCGCTGACCACCCTGGAGTCCTCCGCCCGGGCGGTCGACGCGATGGCCGCCCGGCGGCTGCCGCTGTTCGTCGAGCCGTTCATCTCCCGCAGGGTCGACGGCAGGGTCCGCAACGACCTGTCCGCCGAGGCGGTCACCCGGTCGATCGCCATCGCCTCGGGCCTGGGCGGCACCTCCGCCTACACCTGGCTGAAACTGCCCGTCACCGACGACCCGGACGACATGGGCGAGGTGCTGGAGGCCTCCACCCTGCCGGTCGTGCTGCTGGGCGGCGAGGTCGGCGGCGACCAGGAGGCCGCCTACGAGCGCTGGCGCAAGGCCCTGCGGCTGCCGACCGTCCAGGGGATGGTCGTCGGGCGGTCGCTGCTCTACCCGGCCGGGGGCAGTGTGGAAGAGGCGGTGGACACCGCCGTCGGCCTGCTGTGAAGCGGCGGGCCGCGCAGCCGTCCTCGACAGCCGCGGAGCAGTCCGTGCAGCAGTCCGTCCAGGAGACCGTGCAGCAGTCCGTGCGCCGCTCCCACCGTGATCCGAAAGGCACGCGATGACGTATCACCTTCCCGCGGGCAAGGCCGTGGGCGGCCCCTACACCGTCGACGTCACACCCGAGTCGGCCGGCTGGGGATTCTCCAGCCTGCGGGTCCTCCACCTGCCGCCGGGCGGCACGCACACCTTCCGCACCGGCGACAGCGAGTGGATCGTCGTCCCGCTCGCCGGGGCCTGCACCGTCGCCGCGGCGGACGACTTCGGCCAGGACACCTTCGACCTCGCCGGCCGCGCCGACGTGTTCAGCGGCGTCAGCGACTTCGCCTACGTGCCGCGCGACGCCCGGGCCACGGTGACGTCCGCCGCCGGCGGGCGCTTCGCGCTGACCGGAGCGCGCTGCACGCGCCGGCTGCCCGCCCGCTACGGGCCCGCCTCCGAGGTGCCCGTGGAGCTGCGCGGCACCGGCACCTGCTCCCGGCAGGTCAACAACTTCGGCGCCGCCGGGGTCTTCGAGTGCGACAAGCTCATCGCGGTCGAGGTGATCACCCCGGGCGGCAACTGGTCGTCGTTCCCGCCGCACAAGCACGACGAGCACCGGCCGGGCGAGGAGTCCGTGCTGGAGGAGATCTACTACTTCGAGTTCGCGGGCCACGACGGCGTCCCCGGTCTCGGCTACCAGCGCGTCTCCCCCTCCGGCCCCGGCCGCGACACCGACGTGCTGGCCGAGGTCCGCGACGGCGACGTCGTCCTCATCCCGGACGGCTGGCACGGCCCGTCGATGGCCACCCCCGGCCACCACATGTACTACCTCAACGTCATGGCGGGCCCGGAGGCCGAGCGCGCCTGGCTGATCTGCGACCACCCCGACCACGCCTGGATCCGCGACACCTGGCAAGACCAGCCGGTCGACCCCCGCCTCCCCCTCTACACCGCCCCGGAGACCTCCCGATGAGCGCCCGCACCCGCCGACTGACCACCGCCCAGGCCCTGGTGCGGTTCCTCTCCGCCCAGTACACCGAGCGCGACGGCGTGCGCCGCCGGCTGATCGCCGGGACCTGGGGCATCTTCGGCCACGGCAATGTCGCCGGGATCGGCCAGGCGCTGGTCGAGCACACCGACGTGATGCCCTTCCACCAGGGCCGCAACGAGCAGTCCATGGTCCACGCCGCGGTCGGCCACGCCCGCCAGCTCAACCGCCTGTCCGCGCAGGCGGTGACGACCTCCATCGGCCCCGGCGCCACCAACCTGGTCACCGGGGCCGCGCTCGCGACGATCAACCGGCTGCCGGTGCTGCTCCTGCCCGGGGACTACTTCGCCTCGCACGCGGCCGACCCGCTGCTGCAGCAGCTGGAGCACCCGGTGGAGGCGGACGTGTCGGTCAACGACACCCTGCGCCCGGTGTCGCGGTACTTCGACCGGATCACCCGCCCCGAGGCGCTGATCCCCTCCGCGCTGCAGGCGATGCGCGTGCTGTCCGACCCGGCCGAGACCGGCGCCGTGACCCTCGCCCTGCCGCAGGACGTGCAGGCGGAGGCGTACGACTGGCCGGAGGAGTTCTTCGCCGAGCGCGTCTGGTACGTGCGGCGGCCCGCGCCGGACCCGGTGGAGCTGGCCGCCGCCGTCGACGCGATCCGGTCGGCCGGGAGGCCGCTGGTCGTGGCCGGCGGCGGTGTCCACCACAGCGAGGCCGAGGAGGCGCTGAAGGCGTTCGCCGAGGCCACCGGCATCCCGGTGGCCTCGACGCAGGCGGGCAAGGGCTCACTGCGCCACGACCACCCCGCCGACCTCGGCGGCATCGGCCACACCGGCACCGCCGTCAGTGACGACCTCGCCCGCACCGCCGACCTCGTCATCGGCGTCGGCACCCGCTACACCGACTTCACCACCGCCTCGGGCACGCTCTTCCAGAACCCGGACGTGCGGTTCCTGAACCTCAACATCACCGGCTTCGACGCCCACAAGCTGGCGGCGCGCACGCTGGTCTGCGACGCGCGCACCGGACTGGAGGAGCTGACCGGGGCGCTGGCCGGGCACCGCGTGCCCGAGGCGTACGAGGCCCAGTACCGCGCCGGCAAGGAGCGCTGGGACGGGGTCGTCGAGGCCGCCTTCCGGGCGGCCGACGACAGCGCGGTGCCGACCCAGACGCAGGTGCTGGGCGCGCTGGACGCCGTCGTGGGCGACGACGACGTCGTCATCAACGCGGCCGGTTCGCTCCCCGGCGACCTGCACAAGCTGTGGCGCGCGCGCAGTCCCCGCCAGTACCACCTGGAGTACGGCTACTCCTGTATGGGGTACGAGATCCCGGCCGCCATCGGCGTCCAGCAGGCGGCCCCGGGCACGCCCGTGTGGGCGCTGGTCGGCGACGGCACCTACCTGATGATGCCGACGGAGATCGTCACGGCCGTCCAGGAGGGCCTGCCGCTCACCGTCGTCCTGCTGCAGAACCACGGCTACGCCTCCATCGGCGGCCTGTCGGAGGAGACCGGCGGGGAACGCTTCGGCACCGCCTACCGGTTCCGGGCGGCCGACGGCACCTTCACCGGTGCTCCGCTGCCCGTGGACCTGGCCGCCAACGCCGCCAGCCTCGGCATGGACGTGCTGCGTGCCAAGACCGTGCGCGAGCTGCGGGAAGCCCTGGCCGCGGCCCGCGCCGCGGACCGTCCGACGTGCGTGTACGTGGAGACCGACCCCACCCCGACCGCTCCCCCGGCCGAGGCGTGGTGGGACGTGCCGGTCGCCGAGACCGCCTCCCGCCCGGCCGCCGTCGAGGCCCGCGAGCGCTACGACCGCGGGGCGGCCGGACGACGCCGCCACCTCTGACCGATCGGGCAGGCCCCTCACGCCCGTTGCCGGTGAGGCCTTGACCCGCTCGCGAAACGGGTGCAAAGTCGTACATATACACCGTAAACATACGGTACCGACGCACCTGACGCGGGAGTCCTGGCATGGCCCGCAGGAACCAGTTGCCGACCGCCCGACGAGCCGGCTCCTCCTGGGCGCCCTCGACCGTCCTGGTCACCGGCGGGGCGGGATTCCTCGGCAGCCATACCTGCGTGGAGCTGCTCGACCACGGCTACGAGGTGATCGTGGTCGACGACTACTCCAACAGCACCCCGCAGGTCCTCGCCCGGGTGGAGCGGGTCGCCGACCGCTTCGTCGGCGCGGTGTACGAACTGGACATCCGTGATCGGCGCGCCCTCTCGGCCGTCTTCGACCGACACTCCGTGGACGCCGTCGTGCACTTCGCCGCGCACAAGGCGGGGGGCCTGTCGACACGGATGCCCGCCGCGTACTACGACACCAACGTCGGCGGCACGACCGCCCTGCTGCACACCATGCAGCAGCACGGGGTGCACCGGCTGGTCTTCCCCTCCTCCTGCTGGATCTACGGCGACGCCGGGAGCGGTCCGCTCGACGAGGCGACCCCGGTGCGGCCCGGGACCCCGTACGCGTCCTCCAAGTGGATGTGCGAGCAGATCCTCGCGGACGTCTGCCGGCGCCACCCCGAGTTCACCGTGCTCTGCCTGCGCTATCCCGTGCCGGCCGGGGCCCATCCCAGCGGGCTCCTCGGTGAGGACCCGCGCCGCACGCCCGAGAACCTGCTGCCGTACCTCGCCCAGGTCGCCGTCGGCCGGCGCGAGCGGCTCACCGTCTTCGGCGACGACTACCCGACCCCCGACGGCACCGGCGTACGGGACTACCTGCACGTCATGGACGCCGTCGAGGCGCACCGCGTCGCGCTGGACCACCTGGCCGACGCGCCGGGCATGCGGGTGTACAACCTGGGTGCCGGCGCGGGCCGTTCGGTGCTCGACGTGGTCGAGGCGTTCTCCCGCGCCTGCGGCCGGCCCCTGCCGTACACCGTCGCCCCGCGCCGGCCCGGGGACGTGGCCGCACTGGTGGTCGACGCGTCGGCCGTGCACCGCGCCTGGGGCTGGCGGCCCACCCGCGACCTGGCCGACGTGTGCCGGGACGCCTGGCGTTTCCAGCGGCTGAACCCGCAGGGCTACGTCGGCACGGCACGGGCCCCCGACAGCAAGCAGTAGGCCGCCACCGGGGGTTGGCGGCCAGGGGGGGCACGCGTCACCTGCCGAGGCCGGTTCACCGCGCGGGCGTCACCGGGCCGCGCTCGCTCCACGCCGAGGCCGGCGACAGGGCGAAGGCCGTCTCCACCAGGGCGATGTGGCTGAACGCCTTGGGCGCGTTGCCCAGTTGGCGGCCGCTGCCGGGGTCCCACTGCTCGGCCAGCAGGCCGACGTCGTTGCGGACGGCCAGCACGCGTTCGAAGACCTCCCGGGCCTGCCGCCGGTCCCCCGTGGCGGCGAGGGCGTCGGCGTACCAGAGGGTGCAGGAGACGAACGCGCCCTCGCCGCCCGCCTGTTGCTGCGGCGAGGAGCCGTCCGCGCCGTACCGCCGCAGGAACCCTCCGTGGTCCAGCCGGCCCAGGGCGCGCACGGTGGCGCGCACCCGTTCGTCCCGGCCGGGCAGGAATCCGACGCGGGGGACGAGCAGCACCGAGGCGTCCAGGCCGGGTGCGCCGTAGGACTGCACGAAGGACCGCCGCGCGGGGTCGTAGCCCTCGCGGCAGACCTGCCGGTGGACCTCGTCGCGCATGACGCGCCACTGCGCGCAGGGGCCGTTGCGGCCGAGGAGCGCGGCCATGCGCACGGCGCGGTCGGCCGCGACCCACGCCATGATCTTGGAGTGGACGAACTGTCGCGGCGGGCCGTCCGCCTGCCACATCCCCTGGTCCGGTTCCCTCCAGTGCCGCAGCAGGAAGCCCATGAGCGACTCCACCAGGTCCCACACGTGGGCCGGCAGGGCGATGCCCGCCCGCAGCGACAGCCACAGCGTGTCCATCACCTCGCCGTACACGTCCAGTTGGAAGCAGCCCACGGCCGAGGTGCCGAAGCGGACGGGCCGGGAGCCCTCGTACCCGGCCAGCCAGGGCGCCTCGGTCTCGGGGAGCAGCCGCTGCCCCTTGACGCCGTAGACGGACTGCAGGTCGGCGGGGTCGCCCGCGACGGCCCGCATCAGCCAGTCGAGCCAGGCCGCGGCCTCGTCGTGGTACCCGCTGCGCAGCAGGCAGGACAGGGTGCGGCTGGAGTCGCGCAGCCAGCAGAACCGGTAGTCGAAGTTGCGCGCACCGCCGATGGACCCGGGCAGCGAGGTGGTGGGTGCGGCGACGATGGCGCCGGTGGGGGCGTAGGTGAGCGCCTTGAGGGTGATGAGGGAGCGTACGACGGCTTCCCGCCAGGGCCCTCGGTAGCGGCACCGGCCGGCCCAGCCCCGCCAGAAGGCGGAGGTCTCCTTGACGGCGGTCTCCGCGGGGACGGACAGGGGCGCGGGCGGCCCGGGGCGGTGCGAGGGCGTCCAGCCCAGGGTGAGGGCCAGCCGGCGTCCGGCCGTGACGGTGAAGTCCCAGACGGTGGCGTCCGCGTCGCCCCGGTCGCGTACGGAGCCCTCGGCGCCGAGCCAGACGGCGTCCGGGCCGGCGACCGCGACGGTGCAGTGGCCCGCGTCCCGCACCCACGGCACGACGCGCCCCTGGTGGAAGCGGAGCCGCAGCTCGCTGCGCAGGTCCACGGTGCCGCTCAGGCCCTCCACGACGCGGACCAGGCAGGGCACGTCGGCGCGGGGCGGCATGAGGTCGGTGACCCGCACGGTCCCGGTCGGGGTCTGCCAGACGGAGTCCAGGACCAGGGTGTCGGGCCGGTAGGAGCGGCGCGCACAGGTGCCGCCTGAGACCGGTGCGAGCCGCCAGCGCCCGTTGCCCGCGGTGCCCAGCAGGGCGGCCAGGCAGGCCGGGGAGTCGAAGCGGGGCAGGCAGAGCCAGTCGACCGACCCGTCCCGGCCGACCATGGCGGCCGTCTCCAGATCGCTGATGAGGGCGTAATCCTCGATGCGTGCGTTCATGATCGGGACCACGCCGCCGTGCACTTCGCCGCGATCGAGCCTACTCCGCACTGCGCACCGCCGCACCGCCTCCCCCGGCCCGCCGTACGGCCCGGACCCCCCCTTGACCTGCGGGGCAAAAGGGGCAATATGTACGTATACGCCGTAAATATATGGCGTCTTCACCGTGAGGACGCTTCACCGGGGAGACACCGGCACCATGAACCACACGCATCACCTGACCCAGCACCCCTCCTGGCTGCCCCCGACCGCCGGCAACGGCACCGAGCAGCCGGACCGCACGGCCCACCCCCTGCGCCGGTCCGGGGACCGCCCCCCGCCGCGCGCCACCGTGAGCCTGGTCGTCCCCGCCCGCAACGAGGCGCGCAACATCCCCTGGGTCTTCGAGCAGATACCGGACTGCGTCGACGAGGTCATCCTGGTCGACGGCGACTCCGCCGACGCCACGGTGCACATGGCGACCCGGTGCCTGCCGACCGTCCGCCACATCGAGCAGAGCGGCCCCGGCAAGGGCAACGCCCTGCGCACCGGCTTCCTGGCCGCGACCGGCGACCACATCGTGATGATGGACGCCGACGGCAGCATGCTGCCCGGGGAGATCCCGCACTACCTGCACTTCCTCGACAACGGCTTCGACTTCGTCAAGGGGTCGCGCTTCATCGCCGGGGGCGGGTCCCTGGACATCACGCCCGTCCGGCGCCTGGGCAACCAGGTGCTGCTGGCCGCCGTCAACCACCTCTACGACGCGAAGCTGACGGACCTCTGCTACGGCTTCTGCGCCTTCCGCCGGGACTTCCTCGACGACCTCGACCTGCACTCCTCCGGCTTCGAGATCGAGACGGAGATGATCGCGCACGCCCTGCGCTCCGGCCTGCGCATCGCCGAGGTCCCGAGCCTCGAACTCCCCCGCCGCAGCGGCCGCTCCAACCTGCACGCCGTCTCGGACGGCCGGCGGGTCCTGCGCACCCTGCTGTCGGAACGCCCCGGAGCCCGTCGCACGGCGCACGGGAACCCGGCGTGACCGTCACCGGGCCCCCGCCGGCGGCCACCCGCCTCCCGGCCGGCAGCCCCGCCCAGGTCGTCGACGTCGACCTGGAGCGGCCGTACCGGTTCCGAGCGCCCGGACGGCCCGGGTACCTCCGCCCCGAGCCCCCGGTGCTCGCCCTGGTGCGGCTGCGCGGGCGCCCGCTGGGCCTGGTCCACGCCGAGGGGGAGCGCGACGGCACGGCGGAGGAGCTGTGGCGGTCCGTGGCGGACACCGCCCGGCGGCGCTTCGCGCTGCCGGAGACCGCCCCAGCCGCCCGCGGCGCACCCGCCGCCCGGCCCGTCTCCGTCGTCGTCGCGACGCACGACCGGCCCGCGATGCTCCGGGACTGCCTGGACTCCCTGCTCCGGCAGGACCATCCGCGCTTCGAGGTGATCGTCGTGGACAACGCCCCGGCGGACGACGCGGCGGAGCGGCTGGTGCGCGACCACTACGCGGGCCGGGTCCGCTACGTGCGCGAGCCGGTGCCCGGACTGGCCCACGCCCACAACCGGGGCCTGGCCGAAGCCCGCGGCGAGATCGCCGCCTTCACCGACGACGACACCCTGGCCGACCCCGGCTGGCTCACCGCGCTCGCCGGCGCCTTCGCCGACGACGAGCGGATCGCCTGCGTCACGGGACTCATCGTCCCGGCCGAACTGGACACCGCGGCCCAGGTGGCCCTGGAGCGCCACGGCGGTTTCGGCAAGGGCTGCGCACCCCGCACCTGGTCGCTGCGCCACCCGCCGGACGACCCCCTGTTCCCCTTCACGGCGGGACGTTTCGGTTCCGGCACCGACATGGCCTTCCGCGCCACCGCGCTGCGGGCCCTCGGCGGCTTCGACCCGGCGACCGGCACCGGCACCCCGGCCCACGGCGGCGACGACCTGCTCGCCTTCTTCCGGATCCTGACCGCCGGCCACACCCTGGCCTACCGGCCGGACGCGATCGTCTGGCACCGCCACCGGCGCACCCGGGACGCGCTGGAAGCCCAGGCGTTCGGCTACGGAGCCGGGCTCGGGGCCTACCTCACCGGCGCCCTGGTGCACGAACCCCGCATGATCTGGCCCCTGTTGCGCAGGCTCCCCCGAGGCGTGGGACACGCCCTGGCCCAGGCCCGCCGCAAGGCCCGGGCGGACACCGCGCGTTCGCGCAGGCTCGCCCTGCTGGAGCTGCGCGGGCTGCTGTACGGGCCGGTCGGCTACCTCCGCAGCCGCCACCGCAACCGCGCCCGCGGCCCCGCCGCCTGAGGAGGAACCGTGTACGCCCCCCAGGAGACAGCCGGCCCGCCCGGGGCCGCCGACGCGGCGGGCCGGACGCGATCGCTGACCACCGCGGTGCGGACCGGGATCGCCCGGGTGCTGCCCAGCGAGCCGCTGGTGCGCAACGGCCACCTGCTGGCGGTCGGTTCGCTGGTCAACGCCGGAGTCGGCGCGGTCTTCTGGCTGTTCGCGACGCACTGGTACGACGACGAGGTCGTGGGCGTGAGCTACTCCGCCCTGTCCGCCTCCCTGCTCCTGGCCAACATCGGCCAGCTCAACCTCAACGACTTCCTGATCCGGTTCCTGCCCTGCTCCGGCCGGCAGACCCGCAGACTGCTGCTCACCTGCTACGCGGTGACCGCCCTCTGGAGCGCCGTGGTCTGCCTCGTCTTCGTCCTCCTGGTCCCCGCCCTCGCGCCCGACCTCGCCTTCCTGCGCGACCCGCTGGTCGCCCTGTGGTTCGTGGCCGCGACGGCGGCCTACACCGTCTTCGTGCTGCAGGACGGGGCGCTGACGGCGATGCGCCGCCCCGGCTGGGTGGTCGCGGAGAACCTGGTCTTCGCCGTCACCAAGATCGCCCTGCTGGCCGGCGGGGCCGTCCTGGCCCTCACCACCGGCATCCTGCTCTCCTGGGCGGGAGGCCTGCTGGTCTCGCTGATCGTGGCCAACTACCTCCTGCTGCGCCGGGCCGTGCCCCACCACGAGCGGGAGAACCCCGAGGCCGTCCGCCCGCCGCGGCTGCTCAGCTACGCGGCCGCCGACTACACGGGCTCCCTGTTCCGGATGGCCGCCTACACCCTCGTGCCGCTGATGGTGCTCAACGCGCTCGGAGCGGAGCAGAGCGCCTACTACTCGCTCGCCTGGATCATCGGCTACGTCCTGTTCCTCGTCGTGCGCAACATGGGCAGCTCCCTGGTCGTGGAGGTGGTGCGCCGCCCGGAGCGGCTCGCGGAGCACGGGCTGCGCGTGCTGCGCCACTCCGGGACGCTGCTGGCCGCCGGGGTCGCCGTCATCGTCGTCGGGGCACCGTGGATCCTGCGGCTGTTCGGCCCCGGCTACGCCGAGCACGGCACCACCCTGCTGCGCCTGCTGGCCCTGTCGGCGCTGCCGAACCTGGTGTTCAGCGTGGCCGTCGACGTCCTGCGCGCCCGGCGCCGGATGCGGCTGGTGGTGGGACTGCAGATCGCCCTGTGCGTGCTGGTGCTGGGGCTGGTGCACGCGCTGCTGCCGGTGTTCGGCGTGACGGGGGCGGGCCTCGCCTGGCTGGCGGCCGAATGCCTGATCGCGGCACCGCTGCTGATCTTCCGGTCCCGCTGGCTGGTCGCCGCGTCCGGGAGCACGCCGTGATTTCCGGGAGGACCTCATGACCACCGCACCGACCCTCTCGGTCGTCGTGTGCGCGTACACGCTCGACCGCTGGGAGGACATCCAGTCCGCCATCGCCTCCGTCCAGGCCCAGCGCCGCCCCCCGGACGACGTCGTCCTGGTCGTCGACCACTGCCCGGAGCTCCAGCGGCTGGCCGGGCGCATGCTGCACGGCGTGCGCGTGCTGCCCAACGCGCAGCGCAAGGGCCTGTCCGGGGCCCGCAACACGGGTGTCGCGGCGGCCGTCGGGGACGTGGTGGCGTTCCTCGACGACGACGCGACGGCCCATCCCTCCTGGGCGGAGCGCCTGCTGGCCGGCTACCGCGACCCGCGGGTCGCCGGAGTGGGCGGACTCGTGGTGCCGTGGTGGGAGACGGACCGTCCGCCCTGGTTCCCCCCGGAGTTCGACTGGGTGGTGGGCTGCTCGTACCGCGGGCTGCCCGAGCGGAGGGCACCGGTCCGCAACTTCATCGGGGCCAACATGTCCTTCCGCAGGGCCGAGCTCCTCGCGGCCGGCGGCTTCCGCACGGACCTGGGGCGGGTGGGGACCCGGCCCCTGGGCTGCGAGGAGACGGAACTGTGCCTGCGCGTCACCGCCCGCCGCCCGGAGGCCGTGCTGCTGCACGACCCGGCGGCAGCCGTCCGCCACCGCGTCCCCGCGGCCCGTGCCACCTGGTCCTACTTCCGGTCGCGCTGCTACGCCGAGGGCCTGTCCAAGGCGCTGGTGGCCCGGTACGGCAACGGCTCCGCCGCCCTGTCCAGCGAACGCGCCTACCTGGCACGGACCCTGCCGCGCGCCGTCCGCGAGGCGCTGCGGCCGGGCCGGCCCGCGGGGGCGCGCAGGCTCCTCGCACTGGCCCTCGGGACCGGCGCCACCGCCCTGGGGTACGCCGTCGGGTCCGTGCGCGCCCGCTTCGCGGCCGGCCCCGGCCCGGCCCGCCCCGTGACCGTGAGGCGGCGGCCCGCATGAGGTACCGGCCCGTCCCCGTCCTGCTGTACCACTCGGTGTGCGACGAACCGCCCGCCTGGATCGCCCCGTTCACCGTGCCGCCCCGCGTCTTCACCGAGCACCTCGACCTGCTGGCGGACCACGGCGTGGAGGTCGTCCCGCTGCGGCGGCTGCTCGACGCGGTGCGCGGCGGCCCGCCCCTGCCGCCCCGCTCGGCCGTGCTGACCTTCGACGACGGGTTCGCCGACTTCCACTCCACGGTGGCTCCCCTGCTCGCGGCCCGCGGCCTGCCGGCGACGCTGTACGTCACCACCGGGGCCCTCGGGGATCCGTCCCGGCCGGGACGGGACGGGAGTCTTCTGCCGCCGGCCCCGATGCTGACCTGGCCGCAACTGCGCGAGCTGGACGAGGTCTTCGAGATCGGCGGCCACACCGTGAGCCATCCCCAGCTGGACGCCCTCCCCCGGAGCGCGGCCCGAGGGGAGATCGCCGGGTGCAAGGCCCGGCTGGAGGACGCTCTGGGGCACCGTGTGGACGCCTTCGCCTACCCCCACGGCTACTCCAGCCGCCCGGTCCGCCGGTCGGTGCGCGAGGCGGGCTGGGTCTCGGCGGCGGCCGTCCGCCACGGTTTCAGCTCCGCCGCGGACGAGCCGCTGCGCGTGGCCCGGCTCATGGTGCGCGCCGACACCCCCCGGGACCGGTACCTGGACTGGGTCGACGGCAGGGGCGCCCCGGTCGCGCCGTTCCCCGAACGGACCCGGACCCGGGTGTGGCGCAGCTACCGGAGGCTGCGGGCGGGCCTCCACCACCCCCACCTCTCCCTGCCGACGACCACCGGCTGACGGGCCGTCACCGCTGCCAGACCCGCACCCAGTCCACGGTCATCCGGGCGGAGTCCACCGACCGGGGAGGCGAATCGGGCACGCCGACTGCGAGGTTGATGAGGACCTCCATGGGCACGTGCGGGATCCGCTCGGGTTCGGTCACCCGGAACCTGCGGACGCCGTCGACGTACCAGCTCACCTCGTCCGGGGTCCACAGCAGGGCGAACACGTGGTGCTTGGCGGGGAAGTCCACGGGCCCGTAACCCGCCCGCGCCCGCTGGTCGCCGTCCGGGCTGCGCCAGTGCGCGTACATCATCACCCGGTCGGTGCGCTCCAGGAACTCCATGATGTCCAGTTCGGGCGGTGTGAACTTCGACGCCGGCATCATCCAGAACGCGGGGAACATGCCGGCCTCGGCGGGGATGCGGACGGAGGCCTCGAAGTAGCCGTAGGTGAAGACGTGCCGGGGTTCGGCGTACCAGTCGTCGCGGCCGGTGGAGACCATGCCCGAACGCCAGGGGAAGGTCTTGTCGTCGCTGCCGCGCGTGGAGCGCCGCTCGGCGTTCAGGCTGAGGTGCCCGTCGCCGACCGAGACCTGGCCGGGCAGGTACCACTGCTCCTCGTCGTTGCCGCTGTTGGTGCACCCGTCCTGGTTCCAGTCGTAGCAGGTGGCCCAGCGGTCGGTGTCGAGTTCCGTGCCGTCGAACTCGTCACGGAAGGTCAGTTTCCAGTCCCGCGGGACCGGCTCGGGCCTGGGGGGCTGCTCCCGGTCGGCGGCGCCGCAGCCCACGGTCAGCACGAGGGCCGCCGCCGCGGCGGCCAGGGCGGTTCGCAGCCGTCGCACCGGCATGGCGGGCTACCGCCGTTCCCCGGTCCGGACGGCGTCGCTCGCGCGGCCGCCCGCCGTCCCGTCGCCCGGCCCGCCGTGCCGCACGCCGGGACGGCGCGTGCCGGGGACGGGGAGCAGGGCCAGGACGGTGGTGAGGGCCGCCAGGGTGCCGAGCACCCGGGTCGTGCTGTAGGCCTCGCCGAGGTAGAACGGCACCACCACGAAGACGTCCAGGCACAGGCTGAGCGCCACCGGCAGGAACGCGCTCTCGAGGGCGAACGGCCGGCTCCCCGCGCGCCAGGGCGAGGGCCCGCACCAGCGCGCGGCGGCGATGCCCGGGCACAGGAACAGGAAGACGCACACGACGATCAGGCGCAGGACGCCCGCGTCCGGCAGGAGGCTGACCGCCGCCAGGGCGATCCAGCCGGACAGTGCGAGCCCGATGCGCAACGGCGCCTTCCAGCGCGGGGGGAGGCCGGCGGGTAGCGTGGTCATGACGACTCCGCGCGGTCGGGGTTCTGGTAGCGGTACACCACGGCGTCCTCGTTGCGGAACACCGGCACGAAGCCCCAGGTGCTGGACATCGCGGTGTCCATCCGCTGCATGGTGTCGGCGGGCAGGGTGCCGTTCAGGTAGCACTCGGCGGCCTGGGCGCGGCTGAGCACGATGTAGGCGGGCTCCCGCTCGGTGGCGCCGTCGATGAACGGCTCCAGCCCTTCGATCGGATCCCTGACCAGCCGCTCGCGCACCGCGAGCTCCTGTTCGTTGAGCTGCACGCGGGGGTGCTTGTCGTAGTTCATCTCCAGGCCGGGCACGTCGGAGGTGAGGGAGACGATGAGCGAGCCGGGCGGTGTGGTGGCCGTGACGAAGTGGGTGGCCGCCACCTCGTCCTTGGTGAAGTAGTTGGCGGACTCCTTGCCGTAGTAGCCGAAGAGCAGCCCGCCGAGCATCGCCAGCAGCACCGGGGCGACGGCGAAGACGCGCAGGCGCGGACGGCTGCGGGATTCGAAGAGCAGCGCCGAGATGAGCAGGACGGCGGCCGGCAGCGCGAACAGGTACGCGCGGAAGATCATCTCGCCGCCGTAGGCGTTGGCCACGAGGACCGGCAGGGGGGCCACCACCAGCAGCGGCATGCCGGTGCGGCGGGTCCAGCGCCGCCGGACGAAGGCGACGGCCGCCAGGAGGAACACGGCGGCGGACAGGCCCCGGTCGATCCAGGAGACCTGCACCTGCCCGGGCGCGGCGGTGCCGAGGGCGGCGAGTCCGGACACCACGTTGGAGTCCGGTTCGAGCAGGGCCCCGACGAACTCGCTGAGGTTGGCCGAGACGAAGGGCCGGGCGACGGTGGCGTCCCAGGCCACGGTGAGCAGCACCCCGGCGCCCAGGACCGGCAGCAGCACGCGTCTGTTGCGCCGGGGCAGCGACAGCGCCACCAGCGCGCTGATCATCATGAGCGGGGTCAGCGGGTGGGAGCAGACGATCACCGCCATGATCAGCACGACGGCCAGGAACCTGCCGGGGGGCCACGCCCTGCCCCCGCTGCCCGGGGGTCGCTGCGCCGACGCCCGCAGCTGGCTCGTCAGCAGGGCCACGAGCGTGACGAAGAGGAGGAAGGCGAAGGCCTGGGGGGCGAAGTAGTCCTGCCCGACCCAGGAGCAGGAGTAGTAGATCCAGACGGCTCCCCAGATCAGCCTCCGGTCGGTGGTGACGGAGCGGTAGATCAGCAGCAGGGGCGCGATCAGCAGGGCGTTGGTCACCGGCGGCGCCCAGACGGCGTAGCCGAGGGACGACTCCAGGCCGGTGGCCTGCACCACCAGCGCGTTGAGGTGGAAGAAGCCGGGCCACTGGTCGTACACGTCGAGCTTCTCGGCGCCCGGCACGCTGCCGCCGTTGCGGATCATGGCGTCGACGACCGCGACGTGCTTCCAGGCCCAGCCGTAGCGCAGGGTCGGGTACAGCAGGGCCGGGGTCGCGTGCAGGACCGCGATGAGTCCGAGGACGTAGGCGACGAACCAGCCGCCGTGGGTGCGCCGGTCGGACAGGGCCGCGCAGAAGCCGAGGACGAGCAGTCCGAGGGCGATCCAGAAGAGGACGGGCAGCACCTGGAGCAGGCCCAGGTCGGTCATGGCGCCGAGGTTCACGTGGCGCAGGGAGAGGAGCCACAGGACGAGGGCGACGGGCAGGGCGGCCCGTGCCGCCCACTGCCATGCCGCCGCTTCCCGCGCGGGCGGACCGGCCGCCCTCTCGTCGGGCCGCCGCGTCTCCGGGGTGGCACGCGGCGCCCACTGACCCGCCGTCAGCGGCGAACGCTTGCCCATGGAGATGCCTCCCGCACAGCGGGTACGACGACCGGGCCGGGGAAGTGCCCGCGCGGCGCTTCCTTCAACGGCACACACCAGCGATCCATGCCGACCCATATGCGGCATAAGTGCTAAAAATTACGTTACTGCCCTTCAGTGCGAGTGGCAGCGCGAGCGGGCGAGCGTCGGAGGAGCGCCGTGACACCAGCAGTGAGGTTGCCGTCCCGGCCGGTGCGCCGCCTGCGCAAGGCCTTGGTCGCCGTCGCGGCCGCGGCGCTCCTGGCGCCGGTGGCGGGGTGCGGATCCTCGGGCGGGGACGGCGGTGTCCCGCGCCCGGACCACGTCGTGGTGGTGGTCGAGGAGAACCGCGGCTACGAGGACGTGATCGGCTCCCCCGAAGCCCCGTTCATCAACGAACTGGCCCGCAAGGGCGCCAATCTCACCCAGTTCTTCGCCATCACCCACCCCAGTCAGCCCAACTACCTGGCCCTGTTCTCCGGCTCCACCCAGGGCGTGGACGACGACTGCCCGAACGAGTTCTCGTCCCGCAACCTCGCCTCCCGGCTGATCCAGGACGGCCTGACCTTCACCGGCTACGCCGAGAGCCTGCCGAGGACCGGGTTCGAGGGGTGCACCAGCGGCCCCTACGTGCGCCGGCACGCGCCGTGGGTCAACTTCACCAACCTGCCCGACTCCGTCAACCGCCCGTGGACGGACTTCCCCGAGGACTTCTCGAAGCTGCCGGACGTCTCGTTCGTCGTGCCGAACCTGGACAACGACATGCACGACGGCGGGGTCGAACGGGCCGACGCCTGGCTGCGCGAGAACCTCGGGGACTACGCGGAGTGGGCCATGACCAACAACAGCCTGCTCGTGGTGACCTGGGACGAGGACGAGGGGGGCGAGGACGAGGACAACCGCATCCCGACCGTCGTCGTCGGTGAACGGGTCGAGCCCGGCGACCACGACCAGCCCAACAACCTGTACGGGCTGCTGCGCACCCTCCTGGACGCCTACGGCCTCGACCCGCTCGGCCACAGCGCGGAGGCCGAGCCGCTGGACATCTGGAAGGGCGACGGCTGAGCGGGGTCCTCAGGCGTCCTGGAAGCGGATCGCCCGCTTGACGGCGGTGCGCAGCGACCGCTCGGCCGCGGAGACCGGCAGCGTTTCGCGCCAGTAGCGCGGGGAGGGCCGGCTCACCGCCCCGAACCCGGCCTTGAAGTGCTCCAGCGACGACCCCGGGGCGGACTCCCCCAGGTCGAAGGTCCGGCATCCCTGCTCGCAGGCGTCCTCGATGGCCAGGCGGTACAGCAGCGGGGTGGCCCGCACCGGGTGCGCCACCTCCCGGTCCATGGCCGCCCGCCAGAACTTGGCGTGCGGGCCGTGGCGCAGCACCACGAGGGCGGCGGCGGGCTCCCCGCGGTTCCAGGCCGCCCACAGGGAGCACGAGGCGCCGAAGCGTGCGGCCACGGCGGCCAGCCGCTCCGGCGGGAACTCCAGCCGTCTGCGCCACCGGGCCAGCGTCCGGGGCTCGTGCTGCTGCACGGCCCAGCGATCGATCGACCGGTCGTACAGCTCCTGGAAGACGGGGACGAGCCGGCCGGACCGGTCCACCTCCACGTCCACGTGCGCCTTCTCGGCGCGCTTGACGTCCCGCCGGACCCGCTGGTGGAAGCGGTCCCGCCACACCGTGCCGAACCCGCCGTCGAGGTCGATCGCCTGGGTGGTGTGGGGTTCGAGCCGGAAGGCACCGCCGGCGGCCCCTGCCCACAGCTCGGCGCCCTGCGGACGCAGCCGCACCGCGACCCTCAGGGCGGGCCGGCGGGCCAGGTCCTGGAAGACCACCCGCGCCTGGTCCGGGCCCACGCCCGCCGAGGCCAGCGGCCCGCCGATCCCCCAGCCGGCCGGCCAGGACTCCTCCGCGTCCAGGCGGCGGGGCCGCCTCCCCCGGCTGACGAGCGGCAGGACGACCAGGCCCCCGCCGGGGAACGCGTAGAGGCGGCTGGCGTCCCGGTGGGGCCCGGTCGCGCACAGGCAGTCGAGCCAGGCCGGCGTCTGGGTGACGGAGAGATCCGCGTCGCGCTCGGCGAGGTCCCACCAGATCTCCCGGGGCGCCGGGGTCGTCACCTGCGCGCGGCCGGCCGAGACGGCGGCCGGCAGCTCGGCGGCCACGTTCACGGTGTCCTCCCCCTCGGTCGTGGACGCGCCCCCGACACGCCCGGGACGCCGCCGGGTGCGGGCACCTCGGCGAGGACTGCCACCACGTTGTCGGCGACCCAGCGGTGGCTGCGCGCGTACCGCTGAGACTTCTCCAGGTTGCCGGCAACGTGCCACAGCCAGGTCAGCAGCGCGGCGGCCGTCTCCGCCCCGGGCCCGGGCTGCACGGCCCGCACTCCGGCGAGCAGCCGCCGGTCGGCGGGCCTGAGCCGGGCCCGCCGCAGGACGTCGGCGACGACGGCGCCGAACTCCCGGCCGGTGAGCTGGTGCCGCAGGGTCAGCACGAAGGTGTGGCAGTCGAGCAGGGCCGGGCCGTCCGGCACGGCCCCTGCCCAGTCGATGACTCCGGAGGGCGTTCCGCGGTCCGCCGTGAGCAGCAGGTTGCCGGGGTGGAAGTCGCCGTGCGTCCATCCCACCAGCAGGCGGCGGCCGGTGAGTTCGCTCTCCAGGAGGCCGCGCACGGCCGCCAGGGCCCGCGCGCCCTCGCCCGTGCGGCACCAGCGGACCTCCCGGGCCAGGACGTCGAGCCGGGGCTCGACCCAGCCGGCGGTCCGGTGCGTGACGTCCTCCGTCCGGCCGGTGGCCCGGTGCAGGGCGCTGATCGCGGCGAGGGCGGACTCGGCGACCCGGCACGCCTGCCGCGGCGCGTGCCTCAGATACGCGTCGGCCCCGACCCCGGGCAGGCAGGACTCCACCACCAGCGGCAGCGGACCGTCCGGACGGTCCTCCTCCACGACGGGCAGCAACTGCCGCCACGGCCCCAGGCGGTCGTCCTGCCCCAGCCGGCGCACGGCATCGCACTCGTGGGCCAGCGAGGCGGCGGCGCGCCGGCTGCGGGGGTGCTTGACCACGGCCGTGCGCTCCGCGCCGTCGAGCCGGAAGACGAGCAGGTCGGAGAACGTCCGCCGGGGAAGGCGCGGGTCACCGTCGCCGAGCGACTCCGCCAGCCTGCGGGCCGTCAGTGCGTCGGCGGGGCGCGTCAGCACGGGGGCCGGACGCAAGGGCAGCAGCCCTCTCAGCTCCTCGGTCAGCGTCACCCGGCACTCCCTTCCGCCAGATGCCCGCGCATGCCCCGTGCCGCTTCTTCCCATCATCGGCGCCGCCGGGTCGAGGTGCGACTCGGCCCGGATCGTGTATGTGTACGTCGTAGGAGTCGTCCTGCGTCCGCCCGGGACGTCCCTTCCGCTCACCCAGGAGGCAGCATGGCGAACGGCCGCGGACCACGGGAGGCCCGGCGCGCCGGCGACCGCGGCCGCTACGGCCGGCTGAGCCGGGAGCGCGTCCTGGCCAGCGCCCTGGAGCTGGTCGACCGGGAGGGCCTGTCCGCGCTGAGCATGCGCCGCCTCGGCACCGAGCTGGGCGTGGAGGCCATGGCCCTGTACCGGTACGCGCCCAGCAAGGACTCCCTGCTCGACGGTCTCGTCGAGGCCCTCTACCTGGAGCTGGAGGAGCGGCTCGCCTCGGACGGCGGTACGGGCGGGGACTGGCGGGCCGGTCTGCACCGGATCGCCCGCTCGACCTACGACGTGTGCCTCACCCACCCCCACGCGGTGCCCCTGCTCTCCACGCGTCTGCTGGCCGTGCCGCTGGCGCGGCGCCCCGCCGCGGTGCTGCGGGACCACGAGCGGGTGCTGGCCCTGCTGCGCGGCGCCGGGTTCGAGGAGGAGGCCGCGGCGGGCCTGTTCCGCGCCTTCACCGCCTGGCTGCTGGGCTATGTCTCCGTCGAGCTGCGCCCCGTGGTGGACAACCCGGACGAGACCGAGCCGGCCTTCCGGCTCGGGGTGCACCGGCTGTCGCCGAAGGAGCTGCCGACCCTGCGGGAGAGCGCGGCGGCGCTCGCCGAGCCGGGCGGCCCCGAGGGGCTCGCGGCCGGCCTCGACGCCCTGCTCGACGGCTTCAAGGGCGGCCCCCCGTCCGGAGCATCCGGCTGAACGGCGTCGTGGGCCGCTCCAGGCGCTCGCCGTCCAGCACGATGTCCACGGCCTCGTCGAAGAAGGCCAGGCGCCCGCGGACCGCCGCCACCGCGGGCAGGGGCTCGGGGTAGCTCCACAGCACGTTCGGCGGTACGTCGCCCCCGCCGCGCCAGGACCAGTAGGAGGCGGTGCCCTTGTAGGGGCAGCCGGTGCTGTGGTCGGTGGCGTCGAACAGGTCGAGCCGGACGTCCTCGGGCGGCAGGTAGTAGCGGGTGGGCAGGGACGTCTCGAAGAGCAGCACCGGGGCGCCGCTGTCGGCGACGACCTGCCCGTCCACCTCGACCCGCACGTGCCGGCTGCTCGGCAGAGCGTCGACGCGCTTGTGGGGGTCGCGCGGGTGGACGAAGATCTCCTCGTCCTCCTCGTACCAGTGGTCGAGGCCGGTGTCGGCGCGCAGGAACCACTCGAAGGCGATGTGCCCGGCCAGGTCGTCGGCGGGGAACGTCCAGGCCGCGTTCGGCCGTACCCGCCCCTCGACGTGCAGGTCGTGGAAGACCTGGGAGCCGGTGTGGCTGCCGGTGGGCGGGTGCTGCGCCGGGCGCAGGAGGTCGGTGCGGACGTCCTCGCGCGGGAAGGCGTACTGCGGCACGGGCAGGTGCGGCTCCCAGACGAGCAGCGGGTGCCGGCTGTCGACGACGGTGGTGCCGCCCGCGCGTCCGCGCACCCAGCGCTCGCTGGGCTCCCACAGCAGGCCCTCGGGCGTGATCCTGATCGAGCGGGCGCCGGGGTGGGCCGGGTGGGTGGTCATGGCCGATGCTCCTCTTGGGAGGTTCGGGCCCCCTGCTGCCCCGGTGTGCCCGGGCAGGACGCCCGTCTCCCTCCACGGTCCCACGCCCGGCCCCGGCCTTCTCGCTGCGCGGTGTCCGGCCGGGCCCGCCGCCCGGCCTGGGGTCTGCGTTCCGTAGCCCGCTCCAAGTCGAGTACGTGCGGGCTGATTTGGCGGGCCCGGAGTGGTCCGGCCGGCCACATGGGGCACAGAAAAGGCCCTCGCGGGCATCCGCCCGCGAGGGCCTTCACACCGTCGGGACGACAGGATTTGAACCTGCGACCCCTTGACCCCCAGTCAAGTGCGCTACCAAGCTGCGCCACGTCCCGGTGCGCGCCACCCGCCGTGACCGGCGTGATCGCGCGGACAGCACTTTACCCCACACCCCTGGCCGCGCCGAAAACGGGCCGCGCGGGACAATCGGCCTATGGGCAGCACAGGAGAGACCCGGCCGGAGCCCGCGGGCAGCGCACGGGACCGCGACGGCGAGGGCCGGGCCCGCAACGCCCGGCCCCGGGACGGCCTCGGCCGGCCCCTGCCGTACGGCAGCGAGGGTGTGCCCCGGCAGCCGGAGGGGGTGGTCCGCACACCCGAGGAGACCGTCCGGGAGGCGCAGCGGCTGCTCGACGAGGGGAAGCCGTTCCACGCGCACGAGGTCTTCGAGGACGCGTGGAAGTCGGGGCCTGACGAGGAGCGGGAGCTGTGGCGGGGACTGGCCCAGCTCGCCGTGGGCCTGACGCACGCGGCGCGCGGCAACCTCACCGGCGGGGCACGGCTGCTGCGGCGCGGGGCGGGCGCGGCCGGTGCGTGGGCGTCCGCGTCGGGGCGGGCCCGGCCGCACGGCATCGACGTCGAGGGCGTCGCGGCGTGGGCCCGGAAGCTGGCCGGCGAGCTGGAGCGCGAGGGCCGTTCCGTGGACGCGGCGGTCCGCGCGCCGCGGCTGCGGTGAGCCGGCGGGGACGCCGGCCCGCGGGCCGGCGTCCCGGAGGGTGACGGGGGCGGCCGTCCGGCGTCCCGGGTCAGCGCAGCAGCAGTTGCAGGCCGCCGACGACCGTGGCCGCGATGACCAGCTGCTCGAACAGCCGCTGGTCGATCCGGTGCACCGCCCACTTCCCCAGCAGCGCGCCGGGCACCACGAACAGCACCAGTGCCAGGTCCAGGAGCAGGGAGCGGCCGTCGATCAGGCCGAGGCCGGCGCTGAAGGGCAGCTTGGAGACGTTGACGATGAGGAAGAAGAACGCCGACGTGCCGAGGAAGCCGAGTTTGCGGAAGCCGGCGGACAGCAGGTACAGCGACATCACGGGGCCGCCCGCGTTGGCGACCATGGTGGTGAAGCCGCCCATGACCCCGTAGGAGCGGGCCTTGAGACGTCCGGCCCGGGTGGTGACCGGCGCCGGGTCCGCCCCGGCGTCGGCGGTGCGCCTGCGGCGGACCGTCACGGCCGCCATCAGCAGCAGGATCGCGCCGATGGAGGTCCGTACGACCGCGTCGTCGGCCCACACCAGGAACACGGTGCCGACGACGACACCGGCCGCGACCGCGGGGAACAGCCGCCACAGCGTGGGCCAGTGCGCGTGCCGCCGGTAGGTGGCGACGGCCAGGAGGTCCCCCGCGATCAGCACCGGCAGCAGCACCCCGGTGGAGGCGCGGGCGGGCAGCACGGCGGCGAAGATCGCGAGGCTGACCGTGTTGGCCCCGCTGACGGCGGTCTTGGAGAAACCGACGAGCAGGGCCGCGAAGGCGAGGGCGGCGAACTCCCAGCCGGTGAGGTGCCAGAGCGTCATGGTGTTCATGCGGACACCGATGCTATGTGCACCGGGTCGACGGGGGTGAGGGCCGTCTCGCCCGGTGACCGCGCACCTCGGACCCGCGGGGCGCGGTCAGTGGCGTTCGACGAGGACCGCGCTGCCCTGCCCGACGCCGACGCACATCGTGGCCAGGCCCCGTTCCGCGCCGGTGCGCCGCATCCGGTGCAGCAGGGTCGTCAGGATGCGGGCGCCCGAGCAGCCCAGGGGGTGGCCGAGGGCGATGGCGCCGCCGCTGGGGTTGACCCGCTCGGGGTCGATGCCGAGCTGGTCGACGCAGGCCAGGGCCTGGGCGGCGAAGGCCTCGTTGAACTCGGCCTCCTGCAGGTCGCCGATGCTCCAGCCCGCGCGGGCGAGGACCTTGCGGGTGGCGGGGACCGGGCCGATGCCCATCACGTCGGGGTGGACTCCGGCGGAGGCGCCGGCCACGTAGCGGCCCAGGGACTCCAGGCCCAGGTCGTTCAGGGCCTCCTCGCTGACCAGGAGGAGTCCGGCGGCGCCGTCGTTCATCGGCGAGGCGTTGCCGGCGGTGACCGTGCCGCCCTCGCGGAAGACCGGCTTCAGCCGGGCCAGCTTCTCCGGGGAGGTGTCCTCGCGCACGCTCTCGTCGGCGTCGACGAGGACCCCGTCGGGCCGCTCCACGGGCAGCAGCTCGTCGTCGAAGTGGCCGTTCTTGCGGGCCAGGGCGGCCAGCCGGTGGCTGCGCAGGGCGAACTCGTCCTGGCGTTCGCGGGTGATGCCGTACCGGGTGGCGACCTCCTCGGCCGTCTCGCCCATGGCGAGCAGGCCGTGCAGGTCGCGCATCGCCGGGTTGACCAGACGCCAGCCGAGGCGGGTGTCGGCGGTCTCCATGCGGTGCGGGAGGGCCTCGTCGGGACGGGGCAGCACGAAGGGGGCGCGGCTCATCGACTCCGAGCCGCCCGCCACGACGATGTCGGCCTCACCGGCGGCGATGGTGCGGGCTGCCGTGGTCACGGCCTCCAGGCCGGAGGCGCACAGGCGGTTGACGGTGGCGCCGGGCACGGACTCGGGCAGGCCGGCGAGCAGGACGGCCATGCGCGCGACGTTGCGGTTGTCCTCGCCGGCCTGGTTGGCCGCGCCCCAGTAGACGTCGTCGATCCGGGCGGGGTCCAGGGCGGGCACGTCGGCGACCAGGGCGCGGACGACGCTCGCGGCGAGGTCGTCGGGCCGGACCGTGGACAGGGAACCGCGGAGTCTGCCGATCGGGGTGCGGCGGGCGGCCGCGAAGTGGACGGGACGCACGAGAGGACTCCTCACACCGCCGGTTAATTAGCACCGCTAGTTTCGGACTATAGACCTTGCCGGGCCTCCTGTGAAGAATTCGGGGGTGACGGGGCGCCCGCACGGCGGTATCGCAGGTCGCCTCGCCGGGATCGGGCCTTCCGTATCCGAGTTTGCACCGGTGTGCCCGGGGCACCCGCGCGTCCATGGAGTGGTTGCGGAGCGCCGCCTGCGTGGACGAGGACCCCGAGCTGTTCTTCCCCGTGGGCACGGCGGGGCCCGCCGTGCGGGACGTCACGGCCGCCAAGCGCGTCTGCGCGCGCTGCCCGGTCACCGACGCCTGCCTGACCTACGCGCTGAGCAACGGACAGGCCTCGGGCGTGTGGGGCGGCACCTGCGAGGAGGAGCGCGACGCACTGCTCAGGAAGAGGACGAACGACGCGAGAAGGAGAAGCGCCCTATGACGGCTCTCAGGAGCACCCTGCCCGACGAGGCCCGACGGGTCTCCTGCGAGGCCCTCCAGGACACCCTGGTGGATCTGCTCGGTCTGTCGCTGATCGGGAAGCAGGCGCACTGGAACATCGTCGGGCCGCGGTTCCGGTCCATCCACCTCCAGCTCGACGAACTGGTCGCCGCCGCCCGGAACTTCGCCGACACGGTGGCCGAACGGTCCGCCGCCCTCGGTGTGTCCCCGGACGGCCGCCCGGAGACGGTCGCCAAGGCCTTCACGCTGCCCGCCCCGGAGGAGGGCTGGGTGCGCGACGCGGACGCCGTGCAGGTCATGGTCGACGCGCTGCAGGACGCCGTGGCCCGGCTGCGCGAGCGCATCGACACGACCGAGAAGGCGGACCCGGTCACCCAGGACCTGCTGATCTCCATCACCGCCGAACTGGAGAAGCAGCGCTGGATGTTCGTCGCGGAGAACGTCCCGGCCGAGGGCTGAGCACCCCCGGCCGGCGTGAAGCACCGACATACGCACGGAAGGGGCAGACGATGACCGACGCCCTCGAACTCGACGCGCTGTGGGAGGACTTCCACCGCGCGGTCAACATGACCTCGCAGGAACTCGCGGCCTGGCTGCGGGTGCGGGACGCCGGCGAGGACACCGAACCGCTGCCCGAACAGGCGGGCACCGACACCGGGCAGCACGTCCTGGCGATCCTGCAGAAGCGGCGCACGGATCTGACCGAGGACGACCTGCGGGTCATGCGGAAGGTCGTCGACACGGTCGACGAGCAGACCGATCCGGAGAACGAGCCCGAGCCCGAGACGACGGACGCCGACACCCGCCGCCGCCACCGGCTGATGACGCTCGGCCACGATCCGCTGAAGCCGTGAGCCGTGGGTCGGCACCGGGGTCTGCCGTTCGGATCATGGCGCAGGGCGTCGGCAGCACCTGTGAACGGCCGCCGCCCGTGCCCTGCACGAGGCGGGGCTGCGCGACCCGCGGCGGACGGCGGCGGCCTCCTGGCAGCAGCGGGTGGACGCGCTCGGCCGGGGCGGCTACCGCCGCTACGACGAGCGCACCGCCACCCAACTCGGTGACGGTGCCCTGCTGGTGAACGAGAGGTGGGGCGGGGACCTCCGCAAGCCGCACCGGGAGGCGGACGGCGACGTCGCCGAACTGCGCCGTCTGCTCCAGGAGTTCCCGGGCATGGGGCCGGCCGGCGCGGACATCTTCCTGCGCGAGGTGCAGGGCGTCCGGCCGGACGTCGCCCCCTTCCTGGACGCCAAGGCGCTCCAGGGCGCCGAGCGGCTCGGCCTGCCGCGGGAGCCCGAGCGCCTCGTGGCCCTGGCCGGCGACACCGACCCGGCCGTCCTCGCCACCGCGCTGGTCCGCGCGGCCGTCGGCAAGGGCGTGGCGGACGTCGCCTCGGCGGCTGACCGGCCCGCCCGGCCACGAAGCCCCCCTGCGGGAACGGCAGTTCCCCCGGCCCGGCCCCGCGCGGCTGGCGCCCGGGCGGGAGTCCAACCGCCCCGCTCACCCGAACGGTCCGGCGCCGGTGGTGGGGCGCCCGTGCCGGTGGTGCGCTGGGGACACGCGCCACGTCCCCAGGAGGCACTGCCCATGACCCGTCGATCGCCCCGGCTCGTCCGCACCCTGACCACCGCGCTGGCGGCGGGCACGCTGCTGACCACCGCCGCCTGCTCCGACGGCGGGGACACGGAAGGCGGCACGCGCGTCACCGGTGTCGAGGCCTCGCAGGTCGCCGGGGAGCGGCAGACCCCCTCCCCCACCGCCACCCTCAGCACCGAGGGCGCCAGGACCGCGCTGATCACCGAGGCGGACATCGAGGACGACTGGACCCAGGTCAAGGACACCGAGGCCGAGAACTGGCACGACAACCTGCTCATCGGCAAGGTCGACGTCAACGACTTCATCAGCGGCAAGAACCAGGCCGCCGACTGCCAGCGCCTGATGGACTCCCTGTTCGACGACGACCTGCTGGGCCGGCCCTCGGGCGCCTCCGCCCTGCGTGGCTTCGTTCAGGGCGACTCCCGCCTGCTGTACCAGGTCGCCTCCTACGACCGCACCGACCCGCAGGACTCCCTGACCTGGATGTCGACCCTGCCGGAGAAGTGCGACCAGTTCACCGTGACCGACGGCGGCGACAAGCGGACCGTCCAGGTCGTCGAGACCTCGCTGCCCGGCGTCGGCGACGCCCGGCAGGGCCTGCGCGTGACCGTGCAGGGCGATGCCGGGGGCGACCCCGCCACCCTCACCCTGGACGTCGCCGCCGTACGTGTGGGCGACGACGCGATCACCGTGACCGCCGGCGGCCTCGACGGGGACGAGAACGACTCGACCAAGCAGGCCGTCGAGCAGGGCACCCAGCGCCTGCAGGACGTCTTGGCCGGCAAGTCGCCCGCCGCGAGCCCGACCGACTAGCCGGCGCACGGCCGCGGACCGGCCGGGCCCCCTCGGAGCTCTCCCCTTCGTCCGCCGTGCCCGCTCCCCGATTCGCGGGACACCGTGATCACCGGAGCGGCACAATGGCGGCCATGACCGCTGGGTCGTTCGGGCGAGGAGAGGACGAGTCGTGAGTGATGGCCACACCCCTTCGGGAGGATCGGCGCGGCTGAACACCGGTGTGGCGCACAACGCGCGCGTGTGGAACTACTGGATCGGCGGCAAGGACAACTACGAGGTCGACCAGCAGGTCGGCGAGCACGTCGCCGGCATGTTCCCGATCATCCGGGACATCGCCCGGGCCGACCGGGAGTTCCTGGGCCGGGCCGTGTCGTTCCTGGCCGACGAGCGCGGGGTGCGGCAGTACCTCGACATCGGCACGGGCCTGCCGACCGCGGACAACACCCACGAGATCGCCCAGCGCATCGCGCCGGACTCCCGCATCGTCTACGTCGACAACGACCCGATCGTGCTGGTGCACGCCCGCACGCTGCTCACCGGCACGCACGAGGGCGTCACCGCGTACATCGACGCCGACGTGCACGACCCGCAGGCCATCGTCGAACGGGCCGCGGACACCCTGGACTTCACGCAGCCCGTCGCCGTGATGATGCTGGGCATCCTCAACTTCGTCCTGGATCTCGAGAAGGCGCGCGAGATCGTGCGCCGCGTGATGGCCGCCGTGCCCTCCGGCAGCTTCCTGGTCCTCACCCACCCGACGTACGACGACGAGCTCGGCGGCGCCGGCCAGATCCCGGCGATGGAGTTCTGGAACGAGAACGCCACTCCCCCGATCACCGCCCGCAGCGGCGCCGACATCGCCGCGTTCTTCGAGGGACTGGAGCTGCTGGAGCCGGGTCTGGTGTCCTGCGGGCAGTGGCGGGCCGCCCCGGGTGCGGCCGTGCTGGTGCCGCAGTACGGCGCGGTGGCCGTGAAGCCCTGACCTTCCCGGGGGCGGGCCGCGGGGGGCCGAGCAGCGAGGAGGACCCATGACCACCCTGGCCGATCCGGTGCCCGGCGGCCGTCCCGGCGACGTCGAGCGGGCCACGGCCCTGAGCGGTGAGCTCGCCGCGCGGGGCGTGCACGGCGTGGTGCTGGCGTATGTGGACACCGCGGGCATCACCCGGGTGAAGACCGTCCCCACGGCGCGGCTCGCGTCCGCAGCGGCCTGGGGTGTCGGGATGTCGCCGGTGTTCGACACCTTCCTCGCGCACGACGCGGTCGTCACCACCGACGTCCTCGGCTCCCCCGACGGCGATCTGCGCCTCTACCCGGACCTTGCCCGGCTGGTGGTGCTGGCGGCCCAGCCCGGCTGGGCCTGGGCGCCCGTCGACCGGATCACCCAGGAAGGGGAGCGGCACCCCGGCTGCACGCGCACCTTCCTGCGGCGTGTCGTCGCGGACGCGGCCGACCGGCACGGGCTGACGTTCAAGGCGGCCGTGGAGATCGAGTGGATGTTCGCCCGCTCCGACGCCCCCGACGACGCCTTCGTGCCGGCGACGACCGGTCCGGCCTACGGGGCGGTACGCCAGGTCGAACTGGGTGCGTGCACCGCCGAGCTGCTCGCGGCGTGCGCCGCCCAGGGCATCGACGTCGAGCAGGTCCACCCCGAGTACGCGCCCGGGCAGTTCGAGATCTCCGTGGGCGCCGCCGACCCGGTGGCGGCGGCGGACCTCAGCGTGCTGGTGCGGCAGACGATCCGGGCGGTGGCCCTGCGGCACGGGCTGCGGGTCTCGTTCGCCCCGGCGGTCTCGGGGCGCGGCGTCGGCAACGGCGGGCACGTCCACCTCTCCGCCTGGCGGGACGGCGCAGGCCTGTACGCGGGCGGAGAGGGCCGGTACGGCATGACGGCCGAAGCGGAGTCGTTCACGGCGGGGCTGCTCGCGCATCTGCCGGCTCTGACCGCCGTCACCGCGCCCAGCCCCGCCAGCTACCTGCGGCTCAGGCCCTCCCAGTGGGCGGGGGTGTTCGCCGCCTGGGGCCGGGAGACCCGGGAGACGGCCCTGCGGGTCGTCACCGGGACGGCGGGGCTCGGCGGCCGGGCGGCCAACCTGGAGATCAAGCCCGTCGACCTGGCGGCCAACCCCTATCTGGCGCTCGGTGCCCTGATCACCGCGGGGCTGGACGGCCTGGCCTCCGGCGCGGTGCTGCCCGGCGAGACCACCGGCGATCCGGCTCTGGCGCCGGGGGCGGCACGGGACGCGCGGCGGCTGCCGGTGTCGCTCGCGCAGGCCGTGGACGCCTTCCGCGCGGACGAGGTGCTGCGCGCCGCGCTCGGCCCGGTCCTGGCCGACGCGGTGACCGCCGTGCGCCGCGGCGAGATCGACGCGGTCGACGGGCTGGACGACGACCGGGTGGCGGCGGCCTACCGCTGGAGGTACTGACGTGGGCGCGGTCCGCGAGGCACTCGACGCGCTGCGGCTGGCCGACCACCACTGCCACGGCACGGTCACCGCCGACCTCGACCGCCCGGCCTTCGAGGCCCTCATCACCGAGGGCGGCACCTGGCCGGGCGTGTCCACCTTCGACAGTCCCGTCGGGCTGGCCGTCCGCCGGCACTGCGCCCCCGTCCTGGACCTGCCCCGGCACGCCTCCGCCGACGACTACCTCGCCCGGCGCCTCGACCTGGGGTGGCGCGAGGTGCGGCGGCGCTTCCTGCGCGGCTCGGGCACCGGCGTCTTCTGCGTCGACACCGGGTTCTCCCCCGAAGCCCTCACCACGCCGTCCGAGATCGCCGAGGCCGCGGGCGGCCGGGCCTACGAGGTCGTGCGGCTGGAGGCCGTGGCGGAGTCGCTGCCGGCCTCCGGCGTGGACCCGGACGGGTACGCCGAGGCCTTCCGGCAGGCGGCGCTGGAGGCCGTTCGCCGGCCCGGCGTGGTGGCCGTGAAGTCGGTGGCCGCCTACCGCACCGGCTTCGACCTGGACCCGGCCCGCCCCCCGGACGCGGAGGTCACCGCGGCCGCCCGCCGCTGGCTGGGCCGCGGCGGCCGGTTCGACGACCCCGTGCTCATGCGGCACCTGCTGTGGACCGCGGTCGACCTCGGGCTGCCGCTGCAACTGCACACCGGCTTCGGCGACGGCGACCTCCGCCTCGACCGGGCCGACCCCACGCACCTCACGGACTGGCTGCGGCTGACCGCCGGGACGATCCCCGTCCTGCTGCTGCACTGCTGGCCCTTCCAGCGGCAGGCCGCCTACCTGGCGGCCGTCTTCGAGCGGGTCCACCTCGACGTCGGCCTCACCCTGCATCACGTCGGTCCGGCCCGGGCCGGCGCGGTCCTCGCGGAGGCCCTGGAGATCACACCGTTCCGCAAACTGCTCTACAGCTCCGACGCCTACGGCGTCCCCGAGTTCCACCACCTGGGGGCGCTGGCCTTCCGGCAGGGTCTGGCGGAGCTGCTCCAGCAGCGGGTCGACGCGGACGAACTGGCCCCGGCCGACGCGCTGCGGATCGTCAGGTGGACCGGGCGGGAGAACGCCCTGCGGATCTACGGTCTGGCGGCGGACGATTGAGCGGGCGTGTGGACGGTCACAGTTCTCCTGAAGCGGCTACCCAGGAAGTCCGAACGGCTGAAAGTATGATCAAGCGATGTCTGACATGACCGAAACCACGCCCGGCTGGCTGTCCTCCGACGAGCTGGAGATGGCGCGCGCCCGCATGCCGATCCTCTATGTCGAGGCCGTGCCCGTGCGCGTCGACGACAGCGGCGAAGTCACCAGTGTCGGTCTGCTGCTGCGCATAGGGCCCGACGGGACGGTCAGCCGGACGCTGGTGTCCGGCCGCGTGCTGCACCACGAGCGGGTCCGCGACGCCCTGCTGCGGCACCTGGAGAAGGACCTCGGCCCGGTCGCCCTGCCCCGTGTCCCGGCGTCGCTCCAGCCGTTCACGGTGGCGGAGTACTTCCCGACGCAAGGCGTCACGCCCTACCACGACCCGCGTCAGCACGCGGTGTCCCTGGCGTACATCGTGCCGGTGACGGGCGACTGCCGGCCCCGGCAGGACGCGCTGGACCTGGTGTGGTTCAGTCCCCAGGAGGCCCTGTCGCCGGCGGTGCAGAGCGAGATGCCGGGCGGCCACGGAGTGCTGCTGAAGCAGGCGCTGGCACATGCGGGCTGCGTGAACTGAGGCCTAAGCTCTATCACGGGACCGACCTCCGGCCACGGGGCGGCGTGATGGCGGCGCAAGAGCAGGACGAGTATCCGCAGCAGGCGCACCTGCCCGATCTGCACGTGCGCCTGCGTACGGAACTCGACCGCATCGACGACCAGTTGCGCGCCCTGCTGGACGCCATGGACCGCATGCAGGGCCTGCTGGACGCGGTGGTGGCGATCAGCAGGGAGGTGGAGCTGCCGGCGGTGCTGCAGCGCATCGTCACCACCGCCATGGATCTGGTCGGCGCCCGCTACGGCGCCCTGGGCGTGCTCAACGCCTCCGGGGAGCGCCTGGAGGAGTTCATCACCGCCGGCCTGGATCCGCAGGAACGCGAAGACCTGGCCGGGACCGACCTGCCGAGCGGCCGGGGCGTCCTCGGCCATCTCATCACCCACCCCGAGCCGCTGCGCATCGACGACATCCGGGCCCACCCGTCCTCCGCCGGCTTCCCGCCCGGCCACCCGTGCCTGCGGACCCTGCTCGGCGTCGCCATCAGCGTCCGCGGCGAGATCTACGGCGACCTGTACCTCTCCGAGCGGCGCGACGGGCAGCCGTTCGACGTCCACGACGAGAACGTCGTCATGGCCCTGGCCAGCGCCGCCGGCATCGCGATCGAGAACGTCCGCCTGTTCGAGCAGGTGCGGGTCGGGGCCGAGCAGTTCCAGCGCCTGCTGCTGCCCACGCTGCCCGACCTGACTCCCTTCTCCGCGGCCGCCGTCTACCGGCCCGCCGCCGAGCCCAGCCGGCTCGGCGGCGACTGGTACGACGCGATCCCCCTGCCCGGGGGCGTCGTGGCGGTCGTCATCGGTGACGTGGTCGGCCACGATCTGCACGCCGCGGCGGCCATGGCCTCCACCCGCAACATGCTGCGGGCGCTGCTGTTCGACCGGGGCAGCCCGCCCGGCGCGGTCCTGACCCGGCTCGACCGCACCCTGCAGGCCGTCACCCCCAACCCGGTCACCACCACCGCCCTGGCCCGGATCGAACCCGCGGAGGCCGGGTGGCGGCTGCGCTGGAGCACCGCGGGGCACGTCCCGCCCCTGCTCGTCACACCGGAGCACCGGGTCGAGATCCTCAGCGCCGAACCCGGGCTGCCGCTGGGGGTCGCCCCCGACGAACCCCGCCCCGACCACGCGCGCCTCCTGCCGCCTCGGGCCACCCTGCTGTTCTTCACGGACGGGCTGATCGAGCATCCCGCCCACGACATCGACGCGAGCCTGGCGGAGCTCGCGGACCTCGCGGCGGCCTGCGCGCACCTGCCCCTGCCGGACTTCGTGCACGCGCTGGCCGACCACCATCCGAGCGACGGCCACGACGACATGGCTCTCCTGGCAGTGCGCACTCCGCCCGGCGGATGACGGCCAGGAGCCAGGACGATCCGGAGGTCACCGATGGCAGTCGCGGGGCGGGCCAGGTACCGGCGCGGTGGTGCGGCCGCCGCGGAGATCTGCGTCCTCGCCGCGCTGTACTACGGCGCCGCCGAGCTGGGACTCCTCCAGCAGCTGGTGCGCGGACAGGTCAGTCCGCTGTGGCCGCCCAGCGGCATCGCGCTGGCGGGTCTGCTCCTGCGCGGGCGCCGGGTCTGGCCCGGGATCGCCCTCGGCGCGTTCCTGACCAATGTCACGCTCGGGCCGTCCCTCCCGGCCGTGCTCGCGATCACGGCGGGGAACACGCTCGCACCGCTCTGCTCGTACGCCCTGCTGCGCCGGGCCGGGTTCCGGGACGAACTCAGCCGGCTGCAGGACGCTCTCGCCCTGATCTTCCTCGGCGCCTTCACCGGGATGCTGGTCAGCGCCACCGTGGGCAGCGGGACCCTGGTGCTGACCGGGGTGGTGGAGCACGCGGACTTCTGGCCGGTCTGGTCGGTGTGGTGGACCGGCGACGCCATGGGCGTCCTCACGGTCACCCCGGTGCTGCTCCTGCTGCGTTCGGCCCGGCTGCCGCGGGGCGTGCGGCCGGCGCGCTGGGTGGAGGCGGCCCTGCTGGTGGTGGCGACGGCCTGCGTCGGATTCGCCGTGACCAGCAGCACACCGCTGCTCTTCCTCGGGTTTCCGCTGCTGATCTGGGCCGCCTTCCGCTTCCAGCGGGCCGGTGCGGCGCCCTGCGCACTGGCCGTGTCGGTGTTCGCGGTCGTGGCGGCCGCACAGCGGTCGGGCCCGTTCGCCGGGCACGACCTGTTCACCGGCATGATCACTCTGCAGGCGTTCAACGGTTCCGTCTCGCTGACCGCGCTGCTGCTCGGAGCAGCCGTCGCCCAGCGTGCCCAGACCGAGCGGGAGATCGCGCAGGCCTGCAGGCAGCTGGCCGGGATGGCCACGAGGATCTCCGGCACTGAGCGCCGGCCGGTGCTGCCCGCGGGGCGGGCCGGGGGGCGCGACGATCCCGCATGAGCGAAAGGCCGTACCGGTGATCTCCGGTACGGCCTCCGACGGACTGCTTTCGACAGTCGGGACGACAGGATTTGAACCTGCGACCCCTTGACCCCCAGTCAAGTGCGCTACCAAGCTGCGCCACGTCCCGTTGCCCGTCTGACCTGGGGTTTCCCTCGGCCGAACGCGCAGGGAAACAATACCGCACTCCCACCGGTGATCGCGCACCCGTTTTCGCCACTCCCGCCGCTTGACCTCGACTTTGCTTGAGGTTGCACGCTCGGGGACATGACCGACGCGACACTGACCTCCCCGTACGGGTACGCCGACCTGCCGGGGCTGATGGCCCTGATGACCGGCGACGAGAAGCACGGGCCGGCCGCCACCTCCACCCTGGACGTGCTGTGGGTGCTCTACGACCGGGTGCTGCGGGTGACCCCCGCCGGGACCGCCGACCCGGAGCGGGACCGGTTCCTGCTGTCGAAGGGGCACGGGCCGATGGCGTACTACGCCGTGCTCGCCTCGAAGGGCTTCCTGCCGGTGGAGTGGCTGCCCGGGTTCGGCTCCTACGACTCCCCGCTGGGCCACCACCCCGACCGCACGCTGGTGCCGGGGGCCGAGATCGGCAGCGGCTCGCTGGGACACGGGCTGCCGATCGCCGTCGGCACCGCGCTGGGACTGCGGGCCCAGGGACTGGACGAGCCGCGCGTGTGGACCCTCGTCGGCGACGCCGAGCTGGACGAGGGCAGCAACCACGAGGCAATCGCCTTCGCCGGGCCCGCCGGACTCGACCGGCTGCACACCGTCGTCGTCGACAACGCCTCGGCGACCCATGCGCGGCCGGGCGGGATCGCCGCCCGGTTCGAGGCGGCGGGCTGGTCCGTGCTGACCGCCGACGGCCGCGACCACGAGGCCCTGTACACCGCGTTCACCGCCCCGCACCCGGGGCGTCCGCACGCGGTCGTGGCCCGGGTCGAGCCGAAGGGCGCCTGACCCGGCCGTCCGATCACCCGGCGGCCCCGCTGCCGCCCCGCTTCTCCGAAAGGAACCTGAACCTCCATGGACTCCATGCGTGACCGTTTCGCCTCTGTCGTCCCCCGGCTGCTCGACGAGGATCCGCGGGTCGCCGTGGTCCTCGCCGAGATCGGCGTGAGCGGCTTCGCCGAGGCCGCCCGGCGCCATCCCGACCGGGTCGTCAACGTCGGCATCCGCGAGCAGCTCCTGGTCGGGGCGGCGGCGGGCCTGGCGCTGACCGGGCTGCGGCCCGTGGTGCACACCTTCGCCGGCTTCCTCGTGGAGCGGCCCTTCGAACAGGTGAAGCTGGACCTCGGGCACCAGGACGCGGGCGCCGTCCTGGTGAGCGCGGCCGCCTCCTACGACTGGCCCGCCGGCGGCTACACGCACATGGCGCCGGGAGACGTGGCGCTGCTCGACACCCTCGACGGGTGGACCGTCCATGTGCCGGGCCACCCCGACGAGGCGGAGGCACTGCTGCGGCACGCGGTGGCCGCGGGCGACGACAAGGTCTACGTGCGGCTGTCGCTGCAGTCCGGCCGGCGGGCGCTGCCGGTGGACGGGGCGCGCTTCCTGACCGTGCGCGAGGGGCGCCGCGGTGTCGTGGTCGCCGTCGGGCCGCTGCTCGACGCGGTCCTCGACGCGACCGAGGGCCTCGACGTCACCGTCCTGTACGCCACGACCGTCCGCCCCTTCGACTCGGCGGCCCTGCGCCGGGCCGCGGAGGCGGCCGGGACGGACGTCGTCCTGGTGGAGCCGTACCTGGCGGGCACGTCGACGGCCGCCGCGAACGACGCGCTGTCGGCCGTGCCGCACCGGGTGCTGGGGCTCGGGGTGGGACGCCGTGAACTGCGCAGGTACGGGCGGCTGGAGGAGCACGTCGCCGCCCACGGCCTGGACGCCGCCTCGCTCAGGGAGCGCATCGCGGCCTTCACCGGGGCGGCCGCCGCCGCGTGAGCTGCGGGGAGGTCAGCCCCCGGCCGGGAGCCCGAGCCGGGGGTGCGCCTCCAGGAGTTGGGTGGGCGCGGCCTGCCGCCAGGAGTCGGCCAGGATGTCGCGCAGTTCGCCCTCGTCCTCCAGCGCGGCGAGCCGGGCGCGCACCCAGGCGAACTGGGACTCGTGGTCGGCGATCCAGAACTTGTCCGGCTCGGCGAGCACCAGCTCGTCCCGCTCCTCCTTGGGGCAGCGCACGGCGATCGACGTCTCGTCCTCGGGCAGGGTGGCGAACATCTTGCCCGCGACCCGGAACGTGGGCATGTTCCAGGCGACCTTCTCGGTCGTGTCCGGCAGGGACAGGGCGATCCGTCGTACGTCTTCGGCATCCGGCATGGACGGCACCGTAGCGGCCGGCACTGACAGTCACCTGGTGGGGGTGGCCGCGGTCAGGCGCTTGTAGTAGATCGTCGTCGGCCGCAGCAGGCCCTCGGGGCTCTCCGCGTAGTCGGGGACGGTGCCGGCCGGGGTCCAGCCCGCGGACCGGTACAGGTGCTCGGCGGGGCTGCCGGTCTCGGTGTCCAGGTGCAGCAGGGAGAGCCCGGCGGCCGTGGCGGCGGTCTCGGCGGCGGTCAGGAGGGCGCGTCCCAGCCCCCGGCCGCGGGCCTCGCGGTGCACCATGAGCTTCACGAGTTCGGCCCGGTGGCGGCTGTTGGGCCGGGTGGCGAAGGCGAGGCCGACGGTGCCGAGCACCCGGTCGCCGTCGCGGGCCGCCCAGACGGCGAGCCGGCCCGCGGCCACGTCGGCGGCGCGTTCCTCCCACCAGGCCAGCGCCTCGGACCGGCCGAGCGGGGCGAGGAAGCCGACCGAGGCTCCCCCGTGCACGGTGTCGGCCAGCAGGTCCGCCAGCCCTTCGGCGTGCCGGCGCACACCGGCGGCGTCCAGGCGCCTCACGGCCGCACCACCGCCAGCAGGTAGCGCACGCCGCCGGGGGCGGTGCACCGGAACCTGGTCGGCCCCCAGACCCGCATGCGCAGGCAGTCACCGGCGGCGAGACGGTGTTCGGTGCCCTGCGCGGTCACGTCGAGGGCGCCTTCCAGGACCCAGATGTGCTGCTCGAGACCGGCCACGGGCGGACGGTCGTAGGCGAGGTCGGCGCCGGCGGTCAGGCGGCCCTCGACGAGTTCGCCGCGCAGGGCGGGGTGCGGCGGCGAGACGGAACGCCGGACGAAGCCGGAGGCCCGGTCGTGCCAGACGGGCTGGTCGCCCGCCCGGACCACGGGCGCCGGTTCGGCCTCGACCTCGCTGAGCAGCTGGGACATGGTCCGCCCGTAGACGGCGCACAGCCGGTTCAGCAGCGCGGCCGTCGGGCTGGTCTCGGCGCGTTCGGCCCGGGACAGGGTGGAGCGGCTGACGCCGCTGCGCTCGGCCAGCTCGCCCAGGGACCAGCCCTGTCCGGCGCGCAGCTCGGCCAGGCGGGCTCCGAGCCGGACGTCCACGGGATCCGCTTCGTCGTCGCTTCTCATATCCGGGACGCTATCCCTGATATGAGACGAGCGGGTTACGGAGTCCTCACACCGGCAGCGGCTGGGCCCGGGCCGCCTCGCTCAGCGCGTCGAGCACCGGGCGGATCAGCGGGTGCTCCTCGGCCCCGCGGCGTACGGCGGCGAAGACGCGGCGGGTCGGGGCGGTGCCGTCGACGGGCCGGACGACCACTCCGGTGAGGTCCATGCCGCGCAGTGCCGAACGCGGCACGAGGGCTACTCCCACGTCGGCCGAGGCGAGCGCGACGACGGCCCGGAAGTCGTCGGAGGAGTGCTCCATGCGGGGCTGGAACCCGGCGTTCTCGCAGGCGAGTATCACCACGTCGTGGCAGGGGTTGCCCGGGTAGGGGCCGATCCAGGCGTCCTTGCCCAGGTCGGCGAGCGGCACCTCGGCCGCCCCGGCCAGCCGGTGGCTGACGGGCACGACCGCGTCGAAGGGCTCGGCGTACAGCGGTACGTGGGCCAGGCGGGGATCGTCGGCGGGCGGGGCGCCCCGGTACTCGACGGCCACGGCCACGTCGACCTGCCGGTCCAGCACCATGGGCAGGCTGGCGTCGCCCTCCGCGTCCTGGACGCGGATGCGGATGCCCGGCGCGGTCTCCGCGAGGCGGGCCACCGCGGGTGCCACGACCAGGGCGATGCCGGTGGCGAAGGCCGCGACCGTCACCGTCCCGGCCTCGCCGGAGCCGTAGGCGGCCAGTTCGGCCTCCGCCCGCTCCAGCTGGGCGAGGACCACGTTGGTGTGGCCGAGCAGGATCTCCCCGGCCGGGGTGAGCCGTACGCCCTTGGCGCCGCGCTCGACCAGGCGGTGGCCGGTCTCCTGCTCCAGCGCGGCGAGCTGCTGGGAGACGGCCGAGGGGGTGAGGTACAGCGCGGCGGCCGCCGCCGTCACGGTGCGGTGGTCGGCCACCGCACGGAGGATGTGGAGCCGCCGCGCCTCGATCATGCGACCGATTGTCTCAGGTCACCGGCTGTTTTCGGCCTCCAGCTCCGCCCGGGCGGCCACGAAGGCGTCCACGGCGCGGTTCACGTCGTCGGTGGAGTGCGCCGCCGACAGCTGGACGCGGATCCGGGCCTGGCCCTGCGGCACGACCGGGTACGAGAAGCCGATCACGTACACCCCGCGCTCCAGCAGCAGTTCCGCCATGCGTCCGGCGACCGCCGCGTCGCCGATCATCACCGGGGCGATGGCGTGGTCGCCGGGGAGGACGTCGAAGCCCTCCGCGGTCATCCGGCCGCGGAACAGGGCGGTGTTCTCGGCCAGCCGGACGCGCAGGTCGTCCGCGGCCTCCAGCAGGTCCAGCACCTTCAGGGAGGCGGCGGCGATCACCGGGGCGAGCGTGTTGGAGAAGAGGTAGGGCCGCGAGCGCTGGCGCAGCAGGGCGACGATCTCGGCGCGGGCGGCGACGTAGCCGCCGGAGGCGCCGCCGAGGGCCTTGCCGAGGGTGCCGGTGATGATGTCGACGCGGTCCATGACGCCGTGCAGCTCGGGCGTGCCCCGGCCGCCCGGGCCGACGAAGCCGACCGCGTGGGAGTCGTCGACCATGACCATCGCGTCGTAGCGGTCGGCCAGGTCGCAGATCTCGCGCAGCGGGGCGACGTAGCCGTCCATGGAGAAGACGCCGTCGGTGACGATCAGGCGGCGGCGCGCGTCGGAGGCCTCCTTCAGGCGGGCCTCCAGCTCGGCGAGGTCGCGGTTGGCGTAGCGCAGGCGGCGGGCCTTGGACAGCCGGATGCCGTCGATGATCGACGCGTGGTTCAGCGCGTCGGAGATGACGGCGTCCTCCGGGCCGAGCAGCGTCTCGAAGACACCGCCGTTGGCGTCGAAGCAGGAGGAGTACAGGATCGTGTCCTCCTGGCCGAGGAACGCCGACAGCCTCGCCTCCAGCTCCTTGTGCACCTCCTGGGTGCCGCAGATGAAGCGGACGGAGGCCATGCCGTAGCCCCAGCGGTCGAGGGCCTCGTGGGCGGCGGCGACGACCTCGGGGTGGTCGGCGAGGCCGAGGTAGTTGTTGGCGCAAAAGTTGAGGACCTCGCCGGGGCGGCCGCCCGCGGTGACGTTCACGGTGGCGGACTGCGGGGTGCCGATGACGCGCTCGGGCTTGTGCAGTCCGGCGGCGCGGATCTCGTCGAGGGTGGCGCGCAGGTCGTCGCGCACGGAGTCGAACATCGGGGAAGCTCCTAAGGTGCTCGCGGAGGAGGGGGTTACGCGGTCCAGTCGAGGATGACCTTGCCGCCGCGGCCGCTCGCCGCGTCCTCGAACGCCGCTTCGTAGTCGCGGTGGCCGTAGCGGCCGGTGATGACGGGCGCCAGGTCCAGGCCGGCTTCGAGCAGGACGGACATGGCGTACCAGGTCTCGAACATCTCGCGGCCGTAGATGCCCTTGATGGTGATCATCGAGGTGACGACGCGGGCCCAGTCGACGGGGAACTCCTGGGCGGGCAGGCCGAGCATGGCGATGCGGCCGCCGTGCGTCATGTTGGCGATCATGTCGCGCATCGCCTCGGGGCGGCCGGACATCTCCAGGCCGATGTCGAAGCCCTCGCGCAGTCCGAGCGTGCGCTGCCCGTCGGCGATGGTCGCTCCGGAGACGTTCAGCGCGAGGCTGACGCCGATCTTGCGGGCGAGTTCCAGCCGCTCCTCGCTGACGTCGGTGATCACGACGTTGCGGGCGCCGGCGTGCCGGGCCACGGCGGCGGCCATCAGGCCGATGGGGCCCGCGCCGGTGACCAGGACGTCCTCGCCGACGAGCGGGAAGGACAGCGCGGTGTGCACGGCGTTGCCGAAGGGGTCGAAGATGGCGGCCACGTCCAGGTCGACCGGCACCCGGTGCACCCAGACGTTGCCGGCGGGCAGGGCCACGTACTCGGCGAACGCGCCGTCCCGGCCCACCCCGAGTCCGACGGTGGCCCGGCACAGGTGGCGGCGGCCGGCCAGGCAGTTGCGGCACTTGCCGCACACCAGGTGGCCCTCGCCGCTGACCCGGTCGCCGACGGAGACGTCGGTGACGTCGCGGCCGGTCTCCACGACCTCGCCGACGAACTCGTGCCCGACCACGAGCGGGGTGCTGATCGCCTGCTGGGCCCAGCCGTCCCAGGCGCGGATGTGCAGGTCGGTGCCGCAGATGCCGGTGCGCAGCACCTTGATGAGGACGTCGCCGGGGCCGATGACCGGCTCGGGCACGTCCGCCAGCCACAGGCCGGGCTCCGCCTTCTGTTTGACCAGCGCCTTCACCGCTACGGCTCCAGGGGGTGAGTCCCGGCTCCGGGCATGCCGAAGGAACCCCTGGGCCGGGAGAGGAGTGGGATCGCACAGCAATCTGCCGTATCCGGCGCACCCGGTCCATCGAGGTTTTCTTAAGCGCCGCCTCAGCTTTGCTTCACGCCCGGGGGCGGCCGGCGCCGAGGACTCGACGGGGCCGCGGGGGTGAGGGCTCAGCGGGGCGGCAGGCCGCCGCGGCGCTCCAGGTCCGCGCAGAGCAGCGCGGCGTGCTCCTTGATCGCCGTCAGGCCGGCCGTCCCCCAGGGCCGCGGCTGGACGTCGGCGACGCTGACGGTGCCCAGCACGAGCCCGGAGCCGTCCAGGAGCGGCGCCCCGAGGTAGGAGCGGATCCCGAACTCGTCGACCACCGGATTGCCCGCGAAGCGCGGGTAGTCGCGGACGTCCTCCAGGGCCAGGGCCTTGCGCCGCGCCACCACGTGGAGGCAGAAGCCGTGGTCGCGGGGCAGCACCCGGCTCAGGCGCGTGCCGGTGCCGTCGCTGCGCACGGCGGGCGGTACGGCCGGGACGTACAGGCCCGCGTAGAACTGCCCGTGCGGACCGGGGAAGTTGACCATCGCGTACGGCGCCCCGGTGACCTCGGCCAGACGCAGCGCGAAGGCGTCGAGGGCGGGTTCGGGGTGTTCCCCCAGGCCCATCCCGCGCAGTCGGCGAGCGCGGGCGGGGGCCTCCTTGTCCTCCGGGGTGAGCAGGAGACGACCGGCCGGGCGCGGCGGGTCGTAGGTCATGGGCGTGCTCCCGGGCTGTGGGCATGCGTCATACAGGAACTCCGTGGCGGTGTCGGACGGTCACATGTGGGCGCTGTACCCCGTCGTGGGGGCGGGCGTGTGGGCGATGAGATGGCGCACCAGGGTCAGCAGGGTCTGCACCCCTGAGCTGGAGATCCGGGCGTCACAGCGGACGACCGGGATGTCCGCGGGCAGGTCGAGGGCGCCCCGCACCTCCTCGGGGTCGTAGCGGTGGGCGCCGTCGAACTCGTTGACGGCGACGATGAATCCGAGTCCGCGCTGCTCGAAGAAGTCGACGGCGGCGAAGCACTCCTGCAGGCGCCGCGTGTCGGCCAGGATGACCGCGCCGAGCGCGCCCTCGCACAACTCGTCCCACATGAACCAGAAGCGCTCCTGGCCGGGCGTGCCGAACAGGTACAGCACGTGTTCCGCGTCGAGGGTGATGCGCCCGAAGTCCATCGCGACGGTCGTCTCGAGTTTGTTCTCGATGCCGTCGAGGTTGTCGGTGGCCGCGCTGACGGTGGTGAGCAGCTCCTCCGTGCTGAGCGGCGCGATCTCGCTGACGGCGCCCACGAAGGTGGTCTTGCCCACGCCGAATCCGCCCGCCACCAGGATCTTCAGCGCGGTGGGGAAGGGATCGGCGCCGTGGCCCGGGCCGCCGGCGTAGTCAGAGCTGTCGTCGTAGTCCATCGAGCACTGCCTCCAGAAGGGCCCGGTCCGTCGGGTTGTGGTGGAACGCGGGGGGCTTGGTCGTCAACGCCCCGCAGTCGACGAGGTCGGCCAGCAGGACCTTGGTGACGGCCACCGGCAGTTTCAGGTGGGCGGCCACCTCGGCGACCGCGACGGGCACCCGGCACCGTTCCAGCGCCTGGGTGTGTTCGGGGCCCAGATAGCCGAGGGGGGTCGCCCCGGTGGCCATTACCTGTGACACGAGGTCGAGCGCGACGGTGGGACGGGTCCGGCCGTTGCTGACCGTGAACGGGCGCACGAGCCGCCCGGCCGCGTCGTCGAGCCAGGGCCCGTCACCGGCCGCCGTCACGCTCAAGGCCTCATCGCCGGGGATTCGACGGACTGCTGCCGGGGCGCGGTCACCAGGTAGGGGCGGACGCTCTTGACCAGCATGGCCATCTCGTAGCCGAGCACGGCCGCGTCGGCCTCCCGGCCGGCGAGCACGGCCAGGCAGGTCCCGGATCCGGCGGTCGTGACGAACAGCAGGGTCGAGGCCAGTTCGACGACGACCTGCCGTACGTCGCCGCCGTCGCCGAAGCGGACCCCGGCGCTGCGGCCCAGCGAGTACAGGCCGGAGGCCAGGGCGGCCATGTGGTCGGCGCTGTCGGGGTCGAGACCGTGCACGGACTTCACGAGCCCGTCGCAGGACAGCAGCACCGCGGCACTCGTGTGCGGTACGCGCTGCACGAGGCCGCTCATCAGCCAGTCGAGGTCGGATACATGGGCGGTCGGCGCGTCGCTCGCCATGGTGGATCGACTCCTTGGGGTACGAAGGTCTGCGGGAGCGCTGGGGGTGGGGGTGGCGGGGGTGGTCATCCGGCGGGGGCGCTCCCGTCCCGCCGGTCGGTGGTTCTGTGCTCGGGCCGGAGCCCGGGGGCCGGGACGGCCGGGGATGCCTCGGGGGGAAGCGCCTCCGGACGCACCGGCCGCAGCGGGCTGAGGCGTCTCGGCGCGGTGTCCTGGTGCGGCGGATCCGTGGGGGCGGGGTCCATGGGCGCGGGATCCCTGGGCGCCGGACCTGTGGGCGCCGGACCCATGGGTGTCAGCGCCATGGGTGCCGGACCCGTCGCTGACGGAACCACGTGCCCCGGATCCCTGTGTGTCGGCTCCATGTACGCCGGCGCCACGTGTGTCGGCTCCATGTGTGTCGGCTCCATGTGCGCCGGATCCAGGGGCGACGGCTCCGTGTACGCCGGCTCCCTGTGCACCGGGGCGAGGTGGGGCGGTGTGGTGTACGCGGACTCCATGTGGGCCGGCACCGTGTCCCCCCACGCCATGTCTCCGGCCTCCAGGCTCTGCTGGGTCTCGGCGAGGCTGATGCCGCGCTGGAACGCGGCCATCAGGCCCGGGTCGTGCCCCACGACGAACTCGGTGTCCTGGCGTGGGACGGGGCCGTCGCGCAACTGGGGTGCGATGTGCTCCTGGGCGCGGCGGCGCGGCAGTTGGGGCTTGCCCATGGTGCCGCGTACGGCGCCGTTGCGCGGGGTGGGGGGCGCGGACCCGTGCTCGGCCAGGGCAGGGCGGTCCTCGGGCTTGATGCCGGGCGCCGCGTCGGCCGGGGTGGGCCGCTCCCGCCGCGCACCGCGTACGGGCAGGGGCGCGGGGGGACCGGCGGGAGCGGCGGCCCGCCGGCCACCCGGGTCGGCATCCCTCCCGGCCGCGTGCTGCCCGGAGCCACCGGCTGCACCCCCGCCGCCGAATCCGTCACCGGAACCGAAACCGTCACTGGAACCAGCACCGGCACCGGCACCGGCAGGCGCCTGCCCGTGCGTCCGGTCCAGCCCGCTCCGCTGCTGCGGCCCGCTCTGCCCGTTCAGCCCGTGCCGCTCCTGCTGCCGCTCCTGCTGCGGGCCCAGTCCGTCCTGCCCGGGCCCGCCGGTCTGCGGGAGCGGCACAGTCCGGCCGCCGGCCACCGCCCCGCCCTGCGGTTCCGCACCGCCCGGTGCCCCGGCCTCCGTCCCGAGCAGCGCCTGCGGCACCACGAGCACGGCCTGGACGCCGCCGTAGATGTTGGACTGCAGGCGGACGGTGATGCCGTGCCGCCGGGCGAGCTGCGAGACGACGAAGAGACCGATCCGGCCGTCCGCGAGGAGCCGCGCCACGTTCACCTGGTCGGGGTCGGCGAGCAGCGCGTTCATCCGCGCCTGCTCCTCGACGGGCATGCCGAGGCCGCGGTCCTCGACCTCGACGGCGAGCCCGGACGTCACCAGGTTGGCGCGGAGCAGGACCTGGGTGTGCGGGGCGGAGAACACCGTGGCGTTCTCGACGAGTTCGGCCAGCAGGTGGATGACGTCGGCGACGGCGTGCCCGCGCAGCTGCCCGTCGATCGGCGGGACGAGTTTGACCCGGGAGTACTGCTCGACCTCGGCGATGGCGGATCGCAGCACCTCGGTCATGTCGACCGGGTTGCTCCACTGCCGCCGGGAGACGGCCCCGCCGAGCACCGCCAGGTTCTCCGCGTGACGGCGGATGCGGGTGGCGAGGTGGTCGACGTGGAAGAGCCCCTTGAGCAGCTCGGGGTCCTCCATCTCGTTCTCCAGCTCGTCGAGGAGGGAGATCTCGCGGTGGACCAGCGACTGCAGCCGCCGGGCGAGGTTCACGAACACCTCGAGCTTCTGCTCGCTGCCCGCCTGGCTGGAGAGCTGGGAGGCCTGGACGACGGCGGTGACGGCGCCGTCGTGCGCGCGGGACAGGTCGGCGGTGAGGAGGTCGAAGTCGTCGGCGTCCCCGCCGGGGCCGCCGCCGCGGCCCTGCGCGGAGGGCTGCGGGGGGCCGTCGCCCCGGCGCAGCGCTTCCACCAGGGCGCGCAGGTCGGCTTCGCGGCGCGCGGTGGCGCGGCGCAGGACGCCGACGCGGTCGTGCACGGACCGCGCGGCCCGGCCGGCGGCCACCGCGGCGACGCCGATGCCGACGAGGGTCACCGACAGGGCCCCGGCGAGCACGGCCCACAGCGTGAGCCCCGGGCGTGCGCCGGTGGAGCGGACGGTGAAGAGGACGGCTGCGCAGCCGCTGAGGGCGACGGCGACGGGCGGCAGTACGGCGATGCGCAGCAACTGGGACCGTATGTGCGTCTCGGGCAGCCCGTGTGCGGTGCGGGACGCCGGCCGACCGTGCCGGCCGCCCTCACGGCGGTCTGCGCGTGGGGCCGGTGCGCGGAGCTGTGACATCGGTGTCCTCGTGCTGGTCCGTCGGGCGTCGGTTCCGGGGGCGCTCGCGGGAGCGCCCCCGGGTTCGCGTGGCCGTTGCCGCGCCGGGGCGCTCGCCGAGGTGCGCCCGGTGTCACCGGGCCGCCGGCGTGCGCCGCGGGTGTCGGCGGCCTCGCCGCGCGGCCGTCCGGGAGCGGACCGGTCCGGGTTCGCGTGACGTCCCGTCCCGGGGCTCGCGGCGGCACCGGCGTCGGTGGTGCGCGGGCAGCGGGGGTCCCCGCCGCGTCGACTCCCTCGTCCGCCTTGCGCCTGCACGTGCCGGCCCCCGCTCCTTGATCCGTCCGTTCCCCGACGGCCACTGACAGTAGTCGTCAGCGCATCATGTGCGGTGGGCAGTTGACAAACTCATACGGAGAGCGTCCCGCTCTGGTATGAGGTCTCGTACGACAGACCGATAACCCCCTCAAGGATTCGGCTAGCAAGGACAAATTTTCGATCCGACCTGGTCAGAACCGGTCACACGCAGACGGCGAGGGCCGGGGAGCCCTCCGCTCCCCGGCCCTCGCCGTCCGTCGTGCGTGCGCCCCGGGTCAGCCCGCCGGGAGCGACTCGGGGTCCTCGGTGCCCGTGCCGGACTTCCGGACGCCATCACTCTCCGTATCGGCCTGGGCCACGGCTGCCCGGTCGGACACCGTCTTGACGGTGCTGCCGGCGACGGCCTCGGCGGCCGCCGGACGACGGCCGGACGGGGCGAGCGCCACCCCGCGCCACCACGGCTCCGAGGGGACGGTCGCGGCCGTCGGCTCGAACGGCTCGCCCGGGTGGGGCAGGGCGACCCGGGCCCCCACGGCGCGGGCGGCCCGCAGCGTCCCCTCGCCCGGCTCCGCCCACGGGTGCGTGGCCAGGTTGAAGGTCGCCCAGTGGATGGGCAGCATCAGGCCGCGGTCCGGTCCGCCCTGGAGGTCGAGGTGGGCGCGCATGCCCTCTTCGGGCGTCATGTGGATGTCGGGCCAGAAGTCGGAGTAGGCGCCGATCTGGATCATCGTGGCGTCGAACGGGCCGTGCGCGGCGCCGATCTCCCTGAAGCCGTCGAAGTAGCCGGTGTCCCCGCTGTGGTAGATCCGGTGCTCCTCGCCCCGGACGACCCAGGAGGCCCACAGGGTGTGCTGGGTGTTGCGCAGGCCGCGGCCGCAGAAGTGCCGGGCCGGGGTGGCGGTCAGGGTGAGCCCGCCGACCTCGGTCGACTCGTGCCAGTCGAGCTCGCGCAGCCGCGAGGCAGGCACCCCCCAGTGCTCCAGGTGGGCGCCGACGCCGAGCGGGACCGCGAAGAGCGTGTCCGTACCGGCCAGCGCCTTGATGGTGGGCATGTCCAGGTGGTCGTAGTGGTCGTGCGAGACGACCACCACGTCGACCGGGCCGAGCGCGGCGAGCGGCACGGGGACGGGGTGCAGCCGCTTGGGGCCGGCGAAGGGGAACGGCGAGCAGCGCTCGCCCCACACCGGGTCGAACAGGACCCGCCGGCCGTCGATCTCCGCGAGGACGCTGGAGTGCCCCGTCCAGGTCAGCCGCAGACCGGTGGCCGGGGGCCGGGCGATGTCCGCGAGCGTGGTGGAGTGCACCGGCACGGCGCCTTGCGGGGTGCGCCGCGGCCGGGTGTCCTTGTCGAAGAAGACCTTCGCGAAGTCCAGGGTGGAGCCCGAGGGCCGGGTCCGCGCGGGGCCGCCGGGGTTCTGGAAGACCCCGTCCTCGAAGTGGGGCGACCGGCGGATGCGCGCCATGCGCTCGCCGCTCGGGTCCGCGCCGAACGCGCCGGGGCGCAGCGCGCGGAGCCCGGCGCTCAGGGTTCGGAAACCGGCCACGGTACCTCCAGGTGGAGTCGGTCAGGCTTTCCATTATGGTCGGCCCCTCCGGCCCCACCCGTGCGCAGGCGTCCCGGCAGGGTAGATACTGACCGGCGATTCAGTAGCCCGGCGCCGAAGGAGCCCGCATGGCCACCCCCCTGATGTCCCTCACCTGGACCGATCACCTCACCGGCCGGCAGGGGTTCCTGGTCGTCGACCGGCTGGTGCGCGGGGTGGCCAGCGGCGGCCTGCGGATGCGGCCCGGCTGCACGCTGGAGGAGGTGACGGGCCTGGCCCGCGGCATGACCCTGAAGGAGGCCCTGCACTACGACCCCGCCGGCCGCTACGTCCCGCTCGGCGGCGCCAAGGGCGGCATCGACTGCGACCCGCGCGACCCGGAGGCGTACCCGCTCCTGGTGCGCTACCTGCGGGCGATGCGCCCGTACATCGAGCGCTTCTGGACGACCGGGGAGGACCTCGGGCTCAGCCAGGACGTGGTGGACCGGGCCGCCGCCGAGGCCGGGCTGGTCTCCTCGATCCAGGCGGTGTACCCGCTGCTGGACGACGAGGCGCAGGCGCGGCGGCGGCTGGCGGACGCCTTCGCCGTCGAGGTGGACGGCATGGGGCTGGACGAACTCGTCGGCGGCTGCGGGGTCGCCGAGGCGGCCCTCACCGCCCTGGACCGGGCGAGAGTGCCGTACACGGGGACACGGGTGGCGCTCCAGGGGCTGGGCACCATGGGTGGGGCCACCGCCCGGTTCCTGTCCCGCGCGGGGCTCACGGTCGTGGCCGTCGCCGACCTCAAGGGCACGATCGCCAACCCGGCGGGGCTGGACGTCGAGGCGCTCCTCGCCGCCCGCGACGCCCACGGCACGGTCGACCGCGCGGCGCTGCGCCCCGGCGACCGCGAACTGCCCGGCGACGCCTGGCTGTCGGCGCGGGCGGAGGTGCTGGTGCCGGCGGCCGTGTCGTACGCCATCGACGCCGAGAACCAGGAGCGCGTCACCGCCCGCTGGATCGTGGAGGCGGCCAACATGCCCGTACGGGCGGAGGCCGAGCCGCCGCTGGCGGCGCGCGGGGTGACCGTGCTGCCGGACGTCGTGGTCAACTCGGGGACGAACGCCTGGTGGTGGTGGACGCTGTTCGGGGACGTCGGCCCCGACGCCGAGGAGGCGTTCGCGCACACGCGGCGCGCGATGCGGGCCCTGGTCGGGCGGATGCTGGCCCGCGCCGAGGCCGAGGGCATCACGCCCAGGGCCGCCGCCCACGCGCTCGCCGCGGACCGGCTGCCGGAGCTGGCGGACCGGTTCGGCTGGTACCGCTGAGGCTGCGCGACCCGGCCGGATCCGGGCGCCGGGGGCCGCTCGGGCCGTGGATAGGGTGAGGGCGTGACGAGAGTCCGGTTGAGTGTCGCCGAGCGGCGCGGGGAACTGCTGCGGGCCGCCATCGAGCAGATCGAGGCGCGGGGGGTGGCGGCGGTCAGGATCGCCGACGTGGCCTCGGCGCTCGGTGTGAGCAACGCGCTGGTGCTCTACCACTTCTCCTCGAAGGAGCAGTTGGTGGCCGCCGCGTTCCGGCACGCGGCCGAGGCCGACCTCGCGCACCTGCGCAGGCTGCTCGGCCGCCGGGCTCCGGCGCTGCGCCGGCTGCGGTCGGCCGTGCGGTGGTACGCGCCGACCGGCCAGGCCAAGGGCTGGCGCCTGTGGATCGAGGGCTGGGCGGCGGCGCTGCGCGAGCCGGCGCTGCGGGAGGTCACCGAGGACCTCGACCGGCAGTGGAAGGCCGCCCTGACCGAGGTCATGGCGGAGGGCGTGGCGGCGGGCGAGTTCCCCTGCCCGGACCCCCGCGCGGCGGCCTTCCGCCTCACCGCCCTCCTCGACGGCCTCGCCGTCCAGCTGACGTCCTACCCGGGAACGGTCTCCCGGACCCGCGCCCAGCAGTGGGCGGACGAGGCCCTCGCCCGCGAACTGGGGCTGGAACCGGCCGCGTCGCCCGCGGGGTAGCGGCCGGCCCCGGTCCGGGTCTCACGCCACGGGAGCGATCCGCAGCCGGATGTCGTCCGGGGACAGCGTCCCCTTGGCCGTCACATGGTCGCCCGAGGACTCCCCGCGCAGCCGGCGCCCGATCCACGGCACCAGGAACTCGCGCGCCCACTGCACGTTGTCGCGCCGTACGTCGAACGCCCCGCGCGGCGGCAGCGGCGGCCAGGCCTGCTCGGGGTCGGCCGGCACGTCCAGGCCCATCACCTGGCCCGCGCGCAGCGCCACCCGCGTGTGCCCCTCGGGGGACAGGTGCAGCCGGTCGGCGTCCCACGCCCGGCGGTCCTGCACGCTGCGCAGGGACCACAGGTCGAGCACCGGGCAGCCGTGGCGGTCGGCGATGGCCCGGACGTGTCCGTTGTAGGTGGCGATCTTGCCGCGCAGGTGCTTGAGCACGGGCACGCCCCGGGTGTCGAACCCGGTCGTCACCATCACCGTGCCGGCCGCGGCGGTGAGCTGCCGCAGCGCCCGCTCGAAACGCTCGGCCACCTCGTCCGGGTCGGTGCCGGGCCGGATGATGTCGTTGCCCCCGGCGCAGAAGGAGACGAGATCCGGGGCCAGTTCGACGGCCCGCGGCACCTGGTCCGCCACGATCTGGTCGAGGAGCTTGCCGCGCACGGCGAGGTTGGCGTACCGGAAGTCGCCCTCGGGCCGCAGGTCGGCGAGCAGGACGGCGAACCGGTCGGCCCAGCCGACGAACGCCCCGTCGGGACCGGGGTCGCCGACCCCCTCGGTGAAGCTGTCCCCCAGCGCCACGTACGACCCGATCACTGCTTTGCTGTCACTCTTCGAATCGTCTGCCACAGCCGTTCATGATTCACCCTCGAATGTGACCTACGCGACCGTAGGCAAGGCTTGACGGACGGTGAGAAAGGCCACTTACCAAGGGTTCGCCAACTCCGGAACACGCAGGCCCCCGCGGGCGTTGCGCCTGGAACTCGGAACACACCGAAGGCCGGACCCGGGGAACGGGGTCCGGCCTTCGACGGCGTGTCAGGCAGGTGGTGAGGCGGGTCAGCCGACGGAGACGCCGTGCGAGCGCAGGTAGGCGACCGGGTCCACGTCCGAGCCGTAGTCCGGCGTGGTGCGGATCTCGAAGTGCAGGTGCGGCCCGGTGACGTTGCCGGTGGCGCCCGACAGGCCTATCTGCTGCCCGGCGGTGACGGTCTGGCCGGCCGAGACGGACAGCTGCGACAGGTGGGCGTACTGGGCGTAGTTGCCGTCGCTGAGCTTGATGACGACCTGGTTGCCGTACGCGCCGCCCCAGCCGGCGGAGACGACCGTGCCCGCGCCGACGGCCTTGAGGGAGGTGCCGGTCGGGACGACGAAGTCGACACCGGTGTGGTAGCCGCTGGACCACATGCTGCCGGACATCCGGTAGGGCGTGCCGACGGTGGCGCCGTCCACCGGCGCGGCGAAGCCGGAGGCGTTGCTCTGGGCGGCGGGCTTGGCGGCTGCGGGCTTGGCGGCGGTGTCCGCCTTGGGGGCGGAGTCCGCGGACGACCGGGTGGACGACTTCTTCGCCGGCTTCTCGGCGGGGGCCTTCGGCGCGGGCTTCGCCGGGGCCTGACCCGCGGCGGCCTTCTTGCCGATCGAGAGCTTCAGGCCCGGGTGGATCAGCGACGGGTCGTCGCCGACGGCGTCGCGGTTGTCCGCGTAGAGCTTCTTCCAGCCACCGCTGACGTGCTGGTCGTCGGCGATCTTCGCGAGGTAGTCGCCGGCCTTCACGGTGTACGTGCGGGTGCCGGCGGCCTTGTCGGCGGTCTTCTTCTCCGCGGCCGGAGCGGACTGGACCGCCTTCTCCGGAGCCGTCTGCGGGGTGGCGGCGTGGGCGCCGGCGGCCCCCATGAGCGGCAGTGCGAGAGCGGCGCCACCGGTACCGGCGACGGCGATGGAACGGGTGAAACGCTGGGTCTTGGGACGGCGGTGCTTACCCTTCGCGGGCATGGCGAATTCCTCTCCGTCGCCTGCGAGGTGAGCTGTCGGGTGCGGGCTGGAGATGCCCGGCCGCGCCGAGGCGCGGCTTAACCCCAAGCCGTTCCGGGAACCGGAACAGGCGTGGTACCTGTGGGTCCCCCGCTCCTGCCGTGCGTCGGGTCAGTGTGTGCGGGCTCCGGGCGGCGGCAGGATTAGGCGTCCGTCCGGATCGGTGTGGAACGTAAGCGACCGGGACGCGAAGGGACAAGCTTGCGGTTGCGGGTGACGGTGTTTTTTGTGGGACGCCCGCGCATTCCCCGTCACCGAGCGTGGATTTCCGATCTTTCCCTTTCCTCAACACCCCTGCTGTTCGCCCGAATTACGTGCACATGGCGACAACGCATCGTCACGGATATGACGATGGTCACGCGACTCCTCCCCATCTCCTTTACGACCGGGGCACGTTATGGCGAAGCGGCCTAAGCGCCTCATTCGGACAGAACGGCCACTTCTCCTCAAGGTGGGCGACGCAGCAACAGGACGAAGCGGCGGGAAATTCGCCCGTTTCACGGCATTGGCACGCTTGCTCCTGCTTCAGTCCGCTCAAGAGCACGCCCCGATGACGCGGGCGGCCCCCACGCGCGCGGAGTGGATCCGGATGGCGCCCTGCCGGACGGCGAGCCGGTTCGAGCGGTCCGGTGGCGCCCGAGGCGCACACCCGCAGGACCTGGGACAGCGCCTGTGGACGACCTCGTTGCCCCAGGCAGGCATGTCGTATCGTCGAGTCGTGCCCGCCGGCGAGCCGCGGCGGCGGCACCGATGGGGAGGAGCCCTCGTGACGCAGCAGGTCCCGTCGACCGAGCCGGAGCTGACCGGAGTGCGCAACTTCCGCGATGTCGGCGGACTGCCGACCGTGGACGGCCGGCGGGTGCGCCAGGGCGTGCTGTTCCGCAGCGGCCACCTCGCCCACGCGACCGGCGAGGACGCCGCCTTCCTGACGGCCCTGGGCCTGCACACGATCTTCGACTTCCGCAACGCGGCCGACCAGAAGCTCGAAGGGCCGGACGTCACGCTGCCGGGCGTGCGCAACGTGAACCTGCCCCTGAGCGACCCGGCCGACGGCGCCGAGTTCTGGAGGATGGTCCGCGACGGCGACCTGGACCAGCTGCGCGCGATCCTCGCCGACGGCAAGGGCGCGGCCCGGATGATCGCCTCGTACCGGTCGATCATCAAGGACCGCACCGCCGAGCACTCGCGCGTGCTGCACGCCCTGGCCGAGGACAGCGTGCCCGCACTCATGCACTGCGCGGCGGGCAAGGACCGCGCGGGCCTGTCGGTGGCGGTGACGCTGCTGGCGGTGGGCGTCGAGCGGGAGGCGATCGTCGACGACTACCTGAAGTCGAACGCCAAGCACCGCCGCTACAAGGTCCACCGCAGCAGCTCGCACGCCTCGGCCTACTCCCCCGAGGTCATGGAGCTGCTCAGCCCCCTCTTCGACGCCCGCGCCGAGTACCTGACGGCCGCCTTCACGACCATCGAGGAGACCTGGGGCGGCGTCGACGCCTATCTGGAACAGGGCCTCGGGCTCACCCCGCGGACCCGGGAGCGGCTGCGCGAGCGGCTCCTGGACTGAGGCCCCGGACCGGGCCTACTTGGCCCCGACCTCGAACAGCAGGTAGATGAACGCGGCGAAGACGTGCCCGAGGATGAGGTAGACCAGCAGGCGCACCCACAGGGCCCGGGGGAACTTCTCCTCGAAGTCGCTCATGTCAGGTCTCCAGGGTTGGGGCCCAGGCACAGGGCGGCCGTCGGGCTCTGCAGCAGGGTGTGGACGAAGAGCAGATCGACGCCGTCGTGGTCCTCGGCGGCGATGCGGTGCGGGGTCAGCGAGTCGAAGTGGGCGCTGTCGCCGGGCCCCAGGCGGTGCACGGTGTCCGCGAGGCGCAGCCGCAGCCGGCCCCGCAGCACGTGCAGCCACTCCTCCCCGGGATGGACGCGCACGATGTCGCCCTGGGAGCCGTGGGGGACGTGGACGCGCAGCGCCTGCATCCCGCGGCCGGGCGCGCCGGCCTGCCAGTAGGTCCAGCCGCCCGCGGCGGTGGGTTCCATGTCGGCGGCGCGGATGACGGAGTCCCGTTCGGCGACCGTCTCGCCGAGCAGTTCGGAGACCGTCGTACCGTAGATGCGGGCGAGAGCCAGCAGCATCGGCAGCGAGGGCTGGCGCCGGCCGGTCTCCAGTCGGGACAGGTGCGCGGGCGACAGCCCGGCGGCACGCGCCGCGGCCTCCAGCGTCAGGGAGGCCTGCCGCCGCAGTGCCCGCAGCTGGGGCGCGACCACGGCCGGCAGGGCGTCGGGTGCCTGGTCGGCCGGCGAGCCGGCCCCGGGGGGCCGCTCGCTCTCGGAGGAGCTCATGCCTCCATTCAGCCGGACCTTTGCCTCTGCGGCAAATTTCTTGCCTCCCAGGCAAAAGCACCGGGTTCAGCGGTTGGCGACCGCCTGCTTGACGAGGGTCTTGCCGAAGTCCCACACCAGTCCGCCGTCGTGGGCGTCGTCCATCACGGCCGTGAACGCCTCGACGAACCGGTCCACCTCCCGCTCCCCGATGATCAGCGGCGGGATCAGCTTGATCACCTCCATGTGGTCGCCGGAGACCTGGGTGAGGATCCGGTGCTTCTGCAGCAGCGGCACCACGACCATCTGCGCGAACAGCCCCTTGCGCGCCGCCTGCAGCATCGTCCAGCGGCTGCGCAGCTTCAGCGACTTCGGACGGCCGAACTCGATGCCGATCATCAGCCCCCGGCCGCGCACCTCGGCGAGCATCTCGTACCGGTCCGTCAGCGCCGCGAGCCGGGAGCGCAGCCGCTCACCGGTGGCCCGGACGCCGGCGACGATCTGCTCGTTCTCCATCACCGACAGCACGGCCAGGCCGGCCGCCATCGCCTGGGCGTTGGAGCCGAAGCTCGCCGAGTGGACCAGCACCCGGTCCATGGACGAATAGACCTTCCTGAAGATCCAGTCCTTGCCGAGGGTGGCGCCGACGGGCACGTAGCCGCCGGACAGCGCCTTGGCCACGCACACCAGGTCCGGCTCCACGCCGTCCTCGTGCTGGTAGCCGTAGAAGTCGCCGGTGCGCCCGAGTCCCGTCTGCACCTCGTCGGCGATGAGCAGGGCCTTGTGCCGGTGGAGCAGGTCCTGCGCGGCCCGCATCCAGCCGGGCGGCCCCTCCAGCACGCCCTTGCCCTGGATCGGCTCCACGATCAGGGCGGCGACGTCCCCCTTGCGCAGCTCCCGCTCCAGCGCGTCGAGGTCGCCGAGCGGTACGGCCGTGTCGGGCAGCAGCGGGGCGAAACCGTCGCGGAAGGCGGGCTCGCCGTTGACGGACAGGGAGCCGGTGGTCAGCCCGTGGAAGGCGTGCGCGCAGTACAGGACCCTGGGCCTGCCGGTGACGAACCGGGCGAACTTCAGCGCGCCCTCGACCGCCTCGGTGCCGCTGTTGCCGAAGAACACCCGGTCCAGGTGCGGGCTGTGCGCGAGCAGCTTCTCGGCCAGCAGGCCGGGCAGCGGCTGGCAGTCGAAGCGGGTGAGGTCGGCGAGGGAGGCGTCCAGCACGTCGTGCAGCGCCTTGCGGACGACGGGGTGGTGGCGGCCGAGCCCCATCACCCCAAACCCGGCGAGCATGTCCAGGTAGTCGTTGCCGTCCGCGTCGTAGAAGTAGGCGCCCTCGGCGCGCTCGTAGACCTTGTCGAAGCCGATGGTGTGCAGCATGCGCGGGAGCTGGTGGTTGAGGTGCCGGCTGTGCAGCTCGTAGCGCTCGGCCCCGCGCTCGGCCAGCAGGGCGGCGAGGTCGAAGCCCCCGGCCTGCGACGACTCCGACGCGGATTCGGCGGTGGTCATTCCTGTGACTCCTTGGAGTGCTCTTGCCCGGCGGTCAGGCTCGCGCTGATCCGTCCGGCGATCTCGACGGGGGTCAGGCCGATGTCGGCCAGGACCTCGGCCCGCTTGGCGTGCGCGAGGAACTGCTCGGGGATGCCGAACCGCCGCACGGGCACGTCGACGTCGGCGTCCCCGAGGGCCAGCGCCACGGCCGAACCCACTCCGGCGGCCCTGCTGTTGTCCTCGACGACGGCCACCATGCGGTGCTCGGCGGCCAGGGCGGGCAGCGCGGGGTCCACGGGCTTGACCCAGCGGGGGTCGACGACGGTGCAGCCGATGCCGCGGTCCTCCAGCAGCTTGGCGGCCCGGAGGCAGACCGGCGCCATCACGCCGACCGCCACCAGCAGCACCCGCGGGTCCGGGACGCGGTGCAGGACGTCCGTCCCGCCCACCCGGTCGATCGCCGGGACGCGCTTCCCCACGGACTCCTTGGGGAAGCGGATGAGGGTCGGCGCGTCGTCCACGGCGACGGCCTCCCGCAACTGGGCGCGCAGCTGGTCGGCGTCCCGGGGCGCGGCGATGCGCAGCCCGGGCACGACCTGCAGGACGGACAGGTCCCACATGCCGTTGTGCGAGGCCCCGTCGACGCCGGTGACCCCGGCCCGGTCCAGCACGAAGGTCACCCCGCAGCGGTGCAGGGCCACGTCCATCAGCAGCTGGTCGAAGGCGCGGTTGAGGAAGGTGGCGTAGACGGCGACGACCGGGTGCAGTCCCCCGGTCGCCAGGCCGGCCGCGGAGACGGCCGCGTGCTGCTCGGCGATGCCGACGTCCCACACCCGGTCAGGGAACCGCTCGGCGAACGCGCCGAGGCCGACCGGGTGCAGCATGGCGGCGGTGATCGCCACCACGTCGTCCCGTTCCTCGCCGATCCGCAGCATCTCCTCGCCGAACACGGACGTCCAGGAGGGGCCGCCCGCCGGGGAGAGCGGGGCGCAGGTCAGCGGGTCCATGACGCCGACGGTGTGGAAGTGGTCCTCCTCGTGGGCGAGGGCGGGCCCGTAGCCGCGCCCCTTCTCGGTGAGGCAGTGCACGAGGACCGGTCCGTGGAAGCGCCCGGCGCGGCGCAGGGCGGACTCGACGGCCGCGATGTCGTGCCCGTCGACCGGGCCGACGTACTTCAGGCCCAGGTCCTCGAACAGGCCCTGCGGGGCGAAGGCGTCCTTGAAGCCCTTCTTCGCGCCGTGCAGGGCCTCGTAGAGGGCGCCGCCGACCAGGGGTGTGCCCTGGAGCAGGTCCTTGCCCCAGGCCAGGACCTGCTCGTAGCCGTCGGTGGTGCGCAGGGTGGCGAGGTGGTCGGCGAGCCCGCCGATGGTGGGGGCGTAGGAGCGCTCGTTGTCGTTGACGACGATGATCAGCGGACGGTCGCCGGCGGCCGCGATGTTGTTGAGGGCCTCCCAGGCCATGCCGCCGGTGAGGGCGCCGTCGCCGACGACCGCGACGACGTGCCCCGTCCCGCCCCGCACCTGGCGTGCCTTGGCGAGTCCGTCGGCCCAGCCGAGCGCGGTGGAGGCGTGGCTGTTCTCGATGACGTCGTGCTCGGACTCCTCCCGCGAGGGGTAGCCGGACAGGCCGCCCTTGCCGCGCAGTTTGGAGAAGTCCTGCCGGCCGGTGACCAGCTTGTGGACGTAGGCCTGGTGGCCGGTGTCCCACAGGATGCGGTCGGCCGGCGACTCGAAGACCCGGTGCAGGGCCAGGGTCAGCTCCACCACGCCCAGGTTGGGGCCCAGGTGGCCTCCGGTCCTGGCGACCGCGTGCACCAGGAACTCCCGGATCTCCCCGGCCAGTTCACCCAGGTCCGCTTCGGACAGCGCCTTCAGGTCGCCTGGTCCCCGGATGCTCTCCAGAATCGTCACGCTCGGGCCCCCTTCGGTTTCCGTGCTGCTCAGCTCACGGTGACGGCGGGCTCCCCCGGCCCCACGCCGTCCTGCTCCATCTGCGCGGCGAGTCTCGTCGCCTCGTCGATCAGCGTCTCGACGATCTTCGACTCGGGGACGGTCCTGACGACCTCGCCCTTGACGAAGATCTGCCCCTTGCCGTTGCCGGAGGCCACGCCCAGGTCGGCCTCCCGTGCCTCGCCGGGTCCGTTGACCACGCAGCCCATGACGGCGACGCGCAGCGGCACCTCCATGCCCTCCAGCCCGGCGGTGACCTCCTCGGCGAGCTTGTACACGTCGACCTGGGCGCGTCCGCAGGAGGGGCAGGAGACGATCTCCAGCCGGCGTTCCCTGAGCCCCAGCGACTGCAGGATCTGGATGCCGACCTTGACCTCCTCGGCGGGCGGCGCCGACAGCGACACCCGGATGGTGTCGCCGATGCCCTGGGACAGCAGCGCCCCGAACGCCACGGCCGACTTGACCGTGCCCTGGAACGCCGGTCCCGCCTCGGTCACGCCCAGGTGCAGCGGGTAGTCGCACTGCTCGGCGAGCTGCCGGTAGGCCTCGATCATCACGACCGGGTCGTTGTGCTTGACGGAGATCTTCAGGTCGCGGAAGCCGTGCTCCTCGAACAGGGACGCCTCCCACAGGGCGCTCTCCACGAGCGCCTCCGGGGTGGCCCTGCCGTGCTTCCGGAGCAGCCTGCGGTCCAGCGATCCGGCGTTGACACCGATCCGGATCGGCGTGCCGTGGTCCTCGGCGGCCCGGGCGATCTCCCCGACCCGGTCGTCGAACTGCTTGATGTTGCCGGGGTTGACCCGGACGGCCGCGCAGCCGGCCTCGATGGCCGCGAAGACGTACTTGGGCTGGAAGTGGATGTCGGCGATCACCGGGATCTGCGACTTGCGGGCGATGACCGCCAGAGCGTCCGCGTCGTCCTGCGTGGGGCAGGCGACCCGGACGATCTGGCAGCCCGAGGCGGTGAGCTCGGCGATCTGCTGCAGCGTGGCGCCGATGTCGGCGGTGCGGGTCGTCGTCATCGACTGCACCGACACCGGGGCCCCGCCGCCGACGGCCACCGGGCCGACATGGAGCAGGCGCGAGGCGCGCCGGGGTGCGACCGGCCGGGCCGGCACCTCGGGCACGCCCAGCGGGACGGCGGTCACGTCCTCACTCCCGGTTCGCGGAGACCGTCTCGCGCAGGGCGCGCAGCGACTCCTTGAGGGATCCCATGGTGGCCAGGACGGCGGTGGGCTCGTAGCCGCAGTGCGCCATGCAGTTGGCGCAGCGCGGGTCCTTGCCGCGGCCGTACTTGTCCCAGTCGGTGTCCTCCACCAGTTCCCGGTACGTCGGCACGTAGCCGTCGCTCATCAGGTAGCAGGGGCGCTGCCAGCCGAAGAGCGAGTAGTTCGGGATCGCCCATGCCGTGCAGGGGAAGTCGACCTTGCCTTCCAGGAAGTCCAGGAAGAGCGGGGAGTGGTTGAGCCGCCAGCGCCGCCGGTTGCCGCCCGCGAAGGCCTTCCTGAACAGCTCGCGGGTCTGCTCGACGCCGAGGAAGTGCTCCTGGTCGGGGGCCTTCTCGTAGGCGTAGGCGGGCGAGATCATCATCTCGTCGACCTCGAGGTCGTCGTTGAGGAAGTTCAGTACCTCGATGATCGTCTGCGGGGTGTCGGTGTTGAAGAAGGTCGAGTTGGTGGTGACCCGGAAGCCGCGCCGCTTGGCCTCCTTGATCGCCTCCACGGCCTCGTCGAACACGCCCTCCTTCGCCACGGACTCGTCGTGCCGCTCGCGCAGTCCGTCGATGTGCACCGCGAAGGCGAAGTAGGGGGACGGCGTGAACTTGTCCATCTTCTTGCGCAGCAGCATGGCGTTGGTGCAGAGGAACACGTACTTGCGCCTGGCCACCAGCTGGCGCACGATCTCGTCGATCTGCGGGTGCATCAGCGGTTCGCCGCCGGCGATGGAGACCATCGGGGCACCGGACTCCATGACGGCGCCCACGGCCTGGGCGACCGGCATCCGCTGCTTGAGCACTCCGGCGGGGTGCTGGATCTTGCCGCATCCCTCGCACTTGAGGTTGCAGGCGTACAGCGGCTCCAGCTCCACGATCAGCGGGAACTTGTCCCTGCGGCGCAGCTTCTGTTCAGCCAAGTACGTAGCGACCTTGATGGACTGTCGGAGCGGCATGGCCATCTGGCTCACCTCCTGGGGAGCAGCAAGGAACGGTGCCATTCGAAGAAAGCGGGAAGGACCGAACGAAGAACACGGAAAGCTGATATTCCACCGCGCACCGTGCCGATCCGGACGAGTTCATGTTCAGGAGCGTCCACGACCACCCGGACGGCCGCAACCGGGCGCTCGCCGCCGCGCACGGCGCTCAGGAGCGTGGCGGCGGACTCCATGTCGACGGCGATCGCACCGGTGGCGCGCAGCGCGGAGCGCTCGGGGCCGCGGACGACGTGGTCGGAGCCGGTGAGCGGACCGGTGTGCACGGTCCTGCCCGGTACGGCGCGGGCCAGGGCCTTCACCAGCAGGCCGGTCCCCACGCAGGCGGTCGTGGCGCGCGGGTCGCGGGTCTCCTCGGCGACGACGAGGTCACCGGGATGCATGCCGGGTGCCAGCCCGGCGCAGAAGCCGGTGGCGAGCACGGCGGCGCCGGCGAGGGCCGGGTCGGCGAGCATCCGTGTGACGGCCCGCTCGGCCGCCGCCGGTCCCATCCCGGTGCGCACCACGGTGACCGGCCCGCCGGCCCCGCCCCGGCCGCCCGCGCGCAGGGCGAACTGCTCGATGCCGAGCGCGCAGGCGATCAGCAGCGGGCCGGGGGCGGACGGGGTGCCCATCAGTCGGCCTCGGCGGCGAGCCGGTAGTCGCCGGCGTCCCCCGCCGTCCCGATCATCCGGAGCCGGTCCGCGAAGGGCTCCCCGTGGAGGTACCGGCCGAGCGCGGTGAGCGGGAACACCTGCCGGTAGAGGTGGTAGTTGATGGAGAAGTCCCACGGGAAGCCCGTCCCCGTGAAGTACGGCTCGTCCCAGGAGCCGTCCTCGCGCTGGGTGGCGGCGAGCCACTCGACGCCGCGTTCCACGGCGCGGGAGTCGCGCTCCCCCGCCGCGAGCAGCGCCATCAGCGCCCAGGCGGTCTGGGAGGCGGTGGAGGCGCCCCGGCCGCTCCACCGCGCGGGGTCCCGGTAGGAGCGCAGGTCCTCGCCCCAGCCGCCGTCGTCGTTCTGCACGGACTCCAGCCAGCCCACGGCCCGCCGGATCGCCGGGTGCGCGGCGGGCAGACCGGCGGCGGTCAGGGCGGGGACGACCGATCCGGTGCCGTAGACGTAGTTGACGCCCCAGCGCCCGAACCACGAGCCGTCCGGCTCCTGTTCGGCCAGCAGCCACTCCACACCGCGCCGGGTGCGCGGGTCGTGGGAGAGCCCTTCGACGGCGAGCATCTCCACGACGTGCGCGGTGACGTCGGCGGAGGGCGGGTCGACGACCTCGCCGAAGTCGCAGAACGGCAGCCGGTTGGGCAGCGGGCTGGTGTTGTCGGCATCGAAGGCGCCCCACGCGCCGTTCCTGGACTGCATGCCGAGCGTCCAGCGCACCCCGCGCCCGACGGCCCGGTCCAGCCGCCGCGGATCGTGGTGGTCGATCCGGCGCAGCGCCAGGATCACCTCGGCGGTGTCGTCGATGTCGGGGTAGTTGTCGTTGTGGAACTCGAACGCCCAGCCGCCGGGCGGCAGTCCGGGCCGCCGCACGGACCAGTCGCCGGGCCGGACGATCTCCTCGCCCAGCATCCAGTCGGCCGCCTTCACCAACTGCGGGTGGTCGGCGGGCAGTCCGGCGTCCACGAGCGCGATGGCGGCCAGGCACGTGTCCCAGACCGGCGACTGGCACGCCTCGATCATGCGGGCCCCGTCCTCGCGCCACACGGCGAACCGGTCCAGGGAGGCGAGCCCTTCCCGCATGACCGGGTGCTCCAGGTCGTAGCCGAGCAGGTGCAGGGCGATGATCGAGTACACGGCCGGGGGCTGGATGCCGCCCCAGCAGCCGTCGTTCTCCTGCCGCTCGATGATCCAGCGGGCGGCGCTGTTCATGGCCGCCCGGCGCAGACTCCGCGGCGCGACCTTGCGCAGGGCGTGCAGGGCCCGGTCCATGCGCTGGAAGGCGCCGTCCCAACTCAGCGGCGGCGCGAAGGGCTTGAGGGGGTTCGGGTGCGCCGGGTCGGTGTGCAGCTCGTCGAGCGGGAAGGGTGCGGGGCGCACCGGGCGCTTCGCGGAGACCACCGTCAGCGGGACGATGGTCTGCCGGGCCCAGCAGCCGAAGTCGTAGATGTTGAGCGGCATCCACTTGGGGAGGAAGAGGAGCTCCGGCGGGAGTTCGGGCAGGTCCTCCCACTTCCACCAGCCGAACAGGGCCAGCCAGATGCGGGTGAAGACCCGGGCCGCGGCGATGCCGCCCTGCGCGCGGACCCAGGCGGCGGCCCGTGCCATGTGCGGGGCGTCGGGTGCGTCGCCGGCGAGGCGCAGCGCGACGTAGGCCTCGACGGTGGCGGAGAGTTCGCCCGGCCCGCCGTGGAAGGTGGACCAGGTGCCGTCCGCGCGCTGCTCGCCGCGGATGAACAGGGCGGCGGCCTGCGTGGTCCTCTCGTCGCGGATGCCGAGGAACTGGCGCAGCAGCAGGTCCTCGGCGTCCATCGTGACGTTGGTCTCGAGGTCGCCCTTCCACCAGCCCTGGGGGTCCTGGCGGGAGAGCAGGTGGTCGGTGGCGCGCCGGGCGGCGCGTGCGGCGGCCTGCGGTACCCCGGCCGCCCCGGGGGTGTGCGTGTCGGTGTCGCTGGCCGCGGCGGCGCGGGGTGGCAGGGCCCCGAAGCTTCCGTCGGTCGTCGCTGTCATGGCTTCCCCTTCGTGCAGTCCTGCAAGGTGTGCATCTGCTGTGGGTCCGCCGTCGGCCGGTACCTGGGTGCTGCTCGCGGCACCGGCCGGCGACTACGCGAGGGTTATTCGGCCGATAGTGATCATCTCTTTCGTACGACGACGAAGTCCGCGAGCGCCGTGAACTGCTCCCGCACCCGGTCGGGCATGTCGACGGCGTCGAGGGCCTCGATGGCGATGGTGTGCTGGCGGCGTGCCTCACCGGCGGTCCACTCGCGGCCGCCGGCCTCCTCGATCAGGGCGGCGCGGGCCGCGAACTCCTCCTCGGAGAAGTGCGCGAAGTCGCTGGCCTTGGCGTCGGCGGCGAGCAGTTCGCCGAGCCGCTCGGAGGCGGGGCCGCCCGCAGCGAGCGCGGCCACCACGGGCAGCGACTTCTTGCGCTGGCGCAGGTCGCTCCAGGTCTGCTTCCCGGTGGCGTCGGGGTCGCCCCAGATGCCGAGGAGGTCGTCGACGGCCTGGAAGGCGAGGCCGAGGTGGTAGCCGTACTTCTCCAGGGTGTCGGCGGTGCGGTCGTCGGCGCCGCCGAGGACCGCGCCGATGGAGCTGGCGCAGGCGAGCAGGGCGCCGGTCTTGTTGCCCTCCATCTCCAGGCACTCCTCGACGCTGACGCGGTCGCGGTGCTCGTAGGAGATGTCCTGGGCCTGGCCGTCGATCAGGGCGCGGGTGGCGGTGGTCAGACGGCGGGTGGCGCGGCCGGCCTCGACGGTGCCGAGTTCCAGCAGCACCTCGTTGGCCAGGGCGAACAGGGCGTCGCCCACCAGGATCGCCTGGGCGGGGCCGTGCACCTTCCAGACCGTGTCGCGGTGGCGGCGCTGCTCGTCGCCGTCCATGAGGTCGTCGTGGAGGAGGGAGAAGTTGTGGACGAGCTCCACGGCGACGGCGCCGGGGACGCCCGTCTCGGGGGCCGCGGACATGACCTCGGCGGACAGCACGGCGAGGGCGGGGCGCACGGCCTTGCCGCCGTCGCCGTCCGCGGGCCTGCCCTGGGCGTCGATCCAGCCGAAGTGGTAGGCGGCAACAGTGTCCATGGGAGGGGCCAGGCGGTCGACGGCCGCCCGCAGTACCGGAGTGGCCAGGGTCCGGCCGCGCTCCAGCAGCGCGGTCACGTCCACCGCCTCGGCAGTCCTCGAGGCCGGGGGCACAGTGGGCACAGTCTCTCCTCTTGTTGCGGTGCCGGAGGTGCGGGGGCCGCCTGCCGCGTCGTGCCGAGCGAGCATCACGCCGCCTCCTCGAACGCGAAGAGGTGCTGCGGGCGGGGCCGGCCCAGGGCGCCCAGCACGGCGTCCGCCGCGCTCACGCCGCTGCGGACCGCACTCTCCATGGTCGCGGGCCACCCGGTGGCGGTCCACGCTCCGGCCAGGTACAGGCCGGGTGCCTTGGTGCGGGCACCGGGCCTGAGGCGCCCGACGCCGGGGGTGGGAGCGAACGTCGCGGTCCGCTCCCGGGTGACGAAGAAGTCCCTCACCGCCGCGCCCCGGGCCCGCGGCAGCAGCCGCTCCAGCTCGGGCAGGTACCGCTCGCGCAGCACCGCCACGGGCGCGTCGATCTCGTCCTGTGCGGCCGACTGGGACACGGCGAGGTACTGGCCCTCGCGCAGCCCCGACGCAGCGGTCCGGTCGAACACCCACTGCACGGGGCTGCCCAGGGCGGTGAAGAAGGGCCGGGTGAGCACCCTGCGGTCGTACACCACGTGGACGTTGAGGATGGGTGCGGTGCCGATCTGCAGGAGCCGCTCGGGGGCGTCCAGGGCGCCTTCGGGCAGCAGCCCGTGCGCCTCGCGCTGCGGTACGGCGAGCACCACCGCGTCGGCGTCGAGCCCCTCGCCGGGGATCTCGACGTCCCAGCGGCCGTCCGGCCGGGCGGCGACGGAGGTGACGCGGGTGCGCAGTTCGGTGCGCACGCCGGCGGAGTCGAGGGCCTTGCGGGCCAGCCCGTCGTGGAGGTCGCCGAGCGGGACGCTCGCCCAGCCGATGTCGGCCGCGCCCGGGTCGGACAGCAGGCCCGTCCTGAACACCATGGCGGCCAGGGCCAGGGAGGAGTCGGCGGCGACGGCGTTGAGGGTGGCGACCCCGACCAGGTCCCACAGCGCCTCGACGGCGCGGGCCGACTGGCCGTGCGCGGCCAGCCAGCTGCCGAAGTCCTGCGCGTCCAGCGCCGGGTCGGCCGGGTCGAGGTTCTTCAGGGCGAGCGCGGCGCGGCCGACCCTGGCGCGTTCGGCGAGCGAGAGGTGCGGATAGGTGGCGAGGCTGCGGCCCAGGTGCAGCGGCACGGGCAGGGCGTCGCGCCGCAGCCTGCCCAGCCGCCGGCCCTCGGGGCGGTCGGCGTCCAGGACGGGTACGTCGAGCCGGTGCTGCAACGGGGCCAGGGCCGCGCCCTCGATGCGGTCGAGGAACCAGCGGTAGGCGGTGCAGCAGCGCAGGTAGACGTGCTGTCCGTTGTCGACGGTCAGGCCGTCGCGCCGGAAGGAGAAGGCCAGGCCGCCCAGCCGGGGCCTGCCCTCCAGCAGTGTGACGCGCACGCCGGCGTCGGCGAGGGCGAGCGCGGTGGTGACACCGGCGAGCCCGCCGCCCACCACGACGGCGTGCCGTCCGTCCGCGGCCGGTCCGTGGGACCGCGTGCCGTGGGTCATCGCACCCCCTCCCCCGCGCGGCGGCCGGGCCGCGCGATGCCCGCGCGGGAGGCCGTCTGTGTCAGGGACGCACCCCCGGGCCGGAGGGTTGCCCGCCGTTTCGCGTCGGCGGCGGCTCCTTCCCCGCTCACACCCGCCTCCTGACGGCCCGTCGCGTGACGTGCCGGGCGTCGAGACCCGACAGACCGCGCACGGCCACGTACGCCTTCTCGCGCCCCGGCAGGGAGACCCGGCCGCGCAGCACCGCCTCCGGGTCGCGCTCGATGCGGTCCAGGAGGCGGCGGTAGATGCCGGCCATGGCGGCGACGCAGGCGCCGCTGCGCCGGTCGAGCATGGGCAGCAGCCGGTAGCCCTCGGCGAACAGGGCGCGGGCCCGGCGCACCTCGAAGTGCACGAGCCCCGCGAAGTCCGAGCCCTCGGGCGGCCGGGGCCCGCTGAAACCGGCGGAGCAGCCGAACTTGGCGAGGTCGTCGGCGGGCAGGTAGGTGCGTCCGCCCTCGGCGTCCTCGCGGACGTCGCGGAGGATGTTGGTGAGCTGGAGCGCGAGACCGAGCGTGTCGGCGTATTCCGGCGCGCGGTCGACGCCACGCGCCCCCGGTTCGGTGCCGAAGACGCCCAGCGACAGCCGTCCGATGGCGCCGGCCACACAGCGGCAGTAGACCTTCAGATCGTCCCAGGTCTCGTACGTCTCGCCGCGGACGTCCATCTGGACGCCGTCGATCAGCTCGTCCAGGCCGCCCAGCGGGATCGGGAAGTGCGAGGCGGCGTGCGTGAGGGCGACGGCGACCGGGTCGGTGTCGTCCTCGCCGACCCCGCCCTCGCGGATCCGGGTGAGCAGCGCTCGCGTCTCCTCCAGCCGGGCCACCTTGACCTCGCCGGCGAGCGGGCCGTCGCCGATGTCGTCGACGCGCCGCGAGAACGCGTAGAGCGCCGACATGGCGCGGCGCTGGGGCGTCGGCAGCAGGCGGATGCCGTAGGCGAAGTTGCGGGCCTGCCGCCCGGTGACGGCCTCGCAGTAGCTGTAGGCGGCGAGTACCGGTGCGGACGTGCGTGGGTCGGATTCCACGGTCCGGATCACCCCTCTCCTCGCAGGATCACGCCCGCCTCGCGCAGCACCTGCAGCTTGCCGGGCTCGGGCGGGCCGGGAAGTACGTCGAAGTCGGCGGCGGCGATCGCCCGCAGTGCCGCCCTGCCCCCCGCCACGAAACCCGCGAGCAGCAGCCTCAGCCTGCCGTGGACGCTGCCCACCAGGGGCGCTCCCTCGTCCAGGAGGTCGCGGGCGCGCTGCGCCTCGTACGCCACCAGCGCGCGGACCGACGCCCCGGCGCTCGCGGCGGCGAGGTCCTCCTCCTGGACGTGGAAGCGCTTCAGGTCGGTGGCGGGCAGGTACACGCGGTCGCGACGGAGGTCCTCGGCCACGTCCTGGAGGTGCTCGACGATCTGCAGGGCGGTGCAGATCATGTCGGAGCGGCGGATCCGCTCGGGCGTCGAGGTGCCGGTGACGGAGAGGACGAGCCGGCCGACCGGATCGGCGGACAGCCTGCAGTAGGCGAGCAGGTCGTCGTAGGTCTCGTAGCGGCTGACCAGCTGGTCCTGGCGGTTGGCGGCGATCAGGTCGAGGAACGGCTCGGGGGTCAGCGCGCGCCGGCGCACGGTCGGCTGCAGCCGGCGCAGCAGGGGGTGACGGGGGGTGGAGTCGAAGACCCTGCGCAGGTCCGCCTCGAAGGCGTCGAGCAGGACGAGCCGGTCCTCGGCGTCTCGCGGGGACACGCCGAGCAGCCGGGCGTCGGCACCGCCGGGGGCGAGGTCGCCGTCGCCGATGTCGTCGACCAGACGGGCGAAGCCGTAGACGGCCATGAGGTCGGTGCGCCAGGCCCGGGGCAGGAAGAAGGGGGCCACGGGGAAGTTCTCACCCGCGGCCTTGTCGAGGGTGGCGCGCTCCGGGTCGGGGGTGCGCGCCGTGCCGGTTCCCGTCACCGCCGGCTGCCCGGTGCGGGGACGGCACGTGCTGCGTGGAGCTGGGGAGTTTCCGTAGCCATCGCCGTCACATCTCCCGTTCTACACTGCCGACCCAATACGCACTATTTCGGACACGCCGCCCGGCCGTCCGCACGGTCCTCCGACGGGCGGTGTCGCGCATTATTGCCCTGATTGCCGTGTTTCGGGACCGGTACAGCTTACGTTGTACAACACGGCACGGTTCGTCAGGGTGGCCCGCACTCCACGGAAACACACCGATCGGCCCCAAGATTCCCGTCATGGGCGGGAGTTGACGCTTCCTTTGCAGACGCCGGGCCCCGCCGGAACAGTTCCGCGGGGCCCTGGCCGGATCGCGTCACTTGCCCGTGAACTTCTCGTACTCCTTGAGCACCTCGTCGGTCGGGCCGTCCATGCGCAGCTCGCCGCGCTCCAGCCACAGGACGCGGTTGCAGGTGTCGCGGATGGACTTGTTGTTGTGGCTGACCAGGAAGACGGTGCCCGCCTCCTTGCGCAGTTCCCGGATCCGGTCCTCGGAGCGCTTCTGGAACTTGCGGTCGCCGGTGGCGAGGGCCTCGTCGATCATCAGGACGTCGTGGTCCTTGGCCGCGGCGATGGAGAAGCGGAGCCGGGCCGCCATGCCGGAGGAGTAGGTGCGCATCGGCAGGGTGATGAAGTCGCCCTTCTCGTTGATGCCGGAGAAGTCGACGATGTCCTGGTAGCGCTCCTTGATCTCCTCGCGGGACATACCCATGGCGAGGCCGCCCAATATGACGTTGCGCTCGCCGGTGAGGTCGTTCATCAGGGCTGCGTTGACGCCGAGCAGCGAGGGCTGGCCGTCGGTGTAGACCTTGCCCTGCTCGGCGGGGAGCAGCCCGGCGATGGCGCGCAGCAGCGTGGACTTGCCGGAGCCGTTGGAGCCGATCAGGCCGATGGCCTCGCCGCGGTAGGCGACGAAGGAGACCCCGCGCACGGCGTGCACCTTGCGCACGCCGCGCGCCGTGTCGTCGGAGCCCCGCTTGAGGATGCGGCTGAGGGCGGCGGTGGCACTGCCCTTGCCGGACTTCGCGCCGTTGACGCGGTAGACGATGTGCAGATCGTCGGCGATCACGGTGGGGACCCGTGCGTCCTGCTGGTCAGCCACGGCCGTACCTCTCCTCCGCCTTCCAGAAGTACACGAAGCCGCCGACGGCGAACAGCACGGCCCAGCCGGCCGCGACCGCCCACACGTGGTCGGGCAGGTACTGCGCGCCGTAGTCGTCGATCAGGGCGAAGCGCATCAGGTCCATGTAGATCGCGGCCGGGTTCCACTGCAGGACGTTGGCGATCCAGGACGGCTTGTCCGCCAGGAAGATCGGGATGGAGAACATCACGCCCGACGCGTACATCCAGGTCCGCATCACGAAGGGCATCAGCTGCGCGAGGTCCGGGGTCTTGGCGCCGGCCCTGGCCATGATCAGCGCAAGGCCGGTGTTGAAGCAGAACTGCAGGACCAGCACCGGCACGATCAGCAGCCAGGACAGGTCCGGGTAGTGGCCGAAGCCGACCGCGACGGCGAACAGCACGATCATCGAGAACAGCAGCTGCTGGAGCTGCTGCAGGGCGAAGGAGATCGGCAGGGACGCCCGCGGGAAGTGCAGGGCGCGGACCAGGCCGAGGTTGCCGGAGATGGCGCGCACACCCGCCATCACCGAGCTCTGCGTGAAGGTGAACACGAACACGCCCGTGACGAGGAACGGGATGTAGACCTCGCGCGACATGCCCCGGTCGGCCTCCAGCAGCAGGCCGAAGATGAAGAAGTACACGGCCGCGTTCAGCAGCGGCGTGGCCACCTGCCACAGCTGGCCGAGCTTGGCCTGGCTGTACTGGGCGGTCAGCTTCGCCCGCGAGAAGGCGAGGATGAAGTGCCGCCGGTCCCAGAGCTGACGTACGTACTCCAGCAGCGAGGGCCGGGCGCCGCTCACGCTCAGCCCGTACTTGGCGGCGAGCTCCTTCGCCGTGAGGCCCTCGTCGGGCGCCGCGGGCGCGCTCAGCGCGACCGCGGCGTCGTGCGTTGTCTCACTCACTAGTGGAAACTTTCGTCTTCGGGATAGGCGGCCTGTGCGGGCCTGCTTGAGCCGGGGCCAGAGTACGGCCCCTTCGACACTCCCGGGGCGGTCCCGGACACGAGCCTGTCAGATGACCGGGGGCCTGCCCAGCCGGGTCAGCCGCCACACCGTACGCCACTTCATCGGACGGCGGGGCCCGCAGGGGGTGGTCCAGCCCTCGCGGAATCCGCCGAACCAGGCCCGCAGTGCCGGCCGCGAGGGGCGGCGCAGCAGGGTGAGCAGCAGCCACACGCCCAGGTACACCGGGACGAGGAGGGCGGGCAGGTTGCGGCGGGCCAGCCAGACGCGGTTGCGGGCGACCATGCGGTGGTACACCGCGTGCCGCGAGGGAGCGGTCGTCGGGTGGTACAGCACCATGTCGGACCGGTAGTCGATCATCCAGCCGGCGTCCAGGGCGCGCCAGGCGAGGTCGGTCTCCTCGTGGGCGTAGAAGAACTCGTCCGGGAGGCCGCCGACGTCGGCCAGGACACGGGTGCGGACGGCGTTGGCGCCGCCGAGGAAGGTGGTGACCCGGGAGGAGCGCATCGGGTCGGAGGCGCGCAGCCGGGGCACGTGCCGGCGCTGGGTGACGCCGGTGTCGGGGTCGGCGATGCGGAAGCTGACGATGCCGAGCTCCGGGTCGGCCTCGAACGCCTTGCGGCACAGTTCGGCGGTGTCGTGGTGCGCGAGCAGCCCGTCGTCGTCGAGGAAGAGCAGGATGTCGACGTCGCGGCCGGCCGGGCCGAAGGCCTCGATGCCGACGTTGCGGCCACCGGGGATGCCGAGGTTCTCGGGCAGCTCGATGGTGCGGACGCCCTCGGGGACGTCCGGGACGGGCGAGCCGTTGCCGACGACGACGACCTCGACCGGGTCGCCGTCCTGCTTGGCGACGGAGTCGAGCAGGGCACGCAGTTCGTCGGGGCGGTTGCCCATGGTGATGATGACGGCCCCGACCTTCATGGCACTCACTTCAGCCTGCTGGAGGCGAGGATGGACACCAGGTGCAGCAGCGTCTGCACCAGGGCGATGCCGGCCAGCACGGCGACGCCGAGGCGCGTGAAGAACAGGTCGCCGCGGGCCTGGTCGACGAGGGCCAGCACCAGGATCAGCAGCGACGCCTCTATGCCGAGGATCAGCCGGTGGAACTTCAGGGCGGCGGCGGCCCGGCGGGCCAGCGCCATGCCGGAGGAGCGCATCTCGGCGGCGGCCTCCTGCACCGGCGGCTTGCCGGCCTGGTGGCGGGCGACGCCGACGAGGTCGGTCTCGGCCTTGATCAGGATGGCGCCGAGGGCGGCGAGGGTGCCGAGGAAGGCCCAGAGCCAGTCGATGCGGCCGCCGCCCCACAGGTCGGCGGCGCGCAGGCCGAAGCCGGTGAGCACCGCGGCGTCGGTCAGGTAGGCGCCGACCCGGTCCAGGTAGACGCCGTTGAGGGAGTACTGCTTCTTCCAGCGTGCGATCTCGCCGTCGACGCAGTCCAGCAGCAGGTACAGCTGGACGCACACCACGCCGAGGACGGCGCCCGGGATCCCCGGCACGAGCAGTGCCGGGGCCGCGAGCACACCGAAGACGGTCATCAGGTAGGTGAGCTGGTTGGGCGTGACCCTGGTGTTCACCAGGTAGCGGTCGACCCGCAGGGACACCTCGCGCATGTAGAGGCGTCCCATCCAGTGCTCACCGCTGCGCCGGTCCTTCACCCCCGCGGGGTGAACGACGGGGCGGAGTTCAGCTACCGATGGCCTTGACATAGTCGGTGTAGGTGTCCTTGATCTGTTCGGTGTTCAGGTCGAGGTGTTCGAGGATGGTGTAGCGGCCGGGCCGGGTCTCGGGCGCGAACTCGACGGCCTTGACGAACTCCTCCGTCGTAAAGCCGATCTCGTCCGGCAGCACGGGCAGCCCGTGCCGGCGCAGCACCTCCGCCATGTACGCCGACTCCTCGTGCGCTCCGCGCAGCCACATCGCGAAGGCCGCACCGAGACCGCACTGCTCGCCGTGGGCGGCGGCCCGCTGCGGGTAGAGCAGGTCGAAGGCGTGGTTGATCTCGTGGCACGAGCCCGAGGCCGGCCGCGAGTCGCCGGAGATCGACATCGCGACGCCGGTGAGGACGAGCGACTCGGCGAGCACCTGAAGGAAGCCGTTGTCACCGACGCCGGCCGGGTGCCGGAGCACCGCCTCGCCCGCCTGGCGGGCCATGGCGGCGGCCAGCCCGTCGATCTTCTCGCCCTTGACGCGGTTGGCCAGTTCCCAGTCGGCGATCGCGTTGACGTTGGAGATCGCGTCACCGATGCCGGCGCGCACGAAGCGGACCGGGGCCTCGCGGATGACGTCCAGGTCGATGACGACGGCGATCGGGTTGGGCACGCCGTAGGAGCCGCGGCCCGCGTCGTTGTCGAGGGTGGCGACCGGCGAGCACAGACCGTCGTGCGCGAGGTTCGTGGGCACGGCGACCAGGGGCAGGCCGACGCGTGCCGCGGCGAACTTGGCGCAGTCGATGATCTTGCCGCCGCCGAGGCCGACCACGGCGTCGTAGCGGCCGGCCTGCATGTCGCCCGCCAGCCGGACGGCGTCGTCGAGGGTGCCGCCGCCGACCTCGTACCAGGTGGCGCCGGGCATGCTCGGCGCGATGCGCTCGCGCAGCCGGGCGCCGGAGCCGCCGCTGACGGCGACGGCGAGGCGGCCGGAGTGCGAGATGCGCTCGTCGGCGAGGACGTACGCCAGGTCGTCGAGGGCACCCGGGCGGATGTCCACGACGAGCGGGGACGGGATCAGCCGGGTCAGTACTGGCACGCGATCTCCCGTCCGCGGGCGAGGTCGTCGTGGTTGTCGATCTCCACCCACTTGACGTCGCCGATCGGCGCCACGTCGATGCGGAAGCCGCGGTTCACGAGCTCCTGGTAGCCGTGCTCGTAGAACTGCTGCGGGTCGGTCTCCCAGACGGTCTTGAGCGCGTCGGCGAGCTCGGCGGCCGCGTCGCCCTCGATGAGGGTGACGCCGATGTACTCGCCGGTGGCCTCGGCGGGGTCCATCAGCTTGGTGATCTTCGTCATGCCCTTCTCGGGGTCGGCGACGACCTTCATCTCCTCGTCGGCGAGGTCCTTGACCGTGTCCAGGGCGAGGATGATCTTCTTGCCGTCGCCGCGGGCGGCGAGCAGCGTCTTCTCGACGGAGACGGGGTGGACGGTGTCGCCGTTGGCGAGGATCACGCCGTCCTTGAGGGCGTCACGGCCGCACCACAGGGAGTAGGCGTTGTTCCACTCCTCGGCCTTGTCGTTGTCGATGAGGGTGAGCTTGAGGCCGTACTTCGCCTCCAGCGCCTCCTTGCGCGCGTACACGGCTTCCTTGCGGTAGCCGACGATGACGGCGACCTCGGTCAGGCCGATCTCGGCGAAGTTGCCGAGGGTGAGGTCGAGAACCGTGGGCTCGTCCTCTTCGCCCGCCAGACCCACCGGTACGAGCGCCTTGGGAAGTCTGTCGGTGTAGGGGCGCAGACGCCGTCCGGCGCCGGCGGCCAGCACGAGGCCGATCATGCGGGTTCTCCTTCATCGTGTACGGCGGGTGCGCCGACCTGGTGGGCGGCGACCCAGAAGCGGATGCTCTCGACGAGCACCACAAGGGCCACGGCCACGGCGAGGACCGTGAGCGCGACGGTGAACTGTGGGGCGGTGAGCAGCGCGGCGAGGACGGTGACGAGCAGCGTCCGCCCCTCGTGCCCACCGAGGGAGCGCACCAGCCAGGCGGGGGGCGCTCCGGCGTTGCCGCGGATGCGGTACACCGTGTCGTAGTGATGGTAGGCGACCGCCGCCACCAGCCCGAAAGCCGCAGGAAGGGCTCCGTTCACGTCCGCTTTCGAGGCGAGGACGAGCACGGTGCCGTACTCGGCGGCCCGGAACAGCGGCGGGACGAGCCAGTCGAGGGCGCCCTTGAGGGGCAGGGCGACGGCTGCGGCCGAGGTGAGGGCGTACAGGACCGCGGCGGCGACGGGCAGCGCGCTGCCGTACGGCTCCAGGGCCGCGGCCAGCACCAGCAAGGCGGCGCCGGGCAGGGCGACGAGGAACCGGGCGCCGAGCGGCGGCTGGGCGGGCAGCCTGCGCAGCAGCCGGGCGAGGGCCTCGGCGAGGGGTCCGCTGTCGGCGAGGTCGGCCAGGGACCGGGCCGCGCGGTCGGTGCCCCGGGCCGTGCGGTTCAGGGAGCGCAGCACGCGGCCCGCGGTGGTGTACGCCGCGGCGAAGGCGCAGCCGGCGAGCAGCGCGTAGAAGGTGATGCGCGGGGTCGTGAGGGCCGTGAGCACCGCGATCATCGCCCAGCGCTCACCGATGGGCAGGACGATCATGCGGCGGACCCAGACCGTCCAGCCGACGCTGTCGAGCTTGCCGGACAGGGCGGCGGTGGGGCTGGTGTTGGCGCCGGCGCCGGCGCCCACGACGTGCGCCTCGTTGAAGGAGAAGTCCACGACGTGCCGGCAGGTCTGCAGGACCATGGCGCCCAGGGCCAGGGCCCAGACGTCGTCGCCGCCGCGGGCGGCGCCCAGGGCGAGACCGGCGTAGTAGGCGTACTCCTTGGCCCGGTCGAAGGTGGCGTCGAGCCAGGCGCCGAGGGTGGAGTACTGCAGGGAGTAGCGGGCGAGCTGGCCGTCGGTGCAGTCCAGCACGAACGAGGCGATCAGCAGGACGCCGGCCGCGACGAAACCGCCGCGGGTGCCGGTGGCCGCGCAGGCCGCCGCTATGAGAGCGGTGAGCAGGGAGGCGGTCGTCACCTGGTTCGGGGTCAGACCGCGGCGGGCGCACCAGCGGGCGAGGTAGCGGGAGTACGGGCTGATGCAGAAGGTGGTGAAGAAGCCGTCGCGGGCCTTCACGGCCGACTTCAGGCGCACGGCCTCGTCGTCGACGTCCGCCACCGCCTGCCGGGCCTCGTTGCGGGCCTGCGGGTCGGCCGGGACGGCCGCGACCAGGCTGCCCAGCTCGGGGCGGTGGACCTCGGCGCCGTCGGCGTCGAGCGCGGCGAGGACGCGGTCGGCGAGGCTGTCGACCAGGGTGGTGCCGCCGCCGGCGGAGTTCTCGCGGGCCATCGCCCGGGTCAGGGCCTGGCGTCCGGCGGGCCGGGCGGTGACGGCGCCCGGGATCGCGGCCAGCGGGAAGCGGGGGTCGGTCAGGCCCAGCCGCAGGGCGTGCACATGGCCCACGAACCGGGCGTCGACCAGCGCGACCCGCTCGTCGCCCGGGACCTCGGCGAGGAGGGTCTCGGCCTCGACGGCGTCAGCGGCGTACCGGACGTCGAAGCCGAGGGACCGCAGGTCGCCCTCGATCGACGATCCGGGGACCGGCTGCCCGGTGAGGATGGCGGTCGACAACCGAATTCACTCCCTGGGGACCGGCGCTCCGCACCGGTGCTGTACATGATGGGGGCGGCCGCGCCGGTGACTCCCGGGGCGGCATGTCGGCAGAGGCTATCGGATGGCCGGAAGGCCGTGTTCACCGCCCGTTGGGCGGCTCGATCGACGCAGTTCGCCCGAGTCCTTGCCGCGATCATCTTGGTGGATCCGGGGCCCGCCCCACAAACCGCGGCCCGCAGACCGGACATCGGGGACATTGCGGGGGTGCCGGGCCGGGCGGCATAGGGTGGACGACCATGACTTGGCTGATCACCGGCGGGGCCGGCTACATCGGGGCCCATGTGGCCAGGGCCATGACGGAGGCCGGCGAGCGCGTCGTCGCCCTGGACGACCTGTCCGCCGGGGTGCCCGCGCGGCTGCCGTCCGGCGTTCCGCTCGTGCGGGGCTCCTCGTCGGACGGGGAGCTGCTGAAGCGGCTTCTCGCCGAGCACGCCGTGACGGGTGTGGTGCACCTCGCGGCGCGCAAGCAGGTCGCCGAGTCGGTGGCCCGGCCCACGCGGTACTACCGGGAGAACGTGGGCGGTCTGGCGACCCTGCTGGACGCGGTGGCCGAGGCGGGGATCGGGCGGTTCGTCTTCTCCTCGTCGGCGGCGGTCTACGGCGACCCGGGCGTGGACCTCATCACGGAGGACGCGCCGTGCGCGCCGGTGAACCCCTACGGCGAGACCAAGCTCGCCGGGGAGTGGCTGGTGCGGGCGGCGGGCCGGGCGCACGGGATCTCCACGGTGTGCCTGCGGTACTTCAACGTGGCGGGCGCCGCCGCACCCGAGCTGGCCGACACGGGGGTGTTCAACATCGTCCCGATGGTCTTCGACCGGCTGACGCGCGACGAGGCGCCGAGGATCTTCGGCGACGACTACCCCACCCCGGACGGCACTTGCGTACGGGACTACATCCACGTCGCCGACCTGGCGGAGGCCCATCTCGCGGCGGCCCGGCGGCTGGCCGGGGGCGGTGTCGCCGGCGACCTGACGGTCAACGTCGGCCGCGGCGAGGGCGTCTCGGTCCGCGAGCTGATCTCGGTCATCGGCGAGGTCACGGGCGACCGGCGGCCGCCGGTCGTGGAAGGGCGCCGCCCCGGGGACGCCCCGCGGGCGGTCGCCTCGGCGGCCCGGGCGGCCGCGGAACTCGGCTGGACGGCGCGGCGCGGGGTGCGCGAGATGACCGAGTCGGCCTGGCGGGGCTGGCGGCTCCACCACGGCTCCTGATCGCCGCACCGCTCTGACCTGCGGGTCGTTTCCGCAGGTCAGGGCAGATGACAACGGTGTTCAGTGCCGCGTTGCCCATACCCCCTCCCCGTAGTTGACTGGGGTGCCCGGAGACGATCGGGCGGACACAGGAGGGTGACCTTTCATGGGGGCTGGGCACGATCACGGGCACGCGCACGGCGCGGCCGGCGGTACGGCGACCTCGGCGTACCGCGGCAGGCTGCGGATCGCGTTGGCGATCACGCTCGGCATCGTCGTCGTCCAGATCGTCGGGGGTGTGCTCGCCGACTCGCTGGCCCTGGTGGCGGACTCGGCGCACATGGCGACGGACGCGCTGGGCCTGGCCATGGCGCTGCTCGCCGTCCACTTCGCGGGCCGTCCCCCGAGCGAGCGCGCCACGTTCGGCTACGCACGCGCCGAGATACTGGCGGCCCTCGCCAACTGCCTGCTGCTGCTCGGGGCCGGCGGGTACGTCGTGTACGAGTCCGTGCAGCGGTTCCTCACCCCGGCGGACACCGAGGGCCGGCTGGCTCTGGTGTTCGGCGCGATCGGCCTGGTCGCGAACCTCGTCTCGCTGTCGCTGCTGATGCGCGGGCAGAAGGAGAGCCTGAACGTCCGGGGCGCGTTCCTGGAGGTGGCGGCGGACGCCCTGGGCTCGGTGACGGTCATCCTGTCCTCGCTGGTGATCATGTTCACCGGCTGGCAGCCCGCCGACCCGATCGCCTCGCTGGTCATCGCGCTGATGATCGTGCCGCGGACCTTGAAGCTGCTGCGCGAGACGCTGGACGTGCTGCTGGAGGCGGCGCCCAAGGGCGTCGACATGGCCGAGGTGCGGGCCCACATCCTGGCGACGGACGGGGTGGAGGACGTGCACGACCTGCACGCCTGGACGATCACCTCCGGCATGCCGGTGCTGTCGGCGCACGTGGTGGTCAGCACCGAGACGCTGAACGCGATGGGGCACGAGAAGATGCTCCACGAGCTCCAGGGCTGCCTCGGCGACCACTTCGACGTGGAGCACTGCACCTTCCAGCTGGAACCGAGCGGGCACGCCGAGCACGAGGCCCGGCTGTGCCACTGACGCTCGTGCCTGCGGGGGCGGACGGGGCCGGTGGGGCGCGTCCCGCTCGGCGCGCGCCGGGGGACGCGGCCTCGCGGCGCGCGCAGGCGCCCTGACTCCCGTAGGACCCGCCGAGGACGATTTTCGGCCCGGTGGGCCGGGCACGATCCCCTTCCGGGTCCCGCTCTCCGGTTCGCCCGGCGGCGCCGTCCGCGCTCCGTGTCGCCCGCGTGGGACATGCGGGCGGGCAGCGAAGTGCCGGGAGTGCCGGATTCGTACGGCAGACTTGGGGCGCGAAGACCGATGTGAAGGATGGGTATGCCGATCACACCTGCCACCGCGACGCACTCCCCGTCGAACGGCACCGCAGACGCGATTTTGCTGGAACTCGTCGACGAGGACGGCGTGACGATCGGCACCGCGGAGAAGCTCGCCGCTCACCAGCCGCCCGGGCGGCTGCACCGCGCGTTCTCGGTGTTCCTCTTCGACGAGTACGGCCGGCTGCTGCTGCAGCAGCGCGCGCTGGGCAAGTACCACTCCCCCGGTGTGTGGTCCAACACGTGCTGCGGCCACCCCTACCCCGGCGAGGCGCCCTTCGCGGCGGCGGCGCGGCGCACGTTCGAGGAGCTCGGCGCGTCCCCCTCGCTGCTGGCCGAGGCGGGCACGGTCCGCTACAACCACCCGGACCCGGAGTCGGGGCTGGTGGAGCAGGAGTACAACCACCTCTTCGTCGGCATGGTCCAGGCCGTGCTGCGGCCGGACCCGGAGGAGGTGGCCTCGACGGTCTTCGTGACCCCGCCGGAGCTGGCCGAGCGGCACGCCAAGGACCCGTTCTCGGCCTGGTTCATGACCGTGCTGGACGCGGCCCGGCCCGCCATCAGGGAGCTGACGGGCACGTCGGCCGGCTGGTGAGGCGCCCGCCCGGGCCCTGACGCCGGGGACGGGCCCCCGGGGCCCGGGACTTCGTCCCCGGCGCCCCCGTGGTCCCGCGGCCGGCGCGGCGCTAGGGCAGCCGGGCGGGTTCGAGCGGCAGCGCGGCCCAGATCACCTTGCCGCCGCTCGCGGTGTACTCGACCTCGCAGACACCGCCGGCCTCCCGGGTGATCTCACGCACCAGGAGGAGGCCGCGCCCGCCGGTGCGGCCGTGGTCGGTCTCCAGGGCCGTGGGCCGGTAGGGGTGGTTGTCCTCCACGGACAGGCGCAGCCACTGCGCGCCGACGGCCAGCTCGACGGCGATCGTCGGCGAGAGCACCGCGGCGTGCTTGACGGCGTTCGTCACCAGTTCGGAGACGATCAGCAGCAGCCCTTGGGCCAGGTCGTCCGAGACCGGTACGCCCTGGCGCAGCAGCAGGTCCCGCACCGCGTGCCGGGCCTGTGGGACGGAGGCCTCCACCGCCGGCGCGGTGAACCTCCAGACCCCTTCGTACGGCAGCGGATCCGCGGGCCCGGGACCGAGGGGCGCCGTGCCGCCCTCGGGGCGCCGGCCGGTTCCGCGCCCGTCGTCGTCCATCGTCCGGTCGCCACCCTCGCGCTCGATTGTCGCCACAGGTCGAGTGTTGGGAACGATGCACTGCCCCCCTCGGAGCTGAACACAAGTCAGCAACTATCGAGCACTTCTGACCGTTGGCGTATGACACGGTCAGTTGTGGGACTGGTCCTGTCCTTGTTGTGCCGTCTCGGCGAACTATTCGGGTTGTACGGGTTTGGCATGCGGATAGCATCCGGCGCATGGAGCCGCAGCTGGACCACGCCGTGACCGACTCGGTCGCGACGGTCGTCATCCGCCACCCCGAGAAGCGCAACGCCATGACCGCCGCGATGTGGCGGGCCCTGCCACCGCTGCTGCACGGCCTCGCGGACGATCCGGCGGTACGGGCGCTGGTGCTGACCGGCGAGGGCCGGACGTTCTGCGCCGGTGCCGACATATCGACACTGCGGGGTTCGCCCGAGGAGGCACAGGCTCTGGCCGTGCGGGCCGAGGAGGCGCTGGCCGCCTTCCCCAAGCCGACGCTGGCGGTGATCCGGGGGCACTGCGTCGGCGGCGGCGCCCAGCTCGCGGCCGCCTGCGATCTGCGGTTCGCCGAGGAGGGCGCCCTGTTCGGGGTCACACCGGCGAAGCTCGGCATCGTCTACCCGGCGTCCTCGACCCGGCGGCTGGCGTCCCTGGTGGGCCCTGCCACCGCCAAGTACCTGCTGTTCTCCGGGGAGCTGATCGACGCGGAGCGGGCGCTGCGCACGGGGCTGGTCGACGAGGTCCTGCCCGAGGGCGAACTCGGCAAGCGGGCGGCGGAGTTCACCCGTGTCCTGGTGTCGCGCTCCCAGCTGACGCAGGCGGCGGCCAAGGAGTTCGCGGACGGCCGGACGGACCGGGACGCGTACTGGGCCGGGCAGGCGCGCGGCAGCGGCGACGCCGCGGAGGGCGTCGCCGCGTTCCTGGAGCGCAGGCAGCCGCGGTTCGGCTGGGGCGTGCCTACGTCAGGATGACTCCGGAGTGGGCGCGGACCAGGTCGACGAGGTGGGCCGGGGCCTTCTCGGGTGATCCGGCGTCGTAGGGCGGCTGCGGGTCGTACTCGGTCGCCAGCTGGACGATCCGGGCGTGGTCGTCGCCGGCGATCCGGCCGAGGAGCGTCAGGCCCATGTCGATGCCGGCGGAGACGCCGGCCGCGGTGACGTACTTGCCGTCGGTGACGACCCGTTCGCCCGTGGGCTCGGCGCCGTGCCGGCGCAGCTCCTCCAGGGCCAGCCAGTGGGAGGTCGCACGGCGGCCCCGCAGCAGCCCGGCGGCGGCCAGCAGCAGGGAGCCGGTGCACACGGACGTGGTCCAGGTGCTGGTGGCGTCCGCGGCGCGCAGCCAGCCGGCCAGGGGGCCGTCGGGGGCCAGGGGAAGCGGGCCGGGGCCGCCGGGGACGACGACGATGTCGGGGCGGGGCACGTCGGCCAGGGTCCGGTCGGCGACCAGGGCGAGGCTGCCGGTGTCGCTGCGCACCGGGCCGGCCTCCTCCGCGACGAACACCGTCTCGGCGCCGGGCAGGCGCCCCAGGGTCTCGTACGGTCCCACGGCGTCTAGGGCGGTGAAGCCCTCGTAGAGGGCGATGGCGATCTGCATGGTGTCCCTTCGGTCGGCGGGAGGGCGTGGCGGGGGCGGGCGCTCCGGCGCTGCCTGCGGCGGCGGGGCGGCCGGTCCCGGCTCAGGGGCGGGCCGGGGGGCGGTCGGTCCCGGTTCAGGGCGTGGTGAGGCGGCCGGTCCCGGTTCGGGGCGCGCCGGGGGCCGGTCCCGGTCCAGGGCGTGGTGGGGCGGGCCGGGTCCCGGCTCAGGGCGCGGCCGCCGGGCGGAAGCGCCGGCGGTACTCGGCGGGTGACGTCCCCAGGACCCTGAGGAAAGCGCGGCGCATCGCCTCCGGGGTGCCGTAGCCGCTGGTGCGGGAGATCTCCTCGACGCCGTCGGCGGTGTCCTCCAGCAGGCGGCGGGCGTGCTCCAGCCGGACGCGGTCCACGTAGCGGCCCGGCGTCGTGCCGGTCTCGGCGCGGAAGGCGCGGGCGAAGTGGCGGGGCGACAACCGGGCGCGGGCGGCCAGGGACTCGACCGACAGATCGGCCCCGGGGCGCTCGGCGATGTAGCGCTGGACCTCGCGCAGGGGTTCGCGGTGCGCGGTCTGGGCGGCCAGCTGCGCGCTGAACTGCGCCTGGTTGCCGGGCCTGCGCAGGAACACCACCAGGTGGCGGGCGACGGTCAGGGCGGCCTGCCGCCCCAGGTCCTCCTCGACCAGGGCGAGGGCGAGGTCGATCCCGGCGGTGACACCCGCCGAGGTGGCGACGTTCCCGTCGCGGACGTAGACGGGGTCGGGGTCGATCTCGACAGCGGGGTGCCGGCGGGCGATCCGGTCGCAGTACGCCCAGTGCGTGGTGATGCGGCGGCCGTCCAGCAGCCCCGCCTCGGCCAGTACGGCGGCGCCGGTGCACACCGACACCAGCCGGGCGGCGCGCGGGCCGTGCTCGCGCACCCAGTCGACCAGGCGCGGGTCGGGCCGCAGGCTGCCCGACCCGCCGGGGACGAGCAGGACGTCCGGGTCGGACGCGTCGGCCAGGGACCCGTCGGGCACGAAGGTCAGGCCGCTGGTGCTGCGCACGGGCGCCCCGTCCAGGGACGCCGTGCGGATCCGGTACGTGCCGGGGCGGAGCAGTTCCGCGCCCGCGAAGACCTCCACGGGCCCGGTGACGTCGAGACTCTGCAGGCCGTCGAAGAGGACGACGAGAACCGTGCGCTGGGCCATGCCCCGATTCTTCGGGGGCCCGCGGCCTGGCCGCAATGCCGAGTTCCCCACCTTTCCTGCCATGGCCTGCACGGCCGTGGAGGCCATACCAAGCGGTTGGTAACCTGCCGGGCATGACGACTGCCGCCCTGGAGCCGCGCGCCGGCCGACGCTGCCACACCATGCTCAACTCCCTGCACGCGACGCACTACTTCTCACCCGACTTGGGCCGTGAGCTGGGCGCCGTCGGCATCACCCACCCGCGGGCGGTGAACTTCGCCGTGCGGGCCGCGGCCCTCGGCCCGGTCGGCCCGGGCCCGGTGGCGGCCGCCTTCTACAACTACAAGTACGAGCTGGTCGCCCGGCACGTCCCGGCCGTCTGGGAGACGGCCGCACCGTCCCGGGTGCTGGCGGCACGCACGCGTGCGGTCGACGCGACGCTGCGCCGGCTGCTCGGCGAGGAGGCCGTGGCGTCGGCGGAGATGGCCGAGGCGGCGCGGCTCGCGCTGCGCGCCGCCGAGGCCTGCTCGCGCGAGGCGCGGCCGCTGTACGCCGCCCACGCCGACCTGCCCGTCCCCGAGGAGCCGCACCTCGCCTACTGGCACGCGGCGACCCTGCTGCGCGAGCACCGGGGCGACGGCCACCTGGCCGTCCTGATGTCCGCCGGGCTGGACGGCCTGGAGGCGCTCGTGACGCACACGGCGACGGGCAAGGGCATGACCCCGAAGTGGGTGTTCAGCACCCGCGGCTGGACGCAGCAGGAGTGGGACGCGGCGACGGAACGGCTGCGGGAGCGGGGGCTGCTGGAGGCCTCCGGCGAGCTGAGCGAGCAGGGAGCCGCCCAGCGCGCGGAGATCGAGCAGGAGACGGACCGCCTCGACCGCGCCCCGTACGAGCACCTGGGCGCCGACGGCGTGGCCCGGCTGACCGAACTGGGCGGGACGTTCGCGCGGGCGGCGCTCACGGCGGGCGCCTTCCCGGCGGACCTGATCGGCAAGGCCTGACACCGGGCCCCCTCTCCGCGCCGGTGGGAGCGCACCGCGCGAGCCCTCCTCCGGTGCGTCCGGGCGGGCGGGCGCGGTCGTCACGCATGGTGAGCCGTTCACGAGGTACCTGTTCTCCACCGGCCGGTGCGGCCGGGACGAAGGAAAGGGGAATTTCGTGTTCCGTGCCATCGCAGACGTGCTGCGCCAGATCGGCGGCGCCATCGCCACCGTCGTGACGCTTCCCTTCCGGGCCCTGGCCCGGCTGTTCGGCGGCGCCTCCTCCTCCACCCGCCGGGCCTGACCCGGCCGCCCGGCCCGCCGGGGCCGCCCTGATCCCCGGGTGCCGGTGCCACCTGCCACAATTGCCGCGCAACCCCAGCGGCAGAAGGCGGTACGGGATCGTGACGACACCCGGGTCCAACGGGTCCATCGAAGGCAGGATCGCCGAGGAGCTCGGCGTACGGGAGCGGCAGGTCAGGGCCGCCGTGGAACTGCTCGACAGCGGTTCGACGGTGCCCTTCATCGCCCGCTACCGCAAGGAAGCGACCGAGATGCTCGACGACGCGCAGCTGCGCACCGTCGAGGAGCGGCTGCGCTACCTGCGGGAGCTGGAGGAGCGGCGGACGGCGATCCTGGAGTCGGTGCGCGAGCAGGGCAAGCTCACCGAGGAACTGGAGACGCGGATCCGGGGCGCCGAGACGAAGGCGCGCCTGGAGGACATCTACCTGCCGTTCAAGCCGAAGCGGCGTACGAAGGCCCAGATCGCCCGCGAGGCGGGCCTCGAGCCGCTGGCGGAGGGGCTGCTCGGCGATCCGTCCGTCGACCCCCTCGCCGCGGCCGCCGCGTTCGTCGACGCGGACAAGGGCGTCGCCGACCCGCAGGCCGCCCTCGACGGTGCCCGGGCGATCCTGACCGAGCGGTTCTCCGAGGACGCCGACCTGATCGGCGAACTGCGCGAACGCATGTGGGTGCGCGGGCGGCTCGCCGCCCGGGTGCGCGAGGGCAAGGAGGAGGCGGGCGCGAAGTTCGCCGACTACTTCGACTTCGCCGAGCCGTTCACCGAACTGCCCTCCCACCGTGTCCTCGCCATGCTGCGCGGCGAGAAGGAGGAGGTCCTCGACCTCGTCCTCGAACCCGAGGAGCCCACCGACGGCCCCTCCTCCTACGAGGGCGTCATCGCCCACCGGTTCGGGATCGCCGACCGGGGCCGCCCCGGCGACAAGTGGCTGAAGGACACGGTCCGCTGGGCGTGGCGCACCCGCGTCCTGGTCCACCTCGGCATCGACCTCCGGCTGCGGCTGCGCACGGCCGCCGAGGACGAGGCGGTGCGGGTCTTCGCGGCGAACCTGCGCGACCTGCTGCTCGCCGCCCCCGCGGGCACGCGTGCGACGCTCGGCCTCGACCCCGGCTTCCGCACGGGCGTCAAGGTCGCCGTGGTCGACGCGACGGGCAAGGTCGTCGCCACGGACGTCATCCACCCGCACGTCCCCGCCAACCGCTGGGACGAGGCCCTGGCCAAGCTGGCCCGGCTGGCGAAGGAGCACGCGGTCGAACTGATCGCGATCGGCAACGGCACGGCCTCCCGGGAGACCGACAAGCTCGCCGGGGAGCTTCTCGCCAGGCACCCGGAGCTGAACCTCACCAAGGTCATGGTGTCCGAGGCGGGCGCGTCGGTGTACTCGGCGTCCGCCTTCGCCTCGCAGGAGCTGCCCGACATGGACGTGTCGCTGCGCGGCGCCGTGTCGATCGCCCGCCGGCTGCAGGACCCGCTGGCCGAGCTGGTGAAGATCGACCCGAAGTCCATCGGTGTGGGGCAGTACCAGCACGACCTGTCCGAGGTGAAGCTGTCGCGCTCGCTGGACGCGGTCGTGGAGGACTGCGTCAACGGCGTCGGCGTGGACGTCAACACCGCGTCGGCCCCGCTGCTGGCCCGGGTCTCCGGCATCACCTCCGGGCTCGCCGAGAACATCGTGGCGCACCGGGACGCCAACGGGCCGTTCACCTCCCGCCGCGAGCTGAAGAAGGTCGCCCGCCTCGGCCCCAAGGCCTACGAGCAGTGCGCCGGCTTCCTGCGCATCCGCGGGGGCGAGGATCCGCTGGACGCCTCCAGCGTGCACCCGGAGGCCTACCCGGTGGTCCGCCGCATGGTGAAGACGGCCGGGCAGGAGGTCGCCGCGCTCATCGGCAACACCTCCGTCCTGCGCTCGCTGCGGCCCCAGGACTTCGTGGACGAGTCCTTCGGCCTGCCGACCGTCACCGACATCCTGAAGGAACTGGAGAAGCCGGGCCGCGACCCGCGTCCGGCGTTCAGGACCGCCGCCTTCAAGGAGGGCGTCGAGAAGATCGCCGACCTGACCCCCGGGATGATCCTGGAGGGCGTGGTGACGAACGTCGCCGCCTTCGGCGCGTTCGTCGACGTCGGCGTCCACCAGGACGGCCTGGTGCACGTCTCCGCGATGTCGAAGACGTTCGTGAAGGACCCGCGGGACGTGGTGAAGCCCGGGGACATCGTCAAGGTGAAGGTGCAGGACGTCGACATCCCGCGCAAGCGGATCTCGCTGACGCTGCGGCTGGACGACGAGGCCGCGCCGCAGGGCGCGGGCGGCGGCGCCGGTGAGCGGCGGCAGCGCGGCGGGCGCCCGCCGCAGCAGCGCCAGGGCGGTGGCGGCGCACGCCGCGGCGGCCAGGCCGGCGGCGGCTCGCGCCAGGCCGCGGCGCCGCCGGCCAACAGCGCGATGGCCGACGCGTTGCGCCGGGCGGGGCTGGTCGACCCGAAGAACGGGCGCCGCTGACGGCGTTCCGCCGGCGGCCGCGGGGAGCTGCCGGCCGGCCGTGGGCCGGCCGCGCGGTTCCCCACGCCCCTCGGGGAGGCGCCCGGGCCCCCTTCGGGCCTACAGTGGCCGCATGGTCACGTCGCGCACCCTGACCTGGGCGGTCCTGGCGAGCGGGGGGTTCGAGACCGCCTGGGTGCGGCGCGCCGACGGCGGGCTGGCGGCACGCGGGCGGGCCGTCGGCATCGATCCGGAGCCGTACTGGATCTCCTACGAACTCGACGCGCCCGAGGAGTTCGTGACGCGCCGGCTGCGGGTGACCGCCGAGTCCGCGGCCGGCAGCCGCGCACTGGACCTGCGGCACGACGGCGGCGGCGCCTGGACCGCGAACGGCGAGCGGCTCCCCGAGGTGGACGGCGCCCTGGACTGCGATCTCGGGTTGTGCCCCCTGACCAACACCCTGCCGGTGCTGCGCCACGGCCTGCACCGGGGGCCGGGAGAGGCCGAGTTCCTGATGGCCTGGGTGTCCGTGCCGGACCTGGCGGTGCGGCCGGCCCGCCAGAGGTACCGGTACCTGCGGCCCGGCCGGGTCGGCTTCGCCTCCGGCGACTTCCGCAGCGACCTGGAGTTCGACGAGGAGGGGTTCGTCGTGGACTACCCCTCCCTGGCCCGGCGCCTGGCGGCCGTCTAGTCAGCGCTCGGTCACCTTGCCGTCCGCCACCTCCAGACGGCGCGTGATGCGCACCGCGTCCAGCATGCGGCGGTCGTGCGTGACCAGCAGCAGCGTCCCCTCGTACGCGTCGAGGGCGGACTCCAGCTGCTCGATGGCGGGCAGGTCGAGGTGGTTGGTCGGCTCGTCCAGGACCAGGAGGTTCACCCCGCGGCCCTGGAGCAGGGCCAGCGCGGCCCTGGTGCGCTCGCCCGGGGACAGCGTCGCCGCGGGACGCAGGACGTGGCCGGTGCCGAGGCCGAACTTGGCCAGGAGGGTGCGCACCTCGACCGGCTCGGTGTCCGGGACGGCCGCGCGGAAGGCGTCGAGCAGGCTCTGCGGGCCGTGGAACAGCTTGCGGGCCTGGTCCACCTCACCGAGCAGGACGCCCGAGCCGAGCGCGGCGTGCCCGGCGTCCAGGGGGACGCGGCCGAGGAGGGCGGCGAGCAGGGTCGACTTGCCGGAGCCGTTGGCGCCCGTGACCGCCACCCGGTCCGCCCAGTCGATCTGCAGGGAGACGGGCCCGAGGACGAAACCTCCGCGCTGCACCTCGGCGTCGCGCAGACTCGCGACGACGGCGCCGGAGCGCGGGGCCGAGGCGATCTCCATGCGCAGTTCCCACTCCTTGCGCGGCTCCTCGACGACGTCGAGGCGCTCGATCATGCGCTGGGTCTGCCGGGCCTTGGCGGCCTGCTTCTCGCTGGCCTCGCTGCGGAACTTGCGGCCGATCTTGTCGTTGTCCCCGCCGGCCTTGCGCCGGGCGTTCTTGACGCCCTTGTCCATCCAGGAGCGCTGCATCTGCGCGCGGTCCTGGAGGGCGGCCTTCTTGTCGGCGTACTCCTCGTAGTCGTCGCGGGCGTGGCGGCGGGCGACCTCCCGCTCCTCGAGATAGGCCTCGTAGCCGCCGCCGTAGAGGTTGATCCGCCGCTGGGCGAGGTCGAGTTCGAGGACCTTGGTGACGGTGCGGGCGAGGAACTCGCGGTCGTGGCTGACGACGACCGTGCCGGCGCGCAGGCCGGTGACGAAGCGTTCGAGGCGCTCCAGGCCGTCCAGGTCGAGGTCGTTGGTCGGCTCGTCGAGCAGGAAGACGTCGTAGCGGGACAGCAGCAGGGAGGCGAGGGAGGCGCGGGCCGCCTGGCCGCCGGACAGGGACGTCATCGGCTGGTCCAGGTCGACCGCGAGGCCCAGGGAGCCGGCGACCTCCTCGGCGCGTTCGTCGAGGTCGGCGCCGCCGAGGCCGAGCCAGCGCTCCAGGCTGGTGGCGTAGGCGTCGTCGGCTCCGGGTGTGCCGTCGACCAGGGCCTGGGTCGCCTCGTCCATGGTCCGCTGCGCCTCGGCGACGCCCGTACGGCGGGACAGGAACGCGCGGACGGACTCGCCGGGGCGGCGCTCCGGCTCCTGCGGGAGGTGGCCGACGGTGGCGGCCGGCGGGGACAGGCGCAGTTCGCCCTGCTCGGGCGTGGTGAGGCCGGCGAGCAGCCGCAGCAGGGTGGACTTGCCCGCGCCGTTGGCACCGACCAGGCCGATCACGTCGCCGGGTGCGACGACGAGGTCGAGTCCGGTGAACAGGGAGCGGTCGGCGTGGCCGGCGGCGAGGTTCTTGGCGACGAGGGTGGCAGTCATCAGAGCGCCGATCCTAGTGGGCCGCTTCCGGGGTCACGGCCGTGGCCAGGACGCCGGTGGCGGTGCGCGCCACGAGGAAGGACCGGCCCCTGACCGCCTTCGGGTCGAGGGCGAGGCGGTGCCGGCCCGGCGGGAGGACCTCGTCGAGCAGGTCGCGGGTGCGGGTGCGGGACAGCCGGTCGACGCGGTACGCGGTGAGGGTGACCCGGCAGGCGGAGGTGACCTCGATCTCCGCGTGGCCGGGGCCGGCGGTCAGGCCCGTGAGGCGGCGCTGCCCGGCCGGGCTGCGGTCGAGGGCGTGCTCGATCTGGGCGACGAGGACGGGCACGACGGGGGCGAGGCCGTCGACGCGGGCGACCGGGACCCGGGCGTCCGCGAAGGCCCGCAGGACGGCGGTGCGTTCGCGCTCCGGGGTGTCCCGGCCGAAGACGACGGCGCCGTAGCCGCGCAGTTCCTCGGCGGGCACGCGGTGGGCGTCCCGGGCGATGTCGGCGCCGATGCCGATGGTGCGCAACGCCGCGGCCAGTCCGGCGAGGACGGCGGCGCGGGCGCCGATGAGGAGCACCCGGGGGCGGGGCGCCCGGTCCGGTGGGTCCAGCAGGGTGGCGAGGGCGGCGCGGTACTCGGCGCCGCGGAAGCGGAACGGGCCGATGCCGGGGTATCCGTTGAGGGCGAGGTCGGCCGTCTCACCGGTCTGCCAGGCGAAGTCGGCCCAGACGACGTCCTCGCCGTCCTGCCGGATCACCGCGGTGACGGCGCCGCACGCCAGGTCCTCGCACTCGGGGCAGGCGTAGACGACGTAGCGGCCGCCGGGCAGCGGGGCCGGGCTCTCCAGGAGCAGGCTGCGGACCTGCGCGGTGAAGATCGCGGGCGGGACGTCGGAGGCGAGCGGGGAGACGGCGTCGAGGTCGGAGAGCCGGAACAGCAGCGGGCGCCCGTCGACGACGAAGTCCACGAAGTCGCGGTGGACCCGGTGACCGCCGTCGGTGCGGACTCCCCCGGCCCGCATCGCCGGGGCCAGGCCGAAGGTGGTGTACTCGGCACACATGCTGTGAGTATCCCCGCACTCAGGGTGAGGTGAGCACGGCATGGCACATTCCGCTACGGTCCCGGCATGGCGAGCGAGCTGAGTGACGGGATCGTGGTGGTCGGGGGCGGGGTCGTCGGTCTGACGACGGCGGTGGTGCTCGCCGAGCAGGGGCACCGGGTGCGGGTGTGGACACGGGACCCCGTGGCGGCGACCACCTCCGCCGTCGCGGGTGCGCTGTGGTGGCCGTACCGCATCGAACCGATGGCGCTCGCGCGGACATGGGCCCTGCGGTCGCTGGAGGTGTACGAGGAACTGGCGGCGGGGTCCGGGGCGTCGGGCGTGCGCATGGTCGAGGGGGTACTGGGAGGCACCCGGTTCGACGAGGTCGACGGGTGGCTGGCCGGCCGGGTGCCCGGGCTGCGGGCGGCCACGGCCGCGGAGTACGCCGGGACGGGCGTGCGGGCGCGGCTGCCGCTGATCGACATGCCCGCCCATCTGCCGTGGCTGCGCGAGCGGTTCGTGGCGGCGGGCGGGGTGGTGCAGGCGCGCGCGGTGTCCTCCCTCGGTGAGGTGGACGCGCGTGTGGTGGTCAACTGCACGGGGCTGGCCGCGCGTGAGCTGGTCCCGGACCCGGCGGTACGGGCCGTGCGCGGGCAGCTGGTCGTGGTGGAGAACCCCGGGATCACCACGTGGCTGGTCGCCGACGACCCGGACGGGGAGCACGCGTACCTGTTCCCGCAGCCGGGCGGGCTCGTGCTCGGCGGGACCAGCGAGGAGGACGCCTGGTCGCTGGAGCCGGACCCGGCGACGGCCGAGGCGATCGTGCGGCGCTGCGCCGCGCTGCGTCCGGAGATCGCGGGGGCGCGGGTGCTGGAGCACCGGGTGGGGCTGCGCCCGGTCCGCGACGCGGTCCGCCTGGAGCGCGAACGGCTGGCGGACGGGCGCGTGCTGGTGCACAACTACGGGCACGGCGGCGCGGGCGTCACGGTGGCCTGGGGCTGCGCGCGGGAGGCGGCCCGGCTGGCCGCGGCCTGACCGGCACCGGCGGCAGCGGCAGCGGGCGGCCGGGCCGTGGTGGCCGGGCCGCCCGCCGCGGTGGCAGGTCAGTGCTTGCCGACCGGGTCCCCCTCGACGTCCGGGCCGCGGCCGGGGCCGACGCGGAGTTCGAACTCGCCGTCGTACTTGGTGTGGCCCTCGATGACGGCCTGCTCGACCGCCTCGGAGCCCATCCGCTCGCGCACGACCACCGGGTCGCGGCGCAGGTCGCGCATGAGGGCGACGCACATGAAGACCATCACGACGACGAACGGCGCCGCCGCGAGGATCGTGAGGTTCTGCAGGCCCGTCAGGGCGTCGCCCTGCCCGCTGCCGACCAGCAGCATGATGGCGGCCACCGCACCGGTCACCACGCCCCAGAAGACGACCACGAAGCGGCCGGGTTCGAGGGCGCCCTTCTGCGACAGGGTGCCCATGACGATCGAGGCGGCGTCGGCTCCCGAGACGAAGAAGATGCCGACGAGGACCATCACCAGCAGGCTGGTGACCGTCGCGATCGGGAACTGCTGGAGCACGCCGAAGAGCTGGCCCTCCGGGGTCGTCTCCTTGCCGAGCTGCCCCTCCTGCTGCATCCGCATCGCCGAGCCGCCGAAGATGGCGAACCAGATCAGGCTGACCGTGCTGGGCACCAGGATCACGCCGCCGACGAACTGCCGGATCGTCCGGCCCCGACTGATCCGGGCGATGAACATGCCGACGAACGGCGTCCACGAGATCCACCACGCCCAGTAGAAGACCGTCCAGCTGCCCAGCCAGTCGGCGACGCCCTCGCCGCCGCTGGCCTCCGTGCGCCCGGCCAGCTGGGGAAGGTCGCCGAGGTAGGCGAAGACCGACGTGGGCAGCAGGTCGAGCACGATGATGGTCGGGCCCGCGACGAACACGAACAGGGCGAGCACCAGCGCCAGCACCATGTTGGTGTTGGACAGCCACTGGATGCCCTTCTCCACCCCGGAGATGGCGGACGCGACGAAGGCCAGGGTCAGCACGGCGATGATCGTGACGAGCAGCCCGGTGCTCACCTCGTCCATCCAGTCCAGCTCCTGGACGCCGGAGCCGATCTGGAGCGCGCCGAGGCCCAGGGACGCGGCCGAACCGAAGACGGTCGCGATGATGGCGAGGACGTCGATGGCCCGGCCGATGCCGCCGTTGGCGTTCTTCCGGCCGATGAGCGGGGTGAACACGGCGCTGATGGTCTGCCGGCGCCGCCTGCGGAAGGTGCTGTAGGCGATGGCGAGACCGACCACCGCGTAGATCGCCCACGGGTGGAGCGTCCAGTGGAACAGGGTGGTGGCCATGGCCGTTTCCATGCGCTCACCGGAGTCGGCCGGGTCGGTGCCGGGCGGGGGGGTCGTGTAGTGCGACAGCGGTTCGCTCACGCCGTAGAACATCAGGCCGATGCCCATGCCGGCGCTGAACATCATCGCGACCCAGGAGACGGTGCGGAACTCGGGCTCCTCGCCCTCCGCGCCCAGGTGGATCCGGCCGTAGCGGCTGATCGCGAGCCAGAGGGCGAAGACGACGAACCCGGAGGCGGCGAGCATGAACGCCCAGCCCCCGTTGTGCATCAGCCCGCTGAGCATGCTGGTGGAGACGTCTTCGAGCGAGTCGGTCGCGGTGGCGCCCCACACCACGAAGGCCAGGGTGAGCACCGCCGTGACGCCGAAGACGATGCGGTCGGTCTGCGGGCGGTCCTGACCGGGCAGGCCCGCTTCCGACCCCGGTAGCGCGGTCCCCTCCGGGGAACCCTTGTCGCTTGGTCGTTCTCGCGTCACTGGCGGCACCTTTCATCGGGACAGCAGCGGAGGTGTTGCTCCTCCGTAAACGCTGCTACCACGACTGGCGCATTTTCACCCCTGCCGACATGTGGTTTCGGGTGAACCTCCGATCAGGTGGTACTCGGCCCGGTCGTCCAGCAGCAGCGGGACGAGGGCCCGCAGGGGCTGGCGCAGCGGGACGAGGACGCCCTCCCGGCCGGTGCGGACGCGTACACCGTGCAGGGCGAGTTCGTCCCCGACCTCGGCGTACTGGGCGGCGGTCAGGCGGTAGCCGCAGGGCGGGTCCTGGACGACGTCGGCCGGTTCGGGGGCCTCGTTGTCGGCGCCGCCCAGGTAGACCGGGCCGGTGTCCGCCAGGCCCGCGAGGCGAGCCTTCGCCGTGGTGGCCCCGATCCGGGCGCGGCGCTGGTCGCTGTAGGCGAACAGACCGGCCAGCGCGTCCCGCTGCGAGGTCACGCGGCGGCGGTTGTTGAGGGCCTCGTCGGCCTGCTCGGCCTCGGTGAGCGGGTCGACGCGGCTCTCGATGAGCAGGCCCACCGCGTGCTTCACGCCGGACATGTTGCGCAGGATCCGCTCCTGCCCGTCCCCGGCGACCTGGCGGACCGGTTCGCCCGTGACCGGGTCGGTCCAGATGCCGTAGGTGCCGGTGGAGCGGCCGGCCCGCCGGGCGGCGGGGCGCACGTACGCCTCGGACAGGGTGCGTGCCTCGTCGTGGACGCCCTCGTCGGTGTTGAGGTTGCGCGGCCACAGGTCGAACAGGTCCTTGTCGTAGTACGGGGGCGTGGCGCCGTACTCGTGCAGGTCGTAGACGATGTCGGGGCGCCGGTCGCGGAGGACCGCGGCCAGGGCGCGGCCCTCGGCGGTGCGCAGGGCGAGGTGGTCGCGGTTGATGTCGACACCGTCGCCGTTGCCCCGGGTGCCGGCCGCCCGTCCGTCGGGGTTGGCGGTGGGCACGACCAGGACCGTGGTGCGGTCCAGGAACCGCCGGGTGCGGCTGTCGCGCGCGAGGGCGAGGTCGCGGACGGTGGTCAGGCAGGCCTCGCGTCCGGCGGGTTCGTCGCCGTGCTGGCTGCACACGAGGAGCACCGTGTGGGGGCTGCGCCCGCTGCCGACGCGGACCAGTTGCAGCGGGCGGCCCTGTGCGGTGGTGCCGAAGCGGGTCACCGCGACGCGGCTGCTGGAGCGGTCGACGGCCCGCAGGAAGTCCTGCTCCTCGGGCTGGGTGGTCCAGCGGGCGCCGTCGCTGCGTTCGAAGCCGGTGCGCGGCGGGGCCTCGGTGGCCGCCCGGGCCGGTGCGGCGACGAGGGACGCGGCGAGCGCCGCGACGGCCGCGACCAGTGCGGCGACAGGGGCGGTGCGGCGGCTCACCGGCCTCCCTCCGGGACGCGCTGGACGGTCCGCGGTTCGCGTACGCCGTCCAGGGCGCCGGCGTCGGGGGCGGCGGGCGCGGCGCCCGAGGTGGCGCGGGCGAAGGCGGCGGCTCCGCCGGTGAACGGCACGCGTGCCGAGGTGCGGGACAGGTCGAGGGTCAGCTTCGGCCGGTCGGCGGGCGGGTCGATCAGGCCCTGGTCGGTGCCGGCGACGATCAGCGCCAGGCGGTGGCCCTTGCGCACGACGTGGTCGGTGGCCGCGAGGTCGAGGGTGATCGTGTACCGCTTGCCCGGGGTGAGGGGTGATCCCTGGAGGTCGGAGGCGTGGTTGCCGAGGTCGGCCCAGCCGCGGCTGACGACCGTGTAGTCGACGTCGGCGGTCTTCGCCCTGGTCTCCTTGAAGCAGGAGTTGTCGCCCGCGGTGCTCGCTCCCCAGCAACTGCGGTCCGTGAGCGTGGTGATTCCCTCACCGGCGTCGGCGTGGTCACGGACGGTGGCGGGGCCGACGTCGACGAGGACGGCGGACAGGTGCGCCGTCGGCGTGGACGGCGTCGCGGTGACGGTGACCTTCGAGGAGCCGGCCAGGCGCAGGTCGCGGGTGAGCGGGCGCGTGGTGAAACCGGCCTTCTCCGGTGTCGGCCTGTCGATCTGCGCGGCCCAGTCGGTCTCGTTCAGGCGCGGGTCGTCGGTGAAGGACTCGGTGCCGTGGCCCCGCCGCAGTCCGAGGGTGCCGACGCCTTCCTCGGCGCCCCGGCCGGGCCGCAGGGTGGCGGCGCGGGTGCCGCTCGGGGGCCAGGTCCGGGAGGTCTCCCAGGTGTCGGGTGCGCGTTCGATGTCGGCCATGGGCTCGCGGTCGATGCCGTTGTCGTAGCCCATGAGTTCGTGGTCGAACCAGCGGTGCAGGGTCTCCACCCAGGCGCCGCGCCGGAAGTCGAAGGGGTCGACGTGGCCGGTCTGGGAGAGCCAGATCTTGCGCTCGACGCCGTTCTTCGCGAGGGCGTCCCACCACTGGCCGACGTGCTTCATGCGGACGTTGAGGTCCTGCATGCCGTGGACGAGGAAGACGCTGGCCTTCACCTTGCGGGCGGCCTGCACGTAGTCGCGCTCGGTCCACAGCGGGGTCCGGTCGCCGGTGCGCGGGGCGCCGTCGGTCAGCTTCTGCTGGACGGGGCCGCACCGGGCGCGGGCGGCGGGGCTGTTGACGTAGTCCGACAGCCATGCGGGGCCGGAGTCGTAGAGCGGGGCGCCCTGCTGGAAGTAGTAGTCGTACCAGGAGGAGATGGCGCTGATGGGCACGATGGTCTCCAGGCCCTCGACGCCGGTGGCGGCGACGCCGTTGGCGATGGTGCCGTCCCAGCTCTTGCCGATCATCCCGGTGCGGCCGTCGGTCCAGCCCGCGGTGGCGCGGGTCGTGCCGGTGCGGGTGGTGTAGGCCCGGGCGCGTCCGTTGAGCCAGTCGATCACGGCCTTCGCCGACCGCACGTCGGAGCGGCCGCCGACGTCGACGCAGCCGTCCGAGCGGTTGGTTCCGGCCAGGTCCACCCCGACGAAGGCGTAGCCGCGGGGCACGAAGTAGTTGTCGTAGTAGAGCGGCATCCGCACGACGTCGCCGTTCGCGTCGTACGTCTTCTTCTGGCTCTCGTTGCCGCGCCCGCAGCAGGAGTAGTACGGGCTGGCGTCCATGATGACGGGGACCTTGCGGCCCTGCCGGGCGGGTTCGCGGGGGCGGACGATGTCGACGGCGACGCGGTCGGTCCTGCCGTCGCGGTCGCCATCGAGTCCGGTGTCCACCCAGACGGCCTCGCGGACGGCGTCCGCGTAGGAGTGGACGGGGCGGCTGCCGCCGGGTGCGGCGGACGCGGTGGCCGGGGCCGCCGGGGTCAGCAGGGTGGCCATCAGGGCGGCCGTGGCCGCCGTCGCGAGCGGTCTCCAGGTCGTGAAGCGCGTGCGTTTCGGCATGCGCCGGACGCTACCTCGGTGAACTCCGGTGCAGAAGACGGCACCTGACGGACCGGCGTGTCCCGGGGGTCCCCCGCGGGGCAGGTGGCGCGTGTCGGCCGAATGGCGATCGTGTGACAGCGGGGGCCATGGACATGACTAGCGGCTCAGGTGGTGAATAGGTTCGTCACGGACTTCGGGACCCTACGACTTGGAGCCTTGCGTGCACCGCAGAATCATCGCGCCGGGAGCCCTGGCGGCGGCCGTCACCCTGCTGGCGATCCCGGCATCGGCCGCTTCCCTCTCCCCCGGCGCGCCGGGTGTCGGCGACCCCTACTACCCGGCCTACGGCAACGGCGGCTACGACGTCTCGCACTACGACCTGAGACTGAAGTACCAGCCGGCCACCGACGAACTGGAGGGCACGGCGACCCTCGTCGCCCGCACCACGCAGGACCTGTCGCGCTTCAACCTGGACTTCCTGCTCGACGTCACCGAGGTGCGCGTCAACGGCGCCACGGCCGCGTACCGCACCTCGGGCGAGCAGGAACTGGAGGTCACGCCGAAGAAGCCGCTGGCCCGGGGCGCGCCCGTCACGGTCGTCGTCCGCTACCGCGGGGTGCCCTCCTCGAAGAAGGCGTTCGGGTTCACCAGCTGGCACCGCACACCGGACGGGGGCGTCGCCGCCAACGAGCCCGAGGCGGCGGCCTGGTGGTTCCCGAGCAACGACCACCCGCTGGACAAGGCCACCTACGACGTGTCCGTGCTGGTCCCGGACGGGACCCAGGCCATCTCCAACGGCAGGCTCCAGTCGACGAGTTCACGCCTCGGCTGGACCCGCTGGAACTGGCGCTCGAACAAGCCGCAGGCCACGTACCTGGCCACCCTGGCGGTCGGCCGGTTCGACATCACCACCGGCACGAGCGAGAGCGGCATCCCGGTCCTCAACGCCTACAGCGAGGACCTCGGGGACAACGCCGGCGCGGCCAGGGCGAGCATCGAGCGGACCGGGGAGATCGCGGACTGGCTGGCCGGGTACTTCGGGCCGTACCCCTACGACGCGCTCGGCGGGTACGTGCCGAACACGACGACGGGGTACGCGCTGGAGACGCAGACCCGGCCGTTCTACAGCCCGCGGCAGTTCGCGAACGGCTCGAACGTGTCCGTCGTGGTCCACGAGCTGGCCCACCAGTGGTACGGCGACTCGGTGTCGCTCGAGCGCTGGAAGGACATCTGGATCAACGAGGGCTTCGCGCGGTACGCGCAGTGGCTGTGGTCGGAGCACGAGGGCGAGGGCACGGCCCAGCAACTCGCCGACCACGTCTACGCCTCGCACCCCGCCGACGACCCGTTCTGGACGGTCCGGCCCGGCGATCCCGGCCCGGACAACCAGTTCGACATCGCCGTCTACGACCGGGGCGCACTGGCCGTCCAGGCCCTGCGCAACGAGGTCGGCGACGAGGCGTTCTTCGCGATCCTGCGGGGCTGGCCGCGGAAGTACGCGCACGGCAACGCGTCGGTCGCCGACTTCCGCCGCTACGCCGAGGAGGTGTCCGGCACGCCGCTGGCCGCGCTGTTCGACACGTGGCTGTTCCAGCCGTCGAAGCCGGGGGCGCCGGCGGCGCGGGCCGCGGCGGTGGCGAAGGGGCCGGGGGCCGCGAAGCAGCCGAGGTCCTGGAAGAAGATCGCCGCGACGAACGGGGTGCACGGGCACGAGCGGCACCGGCACTGACGCGCCCCGCCGGGCTTCCCGGTCTACGGTGGGCCCATGCGCACCCGGGGTGAGCGGCCGGGGGTGCGTGGGCCCAGCGGCGCGGCGGGCTCGCGGGACGCCGCCGGACCGGCGGAAGACCCGTCGGCCGGCCGGTGACGGGGCAGGCGCTGCGTGACCCGGCCGCGGAACGGGGCCGGCGGCGTGCGGGCCGGACGGTGGAGGAGGCGGGCGTGCGGGACGTGGCGATCGTCGAGGCGCCGTCGGTGCTCGGGCTGCGGCCGATCGGCGTGGAGGAGCTGCCGGGGGCGCTGCTCGGGGCCGGGCTGGCCGAAGGGCTGGGCGCGGTGCGGGCGGGGCGGGTGGAGCCGCCGCCGTACGACCCGGAGCGGGACCCGGCGACCGGGCTGCTCAACGCGGACGGGATCGCGGCCTACTCCGGCGCACTGGCCGACGCCGTGGGGGCCGTCCTGGACGGAGGCCGCTTCCCGGTGGTGCTCGGCGGCGACTGCAGCGTGCTGCTGGGCGCCCTGCTCGCGCTGCGCCGCCGGGACCGGCACGGCCTGCTGTTCCTGGACGGGCACAGCGACTTCTACCAGCCCGCGGCGGAGCCGGCCGGCGAGGTGGCGTCCATGGAGCTCGCCCTGGCCACCGGCCGGGGGCCGCGGGTGCTGGCCGACCTGGAGGGCAGGGGGCCGCTCGTCCGGGACGAGGACGTCGTCGCCCTGGGCTTCCGGGACGCGGAGGAGTCCGCGGCGTACGGGATGCAGCCGCTGCCGGCCGCACTGCACGCGATGGAGCTGGACACCGTCCGTGCCCTGGGCGCGGGCGAGGCCGCCCGGCGGGCGGTCGGGCTGCTGACCCGGGGCGGCGCGGACGCGGGCTACTGGGTCCATCTCGACGTCGACGTGCTGGACGACGCGGTGATGCCGGCCGTCGACCACCGCCAGCCGGACGGCCTGTCCTGGCAGGACCTGGAGACGGTGCTCCGGGCGGCGCTGCGCGGCGGCCACGCGGCCGGCCTCACCGTCACCATCCTCAACCCCCGCCTGGACCCCACCGGAAGCATCACTGGCGAGCTGGCCGCGTGCCTGCTGCGGGCCTTCGACGGGCAGGGCTGACGGCGGACCGTCGGCGGGGCCGCTGCGGGCGGGGCCGCCGTCCCGTGCGGCGGCGCGACGGTGGCGCCGGCGGAGGTGCACAGCACGTCCGGCGCGACGCCACCTCCGGGGAGCCGTGGAGCGGCCCGCCCGTCACTTCGTCAGCTGCGACAGTTCCTGTTCGGCCGTCCGGGACACGCGGCGGCGGACGCCGAACCAGCCCGCGACCAGCAGGAGCGCGATGACCGGGACGAGCAGCAGGGTCTTGCGGCCGACCTCCGGGTCGTTGCCCATCATGCCCAGGCAGGCCAGCAGGAAGGCGATCGTGGCGATCTCCGTGACCGGGCTGCCGAAGAGGCGGAAGGCCGGGCGGGTGATCAGGCCAGCCTTGGCGCGGCGGACGAAGACCAGGTGGCAGACCATGATGATCACCCAGGTGCTGATGATGCCGAGCGAGGCGACGTTCAGCACGATCTCGAAGGCCTGGGCCGGGACGAGGAAGTTCAGGCCGACGCCCAGCACGCACACCCCGCAGGTGAGCAGGATGCCGCCGTAGGGGACCTGGCTGCGGTTCATGCGGGCGGTGAACTTCGGCGCGGAGCCGGCCATCGCCATGGAGCGCAGGATGCGGCCCGTGGAGTACAGGCCCGAGTTGAGGGAGGACATGGCGGCCGTCAGGACCACCAGGTTCATCACGTCGCCCGCGGCCGGGACGCCGATCTTCGACAGGACCGTGACGAAGGGGCTCTGGTCGGCGGAGTAGACCGAGCCGGGCAGCAGCAGGGCCAGCAGGACGACCGAGCCGACGTAGAAGAGACCGACCCGCCACATGATCGAGTTCACCGCGCGCGGGACGACCTTCTCCGGCTCGGCCGTCTCGCCCGCCGCGACACCGACGAGCTCCAGCGCGGCGTAGGCGAAGATCACGCCCTGCATCACGAGGACGACGGGCATCAGGCCGTGCGGGAAGACGCCGCCGTTGTCCGTGATGACGCTCAGGCCCGGGGTCCGGCCGCCCACCTCGTGCTGGGTGGCGAGCAGGAAGATGCCGATGAGCATGAAGCCGACCAGCGTCGCGACCTTGATGATCGCGAACCAGAACTCCATCTCGCCGAAGATCTTCACCGAGATCAGGTTCACGGCGAGCACCACGGCGAGGGCGATCAGCGCGAGCACCCACTGCGGGATGTCGGTGAACAGGCTCCAGTAGTGCGTGTACAGCGCGATGGCGGTGATGTCGGCGATGCCGGTGGTCGACCAGTTCAGGAAGTACATCCAGCCGGCGACGTAGGCGCCCTTCTCGCCGAGGAACTCGCGCGCGTAGGAGACGAAGGAGCCCGAGGAGGGGCGGTACAGGACGAGCTCGCCGAGCGCCCGCACGACGAAGAAGGCGAAGATGCCGCAGACCAGGTAGGCGATCGCCAGCGCGGGGCCGGCGTTGTGCAGGCGTCCGCCGGCGCCGAGGAAGAGGCCGGTGCCGATGGCCCCGCCGATGGCGATCATGTTGACGTGCCGGGCCTTGAGGTCCTTGCTGTAGCCGGCGTCGCCCGCGTCCGCGGGCACCTGGGCCGCATCGGTACGCGGCGTGGCCGCAGCCGTGTTCACGGCGTCCTTGCTCACGGGTGGTTCCACTTTCTGGATCGCCCCGGACGTCGTGGGCCCGGGGTCCGTACAGTGCGTCGGCCCGCACCACCCTCGTGACGCGGCACAGACCAAGGCAGCACCTTCCCACACGCCTCACCTCGCACACGGTGACTGGTGTCACAGAGCGTGACTTCTCACAAGGTCCGCCCGGGACGCCCACAGCGGCCGCCGCGTGTTCACGGTTCGGTCATCACGGGAGGCGGTCGCGGCCGCCCGGGGGGTACCCGTGAGGTGTCACAGCACTGGTGGGACAGCGATACTGCTGCACATGACGACCGACACCGGGGAGCCGACCCTCACGATCGACGAGCTGGCCGCCCGGGCCGGTGTCACCGTGCGCACGGTCCGCTTCTACGGGACCAAGGGCCTGCTGCCGCCGCCGGTGCTCGGCCCGCGGCGCGTCGGGCACTACGGACGGGAGCACCTGGCCCGGCTCGCCCTGATCGAGGAGTTGCAGCGCCAGGGCATGACCCTGGCCGGCATCGAGCGCCATCTGCGGCAGCTCCCGCCCGGCCTGAGCCCGCGCGATCTCGCCGTCCACCGGGCGGTGGTGGCCTCCTGGTCCCCGGAGACCGTCGAGACGGTCACCTGGGAGGAGCTGGTGCGGCGGGCGGGGCGGCCGCTGGACGGCGGGGACGTCGAGCGGCTTGTCGCCATGGGCGTGCTCCGGCCGGCGGACGGCGGCTACGAGGCCGATCTCGGCCTGCTGCGGCTGGGCGTGGGCCTGCTGGACGTGCCCCTGTCGCAGCAGGCCATCTCCGCGGCGCGCACGGTACTGCTGGAGCACGCGCGCGCCGCGGCCCGTGAGTTGTCGGACCTTTTCCGCGGTGAGGTGGCGCAGCGGGACGCACAGGACGTGCGGTCCCTGTCCGCGCACATGCACCCCCTGGTGGTGCAGGCGCTCCTCACCGCGTTCCAGCGGTCGCTGAAGGAGGAGCTGGACCGGTGGCTGACCGGTGGTCCGGGCGGCTCAGCCGCGGGCTGAGTCGCTGAACCGCTCCCCCTTCCCGGCCATCTCCACCAGCAGCGCCGGCGGCGTGAACCGGTCGCCGTAGCGCTCGGCGAGCTCCCGCGCGCGGGCCACGAAGCCGGGCAGCCCGACCCCTGCCCCGGCGCCGCCGTCGTAGCCGTTGATGTACTGCAGCACGCCGCCGGTCCAGCCCGGGAAGCCGATACCGAAGATGGAGCCGATGTTGGCGTCGGCGACGGAGGTCAGCACGCCCTCCTCCAGCAGCCGCACGGTGTCCAGCGCCTCGGAGAAGAGCATGCGCTCCTGCATGTCCTCGAACGGGATCCGGTGGCCGGGCCGGGTGAAGTGCTCGCGCAGCCCCGGCCAGAGCCCGGCGCGCCTGCCGTCCTCGTCGTAGTCGTAGAAGCCGGCGCCGCCGCTGCGGCCCGTGCGGCCGAACTCGTCCACCATGCGGTCGATGACGGCCTCGGCGGGGTGGGGCGTCCAGGTGCCGCCGGCCTCCTCGACCGCGCGCCGGGACTCGGCGCGGATCTTGCGGGGCAGGGTGAGCGTCAGCTCGTCCATCAGGGACAGCACCTTGGCCGGGTAGCCCGCCTGGGCCGCCGCCTGTTCGACCGACGCGGGCTCGATGCCCTCGGCGACCATGGCCACGCCCTCGTTGATGAAGTGGCCGATGACGCGGGAGGTGAAGAAGCCGCGCGAGTCGTTGACGACGATCGGCGTCTTGTTGATCTGGCGGACCAGGTCGAAGGCGCGCGCCAGCGCCTCCTCGCCCGTGCGCTCGCCCTTGATGATCTCGACGAGCGGCATCTTGTCGACCGGCGAGAAGAAGTGCAGTCCGATGAAGTCGGCCTGGCGCTCGACGCCTTCGGCGAGGGCGGTGATGGGCAGGGTGGAGGTGTTGGAGCACAGCAGCGCGTCGGGCTCGACGACGTTCTGCACCTCCTGGAACACCTTGTGCTTGAGGGCGGTGTCCTCGAAGACGGCCTCGATGACGGCGTCGCAGCCGGCCAGGTCCTGCGCCTCGGCGGTGGGCGTGATGCGGGCCAGGAGCGCGTCGGCCTTCTCCTGCGTCGTGCGGCCCTTGGCGACGGCCTTGGCGCACAGCTTCTCGGAGTAGCCCTTGCCCTTGAGCGCCGCCTCCAGGGACACGTCCTTCAGGACGACGTCGATGCCGGCGCGGGCGCAGGAGTAGGCGATGCCGGCGCCCATCATGCCGGCGCCGAGGACGGCCACCTTGCCGACCTTGCGCGGCTCGACGCCCTTGGGGCGGTTCGCGCCGGAGTTGACGGCCTGGAGGTCGAAGAAGAACGCCTGGATCATGTTCTTCGAGGTCTGGCCCGCGGCCAGTTCGACGAAGTAGCGGGCCTCGATGACCTGCGCGGTCTCGAAGTCGACCTGGGCGCCCTCGACGGCCGCGGCGAGGATGTTGCGCGGGGCGGGATAGGGGGCGCCATGGGTCTGCTTGCGCAGGGTGGCGGGGAAGGCGGGCAGGTTCGCGGCGAACTTCGGGTTGGCCGGCGTGCCGCCCGGGATGCGGTAGCCCGGCCTGTCCCAGGGCTGCTGCGACTCGGGGTGGGCGTCGATGAACGCCCGCGCCTTGGCGAGGAGTTCCTCCTGGGTGGTGGCGACCTCGTCGACGAGGCCGTTGTCCAGGGCGCGGCGCGGGCTGTACTGGGTGCCCTGGAGCAGGACCTTCAGCAGGGCGTCGGCGATGCCGAGCAGGCGGACGGTGCGGACCACGCCGCCGCCTCCGGGCAGCAGGCCGAGGGTGACCTCGGGGCAGCCGATCTTGGAGCCGGGCGCGTCCAGGGCGATCCGGTGGTGGCAGGCCAGGGCGATCTCGTAACCGCCGCCGAGCGCGGCGCCGTTGAGCGCGGCGACGACGGGCTTGCCGAGGGTCTCGATGCGGCGCAGGTTCCGCTTGATGGCCATGCCGCCGTCGAACAGCTGCTGCGCGGTGTCGGGGGTGACGCGGATGAGGTCGCGCAGGTCGCCGCCGGCGAAGAAGGTCTTCTTGGCGGAGGTGATGATGACGCCCCGGACGGAGTCCTTCTCGGCCTCCAGCCGGTCGGCGACGGCGGCGAGGGAGTCGCGGAACGCCTGGTTCATGGTGTTCGCGGACTGGTTCGGGTCGTCGAGGACCAGGGTGACGAGGCCGGTGCGGTCCTGTTCCCAGCGGATGGTGGTGGGCTCAGTGCTCATGTGGAGGTGCTCCGTGTGATCCGTCGGGAGGGGGTCAGATGCGCTCGACGATGGTGGCGACGCCCATGCCGCCGCCGACGCACAGCGTGGCGAGGCCGTAGCGCTTGTCCTGGCGCTCGAGTTCGTCGACGAGGGTGCCGAGGATCATCGCGCCCGTGGCGCCGAGGGGGTGGCCGAGCGCGATCGCGCCGCCGTTGACGTTGACCTTGTCCAGGGACAGGCCCATGTCCTTCACGAAGCGCAGCACGACCGCCGCGAACGCCTCGTTGATCTCGACGAGGTCGATGTCGTCGATGGTCAGTCCGGCCTTGGCGAGGGCCTTGCGGGTGGCGGGGGCGGGGCCGGTGAGCATGATGGTGGGCTCGGAGCCGGAGACGGCGGCGGAGACGATCCGCGCGCGGGGCGTGAGGCCGTAACGCTCGCCGACCTCCCTGGAGCCGATCGCGACGAGCGAGGCGCCGTCGACGATGCCGGAGGAGTTGCCCGCGTGGTGGACGTGGTCGATCTTCTCCACCCAGTGGTACTGCTGGAGTGCGACGGCGTCGAAGCCGCCGAGTTCGCCGATGTCGGCGAAGGACGGCTTCAGCTTGGCGAGGGAGTCGGCGGTGGTGCCGGGGCGCGGGAACTCGTCGCGGTCGAGGACGACGAGCCCGTTGCGGTCCTTCACGGGGACGACGGACCGCTCGAAGCGGCCGTCCTTCATGGCGGTGGCGGCCCGCTCCTGGGAGAGCGCGGCGTACTCGTCGACGTCCCGGCGGGAGAAGCCCTCGATGGTGGCGATGAGGTCGGCGCCGATGCCCTGCGGTACGAAGTTGACCTGGAGGTTGGTCATCGGGTCGTTGAACCAGGCACCGCCGTCGGAGGCCATGGGCACGCGGGACATCGACTCGACGCCACCGGCCAGGACGAGGTCCTCCCAGCCGGAACGGACCTTCGCGGCGGCCAGGTTGACGGCCTCCAGGCCCGAGGCGCAGAAGCGGTTCTCCTGGACGCCCGCGACGGTGTCGGGCAGCCCGGCGGCGATGGCCGCGATGCGCGCGATGTCGGAGCCCTGGTCGCCGACCGGGCCGACGACGCCGAGGACGATGTCGTCGACGGCGGCCGGATCGAGGTCCGGGAAGCGGGCGCGGATCTCGTGGATGAGTCCGACCACCAGGTCGATGGGCTTGGTGCCGTGCAGGGCGCCGTTGGCCTTGCCGCGCCCGCGCGGGGTGCGGATCGCGTCGTACACGTACGCTTCGGTGCTCACGGGGAGGCCTTTCACTGAGGGTTTCGGGACGCTGGGAGCAGCCCGGGCACGTCCCACTCCCGGGCGACGGCCGCCGTGTCGGCGCCGGGCCGGGCCGGACCGCTGCGGACGGTGGTCGGGGTCGCGGAGAAGCGCGGGGCCGGGGCGGGCTGGGTGATGCCGCCGTGGTCGGTGAAGGTGCCGCGGGCGGCCAGGTGCGGGTGGTGGGGCGCCTCGCGCAGTGACAGCACGGGCGCCACGCACGCGTCGGTGCCGTCGAAGACGGCCGTCCACTCCTCGCGCGTACGGGCCTTGAAGCGGGCGGCGACCTCCTCGCGCAGCTCGTCCCAGCGGGTGACGTCCGCGTGGGCGCCGGACCGGTCCCCGATGCCCAGCAGGGCCAGGAACTCCGCGTAGAACTGGGGCTCCAGGGCGCCGACCGCCATGTACCGGCCGTCGGCCGTCTCGTAGGTGCCGTAGTAGGGGCAGCCGCCGTCCAGGAGGTTGGCGCCGCGGCGGTCCTGCCAGGCACCGGCGGCGAGCATGCCGTGGATCATCGTGGCGAGGTGGGCGGTGCCGTCGACGATGGCCGCGTCGACGACCTGCCCGGTGCCGGTCGCGCGCGCGTGGTGGAGGGCGGCGAGGACACCGACGACCAGGTAGAGGGAGCCGCCGGCGTAGTCGCCGAGCAGGTTGGCGGGTGGCGGGGGCGGCGTGCCGGGGCCGCCGATCATGCCGAGGGCGCCGGTGGGGGCGAGGTAGGCGATGTCGTGCCCGGCGCGCGGGGCGAGCGGGCCGTCCTGCCCCCAGCCGGTCATCCGGCCGTAGACCAGGCGCGGGTTGCGGGCGTGGCACGGCTCGGGGCCGACGCCCAGGCGCTCGGCGACGCCGGGCCGGTACCCCTCGACCAGGACGTCGGCCCGGGCGGCGAGGTCGAGCACCCGCCCGGCGCCGTCCGGGGACTTCAGGTCGACGACCACCGAGCGCTTGTTGCGGTTGGTGACGTCGCAGGCCGGGTCGATGCCCAGGCCGGGGCCGCCGGGCCGGTCCACGCGCACCACGTCGGCGCCCAGGTCGGCCAGGAGCATGGCGGCGAACGGGCCGGGCCCGATGCCCGCCAGCTCGACGACGCGCACACCGGCGAGCGGGCCGTGCCCTGGCGTCCTTGCCGTGGTCATCCAGCCCCCAGTGCTGTGACACAACCGATGTAACACCCGTGATGCTAAGAACGTGTTCCACTCGGCACAAGCCCTGAACGAGCAAGCGCTTAGCAATCTGCCGTACGGGTCAGCTCGCGTCCAGTTCCGCCGTGAGCCGCTTCGGCGCGATCACCCGGTAGCTCTCCTCCACCCAGTCGCACAGCAGCTCCGCCGCGGGGGCGCCCTGCTCCTCCAGGGGGATGCTGACCCAGCCCGCCTTGCCCAGTCCGTACCCGGCGGGCTCGGCGCCGGGGCAGGCCAGCGCGTGGGCGTGGGCCGTCTCGTCCGTGAGCTTCACCGTCACCCCCGGCGGGTGACTGCCGTCGCCGACGCCGAGGAAGACGAACACCTTCCTGTTCACCTTGGCGACCGACTCGCCCCAGGGGAACTCCTCGACCGCGCCCGGCAGCCCCAGCGCGAACGCGCGCACCTTCTCCCGCTTCTTCAGGGCATTTCTGGGCACGGCCATCGCCTTCCTCCGGGCTCGTCGTCGCGCTCCGCACCCCTCACGCTAGCCTCGGCCACCGACAGCGGCACGGGCTGCACGACCGAGGGGTGTCATGAGCAGGCAAAGCAGGACGGACCGTCCGTACGACATCGTGCTCTTCGGAGCCACGAGTTTCGCCGGTGCGCTCACCGCCGAATACCTCGCCGCGCACGCGCCCGAGGGACTGCGCTGGGCGATCGCGGGCCGCAGCGCCGAGAAGCTGCGGCGGCTGGGCGAGCGGCTGCCCGCCGGGGTCGGCGTGGTGCGGGCGGACGCCTCCGACCCGGCCTCCCTGCGCGAGCTGGCCGGCAGCGCGCGCGTGGTGGCGACGACCGTCGGGCCGTACATCGCCTACGGCGAGGAGCTGGTGGCGGCCTGCGCGGACGCCGGGACCGACTACCTGGACCTGTGCGGCGAGCCGGAGTTCGTGGACCTGATGTACGTCCGGCACGACGCACGCGCGCGGGAGACCGGGGCGCGGCTGGTGCACGCCGCCGGGTTCGACTCCGTCCCGCACGACCTGGGCGTGTACTTCACGGTGCAGCAGCTCCCCGAGGGCGTGCCGCTGAGCGTCGAGGGGTTCGTGAGGGCCGACGCGGCGTTCTCGGGCGGGACCTTCGCCTCGGCGCTCAACCAGATCGCGCGGCAGCGGCAGATGGCGGAGGCCGTACGCGACCGGCGCCGGCACGAGCCGCGGCTGGTGGGGCGGCGGGCGTCGGCGCCGCTGGGTGCCCCGCGCTTCGCGAAGGAGGTCGGGGCGTGGGCGCTGCCGATGCCGACCATCGACCCGCAGATCGTGCGGCGCTCGGCGGCGGCGCTCGACCGCTACGGGCCCGACTTCCGCTACCGCCAGTACGCCGCCGTACGCCACCTGCCCGTGGCGGTGGGCGGGGTCGCGGCGCTCGGCGCACTCGTCGCCGCGGCCCAGGTGCCGCCCGCGCGGCGCTGGTTGTCGGACCGGCTCAAGCCCGGCGACGGGCCCAGCGCGCAGAAGCGGGCCGAGAGCTGGTTCTCGGTGCGGTTCGTGGGCGAGGGCGGCGGCCGGCGGGTGTACACGGAGGTCTCCGGCGGCGATCCCGGCTACGACGAGACGGCGAAGATGCTCGCCGAGTCGGCCCTGTGCCTGGCCTTCGACGAGCTGCCGGAGACGGCGGGACAGGTCACCACGGCGGCGGCGATGGGCAACGCCCTGATCGACCGGCTGCGGGCGGCGGGCATCCGCTTCCGCGTGGCGGCGACCCGCTGAGACCGCTCGCGGCTCACAGCGGCCACGCGGCGAGGGTGTAGATCATCCCGCCGATCCAGGCGAGCCCCGCCAGTACGGCGAGGACGAGTCCGGCGACGACGGCACGCTCCACGGGCTGGACCGGGGCGGCGACTGGTTTGGGCGCACGGTGTGTCGGCATGCGCCCAGCCTGTCGGCGGCGGGCGGGGCGCACATCCGTGCGGGTACTCAGGGCCCGTACTCATCCCCGCCCGCCCGGCGCGCCCCGGATCTGCACCGCCCTTTGAGACTTCCGGTGCACCAGCCTCGGTGCAGCACTCAAAAGCCTCCACGCGACCTCGATGGAACGATGGAAGCCATGAGATTCCATCTGGAAGTCACCATGGACGACGCGGCGTTGGCGAAGGACCCGGCGGGCGAGCTGGGCCGGATCCTGAGGTACTGGGGCGGCAACCTGCGCCACTACGCCCTCGAACCCGGGGACGGGTCGGCCGTCCACGACTCCGAGTACCGCGAGGTCGGCCACTGGCGTGTGACCGATCAGGCGGAGTAGGTCTCCTTCAGGGCCCGGCGGCACAGGGCGTCCGCCCGGCGCGTGGTCTCCGGGAGGCGGTAGCGCGGGGTCAGCGCGAGGGTGTGGGCGCAGGCGTTCGCCATCGACACCCGGTGCCCCACGGAGACGAAGACCGGCTTCACGCCGTCCCGGGTGCGCAGGGCGCGGCCGACCTCCTCGGAACCGGCGAGCAGCGCCGAGCTGCTGCCGCGCGCGGCGTCCGGGTCGTCGTAGGTGAAGGTGAACGGGTTCTTGGCCACGCCGATCGTGGGCAGGCCGGTGAGGACGCCGAGGTGGCTGGCCAGGCCGAAGCGGCGGGGGTGCGCCAGGCCGTACCCGTCGCAGACGACCAGGCCGGGCGGGCACGGCAGGGCGTCCAGGGCGGCCAGGACCGCCGGGATCTCCCGGAAGGCGAGCAGTCCGGGGACATAGGGGAAGGAGACCCGGCCCACCGCCGTGGCCTCGGCGACGACGCCGAGCCCGGCGGCGTCCAGGACGACCGCCGCCGCCACGACCACGTCGCGTTCGTCGTCGTAGGCGACGTCGACACCCGTCACCTGCCCCGCCCCGGGCGGCGGTCCGGGTTCGTCGAGGATCACCCGGGCGCGCAGTTCCTCCTGCACGGCGCGGGCCTGTTCCTCGGTGGCGGGCCAGTCCTTCGGGATGCCTACGGTCGTCATGGTGCGGGAAAGCCTACGGGCCGCGCGGAGGCCGGCAGGACGCGGGAGTCCTGCCGGCCTCACGAGCCGTGTGCGTCACTTGCCGAGTGCGCGCTGCAGCTGGCTCTTGTTCATGCTGGAACGGCCTTCCACGCCCTTGCGCTTGGCCTCCTGGTAGAGCTGGTCGTAGGTGGGCCCCTGGGAGCCCTGCCCCGACCTCTGGCCGCCCCGCTTGCCGGAGGACATGTCCTGGGTGGAGGTGCGGCTGGCCGTCTTCGCCTCGCCGGACCGCGCGCGTTCCTTGTTCACCGTCCGCGCGGCGATCTCCTCGGCGCGGCCGGTGCTCTCGCCCCGGTCCTTCGCGCTCTGCTTGATGTGCTCGTACTGGCGTTCCCGCTTGGGGCTGGAACCGCGTGGCATACCCGCTCACTTCCTTTCCCGATCCGTGAACGGGTACCCACCCTGCCAAGGTTCAGCGCACCTCGCTCGCTCAGTGCTCCAGGCGGGCAACACGCCCCTTCTCACCGGCGGCCCAGCAGCCCGCGCCGCGTGCGCAGTCGACCGTGTCGAACGAGCCGCTGCCGACGGTCCGCCAGGTGCGGCCCGCGTCGGTGGTGAGGTCGGTGCCGGTCGGACCGACGGCGAGGGCGGCGGTCCGGCTGTGCGGGAGCCAGGCGACACCGGAACGGTAGGCGGGCGGCGGGGTGCCGGCGGCCCGCCAGGTGCGGCCGCCGTCCGCCGAGCGCGCGGCGGCCCGCGGCGAGGACTGGTCGGGGCGGTAGTCGCCGCCGACGGCGAGGCCGTGGGTCCGGTCGCGGAAGGCGAGGGCGAAGACGCCTCGCGTGGGGTCGCCCGCCGGGAGGGGCGCGGTGGTGGCCGTCCAGGTGCGGCCCCGGTCGGCGGAGTGCAGCACGCGCGCGTGCGCGGCCCCGCCGGTGGCGAGCCAGACGTCCCGCGGCCCGGACGTCACCAGGCACTGGCCGCTCGCCGCGAATCCGGCCTCGCCCTCCAGCGCGGGCGGCATGCCCCGGTCCGGCAGCACCTGCCACGTCCGGCCGCCGTCGCCGGTCGACAGGATGCGGAACCGGCCGTCCACCGGGTCGCTCAGGGCGAGGCCGTGGCGGTGGTCGAAGAAGGCCAGGCAGTCGTAGAAGGCCTTGGGATCGGTGTTGCGGAAGGACTCCGTCCAGGTCGCTCCGCCGTCGTCGGTGCGGTAGACGCGGGACGCCTCGCCCTCCCCGATGGCCAGGACGACCGCCCGGCGCGCGTCGAACGCCTCCACGTCCCGGAACTGCAACTCCCCCGCGCCGGGCGGCGACACGTCCCGCCAGCTGCGGCCGCCGTCGGTGGTGCGCAGGACGGTTCCGGCGGTCCCGGCGACCCAGGCGGTGTCCCGGCCGACCGTGGCCAGACCCCGGAACCGCACGTCGGAAGTGCCGGTGTCCTTCAGTTCCCAGTGCGGTGCCCCGCGCCCTGCCGGGTGGGCCTGCGCCGGTACGGCGGTCAGCGCGGCCAGTGCCGCCGCGCAGGCCGCGACCACTGTGGCGGTGCGCCGTGCCGGTCCCCTGCGTCGCGTACGTCGCGTGTTCCCCATGCGCCTCATGGCGGGCGAAGCTAGCCCACCACCCGGACGCCGTCCAGACGGCCTCGCTCGCTCGTTCCCCCGGCTCCGCGGGTGCAACAAGTGCCCTGCGGGGCACACGGGAAGAACCACGTCCCGTGCGGGCATGAACGCGGTGACGGAGGTCACTCACATCACGGGTGCACGGATTGGCTGATTCCGACGTCTCCTCCAGTGCCCGGCCTCATACGCCCGGAAGTCCGTCCAGCCGTCCAGAGGGAGCAAGGCGTTGTCCATCGTCATCGAGCAGCCCGTGGAGGCCCGCCTCGTCGCCGCCGCGCCGCGTATGCCGAGCATCCCCGCGACGCTGCACTACGACCGGCGCGACCCCTTCGCCGTGCGCATGACCTTCCCGGCCCCGGCCACGCTGGAGGGTGTCGACGTCTGCTGGACCTTCTCCCGCGAACTGCTCGCCGCGGGCCTGCACGACTGCGAGGGCCACGGCGACGTGCGGGTGCGGCCGTACGGATACGACCGCACCGTGCTGGAGTTCCACGCTCCCGAGGGCACCGCCGTGGTGCACGTGCGCTCCAGCGAGATCCGCCGGTTCCTGGAGGCGGCCGGGGAGCTGGTCCCCGTCGGCCTGGAGCACCTCCAGCTGGACCTCGACCACGACCTGGCCGAGCTGATGCGGGACGCCTGCTGAGCCCCGACGCCCCGGTTTCAGCAGGCCGTTGACCTCACCGGGGCCGAGCGTGTCCGCGAGCGGCCCGTACGTCCCGGCCCGCGACGGCTCCCGCGCGGCCCGGTCATGCCCGAGAGATGCCCGCCCGCGTCAGGGGCGGGGCGTCCGCGGTGCCCTCCCGTCCCGTCCACGGTTGTCGCCCGCCCGCGCCCGGGCGCTGACCGCCGGGCGTCACAGCGACGCCGGTGCCCGCACCGCGCCGGCCACCGCCGCACGCACCTCGCGCACGATCCGGCCCAGCCCCGGAGCCGCCTGACCGGCCCGTTCGGTCAGTTCCCCGACCCGCCGGCCCGCCGCGGCCCCCTCCTGCGCGAACAGGCCGGCCGCGGCGGCCAGGGCGGCGACGGCGGCGTCCCGTTCGCCGAGCGCGGCAACCGGCAGCGGCCCCCGCAGGGCCTGCCGGACCTCCTCCCGCAGCGCCTCCACGGCAGCCGGGCGCCCGAGGGCGTACTCCACCGACGGGAACACGCCGAGGACCCGCCTCTTCTCCGCCCGCAGATACCCCCCGGCCACCAACTGCTCCCGCACGGCGTCGAGGGTCACCCGCGACCGCAGGGTCACCCAGGTCCGCCAGGGATGCGGGCACGACTCGTGGACGAGTTCCAGCAGCCCGTCGAGGACCGCGTCGCCCGCGAGCGCGTCCGGGTCGGCCGGTACGGCGATGCCGTCCTCGTCCCGGAGCAGGCCCTGCCGGGCCAGCTCCACCAGGGCGCCGGCCCGGACCAGCCCGGGCAGCCGGACGGTGGCGCCGGACGGCGGCCGTGCGGCGTCCCAGCCCACCAGGCACAGCCGGGCCGGCAGCGAGAGCGGGCCCTCGGACACGGGCACGGTGCCTCCTCGGGGGTCGGGGAACGGTCACTCGGCGCGGGACAGGGAGGGCGGTTCGTTAATACGTTGACACCCCCCGTGGCCGCTCCTACGGTGTGGAGCGGTCCTGTTGCCGCCGATTGGAGAAGGACGTTGCTCGTCTGAGGTCCTGAGACACCGCGTCACACCCCCGGGTGTGCGCTGCGTGCGACCTCGGCGTCCGAGCCGTCCTGGCGGTACGGGGCTTTTCCCATGCCCGTGGAGCCTCCCTCCCAGGTCGCAGGTGTCTCGACACGCGTTTGCCCCTGTCTGCTTCGAGCAACCGCGAGTGAGGCCGCCATGTCTTCATCCGTCACCGTCACGTCCCTGTCGTTCGCCTGGCCCGACGGCACCCCCGTCTTCGAGGGACTGGACGCCGCGTTCGGCCCCGGCCGCACCGGCCTGGTCGGGGTCAACGGGTCGGGAAAATCGACCCTGCTGAAACTGATCGCCGGTGAACTCCCGCCGCCCGACGGCACCGTCCGTGTCGCCGGGGAGGTCGGACACCTCCCGCAGAACGTCACGCTCGACACCGCCCTGCGGGTCGACGAGGCGCTCGGCATCGCCGGCCGGCGGGCCGCACTGCACGCCATCGAGGCCGGTGACGTGTCCGAGGAGCACTTCGAGACGGTCGGCGACGACTGGGACGTCGAGGAGCGCGCCCTCGCCACGCTCGGCGACCTCGGGCTCGGCCACGTCGGTCTCGACCGCACCGTCGGCGAGGTGTCCGGCGGCGAGTCGGTGCTGCTGCGGCTGGCCGCGCTGCTGCTGCGCCGGCCCGACGTCCTGCTCCTGGACGAGCCGACGAACAACCTCGACCTGTACGCGCGCGGGCGGCTGTACGAGGCCGTCCGCACCTGGCCGGGCGTCATGATCGTGGTCAGCCACGACCGTGAACTGCTCGACCTCGTCGACCGGATCGCCGATCTGCGCTCGGGCGCGATCACCTGGTACGGCGGCAACTTCACCGACTACGAGGCGGCACTGGAGGTCGAACAGGAGGCCGCCGAGCGCATGGTGCGCGTCGCCGAGGCCGATCTGCGCAAGCAGAAGCGCGAACTGGCCGACGCCCAGGTCAAGCTGGCCCGCCGCAAGCGGTACGGGCAGAGGATGTGGGACCAGAAGCGCGAGCCGAAGATCGTCATGGGGGCGCGCAAGCGCGCGGCACAGGAGTCCGCGGGCAAGCACCGCCTCATGCACGAGGAGAAGCTCGCCGAGGCCAGGGAGCGGCTGGACGAGGCCGCCGAGGCCGTGCGGGACGACGACGAGATCCGCGTCGAACTGCCCTACACGGCCGTCCCGCCGGGACGCACGGTCCTCACCCTGCGCGATCTCCGGCTCCGCCACGGCGCCCGGGTCGGGGGTCTCGACCTGCGCGGCCCGGAGCGGGTCGCGCTGATCGGGCGCAACGGCGCGGGCAAGACGACCCTGCTGCGCACGATCGGCGGCGAGCTCGCGCCGGAGGCGGGCGAGGTCACGGCCCACGTCCCGCTGCGGTTCCTGCCGCAGCGGCTCGACGTCCTCGACGAGGAGCTGACGGTCGCCGAGAACGTGGCCCGGTTCGCGCCGGACGCCACGAACAACCGGGTGCGGGCGCGGCTGGCCCGGTTCCTGTTCCGGGGCGCCCGGGCCGACCGGAAGGCGGCGACGCTGTCCGGCGGCGAACGCTTCCGGGCGGCCCTGGCCGCGCTGATGCTGGCCGAGCCCGCCCCGCAGCTGCTCATGCTGGACGAGCCGACCAACAACCTCGACATGGCGAGCGTGCGCCAGCTGGTCTCGGCCCTGGACTCGTACGAGGGGGCGCTGCTGGTGGCCAGTCACGACCTGCCGTTCCTGGAGTCGGTCGGCATCACGCGCTGGCTGATGATGGAGGAGGGAGAACTGCGGGAAATCACGCCGGAGGCTGTCGGGTATACCGCCTAGCTTCGGGCGCATGCCCGATGTCATCACCCTCACCGCAGCCCGGGAGAACAACCTCAAGGACGTCACCCTCCGCATCCCGAAAGGCCGGCTGACCGTGTTCACCGGCGTTTCGGGGTCGGGGAAGTCGTCGGTGGTCTTCGACACGATCGCGGTGGAGTCGCAGCGCCAGCTCAACGAGACCTTCCCGTGGTTCGTCCGCAACCGGCTGCCCAAGTTCGAACGGCCGCACGCGGACGGCCTGGAGGACCTCACCCCCGCGATCGTCGTCGACCAACGGCCGGTGGGCGGCCACTCGCGGTCCACGGTCGGCACGATGACCGACGTCTACTCGGTGATCCGGGTGCTGTTCTCCCGGCACGGCACCCCGAGCGCGGGGCCCGCCACCGCGTACTCGTTCAACGACCCGTCGGGGATGTGCCCCGAGTGCGACGGCCTCGGCCGGACCGTGCGGCCCGACTGGGACCGCATCCTGGACCCGGACCGCTCCCTGGCCGGCGGGGCGGTCCGCTTCCCGCCGTTCGCCGCCGGGACCTGGCAGGGCCAGGCGTACACCCACAGCCCCGCACTCGACCCCGACAAGCCGGTGGGACGCTTCACCGCCGCCGAGCGCGCGTTCCTGATGCGGGGGCGGCCGGGCAGCAAGGTCACCGTCAGCGGCAGCGGCGGCACCTGGACCACCGACTACGAGGGCCTGGCGGACCGCTTCGAGCGGCTGTACCTCAAACGGGACCTGTCCGCCATGAGCCAGAAGACCCGCGACCTCGTCGGACAGTTCCTGGTGGAGGGCGTCTGCCCGGCCTGCCGGGGCGCGCGGCTGAACGCGGCGGCGCTCGCCACCCGCATCGGCGGCCGGTCCATCGCCGACTGCACCCGGATGCAGGTCACGGACCTGATCACCGTCCTGAAGGAGATCGACGATCCGGTGGCGCGGCCGATCGCCTCGGCGGCGGTGGCCGCCCTGGAGCGGATCGAGGCGATCGGCCTCGGCTACCTCAGCCTCGACCGGGAGACCGCGACGCTCAGCGGCGGGGAGGGGCAGCGGCTGAAGACGGTGCGGCACCTCGGCTCCAGCCTGACCGGGATGACGTACATCTTCGACGAGCCCAGCGTCGGACTGCACCCGCGCGACGTGCGGCGCCTGGGCGAGCTGCTGCTGCGGCTGCGCGACAAGGGCAACACGGTGCTCGTGGTGGAGCACGACCCGGACGTCATCGCGCTCGCCGACCACGTGGTCGACATGGGGCCGGGGGCCGGTGCGCAGGGCGGCACGGTGGTGTTCGAGGGGACACCCGCCCGGCTCGTGGCGTCCGGCACACTCACCGGGCGCTGCCTGCGCAGCCGTACGGCGGTCAAGGACACGGTGCGCCGCCCCACCGGCGAGCTGTGGGTCGAGGGCGCGGACCGGCACAACCTGCGGGACGTGACCGTGCGGTTCCCGGCCGGTGTGCTCACCGCCGTGACCGGGGTCGCGGGGTCGGGCAAGAGCACGCTCGTCGGCGAGTTCACCGCGGCGCACCGGGAGGCCGTGGTCGTCGACCAGTCCGCCATCGGCATCTCGGGCCGGTCCACCCCGGCGACGTATCTGGGGATCATGGACACCGTCCGCAGGCTCTTCGCCCGTGCGACGGGGGCGGAGCCGGGCCTGTTCAGCTTCAACTCCGCCGGGGCGTGCGGCACCTGCGAGGGCCGCGGTGTCATCCACACCGACCTCGCGTTCATGGACCCGGTGACGACGACCTGCCAGGACTGCGAGGGGCGGCGCTTCAAGGAGGAGGTGCTCGCGCTGACCGTGCGGGGCCGCTCCGTGGCCGACGTGCTGGAGATGACCGCCGGGGAGGCGCTCGCCTTCTTCGACGACGCGGGCGTGCGGCGCCGGCTGCGGGCCCTGCGGGACGTCGGGCTGACGTATCTGACGCTCGGTCAGCCCCTGTCCACGCTCTCCGGCGGCGAGCGGCAGCGCATCAAGCTGGCGACGCGGCTGCACCGGACGGGCGCGGTGTACGTGCTCGACGAGCCGACGACCGGCCTGCACATGGCGGACGTCGCCGGCCTGATCGCCCTGTTGGAGCGGCTGGTCGACGCGGGCAACACGGTCGTCGTGGTCGAGCACAACCTGGACGTCGTCGCCCGGGCCGACTGGGTGATCGACCTCGGCCCGGACGGCGGCCGGGACGGCGGCGAGGTCGTCTTCGAGGGAACGCCCCGCCACCTGCTCGAGGCGCAGGGTTCGTGCACCGCCGAGCATCTGCGGCGCGCGGTCGGGGCGGGCGCGGTGGCGTCGGGCTGAGAGCCGTCCGGGCGCGGAGCGCTCGGGCCGCCGCCGGTTGGCGACCGCCGGGCGCCGGGCCGCCGGGCCGCCGGGTGCCGGGCCGCCGGGCGGAAGCCGCCAGGTGCCCGGGAGCCGGGCCGTCACCATGGACGGTGGCGTCGTCCCGCCCGGCCACCCGGTCCCGTGCGGGGCGAGGGCGCACCGGCGGGGCGGGGCGCGTGCCTGGGCCGGTGGGCTGACGGTGCCAGGGCGACGGGAGCGGGGGCTGTCCTCCCCTCCCGCCGCCCTGCATGATGGTCGGCCGACGCACGTCGGGTTCCGGCCGATCCCGGGAACCCCCACGGTGCGGTCCCCTACGTCCCCTGCCGATACGGAGTCGTCCTCGTGCCCAGCAAGAAGGCCCTCGTCCGCCGTCCCGGCCCGCGCCTCGCCGAAGGGCTGGTGACGCACATCGAGCGGGAGCCCGTCGACACCGACCTCGCGCTCGAGCAGTGGGAGGCGTACGTGACGGCCCTGCGCACGCACGGCTGGGAGACGGTCGAGGTGGAGCCGGCCGACGACTGCCCGGACGCGGTGTTCGTCGAGGACACGGTGGTCATGTACCGGAACGTCGCCCTGATCACCCGTCCCGGCGCCGCATCGCGGCGGGAGGAGACCGCCGGCGTCGAGGAGGCGGTGGCCGGTCTCGGCTGCTCGGTGAACTGGGTCTGGGAGCCGGGCACGCTGGAGGGCGGCGACGTCCTGAAGATCGGCGACACGGTGTACGTGGGCCGGGGCGGGCGCACCAACGCCGCCGGCGTCCAGCAGCTGCGCGCCGCGTTCGAGCCGCTCGGCGCGCGGGTCGTCTCCGTGCCGGTGAGCAAGGTGCTGCACCTGAAGACCGCGGTCACGGCGCTGCCCGACGGCACGGTGATCGGGCACATCCCCCAGATGGACACGCCCTCGCTGTTCGGCCGCTTCCTGCCGGTGCCGGAGGAGTCCGGGGCCCACGTGGTGCTGCTCGGCGGGGACAAGCTGCTCATGGCGGCGGGTGCGCCGAAGACCGCGGAGCTGTTCGCCGACCTCGGGTACGAACCGGTCGTCGTGGACATCAGCGAGTTCGAGAAGCTCGAAGGCTGTGTGACATGTCTCTCGGTGCGGCTGCGCGAGCTGTACGTCTGACCGGGCGGGTCCGCCGCCTTCCGGGCCGCCGACCTGCACATCCGGAGGCACGCCCTACACATGGGCGACACCGCTGATCAGCGGCCTTTGCGGCGCTCTCGACCTACGGCCTCGTAACCTACGGAGACGTAGCCTACGATGCCGTAGGTTATTGCTCACCGCTCGTACGCATGTCCCCCTGGAGAGTCCATGACGATCACCGCTCCCCATCTCGGCAGCCCCGCCGGCGCCTGGTCCGACGCCCAGCTGCTGCACGCCCTGGAGGAAGTGGTCGAGACCGAACTCAACCGGCATCTGAAGGTCGCCAAGGACTGGATGCCGCACGAGTACGTCCCGTGGAGCGACGGACGCAACTTCCCCGGCCTCTTCGAGGACGGCGAGGCCTGGGAGAAGGAGCAGTCCAAGGTCACGGAGATCGGCCGCATCGCGCTGGTCGTGAACCTGCTGACCGAGGACAACCTGCCCAGCTACCACCACGAGATCGCCAGCCTGTTCGGCCGCGACGGCGCGTGGGGCACCTGGGTGCACCGCTGGACCGCCGAGGAGGGCCGGCACGGCATCGTGATGCGCGACTACCTGCTCACCTCGCGCGCGGTGGACCCGGACAAGCTGGAGCAGTTCCGCATGTCCCACATGAGCGAGGGCTTCGAGTCGGACAACCGGCACTCGATGCTGCACTCGGTCGCCTACGTCGCCTTCCAGGAGCTGGCGACGCGCATCTCGCACCGCAACACCGGCCACCAGTCCGGCGACCCGGTCTGCGACCGCATGCTGGCCCGGATCGCCACCGACGAGAACCTGCACATGGTCTTCTACCGCAACCTGCTCAAGGCGGCCTTCGAGCTGGCGCCCGACCTGACGATGCAGGCCGTCCGGGACGTCGTGGTCGACTTCCGGATGCCCGGGCACGGCATCCCCGGCTTCGAGCGGGCCGCCGCGCAGATGGCGATCGGCGAGGTCTACAACCTGCGCATCCACCACGACGACGTGCTGCAGCCCGTGCTGCGCCACCTGAAGGTCATGGAGATCGACGGGCTGGGCGCGGAGGGCCGCAAGGCGCAGGAGGAGCTCGGGCTGTTCATGGGCGGCCTCGACTCCGAGGCGGCGAAGTTCGACGAGAAGCTGGCCGCCCGCAAGGCCCGCATGGCCGCCCGCGCCGGCGCCTGACGGCACCCCGCGCACGCACCGGGCAGGGCCCGGCCGCCACGAGCGGCCGGGCCCTGCCCGTGTGCCGCGCACGCGGCGGTGCCGCCGGGCTACCGCGCCACGCGCCGCAGCTCCAGCCGCTCCTTCTCGGACAGGCCGCCCCAGACGCCGAAGCGCTCGTCGTGGGCCATCGCGTACTCCAGGCAGGCCGTGCGGATCGGGCACATGCCGCAGATCCGCTTCGCCTCGCGCACCGAGCTGCCCGGCTCGGGGAAGAAGAAGTCCGCCCCGGTCTGCGCGCACAGCGCTTCCTGCTGCCAGGCGAGTTCGGGCGTGATCATCGTGTCGATGTGCATGGCCGGAAGCCTCGCGGCAGGCGAAAAACGTTCGATCAACGCCGGATCAACACCGCGTTCACGGGCCCCGGGCCGCCTCGATGCTGCCCCGGCGGACGGCCGGGCGCACGGCGGCGCGCGGAGCCGCGCGCCACCCGGGCGGCCACGGCCGGTGCGGCGGGGCAGGCACCGGCCGCGTTCCGGCGGCGCCGGGCCGCGCGCGGTGCGAGACTCGGCAGTACGGGCGAACGGGCCCCTGTGCGAGGAGGGCGAGGATGCTCACCACCCGTTATGTCACCGGCTCCCCCAACTGGATCGATCTCGGCGTGCCCGACATCGGGGGCGCGGCGGCCTTCTACGGCGATCTGTTCGGCTGGCGGTTCGAGCCGGGCGGACCGGAGGTCGGCGGGTACGGGCTGTTCCGGCTCGGCGGGCGGACCGCCGCCGGGGGGATGCAGACCACGGCGGAGCAGGGGCCGCCGTCCTGGACGGTGTACTTCCAGGCGCCGGACGCGGACGCCACGGCACGGGCGGCCGAGCAGAAGCACGGCCGGGTCCTCGTGCAGCCCATGGACGTGCAGGACCTCGGCCGCATGGCGATCCTCGCCGACCAGGCGGGGGTGTCCTTCGGCCTGTGGCAGCCGGGCCGCAACCAGGGCCTGGAGGCCGTCCAGGAGCCGGGCTCGCTGTGCTGGGTGGAGCTGTACACGGCCGACGTCCCGGCCACGGCCGCCTTCTACCACTCGGTCCTCGGCCTGGAGACCGCCGGTGTCGACTTCCCGAGCGGCATCTACACCGCGTTCCATCCGGCCGGGGAAGGCGAGGAGGCCATGTTCGGCGGCGTCGTCCCGCTGTCCGGGGACCCGGCCGAGGAACAGGCGTACTGGCTGCCGTACTTCGAGGTGACGGACCCGGACGCCGTCGTCGCGAGGGCCGGGGAACGCGGCGGCACGGTGCGTCTTCCCGCCACCGACGTGCCGGGCGTCGGGCGCCTGGCCAAGCTGGCCGACCCGTACGGCGCCCGCTTCGCGGTGGTCCGCAGCGAGCGGCCGGAGGGTCAGGGCACCGACCTGTCCGAACAGGACACCTAGGGCCTGTCAGGCCGATCCGCGGCGTACCAGTGTCGTGGGGAGCACCACGCTGGACGGGGTGCCGGCGAGGCCCTCGCGGGGGGCGTCCCGGTCCAGGCCGCGCAGGAGGAGTCGGGTCATCAGGCGGCCCATCTCCTCGATGTCCTGGCGGACCGTGGTCAGCGGCGGGTCGGTCTGCTCGGCGATCGGCTGCATGTCGTCGAAGCCGATGACGGCCACGTCGTCGGGGACGCGGCGGCCGGACTCGCGCAGGACGCGCAGCGCGCCGGAGGCGGTGAGGTCGTTCGCGGCGAACACGGCGTCCACGTCGGGGCAGCGGGCGAGCAGTTCGCGCATGGCCCGCTCACCGCCGGCGTAGGTGAAGTCGGCCTCGGCGATCAGCCGCGGGTCGGCGTCCGCCATGACGTCGCGGTAGCCGTCGAGCCGGTCGACCGCCGAGGTCTGGTCGAGGGCGCCGGTGATGTGCGCGATGCGGGTGCGGCCGAGGCCCGCCAGGTGGCGGACGGCGTCCCGGGCGCCGCCGCGGTTGTCGCTGTCGACGTAGACCACGTCCCGCCGGTCGCCGCCCCAGCCGGGCCGTCCGCCGAAGACGGTGGGCACGCCCGCGCGCTGGATCAGCTCCGGCAGCGGGTCGTCGAGGTGGAGCGAGAAGACCAGGGCGCCGTCGACGTGCCCGCCCGCGAGGTAACGGCCGACCCGGGCGTGGTCGTCGCGGCCCTCGGTGAGCAGCAGCACGAGCTGGTTGTCGTGGGCGGTGAGTTCCTTGCTGATGCCGCGCAGCTGGAGCGCGAAGAACGGGTCGGCGAACACGCGCGTCTCCGGTTCGGCGACGACCACCGCGACCGCGTCGTGCCGCCGGGTGACCAGGGAGCGGGCGGCCTGGTTCGGCACGTAGCCGAGTTCCTCCACGGCCTTGCGGACCCGTTCGACCAGGACGTCCCGCACCCCGTCCCCGCCGTTGACCACGCGCGAGACGGTGGCCCGCGAGACCCCGGCCCGTGCGGCCACGGCCTCCAGAGTGGGACGCGGCGCTGTGTCGGTCACTTCGGGGCTCCCTCTCTGCGGCTGCGGATCAGGATAGCCCCGGGCACGGCGACGGGTGAGAGCGCTCTCCCGCGGTCGGGGAGCGCCGGACCGTCCGCGCGCCGTCAGTGCCGGGCCCACCGTCCCGTCGACCGTCCCGTCGACCGTCCGCGGCGCCGGAGCCCGCGCCCCTCAGTGCTCGTGTCCGCCCCCCGCGGCGGCGCCGTGCTCGTGCCCGCCTCCGTCGCCGGGCTCCTGCCCGTGGTCGTGCGGGTCGTAGCCGGGGATGGTGCCGTCCGGCTTCTTCACCAGGAACAGGCCCACCATCCCCATGTCGGAGTGGCTCTGCACGTGGCAGTGGTACATCCACGCGCCGGCGCCGACCCCCTCCCCCGCGATCACCTGGAAGCCGAAGGAGTCGGCCGGGCCGGTGATCTTGTTGTCGATCACCTGGCTGGGGTCGTCCGGGCCGGTGAGCATGCCGGTGCGGTTGTCCGCCCAGCGGTGACCGTGCATGTGGAACGTGTGGTAGAACTCGCCGTGCGTGATCACGACGAACTCGACCCGGTCCCCGACCGTGGCCTCGAAGTCGGGCCCCGAGTGCGGCGGCCTGTTGTTGATGCGCATGTCGTTGAAGACGACCGTGTGCGTGCGGTCCGGCAGGACGTCGCCCTTGCGCCGGACGACGACCGCGCCGAACAGGCCCTTCTGCAGCCCGCCGGTGCCGTGTTCGGTGCCGACGACGTGGTCGTGGTAGTGCCAGTAGCCCGCGCTGCCCGAGCGCCAGGTGCCGTCCTTGCGGCGGCCGGGGGCGTGGGTGCGCCAGGTGTAGGTGCGCGTGCCGCCGGGCTCGACGTGACTGCGGTTCAGCTTGGTGCCGTCGCTGGTGATCTCGTAGTCGAGGCCGTGGACGTGCAGGCTCACCGCGACGTCCATGGTGTTCTCGAACTCGATGTGGAGCGTGTCGCCCTCGTTGAGCTCGATCAGCGGTCCCGGGACGCTCGCCTTGCCCTTCTCCAGGCCGTAGCCCATCTGACCGTCCGCCAGCTTCTCGGCGTACAGCTTGATGCGCTTCACCTCGCCCCCGGCGGGGGCCGTCCTCGCCGGCTTGTCGGCGCTGAGGGCCTCCGGCGCCACGGACAACGATGTCGCGACGGCCGCGCCGCCCAGCAGGACCCGCCGGTTGAAGCTGCGTCTGTCCATGCGGAACTCCCCACTCTGGTAAGGCATTTACGGAGGCGTACCTGTGCTGAACCGCTGAGACGGTACCGGCCGCACGGCCGTTTATCCACACTCAAGACAAAGTTGATGCCATCCCGGTCATAGGTATTGGCGGCGCGGGCAAAGGGGTCTAGCTTCCTTGGCGGTGTTGCTGTGACCGAGGAGGTGCCCATGCACTTACGAGGGGCGAGCAGGAAGAGACGTGTGCGGGTGGCCTCGGTGGCCGCCGTCGCCATGGCGGCCGGGCTGCTGTCCGGGCCCGCGGCGAACGCGCGCCCGTACCCCGACCCGCCGTTGACAACGATGTCGATCACGTCGCCGCCGGGCGGCGCGAACGTACGGGTGCTGATCTTCCACGGTTCCGCCGCGGCCGGAGAGGAGTCCCCGGTGGTGAACGCCGGGATCGAGACCATCGAGGACATCGGGGCGTCGGGACCGGCGGACCGCCGCTTCAAGGTCCATGCCACCGACGACGCCTCGGTGTTCACCGACGACACCAGGCTCGGCCGCTTCAACGCGGTCGTCTTCCTGACCGGTGGGGGCGACGTGCTCGACGCGGAGCAGGAGGCGGGCCTGGAGGCGTACATGGAGGCCGGCGGCGGGTTCGTCGGCGTCCACGACGCCGCGCGCGCGGAACCGTACTCGGACTGGTTCACCGGTCTGGTCGGGGCCCGGCCGGCCGCGTCGAGCCCGGCGTCGGTGCAGCGGGCGACCGTGGAGGTCGGCGACCGCCGGCACCCGGCCACCCGGGAGCTCCCGGTGCAGTGGAAGCGTCCCGACAAGTGGCTGAACTGGGTCAAGAACCCCTCGGGCGACGTCCACACGGTGGCCCGCGTGCGGGAGTCGACCTATCAGCCGGGTACCGGCGCCAACGGCTGGGACCATCCGGTCAGCTGGTGCCGGGACTACGACGGCGGACGCTCCTTCTACACCGGCATGGGCGGCACGGTGTCGTCCTGGGACGAGGCGGACTTCCGCGCCCATCTGCGCGGCGCGCTGATGTGGACGACCCGGCTGGAGCAGGCGGACTGCAAGGCGACCATCAACGCCAACTACGCGGCCGAGCGCCTGACCAAGCCCAACCGGCCCGGGCAGAACGACCAGATCGGCGAGCCGCACGGCCTGGTCACCGCCCCCGACGGCCGAATCTTCTACATCGGCCGGGGCGGGGCGGACCCCTCGCAGCCGGTGGTCACCGACTGGAACAACCCCGACATCGGCAAGGGCAAGGGCGAGATCCACGTCTACGACCCGAAGACCGAGCAGGTCACTCTGGCCGGCGCGCTGACCGTCTTCGGCAACAAGGGCGGCGGCGACGAACTGGTCAAGGTCGAGGAAGGGTTGCTCGGCATCGAGCTGGACCCGGGGTTCGCGCAGAACGGCTGGGTGTACCTGCACTACACGCCGCACTCGCGGATCGACCGCGACAGGCGGATCGCCGAGCGGCGCGTCTCCCGGTTCACGCTCGACCGGGCCACGAACAAGCTGGACCTGTCCAGCGAGAAGGTGCTGCTGAAGTGGCCGGTGCAGATCCACAGCTGCTGCCACGCGGGCGGCGGGATGGCCTGGGACTCCAAGGGCAACCTGTACATCGCCACCGGTGACAACAACTCCAGCGGCTTCAGCGGCGGTTACTCCGGCAACAACCCGGAGCCGAACTACAAGGGCGTCTCCTTCGCGGACGCGCGCCGCACCGCCGGCAACACCAACAACCTCAACGGCAAGATCCTGCGCATCCATCCGGAGCCGGACGGCACCTACACGCTGCCGGAGGGCAACCTCTTCACCGGCGAGGAGACCGACGAGGGCGGCGGCAAGACGCGCGGCGAGATCTATGTGATGGGTGTGCGCAACCCGGCGCGCATCTCCGTCGACACCTCGACGGACGTGCTGTACGCGGGCTGGGTCGGTCCGGACGCGAGCGCGCCCTCGACGACCTGGGGCCCGGCCAAGTACGACACGTTCGCCGCCATCACGAAGGCGGGCAACCGCGGCTGGCCGTACTGCATGGGCAACAAGCAGCCCTACCGGGACCGCAACCTGCCGGACCCGTCCAAGCCGCTGGGCTGGTACGACTGCGACCACCCGAAGAACGAGTCGCCCAACAACGACGGCCTGGTCGATCTGCCGCCGGTGACGGGCAACAACATCTGGTACTCGCCCTCGGGCGGCGCCCCGGACTTCCCGCGCGGCGCGAACGGCGTCCCGTCGTACAAGGCGCAGGAGGCCACCTACAAGCTGCCCTGGCTCAAGGGCGGCGGGCAGGCGGCGATGAACGGGCCGGTCTACCGGTACGACAGGGCCGCGGCGGACAGCGCCGTGAAGTGGCCGGCCTACTGGGACGGCAAGTGGTTCGTCGGCGACTTCTACGACGCCGACCAGCCGCGCAATGCGGTGATCATGGACCCGAAGACGCAGGGCGACGGCGGTCTGCCGGTGCACTCGGAGTCGCTGAAGAAGATCGTGCCGGTCGGCAACGACGGCATCAAGAACCTGATGGACTGGAAGTTCGGTCCGGACGGCGCGCTGTACGTCCTCGACTACGGGCGCGGCTTCTTCACCTCGGACTCCAAGTCGGCCCTGTGGCGGGTCACCTACAAGGGCGGCGGACCGACCCCGGCCGCCGGCCGGCTGGCGAGGGGGACCGAGTGACACGCGTACGAGGAGTCGGGGCCGCCCTGCTGGCCGCCCTGCTGATGATGCTCGGCGTGCAGGCACTGCCCGCCGCCGGGCAGCCCGCCGGGCAGGCCGCCGAGCAGGCCGCCGAGCAGGTGCTGACCTGGACGGCCGGCGACGCCATCGACAAGTACCTCTCGGCGCCCGCCACCGCGGTCGCCGGGTCCGCCACGATCGTCTTCGAGAACAGCGCGGCCACCGGGAACACGACCGGCATGCCGCACACGCTGACGTTCGTGACCAGTGATCCCGAGTTCAACGACGATGTGCAGCTCAACATCCTGGCCAACCCCAACGACGCCCGGGGCGGCAAGCACACCGCGCAGGTCACCCTCACGCCCGGCCGGTACTTCTACCACTGCACGATCCCCGGCCACGGCCAGATGCAGGGCATCCTGACGGTGACCGAGGGCACCGGCGAGGACACCACCGCGCCCGCGGCGTCGGCGCACGTGAGCGGCACGCAGAACACGCAGGGCGAATACGTCGGTTCGGCGAGCGTGGCCCTGCACGCCACCGACGAGGGCGGCTCCGGCCTGGACAGGATCGAGTACGCGCTCGGCGACACGGGCGCCTGGCAGCCGTACACCGCGCCGGTCGTCGTCGACCAGGTCGGCAGCCACACGGTCCGCTACCGCGCGTTCGACAAGGCGGGCAACGTGTCCGCCGAGAAGAGCGCCCGGTTCACGGTGGTGGCGCCCCAGTCGGACGACACCACCGCACCGGAGACGTCGGCGACCGTCAGCGGCGAGCGGAACGCGGACGGTGCGTACGTCGACATGGCGACGGTCACCGTCTCGGCGTCCGACACCGGCTCCGGGGTGAACACCATCGAGTACGCGGTGGGTTCCGGGGCCTGGCAGGCGTACACCGCGCCCGTCATGGTGCACCAGGCGGGCACGCACACCGTCCGCTACCGCGCCACCGACAAGGCGGGCAACGTGGCGGCGGAGAAGAGCGTGCGGTTCACCGTCGTCGCCGCGCCGCCGCAGGACACCACCCCGCCGGTGACGGGCGTGAGCGTGGAGGGCACCAGGAACTCCGCGGGGGCGTACGTCAACAGCGCCCGGGTGACCGTCACGGCGACCGACGAGCACGGCTCGGGTGTGGAGAGGATCGAGTACTCGCTCGACGGCGGGCCCTACCTCGCCTACTCGGCGCCGGTGGTCGTCGACCGGGCCGGCGCGCACACCGTCGCGTACCGGGCCACGGACAAGGCCGGCAACACCGCGGCGGCCCGCACGGTGTCCTTCACGGTCGTCTCCGGGCAGGTCCCGGCGCCCGACTGCCCCGAGTACGACGAGCGGCTGACGGTGATCGTCGGCACGGTCGACTCCGGGGTGCGCAACCGGGTGACCGACAACCGGTGCCGGATCGGCGAGTTGATCGAGGACGAGAAGGAGTGGACGTCGCAGGCGCTGTTCCTCAAGCACGTCGACTCCGTCCTGGACGCGCTGCTGAAGGAAGGCGTCGTCGACCAGCGGGAGTCCAGGGCGATCCGCAAGGCGGCCCGCCAGTCGGGCATCGGCAAGCCCGGGCAGACCGAGGGCTACCGGGCGCTGTTCGACGGCACGGCCGAGTCCCTGGCCAAGTGGCGTCAGGTCGGCGGCGGTTCGTTCGGGCTGAACCCGGACGGGACCCTCACCTCCGGCACCGCCACCCCGGGCATGGGCATGCTGTGGTTCCCGGAGCGCAAGTACGGCGACTTCTCGCTGAAGCTCCAGTGGCGTGACGACGCCCCCGGCACCGGCAACGCCAACTCCGGTGTGTTCGTGCGCTTCCCGTGGGTCCACGACCACCCGGAGGAGTCCCGGCCCGAGTGGGTCGCCATCAAGTACGGCCACGAGGTGCAGGTGTTCGACCGGCCCGACGGCGACATGTACAAGACGGGCTCGGTCTACGGCTTCGACCGCGTGGGCCTGGCCGGTGCGGGCGTGACGCAGAAGGGCACCTGGAACGACTACGAGATCCGGGTGGAGGGCCAGCACTACTCGGTCTTCCGCAACGGCGTGCTGATCAACGAGTTCGACAACACCGGCGGCCAGGAGTTCACTCCCCCGCGGGCGGACGACCCGGGCACGGACGGGCGGCGCTTCGCCTCCGGCTACCTCGGGCTCCAGGTGCACGGCACGACGGACGTGGTCTCGTACCGCGACATCCGGATCAAGGAGCTGTAGACCCTCCGGGGGTCTTCCTGGCCCTGCTCGGCTGTACCCGTCTGGGCTCCCCCGGCATCTTCGGATACTCGGGCGGGTACGGCAGGTCGCCCAGCCCGTGGTCGTGCTCGTCGCGGCGGGCGAGGTCGAGCAGGGCCTCCAGCGAGTAGCGGTGGTCGTCCATGTCCGCGTGCACGTCGCCGAGTTCGGCGAAGCGCGCGGGCATGGTCGCGAGGTCGAAGTCCTGCGGGTGCGCCACGCCGACCTCCTCCCAGCGCAGGGGCGCGGAGACGGGGGCGTGCGGGCGGGGGCGCACGGAGTAGGCGGAGGCGATCGTGCGGTCGCGGGCCGTCTGGTTGTAGTCGATGAAGATCCGCTCGCCCCGCTCCTCCTTCCACCACTTGATGGTGACCTGCTGCGGCATCCGGCGTTCCATCTCGCGGCCGACGGCGATGGCGGCGCGGCGGACCTGGGTGAAGGTCCAGCGCGGTTCGATGGGCACGAAGACGTGCAGGCCCCGGCCGCCGGAGGTCTTGGGGAAGCCGCGCAGTCCGCCGAACTCGTCGAGCACGGCGCGCAGTTCGTGGGCGGCGCGGGCGGCGTCGTCGTAGTCGGTGCCGGGCTGCGGGTCGAGGTCGATGCGCAGTTCGTCCGGGTGGTCGACGTCGTCGCGGCGGACCGGCCAGGGGTGGAAGGTGAGGGTGCCGAACTGGGCGGCCCACACCACCGCTCCCGGCTCGGTCGGGCACATCTCGTCGGCACTGCGGCCGCTGGGGAAGGTGATGTGCGCGGTCGGGATCCAGCCGGGCATGTTCTTCGGCGCCCGCTTCTGGAAGAAGTTCTCCCCGCCCACGCCTTCGGGGTAGCGCTCCAGGGTGGTCGGCCGGTCGCGCAGGGCGCGCAGGATGCCGGGGCCGACGGCGATGTAGTAGCGGGCGAGGTCGAGCTTGGTGAATCCGCGCTCGGGGAAGAAGACCTTGTCCGGGCTGGACAGCCGTACGGTCCGGCCGCCGACCTCCAGTTCCACCGCGTCACCCATGCGAGCCACGGTAGGCGTACCCCGCATACCTCGCACATCGGGCGCAGCCGGGCACGCGGGCGCAGAATCGACGCATGGATCTGCCGGTGATGCCTCCCGTCCTGCCGATGCTCGCCAAGTCGGTGGCGTCGATCCCCGCGGGCATGCAGTACGAGGCGAAGTGGGACGGGTTCCGGGCGATCGTGTTCCGCGACGGGGACGAGGTCGAGCTCGGCAGCCGGACCGGCAAGACGCTGACCAGGTACTTCCCCGAGCTGGTGACGGCGGTGCGGGAGCGGCTGCCGCAGCGGTGCGTGGTGGACGGGGAGATCGTCATCGCGCGGGAGGGGCATCTGGACTTCGACGCGCTGACCGAGCGGATCCATCCGGCGGACTCGCGGGTGCGCACGCTGGCGGAGCGCACGCCGGCGTCCCTCGTGGTGTTCGACCTGCTGGCCCTCGGGGACGACGCGGTGACGGGCGCACCGCTGACCGAGCGGCGGGAGCTGCTGGAGCGGGAGCTGTCGGGGGTGGCTGCTCCCGTGCACCTGGCCCCGGCGACGACGGACATCGAGGTGGCGCGGCGGTGGTTCGAGCAGTACGAGGGGGCGGGCCTGGACGGTGTGATCGCCAAGCCCCTGACCGTGCGCTACCGGCCGGACGAGCGCGCCATGTTCAAGATCAAGCACGAGCGGACGGCGGACGTCGTGGTCGCCGGGTACCGGCTGCACAAGAGCGGCCCGGTGGTCGGCTCGCTGCTGCTCGGTCTGTACGACGACCGGGGGACGCTCCAGCACGTGGGCGTGTCCGCGGCCTTCACGATGAAGCGGCGGGCGGAGCTGGTCGAGGAGCTGGAGCCGCTGCGCATGGACGACGTCTCGGGGCACCCGTGGGCGGCCTGGTCCGAGGAGGCCGCCCACGAGACGGCGCGGCTGCCGGGGGCGCCGAGCCGCTGGTCGGGCCGCAAGGACCTGTCGTGGGTGCCGCTGGCGCCCGAGCGGGTGGCCGAGGTGGCGTACGACCACATGGAGAACGGGCAGCGCTTCCGGCACACCGCCCGCTTCCGCCGCTGGCGCCCGGACCGGACCCCCGAGAGCTGCACGTACGCGCAGCTGGAGGAGCCGGTCCGCTACGACCTCGCGGAGATCCTCGGCACCTGAGGGGCGGTCAGGGACCGGGGGCGCCCGCGGCCGGGGCGCTCAGGGCTGCATCAGCACCTTGACCGCGCCGTCCTGCTTGCGCTGGAACATCTCGTAGGCGCGCGGCGCCTCCGACAGGGGCACGCGGTGCGTGGCGAACTCGTCGACGCCCAGCGGGTCCTCGTCGGTGAGGTACGGGATGATGTCGTCGGCCCAGCGGCGCACGTTGGCCTGGCCCATCCGCAGCTGGATCTGCTTGTCGAACATGGTCAGCATGGGAAGCGGGTCGGCCATGCCGCCGTACACGCCGGACAGGGAGATGGTCCCGCCGCGGCGCACCAGCTCGATCGCCGTGTGGAGGGCGGCGAGCCGGTCGACGCTGAAGCGCTCGGACATCGGGCCGCTCAGCTTGCGCGGCATCAGGGCGGCGGCGTTCTGCACCAGCTTGGCGACCGCGCTGCCGTGGGCCTCCGTGCCGACCGCGTCGATGACCGCGTCCGGGCCGCGGCCGTCGGTCTGGTCGCGGATCGCGGCCACCAGCTCCTTCTCGCTGTCGAAGGACCGGAGGTCGAACGTCTCCACGCCCCGCGCGCGCATCCGGCTCAGCCGCTCGGGCACCAGGTCCACGCCGAACACCCGCCCGGCGCCCCGCACCTGGGCGATGCGGCAGGCCATGTCACCGATCGGCCCGAGCCCCAGCACGGCGATGCTGCCGCCCTCGGGGACGTCCGCGTAGGCGACGGCCTGCCAGGCGGTGGGCAGGACGTCGGACAGGTAGACGAACCGGTCGTCCGCCGGGCCCTCGGGCACCTTGATGGGCCCGAACTGGGCCTGCGGCACGCGCAGATACTCGGCCTGGGCACCCGGCACCGCGCCGTACAGGCGGGTGTAGCCGAACAGGGGGGCGCCCATGCCCTCGCTCTTGACCTGGGTGGTCTCGCACTGGGTGGGCAGTCCGGTCAGGCACATCCAGCAGGTGCCGCACGCGATCTGGAACGGGACCACCACCCGGTCCCCGACCTGGAGGTCCGGGACGCCCGCGCCCACCTCCTCGACGATGCCCATCGGCTCGTGGCCGAGGATGTCCCCCGGCGTCATGAACGGTGTGAGCACCTCGTACAGGTGCAGATCCGATCCGCACAGCCCCGTGGAGGTGATGCGGATGATCGCGTCCGTGGGTTCCTCGATCCTCGGATCGGGCACCTCCTCCACCCGTACGTCCCGCTTGCCCTGCCAGGTCACTGCCTTCATCGCCTCGGGCTCCCTCCGTCGGCTGCGCGTCGGTCGGTCGGCCCGGCCCGGGTACCCCCGCCGCCCGGGGGCGAATCTTGGGCCGATCGGCGGACAGCGGCCGGACACCGACTTGCGGAATGCGAGCACCGATGGGCGTCGATGTTCAGATAAGCGCACAATCTAGACAGATCGATGACATGAGGCGCGATGACGACGGTGGGCAGAGGACGGGGCGTGCGCGGTCGGCGCACCGCGACGACGGCGGCGCTGCTGGCCGCCCTGGCGACGGCCGCCCTGGCGGGCTGCACGGGCGGGAACGGGCCGGGCGACGACGGGCGGGGAACGGACCGGGACGGTCACCGGACGCCCTCGCCGGGGGCGACCGGCCCGTCCGTACTGGCCGTGAAGATCGACAACGCGGGCTCGGCCCGTCCGCACACCGGCCTCGACGCGGCGGACGTGGTGTACGCCGAACAGGTCGAGGGCGGGCTCAGCCGGCTGATGGCGGTGTACGCCACCCGGCTGCCGGAGGTGGTCGGCCCGGTGCGCAGCGCACGTGAGTCGGATCTGGAGCTGCTGCGCCAGTTCGACCGCCCGACGCTCGCCTTCTCCGGCGCGCAGACCAAGCTCCTGCCGCTGATCGACCGGGCCCCGCTGCGGGCCGAGACCCCGTCCGACGCCGCCGACGCCTACTTCCGCGGCGCGGACCGGCCGGCCCCGCACAACCTCTACCTCCGGCCCGGGCGGCTGGTGCCCGAGGCCCCGGGCCGGGCGGCCCTGACCACCGGCTTCCGCTACGGCCCCGCGCCCTCCGGCGGCACGGCGACGGACTCGCGGACGGTGCGCTACCCGGCGGCCCGCTTCACCTTCACGTGGTCGGACGCGCGCGACCGCTGGCTGGTCGGCATGGACGGCGGCCCCGCGGCCACGGCCGACGGCAGGGCCCCGGCGCCGGCGACGGTCGTCGTGCAGTACGTGGAGGTGCGCGAGTCCGCCTTCCGGGACTTCCTCGGCAACAACACGCCGTACACCGAGACGGTCGGGGCCGGCAAGGCGGAGGTGCTGCGCGACGGCCGGTCCTGGGAGGCCCGCTGGAAGCGCCCGCACGCGACCGACGGCACGGCCTTCACCACGCCGGACGGCAACCCGGTCGACTTCGCCGAGGGCCAGGTGTGGGTGGTGTACGCCGAGGCACCCTGACCCGCCCACCCCGCGCTCCCGGCAGGGGCCGCCGCAGCGGGAGCGCGGGCGGCCGGCCGCGGACCACCGGATCGCCGTGCCGGGGCGCCGGCGGTCAGGCGCGGACTACTGCCTTCCCGCGTCGAGTTCGGCGCGCGCCCGGGCCGCCAGGCCGTCGGCACCGCAGGAGACCGCCAGGTCCAGGCCGCGGCGCAGGTCGCTCGCGGAGCGGGCCGCGATGCCGTACTCGATGCGGGCCGCCGCGTGCTCGTACTGGCAGGGCGAGGCCTCCAGGTAGGCGACGGCCTGGGCGTGGAGCCGGACCGCGCGCTGACCGGTCTCCAGCGCGGCGGCGCAGCGCAGGGCCTCCCCTATGGCGGTGTCCGTGCCGAAGCGCTCGGCCTGCCGGCGGACGTCGACGGCGAGCCGGGCGGCACGGGCCGGGTCCTCGGTGCTCAGGGCCCGCGCGAGGTCGGCCGCCCAGGGGACGAGCACGGGGTTGTGGTGGCCGCGCGCTGCCGCCGCCTTCTCCGCGGCCTCCAGTTCGTTGATGCCTTCCTTGGTGCGCCCGACGGCCAGCAGCAGCCGGCCGCGCACCGAGCGCGGGTCGGGCAGCACGATGGTGGAGGGGTACGGCGGGGCGAAGCCGTAGCGCTCGGCGACGTCCCACGCCTGCTCGACGTGGTCGCGGGCCAGGAGCGTGTCGACCAGGTTGCAGGTCGCGGACCAGTACAGGGGCAGTCCGCGGCCGACGCGCTCGGCGAGGCGCAGCGACTCGCGCAGGGAGGCCTCCGCCTCGCGCAGACGTCCCCGCCTGCGGTGGCCGAGCCCGACGTAGGCGTGGGCGAGGGCCAGGTGGCCGCCGCTCCAGCCGGCCGTCTCGTAGGCGCGCAGGGCCTCGTTGTAGAGGGCTTCGGCCCGGTCGAGACGGTCGGTGAACGCGTAGGCGTTGGCGAGCATCAGCAGCAGTTCGATGCCCCACTCGGTGTCGGTCCAGCCGAGGCCCGGGGCCAGCCGGCCGTTGACCAGGGCGCGGTCGCACAGTTCGGCGACCTCTTCGGCGTTCTCGCCGTGCATCAGGGCGTCGAAGCCGCGCAGGATGAGCAGGGCGCGTTCGGAGTTGTCCCGGCCGGTGCAGGTGCTGGCGAGGTCGGCGAGCCGCTGGGAGCGCCCGGCCGAGGTGGCCTCGCCGGCGTGCAGGCCCTCCCACATGAAGTGCACGGCCTGCAGCCGCATGCGGGCGGGCCCGGGCTGGAGCCGGGCGGCCTCCGCCTCCACCGTGCGGACGGCCTCCTCCAGCTGGTCGTTGTGCAGGAGCGCCTGGGACAGCCGGAAGACGGCGTCCACGCGCCGGTCGCCGTCGAGGCCGGGCATGCCGAGTGCGCTGCGCAGGTGGCCGATGGTGCGGGCGGGCGCGGTGAGGAAGGTGGCCTGGGCGAGTTCGTACAGCACGTGGGGGTGCGACTCGGGCCGGGGCGGTTCCTTCAGGGCCCGCTCCAGGCAGCGGCGGGCCGCGTCGGGCGCGCCGACCGCCAGGTGTTCGCGGGCGGCCTCGCGCAGCTGCCCGACGAGTTCCTCGTCGTCGTCCGGGTGGACCTCCAGGAGGTGGCGGGCGGCGGCCGCGGCGCCGTGGCCCTCGTCGGTGACGATACGGGCCGCTATGCCGTGCATCGCGGTGCGCAGGGCGTCGGGGATCGAGTGGTAGACGGCCGTCGCGATGAGCGGGTGGACGAACTCCAGCTCGCCGTGGGCGGAGTGGCCCGTGCTCGGGTCCGGCTCGGTGAGGATGCGGGCGCCGCGCAGCAGTTCGGCGCAGCGGCGGGCGTCCTGCGGCCTGAGGGTGGCGAGTTTGGCGACCAGGTCGATGGAGATGCCGGTGCCGAGGATCGCGGCGGCCCAGGCGAACCGCGTGGCGTCGATGCCGAGTTCCTCCAGGCGGGCGACGAGGCCGCCGCCGCGGGCCGAGCGGTTCAGTTCGCGCAGCTCCCCGGCGTGCGCTTCCACCGGTTCCAGTTCGCTGTCCTGGACCCGGGCGAGCAGTTCCACGGCCTCGTAGGGGTTGCCCGCGGTGACGGCCCACACCTCGCGGCAGAACGCGGCGCGGCGTGCCGGCCGAGGGTGGCGCGGGTGAGCCCGGCCGTGGCGTCCGGGGTGAGGGCGCTCAGGGTCGTCACGGGGCCGTCGGCCGCGGCGGCGACGGTCTCCAGGTGCCGTGTGCTCGCGTCGGGCACGTCGTCCGGGCGGCGGGTGACGACGACCAGGACGGACGTCTCGTCGAGGCGCTCCGCGAGCCCGGCGAGCCAGTGCAGGGTCTCCTGGTCGGCCCAGTGGGCGTCGTCGATCAGCAGCACGAGCGGCCAGTCGCGGCGGGCCAGCCGGCGCACCGCGGCGACCAAGCCGTCGCACACGCCCTGCGGGTCGGCCTGCCGTGCCCCGGGGTCCGCGATGCCGAGGGCGGGTCCGGCGATGTCGTACCAGTCGCCGAGGTATTCGCGGGCCTCCTCCGGCAGCATCGACACCAGGGCCGGCTGCAGCAGCTGCCGCACCACGTTGAAGGGGACCGACCTGAGGGTCTCGCCGCCGCGGGCCGACCACACCGTGCAGCCACGCGCTTCGGCGATGCGGCGGGTTTCGGCCAGCAGTGCCGTCTTGCCGAGTCCCGCCTCGCCGCGGAAGACCAGCAGTCCGCCGGCCGAGGAGCGGTCGGTGCACAGCTTGTCGACGGCCTGTGCGATGGCGGCGACTTCCTCGTCGCGCTCCCACAGGGAAGCCGAGGCGCCGGCCGTGGGCCGTACCTCCGTCATCCCGCTACCTCCCCAAGTCGCCCGAACGACGTACAGACGTCGAGCGTAGCCGTCCGCTTGCCCCGGTGGAGGGTGGTCGCGGCACCTGTTGCCGTGACGGGTGACACCGGGTGCAGCAGGACGACGCCTCCGGCCCGCCACCAGCCCCCTTCGGGTCAACAGCGGGCAAAATCAAGGGAGGTGACGTTCATTCACCGCGAACGGCGCACACGGGACGGATCGCGGGCGCCGCTCGCCGGGTTCGTGCGCAGCCTCGTCGCGTGGTACGGGTCCGGCAGCCCGCGGCCACTTCGCGACGATCATCGCGGCACCGTTCCTCACCCGAGGACGGCGGCGCGGGCGAGGCCCTCGTGAAGACGTACGCCTCCTTCGCCGTCGCGCTGTTCCTCCGCCCGGTCGGGGCGGCGCTTTTCGGCCGTCTCGGCGACCGCCTCGCCGGCCCACGCCCGGGCCGGTGCACCGGCGCCCGGGGCGGGCGCGTCGGCGCTGCTTGCGGCTGCCGCTGGAACGGCTGCTTCCGACTCCTCTCATGCCTCTTTCACCGACGCCTCATACGGTGGGGGCATGACGCGCGAGACTCCTTCCGGGTGGTACCCCGATCCCGGACAGACACATGACGGGCCCGCCACGGAGCGTTGGTGGGACGGCGGGGCCTGGACGGACCGCATCCGCCCGAAGCAGCAGCCCGCGTCCTGGGCACCCCCGGCCGCGACGGCTCCGTCCCCGGCGGCGCAGGACGGCACGACACGGGCCGGCGAGCCCGGCCCGGAGAGCACCGCTCCCTCCGGGAACGAGACGGTCTCCGGGGACGAGGGCGCCTCGGGGAACGGGACCGCCGCCGCGAACGAGGGCGGCCCCGGGAACTCCGGGACCGCGGCCACCTCCGGGCACGAGGCCGCCTCGGCGAACGAGGGCGGCTCGGGAAGCACGGCCGCGGCGCAGTCGGCCGCCCCGGGGCAGCTTCCGCCCTCCGGTCAGGCGGCCGGAGCGCCGTACCCGCCCGTCGCCGGCCACCCGGCCGCGGCCCCGTACCCGCCGGGAGACGGATACCCGACGGGGGCCGCGTATCCGCCCGGCACCGGATACCCGCCGGGCGCCGCGTACCCGCCGAGCGCCGCCTACCCGCCGGGCGCCGCCTATCCGCCCGGTGCCGGATACCCGGCCGGGCCCGGGTATCCCGCCCATCCGGTCGCCGCGCCGCCCGGCAAGGGGCGGGGGCTGCGGATCGGGGCGGCCGTCGCCGCTGCCGTCGTGGTGCTCGCCGGCATCGGCGTGGGCACGTACGCACTGACCGCCGACGACGGCGCGAGCGGCTCGTCGGCCACCTCGCCGGGGCCGGGCGGCAGCCCGGGCGAGGGGGGCGGGCCCTTCGGCGGCCCGGGTGACGAGGGCGGCGACGGCGGCCCCGGCGGCAAGAGCCCGCAGCCGCGCGGGTCCGAGCCGCCGAAGATCGAAAGCGGTTCCGTGACCGACCGCGTCAGCGGCATCAGCCTGCCGATACCCGAGGGCTGGTACGGGCAGCAGGGGAACGCGGGCGCGCAGGTGACGTCCGAGGACTCCTACAAGTGCCCCGGCGACACCTCCGCGACCTGCACGAAGGGCGGCGCGTACTCGGCCCCGGCGGTGGCCCTCGGCACCAAGGGCGCCACCCCGGAGGAGATAGCCAAGGCGGACATCGCGGCGAACGCCGAGGAGTCCTACGGCGGCAAGTCCTACGGCGGGATCACCCAGCACGACGTGCTGGCCTCCCGGGCCGTGACCGTGGCCGGGCAGAAGGGCTACCTGGTCCGCTGGAAGGCCGTCACGAGCAAGGGCGCCGACGGCATCGTCGAGTCGCTGGCGTTCCCCTCCCCCGCGAACGCCAAGCTGATGGTCGTCGTGCGCCTCGGGGTCGACGCCGACCAGAAGGAGAAGGTCCTCGACGACATCACCGAGGGCATCAAGGTGTCGACGGGCGGCGGCAACGGCCAGGACGTCTGACGGCCGGGCCCGCCGCCGGAGAGCGGCGGCCGGGTGGGGCGCCCCTGCCGCTCACAGGGGCACCCCACCCGGCCGGGGGGTGCGCGCCGCCCCCGTCCCCACGGGTCGGCGCGATCGGGTCACCGTCCGGTCATCCGGTGGACGGCGGCCCGGGTCTCAGGTGAGGCCGAGCGCGGGCAGCACCGCGGCCTCCACGAAGCGCACCAGGTAGTCCGGGTCGGCGGGCCGCCCCTCCAGGACGGGCCGCAGGCGCAGCACGCCGAGCATCTGCGCCGGGATGTACTCCAGCGCCGGGTGGTCGGCGGGCACCTCACCCCGTTCGACCCCGCGCCGGACGATCTCCTTCAGCGCGGCGACCTCCGGTTCCACGACCGCCTCCCGCAGGGCCCGCTGCAGCTCCGGGTCCTGGGTGGCGGCGTGCGTGAGGGCGTGCAGCAGCTTGGTGTCCCGCCCGGACAGGTCGCCCGTGATGCGGGCGGCCTCGCGCAGGTCGTCGGCGAGGGAGCCGGTGTCGACGCAGCGCGTCCGCCGGTACGAGCGCAGCGCCGCCGCCACGAACTGCGGCTTGGTCTTCCACTGGCGGTAGAGCGTGGACTTGCTGCACCGGGTGCTGGCGGCGATCCCCTCCATGGTGAGGGCGTCGTAACCGCACTCCCGGAGCTGCTCCAGCACGGCGTCGAAGAACTCCTGCTCACGCTCCGGCGTGATCTTGGAGCGGCGCGAGGTACCGGCCGGCTCGGGCCCGTCCGCAGCCTGCGACGTCATCAGCGGTGCTCCTCACTTCCGTCGGGCGCCGGACTTCCCCGGCCGACGCTGTGTCCTTCGCCTGTTCGATACGCCAGTGTACCGGTACGCAGACGTATCGGTACACTGGCGTATCGGTACGCTGTCGTACCGATAACAGCACCACCGTCACCGAAGGGGCCGGGGGATGAATGCCCGTACCGAGCCTGCGCCGGCGAAGCCCGACGCGATGACGCGGCCACCGCTCATCAGGGAGTTCCTGCTCGTCGCAGGGCTCTTCCTCGTCTACAAGTTCGGCCGGCGACTGGCCACGGGCCACACCGGTGAGGCCTTCCGCAACGCACACGACGTGTGGGACCTCGAGCGCGCGCTCCACCTGCCCGGCGAGGGGGCGGTGCAGTCCCTGCTGCTGCACGGCGACGGTGTGGTGCACCTGGCGAACACCTACTACGCGGCCGTCCACTTCCCCGCCACCGCCGCCTTCCTGGTCTGGCTGTACCTGCGCCGCCCGGCCCACTACCTGCGGGCGCGCCGGGTGCTGGCCGCTGTCACGGCGGCCGCCCTCGCGCTGCACCTGCTGTTCCCGCTGGCCCCGCCGCGCATGCTCGCCTCGGCCGGTCTGGTGGACACCGCGCGCGAGTTCGGCCCGTCGGTCTACGGCGATCCCGCGGCGGACTCCCTGTCGAACCAGTTCGCGGCGATGCCCTCGCTGCACTTCGGCTGGGCCCTGATGGTGGCGATCGGCCTGATGGCGGCGACCCGGTCGCGCCGGCGGTGGCTGTGGCTGCTGCACCCGGCGCTGACCCTGCTGGTCATCGTCGGCACCGCCAACCACTACTGGCTCGACGCGCTCGTCGCCGCCGCCCTGCTCGGACTCGCGCTCGCGGTGGTGCCCCCGGCGACCGCGTCCCTGCGGACCGCCCGGCCCTTGCGCCTCCGGCACCGCACCGCGGGCACGGCGGTCCGGGCGCAGCACGGGACCGCCCCGGACCGGGGCCCCGTCACGGCTTTGCCGGAGGAGCAGACGCTTGTGGGGGCGGGCCGGTGAACGCGATCCTCGTCGCCGTCGCCCTGTCCCTGGTCTCCGCCGTCGCGTACGCCGCCGCGGCCGTGGCGCAGGAGCGGCTCGCGTCCCGGTCCTCCGGCTCGGGCGCGCTGCGGCTGCTCGGCCGCGGCGCCTGGTGGTGCGCGGTCGCGCTCAACGCCGCCGCCGCACTGCTGCACGTAGTGGCGCTGCGGTACGGGCCGCTGACGGTGGTGCAGCCGCTCGGCGCGCTCACCCTGGTCGCGGCGGTGCCCCTGGGGGCGCGGCTGGCGGGCCGGCGGGTGAGCGGGGCCGAGTGGCGGGGCACCGCGCTGACGCTGCTGGGCCTCGCCGCGGTCCTGGTCACGGCGTCCGGACCGGCCCCGGACGACGTGCTGAGCGTGCCCGAGGCACTGGCGGTGGCGGGTGCCACCGCCGCCCTCATCGGGATGCTGTCCCGCCCGGGGGCCCGGCCCGGGCTGCGGCACGCGACCGCGTCGGGCCTGGCCTCGGGGGTCGCCTCGGCCCTCACCCAGACCGTGACGGTGGCCGCGACGGACCGGTCGGGCCCGGTGCTGAGCGTCCAGGTCGTCGGGGTGGCGCTGCTGGTGGCGGTGTTCGCGGCCGGCGGGCTGCTGCTGTCGCAGACGGCCTACCAGGGCGGTCTGGGCGGGCCGTTGGCCGTGGTGACCCTGGCCAACCCCCTGGCCGCCGCGGTGATCGGCCTGTCCCTGCTGGGCGAGCGCCTCCAGGGCGGCCCGGGCGGCGTGCTGCTGGCGCTCGCCGGGGCGTCGCTGGCCTCCTGGGGCGTGGTGCTGCTCAGCCGGGCGGCTCCCGCGGCGCCGGCTCACGCGGCGCCGGCCCCCGGCGACGGCCATCCGGTGGCCGCCGTGCTGGCCCTGGAGCCCGGTTCGGCCGCGCCCGAACCGGGCTGGGTGCCCCGGCCGCACGACCCGGGGCACCTGACTTGCGTCAGCCGGTGACGACGGCCGGGTCGCTCACACCCGGCCTGCCGTTCTCGACGTGACCGGCGAAGCGCCGCAGGAACGCCGTGTCGCCCTCGGCGGTGACCGTCAGGTCGTACCAGCGGTGGGCGGCGCTCTCGACGCGCCGGCGCACGGTGGCGCCCGGGCGCACGGTGACGGCCGTGGGCCGGCCGCCGTAGCCGCTCGCGACCTTCAGCCGCGCCGTGCCGGAACCCTTGTTGGTGAAGGTCAGTTCGACGTCGTCCCCGGTGTGGCGGGCGGTGACCTCGCAGCCCGCCGTCCGGTGGGCGCCCTTGAAGACCCGCACGAAACCGTTGGGTCCGTGCGCCGTCAGGTCGTAGGTGCCCGCCGAGTACGCCGAGTTCCAGGTGTCGGAGAGGCTCTTGCCCGCCTCGGTGGTGTACATCCACGGGCCGTCGGTGCGGTTGCCGGAGGTGACGTGGAAGGCGCCGCCCGCCGTGGTCCCGGTGGCGAAGGTGAGCGTGACCTTGCCCGCGGCGGTGTCGACGGAGGCGTCCACGTGCGGCGCGTACTTCAGCGGCCGGGTGCGGCGCAGGCCGCGCTCCTGGCGGGGCATGCGCGGGTCGGCGGGCGGGGCGGGCCGGTAGTCGGGGTGCCGCTCGCGGTCCTGTGGCTCGTAGGCGTCCGTGCCGGGGAGCGCGGCGGGGCGGGCGTCCTTGCGGGAGAAGTCGAACGCGGCGGTGAGGTCACCGCAGACGGCCCGGCGCCAGGGCGAGATGTTCGGCTCGCGCACGCCGAAGCGGCGTTCCATGAACCGCAGGATCGAGGTGTGGTCGAGGGTCTCGGAGCAGACGTAGCCGCCCTTGCTCCACGGGGAGACGACCAGCATCGGCACCCGCGGGCCGAGACCGTAGGGGCCGGCCGTCCTGCGGCCGTCGCCCGGGAAGAGGTCGAGGGAGACGTCGACGGTGGACAGACCCCGTGAGGCGTCCGCGGGGGGCAGCGGCGGGACGACGTGGTCGAAGAAGCCGTCGTTCTCGTCGTAGGTGATGAACAGGGCCGTCTTCGACCAGACCTCGGGGTTGGAGGTGAGGGCGTCCAGCACCTGGGCGATGTACCAGGCACCGTAGTTCGAGGGCCAGTTGGAGTGCTCGGAGAAGGCCTCGGGGGCGGCGATCCAGGAGATCCGGGGCAGCGTGCCGGCCTTGACGTCGGCGCGCAGGCGGTCGAAGTACCCGTCGCCGTTCTTGACGTCGGTGCCGGTGCGGGCCTTGTCGTACCAGGGCTCGCCGGGCCGGGCGTTGCGGTACCTGTTGAAATACAGCAGCGAGTTGTCGCCGTAGTTGCCGCGGTAGGCGTCCTGGATCCAGCCCCAGGAGCCCTGGGCGTCGAGGCCGTCGCCGATGTCCTGGTAGACCTTCCAGGACACGCCCGCCCGCTCCAGGCGCTCGGGGTAGGTCGTCCAGCCGTAGCCGAGCTCGGCGTTGTCCAGGACCGGGCCGCCGCCGGTGCCGTCGTTGCCGGTGTACCCGGACCACAGGTAGTAGCGGTTGGGGTCCGTGGAGCCGATGAACGAGCAGTGGTAGGCGTCGCACACGGTGAAGGCGTCGGCGAGGGCGTAGTGGAAGGGGATGTCCTCGCGGGTCAGGTAGGCCATGGTCGTGGTGCCCTTGGCGGGCACCCACCGGTCGTACCTGCCGCCGTTGTAGGCCTGCTGGCCGTCGGGCCAGGAGTGCGGCAGTCCCTCCAGGAACTGCATGCCGAGGTCGTCGGCGTCGGGGTGGAACGGCAGGATCTCCTTGCCGTCCTTCTCCTGGTGCCAGACCGGTTTGCCGTTGTCCAGGGTGACCGGGCGGGGGTCGCCGAAGCCGCGGACACCTCGCAGGGTGCCGAAGTAGTGGTCGAAGGACCGGTTCTCCTGCATGAGGACGACGATGTGCTCGACGTCCTGGATCGACCCGGTGCGGTGGTTCGCCGGGAGGGCGGCGGCGCGCTGGATGCTCGCGGACAGCGCGCCGAAGGCCGTGGTGGCCCCGGCGAGTTGGAGGAAGCGGCGCCGGTTGACGTCGGACATGAAGGACAGACCTCTCATCCTGAGATGCGGGAGGGCCGGCAGGTGACGGAAGCTGCGCGGAAGGAGTGTTTCAAGGACACCGAACGGCAAGGAAGGGGCCGGTGACGCTCGTGTGAAAGTCGCCGGTACGCCGGGTGAGCCGGGACTTTCCCCGCGGAGGGTGAGGGGCGTGACGCAGACGGCTCCCCCGCCGCGGCCGTCGGCGCGGAGCACTTCCCGCCCCGCGGCCCGCCGCCCTCCGGGTCCGGGCGGCGGGGCACGGGGCCCGCGCGCGAGACCGGGCGCGGTCAGGGCAGGGTCAGGACAGGTACGCCTCCACCTCGCTGAACTGAGCCGCCGGCCACCCGGTGTTGGCCGTCACCTGGAGTCGCAGGTGACGCAGGTTCGTCCCGGCGGGCAGAGCGAGGGTGACGGTGTTGCCGGTGGCCGGGTCGAAGCGGTGGTCCTTCGCGGCGGCCACGGTCGTCCAGGCCGAACCGTCCGTGCTGCCCAGCACGGACAGCGTCTGCGTCCGGGCCTGCCAGGCGGCCTGCGGCGGCAGCTTGAGCACCAGGCGCCGGACCGCCTGCGCGGAGCCCAGGTCGACGGTCAGGGACTGCGGGAAGGCCCGGTTGGCCGACTCCCAGTAGGTGTTCGCGTCGCCGTCGACCGCCTTGCCGGGCGTGTAGACGTCCTGGGAGCCGGTGGCCGTGGCCGGGCGGCCCTTGGCGAGGTTGCGGCCCGGGTCGGGGTCGGGGTTGCCCTGGCCGGGCTGCGGCCAGCTGGAGCAGTCGGACCAGGTGCTGTTCCAGCCGGAGTTGCCGCCGCCGTCGGTGAGGGTGAAGGTGCCCGAGCCGCTGGGGTAGGGGCAGTTGTAGACGCCGGCGGCGCCGACGCCGGACGCGGTGACGCCGCGGAAGGTGGCGGCGCCCGGGGTCTCCGCCTGGACGACGACCGTGCCCGTGTTGCGCACGCTCGCCCCGTCGACGGTGATGTTCCTCGCCGCGAAGCCGCGCCCGCTGCCGGAGACGAACTCGAAGGCGCTGTACGGGCTGTCGATGATCGTCGTGTCGGTGATCCGGACCTGGGCCTCGATGGCGCTGTCGTAGGAGTCGACCCGCAGGGCGCCCATCGGATGGTTCCAGTTGGGGTTCATCGCGCCGGTGCGCACGAGGGTGTTGCCGTCGACCGTGATCGTGCCGGCCAGCGGGTGGAAGGGGTCGAGGAACTTCTGGTTGGAGATGGCGATGCCGCTGCCGAGCGCGTTGGTGTCGGCGACCAGGTTGCCGCGCACGGTGATGTCCGTGCCGCCGTAGATCGCGATGCCGTTGGCGAGGTTGGGCTGGGTGATGGTGTTGTTCTCGAAGCTGCTGTCGACGTCCGGCGCGTTCAGCGACCACATGGCGAGCGCGTCGTCGCCCTGGTTGCGCAGGAAGTTCTGGCGTACCCGCACGCCGCGGGCGCTGCCGTTGAGGTTGAGCCCGTCGGCGGTCATGTCGAGGAAGCGGTTGTTCTCGACGACGAGGTTGTCGTTGTCGCCCATCAGCCACAGCCCGACCTTGAGGTGCTGCAGCCACATGCCGGAGACGGAACTGTTCGGCCCGAGCGAGCCGTTGACGAAGTTGTCCGGACTGGAGTCGACGCGCTCGGTGACCTCGCCCATCACCGCGAAGTCCTCGATGTGGACCTTCCCGGCGGAGCCGGACTGGTCGATGAAGCGGGAGGTGCGCACCACCGAGTGCCAGTGCCCGGCGCCCCGGAGGGTGACGTCCTGCACGCCGCTCAGGGACTGGGTGAGCCGGTACTCGCCCGGCGGGATCCAGACCACCCCGCCCCGGGCCGCCGCGACGGCGTCCCGGAAGGCCTGGGTGGAGTCGCCCCGGCCGCTGGGGTCGGCGCCCTTGGAGGTGACGGAGACCGACCCGGCGGGCTGGGACGCGGGCCCGGCGGCCTGCTCGAAGTCCGCCACGTCCACAGTCACCTCGACGTCCGCGGCCTGGAGGGCGACCTTGTCGCCCGCCTGGACGTTCTCTCCGAGCAGCATGCGCGTGTTGTCGTAGAAGTGGTGGGTTCTGGCGCCGGGGATCCAGGGCGTGTCGACGTACGAGTACTTCGACGTCACCGGCAGGGTCCGGGCGAGCTTGCGGCCGTTGACGTACACGTCGAGCGAGCCCGACCGGCCGTCGGGGACGCTGTAGGCGACGTTCAGCGCGTCGGCCGCCCGGGGCACGGTGAACTCGACGCGCTGCCCGGGAGCCAGGCGTACGGCCTGCCGCCCCGAGGCCTCGGACGCGAGGGTGCCCTGGGTGTGGTCGGGGCCGATCCGGGAACCGGTGCCGGCCGCCGACTCGGCCTCGACCGAGGTGAAGGGCAGGGTGGCGCCCGCCGCGGCCTGCGCCGGGACGGGCGCCAGGGCGACGAGGGTCCCGGCGGCGAGCGCCACGGCCGTCGCCATTGCTGGCATGCTCCTGACAGTTCGCTGAGTGTGCATGTGCTGATCCCTTCGTGGTGGGGGTACGGGGACAGCGAGGCGCCGCGGTCTCAGGCGCGCAGCCAGACCGCGGTGTCCTCGGGCAGCCGGCCCTCGGTGTCCAGCGGGCCGCTGGCGAGGAGGACGTGTGCACCGTCCGGCAGGGCGGCGGGGGCGGCGGCCAGGTTCACCAGGCACAGCGCGTCCGCCCGGCCGAACGCGAGGACTCCGTCGGGGGCCGGGAGCCAGGTGAGCGGCCCGTCGCCGAAGACCGGGCGCAGCCGGATCGCCTTCCGGTAGAGACCGAGCATCGACTCCGGGTCGCGGGCCTGCCGGTCGGCGGCGTACGCGGCCCAGCCCTCGGGCTGGGGCAGCCACGGCTCGCCCCCGAACCCGGCGTGGGGTGCCCCTTGCGTCCAGGGCAGCGGTACGCGGCAGCCGTCCCGGCCCGGGTCGGTGCCGCCGGAGCGGACGTGCATCGGGTCCTGGATGCGGTCCCGGGGGATGTCGGCCTCGGGCAGGCCCAGTTCCTCGCCCTGGTAGACGTAGGCCGCGCCGGGCAGGGCCAGCGACAGCAGGGCGGCGGCGCGCGCCCGGCGGGTGCCCAGCTCCAGGTCGCAGGGGATGCCGAAGGCCTTGGTGGCGAAGTCGAAGCCGGTGTCCTGACGGCCGTAGCGGGTGACGGTGCGGGTCACGTCGTGGTTGCACAGCACCCAGGTGGCGGGCGCGCCCACCGGGGCGTGCTCGGCGAGGGTCTCGTCGATGGACCGGCGCAGCCGGGCCGTGTCCCAGGGGCAGGTCATGAACGAGAAGTTGAAGGCGGTGTGCAGTTCGTCGGGGCGCAGGTAGCGGGCGAAGCGCTCGGTGTCCGGCAGCCACACCTCGCCGACGAACACGGCGCCGTACTCGTCGGCCACGGCCCGCCAGGAGCGGTAGACGTCGTGGAGTTCGTCGCGGTCGACGTAGGGGTGCGGGTCGCGGCCCTCGGTGAAGTCGGGCAGCAGGGGGTCCTTGACCAGCAGGGCGGCGGAGTCGATGCGCACTCCGGCGACGCCGCGCTCCATCCAGAACCGCAGGATGTCCTCGTGCTCCTGGCGGACCGCCGGGTGGGACCAGTTCAGGTCGGGCTGCTCGGGGGCGAACAGATGGAGGTACCAGGAGCCGTCGGCGATCCGGGTCCAGGCGGGGCCGCCGAACTCCGAACGCCAGTCGTTGGGCGGCAGTTCACCGTCGGCGCCCCGGCCCGGGCGGAAGTGGAACAGCTCCCGCTCGGGGCCGCCGGCGAGGGCGGCACGGAACCAGGGGTGCTGGTCGGAGACGTGGTTCGGGACGATGTCGACGAGGGTGCGGATGCCCAGCTGCAGGGCTTCGGCGATGAGCTTCTCGGCCTCGGCGAGGGTGCCGAACGCCGGGTCGATCACCCGGTAGTCGGCGACGTCGTAGCCGCCGTCCTTCATCGGGGAGAGGTACCAGGGCGTGAACCACAGGGCGTCCACGCCGAGGCCGGCGAGGTGGGGCAGGCGGGCGCGCACGCCCGCGAGGTCGCCGGTGCCGTCGCCGTCGCCGTCGGCGAAGCTGCGGACGTACACCTGGTAGACGACGGCGGAGCGCCACCAGTCGTCGGGGTGGGAGGGCGGGGAGGCAGGGGTGGGCTGTCCCACGGTCGGTGCCTTTCGTCGGAAGGGGGCCGGCGGCGTCAGCCCTTGGTGCTGCCCGCGCTGATGCCGGCGATGATGTGGCGCTGGAAGACGAGGAACAGCGCGACCATGGGGATGCTGGCGATCACCATGGCGGCGATGAGCACGGTCAGCTGGATGTTCTGCGACAGCTGGACGAGGGCCACGCTGATGGGCTGCTTGCCGGTGTCGGAGAAGACCATCAGCGGCCACAGGAAGTCCTGCCACACGGCGACCAGCGCGAAGATCGACACCACGCCCAGCACGGGCCGGGACATCGGCAGCACGATCGACCACAGCACGCGCAGCCGCCCGGCGCCGTCGATCTCGGCCGCCTCCAGGACGTCCCGCGGGATCTGGTCGAAGAACCGCTTGAGCAGGTAGAGGTTGAAGGCGTTGGCGACGGCCGGCAGCCAGACGGCGAGCGGGTCGTTGAGCAGGCCGAGGTCGGCGACGGTCAGGTACTTGGGGACGACGAGGGCCTGTGCCGGCACCATCAGGGTGGCCAGGATGCCGCCCAGGATCACGTTGCCGAAGGCGGGCTTCAGCTTGGACAGGGCGTAGGCGGCGGCGGTGCAGAACACCAGCTGGAACAGCCAGGCCCCGGCCGCCTGCACGACCGTGTTCCACAGGTGCGCCGGCAGTTGCATCAGGTCCCATGCGTCGGTGTAGCCGGCGAGCCGCCAGTCCTCGGGGACGAGGGTGGGCGGCGTGCGCGCCACCTCGTCCGCGGACTTCATCGCGCCGGTGACCATCCAATACACGGGGAAGAGGAAGGCGAGCGCGAACAGCAGGACGACGCCGGTGAACACGGTCCAGTACACGGCCCTGCCGCGCGGCCGGGCCAGGACGGCCGGGGAGACCAGGGTGCGGGTGCTGCTCATGCCGCCTCCCCCTCGGTCCGGGTCAGCCGAAGGTACCCGGCGGAGAACAGGCCCAGCAGCAGCAGGAGCATCACGCTCAGCGCGCAGGCCCCGCCGAAGTCGTTGTAGAGGAAGGCGTACTTGTAGATCAGGTACAGCACGGTGACCGTGGCGTTCTCCGGGCCGCCGCCCGTGATGACGAACGGTTCGGTGAACACCTGCATGGTGGCGATGATCTGAAGGAGCATCAGCATGAGGATCACGAACCGGGTCTGCGGGACGGTGACGTGCCGGACACGTTGCAGCAGGCTCGCGCCGTCGAGTTCGGCCGCCTCGTACAGCTCGCCGGGGACGGACTGCAGGGCGGCGAGGTAGATCAGGACGGTGCCGCCCATGTTGGCCCAGGTGGCGACGATCACGAGGGAGACCAGTGCGGTGTCGGCGCCGTTGGACCAGTTCGAGGTGGGCAGGTGCAGGAACCGGAGCACCTCGTTGGCCAGGCCGGCGCCGGGGTCGTAGAACCACTTCCACAGCAGGGCGCCGACCACCGGCGGGATCATCACCGGCAGGTAGACCACGACGCGGAAGAACGCCTTGGCGTGCCGCAGTTCGTTGAGGACGAGGGCCAGCACGAACGGGACGGCGAAGCCGATCAGCAGGGCGAGCAGGGTGAAGGTGAGGGTGTTGCGCCAGGCGGCGGCGAACTCGGGGTCCTGCACGACGCGGGTGAAGTTCGCGGTGCCGACCCACTCGGGGTCGGAGCCGGGCGTGTACTTCTGGAAGGCGATCACGACCGCGCGGATCGCCGGGTACCAGGAGAACAGGGCGAAGCAGAGCAGTCCGCCGAGGAGGAAGGCGTAGGCGCGGCCCTGGTCGGCGAGGCGGCGCCGTCCCCGGTCCCCTGCCGGGGACGGCGCCTGGACCGGGCGGACCGCGATCGCCGGGCCGTTGCGGTGTGCGGCGGTCTTCGTCGGGGTCGGCCCCGGGTGCCTCATCGGGCTCAGCCCCGGGCCAGGATGCCGTCGATCTTGCCGGAAGCGTCCTTCAGCAGCCGGTCGATGTCCGCGTCGCGCCGGGTGAGGACGGCGGAGACGACCCCGTCGAGAACGGAGTAGAGCTGCTGCGCGTGGGGCGGCTCGATCTTCATGTCGAGTGCCCGATTGCCGTCGAGGAACGGCTGGTAGTTCTCCACCGGGACGTTGGCGTTGGCCTTCTTGACCTGCTGGTCCCTGGCGTCGGCGGCGCCGGTGAACAGGCGCGGCTCGGGCAGTCCGACGGGGGCGTCGTGCTTCCTGGCGCGGGCGTAGTCGCCGAGGAAGCCGTCGCCGGGGGTGAGGAACATGTGGTCCAGCCACTTGAGTCCGGCGCGGATCTGGGCGGGGCTCGCCTTCTTGCTGATCATGTAGCCGTCACCGCCGACCAGGGTCGCCCGGCCGCCGGGCATGGGGGCGATGGCGATGTCCTCGTAGTCGGCGCCCTTCTCCTTGACCAGGATCGGGATGTTGTCGGGGGCGGCGAGGTACATGCCGAGCTTGCCCGAACCCATCAGCTGCTGCACGTCGTTGATGACGAGGAGCTGCTTGCTGCCCATCGACTCGTCGGTCCAGCGCATGTCGTGCAGGGTCCGCAGGACGGCCCGGCCCTCGGGGGTGTCGACCGTCGCCTTCTCACCGCCGGCGTCGACGACCTCGCCGCCCTGGGAGTACAGCTCGGCGGTGAAGTGCCAGCCGCCCTGGTTCTGGGCGCTGTAGTCGGCGTAACCGACGGTGCCGTCGCCCAGGCCGGCGATCTTCTTCGCGGCGCTGCGGACCTCGGGCCAGGTCGTCGGCGGCCGGTCGGGGTCGAGGCCGGCCTTCTCGAAGAGGGCCTTGTTGTAGATCAGGCCCATCGAGTAGCCGGTGCGCGGGACGCCGTAGACCTTGCCGTCGACGGTGTAGATGTCGCGCAACTGCTTCTGGAGGGTGCCGTAGCTCTTCAGCTCCTTCACGTACGGCGTGAGGTCGGCGGCCTGCCCGATGTCGACCACGTGCCGGGCATCGGTGAAGTAGGTGTAGAAGACGTCCTCCATCTGCCCGCCGGCCAGTTTCGCGTCGAACGTCTTGGGGTCCTGGCAGGGGAACGCGTCGTGCGGGACGACATCGATGTCCGGGTTCTGCTTCTCGAACGCGGCGACGTCCTCCTCGAAGAACGCGCGGTCGGTCCTGGCGCTCTTGGGCGGCATGCAGTTGACCGTGATGCGGGTCTTGCCACTGGCGGTGTCGCCGTCCCCGCCGCCGCAGGCGGTGAGCGCGAGCGCGCTGACGCCGATCGCGGCGACGGTACGGCGGATCCCGGTGCTTGTCATCGGTGAACCCCTTAGGGCAGGAGCGTGTGGACGCCTCAGGACGGAAGCGGGGGCGCCGCACACTCAAGCACCGGCGACATCCTCGTGCAAGATGTCGCGCGCAGTTTGAAATTTTCCGACAAGGAGGTGGATCTCAGGGGCGCGGCGCCTGGGCCGTCGATCCGCGCACCACCAGCTCGGGCTCGAACAGCAGCTCCTCGGCCGCCACCTGACCGCCGCCGATCTGGGTGCTGAGCAGTTCCACCACGGCCCTGCCCATGGCCTCGATGGGCTGGCGGACCGTGGTGAGCGGAGGCTCGGTGCAGTTCATCAGCGCGGAGTCGTCGTAGCCCACGACCGAGATGCGCGAGGGCACGTCGAGTCCCTTGCGGCGGGCGGCCCGCACGACGCCCAGGGCGAGCGGGTCGCTGGCGCAGATGAAGCCGGTGACACCCCGGTCGATGAGCCGGGCCGCCGCCGCGTGCCCGCCCTCGATGGAGAACATGGCGCGCGCCACGAACTCGTCGGGCACCTGCCCCACGGCCCGCACGGCGGCCAGTTTGCGTGCCGAGGGGACGTGGTCGGCGGGGCCCAGCACCAGCCCGATCCGCTCGTGCCCGAGGGAGGACAGGTGCCGCCAGGCCTGCTCGACCGCGACCGCGTCGTCGCAGGACACGCCGGGGAAGCCCAGATGCTCGATGGCGGCGTTGACCAGCACGACCGGGATGTGGCGCTCGGCGAGCTGCCGGTAGTGGTCGTGCGGGGCGTCGGCCTGGGCGTACAGTCCGCCGGCGAAGACCACGCCGGAGACCTGCTGCTGGAGCAGCAGTGTCACGTAGTCCGCCTCCGAGACGCCGCCGCGCGTCTGGGTGCACAGCACCGGGGTCAGCCCGAGCTGGGCCAGGGCGCCGCCGATGACCTCGGCGAACGCCGGGAAGATCGGGTTCTGCAGCTCGGGCAGGACCAGGCCGACCAGCCGGGCGCGCTCGCCGCGCAGCTGCGTGGGGCGCTCGTAGCCCAGCACGTCCAGGGCGGACAGCACGGCCTGCCGGGTCGGCTCGGAGACTCCGGGCTTGCCGTTGAGCACCCGGCTGACCGTGGCCTCGCTGACCCCGACCTTCTTCGCCACCTCGGCAAGTCGTCGCGTCATGCGCGCAAGACTAGCGCAAGTTACGCAAGCTGCTTGCGTAACTGCGCAAGCAGCGGGTCAGGGCGCGGCCCACATCCCTCGGACGTGCCCGAGGTGCCGGGTCATCACCGCGCGGACGGCCTCCTCGTCCCGGGCGAGCAGCGCGTCCAGGATCTCCAGGTGCTCCTCGGCGGACGCGCGCAGCCGTCCCTGCTCCACCAGGGCCGTCAGCCCGTACAGCCGCGAGCGGCGCCTGAGGTCCCGTACGACGTCCACGAGATGGCCGTTGCCGGCGAGGGCCAGCAGGCCGAGGTGGAAGCGCAGGTCGGCCTCGACGTAGGCGATGAGGTCGCCGTCGGCGGCGGAGGTGACGATCTCCTCGGCCACCGGCCGCAGCGCCCGGAGGGCCTCCGGATCGGCCGTGGCCGCGAGCACCGCCGTGGTGGGGATCTCGATCAGCCGCCGGACGTGCGTGTACTCGTCGAGCTGGCGCTCGGAGACGGCGGTGACCCGGAAGCCCTTGTTGGGCACGGTGTCGACCAGCCCCTCCTTGGCCAGGTCGAGCAGGGCCTCGCGCACGGGGGTGGCCGAGACGCCGAAGCGGGCGGCGAGGCCGGGCGCCGAGTAGACCTCGCCGGGGCGCAGTTCGCCGGCGATCAGGGCGGCCCGCAGCGCGTCCGCGACCCGCTCCCGGTGGCTGGGCTTCCTGCTGCCGAGCACGGGCAGGGCGGGGATGTGCTGCGGGGCCATGGCGGTCGGGGTTTCCTTTCCTGGTGGACGTGCGCTACAGGACGAACCCGGCCGGGAACGGGTCGTCGGGGTCGAGCAGGTACTGGGCGGTGCCGGTGATCCAGGCGCGTCCGGTGAAGCTGGGCAGGACGGCCGGGCGGCCGGCGACCTCGGTCGTGCCGAGCAGTCTGCCGGTGAAGCGGGTGCCGATGAAGGACTCGTTGACGAACTCGGTGTGCAGCGGGAGTTCACCGCGCGCGTGCAGCTGCGCCATCCGGGCACTGGTGCCGGTGCCGCAGGGCGAGCGGTCGAACCAGCCGGGGTGGATGGCCATGGCGTGCCGGGAGTGGCGTGCGGTGGAGCCGGGGGCCGCCAGGTACACGTGGTGCAGGCCGCGGATCGAGGGGTCCTCCGGGTGGACCGGCGGGTCCTCGGCGTTGACGGCGGCCATCAGCGACAGGCCCGCGGCGAGGATCTCGTCCTTGCGCGAGCGCTCGAAGGGCAGCCCGAACCGCTCCAAGGGCAGGACGGCGTAGAAGTTGCCGCCGAAGGCCAGGTCGTAGGTCACCGTCCGGCCGTCGGGCAGGACGGCCGTGCGGTCGAGGCCGACGGCGAAGGAGGGCACGTTGCGCAGGGTGACCTCCTTGGCGGCCCCGTCCTCGACGGCCACCTCGGCCACCACCGGGCCCGCCGGGGTGTCCAGGCGGATCGTGGTGACGGGCTCGACGGCCTCGACCATGCCGGTCTCGACGAGCACGGTGGCCACGCCGATGGTGCCGTGCCCGCACATCGGCAGGTAGCCGGAGACCTCGATGTACAGGACGCCCCAGTCGCAGTCGGGACGGGCCGGCGGCTGGAGGATCGCACCGCTCATGGCGGAGTGGCCGCGCGGCTCGTTCATCAGCAACTGCTTGACGTCGTCGCGGTGTTCGCGGAACCACAGCCGCCGCTCGTTCATGGTGGCGCCCGGGACGGTGCCGACACCGCCGGTGATCACCCGGGTCGGCATGCCCTCGGTGTGCGAGTCGACGGCGTGCAGGACCAGTCTGCTGCGCATGGCACCTACGCCCATCCGGCCGCGACGGCCTTCTCGGTGGCGGCCCGTACGGCGGCCTCCTGCTCGGGCAGCAGCGCCGCGCGGGGCGGACGGCAGGGGCCGCCGTGGCGGCCGACGAGGTCCATCGACGCCTTGATGGCCTGGACGAACTCGACCCGGGAGTCCCACCGCAGCAGCGGGTGCAGCAGCCGGTACAGCGGCAGCGCGGTGTCCAGGTCGCCGCCCGTCGCCGCCCGGTACAGCTCGACCGAGGCCCGCGGCAGCGCGTTCGGGTAGCCCGCGACCCAGCCCTTGGCGCCCGCGACGGCCAGCTCCAGCAGGACGTCGTCGGCGCCGGCCAGCAGGTCCAGTTCCGGGGCGAGTTCGGCGATCCGGTAGGCCCGGCGGACGTCGCCGGAGAACTCCTTCACGGCCTGGACGTGCCCCTCGCCGTGCAGCCGGGCGAGCAGCTCCGGCGCGAGGTCGACCTTGGTGTCGACGGGGTTGTTGTACGCCACGACCGGCAGGCCCGCCTTCGCGACCTCGGCGTAGTGGGCGAGCACGGAGCGCTCGTCGGCGCGGTAGGCGTTGGGCGGCAGCAGCATCACCGACCGGCAGCCGGCCTCGGCGGCCTGCTCGGCCCAGCGCCGGGACTCGGCCGAGCCGTAGGCGGCGACGCCGGGCATGACGCGCTCCCCGCCGACCGCGGCGACGGCCGTCTCGACGACCCGGGCACGCTCCTCGGGGGTGAGCACCTGGTACTCGCCGAGGGAGCCGTTGGGCACGACGCCGTCGCAGCCGTTGTCCACCAGCCAGGCGCAGTGCTCGGCGTAGCGGTCGTGGTTCACGGAGAGGTCGGGGTTCAGCGGGAGCGCGGTGGCGACGAGGACGCCCCGCCAGGGGCGGTGTCCGGTCATGACTGTCCCTTCTCGGTGTGTTGCCGTGCGAGGACGCCGAGCGGCACGGGCCGGGCGAACGGCCGCTTGGCCGCGGTGGGTTCGCAGCCGGCGAGGGCGGCGACCGCCGTGTGGCACATACGGCCCTGGCACCAGCCCATCCCGGCCCGGGTCAGCAGCTTCACGGTCCGCTCGTCGCCCGCGCCGAGGTCCAGGGCGCCGCGGACGTCGCCGGCGGTGACCTCCTCGCAGCGGCAGATCACCGTGTCGCCGGTGAGCTGCTCGGCCCAGTGGGCGGGCGGTGCCCAGGCGGTGCCGAGGGCCGCGGCGGACGTCCGCTGACGCGCACGCGACGCCAGGGCGGCGGCCGACGGGGCGGGGTCGGTGCCGCGCAGGCGGGCCGCGGCGGAGCAGCCGGCGATGTGGCCCTCGGCGAGGGCCAGGTCGGCCCCGCCGACGCCGGTGGTCTCCCCGGCCGCCCACACGCCGGGCACGTCGGTGCGCTGCTCGGCGTCGACGGCCACGCCGGGTCCGTCGACGCGGCAGCCCAGGGCGCGGGCGAGGTCGGTGTCAGGGACCAGGCCGTGGCCCACGGCCAGGGTGTCGCAGGCCAGGCGCCGCTCGGTGCCGGGCCGGACCCGGCCGTCGGCGTCGAGGGCGGCGACCGTGACGCCGGTCAGCCGGTCCTCGCCGTGGGCGCGGACGACGGTGTGGCGGGCCAGGACCGGGACACGGTGGCGCAGCAGCCGCGCCGCGTACCCGGCGCCCTCGGGGACCTTGCCGGCCAGGGCCCGCGCGTGGCGGGCGAGCCGTCCGGGGCCGGTGGACTCGACGAGGGCGGCGACCTCGACCCCGGCTTCGGCGAGGCCCGTCGCCACGGGCAGCAGCAGCGGCCCGGTCCCCGCGACGACGGCCCGGCGGCCCGGCACCACCAGCGCGCCCTTGAGCATCGCCTGCGCGCCCCCGGCGGCGAGCACCCCGGGCAGGGTCCAGCCGGGGAAGGGCAGGACCGTCTCGTGGCCGCCGGTGGCCAGGAGCACGGCCCGGGCGCGCACCTCGGCCGGTTCCTCCTGGCCGGGGCCGAGCAGGGCGTGCACGGTGAAGCCCCCGGGGGCCCGTTCGACGCACCAGACGTGATGGTCCGTCAGCACGTCCACGGCCGCGGTCGCGAGGCCGTCCCTCAGCCGCTCCCACGTCCGCCGCCGGTGGTGCGGCGCGTGGGGCCGGGTGGCACCGAGGCCGGCCGCGGGCTGCCGGAAGAACTGGCCGCCCGGCTCGGGAGCGGCGTCGACCAGCACGACGCGCACTCCGCGCGCGGCGGCGGCCAGGGCGGCGGCGAGCCCGGCCGGACCGGCCCCGATCACGGCGAGTTCGGCCTTCACGGTGTCCCTCCCGGGTGGCCGGAGCCGTCCTGCGTGGCGATCGTGTCGCCGGGCCGGGCCGGCACCAGGCAGGCCCGTTGGTCCGGCCGGCCGTTGACGGTCACCAGGCAGTCGAAGCAGACGCCGATCCCGCAGAACACCCCGCGCGGGCGGCCCCGGCCCCGGGTGGTGCGCCAGGAGGTGACGCCGGCCGTCCACAGCACCGCGGCGACCGTCTGCCCGGGCAGGGCCGGGACGGGGCGGCCGTCGAAGGTGACGGTGAACGCGGGGCCGGGCCGGGCGCCCGCCCGCTGCAGTGGATTCACGCGGCCTCCTCCGGGAAGCGGTCGGGCCGGAACGGCGCGAGGTCGAGGTCGGGGGGCTCACCGGTCAGGGCCCGGGCGATCAGCCGCCCGGTGCCGGTGGCGAGCCCGATGCCCGCGCCCTCGTGCCCGCACGCGTGGAGGAGGCCGGGCAGGCGGGGGTCGGGGCCGATGGCGGGCAGGTGATCGGGCAGGTACGGCCGGAATCCGGCGTAGGTGCGCAGGGCCCGGACGCCGGCGAGGAACGGGAAGAGCGCGGTCGCGCCCGCCGCGAGGGCCCGGACGGCCGGGAGCGACAACGACCGGTCGAAGCCGACCCGTTCGCGGCTGGCACCGATGAGGACCGGCCCCGCGGGCGTGCCCTCCACGACCGGGGAGGTCTGGAGCGCCGCCGAGTCGCTGGCCACGTCGGCGACGTAGTCCGCGGCGTACACCTTGTGCCGGATGCGGGGCGGCAACGGCTCGGTGACCAGGACGAAGCCGCGCCGGGGCAGGACGGGCAGCCCGACTCCGGCCCGGGCGGCCACCTCGGCGCCCCAGGTGCCGGCCGCGTTGACGACCGCGGGGGCGTGCAGGTCCCCCCGGTCGGTCCGCACGCCGCGCACCGCGCCACCGGATCCGCGCAGCACCCCGGTCACCTCCCGTCCCGTGAGCAGCCGGGCGCCGGAGGCCCGCAGGAGGTGCGCCGCCGCGAGGGCGGGCATCACCTGGGCGTCCTGCGGGTAGTGCATCCCGCCGGCGAGGCCGGGCGCCAGGTCGGGCTCCAGGTCGCGGAGCCGGCCGGCCGGGACGGGGACCGCCTCGACCCCGGCCGCCCGCTGCGCCGCGGCGAGCTTGTCCAGTCCGGCCAGGGCGCTGCCGCTGCGGGCGACGACGACACCGCCCTTGGGCTCGTACTCGACGGCCTTCCCCAGTCCCTCCAGCGCCAGTTCGGCCCACAGGCGGGCGGACAGCAGGGCCAGCTCGAGTTCGGGTCCGGGTTCCTTGTCGGAGACGAGGAGGTTGCCCTCCCCCGCGCCGGTTGTGCCGCCGGCCACCGGGCCGCGGTCCACGACGACGGGGCGCAGGCCGGCCCGGGCGGCGTACAGGGCGCAGGCGGCGCCGACCACTCCGGCGCCGACCACCACGACATCGCAGGTCAGCGGCTCGCTCACGTCAGTACTATGTCACACACCACAGGATCTGGGAACGGTGCCGCCACGGGAAGGGCCGGCGGGGTCGCGGTGCCGAAGTCCCCGGCCGCGCCGGTCAGTCGGCGGCGGGGACGACCCGGAGGTGGGAGGCCGTACGGCGGGGCCGGCGGTCGCGGGACGGCGTGCGACGCGCGTCACGCAGGACGAACGTGAGCCGGGTGCAGCCCAGTTCCTCCAGCGTCCGGGAGGTCTCGGCGACGATCCGGCACTCCAGGGCGCCCCGGCGCGGGTCCGGGTGCAGCAGCGGCCGCACGGCACCGTCCTGCTCGACGGCGCCCTCGCCGACCGAGCGGATCCAGTGCGGCAGGCCGTGCCGGTAGGCGGCCTCCATGATCGGGTCCTGGGCGATGTCCCGGCGGACGGCCTGGAGTCCGTGGTCGGGGCCGTGCGTGTCCACGGTCCGCGCGAAGTGCGCAAGCATGGGCAGGCACCAGCTGGACTCGTGGTCGCCGAGGACCGCGGGCGCGTCGGGGTGGAAGAGCACGAACCGCAGGAAGTTGTCGCCCGGCATCGCCGTCGAGTGCGGCCCGACGGCGGAGAAGAGTGACCGGAAGGCGCTGTTGGCCAGCACGACGTCCCAGCGGTGGTCGACGACGAGCGAGGGGGAGGCGACCGTCTCCAGCAGCCCGGCGTAGTCCTCCAGGTAGGCCTGGAGCTCGGGAGTCTCGGCGACGGGCCGCGGTGCCGGCCGCTGCCCTCCTGCCTGATATGCCATCGGGAGGTCACCCCTCTTGCCTGTGCGGCCCTGACGCGGCGCCCCGATCCTGCTGCCCCCGGCCGACGCGTGTCAACTATCGTGGCATTCCGTGGCTGTTGACGGCTGAAATTGGCCACAGTTGTGGCGAGACCTGGATGTGAGTTCGAGGCACCGGCTACGCTCCGGTCAGTTCACGCCGGGGTAGGTCACGGCATCCATGTGTGAGAAGCCTGTGAGAGACGTAGGAGATCTGTCGGTGACGGGTGGCTTCGTCGAAGGTCCGGGCGCCACGCAGACGGTTGTGCTGCCGGCCGTCGTCTCCCGTGTCACCGCGCTCGCCGACCGGCTCGGAGTGCCGCACGCCGAGGTCTTCGACACCGGCCGGCTGTCCGTGGCCTCCGGGGTCCCGGAGTCCGTGGTGAAGTCGCTGCTCAGCGGCAGGCCGGCCGGTGAACCGGACGTGCAGGCGAGATTTCTGCAGCGTCTGGACCTGCTGCGCCGCACCCGGCTCAAGCCCAACGGCCGCAGATACACCCAGCAGGAGATCGCCGACGGTGCGGGCATGTCCCGCCAGCAGGCCGGCGCCCTCATCAACGGCGACCGGCGGCCGACCATGGAGCACTGCGACGCGCTGCAGCGGTTCTTCCGGGTGCACGCCGGGTTCCTGACCGCCGAGGACGCCGAGGCCCTGGTGAGCGCTCTGCAGCACACCGAGCAGGAGTTGCTGCAGAAGCTCGCCGACCGGGAACGGCAGGCGGCCGCGGCGGTCGACGACCCGCTGGAGCGGCTGCTGCAGGACCACGGCGTGCGCGGCATCGCCTGGCGTGCCGCGCAGCTGCCCACCGACCAGCACCGCGACAAGGTCGCGGAGTGGCTGGACATGCTCCTGGAGAGCGTCAAGCGGCCCGAGTCGTGACCGTGGGGAGAACTGTGGGCATCGGTAGGGAAATGCGCCGCCTGTGCGGCGAGCTGGTCGCGGAACTGACCCTCCCCGCGCCGGCGCGTCCGGACGAGCTGTACGCCGCGCTGTGCGACGGCATGAGCAGACGCCGCGGCCGCCCCGTCCGCTTCCGTACGGCCGCCTTCCCGCCCGGTACCGCGAGCGGGCTGTGGCTCGACATGGCCGAGCAGGACCTGGTGGTGATCGAGGAACGCACGGCCCCCGACCATCAGTTGGTGATCCTGGGCCACGAGCTGTGGCACATGAAGGCGGGGCACTGCTCCCACCACGTCGAGGGCGCCGCGGTCGCGGCCCGGCTGCTCGACGACCGCGCCGACCTGCAGGCGACCGTGCTGAAGGTCGCCGCGCGCACCCGGTTCGACCTGGACGACGAGCGGGAGGCGGAGAGCTTCGGGCTGCTCCTCGCCAGCAAGTGCCGGGCGTGGCTGGCGGGTTCCGCCTCGCGCGGGCCGGTGCAGCGCGACCATCTGGCCGGGCGCATCGAGGCGTCCCTGGGGTACCGGGGCCCGCAGGGCTGACGGCCGCCCGCGCCGGTGGGGGTGGTCGCGTCTGCGCCGAGCGGGCGAACCGGAGGGCGGCGGGACCGGATTGTCAGTGGTGGGCGGCAAGCTGGGGGTGCGCACCGCTGTGCGGGGCGTCGTGCCCTCGCGGGCGCGGGACCGATGACGCCGACACGGGGAGAGCCGACCGATGCCGACCGCCGTACTGACCGACCGTGAACGCTGCGCCGTCCAGGCGTACCTGCGTCTGCTGCACACCGTCCGGGCGGCCTTCGACCGGGACGGCGGCCCGCCCGTCGTCCCGCCCGCGGTCCTCGCCGAGGCGGAGCAGGCCCTCCGGGAGGCCGGCCTGACGGGCAACGAGGAGGCGTTCTTCCGCCTCCTGGGGAGCTGGTGCCCCGAGCCGGGCCTCTGAGCCGGCGGGCCCCGGGAGATTCTCCTCCCTTCGGGCCGCGGCCCCGTGGCGGGCTCCCGCTCAGGCGTGCGGGACCGCCACGGCCGTGGCGATCAGGCCCCGAGCCCTCGTCCAGCGGCCCTCGAAGTGGTCGAGGCGGCGGCCGCCGACCCGGGGGCCGGGGACGAGCAGCGCCGCGCGGAAGCGGCCGTCCTCGGCGATCTCGATGTCGGCCTCCGTGAAGTCGAGCCACTCACGGGTGAGGGGGAACCACGCCTTGTAGACGGACTCCTTGGCGCTGAACAGCAGCCGGTCCCAGTGCATGTCGGGGCGCCGTTCGGCGAGCCGCCGCAGCCGGTCCACCTCGGCCGGGAGCGCCACGGTCGACAGCACCTCGTCGAAGAGGGGCTCGTCGACCTCGGCGTCGACGCCCAGGGAGGCCAGGTCGGTGGCGCGGGCCAGCGCGGCGGCGCAGTAGTCGTCGCAGTGGGTCATGCTGCCGACCAGCCCGGCAGGCCAGCCCGGGGCGCCCCGCTCCCCCGGCAGGACCGGCTGCGGCGGCACACCGAGCTTCTCCATGGCACGCCGGGCGCAGGAGCGCACGACGGCGAACTCCCGCCGCCGCTTGGCGACCGCCCGCGTCACGAGCGCCGCCTCCTCGGGGAAGAGCTCGGCGGCCCCGGCGTCCCGGCCGTACGCCTCCACCGTCACCACGGCCGGGGGCAGCAGTTCCTCGATCACCGTTCCTCGCTCACTCGGGGCGCCGCAGGACGTCCGTCCGGCGCCGGTGCGGCGGACCAAGTGCCCTGTGCAGGCGCGTGCTCAAGAGATCACATCGCAGGCGGCGGCGACAAGGCCGGCCGGGTGCCCGGCGGGCGCCGGAATCGTTCACACGGGCGTTGCACGAGAGGGCTCGCGGAAGCCGTATGATCGCCCCGACACCACCGCCGTGAACTCCCCTTCGAACAGGGCGGTTTGGTGACCCTCCCTTCTCCTGCCCGGGCACGGGCCGCTGAGTCCTGCCCGCGAACCGTAAAGGCGGCCTGCATGGTCTCTCGCGTACGCGTCTGGCTCAACCGCACGTACGCGGAGAACGTGTTCTTCATGGATCAGCTGCGGAGGAATCCCAGCGACCGGGCGGTCGAGATCCATGCCACGCACGGTGACCCGGACTCCCCCGTGCTGGCCGCCGCCGACACCGCCGACCTGGAGCCGGAGAACCTGTCCCCGGCCGGGTACGTCGAGTACGCGCTGGACCAGTGCGCGCGGCGCGGCATCGACGTGTTCGTGCCGCGGCTGCACCAGGCGGCGATCGTCGCGCACCGCGCGGAGTTCGCTGCGGTCGGCACCGCGCTGCTGGCGCCGTCGCGGGAGGCCGTGGCCGTCTTCGAGGACAAGGTGATCGCCTACGAGGCGGTCCAGTCGATCGGTGTGCCCGTGCCGCCGTGGTGGCGGGTCCGGACCGCCGACGAACTCCTCTGCGCCGTCGAGGAGTTGGAGGCCGCGGGGTACCGGGCGTGCTTCAAGCCGGCGTCCGGGGCGGGCGGGGTGGGCTTCCGCGTGATCACCCGCAGCCCCTTCTCGCTGGCGCAGCTCAGCGGGTTCCCCAGCCCGTACGTGCCGCTCGATTTGGTGCTGGAGGCGCTGCGGCGGGCCGAGGAGCCGGTGGACTGGCTGGTGATGCCGCGCCTGGAGCAGCCCGAGGTGTCGGTGGACTGCCTGACCGGTCCGGACAACCGGGTCCGGCTGGCCGTGGGCCGGACCAAGAACGGCCGGCGCCGCGGCTTCACCCTGCACGAGCAGTGGCTGGAGCCGGCCCGGCGGATCGCCGAGGGCTTCGGTCTGCACCACCTGTCCAACATCCAGTTCCGGATGCTCGGGGAGCAGCCCGTGCTGATGGACGTCAACACGCGCCCGGCGGGCGGACTGCACCAGCTGTCCCTGTGCGGCGTCAACGTCCCGTGGGCCGCGGTGCAGCTGGCCCTGGGCGAGGACCCGGGCGAGATCGTCCCGCCGTTCCTGGGTCAGGACTACACGGTGGTGTCGGGGCCGCGCCCGCTGCGGCCGGTGTCGCTGCCGCAGCAGCGGCCGGCGGCGTCCGAACCGCTCCCGGCGGTGCCCGCCCCGGCCGGGCCGGCCGGCGTCACCGCGGCCGCCCCCGGGCCGCTGCCCCACCAGGACCTGGCCGCGAGCGCCTCGCACCGGACGGGGCTGCCCACGTAGACGCCGAGGACCGGCGGTACGTCGGCGGCAGCCCGAGTGACGAGTGAGCGGGCGCCGTGGGTGAGGTGGACGAGGACCTCGGCCTGATGGCCGCCCCCCCGGTCGCCGGTGACGGCGCTCACCGGGCGGCCTTCACCTGAGGTACGCGAGCCCGGGGTGGACCTCGGTGTAGCCCTCGACGAGCCTGCGGGCCACGGTCACGGAGTCGACGAGGGGGTGCAGCGCGAAGGCCTTCACGGCCGTGGCGCGGGAGCCGGTCCGGGCGGCGGCCAGCACCTCGCGCTCGACGGCCTTGACCGCGCAGACCAGTCCGGTGGCGTGGCCGGGCAGCGGGTCGGCCGCCAGGGGGTGGGCGCCGCCGGCGTCGACCAGGCAGGGCACCTCGATGACGGCCTCGGTGTCGAGCACCGACAGGGTGTGCCGGTTGCGGACGTTGAGGATCAGGGTGGTGCGTTCGTCGCGGGCGATGGCCCGCATGAGGGCGAGGGCGACCTTCTCGTAGCCGCCGGACAGGTCGTCCTCGTCGCGCTCGCCCGCGCCGGCGCTCTCGCGGTTCTCGGCCATGTAGGTCGCCTCGCGCTCGGCGCGGGTGTCGTCCCAGACCCGCAGGGCGGAGGTCTGCGGGTCCGCGACCTCGGCGTAGAAGCGGGCCTGCTGGTCGCGCAGGAAGGCGCCGCGGGTCCGCTCCGCCTGCCGGTAGGAGCTGACGGCCTCGCGGTTGAAGTAGTAGTAGTGCAGGTACTCGTTGGGGATCGCGCCGAGGGAACGCAGCCAGTCGGTCCCGAAGAGCTTGCCCTCCTCGAAGGAGCCGAGCAGCCCCGGATCCGCGAGCAGGCGCGGGAGTTCGTCCCGGCCGGCCACGCGCAGGCCCCGCACCCAGCCGAGGTGGTTGAGGCCGACGTAGTCGACGAACGCCTCGCCCGGGTTCTTCACGCCCAGCACGCGGGCGATGCGGCGGCCGAGGCCGACCGGGGAGTCGCAGATGCCGATGACGCGGTCGCCCAGGTGACGGGACATGGCCTCGGTGACGAGTCCGGCCGGGTTGGTGAAGTTGATGACCCAGGCGTCGGGGGCGAGCCGGGCCACGCGCCGCGCGATGTCCTCGGCGACCGGGACCGTGCGCAGGCCGTAGGCGATGCCGCCCGCGCCGACCGTCTCCTGGCCGAGGACGCCCTCGGCGAGGGCGACGCGTTCGTCGTCCGCCCTGCCCTGCAGGCCGCCGACGCGGATCGCGGAGAACACGAAGCCGGCGCCGCGCAGCGCCTCGTCGAGGTCGGTGGTGGCGCTCACCTCGGGCGCGTCGGGCACCCCCGCCGCCTGCTCGGCCAGGACGCGGGTGACCGCCGACAGCCGTCCGGCGTCCAGGTCGTGCAGGACCACGCGGGTCACGCGGCCCTCGGCGTGATCCGTCAGCAGCGCCCCGTACACCAGCGGCACGCGGAAGCCCCCGCCGCCCAGAATCGTCAGTTTCACCGGGTTCCTCCGCCTCGGTAGGCTGCGCGCGGCGTGCCGGGTGACCCGGGCGCGCCCCGTCTCGTTCGACCGGCCCGGCCGCGGGCCCGTCCGGGCGCACCCGCCGGGGGCCGTGGGCCTCCGGCCGCTTCGCGTGCGGCGGGCCTCGGGGCCGCTGCCGGCAGGGCGTTCACGTCCGCGCCCCTCGGGCCACGGCCACGTCGACGCCCGCCTCCTCCGGGAGGGTGCGCGCCGCGGGGAGGACGCGTCGGTGTCGCCGTTGAGCCAGCACGCCGTGCACCTTACTCGTCGTCTTCACCCAGGGACGCGGAGTCAGGTCCCCCGGGGCGGGGGCGGGGTCATGGCCCAGCGGATCGTCCGGGTCAGGGCGAGTCCGGCAGGGCGTACGGCGAGGTCCTCGACCACCGGCACCCTCGGCAGCCACAGCAGGGTGCGGGCCCAGGGCGGCAGCGCGGTGACCGCGTTGGCGACCAGCCCGCCGTAGAAGGGCCGCACGGCCAGCGGCAGGGGCGGCCGGAACAGCAGGAAGCGGGCGGCGGCCCGGGCCTCGGGCGTGGCCCGCAGCTCCGGCCGGTAGGCGGCCAGGCGCCCCGCCAGCTCGCGGCGGTCGCGCGGCGGGTCGACGACGCCCAGGGCCTCGGCGACCCGCGCGGTGTCGGCGACGTAGGCGTCCTGGCCCGCGGCGTCCAGGGGCCGGGCCCCGTAACGTGTGTGGGCGCGCAGGAAGCTGTACGCCTCGGCGGCGTGCACCCAGCCGAGCAGGTGCGGATCGGCCGCGTGGTACGGCTCGCCGCGGGTCGTCGTCCCGCGGATCCGCTCGTGGATGGCGCGGACCTGGTCGACGGCCTGCTGCGCGTCCTCGGCGGTGCCGTAGGTCGTCACCGCCAGGAAGGTGCTGGTGCGCTGGAGCCGGCCCCACGGGTCGCCGCGGTAGCCGGAGTGCCCGGCGACGGCCGCCATCGCCAGCGGGTGCAGGGACTGCAGGAGCAGCGCGGTCAGGCCGCCGATGAACATGGAGGCGTCGCCGTGGACCGTGCGGATCGGCGCGTCGGGTCCGAACCAGCGCGGCCCCGGTGTGTCGTGGATGCGGGCACGCGTCTGCGGCCCGCTCGGGCCGGCGACCCGGCGGAACAGGGCATGGCCCAGTTGCTCACGGACCTCGGTCAGCACAGCCGGCCCTCCTCTCTCCCGTTCCCAGTGTCCGGCACGGGCCGCCCGTGCGGGAGGGGCGGGGCGCCGGCGTCAGCGACGGCGGTCGGCCGCCAGGCGGTCGGCCTCTCCCCCGGCCCCCAGCGGCCCGGAGTACCGGGCCGGGTCCCGGGCCTCCAGCCGGGGCAGCGCGCGGCGGGCCACCCGCGTCACCACCGGCGGCAGCGCCGCGCGCACCGGCTGGGTCAGCCGCAGCCAGGCCGGCGCGTAGACGGCGGTGCGGCGGCGCTCCACGGCCCGCACCAGCCGGGCGGCGACCATGTCCGCCGGGTGCACGCGCCGGGCGGGCCGGGGCATGCGGCCGCGCAGTTCCCGCAGCAGGTCGTACCGGTCGAAGTCGCGGATCATGTCGGTGTCGGTCCAGTTGATGTAGGCGATGCCCACGGCGACGCCCCGGTGCGCCACCTCGGCCCGCAGGGCGTGCGCGAACGCCTCGACGCCCGCCTTGGAGGCGCAGTAGGAGCTCATCAGCGGGGCGGCGCCGATCGAGGCCAGGGAGGCGACCTGGAGGTGGTAGCCGGCCGTTTCGAGCAGGTCCGGCAGGAACGCGCGGGCCGTGTGCGAGCTGCCCGTGATGTTGACGTCGATCACGCGCCGCCAGGCGGCCGGGTCGGAGGCGAGGAACGCGCCGCCCTCGGCGATCCCGGCGTTGGCCACCACGGCCGAGGGACGGCCGAGGGCGGACCGTACGGTGTCCGCGGCGGCGTGCAGCGCGTCGAGGTCGGTGACGTCCGCCTCGACGGCCAGGGACGGCCCCGGCAGGGACGCCGCGACCGCCTCCAGGGAGTCCTTCTCGTGTCCGAGGAGTGCCACCCGGGCGCCGTGCCGGGCGGTCTCGCGCGCCAGCGCCGCGCCCACGCCGCGGGCGGCCCCGGTGATGACGACCGTGCGTCCGGCCAGTGGGCTGCTGTGCATGGCTGCCTTCCTTCCCGGCCGCGTCCCGCGGGCGGGATCAGCGCCGGCTTCCGGTGCGGTCGCGGTGGGCCAGGAGCCGCTGCACGCCGGCCAGCCCCGGTGCGCGGTGGCGGCGCAGCGCGGCCCGGGCGGCGTTGGCGCCGGGCGCCCCGTGCACTCCGCCGCCGGGGTGGGCCCCGGAGGAGGCGAGGTACAGGCCGGGTACGGGGGTCTCCGGGCGGCCGGTGCCCGGCAGGGGCCGGAAGAAAAGCTGCTGGTGCATGGCGGTCGTACCGCCGTTGATGGCGCCGCCTGCCAGGTTCGCGTCGAGGGCCTGCAGGGTCGGGGGCGCCAGGATGCGGCGGCCGCGGATCAGCGCGCGGAAGCCGGGCGCGAAGCGCTCCACCTGGCGTTCCATGCGGTCCGCCATGAGCTCCTGATCCTTGGCGTCCCAGCTGCCGGTGATGCCCTCGTCGGCGGCGTCGGCGCGGATGTCGTGCGGGAGGTGGGTGTAGGCCCAGGCCGACTCGGTGCCGCGCGGTGACCGGGAGGCGTCGGAGGTGGTCATCTGCCCGAAGATCAGGAACGGGCGGTCCGGTACCTGCCGCATGGCGATCTGCGCGGCGAACCGGGTCAGCTCGTCCATGCCGTCGGCCAGGTGCACGGTCCCGGCGCGGGCCGCCTGCTCGGCCTGCCAGGGCACGGTGCCGTCCAGGGCCCAGTCGACCTTGAAGGTGGCGAAGTCCCACTGGAAGCGCCGCAGGTCCTCCAGCAGCTGGGCGGGCAGGTGCTCGGGTTCGACGAGCCCGCCGTAGAGGGCGGGCACGGACACGTCCGCCAGCACGGCCCGGCGGGCCCGCACCGCGTCACCGGCCGCCGTCCGCACCCCGAGGGCCCGGCCGCCCCCCACGACGATCCGCTCGACGCGCTGCCCGCACCGCACCCGTCCGCCCCGGCTCTCCAGGCGCCGCACCAGGGCCGCGGTCAGCGCGCCCGAGCCGCCGGCCGGGACGGGGAAGCCGTAGGTCTGCCCCAGCATGGCCATGAGCCAGCCGAAGCCGCCGCTGCCCGCCGACTCGGGGGCGAGGTCGGCGTGCAGTGCGTTGCCGGCGAGCAGCAGCCGGCCGCCCTCGCCGCGGAACTCCTCCTCGCCCAGCCGCCGCACCGGCAGCACCAGCGAGCGGGCCATGCGCAGCCCGCCCGCCGCACGCAGCCGCACCCCCAGCCGTGCCGCGGCGCGCACCGGCGGGAACGGGGTGAACAGGGCGTCCACGATGTCGCCGCGCAGGCCCTGCCAGACGTCGTGCAGCCGCTGCCAGGCGTCGCCGTCGCCCGGTGCGAAGGCTTCCAGGGACGCGGCGGTGGCCTCGGGGTCGCGGTCCAGCAGGGCGCAGCGGCCGTCGGAGAGCGGGTGCGCGACCACGCTGGGCGCATGGCTCCACCGCAGCCCGTGGTCCTCCAGGCGCAGCCCCGCCACGATGGGCGAGGCCGCGGCGAGCGGGTAGAAGGAGCTGAACATGTCATTGACGTAGTCGGTGTGCACCCCCCGGTCGTGGCGCACCGCGCCGCCGGGTTCGGGCTGCTCCTCCAGGACCTCGACGCTCCATCCGGCGTCCGCCAGGACGTTGGCCGCGACGAGGCCGTTGGGGCCCGCGCCGATCACCACGGCATCAGGCACGGCCGGCTCCGTCCGCCCCGGGGGACGTGACCTGGCCGAGCGGGCGCCGGGCCTCGTGCTCGTCGGGCTCGTCCTCCTCGTCCGTGCGCTCGCACAGGCGGGCCAGCCGGGCCAGCATGGCGCGGTGGCGCAGCTGGATCAGGGCCTCGAAGCCGACGTTGTGCAGCCGGCCGCCCGCGCCGCGCAGGGGGTGTTCGTCGACGATGACCAGGCAGTTCTCGCCCCACGGCCGCAGCTCGATGGCGATGCGCGCGGTGCCGAGGACTCCGGCCTTGGCCTCCAGCTCCAGCCGGCTGCCCTCCTCGCAGAAGCGGACCACCGTCTCGTTGTCCAGCGTCACCGGCCCGAGCCGGATCTGGTAGGCGATGGCCGCGTCCTCGTGCGGCCACTGCCCGCGCACGGGGTGGGACTCGGAGGTGCCCACCACCCATTCCGCGTAGCGGTTGCCGTCAGCGAGGACCTCCCACACCGCGCTCGGCGGAACTCGGATCAGGTGATGTCGAACGGCCACGGAAACCTCCTGCTGCCTGGACCGGTCTGTCCGTCGCCAGCCCGGGTTCCCCGGCCGGCCCGGTTCAACAGCACCGCTTCGTTCCCCCTGTCCGCCGTTCGAGGGCAACCGTCCCGGCCCGCTGCGCGTCGAACGGTGCGGGGCGTCGACGGCACCCGCGGAGAGCGACGGCACCCGGAGGGGGAGACCGGTCATGGCGGAGACGAACCGCGTCCGGAGACGGGCTCGCCGGCTCGCCGCGCGTCCTCGGTGGCGGAACGGGCTGCGGCTGCTCCTCCTGGTGCTGCTCGCGGGAGCCGTGGGGCTCGGCGCCGCCTGGGCGGGACTGCCGCAGTGGACGCTGGTGATCGGCGTGCTGGTGTGCCTGGCCGTCGACGACGTGGCGGGCTGGTACGTGAAGAAGCGGTTCTCCGTGGCGGGGCGGCCGGGCGGCGAGGAGTCCGCCACCGCCGAGGGCGAGCTCTCCGGCTGACCGCCGACCGCCCGGAGGGGTCACGGGACCGTCGACCGCCCGGCGCGAGACCACCGGGACCGTCGACCGCCCGGCGAGGGACCTCCGGGGCCGTCGACCGCCCGGCGAGGGACCACCGAACGACGCGCTCGCGCAGGTCCCCGACGCACCGCACACCGCCCCCGGTTCGGACAGCGCGGCCGGAAACCGGTCCCTCACGCGTCACCTGACTCACCTTCGGCCGCTGACCGGACCCGGTGAGGGGCTCCACGCGCGCGTGTGGCCCCATTTCGCGCCCCGGGGAGCGCCCTTCGCCCGCGCGGGGTCCCTTCTGCCCTGCGCGGGGCCCCACTTCGTGCACCTGAGGCCCTGCCGCTCCCGCACGGGGCCTCTCGCGGCGCTCAGCGCAGCTCCGCCCGGAACGCCGCCGGGGTCCGGTCCGTGTGCTGGTGGAAGAACTTGGAGAAGTTCGCCGCGTCGGGGAAGCCGACCGCCGCGCCGACCCGGCCGATCGGCAGGTCGGTGTGGGCGAGGAGCCGCTTGGCCTCCAGGACGACGCGCTTGTCGATGAAGGACTTGGGGGTCTCGCCGGTGGCGGCCCGGACCGCGCGGACCAGGGTGCGCCGGGAGTAGCCGAGCGCGTCGGCGTAGGCGCTGACGCTGTGGTTGGACGCGAAGTCCCGCTCCACGGCGTCCCGGAAGAGGGTGAACGTGGAGTCGGTGCGCTGCCGCAGCGCCTCGGCCGAACTGGCCGCGAGGTGGGCGAGCCGCAGCAGGAACGCCGTCAGGCAGTGGCGCAGCACGGCCGTGTGCAGGCTGAGCGGCAGTGTGGCGGTGTCCTCGTACTCGCGCCGCAGCTGGTCCAGCGCGGCGCGCAGGCCGGCGAGTTGGCCGGGGTCGGGACGCAGCAGCGGCGGGAGGTCGTAGCGGTACAGGCCGGTGGCCTCGACGGTGGAGCGCGGCAGGAAGCCGGGCTGCATGGTCAGCACGGTTCCGCGGTACTCGCCGCCGGGCGAGAAGCGGTGGACCTGCCCCGGGCGGATCCACAGCAGGTCGCCGGCGCCGGCCTCGTACTCGGTGAAGTCCACCATGTGCCGGACCGGGCCGCCGCCGAAGAGCAGGACGACGTGGAAGTCGATGCGGTGGACGCGTTCCAGGGGGACGCCGGAGGCCCAGGTCTCCCCCATCGGCGCGACCTGCATGCCGACACCGCCGACGCTCAGCTCGACCGGGAAGGGGAACGTCGCGATCCCGTCGCCGCCTTGGGGGGTTCTGTCTGCCATGTCCGCCTCGTACCGCCCTGCCGGGACGGCATGACGCCGTCCGGTGTCCCACTTTCACCACAGGCTGACACACCGCGACCTTCCCCCGAAAAAGTCAGACTTTTAGTTTTGAACACGTCAGAGCAGCACTGTCGCTCCCAGCGAGGATTTCTTGAAGATGAGCACGCAGACAGCGGACCGCTTCGCCTGGACCGAACTCGACCGGCGTGCCGTCGACACCGCCCGTCTTCTGGCGGCGGACGCCGTGCAGCGGGTCGGCAACGGGCACCCCGGCACCGCGATGAGCCTGGCCCCGGCCGCCTACACGCTCTTTCAGAAGGTGATGCGGCACGACCCCGCGGACCCCGAGTGGGCGGGCCGTGACCGTTTCGTCCTCTCCCCCGGCCACACGTCGCTGACCCTGTACACGCAGCTGTACCTCGCGGGCTACGAGCTGGACCTGGACGACCTGAAGGCCTTCCGCACCCAGGGCTCCAGGACGCCGGGCCACCCCGAGTACGGGCACACGGCGGGCGTGGAGACGACCACCGGCCCGCTCGGCCAGGGCGTCGCGAACGCCGTCGGCATGGCCATGGCCGCCCGGTACGAGCGAGGCCTGTTCGACCCGGAGGCGCCCGAGGGCTCGTCGCCCTTCGACCACACGGTCTGGGCGATCGTCTCCGACGGCGACCTCCAGGAGGGCGTCTCGGCCGAGGCCTCCTCCCTCGCCGGCCACCAGCGCCTCGGCAACCTCGTCCTCCTCTACGACGACAACCACATCTCCATCGAGGGCGACACCGCGACCGCCTTCTCCGAGGACGTGCTGAAGCGGTACGAGGCCTACGGCTGGCACGTGCAGCGCATCGAGCCCCGGGAGGACGGCGACATCGACGTGGCCGCGCTGTACGCGGCCCTGACGGCGGCGCAGGCGGAGACCGGACGCCCCTCGATCATCGCGATGCGCACGATCATCGCCTGGCCGGCGCCGAACGCCAGGAACACCGAGGCCTCCCACGGCTCGGCGCTCGGCGAGGAAGAGGTCGCCGCCACCAAGCGCCTGCTCGGCTTCGACCCGGAGCGGTCCTTCGAGGTCGCCGACGAGGTGCTGGCCCACACCCGCGGGGCCCTGGACCGGGGCGCCGAGGCGCACGCGCACTGGGACAAGCGGCTCGCCGCCTGGCGCGGCGACAACCCGGAGCGGGCCGCCACGTTCGACCGCGTGAGCAAGGGCGAGCTGCCCGAGGGCTGGGAGGACGCGCTGCCGGTGTTCGAGGCCGGCCGGGCCGTCGCCACCCGGGCCGCGTCCGGCACGGTGCTGCAGGCCCTGGGCGGGGTGCTCCCGGAGCTGTGGGGCGGTTCGGCCGACCTGGCCGGCTCCAACAACACCACCATCGACCGGACCAGCTCCTTCCTCCCGCGGGGCAACCCGCTGCCGGAGGCGGACCCGTACGGGCGCACCGTCCACTTCGGCATCCGCGAGTTCTCCATGGCGGCGGAGATGAACGGCATCGCGCTGCACGGCAACACCCGCGTCTACGGCGGCACCTTCCTGGTGTTCTCCGACTACATGCGCAACGCCGTGCGCATGTCCGCCCTGATGCAGCTGCCGGTGACGTACGTGTGGACCCACGACTCCATCGGCCTGGGCGAGGACGGCCCGACGCACCAGCCCGTCGAGCACCTCGCCTCGCTGCGCGCCGTCCCGGGCCTCAACGTCGTGCGCCCGGCCGACGCCAACGAGACCGCCATCGCCTGGGCCGAGATCCTGCGCCGGCACACCACCGCCCCGGCCCCGCACGGCCTGGCGCTGACCCGGCAGGGAGTGCCGACGTACGAGCCGGATCCGGACGCGGCGCGCGGCGGCTACGTGCGGTTCGAGGCGGAGGGCGGCTCGCCCCAGGTGATCCTCATCGCCACCGGCTCCGAGGTGCAGCTCGCCGCCGAGGCGCGCGAGCAGCTCCAGGCGGCCGGCGTGCCCACCCGTGTGGTGTCGATGCCGTCCGTGGAGTGGTTCGAGGAGCAGCCGCGCGCCTACCGCGAGAGCGTCCTGCCGCCGTCCGTGAAGGCCCGGGTCGCCGTGGAGGCCGGGATCGGCCTGACCTGGCACCGCTTCACGGGCGACGCCGGCCGCATCGTCTCCCTGGAGCACTTCGGCGCCTCCGCCGACGCCGGGACCCTGTTCGCCGAGTACGGCTTCACCCCCGAGAACGTCGTCGCCGCCGCGCGGGAATCCCTCGCCGCCGCGCGCGGTTGATCCGACCGCACGAAAGAAGATGATCACTGTGAACGAAGCGACCGCACCGGCGGGAGCACTGCAGCGCCTGTCCGACGCAGGCGTGTCGATCTGGCTCGACGACCTGTCGCGCCGGCGGATCGCGTCCGGCGATCTCGCCGGGCTCGTGGCGAGGCGCGGCGTCGTCGGCGTCACCACCAACCCCTCGATCTTCCAGGCCGCCATCGGCTCCGGCGACGGCTACGAGGAGCAGCTCGCCGACCTGGCGCTGCGGGGCGTGGGCGTGGACGAGGCCGTCCGGATGCTGACGACCGCCGACGTCCGGGCCGCCGCCGACATCCTGCGGCCGGTGTACGACGCCACCGGCGGGCGGGACGGCCGGGTCTCCCTCGAGGTCGACCCCCGGCTGGCCCACGACACGGCGGCCACCGTCGCCGAGGCCCGTCAGCTGGCCTGGCTGGTGGACCGCCCCAACGTGATGATCAAGATTCCGGCGACGAAGGCGGGCCTGCCCGCGATCACAGAAGTGATCGGAGCGGGTATCAGTGTCAACGTGACGCTGATCTTCTCCCTGGAGCGCCACCGCGAGGTCATGGAGGCCTACCTCGCGGGGCTGGAGCGGGCGCGGGCGGCCGGGATCGACCTGTCGGCCGTCCACTCGGTCGCGTCCTTCTTCGTCTCGCGCGTCGACGCCGAGATCGACAGGCGGCTGGCGCTGCTGGGCACGGACGAGGCCCTCGCGCTGCGCGGCAGGGCCGCCCTGGCCAACGCCCGCCTCGCCTACGCGGCATACGAACAGACCTTCGACGGGGAGCGCTGGCAGGAGCTGGAGCGCGCCGGAGCCAACCGGCAGCGCCCCCTTTGGGCCTCCACCGGTGTGAAGGACCCGGCGTACAAGGACACCCTGTACGTGGACGGGCTGGTCGCCCCCGGCACGGTCAACACCATGCCGGAGGCCACGCTGAACGCCGTCGCCGACCACGGCGACGTCCGGGGCGACACCGTCACCGGCGGTTACGACCGGGCCCGCGCGGACCTGGCGGCCGTCGAACGGCTCGGCATCGCATACGACGAGGTGGTGCGGCAACTGGAGGACGAGGGAGTGGCCAAGTTCGAGGTGGCCTGGCAGGACCTGCTGGACGCGGTCACCAAGTCCTTGAACAGCGAGGGAGTTGACGCGGAATGAGCGAGGACATCCACCGGACGGCCGAGCACGAGACCAAGGGGACCAAGGAGGAGAAGGAGGCCCGGGTCGCCCAGGAGGCGGCGGGGGTCGAGCCGACCAGGGTGAGCGGCGAGGAGCGGGCCGCGCCGCCGGCCCGGCACGCCGACGCGGACTTCGACAACCCGCTGCGCGACGCCCAGGACCGCCGCCTGCCCCGGATCGCGGGCCCCTCGGGGCTGGTCATCTTCGGCGTCACCGGTGACCTGTCCCGCAAGAAGCTGATGCCGGCCGTGTACGACCTGGCCAACCGCGGCCTGCTGCCGCCGGGCTTCTCCCTGGTGGGCTTCGCCCGCCGCGACTGGGAGGACCAGGACTTCGCGCAGGTGGTGCACGACGCCGTCAAGGAGCACGCGCGCACCCCGTTCCGCGAGGAGGTCTGGCAGCAGCTCGCCGAGGGCATGCGGTTCATCCCCGGCGACTTCGACGACGACTCGGCGTTCGAGCAGCTGCGCTCGGCCGTGGAGGAGCTGGACGCCTCCCGGGGCACCAGCGGCAACTACGCGTTCTACCTCTCGGTGCCGCCGAAGTTCTTCCCCAAGGTCGTCGAGCAGCTGAAGAAGCACAAGCTGGCCGACGCGCCGGAGGGCTCCTGGCGCCGCGCGGTCATCGAGAAGCCGTTCGGTCACGACCTGAGGTCGGCCGAGGAGCTCAACCGCATCGTGCACGAGGTGTTCGACCCGGAGCAGGTCTTCCGCATCGACCACTACCTGGGCAAGGAGACCGTCCAGAACCTGCTGGCGCTGCGCTTCGCCAACCAGATGTTCGAGCCGATCTGGAACCGGTCCTTCGTGGACCACGTGCAGATCACCATGGCCGAGGACATCGGCATCGGCGGCCGGGCCGGCTACTACGACGGCATCGGCGCCGCCCGCGACGTCATCCAGAACCACCTGCTCCAGCTCATGGCGCTCACCGCAATGGAGGAACCGGCCGCGTTCGACGCCCCCTCGCTGCTCACCGAGAAGCTGAAGGTGCTCAAGGCCGTGCGGCTCCCGCAGGACCTGGGGGCGCACGCCGTGCGCGGGCAGTACGCGGCGGCCTGGCAGGGCGGCGAGAAGGTCCGCGGCTACCTGGAGGAGGACGGCATCGACCCCGCCTCCACGACCGACACGTACGCCGCCGTCAAGCTCCAGGTGGACAACCGCCGCTGGGCCGGCGTGCCGTTCTACCTGCGCACGGGCAAGCGGCTCGGCCGCCGGGTGACGGAGATCGCGGTCGTCTTCCAGCGCGCCCCGCACTCCCCCTTCGACTCCACCGCGACGGAGGAGCTCGGCTCCAACGCCATCGTCATCCGCGTCCAGCCGGACGAGGGCATGACGGTCCGCTTCGGCTCGAAGGTGCCGGGCACGTCCATGGAGATCCGGGACGTGACCATGGACTTCGCCTACGGCGAGTCCTTCACCGAATCCAGCCCCGAGGCGTACGAACGGCTGATCCTGGACGTCCTCCTGGGCGACGCCAACCTGTTCCCCCGTCACCAGGAAGTGGAAGAGTCCTGGAAGATCCTCGACCCGATCGAGCAGTACTGGGCCACGCACGGCCGGCCCGCGCAGTACGCCTCGGGCAGCTGGGGACCCGAGGAAGCCGACGAGATGCTCGCACGAGACGGACGGAGCTGGCGCAGGCCATGAAGATCGACCTGACCGACACCACGGCAAGCAAGATCAACAAGGCGCTGGTGCAGGGCCGCCGCGCCATCGGCACACCCGCCGTGGGCATGGTCCTGACGATGGTGATCGTCACGGACGAGGAGAACGCCTACGACGCGATCAAGGCCGCCGAGGAGGCCTCGCACGAGCACCCCTCGCGCACCCTGGTCGTCATCAAGCGGCACGCCCGCACCCCGCGCGACCGCCAGTCCTCCCGGCTGGACGCCGAGGTCCGGGTAGGTGCCGACGCCGGCACCGGCGAGACGGTGATCCTGCGGACCTACGGCGAGGTCTCCGAGCACGCCGACTCCGTCGTCCTGCCGCTGCTGCTGCCGGACGCGCCCGTGGTCGTGTGGTGGCCCATGGACGCCCCCGAGGTGCCCTCCAAGGACCCGCTCGGGGCGCTGGCCCAGCGGCGCATCACCGACCTGTACGCCGTCGCGAACCCCTTGGAGGTCCTGGAGAGCCGGGTGCGCGCCTACGCGCCCGGGGACACCGACCTCGCCTGGACCCGGCTCACGCCCTGGCGGTCGATGCTCGCGGCCGCGCTGGACCAGGCCCGGGTGAAGGTGATCTCGGCGGCCGTGGAGGCCGAGGCCGAGAACCCGGCCGCGGAACTGCTGGCCCGCTGGCTGGAGGCCCGGCTGCACGTCCGGGTCGACCGCGTGGTCACCGCCGGGCCGGTCGTCACGGCCGTGCGCCTGGGCACCGAGAACGGCGAGATCGTCATCGACCGCCCCGAAGGACCGCTGGCCACCCTGACGCTGCCGGGCCAGCCGCCCCGGACCCTCGCCCTGAAGGTCCGTGCCACCTCCGAACTCATCGCCGAGGAGCTGCGGCGCCTCGACGCGGACGAGATGTACGCCATCGCCCTGAACGGCGAGGCAACCGAGGAGACCCCCGCCCATGTCTGATTCCCCCGCCGGCACCCCCCGGCTCACCGAGCGGCCCGAGTGGACCGCCCTGGAGCGGCACAGCACCGGCGCCCTGGCGCAGACCGGCCTGCGCGAGCTGTTCGCGTCGGACCCGGGGCGCGCCGAGCGCTACGTCGTGCGCGTCGGTGACCTGCGTATCGACTACTCCAAGCATCTGGTCACCGATGAGACGCTGGCTCTGTTGCGGGATCTGGCTGTCGCGACGGACGTGTTCGGGTTGCGGGACGCGATGTTCCGCGGTGAGCGGATCAAC